>NZ_QGTU01000023.1:0-1055 GCF_003182295.1 Pantoea sp. AG702 | reverse complement strand
GCGATTGGGTGAATCAGGGTAACAACCATTTTGATGTTGTCGCCTGGCATAACCATTTCAACGCCTTCTGGCAGCTCTACTGAACCGGTCACGTCTGTGGTACGGAAGTAGAACTGTGGACGGTAGCCCTTGAAGAACGGAGTATGGCGGCCACCTTCGTCTTTAGACAGAACGTAAACTTCTGACTCGAACTTGGTGTGTGGCTTGATTGAGCCTGGCTTCGCCAGAACCTGACCACGCTGGATGTCTTCACGCTTGATACCGCGCAGCAGAACACCACAGTTTTCGCCTGCCTGACCCTGGTCCAGCAGTTTGCGGAACATTTCAACACCGGTACAGGTTGATTTCGCGGTATCTTTGATACCAACGATTTCAACTTCGTCGCCGACTTTAACGATACCGCGCTCTACACGACCGGTTACAACAGTACCACGGCCAGAGATTGAGAATACGTCTTCGATTGGCAGCAGGAATGGCATATCGATTGCACGTACTGGATCCGGGATGTAGTTATCCAGGTGACCAGCCAGCTCAACGATCTTCTCTTCCCACTCTGGGTTGCCTTCCAGCGCTTTCAGGGCTGAACCGCGAACGATTGGTGTATCGTCGCCCGGGAAGTCGTACTGTGACAGCAGGTCACGAACTTCCATCTCAACCAGTTCCAGCAGCTCTTCGTCATCAACCATGTCACACTTGTTCAGGAACACGATGATGTAAGGAACGCCTACCTGACGACCCAGCAGGATGTGCTCACGGGTCTGCGGCATTGGGCCGTCAGTCGCAGCAACAACCAGGATCGCGCCGTCCATCTGCGCAGCACCGGTGATCATGTTTTTCACATAGTCGGCGTGGCCTGGGCAGTCAACGTGCGCATAGTGGCGAGACGGGGTTTCATACTCAACGTGTGCCGTGTTGATGGTGATACCACGTGCTTTTTCTTCCGGGGTGCTGTCGATCTGATCGAACGCACGTGCCTGGCCGCCGTTGGTTTTAGCCAGAACGGTGGTGATCGCTGCAGTCAGGGTGGTTTTACCGTGGTCAACGTGACCGATGGT
>NZ_QGTU01000022.1:0-1131 GCF_003182295.1 Pantoea sp. AG702 | reverse complement strand
CGTGCCACAAGCTGGCCCACGTACTGGCCGGTTGCCTTAATCTGTTCGTCGGTCATCTGCTTCTGTGTCATGTCTTTTCCTCTCTGTCAGGGCTGTGCGTGGCGGTCTTTACGGGTGCAGGCGGAGCCGTAGCGGCCCAGCGTCTGCGGCTGGCGCACCGGCGCATCATTTTCCGGCTCCGGCTCTGCCGCCACGGGCCTGTTGGGCTTCATTATGATTTTCTCGACGCTCTCCAGCGCAGTGAACGTGCAGGAGCAGTCGAGGTTCTGGCACTGATACCAGGTGCGCTTGACGGACGGGGCCTCGTAGGCGCTGGTGCGGGTGTGGGCCACCTGACCGCATTCGGGACATTTCAGGGCCATCAGCGGCTTTCCTTCTGCTTTAACTCCAGGCGGATTCTGGCCTTATGACGGGCGGCCGGTGACAGGGTGCGGCCCGCATCAGCCCTGGCGGTGGCGTCGGGGGTCACGCCGCACAGGCGGAACACCGGGTCGCTGTCGGGCATGGCCTCACCGGAAACCGCCGGTTCAGTGATGTGGCGCTTGATGAAGTTCTTCAGCACGCTGTCGGGGTCGTTCACGGAGTCCACCACGCCGGTGACCAGCGCGGCCTGACGGCCCAGCGTGATGTGCAGCAGGCTCAGCGTCTGAATCAGCGGCTGGCCGTGGTCACGCATGAAGTCCTGCCAGAGCTGCATGGCGCGCAGCTCAACCAGGCTGTTGTGGGCGCTGATGTACTCCTGCGCCCGGTCGGCGGTCTCAAACGGCAGGCAGGCCGTTTCTTCGGCGTGGGAGGCCAGCAGCGCGTCGAACTCCTCCAGCGTCTCGCGGTTCAGCGCGATTTCGGTGCGCAGCGCGCGCATTTCCGGCGTCATGGCTCCGCTGCTGTCGCGGAACAGGGCGCGCCACTCGTCGTTCTGCGCGTTCGCGGTGGCTTCGGTTTCCGCCCGGCGCTGGCGGATGGTTTCGGCATTTTCAGCGGCGGCGGCCTGCACGCGACGGGCCTCAAGCCATGCCGCCTTAGCGGTGCTGACCTTATCAAGCGCGGCCTGCGTGGCGGCGGGAAGGGATAAAGCGGTGTCGGTCATGTCGGCTTCCTGTGTGGTCGTTTTCAGTAAGTCAATTGTGCCGG
>NZ_QGTU01000021.1:0-1224 GCF_003182295.1 Pantoea sp. AG702 | reverse complement strand
CGTTGACCAGCCCCCAGTATTAGATACAACCTTCAGTTAGTAATGTCGGTGGGTTTTTCTTCATGTTTCCCGTTTCGCCAGCCTGCTGCAAATTCAGATGGCGTCTGATAATTCAGCGATGAATGAGGTCTGGACTCGTTATAGTCCTGCCGCCAGTCATTAATGATTTTCCGGGCATGAAGAACATCGCTGAACCAGTGCTCATTCAGGCATTCATCCCGAAAGCGACCGTTAAAACTCTCAATAAATCCGTTTTGAGTTGGCTTGCCTGGCTGGATTAAGCGCAGCTCAACACTATGTTCAAAGGCCCATTGATCCAGCGCGCGGCAGGTAAATTCCGGACCATGATCGGTTCTTATTGTCGCAGGATATCCACGAAACAGCGCAATGCTGTCCAGAATCCGCGTGACCTGAACACCTGAAATCCCGAAAGCGGCTGTGATCGTCAGACACTCTTTCGTGAAATCATCCACACAGGTCAGGCACTTAATCCGGCGGCCGCTGGCAAGTGCATCCATGACAAAATCCATTGACCATGTCATGTTCGGCGCATCCGGGCGGAGAAGCGGAAGCCGTTCAGTCGCCAGACCCTTACGGCGGCACCTGCGTTTTACACACAGACCGTTAAGGTGATAGATGCGGTAAACCCGCTTATGGTTGACGTGAAGGCCCTCCCGGCGCAATAACTGCCAGATCCGCCGGTAACCAAATCGCCGGCGTTCAAGTGCCAGCTCTGTGATCCGTAGAGACAGTTGCGCGTCAGCAGCAGGACGCTGGGCCGAATAACGGCAGGTTGAAAGTGACAGACCAGCCAGACTGCAGGCACGGCGTTGCGACAGACCCATTGCCTCACACATGACCTCCACGGCTTCCCGCTTCTGGTCTGTCGTCAGTACTTTCGCCCCAGAGCCACCTGAAGTGCCTCCTTATCCAGCATGGCTTCGGCAAGGAGCTTCTTGAGGCGGGCGTTCTCCTCTTCAAGCGACTTGAGCCGCTTCACTTCGGGAACTTCCATGCCGCCGAACTTCTTGCGCCAGGAGTAAAAGGTGGCATCTGAAATGGCATGCTTGCGACAGAGTTCCCGGGCCGAAACCCCGTCTTCTGCCTCGCGGAGAATACTGATGATCTGTTCGTCGGAAAATCGCTTCTTCATGGGGATGTCCTCATGTGGCTTATGAAGACATTACTAACATCACGGTGTATTAATCAACGGGGAGCAGGTCA
>NZ_QGTU01000019.1:0-1900 GCF_003182295.1 Pantoea sp. AG702 | reverse complement strand
CTTCTGTACTGGCCCAGGCCAACCAGGTTCCACAGACCATGCTGTCTCTGCTGCGTTAATCGCCGCAAAACCTGTATTAATAAAAACGCCCTCAGCAATGAGGGCGTTTTTTTATTGCCGCGGCAGGCTGATGACAACCTCAACGGATTAGGCGCGCGGTAAGGTATTGAACAGCGTTTTGAGGCTCTTTTTGTACGAAGTGATGTCCGCTTTAGCAGTACAGGCTTAGGTTTTTACGGCAAAGTAATAAAAAACGACACGAAGAATTAAAGTTTCAACCAGAGCGGGCGATAACAATATTGAAGGCAATAAAGCCGCAGGCCAAATACCTGACCCTGACTTTCTTATTAAAGGACATTCATCATGGCAGTCATTAATACCAATACCCTGTCTCTGGTTACTCAGAACAACCTGAGCAAATCTCAGTCATCACTGGGCACTGCCATTGAGCGTCTGTCTTCCGGCCTGCGCATCAACAGCGCGAAAGACGATGCAGCCGGTGAAGCGATCGCTAACCGCTTTACGTCTAACATCAACGGCCTGACCGTTGCTGCCCGCAACGCCAACGACGGTATCTCGCTGTCGCAGACCGCTGAAGGCGCGCTGACCGAAGTCAACAACAACCTGCAGCGCGTACGTGACCTGACCGTTCAGGCGCAGAACAGCTCTAACTCAGCGTCTGACATCGACTCGATTCAGGCTGAAGTTAACCAGCGTATGCAGGAAATCGACCGCGTCACCAAGCAGACCGACTTCAACGGCATCAAAGTGCTGAACACCGGTTCAGGCAGCAGCACCTACAACTTCCAGGTTGGCGCGAAAGACGGTGAAACCATCGGTATCACCATCAGCGCAAGCGACGGTTTTGACCTGGCCTCAGCCGGTCAGTCTGGTACCACCCAGAACACCCGCGCAATGACCACGGGCGACACTGTAAACGGCAACGCGCGTACCACTTCAGCGATCGGTTTCGACGTGCTGAAAGGTGCCGTCACCGGTGGTACCGGTGGTACTGCAGCAGGCACCACGCCGCTGGCCGATATCGATAAGGCGATCAAAGCGGTAGACAACCAGCGCAGCCTGCTGGGTGCGTCTCAGAACCGTTTTGAGTCCACCATCAGCAACCTGAACAACACCGTAACCAACCTGACCGCGGCCCGCAGCCGTATCCAGGATGCGGATTACGCAACGGAAGTGTCGAACATGTCCCGCGCGCAGATCCTGCAGCAGGCTGGTTCTTCTGTACTGGCCCAGGCCAACCAGGTTCCACAGACCATGCTGTCTCTGCTGCGTTAATCGCCGCAAAACCTGTATCAATAAAAACGCCTTCAGTTATGAAGGCGTTTTTCATTTGTGTCATATAAATATCCTTCTCAAACGAGTTTGCTCCCGTTTTGCTTTTACCTCATCCATTGCTTTTTGTGTCGGGCATTCATAGCCCAATGCGAAACAGCGCAATGGCTTTTATGTTGCTGATGAGGTTATTCAGCTACGCCTGAGATTCCATCTGAACAGGTTTTCCAACGGACGATTAAAAAAACCTGCGTCCTGCGTAAAGTTTTGCTCATGACGGGCGATAACAATATTGAAGGTGATGAAGCCGCAGGCCGAATCCAAACCCTGTAATTTTTATATAAAGGATAATTATTATGGCAGTTATTAATACCAATACCCTGTCTCTGGTTACTCAGAACAACCTGAGCAAATCTCAGTCTTCGCTGGGTACTGCGATTGAGCGCCTGTCTTCCGGCCTGCGTATTAACAGCGCAAAAGACGATGCAGCCGGCGAAGCGATCGCTAACCGCTTCAGCTCTAACATCAACGGCCTGACCGTTGCTGCCCGCAACGCCAACGACGGTATCTCTCTGTCGCAGACCGCTGAAGGCGCGCTGACCGAAGT
>NZ_QGTU01000018.1:0-2183 GCF_003182295.1 Pantoea sp. AG702 | reverse complement strand
CGGCTCCACGCAGACTGGCGTCCACGCTTCAAAGCCTCCCACCTATCCTACACATCAAGGCTCAGTGTTCAGTGTCAAGCTGTAGTAAAGGTTCACGGGGTCTTTCCGTCTTGCCGCGGGTACACTGCATCTTCACAGCGATTTCAATTTCACTGAGTCTCGGGTGGAGACAGCCTGGCCATCATTACGCCATTCGTGCAGGTCGGAACTTACCCGACAAGGAATTTCGCTACCTTAGGACCGTTATAGTTACGGCCGCCGTTTACCGGGGCTTCGATCAAGAGCTTCTCCTTGCGGATAACCCCATCAATTAACCTTCCGGCACCGGGCAGGCGTCACACCGTATACGTCCACTTTCGTGTTTGCACAGTGCTGTGTTTTTAATAAACAGTTGCAGCCAGCTGGTATCTTCGACTGGCTTCAGCTCCGGGAGCAAGTCCCTTCACCTACGCGCCAGCGTGCCTTCTCCCGAAGTTACGGCACCATTTTGCCTAGTTCCTTCACCCGAGTTCTCTCAAGCGCCTTGGTATTCTCTACCTGACCACCTGTGTCGGTTTGGGGTACGATTTTGTGTTACCTGATGCTTAGAGGCTTTTCCTGGAAGCAGGGCATTTATCACTTCAGCACCGTAGTGCCTCGTCGTCACGCCTCAGTGTAAAGTGAACCGGATTTGCCTGGAACACACACCTACACGCTTAAACCGGGACAACCGTCGCCCGGCTGATATAGCCTTCTCCGTCCCCCCTTCGCAGTAACACCAAGTACAGGAATATTAACCTGTTTCCCATCGACTACGCCTTTCGGCCTCGCCTTAGGGGTCGACTCACCCTGCTCCGATTAACGTTGAACAGGAACCCTTGGTCTTCCGGCGACAAGGTTTTTCACCTTGTTTATCGTTACTTATGTCAGCATTCGCACTTCTGATACCTCCAGCATGCCTCACAGCACACCTTCGACGGCTTACAGAACGCTCCCCTACCCAACAACGCATAAGCGTCGCTGCCGCAGCTTCGGTGCATGGTTTAGCCCCGTTACATCTTCCGCGCAGGCCGACTCGACCAGTGAGCTATTACGCTTTCTTTAAATGATGGCTGCTTCTAAGCCAACATCCTGGCTGTCTGGGCCTTCCCACATCGTTTCCCACTTAACCATGACTTTGGGACCTTAGCTGGCGGTCTGGGTTGTTTCCCTCTTCACGACGGACGTTAGCACCCGCCGTGTGTCTCCCGTGATAACATTCTCCGGTATTCGCAGTTTGCATCGGGTTGGTAAGCCGGGATGGCCCCCTAGCCGAAACAGTGCTCTACCCCCGGAGATGAGTTCACGAGGCGCTACCTAAATAGCTTTCGGGGAGAACCAGCTATCTCCCGGTTTGATTGGCCTTTCACCCCCAGCCACAGGTCATCCGCTAATTTTTCAACATTAGTCGGTTCGGTCCTCCAGTTAGTGTTACCCAACCTTCAACCTGCCCATGGCTAGATCACCGGGTTTCGGGTCTATACCCTGCAACTTAACGCCCAGTTAAGACTCGGTTTCCCTGCGGCTCCCCTATGCGGTTAACCTTGCTACAGAATATAAGTCGCTGACCCATTATACAAAAGGTACGCAGTCACCCCATAAAGAGGCTCCCACTGCTTGTACGTACACGGTTTCAGGTTCTGTTTCACTCCCCTCGCCGGGGTTCTTTTCGCCTTTCCCTCACGGTACTGGTTCACTATCGGTCAGTCAGGAGTATTTAGCCTTGGAGGATGGTCCCCCCATATTCAGACAGGATACCACGTGTCCCGCCTTACTCATCGAACTCACAGCCTGTGCACCTTTGTGTACGGGAGTATCACCCTGTACCCTGCGACTTTCCAGACGCTTCCACTGATGCACAAGCTGATGATGGTTCTGGGCTCCTCCCCGTTCGCTCGCCGCTACTGGGGGAATCTCGGTTGATTTCTTTTCCTCGGGGTACTTAGATGTTTCAGTTCCCCCGGTTCGCCTCATACAGCTATGTATTCACTGCATGATAGTGTGACGAGTCACACTGGGTTTCCCCATTCGGGTATCGCCGGTTGTAGCGGTTCATATCACCTTACCGGCGCTTATCGCAGATTAGCACGCCCTTCATCGCCTCTGACTGCCAGGGCATCCACCGTGTACGCTTAGTCGCTTAACCTCACAACCCACAGGCGTTT
>NZ_QGTU01000017.1:0-5359 GCF_003182295.1 Pantoea sp. AG702 | reverse complement strand
AGTAGAGTAGGACAAAAGCGAACGCTTTTGAACGCTGCGAAGCAGCGGCCCGAAGGGTGAATCACAGCGTGATTCATAAACTGCCAGGCATCAAACAAGTGAAGAAGCCCTGAACTGACGTTCAGGGTTTTTTTACGTCTGCGATCTGGCAGATAACCCCTCATCATATTCCGTCTCATCATGACCCCGATACAACCGCGGGTCTGCAACGCCGCTCTTGCTGCTTTAATCCTCTCCCGCACTGCGTCATTCTGAGCATCATCTGAAACAAAACTGTGAAAATCGTTACCTGCCAGCCTCCCGGTATCCACCCAACCACTTTATTTCTGTCGCTATCAGGATTTTCAGGAGCCGCAAAATCGTTGAAAGCCTTTCATCGCATGCAAATTCCCCCGCATTACCGTTGTGATGCGGTAAACTACCGGCAGATTAACCCGTTAAGGCCGTATCATGTCCAGTTCGTACATCTCATTAAAAGCCGACAACACGCTGGGGCTTGATGTCAGCGCAAAAACACGTATTGTCGCCGAATCGCCGGAAGCCATACTTTCAGCCTGGCAAATGAGCCAGCGTAGCCAGCAACCTTTTCTGGTCCTTGGGGAAGGCAGCAACGTGCTCTTCCTAGAAGACTTTGCAGGCGTGGTGGTGATCAACCGCATTGCAGGGGTTGAAATCCTTGATGAGACTGAGCGCTGGAAACTGCACGTTGGCGCGGGCGAGAACTGGCACCAACTGGTGAAAACTACCCTGGAAAAAGGGATTTCGGGTCTGGAAAATCTGGCACTCATTCCTGGAATGGTAGGATCAGCACCCATACAGAATATCGGTGCCTATGGCGTTGAGTTAAAAGATGTATGTGAATACGTCGATGTACTAAATCTGCATACCGGTCTCACACAGCGTTTGAGCCGTGACGATTGCCAGTTTGGTTATCGCGACAGTATTTTCAAACATCAGTACCAGTCAGGCTACACGATTATCGCTGTCGGATTTTCGTTGAAAAAACACTGGCAGCCCGTCCTGACCTACGGTGATTTAAAAACGCTAAACCCTGCCACGGCAAATGCCTGGGATGTTTTTCATGCGGTCTGTCATATGCGACAGAGTAAATTACCGGATCCGAAAATAACCGGTAACGTGGGCAGTTTTTTTAAAAATCCCGTGATAACTGGCCAGCAGGCGGCTGTGCTGTTGAGTGAGTACCCAGCGATGCCACATTATCCTCAGCCTACAGGTGAAATTAAACTGGCTGCAGGCTGGCTCATCGATCAATGCCAGCTTAAAGGCAGCCGAATTGGCGGTGCGGCAGTGCATCAGCAGCAGGCATTAGTGTTAATCAATGCTGAAAATGCCACACCTGACGACATTGTCGCGCTGGCAAAAAAGGTACGTTCCCGGGTAGGTGAAAAATTTAATGTCTGGCTGGAGCCAGAAGTTCGTTTCATTCAGGCTCAGGGTGAATGTAACGCTGTAGAGGTCATCTCATGAAGGATCATAGCGTACCGCTTAAATTAATTGATATCCTGGCCGATGGTGAGTTTCACTCGGGTGAGCAACTCGGTGAAACGCTTGGTATGAGCCGTGCGGCGATTAATAAACATATTCAAACGCTAAAAAGCTGGGGCCTTGAGGTATATACCGTCACAGGTAAGGGCTACAGTTTTCCAGCCCCACTTCAGTTACTGAATGAACAAAAGATTTTGGGGCAACTGTCTCAGGCTGATATAGCCGTAATACCGGTTATTGATTCAACTAATCAGTATTTACTCGAACGTATGCATTCTCTGCCTTCAGGATCCGTCTGCCTCGCTGAATATCAGCAGGCAGGACGTGGCCGACGCGGACGTCACTGGTTTTCACCCTTTGGTGCCAACCTCTATATGTCTATGTACTGGCGCCTGGAACAGGGCCCGGCAGCGGCAATGGGGCTGAGCCTGGTGATTGGTATCATTATGGCGGAAACGCTGAGGTCGTTAGGTGCGCAGGACGTACGGGTAAAATGGCCTAACGACATTTATCTTCATGACCGGAAGTTAGCGGGGATCCTGGTTGAATTAACCGGTAAAACCGGCGATGCAGCACAAATCGTGATAGGCGCCGGAATTAATCTGGCGATGAGAACTGCCGAAGCGGCGCAGATTAATCAGGGCTGGATTAACTTACAGGAAGCCGGCGTGACGATTAATCGCAATGAACTGGCAGCAACACTGATTAATCGCCTGCGTGAAGCACTACCCGTATTTGAGCAGGAGGGATTAACGCCCTTTGTGACGCGCTGGGCCGAACTGGACAACTTCATCAATCGCCCGGTTAAATTATTGATTGGTGAACGTGAAGTGCACGGTATTGCTCGTGGCATTGATAATCAGGGTGGTTTGCAGCTGGAACAAGACGGAAAAATTCAATCGTGGGTAGGGGGAGAAATATCTCTTCGACCGGTTTGAAAAATAAAATAAAGCCTGCTTTTTGGCAGGCTTTATCGCCACCTGTTATTTTCTGAGACGCAGTTTTTCCACCGCGTGGTTACCGCTTTTCGTCATAATCAAGCTGGCTCTTTCACGTGTAGGAAGAATGTTTTCTTTCAGATTCAACCAGTTAATCTCCCGCCACAACGAGCCAGCAATATTAACGGCTTCGTCTTCAGGTAGCTGAGCATAGTGATGAAAATAAGAGTTGGGATCGGTAAAAGCGCCCTGGCGAAATTTAAGGAAACGATTCACATACCAGCGCTGCAAAAGATCTTCTTCAGCATCCACATAGATTGAAAAATCCACAAAGTCGGAAACAAAAACATGGTGTGGATCGTGAGGATAATCCATGCCGCTCTGCAGCACATTTAACCCTTCCAGAATCAGAATATCAGGTTGCTGGACAACCTTATCGCCATCCGGAATAACATCATAAATTAAATGGGAGTAGACGGGTGCGGTAACCTGGCTGGCGCCCGACTTAAGGTCGGAAACAAATTTCACCAGCCGATGCATATCATAGGACTGAGGAAAGCCTTTTTTCTTCATTAAGCCGCGCTCTTTCAGCACGGCGTTGGGATGAAGAAAACCATCTGTCGTAATTAACTCAACCTTACGGTGTCCGGGCCAGCGGCTCAGAAGCGCCTGCAAAACACGAGCAGTGGTGCTTTTGCCCACCGCAACGCTGCCCGCAATGCTGATGATATAAGGAATTTTTTGCCCGTTCGTTCCCAGAAACTGCTCCAGCACGGCCTGACGGCGGACATTTGAACTTATATAGAAATTAAGCAGACGTGAGAGAGGCAGGTAGATTTCTGCCACTTCCTCAATTGAAAGATCTTCATTAATCCCTTTCAATTGCGCGATCTCATCCTCTGACAGCGTCATTGGAACCGAGTCGCGTAATGCCGCCCACTGTTCACGAGTGAACTGTAAATAAGGCGTCGTAAGTGATGTCGTTTTATCCATAAGTATACATTTGACTGCAGATTCAAACCGATCTGTACATTTTCGCCGATGACGAGTCGGGCCGTGTAGAGAAATGAATTGCCGGTCACAGGGCTATTAACGAGAACAATGGGCTGGAGGGTATCACCAGTATAGCTTTTAAAAGAAGTAAAAAATAAACGGCGGTATGCTTTCGCAAGCCTCTCCGCATATTTGATAAATCGTCGGTACAGAGACTTGAAATCTTTAATCGTTATGCTTTTTATTGCCATTCAGACATCAGGCAATTTTGTGCAAAGGCGTTTTTGGCTTTCGCACCGCTGTCATCGTGACGCATGGTTCAGGCCGGGTGCATGGCATCAGATATGCCCGGATATACTCTTTTGATGCTGCACAGCTGGCGCTATAGCACAACGTCCGTGCCTGCTGTTCGAAAGACAGCCGCGCTGTGTCGTACAGGCGCATGCAGATTGTCAGCGCTTGCTCTTCATTGCGTGAACCCTGTCTGCCCTGGCGTCTTCGGTCTCGTGCTGCTGTATTAAGGACAGCCATAGCTTATCTGTCAGCGACGCTGGTGCATCAGACATTCTTATAGAGGCTGTCAGCGACGTTCTTTATCGCATCTGAGTTTCATGCTCACCCGACCTGCTATGCGGTGGAGAGCATGACAGGCTGTCTGTGAGTCACACAGCCGCTCTACGAACGCTTGTGCAGATTATCAGCCCTTTTTCTCCTCAGGCACCGTACCGCCCCGCAGGTGGTCTGTCAGCCGTGACGTTTTTATCTGCCTTTCGCCTGATACTGATACTTATCTTCAGGCCGGGCAGTGTCGCCTGAAAACTTTTAGGGGATAACACCCAAGGCTGCGGCCTTAGGTAGGGTCCTGTCGCGATAAAAGTACGCATGAGGTGATTGAAAACTGAGCAGTTAATGCATTTTTCTGGCAGAGGCCTAAGAAAAGGTGAGGGATGAAGATAAGAAAGCGGGCGAGACAGGGGGAGGGAGCAACATTATCGGAAAGAGAGTGAAGAGAAATTTTAACCAATAATTGGATGTTATTTCTGCATATCAGGGGTAAATTGCGATGCTTTGCACAAATAGTAAGCGATAGAACAAAAACAGTGATTTTTTTGTTGCATCCTTCTGCCGACCTTCCTAGAATGCGCGTCACTTGATGCCGGCTTAGCTCAGTTGGTAGAGCAACTGACTTGTAATCAGTAGGTCACCAGTTCGATTCCGGTAGCCGGCACCATCAAGTAGGTGGGATTCCCGAGCGGCCAAAGGGAGCAGACTGTAAATCTGCCGTCACAGACTTCGAAGGTTCGAATCCTTCTCCCACCACCATTTCAACCCCCGGGTTGAGAAACAGATAAACAACCTGTTTATCTGGCAGGTGAGTCACTTCTTCTCACCCTGAATTCAGATTGGGTGTAAGCTCAGTCAAAGTCAGTCAGCTTCGCTGACGGGCGAAGGATAACAGAGGACATCCTCTGTTATTCACAAGCTACAGAAAGAACAGGTAGCCGAGTTCCAGGATGCGGGCATCGTATAATGGCTATTACCTCAGCCTTCCAAGCTGATGATGCGGGTTCGATTCCCGCTGCCCGCTCCAGATGTGCTGATATGGCTCAGTTGGTAGAGCGCACCCTTGGTAAGGGTGAGGTCCCCAGTTCGACTCTGGGTATCAGCACCACTTCCTTTATCTCCCTCCTGATTTTTCTCTGTAACTCCTTGCAGTCAGGCAATGCCTGGTTAATGTGACGATATCTTTGATATATCCGTGTCTTAGAGGGACAAGCGATGGCTAAAGAGCAATTTCAACGTAACAAACTGCACGTAAACGTGGGAACCATCGGTCACGTTGACCACGGTAAAACCACCCTGACTGCAGCGATCACCACCGTTCTGGCTAAAACTAACGGCGGCCAGGCACGTGCGTTCGA
>NZ_QGTU01000016.1:0-9697 GCF_003182295.1 Pantoea sp. AG702 | reverse complement strand
GAATTTGCAGCAGGCTGGCGAAACGGGAAACATGAAGAAAAACCCACCGACATTACTAACTGAAGGTTGTATCTAATACTGGGGGCTGGTCAACGTCATTCTTTTAGCAACAACGGGAAGGAGGCCTTTACAGTTAACCTCCTTAAAAACAAAAGATCTCATCAGAACGGGAGAAGGTTGCTTTCTAAATGTACCGAAAGTAAAACAAAGGAAGGACTTTAGAAGTGAGTTTAGCTTGGTAAGTATCGATGACTGCCTTAATGAAAAACTAACAACCTTGATTGATATGAATCAAAGATATATCGAAGATAGTATTAATCAGAAGATTAGTCATATAAAAAATGAATTACCTATATTCATGGACTACAAAAAAACCGTATCAATTCAGTCTGGTCAAAGTTTAGATACCATTATGGCAAGTGATTTTTTACATATGAAGAATTCATTTATCTCGAAGAAATTAAGTGCTTTGACTACTAAATTTAACATTGGGTTATCGAGAAATAACGAACATATGCGACTTAATGCAAGACGATTTAGGTATACCCTTGGATCACGTTTAGCAAAGGAAGGAGCCTCAGTTGATGTGATAGCTAAAGCATTAGACCATAAATCTATTAACTCATCAGGGATATACGTAAAAAATAGCCCAGATAATGTTCACGATATTGATATGAAACTTCATTCATTTTTTGAACCTCTATCGAAGATATTTCAGGGTAGCGATAGCACACAGAACAAGAAGCTATTTAAAGAATATGTTTTAAATTCTTTTGGATTTACTGATTGTAAACACGAACACGTAGAGTGTCTTACCTGCAAAAACTTTAGAGCCTGGAGTTCTGAATGACCAATGTGATTTTATTCGAGCCAATCAATGCTAACAACCCAAATTTAAATGTTGAGGATTTTATTAAATTTTGCAAGGGTAATGTTTTCAACTCTAAGTTAGCCAGTTCATGTGAAAACCACGTATGGAAGGGATGTTACAGATTCAACAAGTTTGACATGAAAAATAATCGAACTAGCAAAGATAAATTAGATGATGGTTTCATTGATTTTGCTAAAGCTTATATGTTTCATATTCATTCTTTTAACAAGTCAAAATCAAACCAGAATGCTTTGGCAATGTTGAAGATCGTTGAGTTTGTGCTATTGAAATCATACGGTGAAGCTAATGTAGTCAAGTGTAATAATAACATTTTTGATGAGTGTGTAAGAGTAGCAACGGCTAAATATACGAAATTAACAGCAGTTGGAATTGGTAAGGAACTTGAGAAACTATGTTTATTTTTGAGTGAAAACAGAATGACAAGCTCATCATACTTTTTTTGGGTAAATCCGCTAAGGCATAAAATAACTCAGAGCTGGCAAGGTTATGAACCCTCGCTGGAAGGGCACTCAAAATTACCAGATATAAAGTCCGTCATAGCCATTGCGGAGATTTTCTCAAAAGATGAAAGCCAACTGTCTGTGAGGGACATTTTCACAACCTCTGTTCTTGCACTGCTGATGTGTGCACCAGGACGAATCTCGGAAATATTAAGCCTTCCTGCGGATTGTGAGATTACAGAGCATGATGAGAACGGCATTGAACGATATGGTTTAAGGTTTTTTTCAGCGAAGGGGTATGCTGGAGACATCAAATGGATTCCTTCAGTAATGGTCCCTGTAGCTAAAAAGGCCATAACCCGGTTGAGAAAGTTGTCCACCCATCCAAGGTTTGTTGCAAAAACGATGGAAGGGAAGGTTCCTGAGTCATACAGATATGAACTCTTTAGTAAAAAACCTCAAAATTTTCCCTGGTATGATGAAGAGAAGAAAATCAAATATTCAAATGCTTTGTGTCTGTTATTTGAGGGACAATTATGTAAGAAAACGAGCAATCATTTGGCACCTTTGTTCAGGCCCACTGCTCAGTTTTTTAGATCGGATATTGATGCCTTTGCAAGTATCAAAGGCACTACAAACTTGTTTAAAAGACACGGTTATGTTAACGAAGATGGTAGCCCGTATTCGCTTAGGACCCATCAATTAAGACATCTACTTAATACGTTTTCTCAGATCAATGGTATGGACGAGTTTAGCATCGCCAGATGGTCTGGAAGGAAGTTGGTCTCACAAAATGTTTCCTACGATCACCGATCACACTTACAAATGATCAATCTCATGAAAGATAAAACTTCAATCGGAGCCGGTAATAGCCATAGGAAAAAAGAAATAGCTGTTATGGACATAACTGATTTCGATTTATTGAATGATGGAGCTGTGCTCGTCACTAAGCATGGCTACTGCAAGCACTCATATGTTTTTGAGCCTTGTAGTTATTATCCCTTACAAGACTCTGGAACGGATGATGGCCAACTAATGATGATACACACTAAAATTCTTGAAAAAACCAATTATGATAAAAATGATGGGAATGTTAATGCTGATAAATGGTATAAATTTCAAACTAAAATAATAAAAGGAGAATAAATGGCTAAACACATTACTGGTTATGATGAAAAATTGATAATGAAAGTTATTAATACCTGGAATGACGATGAGAAGCTGACCTGGGAGGCTTTATGCGACCAGTTGATAAAGATCATTGGGAAGAGACCTTCGAGGCAATCTTTAAGTTGTCATGTTAAAATTGCGGATTGTTTTAATTCAAAAAAGGAGCTTCTCAAGTCTGGTGTGAAAGAAACATGTGCGGTTAAACCTGCTAATTTAAAGATTGCTTGTCAGAGAATAAAAAGGCTCGAAACTGAAAACGAAGCTTTGATAGCATTGAATAACAAATATTTAGAGCAGTTTAAGATATGGCTGTATAACTCTCATTTAAAGCAAATAACAATCGAGGAGCTTAATCGTCCTTTACCTAAAAAAGATATTCAAATAGAAATTGATAGGTTTTAGCTATTGACATGATTGAATATTATGATATTTCTTTAGATGTCAGGATGACATTCACAACAGCAAGGATGCTACTATGAATAAATTAAACAGATATTTGCCAGATCAGAAGTTTTTGATACTCCTTAATCGCTTCATTCTTAGATACGATGAATCAGACTGCAATAAAGAAAAAATCGTAAAAGATGCCTACCTGTTCTGTGTAGGATACTTTTTGAAGTATCAGCAAGACTATCAGAATCCTTATCTGAAGGGACCAAGCAACATTATTGCAGTTTTGAGTTCGGCTTTGCTCAGCCCAAACTTCTATACAATACCTTCAACTGTCAGCCTTGAACGAGTGCTGTATTTCTACAAGTTTATCATCGAATACATTATCTGGAATGAGTATGAAGTAGAAAGAATATTTGCTACTCAAAAACAGAGCTTTACACCTTCACCAGAGCTTAAATCAGATGGTTTCAAAATGAAGAAAAGGGTTTAGGATATACTTTTTATTCAGTATGGCGATACAATAACTATGCCATATGATCTTTACACTTAACTTAGGGCGAGTGTTCTGCAAATGGATCATATGGCATCTCAGCTTTGATGTATGATATATTTTCTTTTATCTTATGGCTTTTCAGGATGATGAAATGAACGATTTTGAGCAAAAGCTCCTTCAGAATGGATTTTCGGCGAAGGATATCCGCAAGCTTAATGAAATTCTTACCCGAGATGAGAACAAATCAGATACACTTCAGTCTCTCATTCAGGAGCTGAGCAAGCGCTTTTGGGCTGGTATAATTTCCATGCTCATTATTTTATCAATTTTCATTTATGGTATAGCGAAAGGGCATAAAGAAAGCCTGATTTCTTATGCTATCGTCCTTATCATCGGTGCCATAATTGTTTACTTTGTCATACCAATGAATCTGGCCTGGAAAGCACACAGGTTTGCAAGTAATAGCAAAAGTTAGTTTCCATTTTGGTTGTGATTCATCTGGTAGAGGTTCACACCTATAGCACTACCTTTCCAGACTGCTGTTGCACCTTTTAAAGCCAAGTCTTGTTTGCTCATCATCTGCACTTGGCGATAGTAATCAGTTGGGAGATACTTGAATATTCTCCAGGCCTCGGGTTTCAAAGTCAGTTTGAAAATTCCGTAGTAAGATGTAGTGAGATCAACCGCTTGGTAAGCAAGCAGACCCAGGCGTTTATCAAATCCAAAAAATTCAGCTACATCCTGATAAGCTTCAATCACCGGATTAGTAGGGTTTGAAACTCCTCTTAACTTATCTATGCTTTCCGCCATTGAACCTGCACCATTAGCAATCAATGCAGAACCAGCAACAACACCGATAACATTTCCACTGAACAGTGATCCAGCAAACAAGCCTACCCCAGCCACTAACTGAACAGTCCCAAGAACAACTCCGATGCCGTCGATGACATAGCCAATGATCTTTTCATGGTCATGGTAAAACTTCACAGAAGACGAAACTACGGCTTCTCCTGTTCTAAGCATCCTGTCCTGAATCTTTAGGTTTTGGGCTTCTTGCTTGAGATTTTGGATACACTCCTGACACTTATCATCCGTGGTAGAAGTGCGGATAGTCTGAATCTGCAAGCGGGTGAACTCCCTTATTTCATCCTGGAACCTTACACGGACGAGCGCATCCTTGAGATGGAACTGTGAGAGGGATGTGGCAACATTGACTAAGTGATTAGCCTCAAGACTTGCCATACTTAGAAAGTAGTTTGATTGTCTGTTCCTGTCCCAGTAGTTATCCATAACGATACCTTTGTGTTAATGTCACTTGTGATAGTTATTCATGGCAGACCCTAAAATAACTTTAGTCATAAGTAAAGACAAGTGAGAATAAACCATTTTTTATTAACCTTTTTATTGACAGCATCCTTAACTATTAATAGTCGTTTTCATTTTATTTTGACTGACCAATGATTAATTGAAATTTTGTTCTCACTTGGTTTTCGATATGTAAATATATCTATAAGAACTGATATAAAAAACACAGCCAAAGAAAATATACCTAGAATCACAAAGAAGTTATTTGCATCTACTCCAGGATATGTAATTAAAAACACACCTTCAGATAACGAAAGCCATACACCTAAAAAGAGAAGGTAAAGAGCAAAATTAAGTTTTGATATTGAAAAGCGATTTGCTCTTTTATTGACTAAAGTGGTGTATATTCTTCCTGAAAATAATGGTTCTAACAGGCTAACATGATATTCCCAGTTCTTTTGCCAGAATTCGCTGCCTTGTATTATTTTTGAACCGATGATGGTTATTACAACTCCTAACACTGCAACACCTTCAACCATATATATGAGAGCATTTTTTACATCAGAATCTGAAGGGAGTCGGTAATATGCAGTAAGTAGTAATCCCGTCACAGTTATCAATGATGCAATCAGAGTCCATACGTAAGTTGTTCTTTTCCAATATAGATCAATTTCAAATTTCCTTATATCATGTGCTTTATCATATGATTCTTTAAGGACTGCATAATCTCTATTAGTCAAGAATTCTTTTTCAGGCGAGTTAAGTAGTTTTTTTATGTACTCATTAGCAGTTTTTTCCTTAAAATATCGTTGTGCTTCCTTGTCTTTATGTTCTTTATCCAATGCTTTATCAGAGTTATTGTTTCTGAGAGTGATAAGGCGCTGATTTAACATGTTTTTATCCTTATTGACTGTAGGCTTATTCCTATTATTCATCTTTATTTTAATCACTTAAATAATCAAAGGCTGATTAGGCTAACTTTGGAGTTGTTAACTATTTACTTTAAATTCATTGCTTTACTCGTATTTAGTGCTCAAACCATTTTACTACCGCATAAGTACTTGGAAACATATTACATAGAGGAATTGTGAAGCTCAACTTTACAATTGAAAAAAAACCAATCGCGTGATTGGTTTTTTAAGTTACTGATAAGCAATGCATTATATTTTATTTATTAATTACATTGTCAAAGATGTGCATCCAGCGCTTAAGTTGCAGTTCCGTATCCCGGATGCCTTCTTGTGAGTTAAAGTCACCCTTTTGGGGAAAAAACATTACTCTCCATTCTGGATACTGAACATCATCTACTGCGATGTAAAAGCCCAATTCTCTGAAAACATGAGTGCGGTCGAGTTCTTTGTTGATGCCAAACCGTTCTCTTGTATTAGACAAATTGTATCACTATCTTCCAAGACCTAAAAGAAACTCATCAACACGTTCGAATAGATAAATGTTCGGATCAGAGCCGCTATCTTTTGCAATTAATAGATCTGTTAACTCATGCACGGATAAGTGGATAATTAATTTACCATGTTCTCGCATTGCTCCTGCAATAACCGCTTTAGCAGAGTCAGCGCATTCTTGTTGAGAAATAACGATTGCTACTTTCCTTAAAGCCGAAGGATACAAATAACGCTCAGTCGTGATGATTTCACTCTGTGTAATGGGAGTGCTATAGTTTTTAAATTCGAATATCACATACCTACTTTTTAAATCTTCTAACATCACTCGCCATACTTCAGATGAGTTTGCTAATATTCTGCACACTAAATCTCTACGATGCAAAGAATCGATAGTTCTTGACTGTACATACCATCCATGAAGATCATTTTCGAAAAGGTATTTCAATGCATCAATACATGCATTTTCAAAATCAGTTGCCATTATTCTGCCGGGCGATATAGCAAGCAAACCTTGTGCCAAGCTTGCGCCTTTACCAGGGCCATGCGTAGTTTCAATATGGTTGGTTAAAAAGTCATCATTTTTATATTTTTCTTCATTTGCCGAATTACCTATTTCAAACAAATCCTCTAATTTTTTAAAAAGTTCAGGGAAAGGAGAAGCCATACTAAGAATTTTATCTCCGTCCCAAATCTCTATATTAGGGAAAGTGGTTGCAACTTGGTGGAATTTTTTTTCCATCGGGCAAGATATTGCTAATATAGTATTTTTTGCACTGATCTTATGTGCTATTCCTGCGGTGTGTTGCAAAGCTCTTTTAAACATTGAAACGGGAGGCGGAGAAGAATGCCGGTAATACTTTACTTCAATCATCGTAAGTGAGTCTTGGGTGCCGAATATAATGTCCGGTCTCATATGTCTATCAAGAGTTGGCTCTATTTGTACATCTTTTCTTTCAAGGCACCCAAGTAATTCCGCAACTAATGAAGTAAATGTATACTCAGATCGTGTATGGTAATTTCGTTTATAATTGATATTCACATTAAAAACCTCAAGTTTTATTTTATACCTACATAGTGATTTTTATATATCGCTATATTATCTAAACATTGACCGAGTGGCCATGACTTTAAATCCATAGGATAAAATCTTTCATTTCTTCGTAGTTTTTAATGATTGTTTTGGCATCTTTACTTTCGTCGTCCAAGCAATCAATTAAAGTATCCCATTCACTTTGCTTTTTTCCAAAACCATACACTTGCTCAATATCGCCGGACTTCCAAAAATATATACCTTTGTCTTTTAATTTATTGTGTATTTTTTGAATGTGAACTTTAGTTTCTTCATGGTTGCAAATTTTTATGAAATCTTTACTTGATATGATTTTAAAAGAATCTGTGGAAACTACAGGGTTTGCAAGAGGTAAGCTATGAGGCTCTGTTAAATCTCTTATTGAGCTTATCAAATCATTACACTCTTCGCTCAGTTCATCTTGATGAGGGTTTGTAGTAAATAAAATAGAAAGAAAATCACAGTCGGCCAGTATTCGAGTTTTTATTCCTATTGCATTAATAACATTTGCCATTTTTAAAAGATTTCCTTTTCCATCAACAGCAACTATACTTATTTTAGATGCGTTGATGTCTTCATTTCGTAACTTTCTATATAAGCTACATAGCACATTAGTTTCAGTTTTACCTTCAACCAATAAAACTTCTTCTGAAAATAGAAAATAAGAGGAGTTAGACAATGTAAATGCAGAATGGAGTTGTGGTGATGAAGACTGATAGAGTTCTTGTATTTTATCTGAAATACTCTTTCGTGCCTCAGTTCCATCGGTATTTTTACAAACCTGAATGGCATTACATGCGTGTTTTGCGGAAAGCATACTGGCGGAATGGGTTGATATAACTACTTGAAAACCCATATCGCTAAGTAATACAAGTGATTCTCTTACAGAATTGATAGCTGATGGATGTAAATATAATTCAGGTTCGTCTATAAATATTAAGGTGTTTGATTTGGTCGCTTTTTCACTTTTCTTTTTTCTATCGGCAAGATATTGAATTAAGGCCATTTGAATCGAACGCTGTGTTCCATGACCAAATCTATTGATATCTCTCATAATCGCGGACTCTGCTCTTTTTTCAAAAACTTTTAGCGTCCCGGATTTGAATATCTCGTCAAGAGTTGGTGTGGGGAAATGTAATTTTATACTTACATCAGGAAAGAACTGATTTACTTTTTGGTTTACGCCATCGTCAATTTTACTTAGCCCTTCCAATCTTGTTGAACCATCATGAGAAAGGTGTTTTCCAATTTCAGAAATATTTGCCGAGAACTTGTCTTCATATTCTTTTTTAATTTCATCAACAATAGCAGCTAAGATTTTTGCAATGGTTGTTCCAGATTTGTTTTTCGTCGAGTCTTCAGCTGCGTCAGACATTGCTGGGATATGAATAGGTTCAGGAAAAATGTTTGATATTGCACCATCAATACCACCAGGATTTTTTTTCCAGGTTTCCCCATCAAAAACTTCCAAAGTTTTTTTAATTCTTGATTTGTTGTCATCAAGAATCTCTGTTTCTTGTTTTCTGGAGAATTTTAATTTTCCATCTATAATAAATGGCTCAATTTTTTTCTTATTTTCATCACTGAGTAAAGTTAGAACATCTTCCGTAATTCCAACTATAGTTCCTTGAACTTGAACTGGTCTTAACGGGTCATACATATCAGCTTCATTTAAAAGAGAGCCATCCAAAAGCCACTTGATGGCTAATATAATGTTTGATTTTCCAGCGTTGTTATAACCAATAAATGCAGTGTAAGGTCTCAAGTTAATTTCAGTAAACTTACAAGATCTGAAGTTTTTTATTGATATTGTAGTCAAGCGAACAGCCATTTTTCTTCTCCTTTTGAGGTTTAAATATAATTTTTAAGATGATTTTTAAGGTTTTATTGTTATCTTTCTCTCAAATAAAATTACATGAGATACTATCCATAGTTGATAATTTAAAAGGCAATGAAAGATTTATGTTTTGCGATAGATACTATTGACAACGATTGATAAAGTTGACTTTATAATCATTCAAATTTAAAAGCCAGCCCCTGAGGCTGGCTTTTTTATAACTAATTGATATTTAATTATTTTATTGTTATCTATTTATCGTTTTATTGAAAATTTCCATCCAGCGCTTAAGCTGCATTTCAGTATCCCGAATGCCTTCCTGTGAGTTGAAATCACCCTTTTGAGGAAAGAACATTACCCTCCATTCTGGATACTGAACATCATCCACTGAGATGTAAAAACCTGACTCCCTGAAATCATGAGTGCGGTCGAGTTCTTTGTTGATACCAGTCCGTTCTCTCGTAGTAGACAAATTGTATCGCCACTCTTTGATTGCTGAGAACGGATAAGTTTTTTGTTTGTTCTCTTCCTTGAGATGGATTAGTCCTCGTTTTTCATCGAGCTTCATAGCAGTAGGTCCGAACTCGTGACTCCACATGCCGTTGACCAGCCCCCAGTATTAGATACAACCTTCAGTTAGTAATGTCGGTGGGTTTTTCTTCATGTTTCCCGTTTCGCCAGCCTGCTGCAAATTC
>NZ_QGTU01000015.1:0-26220 GCF_003182295.1 Pantoea sp. AG702 | reverse complement strand
TCGTGAGGCTTTGATATTTTTTACGTCCGGAGACGCTGATATCAATCCTGCGAGTGCCCACACAGATTGTCTGATAAATTGTTAAAGAGCAGTGCGAACAGCGGGTTAACCGTCTGTCGCGAGGTGGCGTATATTACGCTTTCCTCCTTCAGAGTCAACCTCTTTTTCAGAAGTTTTTCTCCGGCGGCTCAGTTGCCTGACCCTCTCAACACCGCATTCCGTAAGCCGTTGTGCCGTGTCGATGGAGGCGCATTATAGGGAGTTCTCTCTGGCTGACAAGGGCTAAATTCAATAAAAATGACTGTTCGCTGCATTCCACAGCAAAACCCCGCCTTATACGCAGTTACACACAAAGTTATCCACATTCCCGGCCGCATCAAATTTAGACGAGCATCACGCAAACGTTTTCGCTACAATGCCCCGCAACGCAATGGATGCCCCTTTTCGGGGCGTTACCTGAAGTTTTTACGCTTTTGCTGCTCTATATAGAGAAAAGTAAGCACACAAGCTTGATGTAACGCTCTTATTTACGCGAATCAAAGCCAAGGGATAAAACCACCATGCAACAACCTCGTCCTTTACGCCGCGCCCTGCTCAGTGTTTCTGATAAAGCCGGCATCCTCGAATTTGCTCAGGCACTCTCTCAGCGCGGAGTTGAGCTGCTCTCCACAGGTGGTACCGCTCGCCTGCTCGCAGAGGCGGGACTTCCCGTCACAGAAGTGTCTGACTACACCGGCTTCCCGGAAATGATGGATGGACGCGTTAAAACACTGCACCCGAAAGTCCATGGCGGCATTTTAGGACGTCGTGGACAAGATGATGCGGTGATGGCGCAGCATGCTATCAGCCCGATTGATATGGTGGTCGTCAATCTTTATCCCTTTGCCCAAACCGTCGCAAAACCAGATTGCTCACTGGAAGACGCCGTTGAGAACATTGATATTGGCGGCCCGACAATGGTGCGCTCGGCGGCCAAGAATCACAAAGACGTGGCGATTGTCGTTAAGAGCAGCGATTATCCGGCCATTATCGCTGAGCTGGACGCCAATCAGAACTCACTGACGCTCGAAACCCGCTTCAACCTGGCAATCAAAGCGTTTGAACATACCGCCGCGTACGACAGCATGATCGCTAACTACTTCGGTACTCTGGTTCCTGCCTATCATGGTGAAACCAGCCAACCAGCCGGCCGCTTCCCGCGCACCCTCAATCTCAACTTCATTAAGAAGCAGGATATGCGCTATGGCGAGAACAGCCATCAGGACGCCGCCTTCTATATAGAAGAGAATGTGCAGGAAGCCTCGGTCGCTACCGCCAGCCAGGTGCAGGGCAAGGCACTCTCTTATAACAACATTGCGGATACCGATGCCGCGCTTGAGTGCGTGAAAGAGTTTATTGAGCCCGCCTGCGTCATTGTCAAACACGCCAATCCTTGCGGTGTTGCGGTGGGTGAGTCAATTCTGGCAGCTTATGAGCGTGCCTATCAGACTGACCCGACATCTGCCTTCGGCGGCATCATTGCCTTTAACCGCGAGCTGGATGAGGCGACAGCCCAGGCCATCATCAGCCGACAGTTTGTTGAAGTCATCATCGCTCCTGCTGCAACGGAAGCTGCGCTGAAAGTGACCGCGGCAAAACAAAACGTCCGCGTGCTGGTATGCGGTGACTGGCAGGGTCGCGTGGCTGCCCTTGATTTCAAACGGGTGAATGGCGGTCTGCTGGTTCAGGATCGCGACCTCGGTATGGTCGATGCCAGCCAGTTGCGCGTCGTCAGCAAGCGCCAACCTTCTGAGCAGGAACTGCGTGATGCCCTGTTCTGCTGGAAAGTGGCGAAATTCGTTAAGTCCAACGCCATTGTCTATGCGCGCGACAATATGACCATCGGCATAGGTGCTGGCCAGATGAGCCGCGTCTACTCTGCCAAAATTGCAGGAATTAAAGCGGGTGATGAAGGCCTGGAAGTAAAAGGGTCCGCGATGGCTTCCGATGCGTTCTTCCCGTTCCGGGATGGCATTGATGCCGCTGCTGCCGTGGGCGTAAGCTGTGTGATTCAGCCTGGCGGTTCTATCCGCGACGATGAAGTGATTGCGGCAGCGGATGAGCATGGTATTGCCATGATCTTTACCGACATGCGTCACTTCCGCCATTAATTCTGTGGAGCCTTTTATGAAAATTTTAATCATCGGTAACGGCGGACGTGAACACGCACTGGCCTGGAAAGCGTCGCAGTCGCCGCTGGCAGAAACCATTTTTGTCGCACCCGGTAATGCGGGCACCGCGCTGGAACCCGCGTTGCAGAACGTCGATATTGCCCCCACCGATATTCCCGCTTTGCTGGCCTTCGCTCAACGTGAACAGATTGATCTCACCATTGTCGGCCCTGAAGCGCCGTTAGTGGCAGGCGTGGTTGATGCGTTCCGCGAGGCCGGATTGAAAATCTTTGGTCCAACTCAGGCCGCCGCGCAATTGGAAGGGTCTAAAGCATTCACCAAGGACTTTCTTGCACGTCACAACATCCCCAGTGCCGAGTACCAAAACTTCACCGACGTCGCCCCTGCGCTGGCTTACCTGCGTGAAAAAGGTGCGCCGATTGTCATCAAAGCTGACGGGCTGGCTGCCGGTAAAGGCGTGATTGTGGCCATGACGCTGCAGGAAGCGGAAGATGCCGTGCAGGATATGCTGGCGGGTAATGCGTTTGGTGATGCCGGTCACCGTATCGTGATTGAAGAGTTTCTGGACGGCGAAGAAGCCAGCTTTATCGTGATGGTTGATGGCGAGAATGTGTTGCCAATGGCCACCAGCCAGGACCATAAACGGGTGGGCGACGGCGATACCGGGCCGAACACGGGAGGAATGGGTGCTTATTCCCCTGCCCCGGTGGTGACCGATGAAATCCACCAGCGCGTTATGGATCAGGTTATCTGGCCAACCGTACGTGGCATGGCCGCCGAAGGCAATGTCTATACGGGCTTCTTATATGCCGGGCTGATGATCGATCAGACTGGTCAGCCTAAAGTGATCGAATTCAACTGTCGCTTCGGCGATCCCGAAACACAACCCATTATGCTGCGCCTGCAGTCGGATCTGGTGGATCTGTGTCTGGCCGCCTGTGAAGGCAAGCTTGATCAAAAAGACTCACAATGGGATCCCCGCCCTTCACTGGGCGTGGTGCTGGCAGCCGGGGGCTATCCCGGCTCTTACAATAACGGCGATCAGATTCACGGTCTGCCGCTGGAAGAGGTTGCCGACGGCAAAGTTTTCCACGCCGGGACGCGCCTTGAAGAGGATCGGGTTTTGACGAACGGTGGGCGGGTTCTTTGCGTCACCGCGCTAGGCGATGATGTTGCTGCCGCACAGAAACGGGCTTACGAACTGGCTAAGCCGATTTCCTGGCAAGGCAGTTTCTGCCGACGCGACATCGGCTATCGTGCCATTAACCGTAAATAATGATCAAAGGGGCACCCAGTGCCCCTTTTTATTGCCTCAGAAATTCGCCTCATCCGGCGCATCCGCGCATTCATCTTTTTGAGTCACACGCAGCAACTGCACGCCTTCAGGCGCTTCCAGCCATGAAATCATCAAGGGTTCCGCCTTATCACGGCGGTAGTGCGTAAGCGTCTGCAGTGCATAACTGTCGAAAGCCGGCGTCACCTGCTGGCCCTCACAGGTTGTCACAACGCTTCCACCTGACCAGTGTCCTTGTTTCAGAAACACCCGCCCACTTAACAGCGCATCGCTGACTTCACGCATACGTTGTGCATCAAACTTGTAAAGCTCAACCGCATCCGGACTGACTGCCTCACGGCGCGTCGCGAGCTGGCGCTGCATAAAATTGAGATTGCCGCCTTGATCAAAGCGTAGCGTAACGTCGTCTGGCTTTTCGCCTTTCACCTGGCGTTCCACGCTGATCAGATCATCGCCGAGCCAGCGATAGTCCGTAATTTCACTTTTTTCGCTGTTGAACGGATTATAGAGCGTACGAATATGTACCGAGTGATGATCGGTATTCTTGCGCCAGATACGAACACTGCCGCGATCGGCGAGATAACCGCTGGCCGAGAAAGCCGGAATGTCGGGCGTTGAACTACACCCAATGAGAAAAGAGGAGAGAAGCAGGGCTGATAATCGCTGAAACAGCGTAGTCATGGTGGCTGGCCCCTAAACAAAAGGGGCGAAATCGCCCCTGTTTTAAAACGTTACCGCAGTGCGACGTCTTACTTAACGGCGTCTTTCAGAGCTTTACCAGACACGAATGCAGGTACGTTTGCCGCAGCGATTTTGATTTCTTTGCCAGTCTGTGGGTTACGACCGGTACGCTCAGCGCGGTGGTTCACTTTAAAAGTACCAAAACCAACCAGTTGTACAGCATCACCCTCTTTCAGAGACTCAGTGATTGCAGCCAGAGTAGATTCCAGCGCTGCCTTGGCCTGGGTTTTAGACAGGTCAGCTTTTTCTGCGATCACATCAATCAGTTGAGTCTTGTTCATAAGTTATCCTTAAAGTGTATTTATCGCTTGCTAAGCAACGAGTGCGAGGGAAAAGCCAGCTTCGGGCACTCTTCAGCCTGCACGCACCGATAGCCACAATTTTCAGCCCCCCAAATGTAGACCAGACTGGGGGCTGATGTGAAGCCTCCAGGCGCGCTAATTAAGGCCTGAAGTCACGTTTTCTCGCCTTATTGCTGAATTTTTATACCGATGTTACTAATTCCCGCCTCACGCAGGTCAGATCGCAGACCTTTTATCAATTCGAGGTCTCGCTCTTCACAATCCGCGAGCAGGCGAAAAATCTCCCATTGCAGGTCCCATTCATCGATGACAGCCTGATTTTCTCGTAGCTCTTCATCGGTCATTTCGCGACCTTCGTGAGTCATTTCCAGGATGGCAACGGTGGTGATCGAGGTCTTGCTGACTTCAATCGCATGTTCAAGCGTTTCACCGCTTAACTGCGAATGCAGCACTTCACTCAATGCCACGCAGGCATCGATGGCCGGATAGACACCGTAAACCTCAAACGCATCGCCATCGGGAATCGCCGCTTCAAGCTTTTCCAGCTGGCTGTCAAAATTGATCTTCGCATCTTTAACCGTCAGCGTTTCCCAAATCAGATCCAGAATACGGCGGTAAAGTGCAGGATCGGCAAACTCGGTTTGCTGGCAAAAAGCCACGTAGTTGGGATACATGCGCTCGCACAGGCAAGCCATAAACGTCAGGTGTTGCCAGCTTTCCAGCTTTGCCAGACGCAGATGTACAGGGTTTTGTAACATACACAGAGCTCTTATTCGTTTCGCTGGCGGCAGTGTAACCCAAAAGCGCCATACAAACAGTGTTAAAGCGCGCTTTGCCAGCGCAGAAATGCGGGTCGGCGAGATGCCACAGCATCCGCCCAGCGCGTGGGCTCCGGTAAACGGTAGCCCTGTGTGCACTTTTCTACCCATTCCAGAGCGCTGTCCAGACTGACGCGGTGTCCGGTGGCAACAAACAGCGGGTTACAGCGTGCCTTGCTGCGCCATACCCAGCCAATTTGTTCTCCTTTATCCATCAACGGCTGCCGACTGCCGGGCGTTTCATCCAGCGCCTCAACGTGCCCGCACAGACGCTTTTTCGCAACACCGATAGTGGGAACATCCACCATCAACCCAAAATGCGACGCGACACCAAGCCGGCGCGGATGTGAGATACCATGACCATCGACAAATAGCAGATCGGGCTTCTGCTCCAGCATGTCCCAGGCCGCCAGCAGGGCCGGATACTCACGGAAAGAGAGAAAGCCCGGAATGTAAGGCATGGTGGTATCAATGCGCGCGATGCGATATTCCACCAGCTTCATGGACGGATATTCAAGAATAACCAGTGCCGCACGCGTCACTGCGCCTTCCTGCTCAAAACCGACGTCTGCGCCACCAATAAAGCGTGGCGGCAGCACGTCAAAATCATCCTGCCGTACGACTTCTGCGGCCCGTTGGCGTTGCTCCGCGCGAAGAGCGGCGATATCCATTATGACGCCGAATGATACTGGCGTGACAGACGGTGCACCGCCTCAACAAATACGCCGGCATGCTCGGGTGGAACATCCTGATGGATGCCGTGTCCCAGATTGAAAACGTGGCCTTCACCCTGGCCGAATCCTTCCAGAATCGTTGCCACTTCCTGCTCAATTCGCGCCGGGGGTGCATAGAGCATGGAAGGATCCATATTGCCCTGCAAAGCAACTTTGTGGCCGACACGGCGGCGGGCTTCACTGATATCGATAGTCCAGTCCAGACCTAGTGCATCACAGCCCGTTTCAGCAATGGCTTCCAGCCACTGACCACCATTCTTGGTAAACAAGGTGATGGGTACACGACGGCCTTCGTTCTCATGAAGCACGCTGTCGACAATTTTATGCATGTAGTAAAGCGAGAACTCACGATAGTCGTTCCCGGTTAACACGCCGCCCCAGGTGTCAAAGACCATCACCGACTGCGCACCGGCGCGGATCTGGGCATTAAGATAGAGGATGACACTGTCGGCCAGCTTATCCAGCATGGCGTGCAGCGTGGCAGGCTCGGCATACATCATTTTTTTGATCTTAGTGAAGGCTTTGCTGCTTCCCCCTTCAACCATATAGGTCGCCAGCGTCCAGGGGCTGCCTGAGAAGCCTATCAATGGTACTTCGCCGTTGAGGTTTTTACGGATGGTGCGTACCGCATTCATCACGTAACCCAGCTCCTGTTCAGGATCGGGCACCGGCAGGCGATCGACATCAGCACGGCAGGTAATCGGGTTGGAGAAGCACGGGCCTTCGCCTGTTTCGAAGTATAAACCCAGCCCCATCGCATCAGGGATGGTGAGAATATCACTGAAGAGGATCGCCGCATCCAGCTTAAAGCGACGCAGGGGTTGCAGGGTGACTTCGCAGGCCAGTTCGGCATTTTTGCACAGCGACATAAAATCGCCTGCCTGGGCGCGCGTCGCTTTATATTCCGGCAAATAACGCCCGGCTTGCCGCATCATCCATACGGGGGTGACATCTACAGGCTGGCGTAACAGGGCGCGCAAATAACGGTCGTTCTTCAGTTCACTCATCTCAGGACTCTCTCGGTATCAAGCGAGTAGTGTAGCACTCTCACGCCTCAGCGCGGCAGAGGGCCACCGTATCTTCAATTAATCGACGGGCGACGGTACCGGGCGGCGGCAGTAAAGGCAGCGCATCAAAGCGGAACCATCCGGCGTCCAGCAGCTCTTTGCCGTCATGTTGTAACTCGCCGCCATCATATTCCGCCATAAACGCCATCATCAGAGACTGCGGGAAAGGCCAGGGCTGCGAGGTAACATAGCGGACATTCTTCACACGCACGTTGCTCTCTTCCATTACCTCGCGCGCGACGGCCTGTTCAATGGTTTCGCCGACTTCGACGAAACCGGCCAGCACAGTGTAAATGTTATTACGCTGGCGCGCATGGTTAGCCAACAGGATCTCGTCCCCCCGGCGAATGGCGACGATAATGCAGGGCGCAATCTGTGGATAGTAGCGTTCACGGCAGTGGCTGCACAGGCAGGCAAATTCACGCTTGCTGGCGTGCATCTCATGGCCGCAGTAGCCACACCAGCGGTGAGAGCGATAAAATTCGGCCAGCTGTACACCGCGCCCTGCCAACTGAAACAGTCCCGGATCTTCGTTAAGTAACTGCCGCAAAGACAGCATATCCTCCGAACGTGTTTCGCAAATCAGCCAGACATTCTCCCCCTGCCATTCGCCAATTACGCGCCCCTGATGACCCGTCAGGCCAAAATGCTGCGCATTACCGTGAGGCAGGTCTCCTTGCGGTAACCAAATTTTTTGTTCACTGCTGACAATCCACCATCCAGCGTCTACGCTTGAAATTTCGCATTGCATTTATTTCGTCATCCTTAGCGTCAACCCGCACGCTGAAGTCCCGATGTTAAGTGTGTAGATGAACAACTATACCCAAATAATTCTGGTTGCAAGACGGCAACACGCTTATTTCTCCCCGGCAGGCTCGTGGAAAACAAGCGCACTTGACGCATCGCTAATCTGAAATATGAAGGTGCATAACTCATACGGAGTTAACTATGCTCAACCAGTTAGACGTTCTGACCAAACGCGTAGGTGGCAGTAATGAACTGGTCGATTCATGGCTGGCCGCTCGCCGCCAGTTACTGGTTTCTTATTACCATTTGGTCGGTATCAAGCCAAAGAAAGAGGCACTGATGCGTCTGGATGAACAGGCACTTGATAACTTTTGCCATAATCTGGTCGATTACCTTTCATCCGGCCACTTCAGCCTCTATCAACGCCTGATCGGAGAAATGGACGGTACCAGTCCGCTGTTGGCAGCAACGCAGATTTATCCCTCGCTGGAAGCCAACACCGAACAACTGATGAAGCTGTATGACGGACACCTGCAGCAGGCGATTGATGACGATAACTACGTCACCTTTCAGAATGCGCTATCGGAGGTCGGAGAAGCCCTGGAAGGACGCTTTACGCTTGAGGACAAACTCATCCAGATGGCATGGGATAATCACCTGACCCCGCCCGTGGCTAACGACAGCGAAATTGCCCGCCCCGCCTAAAACCTAATCGATTGTAAAAGACTTGTGATTAGCCAAAAGCCCCCTTATGCTGAGTGGGCTTTACGTTTAACGCCGAACGTAGTCGGTGTTTACGGTTGATACGTCATCTACGGGCACTGTTCATGCTATCCCTTTTTCCGGGGTGAAGCCGAGCGGGCGCCGTAGCGAAATCGTTGAAACCTCATCTTGTCGGAGTGCCTAAGGGCTGAGACCGTTAATTCGGGATCCGCGGAACCTGATCAGGTTAGAACCTGCGAAGGGAACAAGAGTAAATTTATACGGTACGCCACCGAATGGTGTCAGCAGTGCTGTTACTCCTTCCGAACTCCGGACAAGCAACCTTCCCTCTTACTGGAATATTGCTATGTCTACTGCTAAAACGACCCGTCGCGAACAACGTGCTCAGGCACAGGAATTCATTGACTCTCTTCAGGGCGGCAGCGCCTTCCCTAATTCAAAACGTATCTGGCTTACCGGCAGCCGCGATGATATCCGTGTCCCAATGCGGGAAATTCAACTCAGCCCTACCCTGACCAGCGGCAGTAAAGAAGCGCCGGTTTATGAGGAGAATGAGCCCGTTCCGGTTTACGATACGGCCGGTGCCTATGGCGATCCCGCCGCACAAATCGACGTGCATCGGGGGCTGGATAAACTGCGGGCGCGCTGGATTGAAGAGCGGAATGACAGCGAAAATCTGGTGCAAATCAGCTCTGCCTACACGCAACAGCGGCTGGCCGATGACGGCCTGGATCACTTGCGTTTTGAACACCTGCCCACACCACGCCGTGCGAAGGCAGGCCACTGCGTTACCCAGCTCCATTATGCTCGTCGGGGCATAATTACGCCGGAGATGGAGTTTATCGCGCTGCGGGAAAATATGGGCCGGGAACGCATCCGCGGCGAGGTGCTGCTGCAGCAGCATCCGGGGCACAGCTTTGGCGCCCATCTGCCAGAAAATATTACCCCTGAGTTTGTGCGTCAGGAAGTGGCTGCCGGGCGCGCTATTATTCCGGCAAATATTAACCATCCCGAATCCGAACCCATGATCATCGGGCGTAACTTTCTGGTGAAAGTGAATGCCAATATCGGCAACTCAGCCGTGACCTCCTCGATTGAAGAAGAGGTTGAAAAGCTGGTGTGGTCAACGCGTTGGGGCGCCGATACCGTCATGGATCTTTCCACCGGCCGCTATATCCACGAAACCCGTGAATGGATTTTGCGTAACAGCCCGGTGCCTATCGGTACGGTACCGATCTATCAGGCGCTTGAGAAAGTTAACGGTGTGGCAGAAGATCTGAACTGGGAAATTTTCCGCGACACATTGCTGGAACAGGCCGAGCAGGGTGTGGATTATTTTACGATTCATGCAGGCGTGCTGCTGCGCTACGTGCCCATGACCGCGAAGCGCCTGACTGGGATTGTCTCGCGTGGTGGTTCCATTATGGCGAAGTGGTGCCTGTCGCATCACAGAGAGAGCTTCCTGTATGAGCACTTCCGCGACATCTGTGAAATTTGTGCGGCCTACGACATCTCATTATCATTAGGTGACGGCCTGCGTCCGGGATCGATTCAGGATGCCAATGACGAAGCGCAGTTTGCGGAACTGCACACCTTAGGTGAGCTGACGAAAATTGCCTGGGAATACGACGTGCAGGTGATGATTGAGGGCCCCGGCCATATTCCCATGCAAATGATCCGTCGCAACATGACCGAACAACTGGAACATTGCCATGAAGCGCCGTTTTACACTCTGGGCCCCCTCACCACTGATATTGCTCCGGGTTACGATCACTTTACCTCCGGCATTGGTGCCGCGATGATTGGCTGGTTCGGCTGCGCCATGCTGTGCTACGTCACGCCCAAAGAGCATTTAGGTCTGCCAAACAAGGAAGATGTTAAACAGGGCTTAATCACGTACAAGATCGCCGCGCACGCAGCCGATCTGGCCAAGGGTCATCTGGGCGCGCAAATCCGCGACAATGCGATGTCCAAAGCACGTTTTGAGTTTCGCTGGGAAGACCAGTTTAATCTTGCACTGGATCCGCATACGGCCCGGGCTTACCACGATGAAACCCTGCCGCAGGAGTCCGGTAAGGTGGCCCACTTCTGCTCTATGTGCGGCCCCAAATTTTGCTCAATGAAAATTACCCAGGAAGTGCGTGACTACGCCGCAAGGCAGGAAGCCGAAGCCCAGGCGATTGAGGTGGGGATGGCGAAAATGTCTGATCATTTTCGTGAGCGCGGCGGTGAGCTGTATCACCCTGCGACCGCAATAAAGGAGGAATAAATGGACGCCTTTCCCGCAACCGCATCACGTCTGGGGCTCTATCCGGTCGTTGACAGCGTGGAATGGATAGAGCGCCTGCTGGAAGCCGGTGTGCGAACCCTTCAGCTTCGGATCAAGGATCAGCCGGACGAGGTGGTTGAACCCATGATTATTCGGGCTATCGCCGCAGGTAAGCGCTATCAGGCACGTCTGTTTATCAATGATTACTGGCAACTGGCGATTAAACATCAGGCCTATGGCGTCCATCTGGGTCAGGAAGATTTAGAGGTCGCTAACCTGCAGCAGATCCTGCACGCAGGCTTGCGGCTGGGACTTTCAACTCATGATGATGCAGAGCTGGATCGGGCGCTGGCACTGCGCCCTTCCTATGTGGCGCTGGGGCACATCTTCCCCACCCAGACGAAGGCCATGCCCTCTTCCCCTCAGGGCGTAGCTGAACTTAAGCGCCATTTGGCCCGGCTGCACGGCATCTCAACAGTCGCGATCGGAGGCATCAGTATTGATCGTGCGCCAGAGGTCCTGGCCACCGGGGTGGGCAGTATTGCGGTGGTGAGCGCGATTACTCAGGCAGAAGACTGGCAGGAGGCCACGCGTGTTCTGCTGCGGCTTGCCGAACCCGAAACGGCGTACTAACGCGCGTCAGCGCCCAGAAATACCTGCAGCCTGTGCAAAAGGCTGTTAAAGAGTGGAAAGCCGCGCACGGCAATGAGTATTACGGCTGGCGCGGTTTTTTTATGCTCAGTAAAGTCACAGGTGTCCGGCCGGAATGGCCGGACCAGGGCCAGTTCCCTCCTCTTTCTGGCCCTGCTCCTCAACCACAGGTAAAGAGGTATGTGCCCTTGGCCGATCGTGGACACATGCCGCTATCGCCTGCTCAACGGCGCTGCCCGTTATCGCCAGTGCCCGTTCAACTTTATCGCTGGCAGGCAAGGCATAGTTCAGGCGCAGGCAGTTGCGATATTTGCCCGAGGCGGAAAACAGCGAACCCACAGCAATCTGTATCCCGGACTCCCGCAGCGTATTGTTAAGTTGCACGGCGTCAAAGGCTTCTGGCAGTTCAATCCACATCAGAAATCCCCCCTGAGGCCGCGTGACGCAGATTCCACAGGGGAAATAGTGCCGAACCCAGCAAATAAAGGTTTCGTAGTTGTGTTGGTAAACCTGACGCATCCGCCGCAGATGGGTCTGGTAATGCCCCTGATGAATAAACTCTGCAACTGCGTGCTGAGGCTGAGTCGCAGTAGACCCGGTTCCGATGTATTTCATATGCAGAACCCGATCGCGGTAGCGCCCCGGCGCCACCCAGCCTACGCGCAGACCCGGCGCCAGCGTTTTTGAAAATGAACTGCATAACAATACGCGCCCGTCTTCATCCATCGATTTAATGGATGAAGGCCGTGGATACTCCCAGGCCAACTCGCCATAGACATCGTCTTCAATAATCGCGGCGTCAAAACGTTGCGCCAAGGCCAGCAGGGCGCGCTTGCGCTTCTCTGGCATGATGAAACCAAGTGGGTTATTACAGTTGGGCACCACAACGACGGCCTTAATCGGCCACTGATCAAAGGCCAGCTCCAGCGCCTCAAGACTGATGCCCGTTACCGCATCGGTGGGGATCTCAATGGCGCGAATGCCAAAACCGCGCAGCGTTTGCATGATGCCGTGAAACGATGGTGATTCCACGGCGATGATATCGCCTGGCTGGCAGACAGCGCGAACGGAAACAGACAGGGCTTCATGGCAACCCGTCGTAATGACAATATCTTCATGGCTGAGCTGACAGCCACTGTCAATCATCAGCCGGGCGATCTGCTCTCGCAGGCAGGTCACCCCATACAGATTATCGTAATTCAGCAGAGTGCTTTCCTGCTTCTGTGCCTGCCGACTAAACGCTTTCCAGAGCGGCTTCAGGGTAGACTGTGTGAGATCCGGCATGCCGCTGCCCAACTGCAATATGTCATCTTCCAGCCGGCTGTTAAGCAGATCAAAGACCGCATCCCACTGCGTGATTTCCACCGGGCGCTGTACCGGTCGGGTCAGTGCCGGAATGGGCGGCATCGCTTTATGCGGCGCGACATAATAGCCCGAACGGGACTGCGGGATGATCAACTGTTTCTGCTCCAGCAAATAATAGGCCTGTTGCACGGTGCTAATACTGACACCGTGTTCAGCACTCAGGCTGCGCACCGAGGGCAACCGTTCGCCGTTCCGATACAGCCCCTGCGCAATGCGCTTTTCCAGCAGCATGGCTAAATGTTGATAACGCGTCATTGTATGCCTTATGAAGTTTGATTGCCCCGCAAAGCGGTACAGATTAACGCTATTTCTACCATTCAGATGCGTCAACGCGCAATCTGTATGTTAAATATTTGTTCCTGGTGAGTCTGTATCGAACAGACGGTCTACGTGAAAATGTTTCTCAGATAAACAACGAGGGGCAGGATCATGGGATATGAAGAAAACCGCGCGGCTAAGCCATTTGTCATAAGACCGTTTCGGTTCTTGCGCATTGTCTGGGGGAGCATCCGACGCTGGCAATGCCAGCGGGAAACCCGCGCTATTTTGTCCAGGCTTAGCGATAGTCAGTTAAAAGACATTGGGTTAAATCGACGCGATATTCACTGATGGCTTAAAGATAAAAAAAAACCCTGCCAGAGCAGGGTTTTTTATCAGGCGTTTGACGATTACTCGTCGTTGTTACCGCCCAGACCAGCGTTCAGCAATTCAGCCAGGCTTGCAGAGGCTTCATCCGCAGTTACCTGCGGTGCAACCGGCACTTCGCCTGCCGCTTTGCGGCGCATACGATCCTGATGGTATGCATAACCGGTACCGGCAGGGATCAGACGTCCCACGATAACGTTCTCTTTCAGACCGCGCAGTTCGTCGCGCTTGCCTGCAACTGCCGCTTCGGTCAGGACACGCGTGGTTTCCTGGAACGATGCAGCAGAGATGAACGATTCGGTTGCCAGTGACGCTTTGGTAATACCCAGCAGGTCACGCATGAAGGTAGCGCCCACTTTTCCGTTCGCTTCAAGTTCACGGTTAGAGATCTTGATGCGAGAGAATTCAGCCTGCTCACCTTCCAGGAACTCGGTGCTTCCCGCGCTCATGATGGTTGCTTTACGCAGCATCTGACGAACGATGACTTCGATGTGCTTATCGTTAATCTTAACGCCTTGCAGACGGTAAACTTCCTGCACTTCGTTAGTGATGTAACGGGTAACCGCATGCACGCCACGCAAGCGCAGGATGTCATGTGGTGACTCTGGGCCATCGGAAACCACGTCACCGCGCTCAACACGTTCACCTTCGAACACGTTCAGCTGACGCCATTTCGGAATCATCTCTTCATACGGATCGCTACCATCCAGCGGAGTAATAACCAGACGACGTTTACCTTTGGTCTCTTTACCGAAGGAGATGATGCCGCTGATCTCCGCCAGGATTGCTGGCTCTTTCGGACGACGTGCTTCGAACAGGTCAGCAACGCGTGGCAGACCACCGGTAATATCCTTGGTACCGCCCGATTCCTGCGGAACACGCGCCAGGGTATCACCCGAGCTGATCTTCACGCCATCTTCAAGCTGTACAATCGCTTTACCTGGCAGGAAGTACTGAGCTGGCATATCGGTACCAGGGATCAGGACATCATTGCCGCTAGCATCAACGATTTTCAGGGCTGGACGCAGGTCTTTACCACCCGCAGTACGCTCAGCAGAATCCAGGACCACCAGCGATGACAGACCGGTCAGGTCGTCAGTCTGACGAGTAATGGTCTGACCATCGATCATATCCGTGAAGCGAATGAAACCGCCCACTTCAGTGATAACCGGCATGGTATGCGGATCCCAGTTTGCAACGGTTTCGCCCGCAGCAACCTGCTCACCATCACCTTTCGCCATGGTCGCACCGTAAGGAACTTTATAGCTCTCTTTAGTACGGCCAAATTCGTCGATCATTTTCAGTTCAACGTTACGCGAGGTGATCACCAGCTTGCCTGCCGAGTTAGTTACCGACTTGGCATTGGTCAGCTTGATGGTACCTTTGTTCTTCACCTGAATGCTGGATTCAGCAGCCGCACGTGATGCCGCACCACCGATGTGGAACGTACGCATCGTCAGCTGTGTACCCGGCTCACCGATGGACTGTGCCGCGATAACACCGATCGCTTCACCTTTGTTGATGATGTGACCACGTGCCAGGTCGCGACCATAGCAATGCGCACACACACCAAAGTCGGTTTCACAACCAACAACAGAACGCACTTTCACGCTGTCTACTGAGTTCAGTTCCAGCACGTCACACCAGTGCTCATCGAGCAGAGTGTTACGTGGAACCAGAATGTCAGCCGTACCAGGCTTCAGCACGTCTTCCGCAGTCACACGACCCAGAACACGCTCACGCAGCGGTTCTTTCACGTCGCCACCTTCGATGACCGGCGTCATCATGATGCCTTCGTGCGTGCCGCAGTCGTCTTCAGTCACAACCAGATCCTGTGCAACGTCAACCAGACGACGCGTCAGATAACCGGAGTTTGCTGTTTTCAGTGCGGTATCCGCCAGACCTTTACGTGCACCGTGCGTCGAGATGAAGTACTGGAGTACGTTCAGACCTTCACGGAAGTTCGCCGTAATCGGCGTCTCAATGATTGAGCCATCTGGCTTAGCCATCAGACCACGCATACCGGCCAGCTGACGAATCTGTGCAGCAGAACCACGCGCACCGGAGTCGGCCATCATAAAGATGCTGTTGAAGGAAACCTGGCGCTCTTCTTCACCATCGCGGTTAATCACGACTTCAGTAGAGAGGTTTTCCATCATCGCTTTAGCAACGCGTTCGTTGGCCGCAGCCCAGATATCGATCACTTTGTTATAGCGTTCGCCTGCCGTCACCAGACCAGACTGGAACTGCTCCTGGATTTCAGCCACTTCCGCTTCCGCTTCGGTGATGATTTCCACTTTCTTCTCTGGGATAACCATGTCGTCGATACCAACAGACGCACCTGAACGTGCCGCATAGGCGAAGCCGGTGTACATGGTCTGGTCAGCAAAGATAACCGTTGGTTTCAGGCCCAGGATGCGGTAACAGGTGTTCAGCATCTTGGAGATCGCTTTCTTGCCCAGCGCCTGGTTGACGATGGAGAAAGGCAGACCTTTAGGCACGATCATCCACAGGATGGCGCGACCAATCGTCGTGTCGATGATGCTGGTTTTAGAAACCCACTCATCCTGCTCGTTTTTCTCGTGCTCAGTGATACGCACTTTAACGCGAGCGTGCAGCGAAGCGAGGCCGGCGCGGTAAACGCGTTCAGCTTCTTTCGGACCGGTCAGTACCATGCCTTCGCCTTTGGCGTTAACACAGTCGCGGGTCATGTAATACAGGCCCAGTACAACGTCCTGTGAAGGAACGATGATTGGCTCGCCGTTCGCAGGTGACAGGATGTTGTTGGTAGACATCATCAGCGCACGCGCTTCCAGCTGGGCTTCCAGCGTCAGCGGTACGTGAACAGCCATCTGGTCACCATCGAAGTCGGCGTTATAAGCCGCACAAACCAGCGGGTGCAGCTGGATAGCTTTACCTTCAATCAGGACGGGCTCAAATGCCTGGATACCCAAACGGTGCAGAGTTGGTGCACGGTTCAGCAGTACCGGGTGTTCGCGGATCACTTCGTCCAGGATATCCCACACGACAGCTTCTTCACGCTCAACCATTTTCTTAGCGGCTTTGATGGTGGTGGCCAGGCCACGCAGTTCCAGCTTGCCGTAGATGAACGGTTTGAACAGCTCCAGTGCCATTTTCTTCGGCAGACCGCACTGATGCAGACGCAGGTATGGACCTACGGTGATAACAGAACGACCAGAGTAGTCAACACGCTTACCGAGCAGGTTCTGACGGAAACGACCCTGCTTACCTTTGATCATATCGGCCAAAGATTTCAGAGGACGCTTGTTAGAACCGGTGATCGCACGACCGCGACGACCGTTATCCAGCAGGGCATCAACCGCTTCCTGCAGCATACGTTTTTCGTTACGCACGATGATATCTGGCGCAGCCAGATCCAGCAGGCGTTTCAGACGGTTGTTACGGTTGATCACGCGGCGGTACAGATCGTTCAGATCCGACGTAGCGAAACGACCACCATCCAGCGGTACCAGCGGACGCAGATCTGGCGGCAGAACCGGCAGAACGGTCAGGATCATCCACTCTGGCTTGTTACCAGACTGAACGAACGCTTCCAGCAGCTTAATACGCTTGGTCAGCTTTTTACGTTTGGTCTCGGAGTTAGTTTCGTTCAGCTCTTCACGCAGCTGTTCGCACTCTTGCTCCAGATCCATGTTTTTCAGCAGTGCCTGAATCGCTTCTGCACCCATTTTCGCGTCGAATTCGTCACCGAATTCTTCCAGCGCGTCCAGGTACTGCTCTTCAGTCAGAATCTGACGTTTCTCGAGGTTGGTCATGCCACCTTCGATAACGACATAAGATTCAAAATACAGCACGCGTTCGATGTCACGCAGCGGCATATCCAGCAGCAGGCCGATACGCGAAGGCAGTGACTTCAGGAACCAGATGTGTGCGGTTGGCGAAGCCAGCTCGATGTGGCCCATGCGCTCACGACGCACTTTAGTCTGGGTCACTTCAACGCCGCACTTCTCGCAGATCACACCACGGTGTTTCAGACGCTTGTACTTACCACACAGGCATTCGTAATCTTTTACCGGCCCAAAAATACGGGCACAGAACAGACCATCGCGCTCTGGCTTGAAGGTACGATAGTTAATGGTTTCCGGCTTTTTCACTTCACCGAAAGACCAGGAACGGATCATGTCTGGCGACGCCAGCGCAATTTTGATCGCATCAAACTCTTCGGTTTTAGTTTGCGCTTTCAGAAACTTAAGTAAGTCTTTCACGGATTTGCTCCCGTCGGAGTGAGACTCAGGGGCGTCCAACCGAAATTGAACGCCCCATAACCAGTACAAATGCGAGCGCGTTAACCCTGCGCTTCCAGGCCAGGCCTGTTACTGAGGGTTACTCGTCTTCCAGCTCGATGTTGATACCCAGCGAGCGAATCTCTTTCAACAGTACGTTGAACGATTCTGGCATGCCAGGTTCCATCTGATGGTTGCCATCCACGATGTTCTTATACATCTTGGTACGGCCGTTGACGTCATCAGACTTAACGGTAAGCATTTCCTGAAGGGTATACGCAGCACCGTAAGCTTCCAGCGCCCATACTTCCATCTCACCGAAGCGCTGACCACCGAACTGTGCCTTACCACCCAGCGGCTGCTGAGTAACGAGGCTATAGGAACCGGTAGAACGTGCGTGCATCTTGTCATCAACCAGGTGGTTGAGTTTCAGCATGTACATATAGCCTACGGTTACCTGACGTTCGAACTGCTCACCAGTACGGCCATCAAACAGGGTAATCTGACCGGAAGAAGGCAGACCGCCGAGCTCTAACAGCTCTTTGATTTCGCTCTCTTTCGCACCATCAAACACCGGCGTGGCAATTGGCATACCTTTTTTCAGGTTCTCAGCCAGGCGCAGAACTTCGTCATCAGTAAAGGTGTTCAGGTCAACTTTCTGACGCACATCGGTGCCCAGATCGTAAGCACGCTGGATGAATTCGCGCAGCTTGGCGACTTCTTCCTGCTTTTTCAGCATCGCGTTGATCTTCTCGCCGATACCTTTCGCTGCCATCCCCAGGTGAGTCTCAAGGATCTGACCGATGTTCATACGCGAAGGTACGCCCAGCGGGTTCAGTACGATATCGACCGGCGTACCGTTCTCATCGTAAGGCATGTCTTCGATTGGGTTGATCTTAGAGATAACACCTTTGTTACCGTGACGACCTGCCATTTTATCACCAGGCTGAATCTGACGTTTAACAGCCAGATAAACCTTAACGATTTTCAGCACGCCAGGTGCCAGATCATCGCCTTGGGTGATTTTACGACGCTTACCTTCGAGTTTTTTCTCAAACTCGTGCTTCAGTTCGTCGTACTGCTCTGCCAGCTGCTCCAGCTGGTTTTGCTTGGCTTCGTCAGTCAGACCCAGCTCCAGCCAACGCTCACGCGGCAGCTTGTCCAGTTTGTCTGCTTCAACGCCACCGGAAATCAGGACAGACTGGATACGGCTAAACAGGCCCGCTTCCAGGATCTGCAGCTCTTCAGACAGGTCTTTCTTGGCCTGCTTCAGCTGCATTTCTTCGATTTCCAGCGCACGCTTGTCTTTTTCCACGCCATCGCGGGTGAAGACCTGAACGTCGATAACGGTACCGGAAACACCGTTCGGTACACGCAGAGAAGAGTCTTTAACGTCAGACGCTTTCTCACCGAAGATCGCACGCAGCAGCTTCTCTTCTGGCGTCAGCTGGGTTTCGCCTTTTGGCGTCACCTTACCAACCAGAATGTCACCGCCGGTCACTTCAGCACCGATATAAACGATACCGGACTCATCCAGTTTAGAGAGTGCAGCTTCGCCCACGTTCGGGATGTCAGCCGTGATCTCTTCTGGCCCCAGCTTGGTGTCACGAGACACACAGGCCAGTTCCTGAATGTGGATGGTGGTGAAGCGATCTTCCTGCACTACGCGCTCGGAGACTAAAATGGAGTCTTCGAAGTTGTAACCGTTCCACGGCATGAACGCGACGCGCATGTTCTGACCCAGCGCCAGCTCACCGAGATCGGTAGACGGGCCGTCAGCCAGCACATCACCACGTTCAACGGGCTCACCCAGAGAGACACACGGCATCTGATTGATACAGGTGTTCTGGTTAGAACGGGTGTATTTGGTCAGGTTGTAGATGTCGATACCCGCTTCGCCCGGGTACATCTCGTCTTCGTTAACTTTAATAACGATACGTGATGCATCAACGTACTGAACGGTACCACCACGTTTCGCAACAGCGGTAACACCGGAGTCAACGGCTACAGCGCGCTCCATACCGGTACCTACCAGCGGCTTATCAGCACGCAGAGTAGGAACGGCCTGACGTTGCATGTTCGCACCCATCAGGGCGCGGTTAGCATCATCGTGTTCCAGGAACGGAATCAGTGACGCACCGACAGAAACCACCTGCTGGGTGGAAACGTCCATGTAGTCAACCTGATCGCGGCTGAACAGACTTGATTCGCCTTTGCTACGGCAGGTGACCAGGTCATCAACGAACGCACCTTCTTCTGACAGATTGGTGTTCGCCTGCGCGATAACGTAGTTACCTTCTTCGATTGCAGAAAGGTAATGAATTTCATCGGAAACCACACCGTCAATAACGCGACGATAAGGGGTTTCCAGGAAACCGTACTCGTTCGTCTGCGCGTACACAGACAAGGAGTTGATCAGACCGATGTTCGGACCTTCAGGGGTTTCGATTGGGCAGACACGACCGTAGTGCGTTGGGTGTACGTCACGCACTTCGAAGCCGGCACGCTCACGGGTTAAACCGCCCGGGCCGAGAGCAGAGATACGACGCTTGTGCGTAATCTCTGACAAGGGGTTGTTCTGATCCATAAACTGAGACAGCTGGCTGGAACCAAAGAACTCTTTCACCGCCGCCGAAATTGGCTTGGCGTTGATCATGTCCTGTGGCATCAGCGTATCGAGGTCGCCCAGAGAAAGACGCTCTTTCACTGCACGCTCAACACGGACCAGACCGACGCGGAACTGGTTTTCAGCCATTTCACCGACTGAACGAATACGACGGTTACCGAGGTGGTCGATATCGTCCACTTCGCCTTTACCGTTACGGATGTCGATCAGTTTTTTCATCACTTCGATGATGTCTTCTTTGCTCAGGATACCTGAACCTTCGATCTCATCACGCAGCAATGAACGGTTGAACTTCATGCGGCCGACTGCAGAAAGATCGTAACGATCTTCAGAGAAGAACAGGTTCTCAAACAGGTTCTCTGCAGCTTCACGCGTTGGCGGCTCACCAGGACGCATCATGCGGTAGATCTCAACCAGCGCGCTCAGGCGATCGTTGGTTGGGTCAACGCGCAGCGTCTCGGAGATGTATGGGCCGTGATCCAAATCGTTGGTGAACAGCGTTTCAATGCGCTTGTGACCCGACTGGCTCAGCTTCGCCAGCAGATCCAGCGACAGTTCCATGTTGGCCGCAACGATCAGCTCACCGGTATTCTCATCGATGTAGTCTTTAGAGACCACTTTGCCCGCAATGTATTCCACAGGGACTTCGATGTGTTGGATACCGTCTTTTTCCAACTGACGAATATGACGCGCAGTGATGCGACGCCCTTTCTCAACGTAGACCGTGCCATTCGATTCGATATCGAAGGTCGCGGTTTCACCGCGCAGGCGCTCTGGCACCAGTTCCATCTGCAGCTTGTTGTCACGGATTTCGTACACCACTTTCTCGAAGAACACGTCGAGAATTTGAGCAGTGGTGTAATGCAGTGCGCGCAGAATGATACTGGCCGGCAGCTTACGACGACGGTCAATACGGACGAAAAGGTTGTCTTTCGGGTCAAACTCGAAGTCGAGCCATGAACCACGGTAAGGGATGATACGTGCGTTATACAGCACTTTACCCGAGGAGTGGGTTTTACCCTTATCGCTGTCAAAGAACACGCCAGGACTACGATGCAGCTGAGAAACGATAACACGTTCAGTACCGTTGATAACAAAGGTACCGTTGTCAGTCATGAGTGGAATTTCACCCATGTAGACTTCTTGTTCTTTAATGTCTTTTACTGTGCCTTCTGGCGCTTCGCGCTCATAGATCACCAGACGCAGTTTCACGCGCAGCGGTGCCGAGTAGGTCACGCCACGGATCTGACACTCTTTCACGTCAAAGACAGGTTCACCTAAGCGATAGCTGACATACTGCAACTCAGAGTTGCCGCTGTAGCTCGCAATAGGGAATACAGAGCGGAATGCAGCTTCCAGTCCGTACTGACCTTCTGGATCTTGCTCGATAAACTTCTGAAACGAATCAAGCTGGATGGAAAGGAGATAAGGTATGTCCAAAACTTGCGGACGTTTACCAAAATCCTTACGAATACGTTTTTTCTCGGTATAGGAGTAAACCATAGGGTTCCTCAGCTAGCTGACAAGTCGACCCACGCTGTCCGTCCTGACAGGACAGTTCATGCAACACGATTTTGTTTGATTCACCTACTGCTCTGCAGTACGTGCAATACCTCTTTCTATCACGCTTAAATCATTTCATTGCTTCAGCGTGGGCAGGGAACCCGCACGGGAAAGCAGTATATTAAGTCGTCGATAGAGAAAGATATTGATGAGCAACAATGGACAAACAGTGCGAAACCCCATTGAGGCCCTGGAGCGCAAAAAGGCTGGTGACCAAAAAGTCACCAGCCATCAGTCTGAAACTACTCAGACTGCAACCCGAGGGTTGTCTTACTTAACTTCAACTTCAGCGCCAGCTTCTTTCAGAGCAGCTTCAAGTGCAGCTGCGTCATCTTTGCTGATGCCTTCTTTGATCACGCCAGTTGCTTCAACCAGATCTTTGGCTTCTTTCAGGCCCAGACCAGTTGCGGTACGTACGGCTTTGATTACTGCAACTTTGTTCGCGCCAACAGCTTTCAGAACGACGTCGAATTCAGTTTTCTCTTCAACAGCTTCAGCTGGGCCAGCAGCAACAGCTACAGCAGCAGCAGCAGAAACGCCGAATTTTTCTTCCATAGCAGAAACCAGCTCAACTACTTCCATTACGGACATAGCAGCAACGGCTTCCAGAATTTGGTCTTTAGTAATAGACATAACAATTGTTCCTAAGAATCAGAAAAAGTTTATACGTTAGCAAGTGCGAACAAAAGAGAGGCCTTAAGCCGCTTCTTTTGCATCGCGAACAGCAGCCAGAGTGCGAACCAGTTTGCCGGCAGCGGCTTCTTTCATGGTCGACATCAGACGTGCCAGTGCTTCTTCGTAGGTCGGCAGAGTTGCCAGACGGTCAATATTGGCCGCCGTGATCAGCTCACCTTCAAAGGCTGCAGCTTTGACCTCGAATTTTGCATTCGCTTTCGCGAAATCTTTGAACAGACGAGCAGCAGCGCCCGGGTGTTCCATAGAATATGCAATCAGGGTCGGACCAACAAACGTGTCTTTCAGGCACTCGAACTGAGTACCTTCAACGACGCGGCGCAGCAGGGTGTTACGAACAACACGCATGTAAACGCCAGCTTCACGACCTGCTTTACGCAGTTCGGTCATTTTATCAACGGTAACGCCACGAGAATCCGCAACAACCGCTGAAAGCGCACCTTTGGCTACTTCGCTGACTTCAGCAACAATCGCTTGTTTGTCTTGAAGATTTAATGCCATTAGCTTTAGCTCCTGGATTTGACCGGGGAAGGATTTCCCCGGAACTCACTTCACTTACTCGCCCGAAGGAAAATAAGCGCTAATACACGGTGAGCAGAATCCAGATAAGAAAAAATCTTTTGGTTCTGTCACCGTCTACGCAGGGGATTAAGCATTACATCCGAGGATGTTCCGCTCCTGCGGTCTTGGACGGAGGCCAGGATAAGGCCTGGCTCCAACCTAAAATTTGGGTCGTGTGTTGTCACTCAAACCGCATTGCGCTGGCTGTCTTTGCCCTCACCCGCCGCACAGTTCACTGTGCTTCAGGTCGCTGACTCGGCCACCGTCTTACCACGTTCTGAATAACCCACATCGACGTCTGCATTAATGCAGAACAACGGGCGTAAGATTCTAGGTGAATTTTTCGCCCGTTTCAAGTAGCAATTAGTTTGCTACGGCAGTCAGACCAGCCTGGTCAACGGCAACGCCGGCGCCCATGGTGGTAGAGATGCTAACTTTCTTGATGTACACGCCTTTCGCCTGTGCAGGTTTTGCTTTTTTCAGCGCAACCAGCAGAGATTCCAGGTTTTCTTTCAGTTTGTCAGCATCGAAGTCCACTTTACCGATGGTAGTGTGGATGATGCCGTTTTTGTCGTTACGATAACGAACCTGACCTGCTTTAGCGTTCTTAACCGCTTCAGCAACGTTAGGCGTTACAGTACCGACTTTCGGGTTTGGCATCAGGCCACGTGGACCCAGAACCTGGCCTAACTGGCCAACAACGCGCATTGCATCCGGAGAAGCAATAACAACGTCAAAGTTCATTTCGCCTTTCTTGATCTGATCGGCCAGGTCTTCCATACCTACCAGCTCAGCGCCAGCTGCTTTAGCAGCTTCAGCGTTTGCGCCCTGGGTGAAGACAGCAACACGTACTGAACGACCAGTACCGTGTGGCAGAACGGTCGCGCCGCGGACGTTCTGATCAGATTTACGTGCATCGATGCCGAGGTTAACAGCAACGTCAACGCTTTCGACGAACTTGGCAGTAGCCAGTTCTTTCAGTAAAGCGATTGCTTCAGCAATATCGTACTGCTTGGTCGCGTCAACTTTGTCGCGAATTACGCTCATGCGCTTGGTCAGCTTAGCCATTTCTTAGTCCTCTACAACCAGGCCCATGGAACGAGCAGTACCTTCGATTGAGCGAGTCATCGCTTCAACGTCAGAACCAGTCATGTCCGCAGCTTTAGTTTCTGCGATTTCACGTACCTGAGCACGAGTCACTTTACCGACTTTATCTTTGTTCGGCTTACCAGAACCAGACTTGATGCCTGCTGCTTTTTTCAGCAGAACGGCAGCCGGAGGCGTTTTGGTAATAAAGGTAAAAGAACGGTCGCTGTATACGGTGATAACAACTGGAGTCGGCAGACCTTTTTCCAGTGATTCTGTTTTGGCGTTAAACGCTTTACAGAATTCCATGATGTTAACACCCTGCTGACCCAGAGCTGGACCAACCGGTGGACTTGGGTTCGCCATACCAGCTGCAACCTGCAGCTTGACGTAGGCTTGTACTTTCTTAGCCATGATAATTCCTCAATTGGGTTATAGCGCCTGTAAAAGGCTCCCCGTGGTAACGATTTACACGCTGTTGCCAGCGCATAAAAACAAAAGGCGCGAAATTATAGTTAAATTTCGCGCCTGCTGCAACAGCCAAATTGTATGTCGGAAAAGGTTAGCCCTTCTCAACCTGACCGAAGTCGAGTTCTACTGGCGTTGCGCGTCCAAAGATGGAAACAGAAACCGTCAGGCGGCTCTTTTCGTAGTCCACATCTTCAACCACACCGTTAAAGTCGGCAAATGGACCATCGTTGACACGTACCATTTCGCCCGGCTCGAACAGCGTTTTCGGACGCGGCTTGTCGCCCACCTGCTGCAGGCGATTCATAATCGCATCGACTTCTTTGTCGCTAATCGGCGCAGGACGGTCAGAGGTACCGCCAATAAAGCCCATAACGCGCGGAACGCTGCGCACCAGGTGCCAGCTGGCGTCATTCATTACCATCTGTACCAGAACGTAGCCGGGGAAGAATTTGCGCTCGCTCTTGCGGCGTTGACCACCACGGATCTCAACAACTTCTTCTGTAGGAACCATGACGTCGCCAAACAGCTCTTCCATGTTGTGCAGTTTGATGTGCTCACGCAGCGACTGTGCTACGCGGCCTTCAAAACCGGAAAACGCCTGCACGACGTACCAGCGTTTCTTTGGAGCTTCAGACATCTCAGAACCTCAGGCCAGTGATAAACGATACCAGACGGACCAGAATACCATCCAGCCCCCACAAAATCAGTGACATCACGGCAGTAACCGCGGCAACGATTAACGTGGTATGCAGTGTTTCCTGGCGGGTTGGCCAGATAACTTTACGCATTTCGGTTCTTGCTTCACGTGCAAAGGCCACGGTTGCTTTGCCTTTTGTCGTCAAAAGCGCAATGCCGCCTGCTGCCGCAATCAGTACAACCACAGCTAACGCGCGCAAAGGCAGCGTCACATCGCGATAGAGGTAGTTACCTACGATCGCCGCAAGCAGTAATAAGACTACCACTACCCACTTCAGCGCTTCGAGGCCGCGCCCGCTCCCTTGAGCTTCGGTATTCGCACTCATAAACCAACCTGCCACAATAATTCAGAAACTATTCTGCCCCGCATTGCGAGGCATCCAAACCGAATGAGCTTTTGGGGCGTAACTCGGTATCCAGCGCCGCATAACAGAGCCTGTCTCAGCAATGATTATGGTTCAAAATCACTGATGAGTCAGGTTCTATGAAACAGCGTACAAAAAGGGCATCAAATGATGCCCTTTCCACGTGCATTGCGTCAAATATTATCGGTAATTAAGCGATAACTTTGGCAACAACACCCGCGCCAACGGTACGGCCACCTTCGCGGATTGCGAAGCGCAGACCTTCGTCCATCGCGATTGGGTGAATCAGGGTAACAACCATTTTGATGTTGTCGCCTGGCATAACCATTTCAACGCCTTCTGGCAGCTCTACTGAACCGGTCACGTC
>NZ_QGTU01000014.1:0-26318 GCF_003182295.1 Pantoea sp. AG702 | reverse complement strand
TCGTGAGGCTTTGATATTTTTTACGTCCGGAGACGCTGATATCAATCCTGCGAGTGCCCACACAGATTGTCTGATAAATTGTTAAAGAGCAGTGCGAGCAGCGGGTTAACCGTCTGTCGCGAGGTGGCGTATATTACGCTTTCCTCCTTCAGAGTCAACCTCTTTTTCAGAAGTTTTTCTCCGGCGGTTCAGTTGCCTGACCCTCTCAACACCGCATTCCGTAAGCCGTTGTGCCGTGTCGATGGAGGCGCATTATAGGGATCCGATTTAATTGCACAACCCTTTTTTTGGATCTTTTTACTGACTGCCGAGAAAACATTCATATTGATTAGATCACCAACGATCCGGCGCAAAATCCCCTTGCCAGTTGGTCACAATCGCATCAGGCTGCCGGTAAACACAGTAAAGGAGAGCACAATGACTGTAGCGTTACGTCCTTATAAACATCTCTTCCCGCAGTTGGGTCTGCGCGTCATGGTTGATCCCACCAGCGTTGTGGCGGGTGACGTAATCATGGAAGACGATGTCGGTATCTGGCCTCTGGTGGCTATTCGTGGTGATGTGAACCAGGTTCGCATCGGCGCCCGCACCAATATTCAGGATGGTAGCGTGCTGCATGTTACCCATAAGTCTGATGCTAATCCTGCAGGTTTCCCACTGGTGATCGGTGAGGATGTTACTGTCGGACATAAAGCCATGCTGCACGGTTGTACTATTGGCAATCGCGTACTGGTTGGAATGGGGTCAATTGTGCTGGATGGCGTGATTGTTGAGGATGACGTTCTGATTGGTGCCGGGAGCCTGGTTCCTCCCGGTAAGCGGCTGGAAAGTGGTTATCTTTATGTAGGCAGTCCGGTCAAACAGATCCGACCGCTGAATGAAAAAGAAATAGCAGGATTGCTCTACTCTGCCAGCAACTATGTCAGTTGGAAGAACGACTACCTGGCCGGCGACAGCCAGATCCATCCTTCATTATCGACCTGATCGTTACGGATACAGTCTTCCGCCTGATCTTCCAAATCCCAGCGATGGTCACGAAACAGTGCCATCGCATCCCCTTCCCCGAATTGTTGGTGTAAAGCCGTCACACTGATGGCACAGGTTAGCCCCATGCCATTGACCAAAACAGGGAAACAGACAGCCATTAATGTCGTATCCAGCGTTTCACGATCTGGAAACTGGATAGCCTGATTCACGACGACAGCTCCGCTTTCAATGACGCGATCACCGGCGCAATTTCCGGCATGATGCCATGCCATAAATGAAATGCATGCGCGGCTTGCCCCACCAGCATGCCTAATCCATCCGCAAGATGCGATGAACCCTGTTGTTGGCACCAGCGCAGAAAAGCGGTTAATCCGTTCTGATAAAACATGTCATAGCAGTGTAAATCAGCATGGATTAATGATGAGGGTAATGGCGGCACATCGCCATTAATGCCACTCGATGTCGCGTTAATCAGTAAATCAAATTGTTTACCACTCAGCGCATTAAATGAACATGCACTCACCGCCCCATACTGTCCGAACGCCTTTGCCATGCTTTGGGCACTCGCAGCCGTGCGGTTGACTAGCGTAATCGTCGTTCCCAGAGAAAGCAGAGGCAGGATCACGCCACGCGCTGCCCCACCAGCCCCCATCAGTAAGACACGATCGCCTGGTTTGATCATCGACAGACGCTGAAGATCGCTGACTAAACCAATGCCGTCCGTATTGTCGCCAAGAATCTGTCCGTCCGGGCACTTTTTCAACGTGTTAACCGCCCCCGAGGTAGAAGCCCGCTCGGTCAGTTGATCGGCATATTCCCAGGCCTGCTGCTTGAAAGGTAACGTGATATTTGCGCCCGCTCCGCCTTGGGCAAAAAACGTCGTAACCGCCTCGGGGAAACTATCCACAGGCGCTTCAATACGATCATATTGAAGGGTGATCCCCGTTTGTCTGGCAAAAGCCTGATGGATTTGCGGCGACTTACTGTGGCTTATTGGGTGACCAAAAACGGCAAAATGTATCATCTGCTAACCCTGCCGTATCTGGTTGCCGCTGATGACGTCGCGGATCTCGGAAGGATTTAACCTGCCTCCCGTGTTCCCGTTGAGCACGGGGAACGCCGGACCAAACTGCCGTTTGACTTCATCTACTGTGCGACAGGGCGGCTGCCCTGAAAGATTCGCACTGGTTGACACCAGAGGCTTGCCAAACGCCCGGCACAACGCCTGAACGTCAGGATGATCGCTGACGCGAATAGCCAGAGAATCGAATTGTCCGGTTAACCAACGCGGCGTATGCGGTGCCGCAGGCACGACAAAGGTGACCGGGCCGGGCCAGCAGGCAAACATACGTTCACGCTGCATCGCCGTTAACACGTGATCGGAAACGTAGGGCATGAGCTGGCCATAATCAGCCGCTATCAGAATCAATCCTTTTTCCACGGGCCGCCGTTTCAACGCCAACAGCGCCATGACGGCGGATTCATTATCAGGATCGCAGCCCAGGCCGAATACCGCTTCTGTAGGGTAAGCAATGACTGCATGTTGCTTCAGATGGTTCACACAATCCTGGAGTGAGCCGGAAACTGGTTGATTTTGCATGATGATGTCTTACGTCTCTTCAATGATAGCTTTGCCACAACGTTTACTGGCGCAAAAAAGCCGGGTGCCTTGCGTGGTCTTTTTTTCAACTAAAAGTGGAAATTCACAATGCGGACAACGCCCGGCCACGGGTGTCAGGTTGACGGCAAACTGGCAGGCTGGATAGCGATCACAGGAATGAAACGTTTTACCAAAACGCGATCGCCGCTGTACCAGTTTACCCTGCTGACACTGCGGGCAATCGAGAGTCGTCTCATCAGGTTTATCGATCGTTTCTGTGTAATCACATTCTGGATAATGGCTACAGCCAATGAACATACCAAAACGGCCCTGGCGTAATACTTTATCTGCGCCACATTGCGGGCAGGCGTGACCTTCCAGAACTTTCACAACATGCCCGTCGGCCTGGTTGCCCAGGGGCCGAATGTAATCGCAGGCAGGGTAGTTTGCACAGCCCAAAAAAGGACCGTGTTTTCCTGAACGTATAACAAGTTCTGCCCCGCAAGCGGGGCAGGGATCCTGTTTACGCACAGTGAAGAGTGCGGTTTTACTCATAACGATAATGCATCAGTGAAATTTAATGCAGCATACCTTCGTTGACGTCGAATAACAGTTCTTCCATTTGTTGGTAGGCATTTTCACATCCAGGGATGTTAAAAAGCACCATCAACACCACCCATTTAAGATCCTCAAGATCGAAATCAAGAGTATCAAGCGCCATGACACGTTCAATGACCATTTCTCGTGTTTCAAGGCTCAATACCTGAATTTGTTCCAGGAAGAGCAGGAAACCGCGGCTTTCGGCATCTAAACGCTTGCTCTCTTCATCTGTATAGATGCGCATGGAGAGCGGATCATTTGCCAGTAAAATTGGTGCGACCAGACCTTCCTGGTAGTCTGCCAATTTTTCTAACCAGTTCAACGCGTTATAAATGTCTTCGCGATGAAAACCGGCATCCGTCAAGTCATCTGTCAATCTGTCCTGATCAACACCCATTTCTGCTTCGTTGTGGATATAGGTCTCAAACAAGTACATGAGTACGTCGAACATGGCATGCCCTCCTCAATCGGACATAGCCGCCGGGTACAGCTGCGATCCATCCTGCTAACTCCAGTTCCAGCAACTGAGCTGTAATAACTGGCACAGGTTGGCCGGCACGTTCAGCGACAACGTCAACAGGTGTAACCTCATCACCTACGTTAGCCAACAGCTCGGCAAATGGCAATGGAGCATCGTCACTGGCATCAGAATAAATTTCGTCTGATTGTGTAACAGGTAACCAGTTAAGCATAGCGCGTAAATCTTCAATGATGTTATTAGGATGTGCCACCAGCATTGCTCCTTGCTGAATCAACCAGTTTGTTCCCTCACTGCCGCTGTTGCCCAATGCTCCAGGCAAGGCATAAACAGCGCGATTTTGCTCTAATGCGTAACGGGCTGTGACTAATGAACCACTCTTTAATGACGCTTCAATGACTAACACACCCTGGCTTAATCCGCTGATAATCCGGTTTCTGCGTGGAAACCGGTGTGCCAGAGGAAGTGCATCAAGCGGAAACTCCGATATCACCGCGCCCCCCTGCTCGACAATTTCCTGAGCCAGCGCAACATGCCTCCTGGGATAGAGGTGGGCCAGTCCGCTGCCCAGTACCGCAACGGTTTTCCCCCTCACGTTCAGCGCAGCACGATGTGCAACACCATCAATACCGAGAGCCAGGCCGCTGGTGATGGTGAAGCCACTGAGCGACAACGCCTGTGTGAACACGTCACACCAGTAACGACCGGAGTGAGAGCACTGGCGGCTGCCCACCACCGCCAGCTGCGATGTACCCAGAACGGAAGGATCGCCCTTTACATACAGCAAAGGAGGAAAACAGCTGATTTCAGTGAGCTGAGCGGGATAAAGCGGATCAAGGGCGGTAATCAAATGATGTAACGGGCTTTGCGACAGCCACGTGTTTACCGTTTTCAGCCAACCCGGGGAGAGATGATGGTAATGGTGGCGCTGTGAAACCTCTAATCCATTCTGGGTCAACACATCGTCAACATCTTTGCCTTCAGACAGTTGCTGTGCCGCCTTTAACCAACGCCTGCCGGTTAAGCCCGGTATAGTGCCCAGCCGCAGTAATTGCTCCCGTTTTCTCATCTTCAAAGCCCTCTGACAAGCATCGCGTCCCTCCGCAGAATGCTGTCAATCGGGTAGTAAAAAGTCTACAATATGAGGAAGTAATCTTTCCCTTTTAGAATTTATATCTGGATATTTATGTCAGTTTTACAGGTATTACATTTCCCTGACGAGCGCCTGCGCAAAATTGCCGCGCCTGTTAAAGAAGTTAACGCGGACGTTCAGCGTATCGTCGATGATATGTTCGAAACCATGTATTCCGAAGAAGGTATCGGCCTTGCCGCGACGCAGGTGGATATTCATCAGCGCATCATTGTGATTGATGTCTCTGAAAACCGCGACGAACGCCTGGTCTTAATCAATCCTGAGCTGCTGGAAAAGAGCGGTGAAACGGGTATCGAAGAAGGTTGCCTGTCTATTCCTGAGCAACGTGCCTTTGTGCCTCGTGCCGAGCGGGTAAAAGTCCGTGCACTGGACCGCGAGGGTAAAAGCTTCGAACTTGAAACCGGTGATCTTCTTGCTATCTGCATCCAGCACGAAATCGACCATCTCGATGGTAAGCTGTTCATCGATTATCTTTCGCCTTTAAAGCGTCAGCGCATTAAAACAAAGTTAGAAAAGCTGGCGCGTCAAAATGCTCAGGCTTCCTGAGATCGGAATAAGGGATAAACGTGTCTGCTCCGCTTAAAATTATCTTTGCTGGCACGCCAGACTTTGCAGCGCGTCATCTTGACGCGCTGCTTGCTTCTGAGCATCAGATTGTCGGCGTCTTCACCCAGCCGGATCGTCCTGCAGGTCGCGGCAATAAGTTGACCGCCAGCCCGGTCAAGTCATTGGCCCAGGCTCACAACATTCCGGTATTTCAACCCCAATCCCTGCGCCCGGCAGAAAACCAACAGTTGGTTGCAGACTTACAGGCTGACGTCATGATTGTCGTCGCTTATGGGCTCATCCTGCCAAAAACCGTGCTTGAGATGCCCCGTTTGGGTTGTATCAACGTGCACGGTTCCCTGTTACCACGCTGGCGTGGCGCCGCGCCTATTCAGCGCGCACTCTGGGCGGGTGACAGCGAAACCGGCGTGACCATTATGCAGATGGATGTCGGGCTGGATACGGGTGACATGTTGTTAAAACTCGCCTGTCCGATTAGCGCTGAAGACACCAGCGCAACGCTTTACGATAAGCTGGCAGATCTGGGTCCGGCAGGGTTGTTGACCACATTATCTCAGTTACGTGACGGTAAGGCGCAGGCCGTTCAGCAGGATGAAAGTCTGGCTAACTACGCAGAAAAACTGAGCAAAGAAGAGGCGCGCCTTAACTGGACGTTGCCGGCTGAACAGCTGGAACGCTGCATTCGTGCTTTTAATCCCTGGCCGATAAGCTTCTTTATGGTGAATGACCAGTCGGTGAAAGTCTGGCAAGCCAGTGTCTTACCTCATGTCAACAAGCAGCCGGGAGAGATTATCCAGGCTGACAAACACGGCATTCACATTGCCACTGCCGACGGCGTGCTGAATTTACTTCAGCTTCAACCCGCCGGTAAAAAAACGATGTCAGCACAGGACCTGCTTAACTCGCGTCGCGAATGGTTTGAAACCGGCACGCTTCTGGACTGACCCTCAGGCCCGGCAAAACCGGGCCTTTTGCTTGATGGCACTATCTTATGACTAAATCAACCAATCTTCGTAGCCTGTCTGCTCAACTGATCGAGCGCGTTGTCGATAAAGGCGAATCACTCAATACCGCCTTGCCCGCGGCACAGAAAAAACTCTCAGATAAAGATGCAGCCCTGGTACAAGAGATCTGCTTTGGTGTACTGCGCACGTTACCGCAGCTGGAAGCGCTGATCGGCAAACTGATGGAACGTCCCTTAACGGGTAAGCAGCGTACGCTGCATTTCCTGATTATGGTGGGCTTATATCAGCTACTTTATACACGCGTGCCCGCTCATGCAGCATTAGCGGAGACAGTGGCCGGGGCGGAGGTGCTGAAACGCGCAAACCTGAAAGGATTAATCAATGGCGTCTTGCGCCAGTTCCAGCGTCAGCAGGAAGCACTTCTTGCCAGTATTCAGGATGGTCCTCAGCGTCATCTTCATCCGGGCTGGTTACTGAACCGGCTTCAGCAGGCATGGCCAGAGCAGTGGCAGCAAATTGTTGAGGCAAACAACCAGCGACCACCGATGTGGTTGCGTGTTAATCGCCAGCATCATTCACGGGACAGCTGGCTGGCGCGCCTCATCGCAGAGGAGAAGAGTGCTGCTGTCGCCCAAGATGCGCCAGAAGCGCTGCGTCTTACGGCGCCTGCACCGGTTACTCTGCTGCCTGGCTTTGAGCAAGGCTGGTTTACGGTACAGGATCTCTCCGCTCAACGCTGTGCGCTTCTGCTTGAGCCAAAAAACGGTGAGCAGATTCTGGATCTCTGCGCGGCGCCGGGAGGGAAAACGACCCACATTCTGGAGATTGCTCCCGAGGCACAGGTGCTTGCTGTCGATGTTGATGCCCAACGACTGAAACGCGTGAATGAAAATCTGACTCGTCTGGGGATGACCGCCGAGGTAAAACAGGGAGATGGGCGCACGCCGCAGCAGTGGTGCGACCAACGTCAGTTTGACCGCATTTTGCTGGATGCGCCCTGCTCAGCGACCGGCGTTATCCGCCGGCATCCCGACATTAAGTGGTTACGTCGCGATCGCGACATTGCCGAGCTGGCCGCATTACAACGTGAAATTCTGGATGCGACCTGGCCGCTGCTCAAACCCGGCGGTACGATGATCTATGCAACCTGCTCTGTCTTACCGGACGAGAACCAGCGGCAAATCAGCGAGTTCATCGAGCGTCACGCTGATGCGGAAGCGGTCTCATTATCCGGCGCGCCCCTGAACGGTTGGCAGGTCTTTCCAGAGGCAGAAGGCGGAGATGGTTTTTTCTACGCTAAGCTGGTGAAACGCACGGGTCCACTCTGAAAAGGCATTGATAAGCGATGAAAATCATAATTCTTGGTGCTGGTCAGGTCGGCGGCACACTGGCAGAAAATCTGGTTGGTGAAAATAACGATATTACCGTTGTGGATACAGACTCAACTCGGTTACGCCAACTGCAGGACAAATTTGATTTACGTGTCGTGCAGGGCCATGGTTCTCACCCACGTATTCTCCGTGAGGCCGGTGCAGAGGATGCCGATATGCTGGTTGCCGTGACCAGCTCGGATGAAACCAATATGATTGCCTGCCAAATCGCTTATTCGCTTTTCAACACGCCAAATCGCATCGCCCGTATCCGTGCGGCGGACTATCTGCGCGACGCCGATAAACTGTTTATTCCTGAAGCCGTGCCCATCGATCATTTGATTTCGCCTGAGCAACTGGTCATCGACAACATATATCGTCTGATTCAGTATCCTGGTGCACTGCAGGTCGTTAACTTTGCCGAAGGTAAGGTCAGTCTTGCCGTTGTCAAAGCCTATTATGGCGGTCCGCTCGTAGGCAATCCGCTGTCGATCCTGCGGGACCATATGCCACATATCGATACGCGCGTGGCGGCAATCTTCCGTCAGGATCGCCCTATCCGTCCACAGGGATCCACCATTATTGAAGCAGGGGATGAGGTCTTTTTCATTGCCGCAAGCCAGCATATTCGTGCAGTCATGAGTGAAATGCAGCGGCTGGAAAAACCCTATAAACGCATCATGTTGGTGGGCGGCGGAAATATTGGTTTTGGCCTGGCGCAGCGGCTTGAGAAAAATTACAGCGTCAAACTCATTGAGCGTAATCCTCAGCGTGCTGCCGAGCTGGCAGAACAGTTACATGATACAGTGGTGTTCTATGGTGATGCGTCCGATCAGGAGCTGCTGGCGGAAGAGCACATCGAGCAGGTCGACTTATTCATTGCCGTCACCAACGATGACGAAGCGAATATTATGTCGGCCATGCTGGCTAAAAAAATGGGTGCCAAGAAAGTCATGGTGCTGATACAACGACGGGCTTACGTCGATCTGGTCCAGGGCAGCGTAATTGATATTGCCATTTCGCCACAGCAGGCCACGATTTCAGCCCTGTTAGGGCACGTGCGCAAAGCGGACATTGTAGGCGTTTCGTCTTTACGCCGCGGTATTGCCGAAGCCATTGAAGCTATTGCGCACGGTGATGAAACCACCTCACGCGTGGTAGGACGGTCAATTGATGATATCAAGCTTCCACCAGGCACATTGATTGGTGCGGTGGTTCGCGGCGATGATGTGATGATAGCGAATGACAACCTGCGTATTGAACAGGGCGACCACGTCGTCATGTTTTTAACGGATAAGAAATTTGTACCGGACGTCGAACGCCTTTTTCAGCCAAGTCCGTTCTTCCTCTAAAAAATTCAGGGCTGTGTCTGACATCATTCAGCAAATTGTTCGCAGCAATGGCAAATATGGCAAGCTTTGTTAAACTTTATGGCATTGGCTAAGGCAAGGAGAGAAGTATGAGTTTATTCAAAGAGTTTCGTGATTTTGCGATGCGCGGCAATGTGGTTGATCTGGCCGTCGGTGTCATCATTGGTGCGGCATTTGGTAAAATTGTTTCATCATTGGTGGCGAATATCATTATGCCACCTTTGGGTTTGCTGATTGGCGGCGTTGATTTCAAATCGTTTAGTTGGGTGCTTAAACCCGCCGTAGGTAATGCGCCCGCTGTCGTCATGGAATATGGTGTTTTCCTGCAAACCGTATTTGATTTCATCATTGTTGCTTTTGCTATCTTCATGGCAATCAAGTTGATGAACAAACTGTATAAAAAGAAAGAAGTGGAAAAACCGGCCCCCAAACCTTCAAACGAAGAACTGCTTCTGACCGAAATTCGCGACTTACTTAAACAACAAAACACAAAAATTTAAACGACGAAGCCGCTTTAACGCGGCTTTTTTGTGCCCGAAAAGCAGAAGGCCAGTGATAAACGGCTCGCTTATCACTGACCTCCCAGTCTTTTCCTTTTCCATGTTTTGCTTTACGTTTGAAACTGCCCTTCCCTTTTTGTTTCTGTTCGACCCGCTGTCTGAAGAGAGGATCGTGTAACAATGCCTGTAAGGCGTTATCCTGTATTTGCCCTTTCGTATGGCGATAACTGGACATAATTTCTCCGTGTTGTTGATAGAAATAAGGCTGTTAAAGATGCAGCAGCCACTATTATACGCGGATGCTGACGACATAAAACATGCTAATCTGGCGAAATTTTGCGCTTAATTGCGCGGCCATATTCGCCATCCAGAAAATCTGTGCTCATGCCGGCCTGACGAAGTTTAACCTTCAGCAGCAGCAGCCGTTGTGTCTGAATCAGTCGCTCAGGATCGTCAGGATCTAAATGGTGTAACAGATCGCTGACCTGCAGCGCTTCGCGCCGGAGTTCGAGCTCCGGGGGCAGGAAGCCTGCATTTTTTAACAGTCGAAATCCTGCACGCAGCTCAGGTGGAACCTGACTGTCGTCTTCAAGTTGCAGCGGCGCACCTTCACCCGGCAGGTTACTCAGCTCGCCTTTCTCCTGCGCCGCTTTGATATGCTGTTCAACAAGCTGATCAATAAACCACATTGTTCGCCTCCTTCATAACATGACAAGCGTAGCAGACGCGGAACTGCAGACAATAAAAAACCCGCCGAAGCGGGTTTTTCACGTTGCAACAGATTACTCTGCCGCAGCTTCTGCTTGAGCTTCTGGACGATCAACCAGCTCGATGTATGCCATCGGAGCGTTGTCACCAGCGCGGAAGCCACACTTCAGAATGCGAGTGTAACCACCTGCACGGCTCGCGAAACGCGGGCCTAACTCATTAAACAGTTTTGCCACGATCTCGTTATCACGAGTGCGGGCGAATGCCAGACGACGATTAGCTACGCTGTCGGTCTTGGCAAGAGTAATCAGCGGCTCAACTACGCGGCGCAACTCTTTGGCTTTCGGCAGAGTCGTCTTAATGATCTCATGACGAACCAGAGAGCCAGCCATGTTGCGGAACATAGCCTGACGATGGCTGCTGTTGCGGTTCAGTTGACGACCACTCTTACGATGGCGCATGACCTTATCCTTCTCAGTGAAACCTTAACCTGTGATCGGGTTATTCATCAGCAATGCTTGCCGGTGGCCAGTTTTCCAGGCGCATGCCCAGAGACAGACCACGTGAGGCCAGCACATCTTTAATCTCGGTAAGAGATTTTTTACCAAGGTTAGGCGTTTTAAGCAGCTCAACCTCAGTACGCTGTACCAGATCACCGATGTAGTGGATAGCTTCTGCCTTAAGGCAGTTAGCAGAGCGGACAGTCAATTCCAGATCGTCAACAGGGCGCAGCAGGATCGGATCGAATTCTGGTTTCTCTTCTTTCACTTCCGGCTGACGTACATCACGTAAGTCAACGAAAGCTTCCAGTTGTTCTGCCAGGATGGTTGCCGCACGACGAATCGCCTCTTCAGGATCGATTGTGCCGTTGGTTTCCATTTCGATGACCAGCTTGTCCAGGTCGGTGCGCTGCTCTACACGCGCTGCTTCAACATTGTAGGCGATACGGTCTACAGGGCTGTAGCAAGCGTCAACTAACAGACGGCCGATTGGGCGCTCATCTTCTTCCGAATGAATTCGGGCAGAAGCCGGCACATAACCACGACCACGCTGAACTTTGATACGCATGCTAATAGATGCATTTTCATCGGTCAGATGGCAGATCACATGCTGCGGCTTGACGATTTCGACATCACCATCATGGGTAATGTCGGCTGCAGTCACAGGGCCAATGCCAGATTTATTCAAGGTAAGAATAACTTCATCTTTGCCCTGAACTCTTACCGCCAAACCTTTAAGGTTGAGCAGGATTTCCAGGATATCTTCCTGTACACCCTCTTTGGTGCTGTACTCATGCAGTACACCATCAATTTCAACCTCGGTCACCGCGCAACCCGGCATTGATGAAAGCAGAATACGGCGCAGCGCGTTACCAAGAGTATGGCCAAAGCCACGCTCTAAAGGCTCAAGGGTCACCTTGGCGTGCGTCGAACTCACTTGCTCGATATCTACCAGGCGCGGTTTTAGAAACTCTGTCACAGAACCCTGCATTGTGTCCTCTCTTTGGTACTAAGCTTTACTTGGAGTAAAGCTCGACGATCAGGTGTTCGTTAATGTCCGCAGACAGATCGGTACGTTCAGGAATACGTTTGAACACACCTTCCATCTTAGCTGCATCAACTTCCAGCCAGGTTGGCTTTTCACGCTGCTCAGCCAGCTCCAGAGCGGCCTTCACGCGAGATTGCTTTTTGGCTTTCTCACGGATGCTAACGACATCATTCGGAGATACCTGATAAGAAGCGATGTTAACAACGCGACCATTTACCAGAACAGACTTATGGCTCACCAGCTGACGTGCTTCCGCACGCGTGGCACCAAAGCCCATACGATAAACGACGTTGTCCAGACGGCCTTCCAGCAGAGCCAACAGGTTTTCACCGGTGTTGCCTTTCAGACGTGCTGCTTCTTTGTAATAGTTACGGAACTGACGCTCAAGAACACCGTACATACGACGAACTTTTTGCTTTTCACGTAACTGGCCGCCGTAGTCAGACAGACGTGGCTTACGCGCACCGTGCTGACCAGGAGCTTGTTCAATTTTACACTTGGAATCAATCGCGCGAACGCCAGACTTAAGGAATAAGTCAGTGCCCTCACGACGGCTCAGCTTGAGCTTAGGACCCAAATATCTTGCCATTTTCTTTCTCCAACTATCCTAAAAAACGGGGCGTTATACGCGACGTTTTTTCGGCGGACGACAACCGTTATGAGGGATCGGAGTCACATCAGTAATATTCGTGATGCGGAAACCAGCGGCGTTCAGTGCACGAATTGTTGATTCGCGACCCGGACCCGGACCCTTAACCATAACTTCCAGGTTCTTAATACCGTAATCTTTTACCGCTTCTGCACAGCGCTCTGCAGCGACCTGAGCAGCAAACGGAGTGGATTTACGTGAACCGCGGAAACCGGAACCACCGGCGGTTGCCCAACCCAGTGCGTTACCCTGACGATCAGTAATGGTAACGATTGTGTTGTTAAAAGAAGCATGGACATGAGCCACGCCATCTGAGACTTGTTTTCTTACACGCTTACGTGCACGAACTGGTGCCTTTGCCATTATTTACTCACCCCGATTATTTCTTGATCGGTTTACGCGGACCCTTACGGGTACGTGCGTTGGTCTTGGTGCGCTGACCGCGAACCGGAAGACCACGACGATGGCGCAAACCACGGTAGCAACCAAGGTCCATAAGACGCTTGATGCTCAGGGTGATTTCACGGCGCAGATCACCTTCTACAACGAATTTAGCAACTGCATCACGCAGCTGATCAATTTGTTCTTCAGACAGCTCACTGATCTTAACATTTTCAGCAATGCCCGTTGAAGCGCAGATGGCTTTCGAACGAGTCTTACCAATACCGAAAATCGAGGTTAAAGCGATAACGGTATGTTTCTGATCAGGAATGTTAATGCCTGCTATACGGGCCACTATGCACTCCTACTATTTAATATGTACGTACCATGCCGAAAAGCCCGTTTTCAGGATACTCAAATGGAAACGTACAGACATACAAAAGATTGGCTGGCTAATCTAGCCAGCTCAACCCGACTTTGCAAGAAAAATATGTGAAAATCAGCCTTGGCGCTGTTTATGCTTTGGCTCGGCGCTGCAGATCACACGAACGACACCGTCGCGGCGAATGATTTTGCAGTTACGACATAATTTCTTGACGGAAGCACGAACTTTCATTTTTACTCTCCGTAACTTCTCAACCACCTGAATTAACGGCCGTAGCCCTTCAGGTTAGCTTTCTTCAATGCAGACTCGTACTGACTTGACATCATCAGAGTTTGCACTTGAGCCATAAAGTCCATGATGACGACCACTACGATGAGCAGTGATGTACCGCCAAAGTAGAAAGGAACTTTCATCGCATCACGCATGAACTCCGGGATAAGGCAGATAAAGGTAATGTAGAGGGCACCGATTAAGGTTAACCGCGTCATTACTTTATCAATATACTTCGCCGTTTGCTCTCCCGGACGAATTCCCGGTACGAATGCACCAGACTTCTTCAGGTTATCTGCTGTTTCACGCGGGTTGAAAACCAACGCCGTGTAGAAGAAACAGAAGAAGATGATAGCAGTCGCATAGAGTAGCACATAAAGCGGCTGTCCTGGCTGCAAATACATCGAAATTGTTGTCAGCCAGTTCCAACCGGTACCGCCCCCGAACCACGATGCAATCGTTGCCGGGAACAGAATAATGCTGGAAGCGAAGATTGCCGGGATAACCCCTGCCATATTCACTTTCAACGGTAAATGTGTGCTCTGTGCAGCGTATACACGGCGACCTTGTTGACGTTTGGCATAGTTCACCACAATGCGGCGTTGACCACGCTCAACGAAAATAACAAAGAAGGTCACTGCAAATACGAGAACTGCAACCAACAGCAACAGAAGGAAGTGCAGGTCACCTTGCCGCGCTTGCTCGATGGTATGGCCAATGGCCGGCGGAAGACCCGCAACAATACCTGCGAAGATAATGATTGAAATACCGTTACCGATACCACGCTCAGTTATCTGTTCGCCTAGCCACATCAGGAACATTGTCCCGGTAACCAGACTCACAACAGCGGTAAAATAGAATGCAAAGCCTGGATTCATTACCAGGCCTTGCATACCAGGCATATTCGGTAAACCGGTAGCAATACCGATTGACTGGAATATGGCCAATACCAACGTACCGTAACGGGTGTACTGGCTAATCTTACGACGGCCAGCCTCCCCTTCTTTCTTAATTTCAGCTAACGCGGGATGAACCACCGTTAACAGCTGGATAATAATCGATGCCGAAATATACGGCATGATACCCAGAGCAAAGATAGAAGCACGGCTGAGAGCACCACCAGAGAACATGTTAAACATTTCAATGATGGTGCCACGCTGTTGCTCAAGCAGTTTGGCAAGTACAGTGGCATCAATACCAGGGATCGGAATAAAAGAGCCAATACGGAAGACAATCAGTGCACCGATTACAAACAGCAGTCTGCGTTTCAGTTCACCAAAGCCACCTTTGGCACTTTGAAAATCTAATCCCGGTTGTTTAGCCATCTGCTACTTATTCCTCGATTTTACCGCCAGCAGCTTCGATTGCAGCACGAGCACCTTTGGTGACACGCAGGCCGCGAACCGTTACCGGTGCAGAAACTTCACCAGAAAGAATTACTTTAACGAATTCAATCTGAACACCGACAATGTTGGCTGCTTTCAGCGCGTTCAGGTCGACGATACCGCCTTCAACTTTCGCCAGATCAGACAGACGAATCTCTGTGGTGATCATTGCTTTGCGAGAGGTGAAACCGAACTTCGGCAGACGACGGTACAGAGGCATCTGACCACCTTCGAAACCGCGACGTACGCCACCGCCAGAACGAGAGTTCTGACCTTTGTGACCACGACCACCGGTTTTTCCGAGGCCAGAACCGATACCACGACCCAGACGCTTGGTAGCGTGCTTAGACCCTTCGGCCGGAGACAGAGTATTTAAACGCATCTCTTACTCCTCCACTTTAACCATGTAGGAAACCGCGTTGACCATACCGCGTACAGCTGGCGTATCTTCACGCTCTACGGTATGACCAATACGACGCAGACCCAGGCCAACCAGAGTGGCTTTATGCTTAGGCAAGCGGCCGATTGAACTACGGGTTTGGGTGATTTTAATAGTGTTAGCCATCGTGATTACCCCAGAATTTCTTCAACGGATTTACCACGCTTAGCAGCGACCATTTCCGGAGACTTCATATTGCCCAGACCGTCAATAGTTGCACGAACCACGTTAATCGGGTTGGTGGAACCATAGGCTTTTGCCAGAACGTTATGTACTCCAGCGACTTCCAGAACGGCGCGCATTGCACCACCGGCGATGATACCGGTACCTTCTGAAGCCGGCTGCATGAACACACGGGACCCAGTGTGCGCACCTTTAACAGGGTGCTGCAGGGTGCCGTTGATCAGCGCGACATTAACCATATTGCGACGGGCTTTCTCCATCGCTTTCTGGATCGCTGCTGGAACTTCACGCGCTTTACCGTAACCAAAACCAACGCGGCCGTTACCATCACCCACTACAGTCAGTGCGGTGAAGGAGAAAATACGACCACCTTTTACAGTTTTAGATACACGGTTTACCGCGATCAGTTTTTCCTGCAGTTCGCCAGCTTGTTTCTCGATGTGTGCCATCTTAGACCTCTACCTTAGAACTGAAGGCCAGCTTCACGGGCAGCATCTGCCAGTGCCTGGACGCGACCATGATATTGGAAACCGGAACGGTCGAAAGAAACACCAGTGATGCCTTTTTCGATTGCGCGTTCTGCAATAGCTTTACCTACAGCAGCTGCGGCTTCTTTATTACCGGTAAACTTCAGTTGTTCAGTGATAGCTTTTTCTACAGTAGAAGCAGCAACCAGAACTTCGGAACCGTTCGGGGCGATTACCTGTGCGTAAATGTGACGCGGGGTACGATGTACCACCAGGCGAGTAGCACCCAGCTCTTTGAGCTTGCGACGTGCACGGGTCGCACGACGGATACGAGCAGATTTCTTATCCATAGTGTTACCTTACTTCTTCTTAGCCTCTTTGGTACGCACGACTTCGTCGGCGTAACGGACACCCTTGCCTTTATAAGGCTCAGGACGACGGTAGGCGCGCAAGTCAGCTGCAACCTGGCCGATCACCTGCTTATCAGCGCCTTTCAGCACGATTTCAGTCTGAGTCGGACACTCTGCAGTGATACCCGCGGGCAGCTGGTGATCAACTGGATGAGAAAAGCCCAGAGACAGGTTAACTACGTTGCCTTTTACGGCAGCACGATAACCAACACCAACCAGCTGCAGCTTCTTAGTGAAGCCTTCGGTAACACCGATAACCATTGCGTTCAGCAGCGCGCGAGAAGTACCCGCCTGCGCCCAGCCGTCAACGAAACCTTCGCGCGGAGCGAAAGTCAGAGCGTTGTCAGCATGCTTAACTTCAACAGCATCATTGATAGTACGAGTCAGCTCGCCGTTTTTACCTTTAATCGAAATTACCTGACCGTTGAGTTTTACCTCTACGCCGGCAGGAATAACGACAGGTGCTTTAGCAACACGAGACATTTTATTCCTCCGATTACGCTACGTAGCAGATAATTTCGCCACCAAGACCAGCCTGGCGCGCTGCACGATCAGTCATGACACCTTTCGATGTAGAAATGACAGCGATACCCATACCAGCCATTACCTTTGGCAGCTCATCTTTTTTCTTATAGATGCGCAGGCCGGGACGGCTTACTCGCTGAATGCTTTCTACAACAGCTTTACCCTGGAAATACTTAAGAGTCAGTTCCAGTTCCAGCTTGATGTCGCCTTCGATTTTAAAATCTTCAATAAAGCCTTCTTCCTTCAGCACGTTGGCAATTGCCAATTTCAGCTTGGAGGAGGGCATGGTGACCGCAACTTTGTTCGCGGCCTGACCGTTACGGATACGGGTCAGCATATCCGCGATCGGATCTTGCATGCTCATCTGTGTTACTCCCGTGATTCAATTGGTGACAATTACCAGCTAGCCTTTTTCAGACCCGGGATTTCACCGCGCATTGCGGCTTCACGGACCTTGATACGGCTCAACCCAAACTTCCGCAGGAAACCGTGCGGACGACCTGTTTGACGGCAGCGGTTACGCTGACGTGAAGGGCTGGAATCACGCGGCAGACTCTGCAGCTTGAGAACGGCATCCCAACGGTCTTCGTCGGAAGCGTTCACATCAGAAATGATCGCTTTCAGTTCAGCGCGTTTTGCGAAGAATTTGTCTGCTAATTTCACACGCTTAACTTCGCGTGCTTTCATAGATTGCTTAGCCATTAAGTAACCCTACCTTACTTACGGAACGGGAAGTCAAAGGCAGCCAGCAGAGCACGGCCTTCATCATCAGATTTCGCAGTAGTGGTAATGGTAATATCCAAACCACGAACGCGATCGACTTTGTCGTAGTCGATTTCTGGGAAGATGATCTGCTCACGTACACCCATGCTGTAGTTGCCACGACCATCGAATGACTTAGCGGACAAGCCACGGAAGTCACGGATACGCGGTACAGCAATGGTGATCAGACGCTCAAAGAACTCCCACATGCGTTCGCCACGCAGAGTTACTTTACAGCCGATCGGATAGCCCTGACGGATTTTGAAGCCTGCAACTGATTTGCGTGCTTTGGTGATCAACGGTTTTTGACCGGAGATTGCTGCCAGGTCAGCTGCTGCGTTATCCAGCAGTTTCTTGTCAGCGATCGCTTCACCAACACCCATGTTCAGGGTGATCTTCTCGACCCGAGGGACTTGCATGACAGAATTGTAGCCGAACTCACTCATGAGTTTCTGGACTACCTCGTCTTTGTAGTAATCATGCAGTTTCGCCATCGTACTACTCCAAATTACTTGATAGTTTCGCTATTAGACTTGAAGAAACGGACTTTTTTGCCGTCTTCGAATCTAAAGCCTACACGGTCAGCCTTACCGGTTGCCGCATTGAAGAGAGCAACGTTAGAAACCTGAATAGCAGCTTCTTTTTCAACGATGCCGCCTGGTTGGTTCAGAGCCGGAACAGGCTTCTGATGTTTCTTAACCAGGTTGATACCTTCAACGATGACCTTGCCAGAAGACAGGACGTTCTTAACTTTACCGCGCTTACCTTTATCTTTACCGGTTAACACGATAACTTCGTCGTTACGACGGATTTTAGCTGCCATTGTTCGCTCCTTAGAGTACTTCTGGTGCCAGAGAGATAATTTTCATGAACTTTTCAGTACGAAGTTCACGAGTTACCGGCCCAAAAATACGCGTACCGATAGGCTGCTCACTGTTATTGTTTAAAATAACGCATGCATTACCATCGAAGCGAATGACAGAACCGTCCGGGCGACGAACACCCTTCCTGGTGCGCACCACTACCGCCTTCAGGACATCACCTTTTTTAACTTTACCACGTGGAATTGCTTCCTTGATGGTAACTTTAATGATGTCGCCGACGCCTGCGTAGCGACGGTGCGAGCCACCCAGAACCTTGATACACATTACGCGACGTGCACCGGAGTTGTCGGCGACGTTCAGCATAGTCTGTTCTTGGATCATTTCAGTGCTCCGCTAATGTCAACTACTACTTCGGGACCTAGACCTCAGGTCGATTGAAAGCCCCATAATTGAGGGCGCGGCATTATAACACCGGTTCTCGCAGATGGGTAGAAAAAATGAACGGCTCTTGCGAGCCGTTCATTCGATTTTTAAAGAGGGCAGATTCTATTACAGAATTGCTTTCTCTACAACGCGAACCAGAGTCCAGGACTTAGTCTTGGACAGTGGACGGCATTCGCGGATTTCTACCACGTCACCGATTCCACATTCGTTGTTCTCGTCATGGATGTGCAGCTTAGTCGTACGCTTAATGAATTTTCCATAGATTGGATGCTTCACGAAACGCTCGATAGCAACAACCGCAGATTTCTGCATTTTGTCACTAACGACACGACCCTGCAGAGTACGGATTTTATCGGTCATTACGAACCCGCCTTCTCAGTCAGTAAAGTCTTAACGCGCGCAACATCACGGCGAACCTGCTTCAGCAGATGAGACTGCTGCAGTTGGCCAGATGCTGCCTGCATGCGCAGGTTAAATTGCTCACGCAGCAGATTAAGCAGCTCAGTGTTCAGCTCTTCAACGCTTTTTTCACGCAGCTCTGTTGCTTTCATTACATCACCGTCTTAGTTACAAAGGTGGTTTTGATAGGCAGTTTTGCTGCTGCCAGCTTGAATGCTTCACGGGCCAGCTCTTCTGGTACGCCGTCCATTTCATACAGGACTTTACCAGGCTGGATCAGGGCAACCCAATACTCGACGTTACCCTTACCTTTACCCATACGCACTTCCAGCGGCTTCTCGGTGATCGGTTTGTCCGGGAATACACGGATCCAGATCTTACCTTGACGCTTAACTGCACGGGTCATAGCACGACGTGCTGCTTCGATCTGACGGGCAGTCAGACGACCACGGCCAACAGCTTTCAGACCGAAAGTCCCGAAGCTAACATCCGTACCCTGCGCCAGACCACGGTTGCGGCCTTTGTGCACTTTACGGAATTTTGTACGCTTTGGTTGTAACATAGCGACTCTCCTTACTTACGGCCTTTACGCTGCTGCTTTTTAGGTTGAGCAGCCGGTTCCGGTTGTTCAACAGCAGCCATACCACCCAGGATCTCGCCTTTGAAGATCCATACCTTAACGCCGATTACACCATAAGTGGTGTGCGCTTCAGAGGTGTTGTAGTCAATGTCAGCACGCAGAGTGTGCAACGGCACGCGACCTTCACGATACCATTCGGTACGTGCGATCTCGGCGCCGCCCAGACGGCCGCTAACTTCAACTTTAATACCCTTCGCGCCCAGACGCATGGCGTTCTGAACCGCACGCTTCATAGCACGACGGAACATCACGCGACGCTCCAGCTGTGAAGTGATGCTGTCAGCAACCAGTTTAGCGTCCAGTTCCGGTTTACGGACTTCGGCGATATTGATCTGTGCAGGTACGCCAGCGATTTTCGCCACGACCGTGCGCAGTTTTTCTACGTCTTCACCTTTCTTACCGATCACGATGCCAGGACGAGCGGTGTGAATGGTCACACGGATGCTCTTAGCCGGACGCTCGATAACGATACGAGATACAGACGCCTTAGCCAGTTCCTTAGTCAGGTACTGACGTACTTTAAAGTCGCTGTCCAGGTTGTCAGCGAATTCTTTGGTGTTCGCAAACCAGGTAGAGTTCCATGGTTTTACAATACCCAGGCGAATACCATTAGGATGTACTTTCTGACCCATTGCTAGTCTCCAGAGTCTCAGCGATCGGACACAACCACAGTAATGTGGCTGGTGCGCTTCAGGATGCGATCTGCACGACCTTTTGCACGCGGCATAATGCGCTTCATGCTTGGGCCTTCGTCGACGAAAATTTTCGCGACTTTCAGATCGTCGATATCAGCGCCATCGTTGTGTTCAGCGTTAGCAATGGCAGATTCCAGAACTTTCTTGACCAGTACAGCCGCTTTCTTGTTGGTGTAGGTCAAAATGTCCAGTGCCTGCGACACTTTCTTACCGCGGATCAGGTCAGCAACAAGGCGAACCTTCTGAGCAGAAGAACGAGCGTGGCGATGTTGAGCTAAAGTTTCCATCTCTTCCTCCTACTTATTTCTTCTTGGCTTTTTTATCAGCCGCGTGACCGCGATAAGTACGTGTCGGCGCGAATTCACCCAGTTTGTGACCAACCATTTCGTCGGAAACAAAGACAGGAACGTGCTGACGACCATTATGGACAGCGATGGTCAAACCGATCATGTTAGGAAAGATCGTTGAACGACGGGACCAAGTGCGCAAAGGCTTCTTGTCACCGCTTTCCACCGCTTTCTCTACCTTCTTCAGCAAGTGCAGGTCAATAAAAGGACCTTTCTTGAGAGAACGTGGCATGGCTTATCCTCTAATATTATTTGCTACGGCGACGTACGATAAACTTATCGGTACGCTTGTTGCTACGGGTCTTCTTACCTTTGGTCTGAACGCCCCACGGGGTTACCGGGTGCTTACCAAAGTTACGACCTTCACCACCACCGTGCGGGTGATCTACTGGGTTCATCGCGGTACCACGAACGGTCGGACGAACACCACGCCAACGGGTTGCACCGGCTTTACCCAGAACGCGCAGCATATGCTCAGCGTTACCGACTTCGCCCAGTGTTGCGCGGCAGTCAGCTTCGACTTTACGCATTTCACCTGAACGCAGACGCAGGGTAACGTAGGAACCTTCACGCGCAACGATCTGCACGTAAGCACCGGCTGAGCGAGCAATCTGACCGCCTTTGCCTGGTTTCATTTCTACGTTGTGAACGGTAGAACCCACCGGGATGTTACGCATCGGCAGTGTGTTACCTGCTTTGATCGCAGCATCAACGCCAGACTGAATCTGGTCGCCGGCTTTCAGGCCTTTAGGGGCCAGGATGTAACGGCGTTCGCCGTCTTTGTACAGAACCAGTGCGATGTTCGCAGAGCGGTTCGGATCGTACTCAAGACGTTCAACGGTTGCCGGGATACCATCTTTGTTGCGTTTGAAATCAACCAGACGGTAAGCCTGCTTATGACCACCACCGATGTGACGGGTAGTGATGCGACCGTTGTTGTTGCGGCCACCGGATTTGCTGTTTTTTTCCAGCAATGGAGCAAACGGCTTGCCCTTGTGCAACTCTGGGTTCACCACTTTAACGACGTGGCGACGACCCGGAGATGTCGGTTTACATTTAACAACTGCCATTGTCTTTCTCCTCCGACTTACTCAGCGCCGCCGACGAAGTCCAGATTCTGGCCTTCCTTCAGGGTGACGTAAGCTTTTTTCCAGTCGCTACGACGACCGATACGCTGTCCGTGACGCTTAACCTTACCTTTAACAACCAGGGTGTTTACGTCTTTAACTTCTACTTCGAACAGCTTCTCAACAGCAGCAACGATCTCTGCTTTAGTCGCGTCTTTAGCTACTTTGAGTACGATGGTGTTGGTTTTTTCCATCGCGCTAGATGCCTTTTCAGATACGTGCGGCGCGCGCAGTACTTTCAGCAGACGTTCTTCACGGATCATGCCAGCATCTCCTCAACTTGCTTAACTGCATCAGCAGTCATAACGACTTTGTCGAAGGCGATCAGGCTAACTGGATCGATACCCGCTGCATCACGCACGTCAACCTTGTACAGGTTACGCGCAGCCAGGAACAGATTCTCATCCAGTTCACCGGTGATGATCAGCACGTCTTCCAGCGCCATGTCTTTCAGCTTCTGCGCCAGCAACTTAGTTTTCGGTGCTTCAACAGAGAACTGCTCGACGACGATCAGACGATCTTGACGTACCAGTTCGGACAGGATGCTTTTCAGCGCGCCGCGGTACATCTTTTTATTAACTTTTTGACTGTGGTCTTGTGGCTTCGCAGCAAAGGTCACGCCACCTGAACGCCAGATCGGGCTCTTTACAGAACCTGAACGCGCACGGCCGGTGCCTTTCTGACGCCAAGGCTTTTTGCCTGAACCGGTTACTTCAGCGCGAGTTTTCTGCGCGCGAGTACCCTGGCGGGCGCCTGATGCGTAAGCAACAACAACCTGGTGAACCAGCGCTTCGTTGAAATCACGACCGAAGGTAGTTTCGGAAACAGTCAGCGCGCTCTGCGCGTCTTTCAATACTAATTCCATTGCTATCCCCTTACGCCTTCACAGCTGGTTTAACGATCAGGTCGCTACCGGTAGCACCGGGAACTGCACCTTTAACCAGCAGCAGGTTGCGCTCAGCGTCAACACGTACTACGTCCAGGCTCTGAACAGTTACGCGCTCATTACCCAGCTGACCTGCCATTTTCTTGCCTTTGAACACTTTGCCCGGAGTCTGGTTCTGACCGATAGAACCCGGAACGCGGTGAGACAAGGAGTTACCGTGGGTAGCGTCCTGGGTACGGAAGTTCCAGCGCTTAACGGTACCTGCGAAACCTTTACCTTTAGAGGTGCCAGTTACGTCTACTTTTTTAACGTCAGCGAAAATTTCAACGCTGATGCTCTGACCTACGGCATACTCATCACCTTCAACGGTGCGGAATTCCCACAGGCCACGGCCAGCTTCTACGCCAGCTTTAGCAAAATGACCAGCTTCAGGTTTGGTCACACGGTTTGCTTTTTTAGCACCGGTGGTAACCTGAATTGCCTGGTAACCATCGTTTTCCAGGCCTTTGACCTGAGTAACGCGGTTCGCTTCAACTTCGATTACGGTTACTGGGATAGAAACGCCATCTTCAGTGAAGATGCGGGTCATACCCACTTTTTTACCGACTAAACCAATCATTGTTTCAACCTCTCAATCGCTCGATGACCTGATTAACCCAGGCTGATCTGCACGTCAACACCGGCAGCCAGGTCCAGACGCATCAGAGCATCAACGGTTTTCTCAGTTGGCTCAACGATGTCTACCAGACGCTTGTGAGTGCGAATTTCGTACTGATCACGCGCGTCTTTGTTAACGTGCGGGGAGATCAGAACGGTAAAGCGCTCTTTGCGGGTTGGCAGCGGGATCGGACCACGGACCTGCGCACCAGTGCGCTTGGCAGTCTCGACGATTTCCGCGGTTGATTGATCGATCAGACGATGATCAAACGCTTTAAGACGGATACGGATTCTTTGGTTCGACATGAGACCAAGGCTCCAAACATTTTATAGACGAAAAAAATTACTACTCGAACCCATTACGATTGATGGGAGAGTGTAATCGTTCAGCATATAACTCCACAGTTGGGAGTATTGTCAGACGGCCCAACATTCTGCCGTCTGCGATTCAGCTCGAATCGCGCCTACCAATATCGGTAGGCCCGCGCATTATACGTATATTTGCTCAGGAAGCAACCCATGTCAGGAATTTGCCGGTGAAAAGTGGAAACTGATGTGCTGGCACAGCCCGCACAAAATGATGAATAAGAGATGTAAAGCCGCAATTTCTCTGTGAGGGGCGCTCCACTCTGCTTATCTTGCCCGCGACGTCAGATGGGCCTTCCGCCAGGCTGAGGCGACATGTCAGTTCATTTGAGGCAATGCGGTGCTTATCATCCTGTTGACTGTTACGGCGCTTGGCGCCGCCCTGGGTAGCACTCTTGCCCTGGCCTGCCAACGTTACTCGCCCACGGTGTCACCGTCCGACTGGTTCCGCGCGCTGTGGACGCCACCTTCGCGATGCATGCTTTGCCGGGCCCCCGTCCTGTGGCGCGATAAAATCCCCTTAATCAGCTGGCTGTGTCTTCAGGGGCGCTGTCGTGCCTGTCGCCAGGCTATCGGCGTGCTGCCCCTGCTGTTTGAGCTGACGGGCGCCCTGCTTTGCCTGATGCTGGTGATCGTGTTTAACGCGTGCCCCCTTACCGCAGCATTTATTCTGGTGGCGTCCTGCCTGCTTCTGTTACTTGCGGTTATTGACCAGCGCCACTTCCTGCTGCCGGATGTGCTGACGGGCGCTTTACTCTGGCTGGGACTGTCGCGGTTCTTTTTCGCTGTGCCGCTCTCCGTCACCTCGGCAGTCGGCGGTGCCGTCGCAGGTTACGGTTCACTCTGGCTACTGGCCTGGCTGTATCGCCAGATAAAGCATCAAGAGGGATTGGGTAACGGCGATATCAAACTCTTTGCCGCACTGGGCATATGGTGTGGTTGGCAGGCTCTGCCGTGGATTGCCTTGATAGCCAGTGTGTCAGCCCTGCTTGCCTTTGCGGTCAGGGCTATTATCCACAAGCGCTTGTATATGAACAGCCCGCTTCCTTTTGGCCCTTTTCTGGCCGCCGCGGGCTGGGGAATGATCGTCCTGCAAAGCCTTATTCGTCTCTGATTTGCGCCTGAAGATAGTTTTGAATGCCCATTTTTTTGATCAGATCGAGTTCGGTCTCGATCCAGTCGATGTGGTGCTCTTCGTCCGCAAGGATTTCGATCATCATATCCCGACTGACGTAGTCATGAATTTTGTCGGCATACGCGATCGCTTCGCGCAGATCTTTTGCGCCTTCAAGTTCAAGGTTAAGATCGGACTGCAGCATCTCTTCCACATCCTCTCCGACCCTGAGTCGTCCCAGATCCTGCAGATTTGGAATGCCTTCAAGAAACAGAATGCGTTCAATGTATTTGTCCGCATGCTTCATTTCATCAATGGATTCGTGGTACTCAACGTCATTAAGACGCATCAGCCCCCAGTTTTTGAACATCCGTGCGTGGAGAAAATACTGATTGATCGCAACCAGTTCATTCCCTAACAGTTTATTGAGATGACTTATGATTTTCGCATCGCCCTTCATTTCACGTCCTCCGCTCATGTTTATTTGAGCGTAGATGCGGTTAAAAAGAAGTCAAAAAAACGCGATGAAAACTGTGGGTATTATCATGTCCCAGGAAAGAAAGCGCTCAGGCGATCTCTTTATACTGCGGAACCTGCTGCATCTCTTCATCCATGATTTCACGGGCGACACGAATGCACTTACCGCATTGCTTACCCACGGGTACGATTTGGCGAAGCTGCTGAATAGATTTCGGCTGGTAGCGGCGCACGACTTCACGGAGGGTCTTATCACTAATGGCATTACACAGACAGACGTACATTTCTTCATCACTCAGTCTATTTCGTGCACACAGTGTAAATGCGAATCGTTTTTATTTCAAACCTACCCTTTGTAGGGAAAACGTTCAGGTAGCCTGTTTAAGCCCAAAAAAAAGAGAGCACCTAAGTGCCCTCTTCTGTCTTGCTGTGACCGCTTACGCGGCCACATCAGATATCACAATTAAGCGATAACTTTAGCAACAACGCCCGCGCCAACGGTACGGCCACCTTCGCGGATTGCGAAGCGCAGACCTTCGTCCATTGCGATTGGGTGAATCAGGGTAACAACCATTTTGATGTTGTCGCCTGGCATAACCATTTCAACGCCTTCTGGCAGCTCTACTGAACCGGTCACGTC
>NZ_QGTU01000013.1:0-30399 GCF_003182295.1 Pantoea sp. AG702 | reverse complement strand
GAATTTGCAGCAGGCTGGCGAAACGGGAAACATGAAGAAAAACCCACCGACATTACTAACTGAAGGTTGTATCTAATACTGGGGGCTGGTCAACGTCACCGTGCTGACCTTAATCGCATGCAGCAGCAGGTAATCTCGGAAGTGAAAAGCAGCCTTAGAAGGTAACAATCATGAGTCTCTGGACTTGTTGACACCGATCAGCGGAATTATTTCACCATCATAGAGCGAATCGAAGCCTCCGAAAAGCACTTAGCAGGGCTAAAAGGGTATGTGACACAATTTATTTAAGTGAATTATTATTTCACTAATGAAATCACATGATGTAGTTTACAAATTTGTAAAGTAGAAAACTTCTGGAAGGATTTTAGTATGGTGCAGCAAGCTATAGATGCGTTATTGACTCATGGGATTTTTTGGTTCGATGGGAATACTTCATATGGTGATTGGCTATGTAAACAAGTACAAATGCAAGATGTTGACTGCTATTTTGAGCCTGTAGGCTATGAGTTTGAAAACGTACTTTATTTGCATGAAAAGTTTGATCATGATCAGGTGGTAAGTATTGCTGAACGCCGATTGATTGCGCGCCAGAAAGGAGTTAGGGAACCAATTTTTTGAACAGTAAAAAATAGTAAGCAGTCAGTTTAATTAGTGAAATGACTTTCATCATCGGGCGCATTTGAGAGTACGCCCGATGATTAGGTTATCTCAAAGTGTGCTGTTTAAAATATGATTTGTGTTGTTAAAAAGCATAAATAGCTCGCGGGTAACATCGTTAGCTTGTTCAAGCGTTTCTTCAGAGGTGTAAGGTAGAACCACGCTTGTCATAGCAATATTTTCCCTAGTTTGCTGTAATCCGACTTTAACTTCTCCTTTGCATAGCCACCAATTAATGTGCTGATAGGGCTCATTTTCAAGAACCCAGCCATTAAGAAGGCCACTTATTTGGCATTCTTTGATGGCATCAAAAATCACCGTTTCAGCAGAACAATCTACGTGCGCGATAAGATAGTTTTCCCAGAATTCCATAACTCAACTTCTCCTTTGGGTCTATAAATGGCACTCACCGACAAACAAGAAATGTTCTGTCGCGAGTACCTCATCGATTTGAATGCCACGCAAGCGGCAATTCGGGCGGGGTATAGCGAAAAGACCGCCCGTGCATCAGGGCATGAAAACCTCACAAAACCTGACGTCCAGAGCAGAATCGCCGATCTGAAATCACAACGCAACGAGCAAGTTAATATTGATGCTGCTTATGTGTTACGTCGCTTAGTTGAGATAGATGAAATGGATGTTATGGACATCCTACTTGCCAATGGAGAACTAAAGCCGGTAATGGACTGGCCCAAAGTCTGGCGTACCAGCCTGTCAGGAATTGATGTCACTGAAATTGCTGGTGATGCTGCTGGCCTACTGAAAAAAATAAAATGGCCAGATAAGGTTAAGAATCTTGAATTACTTGGTAAGCACGTAACGGTACAGGCATTCCGTGAGCAAGTTAAAACAGAACATGATGTGGTAGGCACGCTTTCCGACCTGATGGACGATCTCGCTAAGGGGTGAGCATGAAGCCAGAACACCTTAAGCTTCTGCGAGACAAACTCTGGCGCCTGAATCACCTCTACTGGATCACTGACAAAGAAGGTAAGCCGGTACGTTTTAAAATGACGCCTGAGCAGCTCGAATACTTCGAAGGCATGCATACACGCAACATCATCCTGAAAGCTCGCCAGCTAGGTTTCACGACCGAAGTCTGCATCATCCAGCTCGACGCCGCTTTGTTCGAAGCAGCCAAATGCGCTCTGATAGCTCACACCCTCAATGACGCCAAGCGCCTTTTTCGCGAGAAGATCAAATATGCCTATGACCGCCTTCCGGATGAGATTAAGGCAGCCAACCCTGCGAGCAACGATGCAGCGGGTGAGTTGGTATTCAGTAAGGGCGGTTCACTCTATATCAGTACGTCTTTCCGTGGTGGCACGCTTCGTTATCTGCATGTTTCCGAGTTCGGCAAGATATGCGCTAAGTTCCCGGACAAGGCCCGCGAGATTGTTACCGGTGCTTTTGAGGCAGTTTCAGGCGATTGTTTCACGACGATTGAAAGCACTGCGGAGGGCCGGGCGGGTTACTTCTTCGATTACTGCCAGTCGGCAGAAAAGGCGCTCATTCAGGGCAAGCAACTCTCACAGTTAGACTGGAAGTTTTTCTTCTTCTCATGGTGGAAGAATCCCCTGTATGCAATCGACCCCGTAGAGCCAATCCCGCAGCGCCTGAGCGATTATTTCGCTGACATTGAGACGAAGCATGGTGTGGTGACAAACGAGCGTCAGAGAGCCTGGTATTACGCCAAAGAGAAAACGCTCGGCGATGACATGAAGCGCGAGTATCCATCGATACCGGCAGAGGCATTTCAGCAGTCGGTTGAGGGCGCTTACTACGCCAAGCAGTTCCGCAAGCTATACGAGCAGAAGCGTATTGGCACGCTGCCTGACAACTTACACCTGCCGGTTCACACGTTCTGGGATATCGGCGTAGGCGACTCCACGGCCATCTGGTTTGTGCGCATCGTTGGCGAGGAATATCACGTCATCGACTACTACGAGAACTCAGGCGAGGGCCTCCGGCACTACATGAAGGTGCTGAAGGGTAGAGGATATGAGTACGCCGCTCACTGGGGGCCGCATGACATCGACAACCGTGAGTTTGGCTCCGATGCGAAATCACGCCGTGAGCTGGCCCGAGAGGGCTACGAAATTGATGGCGTGAGATACACGATCACCTTTCAGGTGGTGCCAAAGCTTGGCGTCGATGACGGCATAGAGCAGGTGCGTGAAATTCTCCCTAAGTGTGCCTTTGACGAGCACAAGTGTGCTGACGGCATCATCGCACTTGAAGGTTACCGCAAAGAGTGGGACGACAAGCGCGGGTGCTGGAAAGACAAGCCTTTACATGACCACACATCACACGGAGCTGACAGCTTCCGTTATTTCGCCGTGACGCAGAAGAAACGCAGCGTCCTCAAAGCGGCTCCTGTTACCTTCAGACGATAAGCGACTATGGCTAACTTTTCACACGCAAGAGCAGAATACAGCGATGCCGCAAAGTCATGGCAGCTTGTCAAAGACTGTGTGGCCGGAAGCAGGGCTGTGAAGGATAAGGGCATTCTTTACCTTCCGATGCCTGATCCAACCAATAACAGCGAAGAGAATAATGGGCGCTACGAAGCACTGCTTAAGCGCGCCATGTTCCTTAACATCACCGGCCGCACAAGACAAGGGCTGGTTGGCGCAGTATTCCGTAAAACTGCTGAGGTTGATTTGCCGGATTCGGTTAAATACCTCATCGAAAACGCCAGCGGCGACGGAACCAGCCTTGAGCAGCTTTCAAAAGAGGCGGTAGGTGAAGACCTCGATACCGGTCGCGGTGGATTCTTCGTGGACTACCCGACCAGTGATGCACCGGAAGGTACCCGCCCCACACGCGCACAGACAGCAGGGCGATTTGCTCACATTCATCTTTATGAAGCGCTGAGCATCATCAACTGGCGAGAAGACGTGATTGATGGTGTGCGCAAGCTGACACTGGTTGTTTTCGCTGAGTGTTATAACAAGGCTGAAAACGATGAATTCACCTTTGACGTCAAAAAGCAGTACCGCGCACTGACCCTGGAAGACGGCGTGTACCGTCACCGCATGTGGCATGAAGACGATCAGTATGAATCTCCACAGCTTGACGTATACCCGACTGACTTCAATGGAAACCGGTTCGATCACATCCCGTTCTACTTCTTTGGCGCTGAGAGCAACGACGCTCGCATTGACAAGGCACCCCTTGAAGATTTAGCTGAGGTGAACGTGCTTCACTATGGCAACAGCGCCACGGTGGAGGAGTCAGGATTCATCAGTAGCCAGCCGACACTCTTCTTCACGACCAATATCGACCAGCAATCTTTCGAGTCATGGAACCCTTGCGGAATCCAGATTGGCTCAACAAGGGGTTATTCCCTTGGCTCCGATGGCAACGCAATCATGCTGCAGGCAAGTGAAAGTCAGTTAGCTCTGAAGCTTATGCAGGAGAAAGAGAACCAGATGCTGATGATTGGTGCGCGCATTGTGCAGCAGTCAGGGCAGAACGAGACAGCAGAAGCAGCCCGCATCCGTTACAGCAGCGATAACAGTGTGCTGGGTACGATTGCCGGTAACGTCAGTGAAGCTCTCAAACGGGCCATTCTGGACGCCCAGTTGTATATGAGTGGCAAAGCTGACATGACCAATACTGTGTTCTGGCTGAATCAGGAGTTCTTTGACGAGACGATGGATGCGCAGATGATTCTCGCGCAAATCCAGCTCTGGCAGCAGGGCTTCATTGCTAAATCAGACCTTCGCACCAACCTTCGCCAGGCGGCAATTATTGATGCTGACCGCAACGATGATGACATTGACGCAGAACGTGCTGAAGAGCCTGCAATTGAAGGCGATGCCGTTACTACTGAGACCGTTTCAGTCACTGAGGAATAACCATGAGCGCAGACGGTTACACCACAGACGCCGCCACGCGCCATCAGGTTTATGTACAGCGATTTGGTTCAGGTCTGGCTGGCAAGGCGGCTAAGCTCGTCCGCAAGGCCATCAGGCGCGCTAAAGAGGCCGTTAACGAAGGGCTTAGCCAGTATGCGACTGCTCGATACAACCGGCAAATAGAAGCGCTCAGGAGTGACCTGAACGCTATCTACGGAGAGCTTTCACAGCAGCAGAAGCTCGACCTGGGTGAGTTTGCGCAATATGAATTCACCTTTAACAGCAAGCTGCTCGGTCAAATCGTCAAAGCCTCTGTACGCCTCGCTGAGCCATCGGCAGAAATGATTGCTGCTGCTGTACTGGCTGACCCGCTGGAGCTTGCAGTAGGCAAGGGCAGGCAGGTTATCGACATCACCGGCGCGCTGGCGCAGTTCGGCAGCAAGAAAACGGCTGATATCCTCAGCGAAATCGCTATCGGCTCATCTCTCGGTGAGACGCAGAAGCAAATCTTCAGGCGCCTTACCTCACTGGGCGTGTCTCATGAGGAGCAGATCGGCTCACTGGTCAGGACGATGACTAACCACGTTGCCTCGTCTGCACGAGCGGAAACGCTGAAGCAGAATGACGACATACTTGAGGGCCATCGCTGGATAGCAACGCTCGACAGCAGAACAACGCCGGTATGCCGCGCTCGTGACAGGAAGGTATATCCACTGGATGGGCCAAAGCCTCCTGCTCATTGGGGATGCCGATCTTCAATCGTGCCGGTTCTCAAGCCAGAGTATCAGCGAGAGATTCCCGGTAGCACGCGCCCGTCAAAAGGGCAGGACGGCGTTGAGCAGGTCAGTAGCAACACCAGTTACGGTGAATGGCTTGCACGACAGCCTGAATCATTTCAAAAAGAGGTGCTCGGTCCGGCACGCTACAAGCTATTCAGTAAGGGTGATCTGAGCATTGAGCGATTTGTTGATAGCGAGTCAGGTCAGCAGTATACGCTCAAACAGTTACAAGAGCTTGAGCCACATGCCTTTATTTAAGCTCACATTGACTACGCTCTTTACTTATTTGATCCAAATCAAGTCGATATTGTTTTAACCATGCTTCAGTAAGTTGATTATACAGCAGTGCATTAATCGTTAATTCCTCATTAGAGGTATTGGAGGTCATTTCCGTTAATTTTCGGGCGCTATCAGACAACCTGATAGTCAAATCTGATAATGCCGTGCTTGTGAAAGCGCTTGTTTCCATTCCGTTCACAACTATCAAATCCATATTTTTTGTGAAATCCTCTTTTTTATATAATTGAGGATGTGAGAGCGTATTGCGAAAGGCACCAATGCTTCCCAAAAATACTGAGGCGTGGGACCGAAGATTTTGCTCTTGTAATGATGCCGATTGAAGACAAGATGAACGTGAGTGGATTAAGTTAGCTTTATCTGCTGCTTCAGCGGCCTGTTTACTAGTTATTTGTGCTGCTCCAATACCACTGAGTGCCGCTATGGCGGCGCCTAAAATAGTTCCGGCAAGAGTAAGAAGTCCGTTGCTTAATTGGCCTGATGACACGATTTTTTTACCCCCCATTAATCACCTTTACCTATAAATTACTTCTAATTTGCTGGCCGGGCCAGCACACATCCATTCAGGAGAATGTATGACTCTGAAATATCAGCTTACCGCTGAGGAATTCGCTCAGCTCGAAGAAGCCAAACAGGCGCTGTATGTGCAGCAGGGCGAGGTCTATCTGTTACAGGTAGACGGCATCCCCCAGCAAGACGTCAGCGGCCTTAAACGCCAGCGTGACGAGCTTCTGGCAGAGAAAAAAGCCGAGCAGGAGCGTCGCCGTGCAGCAGAAGAAGATGCTCGTCGCAAAGAAGAAGAGCGTCTGGCAGCGGAAGGCAATTATCAGCAGCTTTTCCAAAGCTCCCAAGCAGAGCTTGAGCGCGAGCGCAGCAGCCTCACAGAGCTTCGCCGCTCCATTGAACAGCGAGACATCAACCTTGCGGCTACTCGCGTCGCAACGGCCATTGCAGATGGCTCTAACGCCGAAATCCTTACCGAGTTCATTGCGCGCCGCCTGAAGGTGGCAGAAGGGCTGGTACGCATCACTGATGAGTCAGGCAATCTCACGGTCAGCACCCTCGCTGACCTGCAGAAAGAGTTCGAAACCTCTCCGCGTTACGCATCCCTCGTGCGCGGAAGTCAGGCAGGTGGCGGCGGGGCCGCGCCTAAGAGTGGTGACCGGGTTACCAAAACATGGGAGCAATTATCCGGCATGGAGCGCGTAGAGCTTCGCCGAAACAACCCCGCCGAACATGCGCGACTAAAAGCAGCGCATGAGGCATCCAAATAAGGATTTAAGCAATGCCAACCATTCTTTCTGACGTAGTTTTCCGCGACGAACTGCGCGACTACATGCAGGTTAATACCGCTGAAAAGACAGCATTTTTCCAGTCAGGTATTCTGGTAAATAACAGTGATATGTCTTCACTGCTGGCGTCACCATCCAACACCTTCACTATTCCATGGTGGGTTGACCTGGATGCGTCGATTGAGAGCAACTACTCGAATGACGTCTACACCGACATTGCTGTGCCACTGTCAGTAACCTCTTCAAGCATGCAGGCCCGCGCCGCATACCTGAACGAAGGCTGGAACGCCATGAACCTAGTGAAGAACATCACCAATCAGGATCCGCTGGAGTTTGTTGCAAGCCGCCTGACAAGTTACTGGCAGCGTGTGGCTCAGCGTCGAGCTATCGCGACAGTCGTAGGTCTGTACAACGACAACGTTGCCGCAACCGGTGATATGGTTGTTGATGCAGGCGGCCCAATCACTGCAGCAGCAATCATCCGCGCCCGCGCAACAATGGGTGACTACACTCCCCAAATCATTACACCGAACGGCACCAAGGCGCTGAGCGTAATTGCAATGCATTCCGCTGTTTACACTGAGCTGCAAATCCTGAACCTGATTGATTTCACGCCAATCGCAGATCAGGTGCCAGAGTTTGGCCGATATCAGCAAATGATCGTTGTACTCGACGATGGCCTGCCTGTAATCGGCACCGGTGCTGATGCGAAGTATCTCTCTGTTATCTTTGGCCCAGGAGCTATCGGTTATGCCGAAGAGCAGGACGAAGATGATATGGAATATGATCGTGAGCCTGCCCGTGGTAACGGTGGTGGTGCAGAAACGTTGTGGACGCGTCGTAACTTCGTGCTGCATCCCCTCGGTTACTCCTTCAACAGCACCACCATCACTGGCACGCCCGGCACTTCTCGTCCTGTTTCTGCTAATTGGGCTGACCTGGCTCTGGCAACTAACTGGGACCGCAAGTTTAGCCGTAAGCAAATCCCACTGGCGTTTGTGACCTCTAAAGTTTCAGCTTAATCAAATAAGCCCCAACTCGGGGCTTTACAGGAGTTCGTGATGACCATCGTAAAAGACAATGTAATCGACCCAGAGCAGAAGGCTCGTTGGGGTTTTGCTGAGAAAGACGGCCAAATCACTGTTGGTCCGCAGACCGTGGGTGAAACAGGTGGTGTTGATCATGCCCGCGCGCCTGTTGATGACGAAGGTGCTCACGGAAATGGGTCTGGCGTCCAACCCACTGCTGCCGACATGGTTGCACTTCAGGCGCGCAATGACGAGCTACAGCAGCAACTGGACGCGGCTAACGCAAAGCTTTCAGAGGGCGGCAATAACAGCTCGGACCCGCTCGACAGCCTCAGCGCCACTGATATCAAGACAAAGCTTGATGAACTTGGCGTTGAGTACAAAGGCAATGCATCGCGTGAAGCTCTGCTTGAGAAGCTTAAAGCCGCACAGCAGCCGCAAGAGTAACCGACGGGGCTTCGGCCCCATTTAGCACGGAGTGAACATGACAACGTACATTACCGTCGCTGACGTGGATGAGTTGCTGGGTGCTGACTGGACGACAGCAGATAAGAAAGCGCGTGCGGTGCTTCAGGCTAATGCCTACCTGACCGCGCTAAACATGCAGGGATTACCAGATGTCACTCCTGATGATGTCAAGCAGGCGGGCGCGTTTCTGGCCTCTGCATCTGCTGCTGGCGTTCTGTACAAGCAGCAGACTGAATCAGGCGCGCTGACGAGCAAAACGGTTGATGCTGACGGCATAAGGGTAACGAAGAGCTACGCATCATCACAGTCGCTTGGCAATTCTTCGCTGCCTGAAGACGTCCAGTTGGCTCTCGCGTTGCTCAAGCCATGGCGCAGTAATCCTCTCGCTTTCAGGGTGTATCGATGATGGGAATTCGAGAAGAGCTACAGGCTGCAATTGCTGAGGCTTTTGACACCGACCTGGCTGATGCGGTGCATGATTTCACTGGCAGCTATAAAGTCCAGGCTGGGTGGGATCCGGTAACGGAGACAGGCGGCGAGATAACCCGAAGCTATTCCGGCCGAGGCGTGCTTTCACGGTATGAACTGAGCCGTATCGATGGCGTGAACATCCTGCATGGAGACCTGCGCCTTACTGCGCTGGCTAATGAGGTCACAGATAAGCCCGGCGAGAGTCACACCATTACCGCGCCCGACCTGGTTACCGGTCTGCAGCAAACCTATCGCATCGTAACCCTATCACCAGACCCTGCCGCTGCAACCTACCGGATGCAACTAAGGAGGAAGTAATGGCAAAGGGATGGGATAACGACCCTTCACTGTTCGCAGGACTGGTAGAGGAAAAGGTCGGAAAGAAGCTTCGCATTATTTCGATGGCATTGCTTACGGAGATAGTTTACCGCTCGCCAGTTAAGGATGGCTATTTCCGTAATGGCAACATCGTAAGTATTGGTTCTGCTGATTACAGTCAACCATCCGAGCCAGACAAGACGGGCAGCGCAGCAATACAGCGCGGCAGTGCTGTTATCGCTAACGGAAAGCCTTACTCAGTCATCTATATCCAGAACAACCTGCCATACGCTGAAGCTCTTGAAAACGGGCATTCAGAGCAGGCTCCAGCCGGGGTCTATGGCGTCTCATTCCACGGTGTAACTCAGGCCTACAAATGACGCTCACTGAAATCAGGAACGCCATCATCTCCCGGATGACGGCGCAGACGGCTATTGCCTCAGAAGATGTCAGCTATCCGAACGGACCAACTTACGACCCTTCAGGTAAATCAATCTGGGCGCGGCTGACCAATATTCCCGACATGGCAGCAGCAAACGAAATCGGCGCTGGTCCCGTTGTTCAGCGTACAGGCATTGCTGTCATTCAGATATTTGTACCTGCCGGTTCTGGTTCGCTGCTGATAACGCAGACGGCCGACAAGCTGCGCGAGCTGTTTGAGTTCGAAACGGATGGCAGGCTGGACTACTTCGCGGTAAGCGCTGTTGATGCTGGTGAAGCGGACGGCTGGGCGCAGATGAACATTCAAATACCTTATCGCGCCGTATGAGGCGCATAACCATGGAGAATTAATTATGAGCTCAGGCGCTAAGGTCGTTACCGCGTATATTCGCGAAACCACGCCCGGCACCACGCCTGCGACAGGCACATGGAATCTGCTGAAGCGCAGCAGCTTCGGTGTGGGTCCGTCGCAGAACATGATCGACAATGACGAAATCGGCGGGTCACGCATGGCGCAAGGCCGCTCTACCGGTACGGTAGATGTAGGCGGCGATGTGGGCGCTAAGTTCCGCTGGGGCCAGCATGACGATTTCCTCGCGTCCTGCTTCGGTTCGGAATGGGACAATAATGTGCTCAACATGGGCAACGACCGCATCGCATTCTCTGTAGCATCCTATGCTGAAGACATTGGTGTAGCGTCCATTGCCCGCGGCTGTCAGGTGGGTACGTTCCAGTTGTCGATTCCTAATGACGGCGATATCACAGCCACTGTTACCTTTGCTGGCCTTGGCTTCGACACAAAAGCCGATGACACCAGTTACTTCTCCAGTCCGGTTGATGGTGCCGGAGACCTTCGCTATACCTTCAAGCAGGTTACTGCTATCTCGCTGAATGGCGTGACCGGCGGAGATGGATTCTGTGTCGACACGTTTAATATCCAGTTCGACAACAACCTGCAGACGCAGCGCTGTATCGGTAGTGGCAACCCGTTCGCCGGTGCTAACATCCCGACCACGTTCACGCCGTCCGGCAGCATCACGCTGTCATGGTCAAAAGAGGCTTACAATGCCTGGAAGAAAACGCTGTCAGGCGAAACCATGCAGTTCGGCTTCACGCTGGAGAATGACGAAGGCAAGTACGTGTTTGACTTCCCGGCCGTACAGGTTGATGGAGACTGGCCTGACGGTGGCAACACTGACATCGTGCAGGTTCAGCTGAATATCACTGCTGCCGATACCCCACCAACCATTACGCGTTCGGCTGTAGTGGCAGCAACATCGCTGAGTGTAGCTCCGGCCACTTCTACCGGCGCCGTCGGTTCTAATGTGACTCTCACCGCTACGCTGACGCCTGCGGGCTCAACGGACACCGTTGCATGGGAATCCTCAGACCCTTCAGTGGCAACCGTTGCATCAACCGGACAGAAAACGGCGCAGGTTACGCGTGTGAAGGAAGGTTCAGCAACCATCACCGCTAAAGTGCGTAGCTACACGGCTACCACTGCGATTACCGTCACCGCCTCTTAACACTTTTGGCCCGCCCGGTGCGGCGGGCTTATCACAGAGATAATCATGCTTATCCTCAAAACACCCAAGCTGGATGTCAATTCAGAGCGCTGGATTACACCAATGGAAGGCCTGAAGCTGAAGGTCGGCTCAATCAGCAATCCGGCATTCCGATCGCATAACGCAATCGTGCGCCGGCACATCGACAAGCTGGATGCCCGATTTAAGGTCGGCACGCCAGACTTCAATCCAGCAGAGATTGACGTCACTGAAATCTCCGATGATCTCCTGATTGACTCGGTCGCCAAGCATCTTCTGATTGACTGGGAGGGCGTGGGAGAAGCTGATGAAGGCGGCAAAGAGGCGGCAGTTGAGTATTCTGCAGAGAAGGGTAAGGCGCTGCTGCTTCAGCATCCCGAGCTTTACTGGGCTGTCCTCGAAACGGCTTCAGACATCGCTGCAGGCAAGGAAGAGCAGAAGAACGAAACCGTGGGAAAGTCCTAGCGGCTCAGAGCTGGCTCAGCACTTATGGCGGCGAAAAGGGTGAAAAAGCCAGGTGGACCCGGGAGCGACTGGGTCTGCCACCGATTCCTGAACTAGAAATCGACGGAGTTTGCACTGAGATACTGAACGCTTACGCAGTAATCAGCCGCAGCAGGCGTTATGCCGGTATGGCTGCAGCACCTTTACCGCTTTCATTAGAAGACATCAACTCTTACCTCAGTCACGAGCCGCTGCTTATAGATCGCAATGAGTTCGATGCTGCTATTTTCGCACTGGATGACGCAGATCGTGATGAGTGGGAGAGAAAGCAGGAAAAGGCTCATTGAACCGGAGAGAAATATGGACGATGAAAGTAAAGATGGGGTTATTTTGTATAACCCCGATGGAACTATCCGCGCATATCTTCCAGTCCTCGAATAACTTCAATCAGCTCATGGAATGAGGAAGAGGACTTTTTGTTTTCGGGATCCATCCCTGTAGACTCTAAATAAGCTATGAGCTTGGATTTCATTTCAGGATTGTCTCTCCCCCACAAATCAACCAGTGCGGCAAAACCAACTTGAAGAGCCACAATCCTGCCTTCATCATCTGCATTTGTTTGAATTTTATGCATATATTCCTCAGAGGTAATCGATTGGTATGAAATGCTGTGTGCGCTCATGCCCCAAGCATGGATGGGCTGAGTGCTCAACATATCCTCTAAGGTAAATTGGTGAAATCCTGATAGATGATCAGTGCTTATGTTTTATGGCGTTTAAACTTGTTTAACGCCCGTTAGTAAGGTATGGTTTACTCCGCTTTAGGCTAGCGATGCTAGGGTTAGTTGGTAATCTTAATGCGCAGCTTTTTTGGCTACTCGTCCTCATGGTTATGTTTGTTTTTTTTGTTATCAAAAACTATCTAGCCACTGTTAGTCCTGAGGAAAAGGAGAAGCTTATGAATAAAAACACTTACGTATGGGTATTATCATTTTTTGACGCTGCAACTGCCGCCATGATGTGCTTTGTAGTCAATGCTGCCTGCGGTTCGACTCCGCTAACCTAAAGCCTCCTTAAAACCCGCTACGGCGGGTTTCTTGCTTCCCATTGCATCAATTTCCCTTTAGGATTACTCCTATGAAACCTCATGGGGTAATTAAATGGAACTGTTGGTGATTTGTGCGATTCTTGGATGTATACCTGCATCGATCGCAAAAGGAAAAGGTCGTAATTTCTTTGAATGGTGGCTTTACGGGGCGCTTCTTTTCATTGTCGCCCTCATTCATTCTTTGTGCATTGGTAAAGACTACAAAGCCATTGAGCAATCTCAGCTCAATGAGGGGCTGGTTAAGTGCCCTTATTGTGCAGAGGCAATCAAACCGGAAGCTGTAAAGTGCAAGCACTGCGGGAGCGATGTTAAATCTGCGCTCAACGACCAGCAGTCGGCAAGCTTTAAGCCTACAGATATGTCCTTTGATGCCTTTTTCATCCGTGGAAATGATGACTTTTCGCTTAACAGGTCCTCAGTTGATGAAATGATTTCTCGCATGAAAAAAGCAAGCCCCAATATGCACCCAAGCAATCTCAAAGAAAAGTACGAAGGGAGTGTAGATGAGTTGGTGAACCAACTTCCCAGTGCGGTTCGGCAAGAGTTTCGCAATTACTATTCATCCCAACTATAAAAGCAATGCAAACCTATAAACCTCGCTCCGGCGGGGTTTTTTTATGCCCGGAGAAAACATGGCCGAACAACAATCACGACTTGCAATAGTCATCGACAGTACAGGTGCACAACGCAATGCAGAAGGCCTAGCTGGCGCACTGACAAAGATGACGCAGGCCGGGCAAAAAGCGGCTGACACAGCTGGAAAGACAGCTAAGGCAACTGAGCAGGAAGCCAAATCACTTTCCGACCTCCTCGACAGGATTGACCCGGTAAACGCCGCATTGAACCGTTTAGACGATCAGCAGCGACAGCTGGCTAAGTTTCAGGCTAAAGGATTTATCGACACTGACACATTTAGCGAATACTCAAAAAAAATTGAGGATGCGCGAGGTCGGTTAACTGGGTTTGCCGACACTGCGGGCAAGGCTGGGATTTCATCCAAGCAAGCAGCCTATCAAATGCGCATGATTCCGGCCCAAATGACCGATATAGCTGTTAGCCTGGCAGGCGGTCAAAGTCCTTTTATGGTCTTACTCCAGCAGGGCGGACAGCTCAAAGACATGTTTGGCGGAATTGGCCCGGCAACAAAAGCTGTAGGAACTTATGTAGCCAGACTTATTAACCCCTTCACGCTTGCGGCAGGTGCGGTTGGCTTACTTGGATTGGCTTACCATCAAGGGAGTGAGGAGCAGGATGAATTCAATAAATCTCTTATTCTCACTGGTAACTTGGTGGGACAAACATCCGGCCAACTCGGAAGCATGGCCTCCAGAGTATCTGCCGTCACAGGCGCCACAACAGGCGCTGCCGCAAGCGTCCTTAATCAGCTAATATCCGCTGGCAAGGTAGCTAGCGGAGAGCTTGAACGAGTGACTGCAGCTATTGTTCAGACCAGCAAAGCTACCGGCATTGCCACAGACGAATTAGTTGGCGACTTCAATAAAATAGCAGCAGATCCAGTTGCTGCAATTTCCAGCCTGAACGATAAGTATCATTTTCTGACGCTGTCCACCTACAATCAGGTTAAGGCCTTACAAGAAGAAGGCAACCAGCAAGATGCTGCGCGGGTCGCCAGTGAAGCCTACTCATCAGCCATGCAAAAGAGGTCTGATGACATCAAGGCGAGCTTGGGTAGCCTGGAAACAGCGTGGAACTCCCTTACCGGTTCTGCAAGCAAAGCCTGGGACGCAATGCTCGGTGTAGGTCGAGAGCAAACTATTCAGGATAAGCTTGCCACGCTGAACGAAAATATAGCTGACGCACAAAAAAGGCAGGCCGAGGGCGGCATATGGAACAGGTTAGTTGCAAACAGCAATGGAACAAACCTGCAAGATATGATCCGCCAGCGTGACGAGCTTCAGGCGCAGGTTTCTACTGAAAGCACATTGACCGGCATCATTTCAAGCCATGATTTAGCTGAGCAGAAGCTGCTTAAGACGCAGCAAGAAGCTGATCGCTCTGGGCAGCAGTTAATGAGTAACTCGGAGCGGCGAGCCAAGGCAATTGATAAAGAGAATAGCTTCCTCAAAGCTGGTGCAATAACAGCAGAGGAATACTCTCGCCGAGTCTCACGCATCAACGATATGTATAAGGACCCGCAACAGCCCAAAGGGAAATCCTATACAGAAGACTCCGGCTCTCGAATGCTTGACCAGTTGCGCCAGCAGCAGCAGGTGCTAATGAGCCAGGCTGATACCGGCGAGAAGATTGGTGCTCAACAACAGGCGCTGATTAAGTGGGAGCAGCAACTTGCAGATATCAAGAGCAAGCAGACGCTTACCGCTGACCAGAAATCACTGCTTACCAGTGCAGACCTCATCACCTCTCAGCTGCAGCAGAATGCGGTGCTTGAGCGCCAGATTGAAACGCGCGAGAAGCTGCTTGCACTTGATAAAGCTCGTGCCGATATCACGCGCACAATCACCAACCGGCAGAATCAGTACGCTACGGACGAGCTATTCGCCGGCGGCGGTCTGAGCCAGAACGAACAGCAGCAGTACACGCAGCGCCTTTCTCTTGAGCAATCCTACAACGACAAAATCACACAGCTTCGCCAGAGCAGGGCTCAGGCGACGAGTGATATTGCCCGTGAGGAAATCGACCAGGAAATCCAGCTACAGCAGCAAGCCCTGCAAACTGAGTTAAGCAACTACGATGCTCATATGCAGCGCATGAATGACCTGCGTGGCAACTTTACTGCCGGCGCTAAGCGTGCATGGCAGGAATATCAGGACAGCGCTGCGAACGTATCTGCAATGTCTCAGCAACTGTTCAGCAACGCCATCAGCGGAATGGAAGATGCGCTGGTCAAGTTTGTGACAACCGGTAAGGCTTCATTCTCTGACTTCGCCAACTCTGTTCTTGCTGATATAGCCCGTATAGCTATCCGTCAGTCGCTGGTAGGGATTGGTGACAGCTTTGCCGGTGGATTTGGTGGCCTGTTCAGCAAAGGGGCGTCAGCCGGTCAGTCATTTGCCGTGCCTTCTTTCCGTCCTAATGCCAAAGGTGGTGTTTACGACTCACCATCACTCAGCGCCTACAGTGGCGGCGTATACGATTCGCCGAAATTCTTTGCATTTGCGAAGGGTGCGGGCGTGTTTGGCGAGGCTGGACCAGAGGCAATAATGCCACTGAAGCGAGGCCCGGATGGTTCACTCGGTGTCAGGATGGTGGATGGTGGTCAGTCAGGTAGCGCAAGGTCAGGTGATGTCATCATCCACCAGACGATTCAGGTCAGCGGCAGTGGAGATGCGGCACTGGAGCGCGCTATGGAAGAGGCTGCCCGCAAAGGTGCCACGGACGGGGCAAAACAGGCAAGGCAGGATATGTTGCAGGACTTCCAGAACCGGGGGCAGGGTCGCCGCCTGCTGGGTGTATAACACAGGAGTAAACAATGGCAGATGTACTGGAATGGCCCGGTCCAAATCCTTCCTCACTTAGCTGGCACCTCGAATCAAACACCAAAACATTCCGCTCCCCCTTCAATGGTGCATCTCAGACGGTACGCTTTCCCGGCTCCCGCTGGGCCTGTACCGTTGAGTATTCTGTGCTTGAAGAGGACCAGGCCAGAAAGATTGAGGCTGTAATTGCTGCACTGGATGGTGAGTACGGGCGGGTGAGGATTCGAGACTGGGGTCGTGACGGTAAGGCCCCGGCCGGAAATCCGGTTGTTTCTGATGCTGATCAGACCGGAGTAGCACTGGCAACAAAGGGATGGTCAGCAAACACGCTGGTTCTGAGAGCTGGTGACTACTTTACGGTTAACTCCGAACTGAAGAAAGTCACCGCTGATGTGACCAGCAACGCATCTGGCGTCGCGGTTATTCAGTTTGCGCCTATGCTACGTTCATCACCTGCCGCTAACGCTCCGCTGGAAGTGCAAAATCCCTGGGGTATATTCAAGCTAAAGGATAACTCTCAGGGACAAATCCGTCGCGCACCCGGCCTGATATCTTCGACGACTATCGAGTTTGAGGAGGCATTCTGATGATGTATTCACCCTTTTCTGACTCAATGGTTGACTGGCTTTCAAGAGATCGCGTGACGGTGGTCGTGGCCGCAAACATCCAGTTTGAGTCAGGAACCGCCTATGTGCATTCCGGCACAGGGACCATCGTGATAAACGGATTTGTCTATTACGGTATGGGACGCATGGGATCTGTCGATGATGTGAGCGAGACTAACACGACGAGCCCCACGCAGTTGAAAATGACGCTCTCCGGTCTGGATATGTCGCTCTTTGCCAAAACGCTGAATGAAAGGTGTGTAGGGCGAACTGCCGAAATCTTCCTTGTCGCTATCGACGATAACGGTAAGCCACAGGTTGCAGACCTCATATTCCAGGGGCGGGTATCCAGTACAGGTGCCACAGCAGGCGAGACGAATGCGCTGCAGTATACCGTGAGCAATATTTTCGATGACTGGCAGCGACCTTTCCCGGACCGCTATACGGATGAATCACACAGGGCGGCTCAGTCGGATGACCGTATCTTTCGTTACGTGGCGCAAATGGCAGACCGCTCGATTTTCTGGGGCAGCAAAAAGGATGCCCCGGGCTTTACCTATTCATGAGGTTTTATGAAACATCCAGACTGGCAGAAAAGACTCGTCACCGTAATCAAGGCCGCTGAAAAGCGGCCTTTTTCATGGGGTAAAAATGACTGCTGCCTGTTTGCTGCGGACTGTGTAGAGGCGATGTGTGGCGAGGACTTTGCAAATGAGTTTCGCGGTAAATATGACAGCGAGACCGGAGCAAAGAAAGCACTGTTGCGCGGCGGCGGATCCCTTGAGCGTGTGCTTGGCCGGTTTCTTGATGAGGTAAGTCCGACGATGATACAGCGCGGAGACGTTGCAGTTGTAGAGAATGCCGGCAGGCGTTGTGCCGGGGTGTTTTACGGCGGGTCTGTCTGGGTGCCGGGAGAGTCTGGGCTGGTTGGTCTGCGTGGCAATCTGTTAAGTGCATGGAGGGTGAGATAATGCCTGCTGCTATTCCAGTTGTGGCTGCTGTTGCCGGTGGTATCGCCGTGGCAAATGAGGCCTATGCTATCGCCCTGGTCATTACCGTTGCTGCGCAGGTTGCCTCTCAGGCGCTTGCTAAGAAACCAAGCCTCGATGGTTACAGGGATGCTCAGGAGCGCAAGCAGGTTCTGCGTGCGGCCGCCAGCGCAAAGACCGTGGTTTATGGAAGGTCACTTTCTGCAGGTACGCTTTTCTTTTCCGAAGAGCAGGAGGGTGATCAGACAGACGGAGAGCTTCTTCACCTCGCTATAACGCTGGCCGGTCATCCCATAACGAGCATTGGCGCTGTCTACCTTGGAGATGATGACATTTCCACATATGGCGATAAGGTTTCTTATGAAGTCCACATTGACCGCCAGACTGCTGATCCGTATATGCTTGAGAACGCGCCGTCATGGAAATCAGACATGATTGGCAGAGGGATAAGCTGGCTCAGGGTTACGCTCAAGTTTGACTCTGAAAAGTTTCCTTCTGGCATTCCCAACATCACGGTAGAGAAACTCGGTCGCAAGGTGTATGACCCGCGAAACGGTGCAACTAACTACAGCAACAATGCCGCACTTTGCATCCTCGACTATTACCGGAGTTACCTGAAGGTTCCTGACGCGGATATCAACTGGGACCAGTTTAAAGAAGCTGCAAATATATCTGATGAGATTGTCAGCGGCGCAGACGGACAGACAGAAAGACGATACACCATCAATGGCGAATTCGACATGAGCGAAAATAAAGCCAGTATCCTCGAATCTATGCTGTCTGCGTGTTCAGGCGAGGCCACTTACATCGCCGGAAAGCACGGCATTCTTGTGGGTGCTTATTACGGGCCAGCATCAGAGGTCATCAGCGAGAGTCAACTGGCTGGTGATATCGAGATCATGCCTGAGGTGTCACAGGCTGAGCGTGTTAACACTGTCAAAGGGACGTTTAATGACCCACAGCAACGCTTTGCAGAGGTAGATTTTCCGGCCGTATCAGTATCAGACTGGGTGGATGAAGACGGGGTGGAAATATCTCAGGACCTCAAATTGCGCTTTGTCACATCAGAGTTTCAGGCGCAGAGGCTTGCAGATATTAAGCTCAAGCGCACAAGGATATCACGGACGCTGAATGTCACGCTGAACCTGAGCGGATACCGCTATCGGCCGGGAATGTATGTCAAAGTTAACTTCCCTTCGCTGGGAATCATTAATGTCGAGATGCGCGTTACAGACTGGAAATTCGGCGTCCAGAATGGCGTCCAGCTAACGCTCAAGCAGGAAACATCTGAGGTATGGGGTGATGCGATTGGTAAGCCTATCGAGCGTCCACCTTTCACACAACTTCCTACTGATGGTGTTGCTCAGCCACAGAACCTCAAATACACAGTGGAAGAGATCGGCCAGGTTGTTCAGGGGATACTGTCTTGGCAGAACGTAGGGCAGTTCGCTTATAACCAGGTTTTAATCAAAAAAGACGGACAGCTTGTTCTTTCAGTTCAGGTTCCCGGCTCCTTTACGCGCCTTACCGGACTTGTCAGAGGCCTCTATACGGCCCATGTTGTTGCTGTGGGTTACAGCGGTGCGACATCACCAGAGGCTTTGCTTGATTTTAATATTGCTGCGCCAGATGCACCCAGCGCGGTAGATGTGGCTATGGGATATTTCCAGGCAACGCTGACACCCCGGATCCCTCAAATCCAGAATGTGTCCACTCAGTTCGATTTCTGGACATCAGGAGAGACACAGCTACCAAACAGCAATATCGATACTGTGGAGGGCAATGCCACAAGGCTGTACATGGGTAACCAGTACACTACTGATAACAATCTTCAGGTCGATCACACCTACCACTACTATGTCAGAACGATTAATGCATTTGGCAGCTCGGCATTTATTCATGTCAGTTTCGTCTACACATTTTCCTCTGCCGGATTGATCGATTATATCGATGCGGAATTGAGAAAAAGTGAGGCCATACAAAACCTCAATCAGTCAGCAGAAGATAATTATCAGGCCATTATCGAGAACGCCCTTACTAACGACGGAGATGTACAGCAAAAGTATAAATCTCTTGATTACATGGGTATGAAAATCACTGCCAGTTATACAGAGATAACAACTCTTATAACAAAAAATGATCAGGCCTACGCTCAGCAATTTTCGCAACTGAATGCGTCGTACAACAATATCAGCGCGACTGTTCAGCAGACATCCACAGCAGTAGCTGACATCAATGGTAAATTATCAGCGCAATGGGGTGTTAAGGTTCAGCTAAACCAGGCCAGCGGCAACAGAATAGTGGCAGGTATTCAGTTGGGACTGGAAGGTAACGGAGGCGCTGTCCAGAGCATATTTGCTGTGAGGTCGGATGTTTTTGCTGTTTACAACCCAAGCAATAATACTGAGACACTTGCCTTTGCCGTTAAAAACGGACAGGTATTTATATCTGAAGGCATCTTTGATTATGCATCTATTACGCTCGCCAAGATTGGTAGCTTTTATTCTGCAAACTACGTAGCAGGAAAGAGCGGAACTATCATGAGGAATGATGGAAGCTTTGAAATGTACGGAGACAATGGGAATTCTGGCGGCGTCGTTATTAATTCAACAGGAATATCCTGCTATGACACCAACGGAGTAGAGAGGACAAAGCTGGGGAAACTTTTCTAATGGCGACATACGGATTAAGAATAACGCCTGACGATGGCGGCAAACAGTTAATTCTGGATGGATCAACCCGATACGCCTCCTATCTTGGTACCGCGTCCGTGAAAACGCAAACGGCCTCATATGGTGGTTTCAAATCTCAGCCTGCTAACAGCAAGGTGTTAATCCTGCCAAGAAATGTTGTCAGGGTTGGGGTGGGAGACCAGTCAGGTCCACCGGTTCACTACATCTCTTCGATGAGCTTTAATGGGAGCTTAAACGTAAGTATAGATACCATTAAAGCAAATCAGTCCAGTGCATTCGACATAGGTAACATCGATGTTTACTCCATTCAGTATGCTGAAAACCCATCTTCGAGTTACGGGCTAAGAATTACCAATGGCGCAAACTTTATGGAGATTTCCGATGCATCGCTGTCAGGATTTGTTACCTTCAGAGGTGTTGTCGATATCAATGGTCAGTGGGATATACCGAGTAGCGTTTTAAATCTGGGAGGTAATTATATTGTTTTCGCCCGCTGGGGTAATACGTCAACGCCTTTATTCCTTGATAAAGATTCTAACTCTATAAGGACATATACTGCTTTTAGTTCGGTTAACGGCTCAGAGCAGGGCGGTTCAGTTACCGGCGTTCAGATAGTAATAGTGAGCAGTGGTTTTTCACCATCGCTTCCTGTATCGGGATACGGACTCGTAATAAGAAACGCGAGCGGTCAGGTTACCTACTCAAGCAAATATCCGCCTGTGATGTGGTCAGATGCCTATTATGACTTTGGGGGGTATTATGATACGTCTGATTCAACTGGTGACAGACAGGCATGGATAAGCCCGACCGGAAACGTTTCTCTTCCCATGATACCACTCTGTGTATTAGGCACTCAGCGCGGTGATTACACGCGATCAGGTACAACGTACAGCTACAGAAAAATGCTGCTGTCTGGAATGATGATGAACGGAAATAGTGTAACGACTTCGCGAGCGAAAACTACCGGCTCAGACATTCCCCTTTATACCTACCCAAGAGCAATGCAAATTGCATGTCAATTGCCCTGCATTGATGCATCTTATTACTTTTAGAGAAAATAAATATGGCATGGTACAGAACCGGAACGGTGCAATTAACCAAAGGCTCTACAACAGTAACAGGCAATGGTACAAACTTCACTGATTCTGCCGCAGGGGTTAACCCCGGAGATATGCTGATGGCAGGCGGAGCATTTATGGAGGTTGCTGGAGTTAACAGTGCAACAACATTAACTCTGGCGGTTCCTTCGGATGTTACCGTGCCGGCAGGCTCGCCATTTATCATTGTCACCAGCTTCCAGATGAGCAACAGCTCTCTGTCTAAAAAAGTAGCTGCAGCAATGGACCGTATACTGCAAAGCATCGCTAACTGGATGACGTTGCTGACCCAGACCGGAAACGTAACCATCACTCCATATGGTTCAGATGTCAGCTATTCCGGCAGAAGCTGGAAAGAGATGAACACGCAGATCGACAATAACGCAACAGCGACAAACGGAAAACTGGCAAAGTCTGGCAACCTGTCTGACGTTGCAGATGCCGCAAAGTCCAGAACCAATTTAGGTGTGGCCTACGGCACCGATGCTGGAACCGTTGCGCAGGGGAATGATGCTCGCCTTTCAACATTAGATGGTAAATCAGGCGGCACTGTTGTCGGAAACGTAAACATAGAAGGGACCGTAGTAAACTTCAGGTCGAACACTCCATCTGGTGGCTGGCCTTTCCTGCTGCGCTTCCTTGCTGGCCAGGGTAATAACGTTCCGTATGCTCAAATAAACCAAGAGCAGTCAGGGCAGCTAACGATATCAACCAACCTTTCTGGCACGGCTCGTTATTTTGCATTTAAGACAAACGGTGGCCTTGATGTGCCCGGCACGGTTACTTGCACATCCGTAGTCCAGACGTCGGACAGAAACAAGAAAGAAAATATCGTTAAAATAGAGGATGCTTTAGATAAAGTAGAAAAGCTAAATGGTTACACATTTGATTATATTGACGGGAAAATAGAATCAGCGGGGGTAATAGCGCAGGAGTTACAAGAGGTTCTGCCGGAAGTCGTCAAAAAGAATGTTGTCAGAACTCCAGTAAGGGATGAGATAGGACTGCCGACTGGTGAGTTTGATGAAGATACTTATCTCAGCGTGGACTACTCTGGACCTGTTGCGCTGCTGATAGAGGCCGTCAAAGACCTTAATTGCAAAATAAGTAAGCAGGATTTAATTATATCTGAGCTGCAAAAAAGGATTAAAGCGATTGACGGTCTAGATGCCTGAAAAAAAACCCGGCGACCGGGCAATAAATTTTCCGTTCCTCTCTGAGCAGGTTTACGGGGTGAGTGATTAAAGTTTAGTCTTTTAATCGGTACTCCTAAAAATAAAAACCCTTTCCCACCAACATCTTTACAAATATATCAACCGCAGTGGCTTGATCAAATTCATATGCTGATATTACTGTAAATATATACAGTAAAAATCGGAGGGTACAACAATGCCCCGTGACTATGAAATCATGATTGCCTTTCGTCAGGCTATTAAGCGTGACGTCGAAGGCCGCTACACACTCAGCACACTTGACTTCGTTCGTGAGCTTGATCGTCTGAACTGGCATTACACACTTCGTGCAGCCAATAAGTGGATTGAGACGCACACAACCACTTTTCGAGATATATCAACGTCTGAGGGTGAGGACCGCATATTTCAGGTGTTCAACCCGAATGGTGGCTTCTAATGTTCGCTCTGGTTGACGTAAATTCCTTTTACGCCAGTTGCGAAACGGTTTTCAGACCTGATTTACGCGGTAAGCCAGTAGTGGTTCTGAGCAATAATGACGGTTGTGTGATTGCCCGTTCGGCGGAAGCCAAAAAATTGCAGATACCCATGGGCGCGCCTTACTTCAAGCTTAAAAACGAATTCAGAAGATACAGAGTTCAGGTTTTCAGTTCCAATTACGCGCTCTACGCCGACATGAGTAACCGCGTTATGACTACGCTGGAGGATATGTGCCCGGCTGTGGAGATTTATTCAATTGATGAGGCGTTCATGTGCCTGGATGGCATGCAGCGCCTGACATCACTTGAAGATTTAGGGCGAAAGGTGCGCGCCAGAGTCAAACAGGACACTCACCTGACAGTTGGCGTTGGCATTGCGCAAACCAAAACGCTGGCAAAGCTGGCAAACCATGCTGCCAAAAAATGGACCAAGACAGGCGGCGTCCTCGATCTTTCGAATATTGACCGCCAGAAAAAATTACTCGCTCTGGTGCCGGTGGAGGACGTATGGGGCGTTGGCCGGCGAATCAGTAAAAAGCTAAATGCCATGGGTATCACTACTGCTAAAGACCTCGCTGAGCAGAGCACGTACATCATCCGAAAACACTTCAACGTCGTGCTTGAGCGCACCGTCAGGGAGCTTCGTGGCGAGCCCTGTTTAGAGCTGGAAGAATTTGCACCGACCAAACAACAGATAGTGTGTTCGCGATCGTTCGGCTCACGCATCACTGAATATATGGATATGCGTCAGGCTGTCTGCTCCTTTGCAGAACGCGCAGCAGAAAAGCTAAGGAAGGAGAGGCAGTACTGTAAACAGATAGCCGTCTTTGTCCGCACCAGTCCGCACGCTGAGGGCGAGGTATTTTACGGCAATCAGGCCGCAGGAAAGTTGCTGACACCCTCTAACGATACCCGTGACATTATCCGGGTTGCTATGGATTCGCTGGATCAGATTTGGCAGGACGGTCATCGCTACATGAAGGCAGGAGTCATACTGGGTGACTTTTTCAGTCAGGGAGTGTCTCAGCTTAACCTTTTTGATGAATACCGGCCACAGCATAACAGCGAGGCGCTAATGCGTGTAGTTGATGGACTAAATCAGAGCGGCAAGGCCAGTTTATTTTTCGCGGGACAGGGGATTGAAAAGTCATGGGATATGAAGCGAGAAATGCTTTCACCTGCATACACAACCAAGTTCTCAGACCTTCCGGTTGTTAAGTGATACTCAACATCTATCAGAGAGGTGATTATGACTTTGCCATGCAAGATTCTTGATTGTGATGAAGTTAGCTATGACCTGACTGGTGAGATACCTCATCCGAACCTAACTATGCGTATTGATACCCCGCTAGGCTTTGCGCTGGTTGACAGTTCCATCACTCCGGTGCCGGGCAACAAGGTTGCATGGCAGGTTGACGGCTACCCGATGGTTGGGAAGTACTTCAGAACGGGAATTGTGACAGAAGAAGGTGAGACGATTGACGGGGAATCACTGGAGGGTGTGGTGATGCTCGGTGTGGTGACGCACGAAATCCTGTCTGTTTATGAGGCTGACTGGATGCCGGTTTGAATCACAGGTTCGAATCTTTCCTGTGGCGCTGCTGTGTCGTAAATGTGGCGTCACAAGAAAAACACGAATTACCGTTAAGTGCACTCGATGACATTCAACGACACAAAGCCTGTTGCGAGCATGGATTTTGTGCGGTTAATCAGTGTGTTAAATTACGCTCTACTATCTTCTAAGCCGTAGGTCACAGGTTCGAATCCTGTAGGGCGCGCCACTTTCTCTTCTGTTTACATCCCTTAAAGTCTACTTTTCCCTTAAAAATCAGAACATAAATCTTTTAACTGGTCCATTTCGGTCCAAGGTCACCTATTGCGTTCTTATCCAATATGGGGGCACGATAGGGGGCATCGACAGGTTCAATGGAAATGATGCCCCCAAATGAAGCTAACAGCCCGACAAATCGACTCTGCGAAGCCCAAGGAAAAGTCATACAAACTTTCCGATGGCGGTGGTATGTATCTTGAAATATTTCCAAACGGAGCCAAAAGCTGGCGACTCAAATACCGTATAGCTGGTAAAGAGAAGCGGGTAGTGTTTGGGACATATCCGTTACTGAGCCTCGCAGAAGCCAGACAGAAGCGCTCAGAAGCTAAGAAGCTTCTCCTGGAAGGCGGAGACCCGAGTCAGCAGAAGCAGGATATCAAGGCTGCAAAAATTTTGGCTGTTAATAACAGCTTTGAGCTTATCGCTCTTGAATGGCATGAGCACAAGAAACCATCATGGTCAAAAGGTTATGCTACAGACATCCTGGAATACCTGAAGAAGGATATTTTTCCTCACATTGGCAAAAGACCTATTGCAGACATTAATGCAAAAGAGATGCTCGATGTTTTTCGCAAGATGGAGAAACGGGGAGTTCTGGATAAGCTAAAAAAAACCCGTCAGGCATGTCGCCAGATTTTTACCTATGCAGTGATTTCTGGCAGGGCTGAGCATAATCCCGTATCAGATTTAGTCGGTGTGCTCAAAGCACCCAAGCAAAAACATTTTCCACATTTGTCAGTGGCAGAACTGGGGGAGTTTCAAAGACAACTGGAGCAATATTCTGGTAGCAAAATTACTCAAATAGCTACTCAGCTTCTCATGCTAACTGGACTGAGGACGATTGAGCTTCGCTCAGCAGAATGGACTGAGATAGATTTTGAAAAACATCTTTGGCAAATCCCAGTTGCCCGCATGAAAATGAAAAGACCACACATGGTGCCATTATCTGATCAAGCTCTCAGGCTTCTTGATGAGTTAAGAGTGATTACTGGCGGATTCAAATTTGTTTTTCCCGGCAGAAATGACTCCCGAAAAAGCATGAGTGAAGCCAGTATCAATCAGGTAATCAAAAAAATCGGCTATGCAGGAAGGGCTACAGGACATGGCTTTCGACATACTCTAAGCACGATTTTGCATGAGCAAGGTTTTGATAGTGCATGGATTGAGACACAGCTTGCTCATGCCGATAGAAATACTATTCGTGGCACCTATAACCATGCTCAATATCTGGATAGGCGTCGTGAAATGATGCAATGGTATGCCGACTATCTAAATAAATTAAAAAATGAATCTAAGCTCGGAAAGGTGACGCAATGAAGGTGAACGAGATCAACATAGAGCTTCAGTCATGGTTCAACATTGAAAATTATCAGGATGTAGAAAAATTATCTTTGAGGGAGTTTTATAAAGAATTTCAAGTCAGGAGAAATATATTTGAAGGAATGGATTTCTTTGAAGGAGATGATACTACATTCGAAATGATCTTAGATGGAAAACCCTTAATCAGTCAAACAATGAATGTGGGTGAATTATCTAACTATAATAACAGCCATATTCATCAGGTAAGTTTTAGACATATTGAAAGTTTAAAGAGAACACTTGAGTGTTTTGCTCCTGATTCTTTTGTAAAAGGAACGGGAGAGCTTAAAAAAGAAATCAAGTATCAGCCAATAACTTCTATTATGAAAGATGTAATAAGAAAGGATAGTGATAATAGGCTGTTCATATCATTCGACATTAAAAATTCCTCTGATGAAGAAATTATAAATGCACTAAAAGTTATGCTTCCTGTTTGGAGGGACGATTATCAGGTCAAGGAAAGCAAAATTGAAAAATTTGGATTGGCTAAAATCATCAAGCTTATAGATTATCGAATACTACCCATGATGGACTTACTTCTGTGGGCCAAGTTTAAAAAAATAGCCTTAACGAATACCGTTCTATCAAGGATTCTTTACCCAAGATTAACAGATGAGATTCGAGGAGAAGAACAACTTAAGGAAACTGATCGTCCTTTAGCTGAGAAAGCATTGTCTGGAGAGACATGCAAAAGCATTGAGAATTTTATAAATAAAAACAATCATATGGAGGGAATTCCTCTTAGTGGACTCAGAAGTTTATTGTAAGGGATTTCATGTTTAACTTAAATTTGCAAGTGGGAGATGAAATTAATTTTTTTCCTCTCCCTTTTTTCCAAGCGATTAACGCATAGAATTCTATATACCAAAACTCCCTTCAATAGCCTATCTGCTGGGTATTAGTATCAACTCATCGAACAGACGAGGAGATACAATCATGAACACATCTACTACACAAACCACTCGACTCATCCGCTTACCTGAAGTGCTACATAAAACAGGTTACAAGAAAGCATGGATTTACCGATTGATTTCTGAAAATAGATTCCCCAAACCTATCAAATTAGGTTCAAGAGCTGTGGCTTTTATTGAGGCGGAGATCGATCAGTGGGTTTCTGACACCATCAACAATTCGAGAAAATCTGGATAGTAAGTATTCAGATCAACAACAACGACAAAGCGAGGACAATGTGGAAATCAAAGAATTCCTGAATATTGGAAACCTTTCAAGGCTTGTGGGTCAAGAAACCTTTGATAAGATTTTCGATGCTGAAGCTATTAGATTATTACCTATGAATACATTGAGTAAGAAATCTGTGGTTTGTTTAAGCTATTACCTCGAATATAGCCAACTACACCCATTCCATTTTTCATCAGAGTTAGATGAAGAGAGTCGAAATTATATTTATGAAAGCATACTGTCAGTGGTCAAATGTAATGAGCTACTGAGAGGATTATCAAAGGAAATCACTCAGAATGAAATTAATATCGCTGTAAAAAAGACTGAAAAGGGCGAAGACTATGTGTTGCTATGTGGCTTAAGTATTAAAAGAAGTATGCTCAACCATTATGTGGACACAATGCCGGATCTTCTGCCAGATGAAGATTCATTTATGACAGATGATATTGAACTTCTTAAGCTAAGCACTGAAGATATAACAAGAATTTTGCTGTGTGACATGTTGGAAAGAGAAGCATTGATAATTCATATGGGAGATGAACTCCGCAGTAAAGCTAAAGTTATTCAAGAGGAATACTGGAACGAAGTAGAAAATATTTACAATGGACGAACAACAATACAAATCACTATTTAAATGTCATCATTTTAAAAATGTAAAGTTTTAATATTAAAAAATAGTAAAATTTAACAGGATACTTTCCAAATTATTTTTTGGCGCCGCTGTATTACTTATGCAATAAGGCTTTATTAGTTTTTCTTCTTGAATCGGGTATGACTACAATAAACTAGCCGTACTGGTTTCTTTCACGTGAAAGAAATTTTTTTAAGTATCTAAATGGATTATAAATAAACCCAAAAATAACAAAATAAAATTGCAAAGTTTAAATCGATAAAATAATGATAAGCCGTAGTGATTACTAAATGTAAAGTTTTCGGAGGGTTATTATAATGTCATTCAAAATAAAAAAATTTGTTATGAGCAATGGAGAACGCGGTTGCTTAATTCTCAACAAAGAAACACTGCTACCAGTTTACTATCAGAACCTTTATCTCACAACTAATGTCAGGAACAGAAGTGCGACTGCATCTACGATGGAGATAGTCGCAACGAATCTACTTATCCTTAGCAATTTTATGGAAAGTAGGAAAATCAACATCATTGATAGGATTGAAACCAAGCGGTTCCTAAGTGTAGCCGAAGTCGATGACCTGATACGGTATGCAAAGCAACGATTCGATCAACAAAAAATCACGAATGTAAGATTACTAAAAGGAAAGCAGATTGCTACCAGAACTTTTAGTTACAGGATACACGTTTTTTCAAGCTATCTAAATTGGTTGTGCGGATTGATCCATTCTATGAAGGGAATCCATGCCAGATATGAAGTCGAAAGTTTCATTGAAAGCATAAAGGCGCACATCCCGCGAAATCGCTCACTCAGCATCAATGACAGAACTGACAAATCGATAAGTGAAGAACAAATAAAAACTCTGTTTAAGCTGTTGGAAGTCGGAGGGAGTCAAAACCCTTTTCAGAAGGAGGTTCAAGTGAGGAATAGGCTCATTTTTACCTTGTTACTGAATTGCGGATTGAGAGCAGGTGAGTTACTAAATCTTAAAGTAAATGATCTAAATCTTATAAATAACACACTGAGTATCTTCAGAAGACATGACTGCATTGAAGACCGGAGGCTAAATCAGCCATTAGTCAAAACCGGCGAAAGGATAATCCCATTGTCAGACGAGTTAGTGATGGAGATCTTCGATTACATACAAACTTGTAGAAGTAAAACCACTAAAAAGAAAAAACATGACTTCCTGTTTGTAACTCACAGCGCAGGTAAAACGGTAGGAGAACCATTATCTGTTTCAGCATATGAGAAAATAATTTCAACTATTAAAAAAGCAAGCCCGGAATTAAAGAGTTTATCGGGGCATAGATTGAGGCATTCATGGAACTATTTCTATTCAAATGAAATTGATAGTTCAAATTTGGAAATCAGTCGAAAATCAGGATTGAGATGCTATCTCATGGGGTGGTCAAAAGACTCTAAAATGTCTGAAAACTATAATTTCAAACATATATCAGAAAAAGAAAAAGAAGTTATTGGAAGAGTCTATGAATCTTTGAAAAAGATAACTGAGGGTCAATATAATGGAAACATGTAATCTAAGAAAAGAGAATCTGATTTTTGCAACGATGCAGGGATATAGCTTCAAGCTTTCTGATATCAAATGGCAATTAGATAAAGAGACTTGTATTTTCCCACATAAGATTGCCGACAAAATGCCAAAGTCAATGCGTATTGGTTACCTTACTACCTTGGCTTACTTTTCGGCTGAATACAGTGCAGGTTATACAAAAAACATAAACCAGATTTTTAGTCAATGGTTAGGGATGATAGACCTTAAGACGATAGATGCAAATGCGGTTTATCAATTTAATGTTAATTTAGGCCCTGAGAAAAACTACAAACTAAACTCTATAAAGAAGTTTCTAACGAAGTGGAAAAAGCTCGGTTATGTAGGAGTTGAAACCTCAGCTTTAACAATGCTGGAAAAAATAAAAGTTAAAACTAATTTGACAGGAGAAGCCGTCAAACGAAGAGATCCAAATAGTGGACCGCTAACTGGAGAAGAGCTGGAAGTCGTTCTTAAGAGTATCAGCAATTTGTTAAAAGAAGATAAAATTCCCATGTATCTTTATTGCTATGTTGACCTGCTCCCCGTTGATTAATACACCGTGATGTTAGTAATGTCTTCATAAGCCACATGAGGACATCCCCATGAAGAAGCGATTTTCCGACGAA
>NZ_QGTU01000012.1:0-88392 GCF_003182295.1 Pantoea sp. AG702 | reverse complement strand
GGGGTCTCCCCATGCGAGAGTAGGGAACTGCCAGGCATCAAACAAGTGAAGAAGCCCTGAACTGACGTTCAGGGCTTTTTTACGTCTGCGATCTGCCAGATAGCCCCCATCATATTCCGTCTCATCATGACCCCGATACAACCGCGGGTCTGCAACGCCGCTCTTGCTGCTTTAATCCTCTCCCGCACTGCGTCATTCTGTGCATCATCTCAAACAAAACTGTGAAAATCGTTACCTGCCAGCCTTCCGGTATGCACCCAACCACTTTATTTCTGTCGCTATCAGGATTTTCAGGAGCCGCAAAATCGTTGAAAGCCTTTCATCGCATGCAAATTCCCCGCATTACCGTTGTGATGCGGTAAACTACCGGCAGGTATCTTTAGCTGGCAACGTCTCTCTGATCGGGATGCATTAGCGCAACAACAATTCTCTTTACAGAACTGCATAACCGTTAAACCGGTAGCGGATGCGTTTTCTTTACTTCTCTGAGTGAAATCGAAGAATTAATACTCAGTATCCCCGGTAATTTACGCAGTTCCTTTTCGATAAAAAGACTGTAATGGTCTAAGTCGCGCGCCACGACCTGTAAAAGGAAATCAGCTTCACCGGTAATGTTGTGGCAGGAAAGCACATAGGGATTGGCATTAATCCTGTCTTCAAAATCCCGCGTTGCCGCTTCACTGTGCTGGCTACAGACCAGACGGACAAATGCCATCACGCCAAAGCCCACTTTTCTGCGGTTAACCACCGCCTGATAACCCTCAATAAACGCCTCATCCTCAAGCCGTTTCAGACGTCGCCATGCAGAAGCCGGGCTAACATCCAAATCCTGTGAAAGTTTAAGACTCGATACCCTGCCGTCCTGCTGCAGATAACGTAGCAGCGCCAGATCTTTCTTATCAAGAAGACTCACTGAAATATCCACTCAACCATCGCAAATTTGATGAAGGATAATTTCATAAATAATTATCCACCTGCAACAGATGAAAAGTAATTTCCGAATCGAAAGGTATAATTTTATGAACGCCTACGATGAGGGTTTACTGATGAAAGCAGTGATATACGAGTCATTTCTGTCGCCGCCGATGCTGCAAACGGCCCCGGACCCTACTCCCGAGCCGCATGGCGTGGTGATTCGGGTCAAAGCCACCGGTGTTTGCCGAAGTGACTGGCACGGCTGGGTCGGGCACGATCCCGATATTCCTCTGCCTCATGTGCCGGGACACGAATTCGCAGGCACAATTGAAGCCGTTGGCAACGCGGTGACTAAATGGCGGCCGGGCGATAATGTCACGGTACCTTTTGTATCGGGGTGCGGCTTTTGTCACGAATGTCATACCGGTAATCAGCAGGTCTGTGACCATCAGTTCCAGCCTGGCTTCACGCACTGGGGATCGTTCGCCGAATACGTAGCGATACAGCAGGCCGACTTAAATCTTATCGCACTGCCGGACACGCTGAACTTCACTACCGCAGCCAGTCTCGGGTGCCGTTTTATTACCTCGTTCAGGGCAGTGGTCGATCAGGGAAGAACGTCGGCAGGTCAGTGGCTTGCCGTGCACGGCTGTGGCGGTGTGGGACTTTCCGCCATCATGATCGCGAATGCGCTCGGGGCAAACGTGGTGGCGGTGGATATTTCGGATGAAAAGCTGCAGCTGGCCCGTGATTTGGGTGCAGTTGCCGTAGTAAATGGCGCTCGCGTGCACAATGTGGCGGAAGCCATCAGAGAAATCACCCAAGGCGGAGCACATGTGTCACTGGATGCGCTGGGTCATACTGTGACCTGCGTGAACTCCATTCATTCCTTAAGAAAAAGAGGCAGGCACATCCAGATAGGCCTGATGGCGGGCGAACACAGTGCACCGCCCATTCCAATGGCCAGCGTTATTGCTAACGAACTGGAGATTATTGGCAGTCACGGCATGCAGGCTCATCGTTACGGCGACATGATGAACATGATTGCCACCGGTAAACTCTGTCCTGAAAAGCTCATTGGCCGCACCATCAGCCTCGAGCAATCCATAGAAGCGTTAATCAATATGGATAAGTTTGAATCACCGGGCGTCACGGTAGTCACGACGTTCTGATGCACTAAAACACCGGCCTGTCTGCACAGCTCGTACACATGTTGTAGAGAAAGGTCGGTCGTTTTTGATATCCGTAGCGGGCTGGCGCGGTGGTCTGACACTTTCAGTTGTTACAGAAAATTAACAACATAAGTCACATTTTGTCATCCAGAACCAACACCTCTTTCCGTTTTATTCCCGTCCATGCTTTACTCAACGCTTTAACGCTGCTTATCAGCATGGAGCCGAGGCATAGCATGTCAGATGTGATCAAAAATCCACAATCGCAGTTGCTCGACAGAAAAAAACGTATCTGGGCCATAGTAGGTGCATCCTCAGGTAATCTCGTCGAATGGTTCGACTTTTATGTGTACTCGTTTTTCTCACTCTACTTTGCCCATATCTTCTTTCCGCAAGGGGATACGACAACCCAGTTGCTCCAGACGGCAGGCGTGTTTGCCGCAGGCTTTTTAATGAGGCCGATTGGCGGATGGTTATTTGGCTATATTGGTGACCGCCACGGGCGTAAAAAATCCATGCTGATTTCTGTCTGTATGATGTGTTTCGGATCGCTGGTCATCGCCTGTCTGCCGGGTTACAACAGCATTGGGATAGCCGCGCCAGCCCTGCTGTTACTGGCTCGTATGTTCCAGGGGCTGTCGGTGGGCGGGGAGTACGGCACAAGTGCAACCTATATGAGTGAAGTGGCCCTGGAAGGGCGCAAAGGCTTTTATGCCTCCTTTCAATATGTCACCTTAATTGGTGGGCAGTTAGCCGCTGTGCTGACGGTGGTGGTGCTGCAGTTCATCTTAACCGATCAGGAGCTACGCACATGGGGCTGGCGCATCCCGTTCTTTTTAGGCGCTGCGCTAGCCGTGGTGGCGTTATGGCTGCGCCGCTCTCTGGACGAAACCTCCGATAAACAGAGCCGTGAGCATCGGGATGCCGGTAGCGTCATTGGCCTGTTACGTAATCACACCAAACCCTTCCTCATGGTGCTGGGCTTTACGGCGGGCGGTTCGTTGAGCTTTTACACCTTTACAACCTACATGCAAAAGTATCTGGTAAATACCTCTGGTATGGATGCGAAAACCGCCAGTGCATTGATGACCGGTGTGCTCTTCGTCTATATGCTGCTGCAGCCCGTTATTGGCGGTTTGTCGGATAAAATAGGCCGACGCACGTCCATGATGATTTTCGGTGCCGGTGCAGCAATCTGTACCGTACCCATCCTTACTCTGCTGCAAAACGTACAGAGTCCGGGCATGGCATTTGTTCTGATTATGCTGGCACTGCTTATTACCAGCTTTTACACCTCGATCAGTGGGATTCTGAAAGCTGAGATGTTTCCGCCGCAGGTGCGAGCCCTGGGCGTCGGGCTGTCTTATGCGGTGGCGAATGCGATCTTCGGTGGGTCTGCAGAGTACGTGGCGTTACTGATGAAGCACAAAGGGATGGAGACCACCTTCTTCTGGTACGTGTCTGCGATGGGCGCGCTGGCGTTTCTGGTTTCGCTGCTGCTCCACCGGCATGGGAAAGGAATTAAGCTGTAGCAGAGGAAAGGAGTGCCGCAGGCAGGCTGCGGCATTCTGAGGGTTTACAGTATGCGGCTGATGAGGCGGTCAATACGAATACGGCGTAGACGGCGAATCAGCTTACGCACTTTCGCCGGGTAGTCAGCGATGCTCTCCAGCTCACGAAAGTGTCCAACGACCGTGGTATGTTGACGGATCAGCATCAGCTCATGCTGTCGCTGATCGGCCAACTGCTGATGCGGATCGTGGATCAGTACCGCATTCTCGAGATCCAGCCGCCAGGCGCGGGGATTAAGATTGTTGCCTGTAATGAGCTGCCACTCATCGTCAACCCACATTCCTTTCAGGTGATAGCTGTTTTCACCGTCTTTCCATAAACGTACGGTCAGCTGCCCGTTGCTAACGTAGTACTGCAGCCGGCTTAAAAAGCGACGCAGGTTAATTTCGTAGAGGTAGGGCAGTGCACCGATGATCTTAAATGGCTGATCGGGTGCGATATAGAAGTCATTCGCTGTTTTATCACCCACGATGATCTCAACGTCACGACCCTGACGTAGCAGGCCAATGATATTGCGCACCAGCAGCGCAGGCAGGTTGAAATAAGGCGTGCAGATGGTGAGCTTCTTTTCAGCGCAGGGCATCAAATGGAAAATGGTCTTGTTCAGCAGGCTACGCTTGCCCAGGCCGACCAGTGGCGTCACGGTGAGTTCATCGTTGCCGGCGTTGCCTTCAAACTGATAGTTGAACCCGCGCAGGTCCTGACGAAACTGACGCGTTTCATTTTTAATTTCCGGACTGGAAGGACGCTCAGCATAGTCCAGGCGATTGACTGCCTCGGCGTCTTTTAAATGCTGGTTGATCCATTCGAACATGGTGTCGGCCAGCGCGGGATTACGAATGAGCTGGTAGCGATCGTAGCGGTATTTATCGTGCTGATGCAGGTAAACGTCATTCAGGCTGGCCCCGCTGTAGAGCAGCGTATCATCAATGATGAAGCCTTTCAGATGCAGTACCCCGAGTGCCTCGCGAGTATTAACCGGAATGCCGTAGACAGGAATGACGTGATCGGGATGCTGTTGGGCCATCTCACAATACCAGTCGGCATTAGTCACGCCTCGTGCAGCACCAATGCGACCACGTTGGGCACGGTGCCAGTCGACTAAAATACTGATGTCGAGCTGTGGGCGAGCGAGTTTCGCAGCATACAGTGCATTCATGACGGCGCGGCCCGCATCGTCATTTTCCAGATAGAGTGCGACGATACAAATGCGCGATTGCGCTGACGCAATCTTTTCCAAAAGCGTCTCACGAAATTCGGCGGGCGAATAAAGCGTCGACACATCCGCAACAGATTGTGACAGTTTAGGCAGCTGTGCGAGGTGTTGTTGGTGTTTATTGCGTTTAAATTTAGACAACATCACAGTGCACTTCTTCTCGGTTCATTGTATGGCCTTTTGCCACCAAATCAGGGTCATAACGCTAAATAATAACATCAACCACGACGAACTGGGCGATTTTTACTTTTCTCTACACGGCAAACTGACATTATCCTGTAACAAAAGCTTAAGACTGACGATGCCATCGTCCATTTGGACATCCACGTCAAAGTTGAGTTTTTTCGCCAGCGTCACCATGCCGCGGTTGCCGGGCATGGTAATGCCGTTCAGTTGTTGCAGGCCATGCGCGCGGGTGTAACGGATCATTTTTTCCAGTAAACGTCTTCCCATCCCCAGCCCTTTAAGATCGGAGCGCACCAGTACCGAAAACTCGGCATCAACGTTGTCGGCATCCGAAATCGCGCGGGTCACACCGATGATCTCCGGCTGCCCCTGATGCTGCCGAACGGCGACAATCGCCATCTCCCGGTCGTAGTCAATCTGCGTCATATTGGCCAAATCGTCATGGGTGAATTCATTAATTTCGCTAAAGTAGCGGTAGTAGAGATCTTCTTTCGTCACCTGGCTGATAAAGTCACGCAGCAGCGGTTCATCTTCCGGCAGGATAGGGCGGAATAAGCAGTGCTGACCGTCCTTCAACTCGACCTGTTCTTCCAGGTGCTGAGGATAGGGTCGGATGGCCAGACGCGTTTCGTTATCACCGTCAAAAGGCGCAAGCGTCAGCGTAACGTCCAGTAAGGTGAAATCGCTACCTGCCGCCAGCAGTGGATGAATATCCAGCCGTTGTATTTCCGGGCAATCTACCACCAGGTTAGAGACCTGAACCAGCAGTTGGCTCAGGCCAGCTACATCAAGCGGAATCAAGGCACTTCGGCTGCGGACCTTGCCGCTTTTTATTGCCTGGATCACCAGATAGCGCGCCAGGGTCATATTCAGCGGCGGCAAAGCAACCGCCGCCTGTTTCTCTGCCTGCCACTCTACGCCGCCTTCACCCAGCATGATGATAGGGCCAAACAGCGCATCCTGCTCCACCACAATCCGCAGCTCCTGGGCACCAGCCCGGTTCGCCATGCTCTGCACCACCAGTCCTTCAATACGCGCGTGCGGCAGCGTCTGCCTGACCCGGTCAATAATCGCGTCCGCCGCGCGTTTAACTTCGGCGGCGTTACGTAGGTAGAGCATGACGCCCTGCACTTCAGACTTATGCGCCACATCGGGCGAACGGAGCTTCAGCGCGACCGGATAGCCGGTTTGTTCAGCAATCGTGACGGCGTCCTCACTGTCTTTTGCTATCCAGGTGGGTAACGTCGCGAGGCCGTAAGCTTTAAGAACGGGCTGCACTTCGTGCGTATCCAGCGACAGGATGCCCTTATCCAGCGCCTGAGACAGCAACTGGTGGGCCTGAGCGCTGTCCTGGGTCAGGTTTACCGGCAGGGCGGGGGTTTCCCGCAACAATTTCTGGTTACGCCGGTATTCAACCTGATGCATAAAGGCGGTGACGGTGCCCTCCGGCGTTCGCCAGGTGGGAATGCCGGCCTGAGTAAAAGCACGGCGCGCCGCCTGAGAGGAGAATTCGCCGCACCAGTTGGTCAACAGCGTGAGCTGTTTTCCGCGCGGATGCTGATGAATAAGCTGAATGATTTTCTCTGCGGTTTCGGTCGCCGGGGCAACAGCGCTGGGGGCATGAATAATCATCAGGGCATCTAAATCATGGCTGTCGAGCAGGACGGCCAGGCAGGCCAGATAGCGTTCCGGCGTTGCATCGTCCTTTAAATCGACCGGATTGCCGTGCCCGACGCCCTCCGGCAGAACGGCACTAAGCTGCTCTATCGTTTGCTCGCCCAGCGTGGCGAGCTTACCGTTGCGGGCATAGAGTTCATCTAACGCCAGCGCGGCGGGAGCCGCGCCATTGCTGATAATCATCAGCCGGTGCCCGCGTGGTGGACGCATATGGCTCAGGGACTCAACTGCGGTGAACAGCTCGTGCGTATCCTGCACCCGTAACAAGCCCGCACGCTGGATCGCCGCATCCCAGGCGGCATCGAGACCGCTGTGCGTACCAAGCAGCGCCTGTGCCTGCCGACTGCGGCCGCTTTTGATAATCAAAATAGGTTTGTTACGGGATGCGCTACGGGAGGCCGAGACAAACCGGCGGGCATCGCTAAGGTGTTCAAGATAAAGCAGAATCGCGCTGGTTTTGCCGTCACGGGCCAGAAAATCCAGCAGATCGTCCACGTCGGTATCCAGGCTGTCGCCTAAGGCGATAAACCATGAAAACCCCAGGTTACGTTGCTGCGCCCAGTCAAGGATGGTGTTGGAGACGGCTGATGACTGCGATATGAACGCAATACGGCCTTTGGCGATGGGAACAGGAGAAAAGCTGGCGTTAAGCCCCTGCCACGGTGCCAGTAATCCCAGACTGTTTGGGCCTAACAATCGGATCTGCCAGCGGCTGGCGCAGGCTTTTAACTCGGCGAGCTGACTGGCGGGGGCGGAGAGGATGATGCAGGCTTTACAGCCTTTCTCGCCGAGCTGTTGTAACAGCGTCAGATTTCTTTTGTGATGGGTACAGATCACCGCCAGGTCGGGGGCGAAGGGCAAACTGTGAATATCAGGCCAGGCCAGCACGCCGCTAACGGCTTTATATTTTGGCGTCACCGGCAACACCGGGCCGCTAAAGCCGCCCGCCAGCAGATTACGCATCATAAAATAGCCTGCCCGTCCCGGCTTGACCGAGGCGCCGATTACCGCAATTGATTTTGGTCTTAACAGCGCTTCCAGTCCACGTTGACTCATCACCTTCTCCATTCGTCGGCATTTAGGGGAGTGTAAACGCTTTTGGGCTTTTTTACCGTCGGGCAGATCCCAGCCTGAATAATGACAATCGGCCTGTCAGAGCGAGTGTTACCTCTCCTGGCCGGGATGATGCGGCTTACCGGCAAGATAGGCCTGACGGAACTGCTCAAAGTGCAGGGTTAATGCCTCGCCAGCCTCACGGTCGCCGGCCTGGTGCAGCAGCGCCGCGGCAATCTCTGCGGTGCAATGCTGACCTTCGCCATGCGCTTCGCGCAGCCTGTAGCGGGACGGTGCCGTGACATTAAGCGAGATCACCGGAAAGCGATCAAGCCAGGGGCTTTTACGAAACATCTTGCGGGCTTCATTCCAGGTACCATCCAGCATGATAAACAGCGGCGGTTTACCTGACAGCGGCGGCGAATGCACAATCTTGCGACCTTCATCGGCGTAAGATGCAGGGAAAACCACCAGTGGCTGATAAGCCTCACTGGCCACGGCCTGCAGCAGTAAAGGATCGGGCTCGGTGCGTGACCAGCCAAAGGCCTGGGTATCTGGCAAGACGTCGGCGATCAACCGGCCCGTATTACTTGGCTTCATCGGTTCGGTATCAAACATCACCAGACAAAAGCGACTGCGGGCAGACTGCACACGAATGCTGGCGCACAGACAGTGTTTTTCCGGCAACAGACATCCCTGGCAACGAAGCACACGGTTTCCACGTGCCAGAAAGGGACGTGTGGCGCGGGCCAGACGTTGGGCACGTAAACGCAAAACGGCATTTTCAGACATGATTATTCAGGACAAGAAAAAGCGTAGTGTAATCGAAGCGTCGGACAAAGGGAAAAGGCCAGCACTGGCTGGCCTTTTGCGCTTACAGGGATTCGTCGAGCCACTCGTTGAAGGGCGCTTTCGGCATGGCACCGTTTAGCATGTCCACCATCTCACCTTTCTTAAAGACCATAATGGTGGGAATGCTGCGAATGCGGAAGCGACTGCTCAGCGCCGGCTCGGCCTCCGTATTCACTTTAATGAAGCGCACCTTGCCGCTGCGCTCCTGTGCGACGTCTTTAAACACCGGGGCAAAATTAACGCAGGGGCCGCACCATGGCGCCCAAAAGTCCACCACAACCGGCAGATCGTCCTGCAGATAGCTGTCCAGCGTGGCGGCGGTGGCGTTGATGACCTCGCCAGAAAACAGGCTTTCGCCGCAACGACCACATTTGGCACCATCGGCAAGCCGTTCTTCGGGAACGCGATTGGTTGCCTGACAAGACGTGCATACCGTATTCATATAAACCTCTGATAATGAACTAGAGCACTTTGCTCAATATTGTCCATTATGAAAGGGTGGTAAGATCGTCTCAATGTGGATTGCTCTATAGGTACAATAGTTGATAGCTAAGCGCAGTCACATCAGGTAATCTTCGCGCTCTCAATGCAGGAGGAAGAAATGAACGACGAATTTAAAGGCAAAAGTGGTAAGGTCAAAGTCATGTATGTGCGTGGCGAAGATGAGCAAAGCGCGCGCGCGCCGAATCCTCGTACAGGCAAAGGTGGCCGTCCTGCTGCTCGCCGTGAAGACAATCGTCGTTCATCCGGCCCGCGCACTGAGCGTAGTGAAGAAGGCGGTCGCGGTACAGGCCGTCGCAGCGATAGCGCGCCACGCCGCAGTGACAGCGCACCGCGCCGCAACGATCGCGGCAGCGACAATCGTGATGCTTACGGCAGCAGTGATTCCCCATGGCGCACCGTCTCCCGCGCGCCGGTCGTGGAAGACAACAAACCGGAAAACCCAGGGATTAGCGGTAAAGGCGTGGTTGACGTTGAGCAGATTCGTCGCCAGCGTCTGGAAGAAACCCGCGTTTACGGTGAAAACGCCTGTCAGGCGCTGTTCCAGAGCCGTCCTGAATGCATCGTTCGCGCCTGGTTTGTGCAAAGCGTGACGCCACGTTTTCGCGATGCGCTGCGCTGGCTGGCGGCTAACCGCAAAGCCTACCACGTGGTCGATGACGCAGAGATCACCAAAGCTTCCGGTACTGAACACCACGGCGGCGTCTGCTTCCTGATCAAGAAACGCATGGGCATGGACGTAGCAGAATGGCTTAACAAGGCCGAAAGCAAAGACTGTGTACTGGCGCTTGAAGATGTCAGCAATCCCCATAACCTTGGCGCGATCATGCGCAGCTGCGCGCACTTTGGTGTGAAAGGTCTGCTGGTTAACGATGCCTCGCTACTGGAATCCGGTGCAGCGGTTCGCACGGCGGAAGGCGGCGCTGAACACGTTCAGGCTATCAGCGGCGCAACCTTTAATGAAGGCCTCGAAGCCTTCCGCAAAGCGGGTTACACCATCGTGACGACCTCGAGCCATCAGGGCACATCCCTGTCTGACGCGGTGCTACCGGCCAAAATGGTACTGGTGCTGGGTCAGGAGCGTGAAGGCTTGTCTGACAGCACGTTCCAGCAGGGCGATATGAGCGTGTCGATTGGCGGCACCGGCAACGTGGAAAGTCTGAACGTCTCCGTCGCTACCGGCGTTCTGCTGGCCGAATGGTGGCGTCAGAACGCCTGATGTTAGCTGATGTATGGTGCCGTGAAACGTGCCATACAGGTTCAGCGTTCCCGGCGGGGCGTGAAAGATGCTCCGCCAGCCCGTTACCCCGCCTTACCATCCCCGGAGTCGGATGTAGCCTGATCAACATGTTCGTCCATCTCATCAAGCGCCCGTTGATTATCCAGCCCCCATTGATACAGCTGCTCTACCGGTTCCGCGAAGGTCTGGCCCAGCGCCGTTAACGCATAGTCGACTTTGGGTGGGATCACGTCGTAAACATGGCGGGTGATCAATCCGCGCTGCTCCAGCTCCTTCAGCGTCTGAAACAACATCTTTTTTGATATCCCCTGCAAACTTCGCTGCAACTCGCCCGTGCGTGCGCGGCCTCCCGGCCAGTGATACAGCGCATGCAGCACCATCGGATTCCACTTGGCAGAAAAAAGATCCATGAGTCGGCGCGGCGGTGAATCCACATAAAAAACCAGTTTACCCTCTACCCAGGCAGGCATCGTCTTCTCCCTCCTTTATGGTCACCAAATGGTAACTACTATCAATAATGGCACTATTTAAGTAGAGTTTGCCGCCCTCCGTTATCAAAAGCCAGTCACTATGAGAGGCACCATGAAAATTAATGCACTGATCGCGCACGATGCGACCCAGCCCCTTACCGCCGGCCAGATCGCGCTGCGTCCGCTTCAACCGCAGGATGTCCGGATAGAAATCCTTTACTGTGGCGTTTGCCACTCAGATTTGCATATGGCACGCAACGAATGGGCGGTAAGCCATTATCCCCTGGTGCCAGGACACGAAATCGTTGGACGGGTGAGCGAAACCGGTAGCGCTGCCACCCGATTTACGCCGGGTGATATTGTTGGCGTGGGCGTGATGGTGGATTCCTGCCGCACCTGTCATTTCTGTCAGCAGCAGGAAGAACAATATTGTGAAGCCGGTTTCACTGCGACCTATAACGGTACGGATAAATACACCGGTGAATCTACCCGAGGCGGCTATGCTGAGCACGTGGTGGTCGATCAGGACTTCGTGGTTTCGGTGCCACAGCACCTGCCGTTGGCCGGTGTTGCGCCGTTGCTGTGCGCGGGCGTCACTGTCTGGTCACCGCTGCGCCATTTTAACGTGAAAACGGGCGATAAGGTTGGCGTGATTGGCCTGGGTGGGTTAGGCCACATGGCGGTGAAGCTGGCGAGTGCGCTGGGAGCTGAGGTGACGCTTTTCACCACGTCGGCTGACAAAGCCGCGGATGCCCGCCGTCTCGGTGCCCGTCATGTGGTGGTATCACGCGATGCTCAGGCTATGCAGGCCAGCCAGAACGCGCTGGATCTTATCGTTGACTGCGTGGCGGCCCCGCACGATCTTGACCCTTATCTGGCGACGCTCAAAACCAATGGCCGCCTGGTGCTGGTGGGCATTCCCGACAGTCCGCACGCTTCACCGAACGTGACGCCAATGGTGTTCCGTCGTTTAAGCATCAGCGGCTCGTCCATCGGCAGCATTAAAGAAACCCAGGAGATGCTGGATTTCTGCGGCGACAACAACATCACCGCAGACATTGAGATGATTCGTGGAGAGCAGGTCGAAGAAGCCTTTACGCGAATGCTAAAAGGTGACGTGAAATACCGGTTCGTGATGGATATGAAAGCGACGCGCTGGGCGTAAAAACGGGTTCTGGCGGGCGTGACTTCCACGCCAGAACCCCATCGCGTTCGTCTAGTGCGCGCCACCACCACCGCCACCGGCGGTAAAGGGCGGACGGGCAAACCAGATCAGCACCAACAGCACCAGAAAGACGCCCGCCGACGCCCAAAAAATCTCGTTGGCGGAAATGATCAATCCCTGATTGGTGATCTGCTGAGCGATGTACGCTGAGGCCTGCTGATGCGTCATGCCCATCCCCTCAAGCTGACTGTACATCTGCTGCGCATTAACGTTATAAGGCGTCACCGATTCGCTGAGATTACTGTGGTGCATTGCCTCACGATCCGTCCACATCGTGGTGGTGATCGACGTCCCTATCGAACCCGCCAGCGTACGCACGAAGTTCGACAAACTGGATGCCGCCGCCATCCGGTCGGGTGTCAAACCCGACAGCGTAATTGTGGTAAGTGGCATAAAGAAGCAGGCGACCGCGAAGCCCTGAATAAACTGTGGCCAGGCCGACGCGCCAAAGTCCATGCCCGGTTCAAACGTGTAAGCGCGCCAGTAGAAACAAATGGCATACATGATGAAACTGAAGGTGACCAGTTTCCGCATATCAAGCTTATGGGAGAACCGACCAATGATGGGCGACAGGATAACCGGGATAATCCCGACCGGCGCTGAGGCCAGCCCTGCCCAGGTCGCGGTATAACCGTAGACCTCCTGCAGCAACTGCGGCAAGAGAACGATCGATCCAAAATAGAGCATGTAGGCCAGGCTAATGGATAAGCAGCCTATGGTGAAGTTGCGCGATTTAAACAGCGACAGATCGACTATCGGGTGATCGTCTGTTAACTCCCAAATCAACAGCATCACCAGCGCCAGCACCGCGACAATCGTCAGCACAATAATTTCTGTTGAGCTAAACCAGTCCAGCTCTTTACCGCGATCCAGCATCACCTGCAACGAGCCAACCCCGACAACCAGCAGCACCAGGCCAACGGTATCAATGGGGCGGATCTGGGTAGCGGTTTCACGACCACGCAGGGTTTGCAGCGTGAGCATGATGACCACAACACCAATCGGCACGTTGATAAAGAAGATCCAGCCCCAGTGATAGTTATCACTGATCCAGCCGCCGAGAATGGGGCCACATATGGGGGCCACAATCACCGTCATCGCCCAGAGTGACAGGGCGATACTGCGTTTTGCGGGCGGATAATTATTCAGCAGCAGGCTTTGCGACAGCGGGATCAACGGACCTGCAACGATCCCCTGAATTATCCTGAAGAAAATCAGCATTTCCAGGCTTTCGGACATGCCGCAGGCCCAGGAAGCCAGCGCAAACAGGATGGTCGACCAGGTAAAGAGTTTGACTTCACCGATGCGTTTGGCCAGCCAACCCGTTATCGGAATCGAGATGGCGTTTGCCACCCCGAAAGACGTGATGACCCAGGTCCCCTGGGAGTTTGAGGCCCCCAGATTACCCGCAATGGTCGGTATAGCAACGTTCGCAATGGTGGAATCCAGAACCTGCATGAACGTCGCCAGGGAGAGCGCAATGGTCATTAAGACCAGCGGCATCCCTTTAAGCGGTGCTTGTGCCATTACAGCCTCCGGGTGATCATCCGGCGTTCGCGTGGACGATATCGGTAATCAGCTTATCAACCGGTGCAAGGTCAATGGCCAGGGCGTTGCTGCTGTAGGCAGCCTGCTGACGAACGCTGGTAGCCAGTGCGCTGCCGTCTTTATTATCGGTATCAATTTCTACCAATGTTGACAGCCCGATACGCAGAGGATGTTTAGCCACTTCGTCCTGATTCAACTCAATACGGACCGGCAGACGTTGAACCACTTTGATCCAGTTACCGGTGGCGTTTTGCGCCGGCAGCAGGGAGAACGCGCTTCCGGTTCCCATGTCCAGACCGACAACTTTACCGTGGTAAACCACATCGTCACCGTAGATGTCCGCCACAACGGTTGCCGGTTGGCCGATACGCACGCCAGCCAGTTGGGTCTCTTTGAAGTTGGCGTCTACCCACAAGTCGGTTGCAGGCACCACCGCCATCAGCGGCGTACTGGTATTGATTTGCGAGCCAACCTGCACGCTGCGGCGCGAGACATAGCCATCCATTGGGCTGCGAATGTCAGTACGTTGCAGTGCCAGCCAGGCATCACGCAGCTGTGCCGCACTCTGCTTCACGGCAGGCTGGTTTTCCAGAGAGGTATTCAGGATCATCGCCTGGTTCGCGTTATACTGCTGAACCGCCACATCCAGCTCCGCTTTCGCTGAAGCCACGGCATCGCGTGCATGTTGCAGCTCTTCACGCCCAATCAGGTTAGAGGCGCCCAGCGGCTCGCGGCGTTTCAGATCGGCCTGCGCCTGATCTAACGCGGTCTGACGGAGCGCAATGGTGGCCTGGTACTGTTTCGCGTTGATCATCTCCTGATGTACCTGGCGCACGCTGGTCGCCAGCCCGGTCTGGGCTTTTTCAAACGCCTGCTGTGCGTCGGTTTTATCCAGCGATACCAGCACATCCCCTTTTTTGACAAAATCGGTATCATCAAACCAGACTTTATTTACGCTGCCTGAGACCTGGGCCATCACCTGCACCTGGTTACCGGCAACGTAAGCATCGTCCGTTTCCTGATAGTGGCGTAGCACCAGGTACCAGTAAACGCCCCACGCAATGCCAAGCAGTACGACGACCAGCGCCAGTAATAGCAGCGCGCCTTTGCGCTTTTTCTTCTTGTTATTTACTGGCTGATGCGGGCTTTGCGCCTCTGATGCACTCATTTATTTCTCCACGTTTTCCACTTAATCGGCGGGTTAAACTCCGTTTTCACCATCGCCCGAGCCAAAAAAGCCAGCGACTAAGCGCTGGCCGGATAAAAGAGGGTTAAAATAACGATTTCGTCAGGTGATTGTGTCGCAGATCTTGCTATTACCGCGACAGGGAAGCAGTTAGTTTATCTTCTTCCATCTTATCCAGACGGGTAAGCAGCTTGCGGGTGATGTTTTCCAACTGTGACTTCTCATCACCGGTCAGTGAAGACCAAAGGTATTGCAGGCTCTGATGTTGAGGCGGCAGCACCTGCTGCAGAAATGCATTGCCTTTGTCGGTCAGATGCAGATGCAGGCAGCGGCGATCCTGCGCGCTTTCACGACGTTCAATCCAGCCCCGTTTTTCCAGCTCATCGGCAATGCGCGTGGCATTAGTCCGTGAGGAACCCAGGGCAGTGCTCAGCTCAGAAGGCTGAATGCTCTGGTCTTCCTGCGCATCCAGCGTCAGTAACGCCATAAACAGGGTTTCATTAATACCTTGTTCTTTAAGCATTTTGTTGCGATTGTCCAGCAATTTACCCTGCATATGCATGCAAAGGCGCGTCAGGAGAATTTCCTGGAAGGGGAAATCCGTGTGACGATTGGCACGGATATTTAACATTTGCTCAATGGGCGTAAACGAACTTTCCATTAGAAAAAACCTCACTAATTTCAACTTTTATAATCACCACGGTGGCAGCGTCATTGCTGAGTATTCTGGCCTTAACAGGTCATCCTCAGGCTGTCGCACTGTGGTAGTTCAAGATCTGTCCTTGACCCCAGGGTAAAGGTTTTGCGCATCGATTTCATACGCGTTGGTCGTACAGTGAAACGGTACGACATCAAATGATTGCAAAAGAAAAAATAACTGGCGTGAATAACTTTGGGCCAACGATAGCAAACTCACACTCCGCTGAACAGGCTAAATCACACTATTCTGGCTATTCGTTTGTTCCTGGCGATGATTCCGCCACCAGATCAGTAAATTCAGGCACGTCAGTGTCGCACCGGCCGCGCAGACGCCATACCAGCCCGCGAAATGGTAGGCATTGGCCGACAGCAATGAGCCTAGCGCACCGCCAATAAAGTAGCTGGTCATATAACCGGCATTCAGTCGGTTTCGTGCCTCAGGCTGGCGTGCGTATATCACGCTTTGATTGGTGATGTGCACGGCCTGAACCGCCAGATCCAGCACTAAGATGCCGACAATCAGCGCCACAAGCTGCTGCGCGCCCCAGGCAATGGCCGCCCAGGACAGCAACATCAGCAGCAAGCCTGCGCTGGTGGTGAGTTTGGCATGACCTCTGTCCGCCAGCGAGCCAGCTTTCCTGGCTGCCAGTGCCCCGGCGGCGCCGACCAGTCCCAGTAACCCGATTTCTCCTTCCGAGAAACCGTAAGGCGTGGCAGAGAGCAGAAATGCCATTGATGTCCACAGGATGCTGAAATTCGCAAAGGTAAGACAGCCGGTAACGGAACGGGTGCGCAGCACAGGATCGGCGGCATACAGCCGAAATAGGGAAATCAGCAATTGCGGATAATTCAATGAAACAGAAGGTGTGATGCGCGGCAGCGTGCGCCACAGCGCAATCGCCATCAGCAGCATAAATACGCTGGCGACCCAGTATACGGTTTGCCAGCCACCTAACTGCGCCAGGCCGCCCGCAACGGTTCGCGCCAGCAGGATGCCCAGCAGCAAGCCGCTCATGACCGTGCCGGTAACGTTGCCCCGCTTTTCCGGCTCTGCCAGCGTCGCGGCCAGCGGCACCAGAATCTGGGCCGCCACCGAAAAGAGTCCGGTGATCACCGTGCCCAACAGCAGAAAGGGAAATGAGGAGGAGAGAGCAATGATCACCATGCCCGCCGCCGCCAGCACCATCATGCCCACTATCAGGCCGCGCCGTTCCAGCATATCGCCAAGCGGGACCAGCAACAGCAGCCCACAGGCATAGCCAAGCTGTGCGCTGGTCACAATGAACCCCGCGAGCGCCACCGACAGGTCAAAGTGTTGGGCAATGGTATGAAGCAGTGGCTGAATATAATAATTGCTGGCAACACAGAGGCCAGTGGCAACGGACATCAGTCCCACCAGTGCAGACGTTAAACCAGGGCGAGATGTTGTCATAGGGAGGCAGAGGTAAATATTAATAAAGTGGCGTTAATAATAACCTAAAAAATTATTTGAGAGCTATGTTTATGTCATGCGCCTGTTAATCAGTCATAACGGAAAAAGGGCAGACAGGTGTCCGCCCTTCGTCTGCCTGCCGAGCCTTATTGAGTCGCGGCGCGCGCGTCGTTAATCCACTTATCAAACTGGGCCTGATGGCCCTTGATCCAACCGTCTACGTGGCGATTGATATCCTCTTCAGAATTTTGCCCTGCGTGCATGGCGGCATTTTCCGCATTGATATCACCAATCGGCAGTGTCATCTCAGCAAACAGTTTCGCGGCGGCGGGATTTTTTTCCGCCCAGGCTTTGTTGGCCACTATGTGCATCGTGTTGACCGGGAAGCCATAGTTCGCGCCGTTAGCCAGTTTGGTATCCACGCCTTTCTGTTCGCCCGGCAATGAAGAGAATGGCACCTGCAGCCAGACCACGTCGCGGCCCGGTTTAAGCACATCACTCAGCCAGTAAGGCGTCCAGGTGTAGTAAAGGACAGGTTTTCCCTGTTTAAAGCGCGCCAGAGTATCCGCGATCATTGCCGAATAATTGCCCATGTTGGCGGTGACGGTGTTGCTCAGGCCATAAGCTGTGTTTTGGTGGTTAATGACCGCCTCGCAGCCCCAGCCAGGCGTACAGCCGGTCATATCCGCTTTGCCATCGCCATTGCTGTCGAAAAGCCTGGCAATCTTGGGATCTTTCAACTGGGCGATATTGGTGATGTGATACTTTTCAGCCGTTTTTTTATCGATGAGATAGCCCTGAGCCGCGCCGGAAACATAGGTTCCCTCGCGATAAAACGCCTGGCTCCCGCCTGCGGCTTTATACATATCGTCATGCAGTGGCCGCCAGTTGGTTGCCAGGAAGGTCGCATCACCCGAGGCGATGGTGGTATAGGCGACGTTGTAATCCACTTCGCTCGGTTTCTCAACGGTATAGCCCAGCTTCTCCAGGCCCCGGCTCACGAGCAGCGTCTGAAAAGTCTCTTCGGCAATCGTACTTTGTACCGGTTTCACCGTGATGCCTTTACCCGGCAGATCGGCCGCGAAAGCGTGAGAAGCAGAGAAAGTGGCCAGAATGGCAACGGCAGCAGGGAGCATCTTGCGCATGATTATTCCTCGTTTTTATTGTCGCGATAACGGCGGCAGCTGACTGCCGCGCTCAAGATTCAGGATTGACGGAAAGGACGCGTCAGCAGGCCAATGGGGCCGGTGTGATACCAGTGGCGACGGCCACGGCTGCGTTTGTCACGCGCCACCGACTGCGTCAGGCGGTCAAGGATAATGGCCAGAATCACGATGCCGACGCCGCCCACGGAGGCCAGGCCCATGTCCAGACGACCAATGCCGCGCAGCACCATCTGGCCCAGTCCACCCACGGCAATCATGGAGGCAATCACCACCATCGACAGGGCGAGCATCAGCGTCTGATTCACACCCGCCATGATGGTGGGCATGGCCAGCGGCAGCTGAACCTTAAACAGCAACTGGCGCGGACTGGCGCCAAAGGACTCACTGGCTTCGATCAGGTCGGCAGGAACCTGTTTAATTCCCAGGATGGTCAGCCTGACAATGGGCGGCAGGGCAAAAATGATGGTGACGACGACGCCCGGGACATTCCCGATACCAAACAGCATGACAATCGGCACCAGGTAAACGAAGGCCGGTGTGGTCTGCATGGCGTCCAGCAGCGGACGCACAATACGTGCCGCACGTTCACTGCGCGCCAGCCAGATGCCCATAGGCAGGCCAATGATGATGCAAAACAGCAGGGCGGTGAGCACCAGCGCCAGCGTAATCATCGCCTGCGACCAGGCACCAATCGCGCCAATGGCGATCAGTGAAATCAGCGTGGCAATGCCCATTGCCGGACTGGCGATTTGCCAGGCGATTAACGCAAACAGCGCGATAGCCACCGGCGCGGGCATACCCAGCAGCAGCTGTTGAAACGCGCTGAGGATGTAATCCACCGGTACGCGAATGCTTTGAAAGACCGGACGGAAATGATTCACGACCCAGTCGATCCCTTCGGTGACCCAGTGATCCAGCGGAATCCAGGTTTTATGGAACGGATCCATAATAGTGAAATGGTCCGCCTGGGGTGCAGGCGCGTTGTTCAACCAGTCTGCGCTGCCGCTGGAGCCTGTCGCGGCACTGCCATCTGGCGTGCCCCACGCATCTGCACCGCCGGTGGCGGCATGATGGCCGCTGTCGGCGGCACCGCTCTGATCTGCGGCACCCGACCAGGGATCGCTACTTTGGCTGCTCTGGGTATCCGTCGGTGCCGGGTTATCCCATGGGGTTGCTGTGTCTTTACTCATTGCTGGCTCCTTCACGATCTAAAGCACGTAGCAGCGTGCTTTTCGATATCACACCGACGTATTGATTTTCTTCTCCCACCACCGGAACGGCACAGGGAGCCTGCGCCACGTGTGAGAGCAGTTCGTTTAACGAGGTCGTGGCAGGAACCGCCGCTGGCGCGTCGAGCAGGGCGCTTTCCAGCCCTTGCCCTGCCGCCAGGGCCGCCTTGAGAGAGTCGGTTGACACTACGCCGATGAATTTCTGTTTCTCCAGCACGTAGCCGTAATCACGATCTTCTTCCTGCAGCAGTTGTATGGCCGAGCGCGGGCCTAATCCGGTCGCTTTGCGAATGAGCGCGCCAGCATTTCGGCGCGCAATATCGTTAGCGCTAAAGACGTGACTGATATCGACGCCGCGGAAGAACGTGCGGACATAATCATTGGCGGGATTATTCAGGATTTCATCGGGTGAGCCGACCTGAATGACTTCGCCATTTTGCATAATGGCAATACGATCGCCAATGCGCATGGCTTCGTCCAGGTCGTGTGAAATAAATACAATAGTGCGCTGATGTCTGGCCTGTAATTTCACCAGCTCATCCTGCATTTCGGTACGAATTAAGGGATCGAGTGCAGAAAAGGCTTCATCCATTAATAAAATATCGGGATTAATGGCTAAAGCGCGTGCCAGACCTACACGCTGACGCATGCCGCCTGATAGCTCATCAGGATAGGCGTGGGCGTAATTTTCCAGCCCAACCTGACGTAATGCCTCAAGGGCTTTTTCCTGACGTTCTGCTAAGGGGATGCCGGCTAATTCCATGCCAAAAGCGGCATTATTTACAACGTCAAGATGCGGCATTAAGGCGAATGACTGAAATACCATGCTGATCTTATTTCGGCGAACCTCACGCAGTTCGCTGTCCGATATTTTTGCAATATCGACACCGTCAATAATCACCTGGCCGCGCGTCGGCTCTATCAGACGATTGAGAAGGCGAACCATGGTGGATTTCCCTGAACCGGATAACCCCATGATGACGAAGATCTCGCCTTCTTCAATGGCCAGACTGGCATTTTTGACACCGAGCGATAAGCCTGTTTTTTCGAGGATTTCCTCTTTACCACAGCCCTTATCAATATATTTAAATGCCCTCTGTGGATTATCACCAAATACCTTATAAAGATTTTTTACTTCTAATTTTATTGTCATCCGTAATTAATGCCCTGATTAAATTATTTTAATGTAAAATGACGTACCCTGGTTCAATTTAAGCAGGCTATAACCTGACATACTCAGATTATCTGTCAACCCTGGTGTAAAATATTCATGGCTGGAAATCACGCCTTATCGCGATAATTTCCAGTCATCACAAGGGATGCGGGGAGATGAATTTTTTATGATTTATTTTGAAAAACGACAGTAATTAGACCGTGCAGCGCTGAGATATTGGCAGAATGACGAGCGGAAGGGAGGGCATGAATAAGAAATAATGACGCTGATTTAAGGGAAATAACAGCTTATTAATCAGCGCCAGTAATCATGACCGCCTGTGACCTGTTATGACGGCACAGACAACCTTAGAAACTCCAGTCTTCGTCTTCCGTTTCGACCGCTTTGCCCATCACGTATGAGGAGCCCGAACCCGAAAAGAAGTCGTGATTTTCATCCGCGTTTGGGGATAACGCCGACAGAATTGCCGGGTTAACCTGAGTTAATTCTGCCGGGAACAGCGCTTCATAGCCAAGATTCATCAAGGCCTTGTTGGCGTTGTAGTGTAGGAAGGTTTTTACTTCTTCCGCCCAGCCGACATCGCCATAGAGCGCTTCTGTATAAACAACCTCGTTTTCATACAGCGCCAGCAGCAGATCGATGGCGAACTGCTGCAATGCTTCGCGGCGGCCTTCATCAACCTGCTCAAGGGCTTTTTGGTACTTGTAGCCAATATAGTAGCCGTGAACGGCCTCATCGCGGATGATGAGCCGAATCAGATCGGCGGTATTGGTCAGTTTGCCACGGCTTGACCAGTACATCGGCAGCCAGAATCCTGAATAGAACAGGAACGACTCCAGAAAGACGCTGGCGATTTTTTTCTTTAACGGATCGTCAGCGCGGTAATGAGTAAGAATGATCTCGGCTTTATTTTGCAGCGCCTGATTCTCTTCGCTCCACTGATAAGCGGCATCCACATCGCTGGTATGACACAACGTCGAAAAAATCGAGCTGTATGAGCGGGCATGTACCGCCTCCATAAAGCTGATATTCGACAAGACGGCCTCCTCATGCGGCGTCAGCGCATCGGGCATTAAGCCTGGCGCACCCAGCACGTTCTGGATGGTGTCCAGCAGCGTCAGGCCGGTGAATACGCGGATGGTCAACTGCTGATGCTGTTTATCCAGCGTCTGCCAGGCCGGCAGATCGTTGGACAAAGGGACTTTTTCCGGCAACCAGAAGTTGCTGGTCAGACGGTTCCAGACTTCAAGATCTTTCTCATCCTGAATACGGTTCCAGTTAATGGCTTGAATTTGTCTGAGTTGCATAATGGGTTCTCACAGTGCGCAGGAGACGCAGCCCTGAATTTCAGTGCCTTGCAGGGCCATCTGGCGCAGTCGAATGTAGTAAAGCGTTTTAATCCCTTTCTTCCAGGCGTAAATCTGCGCTTTATTAATGTCGCGCGTGGTCACGTCATCCCGGAAAAACAGGGTTAATGACAGGCCCTGATCCACATGTCGGGTCGCCTCTGCGTAGGTATCAATAATGGCTTCCGGCCCAATCTGGTAAGCGTCCTGATAGAGTTCCAGATTGTCGTTGGTCATGAAGGGGGCCGGATAGTAAACGCGACCGGTTTTGCCCTCTTTGCGGATCTCTATTCGCGACACAATCGGATGAATACTGGACGTGGCGTGGTTGATATAGGAGATCGATCCGGTAGGCGGTATCGCCTGCAGGTTTTGATTATACAGCCCCGAGGCCATCACCGATTCACGCAGTGCCAGCCAGTCGTTGTGACAGGGCAAGCTGATGCCCGCATCGGCAAACAGGGCGGCGATGCGGGCGGTTCGCGGCTGCCAGTCGCTTTGCAGATATTTGTCAAAATACGCGCCGGTGGCATAGGTTGAGGCGCTAAAACCATCGAAAGTCTGCTGGCGCTCTTTTGCCAGCTGATTCGAGGCACGCAGGGCATAATAAGTCACACAGTAAAAATAGAGATTGGTGAAATCCAGCGCCTCGGGTGATCCGTAAGCAATGCCTTCACGGGCCAGGTAACCATGCAGGTTCATCTGACCCAGACCGATAGCATGCGAGCGGCGATTGCCTTCCGCAACGGAGGGAACCGAGCCAATGTCACTCATATCTGATACCGCAGTCAGCGCCCGAATTGCCGTTTCTACCGTGTGGGCCAGATCGCCAGAATCCATCGCATGGGCAATATTCAGCGAGCCAAGGTTACAGGAGATATCTTTGCCCATGCGGCGGTAGCTGAGATCCTCGTTGAATTCGCTGGCGCTGTTCACCTGCAAAATCTCTGAGCAGAGGTTGCTCATATTGATGCGACCGGCAATCGGGTTATCCCGGTTTACGCTGTCCTCATACATGATGTAGGGATAGCCTGATTCAAACTGGATTTCCGCCAGCGTCTGAAATAAATCGCGCGGCTGAATATAGGTTTTACGGATTCTGTCGTCCGCCAGCATCTCCGCGTATTTCTCGCTGATGCTGATATCGCCAAACGCCTGACCGTAGATTCTTTCAACATCGTAGGGCGAGAACAGCGCCATCGGCTGATTCTCTTTGGCAAGCTGGAAGGTGATATCCGGAATGACCACGCCCAGCGACAGCGTTTTAATGCGGATTTTTTCATCGGCGTTTTCGCGCTTGGTATCCAGGAAGCGCAAAATATCCGGATGGTGAGCATTCAGCCAGACTGCGCCGGCTCCCTGACGCGCGCCGAGCTGGTTAGCATAAGAAAACGCATCCTCCAGCATTTTCATCACCGGAATAACGCCGGAAGACTGGTTTTCAATGCGCTTGATCGGCGCGCCGGACTCACGCAGGTTCGACAGCAGAAACGCCACGCCGCCGCCGCGTTTAGACAGCTGGAGCGCAGAGTTCACGGCCCGGCCAATCGACTCCATGTTGTCTTCAATGCGCAGCAGGAAGCAGGAAACCAGTTCGCCGCGCTGTTGCTTGCCGCTGTTCAGAAACGTCGGCGTGGCGGGCTGAAAACGGCCACTCAGGATGGCTTCCAGCACCGAGCGCGCCAGGGTTTCATCGCCCTGTGCCAGCGTCAGCGCCACCATACAGGCACGCTGCTCGAAGGTTTCCAGGTAACGCTTGCCATCAAAACTTTTCAGGGTGTAGCTGGTGTAGTACTTCCACGCACCCAAAAAGGTCTTGAACGCAAAGCCCCATGCATCGGCTTCGTCGTGCAGCCCGCAGACAAAGTTAAAATCATACTGATTAAGTACGGAAGCTTCGTAGTAGCCTTCGGCGACCAGATAGCGCAGGCGATCGGCGATGCTGGCAAAGTGCTGGGTGTTGGGCTGCACGTGCTGAATAACAAACTGACGTGCGGCCTGCTGATCCTTATCAAACTGGATACGGCCGTCAGCGTCATACAGGTTCAGCATGGCGTTCAGCGCATGGTAATCCAGCGCTACGTCGTTGAGGGTATCTGTCGTTGCCAAAATTGGGTTACTCCCGCTTTCACATTGGCGATATCGTCGGGGGTTCCCATCAGTTCAAACCGATACAGGTAGGGAACCTGACATTTCTTAGCAATGATGTCGCCAGCCAGGCAGTAACCTTCGCCAAAATTACGGTTACCGGCGGCGATAACGCCGCGTAAGCCGTTGCGGTTGGCGTCATCATTGAGAAACTGAATAACCTGTCTGGGCACCGCACCGCGGTGGCTGCCGCCGCCATAGCTGGGCACGACCAGAATATAGGGCTGGTCAATGTGCAGCTGTTGCTTCGCGTCAATCGGTATGCGGCACGCGGGCAGGCCCAGACGGAGAATAAACCGATGGGTGTTTTCCGACTGGCTGGAAAAATAGACCAGTGGAAACATGCGGCTATCCGCCCATCGCCACGGACTGAGACAGGCCAGCTATCTTGTCAGGGCGGAACCCACTCCAGTGATCGTCACGCGTCATGACGACCGGTACCTGGCGGTAACCCAAGGCCTTGAGGTTATCGATGGCCTCCGGTTGCGTATCCAGGTTGATGAGGTGGTAGTCGATGCCCTGACGATCCAGTGCATTTTTCGTGGCATTACACTGGACACAGTTGTTTTTAGTGTAAATAATAATGCGCATGATTCGTATTCCTCTTTCATTGCGGTGCCGCTGCGGATAACGAAGTTTTTTTCCATGAATCAGGCTTCGTCCTTGCAAACATCTTGTGGTGTGACAATGAAATGAATACTAGATGTAGCGTTAATTGCGGTCAAGCGTACTATATATGGGGTTAATGGCCCCGGATGCGGCAAGCCAGTGGCGACGCGCCCTGCCACGCGAAAAAATATTTTGTAAAGCCAGTTGCGCAAAAAACAGGCATAAAAAAAGCCCCGCTCATTGAGCGAGGCTGATGATAACGGCAGGGCAGGGACTAGCGGCGGGACACTAACAGCGCGCCCAGCACAATCCCGACCGCAGCGCCGATGCCGACACCGTACCAGGGTTTATCATGCACATAGGCATCAACCTGATAGCCGGCGTCGCGGGCGGCCTGCGAAACACGATTGCCGCCACCGTTTAATTTCGCACGGGTTTGCTTCAGCAGCGCTTCCGCCTGGCTGCGGGCAGAATTAACCTCATCCTTCGCTTCGCTGCCGTAAGATTTCAGCAACGCTTCAAGTGAATCAGCCAGCTCGTTCACATCCTGATTGATATCAATGTCATCGTTTTTTTGCGTTCGATTAAACATTTTTGGCTCCCTTGTCATTAACACGTAATACTCAGTGTAGACCACGTTTGGCTTAACGAGGCGCGGGATGGCCCTTTAGGGAAAATTCCGAATGCCCGTGCAGCCACGCTGATGTAAGGTTGCGTGGCTTTTGAAGAGGAGAGGATCAAGCATGTATTTACGACCAGATGAGGTAGCGCGCGTACTGGAAAAAGTAGGCTTTGAAGTCGATGAGATTACACCACGCGCTTATGGCTACCGTCGTGGCGACAACTATGTTTATGTTAACCGCGAAGCGCGTATGGGGCGCACGGCGCTGATCATTCACCCAACGTTGAAAGAAAAAAGTCAGCCTTTTGCCGAACCGGCGTCAGAAATGAAAACCTGTGATCACTACACGCAGTTCCCTCTCTACCTGGCGGGTGATTCGCAGGAACATTATGGTATTCCACACGGTTTCAGTTCCCGCATGGCGCTTGAACGCTATATACAGAGCGTGTTCGGCTAGCGCATCCCGCCCCGTTAACGCGGGGCAACGATCCCTTCCCGTCGATGCCTGACCGTTTCGCCCGTTGCATTTCGGCGCCGTAATGCGTATAAATCTGCTGCATATAGATGTTTAGACGTCCATACGGATGGGATATATGAGCGAGCAGACGACTTCTTCGCAGGATCAATTTAAGCGAACCATGAAAGTTCGCCACCTGGTGATGCTATCGCTGGGCGGCGTCATCGGGACCGGCCTGTTTTTTAATACCGGCTACATTATTTCCACCACCGGGGCCGCAGGCACGCTGCTGGCTTATCTGATTGGTGCGCTGGTGGTATGGCTTGTGATGGCCTGCCTGGGTGAGCTGTCGGTCGCCATGCCTGAAACGGGGGCATTTCACGTCTATGCCGCTCGCTATCTGAGCCCGGCCACGGGCTATACCGTCGCCTGGCTGTACTGGCTGACCTGGACCGTCGCGTTGGGCTCCAGCCTGACGGCGGCAGGGTTCTGCATGCAGTACTGGTTTCCACACGTGCCGGTCTGGCTATGGTGCCTGGTCTTCTGCATCGCCATCTATCTGCTCAACGTGATTTCCACCCGTTTCTTTGCCGAAGGGGAATTCTGGTTTTCCATCATCAAAGTCATCACGATTGTCGCCTTTATCGTCCTGGGCGGCGCTGCCATGTTTGGCTTTATCCCGATGAAAGACGGCACACCCGCGCCGGGTTTGAGCAATATCACCGCACACGGCTGGCTACCTAATGGTGTATTACCGATTCTGATGACGATGGTCGCGGTGAACTTTGCCTTTTCCGGCACCGAGCTAATTGGCATTGCCGCAGGCGAAACCGAAAACCCGCAAAAAGTCGTGCCGCTGGCCATTCGCACTACCGTCGCGCGCCTGATCCTGTTCTTTGTCGGCACCGTTTTCGTGCTGGCCGCCTTAATTCCAATGGACCAGGCCGGCATCGTTAAAAGTCCCTTTGTGCTGGTATTTGAGAAGATCGGCATTCCCTGGGCGGCAGATATCATTAACTTTGTGATACTCACGGCCATCCTGTCTGCGGCGAACTCGGGTCTGTATGCCTCAGGCCGCATGCTGTGGTCGCTGGCCAATGAGAACACGCTGCCGCGCGCTTTCGCCCGGGTCAACAAACGCGGGGTACCGCTGCTGGCGATAACGGTCAGTATGATCGGCGGCCTGTTGGCGCTGTTCTCCAGCGTGGTCGCGCCGGATACCGTATTTGTGGCGCTGTCTGCTATCTCTGGCTTTGCCGTGGTGGCCGTGTGGTTGAGCATCTGCGCGTCGCACTACGTTTTTCGTCGTCGTCATGTGCAACAGGGTAAATCGCTGCAGGAACTGGTTTATCGCGCGCCGCTGTATCCGCTCACTCCCATCCTGGGCTTCCTGCTTTGCCTGCTGGCCTGTGTGGGGCTGGCTTTCGATCCCTCGCAGCGTATTGCCCTGTGGTGCGGAATTCCGTTTGTGCTGTTTTGCTATGGCGCTTACCATGTCACGCACAAAAAAACACAGGCTAAGGAGGCCAGGGATGTCGCATAATCCTGTTTCGCGCGCATTACAACAGTCTGCACCGCTAATTCTTGACGGCGCGCTGGCGACCGAGCTTGAGGCACGTGGTTGCGATCTGGCGGATGCGTTATGGTCCGCTAAAGTGCTGGTGGAGAACCCTGAGCTGATTTACCAGGTGCACTACGACTATTTTGCTGCCGGCGCGCGCTGCGCCATTACTGCCAGCTATCAGGCAACGCCGCAGGGCTTTGCGGCGCGGGGCCTCAACGAAACGCAGTCTCTGGCGCTGATCGCGCAAAGCGTCGAACTGGCTAAACGTGCCCGCGCAGATTATCTGGCGACGCAGGCCGAAGCAAAGATCCTGCTGGTGGCGGGATCGGTCGGACCTTACGGCGCGTTTCTGGCCGATGGATCGGAATACCGGGGGGATTACGCGCTGCCAGAGACTGAAATGATGGCGTTCCATCGCCCACGGATCAACGCATTACTGACGGCGGGCGTGGATGTACTGGCCTGCGAAACGCTGCCCTCCTTTGCAGAAGCCCAGGCGCTGGTTGCCCTGTTAGGCGAATTCTCTGACAGCCGCGCCTGGTTCTCGTTCACGCTGCGTGATGCCGAACACATCAGCGACGGTACGCCGCTGCGTGAGGTGGCGGCTTACCTCAATGCGCAACCGCAGGTGGTGGCATTAGGAATCAACTGTATTGCGCTGGAAAGCGTTACGCCGGCCCTGCAGCAGCTCCAGCGCCTGACGGACAAACCGCTGGTGGTCTATCCCAACTCGGGCGAGCAGTACGACGCCAGCAGCAAAACCTGGCACTCTGCGCCCTCTGGCTGCACCTTGCATGACAAGTTTAGCGAGTGGCAGCAGGCCGGTGCCCGGTTGATTGGCGGCTGCTGCCGCACCTCCCCCAAAGACATCGCGGCTATTGCCCGGCATTGTCAACCGCAATAAAGCGGCAGAATCGGGCGATGATAGCCCGATTGAGACAGATGAAAAGGTGGGAAGGGCGGTTTACACTGTGCTTCCTGACTTTTATCGGATCCTTCCATGAAACAGCACATTCTGGCGCTTGCCGCCGCGATGCTTCTGAGCGGCTGCGCCACCATTGTTGGCACTGAAACTCAATCGGTTCTGATCGATTCACAGCCGCCGGGCGCGCGTTTTACCGTGCAGGATGAAAACGGCCGCCCGGTTGCGGAAGGATACACGCCGAAAACCGTCGTCCTGGAGAAATCCAACCACCGCTACTTTGGCAAAAAACACTATCTGCTGATGCTGGAAAGTCCGGGCTATGTGCCAGTAACGGTGCCAATTGAGGCCCGCGCCAACCTCTGGTATCTGCTGGGAAATATTCCCCTGCTGGGTTTACCCGGTTGGTTACTGGTGGATCCGTTCTATGGCGGCATGTACAACCTCGAGCCAGAGCATCCCAGCCCTTACATGAATCCGGTCGGCGCGCGCGGCTGATTACTGGGCAGTGGGTTTGACCATGCTGCCCTGGGTTTTATGCCGTTCCAGATACTGATGCTGGAAAATGCACATACGGATCGTATTGCGGTACTCGCCATTGATAAAGAATTCGTGTTTTAGCACGCCTTCGATCTCAAAACCGAGTTTGCTGTAGATATGGATCGCTTTCTCATTTTCCTGATCGACAATCAGGTACAGCTTGTACAGGTTGAGGACTGAGAAACCGTAATCCATCGCCAGGCGGGCGGCCTGGGTTGCCAGGCCTTTGCCCTGATGGGTCGGATCGATGATGATCTGAAACTCAGCACGGCGATGGACATGGTTAATTTCGACCAGTTCCACCATTCCCGCTTTTTGCCCCTCATGTTCCACCACGAAACGTCGCTCGGTCTGATCGTGAATGTGTTTGTCGTAGAGATCGGACAGCTCAACAAAAGCCTCATACGGCTCTTCGAACCAGTAGCGCATGACGCTGGCATTGTTATCAAGCTGGTGCACAAAGTGCAGATCTTCTCTTTCCAGCGGGCGGAGTCTGATGGTCATTATCTTTCCTTACTTAGGCTGGAGCGGCAATGTGCTCAACGATCCGCCCCTGCGCCATGCGTACGGCACGGTCACACATATGGTCAATCACGTCAGGATCGTGACTCACCAGAACCATGGTCAGGCCATCCTGACGCTTGAGATCGTTAAGCAGATTGAGGATTTCAGCCTGTATTGACATATCCAGTGCTGATGTCGGCTCATCCAGCAGCAGTATTTTGGGCTGCAGCAACAGAGCGCGAACAATCGCCACGCGCTGACGCTGGCCGCCGGACAGCTGATGAGGATAACGATCGGCTAACGACGGGTCCAGCCCGACATGGCGAAATCTGTCATCAATACGATCGTCAATGTTATCCTGCTTAAGCAGCCTGAGCGGCTCAGCCAGCGTGCGGCGCAAACGGTGGCGCGGATGCAGGGAAGCATAAGGGTCTTGAAACACCATTTGCACGTCCTGGCGCAGCGCACCGGTAAAGGTTTTGCCTGGCTGCACCGGATGCCCGGCCAGCTGCATCTCGCCCTGCCAGTGGGGATTCAGTCCAGCCATAACCCACAGCAGCGACGATTTACCACAGCCGGACGGGCCGACCAGGCCAAAGCACTCACTGGCGTTCACCTGTAGATTCACGTCGTGCACCACCGTGCGGAGATCGTAACCCTGTTTGTGTGACACACTGAGGTTATGCAAATTAATCATTGTGGTTGGCCTCCAGCGCCGCGCGGTCCAGAACCGGCAGCGGTTGTCCATGTGTTGCTTTACTGGGACGGCATGACCACAGCGTACGGGTGTAGGGATGCGTGGCCTGAGGCAGATCGGCGGCCGGCAGCGTATCCAGCACCCGGCCTTTGTACATCACCATAACCCGCTCGCAGTGTTCCGAAACCTGTTGCAGGTCGTGGCTAATCAGTAGCAGGCCCATGTTGCGTGACTCAACCAGCTGGCGGATCAGCGACAGCACCTGATCGCGCATGGCGTGATCCAGCGCGGAGGTCGGCTCATCCGCAATCAAAAAAGCCGGATCGGTAATCAGGGCGATCGCCAGCATCACGCGCTGGCCCATGCCGCCCGAAAGCTGATGCGGATAGAACTGCATCAGGGCTCGCGGATCGGGCAGGCCCACCGCGTCCAGCATATCGCAGACTTTTTCTTTTCGTTCCGCCCGACTCAGGCGGCGATGCAGAATCAGCGGTTCTTCAACCTGCCAGCCGATCGTCCGCGCCGGGTTCAGCGCATACTTGGGATCCTGCATCACCATGGCCACGCGATCGCCACGAAGCTTACTCCAGCTGCGTTCGTTCAGGGTCAGGGCATTTTCACCGGCGACCTGGAGCTGGGTAGCTTGCAGATGCAGTGACGGAGACAGCAGTCCCATCAGGGTTCGTGCAGTAAGGGATTTGCCGGAGCCGGATTCGCCGACCAGCGCCACGCGCTCACGCCCGATAGAAAAGCTAATGTTATCGACCAGCGTCGCGTCGTCGCTGCGGATGCTGAGCGACTCTACCAGAATGTTATTTTGCATGTCGGGTATCCAGTCGGTCACGCAGGCCATCGCCTGTCAGGTTAAAGGCCAGGCTGGCAAACAGAATGGCCGCGCCGGGTGCAGCAGCGACCCACCACTGGTCAAATATGACCTTACTGCCTTCTGCCACCATTGAACCCCACTCGGCGGTCGGCGGTTGCACGCCCATGCCAAGGAAGCCCAGTCCGGCGGCCGCCAGAATAATCCCACCCAGGCTGAGTGCGGCGCGCACCACCGCGGTGGGCAGGCACAGCGGCAGAATATGGCCGAACATCAGGCGAAAACCGGTAATCCCCTGCATTCGGGCCGCCGCCAGATAGTCGCTGCGGCGCAGCGCCAGGGTTTCGGCTCGTGCCTGGCGGGCAAACGGAGGCCAACTGGTCAGCGCCAGAGCCAGCGCGCCGTTCATCAGTCCCGGTCCCATCATTGCGACCAGCGCCAGCGCAATCACCAGGTTGGGCAGCGACAGAAAAATATCCGTAATGCGCATTAATACGCGCTCGGTCCAGCCGCCCGCGTAACCCGCGGTGATCCCCACCAACAGGCCAACCGGAATGGTCAGAACCAGGATCAGCGAGACCAGCAGCAGCGTAGGGCGCGCGCCATAAATCACCCGGGAGAGTAAATCGCGACCAAATCCATCGGTGCCGAACCAGTGTGCAGCCGAAGGGGGCAGCAACCGGCTGGCGATGGTTTGCAGATTCGGATCGTAAGGGGCAATAAGCGGGGCCAGCACTGCCATCAGAATCACAATCGTCACCAGCGTCAATCCAATGGTTAACGAGGTGATGCGGCGACGGCGGCGACGGGGTCGCACCGTTTCAAGTTCAGTGAGTTGTTGCGTCATCGTGTTCTCGGGTCGGTTAACCAGGTGAGGGCATCCGCCAGCGCGTTAATCAGGATAAAGCAGCCGCCGATCAGTAAGGTGGCGCCTAAAATCGCCGGCACATCGCCAGAGAAAAGCGCATTGGTCATGTAGCGCCCCACGCCGGGCCAGGCAAATACGGTTTCCGTCAGGACCGAGCCTTCCAGCAAGGTCGCGTAAGAGAGCGCAATCACGGTAATCAGGGTGCCGAGCACGTTAGGGAAAATATGGCGCAACAGAATGCGCCCCCGTCCCGCGCCTTTGGCTCGTGCCAGCACCACATACTCTTTGCTGCTCTCTTCCAGCAGCGCCGCGCGCAGCAGGCGGGTGATGCCTGCCATCGCCAGCAGGCCCAGGATCACCACCGGTAACCATAAGTGCGCCACCGCATTCCAGAATATTTCCCGGTCACCCGACAGCCAGCTGTCAATCAGCACGAAGCCGGTTTTCGGCTCCAGCGTATAGGCCCAGATATCATCCAGCCGCCCAGGTCCGGCAGACCAGTGCAGAACCGCATAAAACAGCAACAGGCCCAGCAGGCCCAGCCAGAAAACCGGCACAGAGTAGCCCAGCAGGGAGATAAAGCGGGCGACGTTATCAATCCAGCTGCCGGGTTTCCACGCGGCAATCAGTGCCAGTGAAACGCCAAAGATGACGGCAAAAATCATCGCGCAGGTCGCCAGCTCGATAGTGGCCGGAAACGTCTGAAGCAGGTCGCTGCTCACCGGCTGGTTGGTCAGGCGGGATACGCCGAGATCGCCGCGCAGCAGGTGTTCAATGTAGTGCCAGAACTGCATCAGTACCGGCTGATCTAATCCCAGATCGTGACGCACCTGCGCGTAGGTCGCTTCGCTGGCATGATCGCCAGCGATTTGCTGTACCGGATCGATAGGGGACAGATGCGACAGCATAAAGGTGAACGCCAGCAAACCCAGCAGGGTGATCGCCAGCGACAGCAAGCCTGATGAAAGGCGGCCAACGCGCCGCCAGACATGCCGGGCGGGCCCGGCAGAAGAGGCAGACTGTGCCATTACTTCGTTACCTGCGAGTAGTAAACCATGTCCGGGTTAATGCCCTGAACATAGCCCTTGAGGTTATCGCGCAGGGCGATGAGGTTTTTCGCCTGCAGGCCAATCACATAAGGCGAGCTTTTCAGCACTTCACGCTGCATGGCCTGATACAGCTCAACGCGTTTTTTCGGATCGCTTTCAGCCGTTGCCGCCAGCACCTGTTTGTTCAGCTCCGGAATGTGCCAGTCGGAACGGTAAGCAATCGTCTTGCTGCCATCTTCCGGGTTATAGGCAAATGACGCGGCGTTGGTGTTCGGATCAAAGTAGTCTGCGCCCCAGGCGTTGATCGTGCCTTCGTAATTATGCGCTTTGACGCGGGTCGAGACTTCAGAGCTCAGTCCCGGTAACACTTCCACTTTCACGCCGCCCTTGGCAAAGCTGCCCTGCAGGGCCTGAGCGATATCCAGGTAGGGAGGCTGATTGCTGGTAGACAGGGTGAAGCTGACGTTAGTCAGGCCGGCCTTTTTCAGAATCGTTTTGGCTTTTTCAGGATCGTAACTGTAGGGGTTGTCGTTTAATGCACCCAGAAAACCTTTCGGCAGAAACGTCTGGTGCACATCGAACTGGCCTTTCAGCAGCTGTCCGGCAATGCCCTTGTAGTCAAACAGGTAGCGCGCGGCTTCCCAGAAGGCCGGATTTTTTAAGGCGGCGTTGTTTTTGTTGCCGATGTTGAACTGAATGTAATACAGCGAGGCCATCGGAATGGCTTCGGTTTTCACACCGCTTTTGCCCTGCAGCGAGGCGATCTGATCGGCCCCCAGATTACGGGCGATGTCTGCATCACCTTGCTCAAGCAGCAGACGGCGGGCCGCGGGTTCCGGCACGTTCTTGATCAGAATATTTTTGATCTTTGGCGCCCCGGCTGGAGAGGTCGGATTGGCGGTCAGGATCACGGCCTGGTGCATCACGACCTTGCGAATCTGATACGGGCCGCTACCGGCGGAGTGCGTAGCCAGCCAGCCGTTCCCCAAATCGCCTTTTTCGGCGTGCGCGCTAACGGTTTTTTCATCGACGATGGAGGACACTGGTGCTGACAGCAGGCTCAGCACATAGGCCGGGCTGACGTCGGCCGTCCAACTGATTTGCACATGGTCGTCATCGACCTTTTTCAGGAAGCTATCCACATTATCTTTATTCCAGCCGAGCTGGGTAAGAATAAAGGAGGGATCCAGATTCAGTTTCACGACGCGACCCAGCGAGAAGATCACATCTTCCGGACGCAGTGGATTGCCGCTGGAGAATTTAGCGTCTTTACGCAACGCAAATGTCAGGCTGCGATTGTCACTGCCTGGCTGCCAGGACGTTGCCAGCGTGGGTTTTAAATCAATTGGGTTCTGCGGGTCGGACTGGACCAGCCGCTGATAAATATTGGTGAACGCCTGTACGCTGGTGAGTTCAAATCCCTTCGCCGGATCGAAGCTGTCGGCATCATCGGTCGACTGCACCACGACTAACGTATCTTTTGGTGTGGCAGCATTGACGCTAAAGGCGGTGGCCAGTGACAAGGCCAGTAGTGATGGAATTATTTTTTTCATGGAAAATCCTTGCCTGAGAAAGTAACGCGAGTGTACGAAAGGGCTCATGCAAAGAATAGTCCATTATCGGCTAATGATATGCAAAAAAGTTATAACAAATGCAGCCCGGTTATAAGACGCAAACAAAACGGCTGTGCGAAACAGAAACGGTTAATAAACGAGATGGCAATTGAGCGGTTATTTTCCTTTACCCGAAGGGCCCGGCGTTTATACTACGTGAAAATATTTGCAGGAGTCATACATTGGACAGTCACCCTAAACGCGATTTAACTCCGGCAAGCTAACTGCATTTCGCTGCTTGCCACACGGCGGGCAGCAATCCTTTCTTTAGATCACGATTGCTCTCCTTGAAATTAACGCTGTAGTCACCGCGAGAGCACGCTATGTTGATGTATATTCTGGCACTTTTTCCTCCGCCTCGACAGGCGTAGCTGTGGGCTGCGCACCCTTTCACTTTCAGCTTTCTTTTGCTTTGCGTTTATTTCGCAAGGCCCGACATCTGTCGGCCTGATATTACGGCCGCAGGGTGGGGAAAATAACTTTTTCTAAGAGACGGGCTGATTCAATAAACCGGTAATCACCGGAAAACCAGGCATGCATTATTTGGCATGCAGGATATCTGTTGCTTTAAATCAGGGAGATGTCGACATGAGCGACATGAAACTCGAACAAGCCGCGATGGCTTACCATGCGCATCGTGCAGCAAAAAAATCAAACACCCCTTATGCCATTGAACGTGAAGCACGTTATCGCACCGATGTGACGCTGACGAATCTGCACAGCAGCTTTGAGGGGCTGACCCATGTGGAAGCCAGCGCGCGGCTCAATGACTATGGTCGTAATGAAGTCATGCATGAGAAGGCGCCCTCTGCGTTTATCCAGCTGATTACGGCATTCAATAATCCGTTTATTTATGTGCTGATGGTTCTGGCACTGGTGAGCTTTATAACGGATTACTGGCTGCCGTTGCGGGCTGGTCAGGAAACCGATCTCTCGGGCGTGACGATTATTCTTACCATGGTGACGCTGAGCGGGCTGCTGCGTTTCTGGCAGGAGTTTCGCACCAATCGTGCCGCTCAGGCGCTGAAATCTCTGGTGCGCACTCAGGTGACCGTGCTGCGTCGGGAAGAGGGCTGTGCAATCTCCCGGCGCTACGATATTGATATGCGCGAACTGGTGCCGGGGGATGTCATTTTACTGAGCGCGGGCGATCTGGTGCCTGCCGATGTGCGCCTGCTGACCTCACGCGATCTGTTCATCAGTCAGGCGATCCTGACCGGGGAATCCCTGCCGGTAGAAAAAAACGATCTCAGTGCAGGCGTGGAGATTGAAGAGCAACCCGGTCGCAGCGTGCTTGAGCTGAAAAACAGCTGCCTGATGGGGACCAATGTTGCCAGCGGCACGGCCAGAGCGTTAGTGGTCGCCACCGGCAGCGAGACCTGGTTTGGTTCGCTAGCGGCCTCTCTGTCCGGCCGCCGTCCACAGACATCGTTTGACCGCGGCGTGAACAGCGTTTCCAGACTCCTCATCCGTTTTATGTTGGTGATGGTGCCGATTGTCTTACTGCTAAATGGCTTTACCAAGGGCGACTGGATGGATGCCATGCTGTTCGCGCTGGCCGTTGCGGTGGGCCTGACACCGGAAATGCTGCCCATGATTGTCAGCGCCAATCTGGCAAAAGGCGCCATTGCGATGTCGCGCCGCAAAGTGATTGTTAAACGCCTGAACGCCATTCAGAACCTCGGAGCAATGGATGTGCTCTGTACTGATAAAACCGGCACGCTGACACAGGACAATATTTTGCTGTCGGCGCATCTCAACGCTAACGATGAAGAGGATGCCCGCGTCCTGCTGCTGGCATGGCTTAACAGCAGCAGCCAGAGCGGTGCGAAAAATTTAATGGATCGCGCCGTGCTGAAGTTTGGTGAGCAAACGCTGTCTAAAGCGCAGTGTAGCCAGTTTCAGAAAGTGGATGAGCTTCCTTTCGACTTCGTTCGTCGTCGTGTCTCGGTCATCGTGGAGGATTTGCAAAGCCACCGCCCGTTGCTGATCTGCAAAGGCGCTGTAGAAGAAATGCTGGCGGCGGCGACCACGCTACGTCAGGGCGATACCACCCTTCCACTGTGCGAGCAAAAGCGCGCAGAGCTGCTCGCGCTGACACGGCATTATAACCAGCAGGGTTTTCGTGTGTTGCTGGTGGCCACGCGTGAGCACGGGATATCGGTGCCGCTCAGCCGTGAAGATGAGTGCGAATTAACGATTGAAGGCCTGCTGACATTCCTTGATCCGCCTAAAGAGAGCGCGGGCAAGGCGATACAGGCACTGAAAGACAGCGGAATTCGCGTTAAAGTGCTGACCGGCGATAATCCCCTTGTGACGATGCGCGTCTGTCAGGAAATCGGGCTGGCTTCAGAAGCCATGCTGACCGGTAATGAAATCGAGGCCATGAGTGACGACGAGCTGCGCCGGGACGTCGAGCGCTGCATGATCTTCACCAAACTTACGCCTCAGCAGAAGTCACGCGTGCTTAAATTACTGCAACAGAATGGACATACCGTTGGCTTTCTTGGCGATGGCATTAATGATGCGCCCGCGCTGCGCGAGGCGGATGTCGGCATTTCGGTCGACAGCGCGACGGATATTGCCAAAGAGTCGTCCGACATTATTTTGCTGGAAAAAGACTTAGCGGTACTGGGCGAAGGCGTACTAAAAGGGCGTGAGACCTTTGGCAATATCATCAAGTACCTGAACATGACGGCCAGTTCGAATTTCGGCAACGTGTTTTCCGTGCTGATAGCGAGTGCGTTTATTCCTTTTCTGCCCATGCTCTCTGTGCAGCTACTGATTCAGAACCTGATGTATGACGTCTCTCAGTTGGCGTTGCCCTGGGATAAAATGGATCGCGAGTTTCTGCGCAAACCGCGTAAATGGGATGCGGGTAACATCAAACGTTTTATGCTGTGGATGGGGCCAACCTCTTCCATTTTCGATGTCACAACCTTTGCGCTGATGTGGTATGTGTTTGGCGCCAATCACGCCGGTGCGCAGTCGCTGTTCCAGTCCGGCTGGTTTGTTGAAGGTTTACTGTCCCAGACGCTGGTGGTGCACATGTTACGGACGCAGAAAATCCCCTTTGTTCAGAGCTGTGCCCGGTTACCAGTGCTGCTGACCACGCTGGGTATTTCCGCCGCCGGTATTCTGCTGCCGTTCTCGTCGCTTGGCGCAATGGTCGGGTTAGTGCCCCTGCCATGGCACTATTTCCCCTGGCTGGTGCTGACGCTATTCAGCTACTGCCTGGTCGCGCAGGGAATGAAAATGTTTTATATCAAACGTTTCGGCCGCTGGTATTAATCTGCCTGCAGGAATAAACCGATAACGTCATAAACGACAGGTGGATGCCGAAACCGCGTTGGCAAGGCATCCACCGCCCGCCGTACTCTCCCCGCATTGCTGCCGATCGCACACTTTGTTTTGGATCAATCCGTCGAAAGTGATGCCATAAATGTAAGCAAGCTATTGGTCATTCCCTCTCTCCCGCCAGATTTCTCTGATACAATTTGCACATTATTCACCGCGCCAGCGTCGGGGGATCTTGAGGTGAGCCGGTATGGGGCAGGCCGCGTTCACTGCCGCGGGTGCAGGTTGTTAACCACCTGAACCTGCGATCGCCTCGACGAGGGCCGGGTCCTGCCGTAGCGGATTCCGCATTCACCTTTTGTGTGCCTTCGCGAGCCATTGCGCTTTTGTCCCATGCCGATAAGGGTTTGTTGCCACGCATGTGTTGCTTATTGATTAAACACGCAGTTTGTTGCCGGAGAACAGGATGCAACAAACGGAGTATGTGATTGACGATTTGGTGCGGTTTATACCGGCTCAGGGCCTGCTATGCCTGGTGGATTCCAGCGAGACCAGCGTGCCGCTATCGCCTGCCTGCAACCATTTACTGGAAATGTTCCTGAAAAGCGCCGGCGTCGTGCTGGCCCGCGAGCAGATCCTGGATAACTTCTGGCAAGAGACGGGCGCAACGCCTTCTTCCAACAGCCTCAATGCCTACGTTTCCGCCATTCGACGCGGGCTGTCTTCACTGGGCATAGAGCAGGAGGCGATTACCACGGTGTACAAGGTGGGCTTCGTTTTCAATCCCGCTATTCGCATCCAAAAATCGGCCCTCCAGCCCCCAAATCCCGCGGGCGAACCAGCGTCCACTTCCACTTCCACTTCCACATCCGTTACGCGACGCAGCCCGCGCGCCTACTGGCTGTCTGGCGGTTTTATCTTGCTGTTACTCGGCGTGCTTCTTCTTCCGCTGCTTCTGAAAGAGAAAAGCATCACGCCCGTCAGCGTCGCCCGGCTTGATGGCTGTGACGTCTTTTATCTTCCCGTTCACCCCGGTGAATCGACCTTTCCTGCTGAACGCGTGTGGCACAAGCTGATTACAGACAGCGGAATGGCGTGTCAGAAGGGCGGTCGGTATATGTTTTATGTGGACAGAAATGTCACGGCAGGCCACAGCGGCAACGTCTATGTCTCGTACTGCGTGAGAACGAAAGACGAAAAAATAGCGTGCTCAAATTATACCGAGCTGGGATGGAGGCCAGATAATGATAAACCCTAAACGACGCCTCGCCTTATTGCTGTGCCTCATCATTGCCCTGGCGGGCGTGGTCATTTATGCCAGCTATTATTACGTGCGATCGCACAGTGACATGTTTGAATTTACCTGCGCGGCTAATTTACAGCAGCGCGATGCCGCCACTGACTTTCATCTGGACGCCAGTTTTGTGCTGACGCTGCGTTATTCTGGCGACGCAATGGTCTCCGTTGATGGCATCGTACATAAAAATGGCAAGGATTACGTCTTAAGGCGTAATGCCGAATTCCACTATTCACCTTATATTCAGTCTCTGTATAAACTCAATCATTTCACCCTTCATCCGGGTCTGCGGGATAATGTTCCTGACAGCGTATTGAATACCAACTTCTCCTATCTTTATATCAGCAAAATAACCGGTATGAACGATGCCGTACTTATCGGTAGCCGTGTATTGCCACTGATTGTCTGTCATACCCGCTAACGGATTGACCGGACGGGCACGAGCTTGCCTGCCGCTCGCCTGTCCTCATTCTTCTTGCCTCACCGCTGTCTTCGTCTGGTTTATTATTTTGTGTTTATTTATAAATTCAGAATATTAAATCTAAAAATAAGCGTGGATAAGTGTTTGTGGTTGCCTGAGGGCGGTAATTGTTAAATTGCATCGTCGGTTAAGATTGCGGTCGGTTGTGGCAGAAAGCCGTCGCCGATACGCGCTTATACAAGCGTTTGATTTCGAAAATGAAGTCGGATTTTTACCTTACGGGGAGCCAGCGATGAAAAATTTAGCTTATAAAATTCAGTGTGAGGCGAAATGGAATCAGCTTCAGGAAACGGAAAAAAAACCAAAAATGAAAGATGTGATGATGTGCCTGATAAAGCGCCAGGCGGAAGGAATCATGACTCGTGATGTCGCGGATGAATGCGATATGTCTATTTATGCTGCGCGAAACTGGTTATTGAAACTGGAAAACAGTGGTTTATTAAAAAAAGAACCCGGGCGTAAATCCTGCAAGTGGTTCATCCTCTGAGTTTTAATTATCTTATTTCTGTCGTGATAACAGGCCCAGCCCTGAACACTACGCTTTTTTTAAGGGACAACACATTATCAGCATGGCAACGGCGTGCATGAAAGGAAAAAGCGCCAGCTTAGTATGGCCTGGGGAAAGGGGAGTAGCGCAGCAGCAAGCTGGCTGCCCATGATGAGATTTCGGCCAGCACGGCAAAAACGCCCTCGTCTCAAGCGCGCCGTAGCACGCGACCAGTCTGGCAGCCCGACAAGCAGCCCGTCCTTGCACAGAAAGCGGCCTGAAGGGGCACGACCGAATAAAAGCTGAGAGTAAACACAAACCGGCAGGCAGAACAGGCGATCACAAACGGCTGGCCGGGCGCAGCGGAAACGGTGACATCGCGTTAAACATTTAACGCAGCACTGAATCAGGCATAGTAATGAATATGCTTCTTGCCATGGACGGGCGACGTCTCGATTTTCGTCCTGACCTTGAACACGTCCCACAGAAGCGACTCTGTGAGTATCTCATCAGGCGTTCCCTGCGCAATCAGTTCGCCCTCCAGCATCACAATCAGCCGGTCACAAAACAGCGCCGCATGATTCAGATCGTGAATGGCGACAATGCTGGTGACCGGAAGCTCGCTAATGAGTTTCATCAACTGGATCTGATGGTGAATATCCAGGTGGTTAGTGGGCTCATCAAGCAGAATTTCATTGGGCGCCTGGGCTAATGCTCTGGCGATGTGTACGCGCTGGCGTTCACCGCCGGACAGGCTCTGCCAGCCCTGATCGCAGCGTGAGCACATATCCACCCGCGTCAGCGCGGCTTCCACTATCTCATCATCGTGATGTGTCCAGCTGGAAAAAGGGGAGTGATGCGGGATCCTTCCAAGCTTTACGACATCACGTACGGTCATATTGGCGCTGGTTAACGCATGTTGCTCAACAAAAGCCACACGGCGGGCAAGCTGCTTTCTGGCAATCAGGGACAGATCCTTGCCATCCAGCATCACTTTGCCCGTGTGTTGCTTACGCAGACCGGCCAGCAGGCGCAGCAGCGACGATTTACCGGAGCCGTTCGGCCCCAGTAAGCCCACGGTTTCGCCCGACGAGACCGCCAGGGATACATCGTTAACGATGACTTTTTTTCCTACCCGCCAGGTAAGATTTTCCGCGCTGATGCTCATTATTGCGTCCTGGAGCGATAAATAATAATTGCAAAGAAAGGCACGCCAACCAGCGCGGTCACGACGCCAACCGGCAGGCTCTGCGGCGCAATCAACATACGTGAAGCAATATCCGCCAGGACCATCAGAATCGCGCCCGCGATGGCACAGGCAATCAGTAAGCGGCTGTGTAGCGGGCCGAAAAAGAAGCGCATCACGTGGGGAACGACCAGGCCGACAAACCCGATCGAGCCAGCCATACTGACAATCGTGGCGGTCATCAGGGCGGTTGCCGTGAACAGCACCAGACGCACCACGCCGACCGGAATCCCCAGCGAGGCGGCGGCGTCGTCACCAAAGGTAAATGCGTCCAGCGCGCGGGAATAGTACAGGCAGACCGCTAAACCGATGACCACTATCACCAAAACCAGCTGAAACTCAGGCCAGCGCACGCCGCTAAAGCTACCCAACAACCAGAACATCACGTCACGCGCCTGTTGGGCATTGGCTGAGGTACTGATGGTATAGGCGGTAATCGCATTGAAAAGCTGCGACGCTGCCACGCCCGCCAGAATGGTACGCTCTGTGCCACCGCGTGCGCCATTGGTGAGCAGTGCAACAAAGGCAAAGGCGGCAAAGGCGCCGGTAAAGGCGCCCAGCGACAGGGAAATCGCACCGGCCCCGACGCCCGAGACCACGATCAATACCGCACCCGTCGATGCGCCGGCAGAAACGCCCAGTACGTAAGGTTCGGCAAGGGCATTTTTCAACAGGCTTTGCAGTACAGCACCGCAAATGGCCAGACCGGCACCGCTCAGCGCCGCAACCAGCGCACGGCTTAAACGAAAGTCCCAGATAACGCTTTCGTGAATACGGTTCACGGGCACATCCGTCATACCCAGTTTATTGGTCACGGTGTACACCACGGATTTCAACGGTATCGATAATTCGCCTACGCTGACGCCGAGCGCGATAACCATAAACAGCACGACGATGGCGATGATTGCGACAGCAATAAAACCCATGCCACGTCGTGCCTGAACAACCCCTTCACGCATTAATTCAGGCCCATCTTACGTAACTGTTCGCCAACCTGTTCTGCCCCGTAAAGGGTACGAATCGTCGGGTTCATTGCCTGACCGTCCATCACCACGATATGGCCTTTCTTCACCGCATCCAGCTGGCTGACCGCCGGATCGCTTTTCAGGAACTTAATCTTTTCTTCGGCGTTATCCAGTTTCCAGCGATTACGGTCAAGGCTGGTCACAACGATCACATCCGGATTGGTGGCAATAATGCTTTCCCAGCTCACGGTGGGCCATTCAGTTTCAGTGGTAATCGCATTATGGCCGCCTAACACATTGGCAATAAAACCGGATGCGCCGTTCTTACCGCCGACGTAAGCGTCGGCAGAGGGCGAGGAGCTGGAGAACCAAAACAGGAAGGAGAGATCTTTCTTACCTTTCGGGAAGGCTTTTCTCAGGGCGCTTTCGCGTGCTTTAAAGTCGTTGATCACCTGCTGGCCGCGATCTTCTACGTTAAAGATTTTGGCAAAATCGGCGATCTCTTGATAAACGTAGGACATATTCCACAGCGTGGCACGGCTACCGTAGATATCGCCGGTGTTCTGTTTTGTGGCACACATGCCCGGAGACAGATAGGTGTTGATGCCCACTGACTCAAAGTCTTCACGTTTGGCGACCTTGCTGTTCGGCCCCATCAGCAGCTGGATCTGTGCCGCAACAAAATCGGGGTTCTTCGCCAGAATGGATTCCAGCGTTGGGATCTCGACGGTCAGTACCGGCACTTTGGCATTTTGTTCCGCTAACTGCGGTAAGACTTTGGTCGGCCAGAATGCGCTGGCCACCATTTTGTCCTGCAGTCCCAGCAGCAGCAGAATTTCAGCGGTATTCTGCCCAAGCGCCACCACGCGTTCAGGTGCCTTGGTGAATGTTTCTTTCTGACCACAGTTTTCAATCGTCAGAGGATAGGTGGTTGCCCAGGCGGAACTCGTTGTCAGGAAAATAAAACTTAACAGGCTAAGCATTTTTTTCATTAGTATCTGTCCATTAATAAATGAGACTGCGTGCTTTTAACATTCTGGCGCGGCGGATTTTATCAGACCTAAAATGTAAATAGAAATCATTATTATATGAGTTGGCTTTTAGCTGAAATGTATAAAAATTACTTGAGTGAAAGAAATCAACGTGCCAGCCTGGTCATTATTAAAATAAATAACACTGAGCTAAAACAGATGAGTAAACCCTTCATTACAATTAGAGGAGTAATAGTTAATGTAATGATAGATGAAATAATATTAACCATGAGAAGAGGGTGAAGTACGGCAATGCGCGGTTTAGCGTTCCTGACTGACTGACTGACTGACTGACTGACTGACTGACTGACTGACTGACTGACTGACTGACTGACTGACTGACTGACTGACTGACTGACTGACTGGGTTGCGGGCGCGTTACGCGGTAATGCGTCTGCGTTGCCCCGGCGTGGCGCGTCGGCAGCGCCAGCGACGTTTTCGGCTAGGGCTGGCGGCTCCATCTCTGCTCCATCATTCACACAAACTCCAGCAATCTATTCTGCTTATCATCCTGCCACTTTCGGGGAGGATAAGATGAAGACGCTGAACTATATCGCTAAATATGTTGAATATAAGCTCAAAATCATCAGGTGTTTTTTAATTAGCGACGTACTTTTCCATACGCAACGACTGCGCCCGTTGTTAAACAGAGAGCCGGATCTGATTCATCCTGTCACGTTGAATGAAAAAATGTGCTACAGGCTGCTCTATGACAGGAAGCCGCTTTATACGCTGCTGGCAGACAAGCTCGCTGTCCGTCACTACGTTGCCAGCCGCACGGATGAAGTCACGGTCGCGCCCTTAATTAAGACCTATAAAAGCACCAAAGAGATTGATTTTGCCGCGTTGCCCGATACCTTCGTTTTAAAGTGCAATCACGACAGTGGCAGCACGATAATCTGCAAAGACAAAACGGCGTTCGATAGTCAGTCTGCTTTATTAACGCTGGATTTAGCCCTGAAAAAGAACATGTATTACTGCACGCGAGAGTGGCAATACAAAGACATTACGCCCACCATTCTGTGTGAAGAATATATTGAACTGTTTGAGGGAAGGGACAGAAGCACTACGCCCGAGATGTTGCGTATTCACTGCTTCGACGGCAATGCGAGCATTATCGAAGCCGACTTTACTGATGAACAGGGCAGGGAGTACGTGAATGTGTACAACAGAAAATGGGAACTGCAGCCCTTCCAGATAGCCTATCCCCATCATCCTGTTTTTATACCGGAACCGGCGCTGTTTTATCGCGCCCTCTCTGCTGCGCAGGCGCTGGCAAAAGATATCGACTATTGCCGGGTCGATTTAATGCTGAAGGACGACAGCCTGTACTTCAGCGAGATCACGCTTACGCCACAGCGCGGTAAGCTCAAAATCATTCCCCAGGAATGGGACGCGATACTTGGCGCGATGTGGCAACAGCAGGCGTACCATAAAACCTTCCGCCTGCCTTCAAGCCCAGAGATGGATTTGCGCTAGTCAGCGTCAGGCCAGCGCAGTAAAAAAAGGGAGCCGCCCTGGGATGATGTGCGGTAACGAATATCGCCCCCATGAGCCTGCATAATCGCCTTCGCAACGGATAAACCCAGCCCGCATCCCGCCGGGTTTATCGCACGACCTGCAGCGCCGCGTTGAAACGGCTCAAACATATGACGCTGGAAATCGTCGGGCACGCCCGGCCCCGTATCTTCCACCTCAATAAAAAACAGGTTGTCCCGATATCCGCTTCGGACCCTGACGATGCCCGGCGTGGCGTAATTAAGCGCGTTATCAAATAAAATGGTCAGGCACTGGATAATGCGCAGCGGATCACACCGCGTAACGGCATTATTTTGCTCAATGATGAGGTTAAATCCCTGCTCCCGAAACGGGTGACAAAACGATGCGCCAACGTTTTCCAGCACGTCGCTCATTGCCACGGCTTTCACATCCAGCGTAAAGGATCCGCCTTCTGCCGCTCCCACGACGCGCAAATCGTCGATAAGCCGTGATAATCCTTCTGTCTGCCGCAGCAGGCTTTTGAACAACGGCGGATCGGGTTCAAACACCTCTTCAACCAGCCCCTGCAGCCTGCCGCGTAAAATCGTGACCGGCGTTCTGAGTTCATGGGCGATCGCCGCATTCCAGGACTTTCTTTGGTTGTCCAGCGTCTGCAGCTTTTCCGCCATTTCGTTAAAGTCCCTGACTAAGGTATTCACCTCCCCCAGGCTGCTCTGACTGTTTGCGGCGCGGGCGCTCAAATCGCCCTGAGAAATCCGGCGCAAACTGGTGGCAACGGAACTCAGGGGATTCAGTATTTTGGCGGAGAGTTTGAAAGCAAACAGTAAGGCAATCAGGAAGCTGATTATCGAGCTGATAGCGATCCAGACCCAGTCAAAAACCGTCATGCTTTCACTGTTGCTGGCTGACAAACCGCCGGGGAAATTTTCAATAATGAAGCTGTAAAACAGATAGGAACCGACCACGGCCACAATAATGATGGTGAACGTCAGGGACAGCATAAACAGAAGAATTTGCCGACTGAGCGCTTTATCTTTATTCACTTCTGTTCACCCAGCCGATAGCCTATCCCACGAATGCTTTCCGGTACGCCGTTTAAGCCACAGCCCTCAAATTTTTTACGCAACTTACTCATGTGGCTGTCTACGGTTCTGTCGAGCGTGTCACTTTCGGGCAGGCAGGCATTGAGCAGCTCTTCACGGCTGAAGACCTTACGGGGATATTTTGCCATGTGCGTCAGAAGCTTGAATTCTGTGGTGGTCAGCACCGGCGTAAACGTCTGTCCACCGCTGTGGATCTCCACACAGAACTCATCGGTGTAGATGGTCATAAAGCGTGTTCTGATCAGGGATTGAGGGACAGCCTGATTTTTTGCTCTGCGCAGCACGGCCTCAATACGGGCGACCACTTCCGAAGGATTAAAGGGTTTAACGATATAGTCATCGGCACCCAGGCGAAGCCCCATCAGCTTATCAATATCCTGATCCAGCGCGGTCACCATGATCACCGGCGTGTTGCTTTCTTTACGCAACGTTGAAAGCACATTCCAGCCATCGATTAGCGGCAACTGGATATCCAGCAGCACCAGGTCAGGCTGTAAGGTTTTAATTAAGGCCAGAGCGCTTTCCCCCTCTGCCGCATGTACCGCTTTCATTCCGGCGCGTTTGATATAACTCATTAATATATCAGAGATTTCAAAGTCATCCTCTGCCACAAGGATTAGATTGTCGTTGCTCATAACGCCCTCAAAATTAAAAACACCTGTTGCGGATGATGGGGCAGCACAGCCGGAGGAGAAGCGCGTCCTATCATCAGGAACATTACGCCTGTCATGACAGGCAGACCAGCAAAAGCACTGCGCAAAGCATGAAACCCACAATCAGACCTTAGCCAAAAGAAAAGCAACGTCACGCGGCGACAGAAAGCATGGAACGCCGATTAGCTGATGCACCACTCTCTTTGCAGGATGGCGTAAACCTGCGTATTTTCATAAATCGCGATGCCATTGTGATCCGTGAATGACACATGCTCTTTAAAGCATCCTTCCAGCCGCATCCCCAAACGCTGACATAATCGCTGCGAACCTGCGTTGTCATCGGCGACATAGGCATAAATCCGCCTGACATTTTTTATCCGAAATAAATAATTAAACAGGCAGATTGCGGCTTCCTGAGCATAGCCATGGCCTTGATAGGCAGGATTCAGATACCATCCCACGTTCCGGGTACGGGCATCCGGTTCTTCGTCATCGCAGGCAAAAAGATGACCGATTAATTCGCCTGTCTGTTGCAGACACAGGGCAAACTGCGTGGCGTCAATGCTCCTTTTCCGCGCCTCCTTGACGGCGGCCTCAAGATCGGCCAGTTTCTCATCGAAAAAGCAGGCCGGATAAGGCGCGGATAAATAATTTAACAGGCCCTGAGCATCCTGTTGCAAAAAACGCCTGATGAAGACGCGTTCACTTTCAGCTATTTTCATCTCAAACCCTTTCCCGGGATAAAATAAAGGCGAATACCTTGTAATTTTGTGTCCAGATAATCTCTGTCCCTGTCAAAGTTCAGCATATATTATGTCCTGCGCTTTTAAATTGTCTATCGAATATATTGCGCGGTGTGCGACGTTTTTTTATTTTTACCTATCCATACTCTCTCCATAAACTTTACATAATAGGTCATTGTCAGGCGGGTACACTCCGGAATAATGCGCATTATTGGAGAGTATTCGTGATGACGCCGCGTAATTTAGTGAGGTCCGGTTTTTGCTTTTTATTTTTGCTGCTGTTCACCACCGGTTTGCATCCTTCCGGCGTCACACCGCTACAGCAAGCGTTAAGCGTTAAGGGGAGAAGCGTGATCGCGACGATGTATCGGCCAGTGAAAAAGATTAATCGCTATGAGCGAACCGCCCAGACGCCGTTCTGGGAGGCGGTCACCACCAATGCGCTGGCCTGCCGGGGCGGGCGCGTGACCCGGCTCCTGTATAAGGCCGCGCTGCGCCGACTAAAGGAGGCGTAAATGCACACAGCAAACAAGCCAGTTAACACCACGATGAATTGACAGACTGGCGTCTTACTTTAAAAAGCACGCACACCTGCGGGGCTTGCAGCGTAACAGGTGACGGTTTTCTGCCCTCATCTTTTTTATATTCATTCAGGGTAAATCATGCCTCAGTTTTTTATTAATCGACCGGTATTTGCCTGGGTTATTGCCGTCTTTATTATTTTGTTTGGCCTGCTCTCCATTCCAAAATTACCCGTAGCGCTTTATCCCTCGGTGGCACCGCCGACAATCAGCATCACCGCCTCATATCCGGGATCAACGCCGGAAACCATGAACAACAGCGTGGTGGCGCTGATTGAGCGTGAGCTTTCATCGGCAAAGCACGTGCTGTATTACGAATCGTCCAGCGATACCAGCGGTATGGCATCCATTACGGTGACTTTTGCGCCCGGCACCGATCCTGAGCTGGCTCAGGTTGATGTGCAAAACCGTATCAAAGTGATTGAGCCGCGCCTGCCCCAAGTCGTGCGGCAGAATGGCCTGAGCGTTGAGGCCTCGGGCGCTAACTTTTTGATGATCGTCGGGCTGACGTCTAAAGATGGCAAACTCACTGAGGCCGATCTGAGCGACTACTTTTCACGCAATATCACGGAAGAGCTTCGTCGTATTGAAGGCGTGGGCCGCGTGCAGCTGTTTGGCGCAGAGAAAGCAATGCGGGTCTGGGTCGATCCGGTCAAGCTTAGCCAGTATCGCCTGACCGTCAGCGATATCAGTCGGGCAATCAACACGGAAAATACCCAGATCGCGCCCGGACGGACCGGTGACGCACCGGCGGCTGCTGGCCAGCAGGTCAGCTATCCACTACTGGTCAAAGGCCAGCTTGGTTCACCCCAGGAATTCGCCAGTATTACCCTGCGCGCCAATCCGGATGGATCTCGCGTGGTGCTGAGCGACGTGGCGCGGGTTGAGCTCGGATCGCAAACCTACAGTTTTGCCACCCGTGAAAACGGACGCGTCTCTACCGCGGCAGCGATTCAGCTTTCGCCAGGCGCCAATGCGGTTAAAACCGCAGAGCGGATCAAACTCCGTCTGAACGAGCTGCGTCAGGCTATGCCAGAGGGAATGGCTTACAGCATTCCGTTTGATACGACGCCCTTCGTGAAGATCTCGATTGAGAAGGTCATTCATACCTTTATCGAAGCCATGATACTGGTCTTCCTTGTGATGTATCTGTTCTTACAGAATGTTCGCTATACCTTTATCCCGGCGATTGTTGCGCCGATTGCGCTGCTGGGCACCTTTACCGTGATGCTGCTGGCGGGATTCTCGGTCAACGTATTAACCATGTTCGGTATGGTGCTGGCGATTGGAATCATCGTTGACGATGCGATAGTGGTGGTGGAAAACGTCGAACGAATCATGACGGAAGAGGGGCTGGGCCCGAAAGCGGCAACGCAAAAGGCGATGAAGGAGATTACCGGTGCGGTCATCGGGATTACGCTGGTCCTCAGCGCGGTCTTTATCCCGATGGCGATGGCCAGTGGTTCCGTTGGGGCGATATACCGGCAGTTTACGCTCTCAATGGCGGTTTCTATCCTGATCTCCGCCTTCCTGGCGCTCAGCCTGACGCCGGCGCTGTGTGCCACGCTGTTAAAACCTGTTGATCGGCATGCTCATCAGAAAAAGGGCTTCTTTGGCTGGTTCAACCATAAGTTTGCAGCAATGACTTACCTTTACGGCCAGGGCGTAAGCCGTTTATTAAAACGGGTAGGCGGTGCGTTAGCGGTTTATGCGGCGCTGTGCCTGCTGTTCTTCCTGGCGATAAAAAACCTGCCGTCTTCGTTTCTGCCGGAGGAGGATCAGGGCTACTTTATGACCTCCATTCAGCTCCCCTCGGACGCGACCAGCGAACGCACGCTGAACGTGGTAAAAGCTTTTGAACAGCAGGTGCTTTCAAGCCCGGCGACGCAGTCAACTATCGCGATAATGGGGTTCAGCTTTGCGGGTTCCGGGCCTAACTCCGCCATGGCTTTCACCACCTTAAAAGGATGGGAAGATCGTCAGGGGGCCACCGCCTTTTCTGAAGCCGCGCGCGCGCAGAAAGTGATGTCAGCGAATCCTGAAGCGGAAACCTTTAATCTGATCCCCCCGGCTATTGACGAGCTGGGGAACTCATCGGGCTTTACGTTGCGCCTGCAGGATCGCGGCGGCAAAGGCTATGCGGCGCTGAAAAAGGCGGAAGAGCAGTTGCTGGCGCTTGCGGCGAAGAGTTCTGTCGTCCGGGATGTGTACGTTGACGGCTTACCCGATGGGCAGATGATCCGGCTTAATATCGATCGACAAAAAGCCTTTGCGATGGGCGTGGCTTTTGATGAGATCAGCCAGACGCTTTCCGGCGCGATAGGTTCGCTTTACGTCAATGATTTTCCCAACAGCGATCGTATGCAGCAGGTCATCATTCAGGCCGATGCGAAATATCGTATGCAACCCGAGGATATTCTCAGGTTATACGTGCGCAATGCGTCCGGCGGAATGGCACCGCTCGCTGAGTTTGTTCATGCGGAGTGGGAAACCTCCCCGTTGCAGCTGGTTCGTTATCAGGGTTATCAGTCAATCAAGATAACCGGCAATCCCGCACACGGCTATTCAAGTGGCGATGCGCTGAACGAGATGAGCCGGCTGGCGAAACAGCTGCCAGAAGGCTTTGCTATAGAGTGGACCGGTGGCTCGTTACAGGAGCAGCAATCGGCCTCTGAAGCGCCTATGCTGATGGTGCTGTCCATGCTGGTGGTGTTCCTGGTGCTGGCGGCGCTCTATGAAAGCTGGTCAGTGCCGGTCTCCGTTATGCTGGTCGTGCCGCTTGGCCTGCTGGGCGCGGTCATTGCCGTCAGCCTGATGGATATGCAGAACGACGTATTCTTCAAAGTTGGGATGATTACGATTATTGGACTGTCGGCAAAAAATGCCATTCTGATTGTCGAATTTGCTAAGCAGATGCACGAAGGCGGCAAAGGGCTGGTTGAGGCAACGCTGGAAGCCTCGCGGATGCGTTTACGCCCGATCCTGATGACGTCGCTGGCCTTTACCCTGGGCGTGGTACCTTTGATGCTGGCTAGCGGAGCAAGTGCCAGAACGCAGCAGGCGATCGGCAGTGGCGTATTTGGTGGGATGATCAGCGGCACGCTGCTGGCCATATTCTTTGTACCCCTGTTCTATTTTTCAGTGATGAAGGCGGTCGAAAAACTAAAACCGAGGCAGCGCTAAGCGCCTCTGAATCAGGCCGGGCGAGGGCAACATAGCCATTCGTCCGGTTGTCGGGTCAGATAGCGTATTAGGTCGTTAAGATGGCGTGATGATCTTTACTGCTGTGACGTGACGTGACGTGACGTGACGTGACGTGACTGCGCCGCTGGCGTCAGTGCATGAGGGATGGCTGAGGAAACCGATTAGCGGTGCGGCATTCTGGCTTCGAACGCTTTGCCACTAAAGCGGGCATATTGCCCTGTAAGGCGCCAGAAGGCAGGCTGAGTCTCGGTGCAGATTTCAGCGGCCAGTACCAGACGGCGCTGCACATCTTCAGTCAGGTCAAGCTGTGTCCAGGGAATAAAATACCGTTGGCTGTCAGTCAACAACAACCACATTGGAGAACCACAGCCGGGGCAAAAATAGCGTTTACCCTGTAAGGACGAGGTGAAACATGAGGGCGAGGCTGACTGCCTGAGTAATGCTGGCGCACTGGCCGCTTCAATGTACATGGCAATCCCGCCTGACCATTTTTGACACAACGTGCAATGACAGGCATGCACGTTCAGTTCATCGATCTCGACGGCGAACTGACACTCACCACAAAGGCAACGCCCGTTAAATGTTGTCAAAACCATCCTTGTACCCCAGAGCGGTAAATATGCGGGTGATAAAAAAGCCAGCTCTGAGAGCTGGCTTAACACGAGCGCGTCGGAATTAGAATTGATAAACCAGGCCGACGGCCAGAATATTGTCAGTTGAAATGCCCGCTGCCTGAGTGAAGTCAGTTTCATCCAGCAGGTTGATTTTATAATCGATGATGGCTGACATATTTTTGTTGAAGTAATAGGCCGCACCTAAATCAACATATTTCACTAAATCCCGGTCGCCAAAGCCTTCAAGATCTTTCCCTTTTGATTGCAGATACGCGATGCTGGGGCGCAGACCAAAGTCGAACTGATACTGCGCAACGACTTCGAAATTCTGTGCTTTGTTGGCGAAACCTGGGTTGCCATTACCAACGCGTGTGGCATTGTAGGTTTGGGTATATTGTGCCGCCAGATAAACGGCATTGGCATCGTATTTCAGCGCGGCTGAATACGTTTCGGCATTATCACCCTCACCCAATGCCAGACCGTTCTGGTCCAGTGTGCGTTTGGAATGAGAATAGGCCACACCGGCATTGATGCCCAGAGGAGAGGCATAGGTCACTGCTGCACCGTAGCCGTCGCCGTTTTGCTTCGCAGCATTACGGTTATTATTCGTCACACTGTTGCCTTCACCATCAGCACCGCCGTTTCTGCCTTGATACTGTAAGGCAAAGTTAAGTCCGGATACCAGGCCAAAGAAGTCGGTATTACGGTAGGTCGCCAGGCCATTGGCACGTTGTTGCATAAAATTATCGGAGCCATAGGTGTCGCCGCCAAACTCCGGCAACACGTCGGTCCAGGAGGTAACATCGTAAACCACGCCGTAGTTACGGCCGTAGTTAAACGAACCATAGTCACCGTATTTGAGCCCCGCGAAGCCTAAGCGCGTCCATGACTGGCTCTCAGATTTTTCATCGCGGTTCGCCTGCATGTTGTATTCCCACTGACCGAACCCGGTCAGTTGGTCGGTGATCTGCGTTTCCCCTTTTACACCGAGGCGAGCATATGAATTATCACCACGCTCACCTTTATCACTGCTGAAATAGTGCAATCCCTGCATTTTACCGTAAAGATCTAATTTATTACCGTCTTTGTTATAGATTTCTGCAGCATTTGTTACACCTGCTGCTAACAATGTAGTTACTGCCACTGCAACTAATTTAAGTTTCATGAGAGAAATCCTGTAGTTTTATTTTATATTAACCAGAGCCACTGATGGATGAGGCGCGCTTAAATGGCTCACTATTTTTAAATGACAATCCGGTATGAATTCAATGATAAGTTTCCTGCCATTTCGATTTATTTGTGTTTGTATGATCTGCGTCTAAATAGAAGGTCTGATGTGTTTTTTGTTTGTCTTGATATTATTGTTTTTATATTGTCGTTGTTGCTATTTTTTTAATATTCCGTTGTTTTTTATGGGTTATTTGTTTTGTTCTTATTATGACTTTTTTGTTAATTGTTTTTCTGGCATTCTCTGGTTTTTATAACTTCATTAATAAAAGAATAAAGATGAGGGAAGTGTTTTTACGTAATTAAAGGTTTTTCATTTATTGACACTGAAGGTGAGATCTTACCCTGAGAGACGGATTAATAATGTACAGCGTCTCTATTGCACTCTGTTAAAATAGTGTTTAATAAGAACGATGTGTTTAAAAAAGTGGATATGTTTATCACAAGTATTTGTTAACCGCATTTATCTTCCCGGATCTACGTCCTCAGCAAAACTGTTGAGTTTCTCAACATCCATTCACCGTTAACTGCCTCACATCTTCACTTTCAGAATGAAATGGTTAATCAATCTCTCTTTTCTTTTTGAAAAGCTCCCGTTTTTTATTAGTGATAATTATCACGCGTATCATCACCCAAACTCAAGGGGATAAGGTCAGGGCGGCAGCCATCCTTGGCATCAGCCCGACCACCCTGTGGCGTAAGTTGAAAGAGTACGATCTTAACGGCTAACCGCGGCTGGCGAAGCGGCTTTGATGTGGTCAATAAATGCCCTTAACGCCGATGACATATAGTGGCGATTAGGATAGTAAAACTGCAGGCTGGGCTGCTCTGGTAACCACGCTTCCAGTACCGGAACCAGACGGCCAGCTGCCAGCTCATCTTTTACCTGTTCGTGATAGAGGTAGCCCAGTCCGGCACCGCACAGCACGGCATCACGTTGAGCGTCCATATCGTCCAGCAGGATATTACCGGCCGGAAGTATCTCAAGCCTGCCTTCCGGGCCGCTGAATTCCCATTGATAAATGCGACCGCTGCCGTGACGGAACATCACGCACTGATGATTCATGATGTCACGTGGGTGTTCAGGCGGTGCATGGCGGGCGAAATAGTCCGGGGTTGCCACCACAACCAACCTGATTTTGGGCCCGACGGGAAGCGCGATCATATCTTTTTCAAGCCTGCTGCTGAGGCGAATACCCGCGTCAAATCCCTCTTTAACAATATCGACCAGCCGGTCTTCCGTTGTGATTTCCACACGGATATCCGGATAAAGCCGACTGAATGTTGCCACCAGTGGGATTAACACCATGCGCGAGGCAAGACGCGATGAGTTAATTTTTAGCGAGCCCATGGGCGTCTGACGAAAACAGTTAGCCTCATCAAGTATCACATTGATTTCATCAAAGGCCGGGCGCAAACGCTCATACAGATTTGCTCCGGCTTCTGTCAGGGCAACGCTACGCGTTGTGCGATTGAACAGCCGGATTTTCAGCCGCTGCTCAAGTTGCTTTATTGCGTGGCTGACCGCCGAGGGCGACAGGCCAAGCTCGTCACCGGCCGCGCGAAAACTTTTGTGCCGTGAAACCGCGATAAAGGTCGCAAAGTCATAGACGTTCAGTTTCATTAGTGAAAATCTCTCATTAACCCATCTCAAATCATACGTTTCACACACTAATGTGGCGAGCGTAATGTGAATGCCTCAACACAAGATGAGGTGAAAGATGAAATCAACAAACCTGTATATCGTCTGGTCACATCCCCGAGCCGATTCACTCACCGCACAGATGGTGGAAAGCCTGCGCCATCGAGCGGAGCAGCGGGGCGCACATGTTAAGACGCTGGATCTCTACCGCAGTGGCTTTGATCCGGCGATGCGGGAAGAGGACGAACCCGAGTGGCAAAATCCGGCTAAGCGCTACTCACCGGAGGTGCATCGTCTGTTCAGTGAGCTTGACGATCGTGATGCGATCATTTTTGTCTTTCCACTGTGGTGGTACAGCTATCCCGCCATGCTCAAAGGCTATCTGGAACGCGTATGGAACTATGGTCTGGCCTACGGTGAAAACAGCGCGTTAAAAGATAAAAAAGTACGCTGGCTGGCGCTGGTCGGCGGTTCTCAGCAAACCTTTATTAAATATGGCTGGGAGAAAAACATCACGGATTACATGATGGGCGTTACGGGCTATCTGGCGATCGGTGACGTGGAGGTTCATTTCCTCTATAACACCTTGGGTGTTGAGGAGACGATTGATGACAGCCACTCGCATTATGAGCAACTGTTTGCACAAGCGCAGGCGGTCGTAGACAGCACCATTGAATAAAGCATGGCAGGGCGATCGCTGCCCTGCAAAACGGCGTACATGACAGCCTGGCCTGTATCGGGCGTCGACAGGAGATGACCAAAATGAAAATAGCCATAGCGGGCCTGTTACTGATATCCGGCTCTGCCATTAGCGCGGTGGGCAGTTGCGATGTCATTGGAGGTGGGGCGCAGTATCAGGATCGTCTTACGTCGGATAACGTCGCCCACTATGTTACTGTCCGCACTTTCGATGCGTTGAAACAGGCTGTCGACAGCAATCATCCCTTCATCTATGTTCCGGGTGATGTCACCATCACGGTGCCGAATCAGCCACAGGCATTGCGCATTAAAGCCGGGCAGACGCTTTTTAGCAATCGTGGTGAAAAAGGCAGTCGGGGCGCTTTATTACAAACGCCATGGCTCAATGACGGACTTAATCAATATCCTGTGTATGTTGTTGAGGCTAAAGCAAGGATAACCGGGCTGCGTATTGAAGGCCCCTCTGGACAACCGGACACGCCGAATAAAACGATTGGCATCCAGTTTTTACCTGGCACCGATCATATTGATATCGACAACAATGAGATTTATCACTGGCCGTGGGCCGGGATTAGCGTAAAAACGTCCGTCGACAATAAAATTCATCACAACGTTATCCACGATAATATCCGTACCCAACTGGGCTACGGTGTGGTGGTACAAAATGGCCATGCCCAGGCCGATATCTACTGCAATACCTTTAACGCTAATCGTCATGCTATTGCCGGAAAAGGCGATGACGGTGAGGGCTATCACGCTTATAACAACCTTGTGCTCAATGGCGGAGCACGGGGCGCTTACCATCAGTTTGATATGCACAAGGGCGCGCAGGGCCACGGCGGGAAAAACATCATCATAAACAATAATCTGTTTGATTATGGCCGCTACGGGACGTCAAACCGAGGCAGTGTTTATATTCGAGGTGTACCGACCGACGGGCCGGTTAGCGTTAACGACAATCTGTTTACCCAGCCCTGGACAGTAGGCTTGCAAACCGCTGTGGGTGGTGTGCCTGGCTCAATCCCGCCGGTTGAGGAGATTAAACGCCACAATCGTTTCAGTGTGGCGGCACATTACAGCAAAGATGCGGCCGGATTTTGTGTTGTCTCCGTGGCAGAGCACAGGATGCCGGTGAACTGTGAGTCGGTTGCTTCTGTGCTTGAGAAATAAGTAATGGCGAGACAGCACAGAAAACCGGTCATCGGTTGCTGCGGGCCACCTTGTGATGTGGCAGATGGAAACGTACTGAACGACTGAACCTCACCACCGGCGTTTCAGGTTCCTCCCCATGATATCCTGCGGAGGAACCTGTCCAGGATCAGTCATAACAGGTTTTGGGGGCACCGCGCACGGCCATTCATTGTGCTTCAGCCTCGGACGTTTCCGGCACAACGGCGGGGTTTTTTTTGCCTAATAAGGCCAGCGCGTGTTGCTCTCCCCACTGCTTTAACAGCCCAAGCAAGGGCGCAAGCGAAGCGCCTTCTTCGGTCATGCTGTACTCCACCTTCGGCGGAACTTCAGCATACACTTCGCGATGAATTAACCCGACGTTTTCCAGTTCCCGAAGTTGCCGCGTGAGTACCCGCGGCGTGATATCACCCAGCCGTCTTCTTAGCGCATTAAACCGCAGCGTTTCGTTTTGCAGGTGGTAAAGAATCATCCCTTTACCCTTGCCGCCAATCAGTTCCAGCGTGGCTTCAACCGGGCAGGCCACCGCATCGTAATTTTCATATCCTGGGGTTTTTACAGTATCCAAAATGTACCTATATCACCTAAATGACCGTATTTAATAAAATGCACATATGGTCTATGTTTAGCAACTGCTGATTAAGACATCCCTCTTTTAACGGAGAAAAGCATGAAAGCACTTACCCTTAAAGCACCAGGCGGACTCAACAATATCCATGTGTCGGACATCGCCGATCCGGGCCAACCGGGCAAAGGTGAGATTCGGGTCGCTATCAAAGCCGGCTCCCTGAATTTTCACGATCTGATTGTCGCTACCGGGCAGTTTCCAACCGAAGATGGCCGCATCCTGCTGTCTGATGGCGCAGGCGTGGTAGAAGCCGTTGGCGAAGGCGTTAAGGATTTCCGCGTGGGCGACAGCGTTGTGTCAACCTTCTTTCCCGTCTGGCTGTCCGGCAAACCTTCCGCAGAAGTGGGAGGCTTTGCCCATACGCCGGGCGACGGCATTGATGGCATGGCCAGTGAGTATGTCGTGCGTTCGGAGAATGCCTTTACCCATGCCCCGCAAGGCTGGACGCACACCGAGTCGGCCACGATCACCACGTCTGGCCTGACAGCCTGGCGCGCCCTGATCACTGAAGGCAAACTGCAGGCCAACGACACGGTGCTGGTGCAGGGAACGGGCGGCGTGTCCATGGCCGCCCTGCAGATCGCCAAAGCGATGGGCGCGAAAGTGATCGCCACATCCTCATCAGATGAAAAGCTTAAGCACGTTAAAGCGTTGGGTGCCGATGAAACCATCAACTACCGCACCACTCCGAACTGGGGCGATAGCGTCCTCGCACTGACCAACGGCGTGGGCGTGGATCATGTTGTTGAGGTGGGCGGCCCGGCGACGCTGGGCGAGTCACTGAAAGCGGTCAAAATCGGTGGGCACATCACCCAAATCGGTATCATTTCCGGCGATGAAGCAACGCTCTCCATTCTGTCTGTTCTGGCGAAGCAGGTCACCATTAAAGGCGTGATCGTTGCCAGTCGTCAGGACCAGATTGACTACGTGAAGGCGCTGGAAAGCATGAACCAGAAGCCGGTTATTGACCGGACGTTTAAATATGACGATATTGCCGAGGCCTTCGCCTGGCAGCAGAGCGGCTCGCATCTGGGCAAAATCTGTGTTGAGTGGTGACAGATAGATAAAGTGGGCATGTAAGCCTTGTCATAAGAGGCGAAAACCTGCTTGTCGTCGGTCAAAAAAGGGTGCATACGCTGTGCACCCTTTTCAACAAAACCCCCTGCACAGCACGGGTAAGTGAGCGGTGTTATCATCCAACGGCTCGAACCTCGTCTGACTTGCAGGCTCTGCCCCTCTTCATCATCCTTTAGTCATTATCATGAATATAATACGCGGCATCAGCAGGCTGAAAATCGGTCATTTCGCCTGTGGCGATGCCCGTGGCTAATGCCTGCTTGTTGTCCAGCAGCTTATGGTTATCTTCACTGTAGGTGATCTTTTCAATCTGCTCGTCAGTGAGGTGGGTGCAGGACTGATAAATCGTTTTTATCATGTTCCGGTATCTGCTGGTAAATTCGGTTTTCTCGTCCAGCATATTTTCACTGACATTGCTACGCGGCGCGTTTCCAACGGTTGGCGCATGCAATAAGAAAATGCTGTCACCCATAACCTGCCTCTTTTGTGCGCCGCAGTAGATCATCGTCGCCGAGGACTCGACGGAGGAGGCGTTCACGGTCGTAACGGGAATGGGGGAGTTTTTAACGATCTGATAACCAATTTTCCCGGCATCAATGTCACCACCGGGGCTGCTGATATAGAGCAGCACCTGCGTGGCTGATTTATAATTCTGGCCGATCTCGTCGAGCACGGATGAAAGCGACATCACCTTATTAAGCGTGACCACGCCGGTAAAAAACACCTTTACGGATTTAACCGTATTTGGCGGGCGTTTGACGTCAACGACTCTGTTGATAGCAGCCAAAGAGGGTGCACTGATCGTAATAAACAGGGCCGCTATCAAAGCGTTATATTTCATTGTTGAATCATCACTCCGTTTTTTTCATTTCTTATCAGCCACAGGGATTTTATGCAATGCCGATTGGTTATTTGCAGGGCTTTGTTACCCTTTAATATATTTCACATTATTATTTATCAGGCATTTTTAATCGTTAGGGTGCGAATTTTTTTTCCTCGCGATAGTAATAGCGTGAATCTCGGAATACCTGATGCTTAACACTGTTTTGGATATCGCGAAACCTGTTATCAGTGAACACCTGCGCCTCTGAACGGAGTGCTGTCACCTGAAAGCAAATGGCGGCGCATGGAGGATAATCCAGCTGTCGAGTGATTGCCGGATGACCGTGAATGCGTTGACCAGGCACGTTCGACGCGTGCACTGAAGGCGCTCTCAACACAAAACGCTGTCAGTGTCGGTCAGGTCATCGATTCGCGCCTTATCCTGGGTGTATTTTCGCCTGTCTGCGCTCGCGTGCAGTGAAAACATGAAGAGACCTTCGCGCGACATCACGTTTTTAGTGGCGGTGTATTAAGGCGCAAAATGAAACTGATAAGATGCCTTTTTTAAATTGTTACTGCTGCGGCAGGCAAAACCTGATTTCCTGGCCTGTGCCGGAAGTCGGGTTTTTTTGTTTCTGGGGTTCTGATGAAAATCGCCAAAATACTTAATAACAATGTGGTGGTTGTTCTGGATGAGCACGGACGTGAGCAGGTTGTTATGGGCCGGGGGCTGGCCTTTCAGAAACGGGTCGGTGAAGAACTGGATAAACAGCGCGTCGAAAAGGTGTTTGCGTTGCAAAACGATGAGCTGGTTCACCGCCTGGGGGAACTGCTCAACCAGATCCCGCTGGAGGTCATGACGACCTGCGATCGCATTATCGAACGGGCAACAGAATGTCTGGGAAAATTGCAGGAAAGTTTGTACATCACCCTGACCGATCACTGCTACTTTGCGATTGAGCGGCAGAAGAAAGGGCTGGCGATAAAAAATGTGCTGCTGTGGGATATCAAACGTCTTTATCCCAAAGAGTTTGCGCTAGGGCAGGAGGCCAGGCAAATCATTGCCCGTCGTCTTCACACCGAGTTGGACGAGGACGAGGCGGGTTTTATCGCGTTGCACCTGGTCACGGCGCAACTTAACAGTGAAATGCCTGAAGTGATGCACGTCACCCGGGTTATGCAGGAAATCCTGCAGTTGGTGAAATATCAACTGAGGCTGGAGTATCAGGAGGAATCGCTCAGCTATCAGCGTTTTGTGACGCATCTGAAGTTTTTTGCGCAGCGCATGTTAACGCGCACCGTGGTGGAAGATGATGATGTTTCACTGCATTCAGCCGTAAAAGACAACTATGCGAAAGCCTGGAAATGCGCGGAGAAGGTTTCACAGTATCTACAGCAAAACTATCAGCGTGAGCTGACAACAGAAGAGATTGTGTTTCTTGCCATTCATATCGAACGGGTAAGAAAAGAGGCGCATTAAGCCTGATTAACACAGGATTGTAACTGCATTGCGCAGGCAAAACCTGAGCGCGGCCCATGACACACAAGGGGGCCGTTCTCAGGTTTTTTTATTTTTAACGGATGCCACCGGCATCGCTCTGAGGACAGCAACATGAAATATCAACCGTTGGCCAGAGATATTCTCAGCCACGTCGGCGGCAAAGAGAACATCGTCAGTCTGGTGCATTGTGCCACGCGTCTTCGCTTCCGGGGCAGGCACCCTGGCACGCAGTCGCAAGAAAAGCTTCTTCTGGTATCAGGACGTGATCGCATCCAAAGGCGCATCGTTAACAGCCCGTCCTTAACAGCATAACGTCCCTCAGGCGGCTTGAGGCTGCGCGATTCTGTTGCCTCAGCTTGCCTGCCATTTTGCGGCTGGCCTCTGTCTCGTCGGCAGCCGACGCTGCCACATCATCCATCAGGCGACTCTGCCTAACGCCAGCCTTGCCGGTCTCTGCTGATATTTTGACTGTCGCATTTCCCCAACATCGCTCCCGTTTAAAAGCGTAAAAACTCCTCCAGCGTCACATATCGCCGCTTATGCTGATACCTTTTTGTGACAAATAACACAACCTCATAACATTTACCTGCGGCGGAAAAAGTTTGACTAGATAATGAGTGTACTTTGTACACCACGGTTTTACAGAGTAAAACAAGAGATATATCCAGGCGTAAAACCATGACAATTCTGCGAGGAACACCATGTCTGACAAGATGCCGAATGGCGCATTAACCTCCGATATCGAACAGCAGACCGTAAAACGCGTGATAAGACGGATTCTCCCCTTCCTGATCGTCTGCTATCTGATCGCTATCATTGACCGCGGCAACATCGGAATGGCGGCGTTGCAAATGAACGAGGATCTCGGCCTGTCCAAAGCGGTATTTGGTCTGGCAAGCAGTCTATTTTTTGTCGGCTATTTTCTGTTCGAAGTGCCCAGCAACTTAGCGATGCAAAAGATTGGCGCAAAGATTTGGATATCTCGCATTATGGTGACGTGGGGCATCGTGTCCGTCTGCACCGCCTTTGTTTCAAGCGCTGAAATGCTCTATTTCCTGCGCTTCTTGCTGGGTGCTGCCGAGGCGGGGTTTTTTCCCGGCGTTATCCTGTATTTGACCTACTGGATCCCCGGTAAGTACCGCGCCCGCGTCATCGCGACGTTTATGGTGGCCATTCCGGCGGCAAACTTCATTGGTTCACCGATCTCGGGCGCAATACTCTCGCTGGATGGCTGGTTCGGGTTACGCGGCTGGCACTGGCTGTTTATTTTAGAAGGCATTCCAGCCGTGCTTTTAGGCGTCGCCGCCTTTTTCCTGTTAAGCAATCGCCCTGAAAATGCGACCTGGTTAACCGAAGATCAGCGCAACTGGCTCAGCACCACGCTGGCTGAAGAGAACGCAAAACGTAAAGTGATTGGGCATATTTCGTTGTGGCAGCTCCTGCGTCACAAACATATCTGGGTGATGGCGCTGATTTACGCAGGGGCTTCGGCTGCCGGTTCTACATTGAGCGTCTGGTCGCCGCAGTTGCTTAAGTCGTTTGGACTCGACAACTTCACCACCGGGCTGGTCAACGCGATTCCTTATGGCCTGGCGTCGGTGTTGATGATTGTCTGGGGACGTAGCTCTGACCGCACGGGCGAACGCCGCTGGCATACCGCGTTAACGCTTTTCCTGATCGCGGGTGGGCTGCTCTCTGCCTTCCTTACGCAGTCGCTGGCGGGAAGCGTGGTGATTCTGTCGCTGGTTCTGATTGGTGCTTATTCCATGAAAGGCCCGTTCTGGGCGCTGGCGTCCGGCTGGATGTCTTCTACCACCGCAGCGGCGGGCTTAGCGGCTATCGGCGCAATGGCGAATCTGATTGGTGGTGGTCTGATGGTCAACGTCTACGGCATTATCAATGAGCAAACCGGCAGCCATGCGCTGGCGATGGTGCCACTGGCGGTACTCTGCGCGGCGGGCGGTATCGCGGTGCTGATCATGGGCCGCAAAAGCGCCGCAAAAATCGAGGTTGATCAGAGCCTGTCACCGGCAAGCAAATAGTGGGTTCAACCTGAAAAACCAGTAAAGCGCCTGCGGGCGCTTTTTTTGTAGCCGATGAAATGGCGGAATAAGGCTTAACAGGAAAAGGTAAAGGCGCCGGAGCGCCTCAGGGGAGGGGATGACTATGCTTTGCGGTAAGGATCTTTGATTAACGCTACGGTAAACGCGCCAATCAGCAACACGGCGGAAACTGCCAGCAGCGCCCACATAAAACCCCCGCTTGTCTGACGCACATAGCCAATAAGCGAAGGCCCGACAAATCCCCCCAGATTGCCGACAGAAACAATCATGGCTAATCCGCCTGCGGCCGCGCTTCCTGTGAGAAAACCCGAAGGCAGTGCCCAGAATGACGCCTGAAAAGCCAGAATGCCGCTGACGGTAAAACAGAGCGCAAGCATCTTCACCACCGGCTCATTCACGACGGCGCTGCAGGCCAGCGCGATGGCGGCGATAACCAGCGCAGCGCTGATCCAGCGAATGCGGTGGCCGGAGGCATTGGCCCGCTGCGCCCAGAACAGCATGCTGAAGGCACCACAAATATAAGGTAGCGCGGTCAGAAAACCCGTGGCGGTATGGCTCACGCCAATCTGCTTGATGATCTGCGGCATCCACAGGCCCACGCCGATAGAACCGACAATGCCGCAAAAATTAATGAAAGCCAGCAGGTAAAGCAGGGGATTGCGCAGCGCGTCACGCAGGCTGGCACCGTGCGCCCTTTCAATTTGCTGCTGCTCGTTTGCCAGTCGTCGGCTCAGCAACGTTTTTTCCGCCTCGCTCAGCCAGTTGGCCTTTGCCGGGCGATCGTTGAGGAAGAACAGGCACAGGACGCCGAGGATAACGGCCGGAAACCCTTCCAGCAGCAGCAACCATTGCCAGTTACGAATGTGCTCATGCCCGGTGATTTGCATCAACATGCCGGATAAGGGCGCGCCGATGATATTGGCCACGGGGATGCCGACTAAAAATGCCGCCGTGATTTTTGCGCGCCAGCTTCCGGGAAACCAGTAGGTGAAGAACAGATAAATACCCGGTGTAAAGCCTGCTTCAGCCACGCCCAGGCAAAAACGGGCAAAGGCAAAGCTGACCGGCCCGGTAACGAAGGCGGTCGCCATGGAGATGATGCCCCATGAGATCATGATGCGGGCGATCCAGATACGAGCCCCCACTTTTTGCATAATCAGGTTACTGGGCACCTCAAACAGAAAATAGCCGATGAAAAACATCCCGGCACCAAACCCGAACTGCTCAGCCGTAATGCCCAGATCGGCGTTCATGCCCAGTGCGGCGAAGCTGACATTGGTGCGATCCAGATAACTGACCACGTAGCAGATGAAAATAAAAGGCAGGATACGGCGGAACGCTTTAGCCGCCGCCCGTTCGCTTTGTTCAAAATCAGTTTGATTCATGTCTTCATGGGATGCAGACACGGCTGCTGGCTCAACAGGTGAGCCAGTGCTTACAGAATGCAGATTCATGGTTGCCTCCGCTGCGTTCAGAAAACGCAGTGTTGTTCTCAGAGAAAATCGGTGGACAGGAAGGGCAGTGGATGGCCTGGTGTTTTCATTGAACAGGTAAGAATGCTGCCGCTGACCGATTCGGTAATAAACAGCTGCTGTAAATTTTCGCCACCAAAACAGAGATTGGTGGTGGAGCGTCCGGCGGGACTGGTGAGAATTTCTGCGGGCTCAGCCAGATCGTTCAGCAGCCAGACGCGGCCCAGGCCAGGGTTGGCAATCAGCAGCTCGCCGTGCGCGTTCATGGCTAATCCATCGGGACCGCTGGGACCGTGCGAGGTAAAATACTGACCGACCTTGCTGACTGAACCATCCCGCTGAAGCGGCACGCGCCAGATCGCATTGCCGCGCGTCATTGCGACATACAGCACTTTTTCGTCTGGCGACAGCACCAGCCCGTTTGGGCTTGGGCAGTTATCCAGCAGGATATCCAGCCTTCCGTCCTCGCTGAGCCGATAAACCCGTCCTGTGGGATCGTGCAGCCCGGTTTGCCCCTGATCGGTGAAATAGAGGTTCCCCCGGCTGTCGGGCGTTAAATCGTTCACGCCGCGAAAACTCTCGCTGTTACGGCGCGACAGCCATGGCGTGATTTTTTGCGTTTTGAGACAGAGCTTCATTAACCCGTGACGATAATCCGTAATCAGAAGCGTCTCCGGACCGACAAGTTTCATGCCGTTGGGTTCGCCATCGTATTGCACGATGATGTCCCAGTTGCCTGCCATATCAACGCGGAATATCCGGCCATAGGGAATGTCGGTCAGGTAAAGACAGCCCGAGGGATGCCAGACCGGCCCTTCAAGAAAAGAGTCGGTAAGCTGGCCGCCGCGATTCGCGGTGGCCCAGGCATTGTGACGGTCAGGTGCGCGGAAGCGGTCGGGCAACCGGGTAAAAACCGATGTCTGCCTGACCTCCGGTGTGGTCAGGCACATCATACGGTGGCTTCCTTTTGCGCTAATACTTTAAGCAGATTGGTTACGGAGGCCGTGCCCATTTTCACGTAAGAATTATCACTCACACCGCCGATATGCGGCGTAATGATGACGTTTTCCACCTTCTGCCAGATGTGCGGCGCAGTCAGCGGCTCAACGGTAAAGCTGTCCAGCGCCGCGCCGCTGAGTCTGCCGCTGTTAAGGGCACGAATCAGGGCATCATCATCAATCAGTCCACCGCGCGCGGTATTCACCAGCACGGCGCCGGGTTTGAACTGTGCCAGGGCCTGGTCATTGATCATCTTGCTGTTTTGCGCGGTCAGCGGACAGTGCAGTGACACAAGATCTGCGCGCGCATACAGCGTGGCTAAATCGTCCACCTGCTCACAGCCTGCGGGCAGCGTTTTCGCCCAGGGATCGTAAGCTATCACCTGCATGCCAAACACCCGACCAATGTCCGCCACCCGGCCGCCTATCGCCCCCAGCCCAACCAGCCCAAGCGTCCGGCCTTCAAGTTCAAGCGACTTGTGGGTGGATTTATCCCAGTAGCCGTCACGCATCCGGCGATCCAGCGGGATCAGGGATTTGGTGCAGGCCAGAATCATGGCCCAGGTATGTTCTGCCACCGCTGCCGCATTGGCACCGGGCGCAGACTGGACGCTGATGTTTCGTTCGGCCGCCGCCGTTTGATCGATAACGTCAATGCCGCTGCCATGCTTGGAGATCACGCGCAGGGCAGGCGCTGCATCCATGATGCGGGCGTTAATTTTTCCATAGCGCACCACAATCCCGACCGGATTGTGCTGCTCACAAAGCGCAACAAGATCGTCTTCTGACGGCTTAGTGCCCGCAAAGACCACCTCATAATCCTCCAGCATCGCGAGCGCGGCGGGAGCGATGTCTGCGCCGGTAATGATGACTGTGTCCTTTTTACGCATCACAGTTCCTCCCCTTCCGCTAACATGCCCGCTGCACGCAGGGCACCGTTCAACCAGCCCGGCCTTTTGTCACCGGCTTTGATCGCCGCAATACGGCGGGTTTCCATATCCAGTTTTTTCGCCGCGAGCTCCAATACCACTTCTACTTCATCGCGTGGCACCACCACCACGCCATCGATATCACCCACCACCAGATCGCCCGCGTTAATCGTGGCGCCGGCAACAGAAACCGGGTAATTCACGCGACCAGGAATGAACTTCGTCGGGCCACAGGGATTGAGCCCGGCCGAGAAAACGGGATAGGTATGCGTGCTCAGTGCGTCCGCATCCCTGACCGCACCATCGATGATAATCCCGGCAATGCCGGATGCTTCGGCCTGGGTTGCCATGATTTCGCCTAACAGCGCGCAGCTGATATCGCCCTTGCCATCCACGACGATGACATCGCCGGGTTTGGCCACCGCCAGCGCAGCATGGATCGCCAGGTTATCACCCGGGCGCACTTCCACTGTCACCGCCGGCCCGGCCACTTTCATATGTGTGCCCAGCGGTTTGATACGGCCATGCAGCGTGCCGCGTCTGCCCGCGACATCCGCAATAATCGCGGCCTGAAATTCAGCGGCACGTCTGACATAATCACTGCTGACTCGCGTAACGTCTCGGTTGATCATCGGTTTTTCGTTCGCGGACATGGGTCACCTCACAGGTTGATTGTTTTACAGGGTAAAACTGTGTTGTACATAATGAAATAACTATATCGGTGACACTGACCACGGCGCCAGTGTTGCGAGCTTGTTTGTGATGTAAACAAGATGTGACTCACAGTTTCGGGTACACTCGGTGCCAGCAAAAATCAGGAGAAGCGAAATGGGAAACGAAGGCGTTAATGCGGTAGAGAAGGCGCTGGCCTTGCTGGATTGTTTTAAGCCAGGCGAAGAAAGCCTGTCCCTGACGACGCTGTCGCAGCTTTCGGGCTACCACAAAACCACCGTTTATCGACTGATGAATTCGCTGGAACGTATGAGTTACGTGGTCAGAAGGGATAACGGCATTTACACCCTGGGGCCAAGGCTGCTTTATCTGGGCAAGCTCTATGAACAGTCGTTTCATCTGGCCAGCGTGGTTCAGCCCGAACTGCAAACGCTGGCCTCAGCCACAAAGGAAAGTGCCAGCTGGTATGTGATTGATAGCGGCCAGCGTCTTTGTGTCTTTCGTGCCGAATCCTCAGATGGCTTACGGCATACGCGACTGCCGGGCTCGCTGTATCCGCTGGACAACTCCGCAATTGGTCAGGTTCTGCGTCACTGGGGGATGGGCGAAACCTTGTTTGATGACGCAGCGGATTTACCGCTCTATACCTCGGGCGCGCGCGATCCCCATACTGCCGCCTTTGCCATCCCGGTGTTTGGCGAAGGGGATAAGTTAGCCGCAGCCCTGGCGTTAACCGGCCCATCGTCACGGTTAACGCTGGATCGCAAAGAGGCGGGATTGGGAGAACTGATGCGAGAGTCCGCAGCCAGACTTTCCGCTCAACTCGGCGCGAGAAAAGCGTTCTGTGATGTTGTTTACGCACACAACGCGTAAAAAACCTGTTGCTGAACGCGTGCATGAATACAGCCACAGGCTCTATATGCGCGCGTTGGCCCGCAGGTTGACTGAAAGCGCCGATGGCATAACCATCGGCGTTTTGCCCGGGGCGCAAGGTTAACGGTAGTAGACCGCAATGTGCTGTCCCGCCACGGTTTCAACCACGACAGGTATTTCAAAAAGGCGCTCAATAAGATCGGGTTTCATCATATCAGCCGGCGAGCCGCAGAAAAAAACCGCACCGTTCTTCATGGCGATAATATGGTCTGAATACGTCGAGGCGAAGTTAATATCATGGATAACCAGGATGATGGATTTTCCCAGCTCGTCAGCGGCGCGCCGTAGCTGCTTCATCATGGTCACGCTGTGTTTCATATCCAGATTATTCAGCGGCTCATCCAGCAGCACGTATTTTGTATTTTGACACAGCACCATCGCGACAAAAGCGCGCTGTCGCTGGCCTCCCGAGAGTTCATCAAGATAACGTTCAGCAAGCGGGAGCAAATCCAGAAAATACAGTGCCTGATGGATATGATGCTTATCGTTTTCCGTGATGCGCCCTTTGGAATAGGGATAGCGACCAAAACTCACCAGATCGTACACCGAGAGCCGGCTGGTGACCTGATTTTCCTGCCGCAGTACCGACATAATTCGCGCCAGCTTCTCGCTGTGTGCTTCATTGACGATGAGCGAATCGATTCTGACCTCACCGCTGTCGGGCTTCAACAAGCGGCTAATCACCGACAGCAAGGTTGATTTGCCTGCCCCATTGGGCCCGATGATTGAGGTAATGCCCGATGAGGGCAGGGTTTCGTTGATGTTTTTAAGGACAGATAACGGGCCGTATGCCTTATTCACATTCACAACTTCAATCACGTCGCCACCTTTTTCAGAATCAGGTAAATAAACAGTCCACCGCCTAAAAATTCAATAATGACGGACAGCGTGCCCGCCATGTTAAACACCTGCTCCAGGATTAACTGTCCGACCGTCAGCATGATGATGCCAATCAGCACCGTACCCGGAAGCAGGTAGCGATGACGCCACGATCCCACCACGGGCCAGGCAAGGTTGACCACCAATAGCCCCAGAAATGTCATCGGCCCGACCAGCGCAGTTGAAATTGCCACCAGGAGCGAAACCAACAGCAACAGACCGGTGACATAACGCTGAAAAGGGACACCAAGTGCCGTCGCGCTATTGCGCCCTAACGCAATAACGTCCAGGCGGTGCCGTATGCGCCAGACGATAATCGTGATTGCAGCAATCAGCACGGCCGAAAGGGCCAGCACCGCCGGGTCAGTATGGGTAAAAGTGGCAAACATCCGGCTTTGCAGCACGGCGAATTCGCCAGGGGAGAGTAAACGTTGCATCAGACCCGAAAGGCTGCGAAAGAGGGTGCCAAACACCAGGCCCGTTAACAGTACCCGGTGAAGATCCAGCCCACTGCGGTTAAATAGCCAGCGATAGAGCAGCGTGGCAAAGATCATCAACAGTGCCGTTTCGCCAAGAAACGGCACCATACTTCCTACCTGGCTCAGTTGCGAAAGCTGAACAAAAAATACCAGCAGGGTTTGGATAAACACAAAAAGCGACTCAAGGCCCATGACCGAGGGCGACAAAATGCGATTTTGCGTGATGGTTTGAAAAAGCAACGTACTGATGCCGGATGCAAAGGCGACCAGCACGATGGTGAATAAAATCTGCCCCCGATGTTTTAATACGTAGCTGATGTTTCCCTGCAGATGCAAGGTCATAAAGACAAAGGAAACAATGACCGCAAGCAGGGCTAACAGGCTGATTCGCCAGACGGGCGAGGAGACGTTTTTCAGGGCGCGGGACAGCGGTGACAGATCAGTTGCCATAGCGCCTTCCTCTGATAATCAGCACCAGAAAAACCGCCGCGCCCAGTACGCCGAGTAAGGCACTGACCGGGACTTCAAAGGGATAAATAATCAGCCGCCCCAGGATATCGCAGCTTAAAACCAGTATGGCACCTGTCATCGCGACCCAGGGCACGGTGCGGCGCAGGTTATCGCCGAAAATCATGCTGACAATATTCGGCACAACCAACCCGAGGAAAGGCAGAACACCGACGACAACGATCACCACGCCGCTGACAATGGCGATCATCGCCATCCCCGTTAACTGGATCTGGCGATAGTTCAGCCCGACGTTAACCGAGAAGTCCTGGCCCAGACCGGCCACCGTGAAGCGATCGGCAATCAAGGCCGCCAGCAGGGTAATCAGTCCGACAATCCAGATCAGCTCATAGCGGCCCTGCATTACACTGGAAAAGTCACCGGATTCCCAACTGCCCAGCGACTGCAGGATATCAAACTGCATCCCCAAAAATGTCGTTACCGAGCTGAAAACGGCGCCCAGCATGATGCCAGCCAGCGGCACAATAAACGCGCTTTTCTGCCGGATACGCTGAATGAGCAGCATAAACAGTACCGTACCGGCCAGCGCAAACAGGGAAGCGATGCACATTTTGACGATAACGGGCGCCGCCGGATACCAGACCATCACCAGCAGAAGCCCCAGGCTTGCGGATTGCGTGGTGCCCACGACTGAAGGCTCAACAAAGCGGTTCTGCGTCAGCATCTGCATGATCTGGCCCGCCACGCTCATCGCGCTACCGGCAAGCACCAGCGCGACGGTACGTGGAAAGCGGCTGACAAACAGAATTTCCCGCATCTCGGTATCGTGCCACAGGTCGATTAATGACATGCGGGTTACGCCCGTGACTAAGCTCAGCATAACCAGCGCAGACAGCAGCCCCAGGCCCATGAGATAAGCCCCGTATTTCATTCAGGCTGCTCTCTGGCAGCGAGCAGTTGCTGTTTGATCTGGCTCATCATGAGGCTGTAGCTCTGGATCCCGCCGGCAATATACAGCGAGGCGGAATCCAGCCAGATAATCTGCTGCTTTTTCCATGCGGTGGTGCGGCGCACCAGCGGATTATCCAGAACCTGACGGGCCGAGAGGCCTTCTTTACTGCCGATGGCGCTGTCACGGTCCAGAACGAACAGCCAGTCGGGATTCGCCTGCATGATCAACTCGGGTGAAATGGCATTGCCATGTTTGCTGGCGTTGGGCAGAGAGAGTGCAGGCTTGAACTGCAGCACATCAAAAACAAAACCAAAGCGGGAGTGCGGCGTATAGGCGCTGAGTTTGCCGCCGTTAACCATTAACATCATGGCGCTTCCCGACCGGGCGGCGAGGGGCCGAAGGTCTGCAATCTGCGCGTTAAATGCGGTTAAAACGGCTGTTGCCTGCGCCTGTTTGCCAAAGATCTCCCCCAGTTGCGTCGTGCGTTGCGTCAGGCTTTGCATGAAATCATGCGGGTCAATATCCAGAGAAACGGTGGGCGCGATACCGCTGAGTTTATTGTAGGCCGCCAGGGCTCTGCCACCGGCAAAGATCGCCTCCGGTGCGGCGGCGCTTAAGGCTTCATAGGCGGGCTCAAACAGCGTTCCGGCATTGAAATAGCCCTGACCATTATATTTAGCCAGATGCGCCGGATAGGTGAAGCCGGCTTGCGGGACGCCCGCCGGTGTAATGCCTAATGCATCGGCAATATCCAGCGTGGACGGATTGAGGATCACCACGCGTTGAGGGTGCTGCGGCAGCGTCGTGGTTCCCTGCAGATGCGCTACCCTGACCGTTGGTGCTTCACCAGCAGATGCCGGAGGCAAAACCGTCAGTACCCAGGCCAGGGGCAATAAAATCGACAGAAACGGGAAACGCATGTGTTCTCCTTGCGCGTGGTTAGGGTCCGTATAAGGTCATGGGTTTTGGTTTATACGCAGTTCTGATTACCTGCTTTACGCGCCTGTATCACGCAGCGGTCGCAATGCATAAAACGTGATGCCGGGCCAGTTACTGTTCAGGCTGCTCTCTGTCCATCCCACGCTCGCTGAGATCAATCATCCTGTGACGGCACCATTGACGGGGCGGCGTGAAAGCATCAGTGGGGCGATCAGAATGACGCCGTTATTGAGGCATACATCGTGCGGCCGGGAACCGCGTAGTTGTTGCCTGAAACCCCGCTTGAGGATGGATGGTCAGAGACAGGGTTTTTATCAAAAAGATTGTCCAGCCCGGCATTAAACTTAAGGTTTTTCGTTGCCCGGTACTGGCCAGACAGGCCATAAATCATGTAGGCATTGCGGATGCGTGCCGTCGCGGTATTGCCTCTCGCCGCCTGGTCTGCGCTGCTGTTCAGCCCCAGCATCTTTCCGTAGTATTTTGCGGTAAATGAAAGGCTGATGTCGTCATTGACCTGCCAGTCAAGGGAGGACCACGTGGCGAGCGTTGGCGTTGTCACGAGCATCACGCCCAGAGAATCTTCGGCTTTGAGCATTCGCGTGAACGTATTACTCAGCGACAGGCGCTTCATCCAGGGGCCCATTTCTTCTGAAATCAGGGGAAGGGTCACATTGCCTTCCAGGCCCTGAGTTCGCGCCGTATCAAGATTGACGCGTTCAAGCCAGTAGCGGCCTGAGGTATCACCGGGTAAATAGCCAACAGGCGCAGAGGCGATTTTGTCTTTGAAGCGGCTGTCGAAGAACGTCAGCCCCGCGCTCCATCCTTCATAATCGAAGATCGCGCCCACTTCCCAGTTTTGTGACGTTTCAGGCTTGAGTTTATCGCTGCCCATCGTGTAACAGCCGCCGCCGTGGTAATCGGCATAGCCGTTACATCCAGCGCCTTTTGAGGATTCAATAAAGCCTTTACTGGCCTGGCGCACGCTGGGTGCTTTAAAACCTTCTGAATATCCCCCTTTTAACGTCAGCGTATCCGTGGCCTGCCAAACCAGATAGGCGCGTGGCGTTGTCCTGTTACCGTAATCGGTATTATCTTTGCGCAGGCCCAGCGTCAGTGAAACAGTATCCAGCAGGTCGATTTGATCTTCGACAAACAGGCCGGTACTTTTGGCCTGAGCGTGATGTTTGCCATAGCTGCTGGAGGCGTCCGCCACCACGCCAACAGAGCGAGGGTTGTTCAGCTCTTCTTTTTTCCACTGTGCGCCGACAGTCAGGTTATGCGGTAAACCGAATTCAAATGGCAGGTTAATATCGCCTTCAACAATGCGTTCTTGATTCCACAGCGCCACATCCTGACTGCCCGTCACCGTACCGCCAGAAATCACCGGAACATCGGTTACCCAGTTTTTAAATTTATTTTGATAAACGTTCAGCTTTGCCGTGCCGAAATCAAAAATACCGCGATAATCGAGCGCATAATTTTCACGTTCAAGTTTATCCACACCGCGCAGCGCAATTTCACTGCCGTCCATGGATTCACCGGGAATACCTCGCTCGGTTCCCTGCTGAGTGGAAACGGCGATGCGCTGATGAGGGGTGATATCCCAGCCGAGTTCTGCGCCGTAATTTTCATTTTTGCGGCCTTCCTGGCCGCTTCCCCAACGCAACGCGTCGGTTTCGCTTTTATCCGCTTCGCGCTTGTTCCACGAACCGTTAACACGCAAATCAAACCCATGGCCCAGCGGACCACCGATGCTGCCTGTCCAGGTCTGGGTATTGCCCCGGTTGCGATCCTGCGGCCGTCGGGTGCCTGCCGTTAATGCGCCGTGCCAGGTATCGCTATTTTTCTTTGTGATAATATTCACGACTCCGCCCATTGCATCCGAACCATAGAGCGCGGACATGGGCCCCCTGACCACTTCAATGCGTTCAATCGCATCCACGGGGATCCAGTTAATATCGTCGAAATAGTTTTGCTGGGTGCTTTTAATACCGTTACTTGAGCCGATGCGTTTACCGTCAACCAATAACAGCGTATAAGCCGCGGGCATACCGCGCAGTTGAATACCGGAACTGACGTCTGTGCCAATGGCTTTGGTCACGCCTGCGACACGTTCAAGAATATCGGCAAGGTCCGTGGCGGATTTACCAATGTCTCTTTCCAGCTGTTCTGCGGTGATAACAGAGATTGATGCAGGGGCATCTTTCAGTCGCTGTTCAATCGCCGATGCCGTTACCACCATGACATCTTCACTGTCTTCATTCCTGTCAGACTCAGCCAGAGCGGGGGAGATCATGCCAACAGCGGGAACCAATAAACTCGTGGTAATATGGCGAGTGATTTTTTTCAACGACATCATAACGATTAATCCTTTAACGATTGTCATCCAGTTGATATATCCCTGAGCGAAAGAAATCATAATTCCATATGCAAATGGGAATCAACTCAATAATCATTATCAATTGCCGGAAAAATAAATCCGTCATGAAACTGAGTGGTTTTTTTAACGAATTAAATTGCCAGCAAGCGTCGTAAGAATACCAGGGTGCCACAAATGCGCCTTAGCTAACTGATTAAGACTGCAAGGTTTTGGGATTGTCTTTGGCTAAATTTAAATTTTCATTAATACTGTCTTGAATAATGAGTTGTCTATAAGTCACGCTTAAATATTAGATATTCTCTTCTTTGCCTCAGAAGACATATACAGGCAATTAACAATTTCGGGCTTGGTTATTAACTTTCAATAAGCGTTTTATTTATATTTTAACGATGATCGGGCCGGAATTGCGGTGCAGGTAACGCGTAATCTGCAGAGAACTGGAAAATCAGGCGAATCTTTTATTCAGAATAATGATGAATATCGTATTCAGAGGCGGTGAGGATATTGCAGTGGATTGCGGGCGCATCCGCTAAACGTGTTCCGGGGATGCTCAATCCTCAGACACGTTTTTGACGTCAACGCGCCTTTGATACTCCGCGGCTCTCAGATGGAAGGGACGCGGCGTTGGGATGGCGCATTCACCTTTATTGTCCACACCGAACGGCCAGCAAAGCTGTGCCGATGGTTTTGTTATCCATGGACAGAGACTGGTCTAATGCCTGTACTGGCCAAAAAACGCGGCCAGGGCGTTGGCAGTGGCTTCGGGCTGTTCCTCCGGCTGGAAGTGCCCGCAATTAGCGATGTGCTGGCCGTGTATATCATCGCCGTAGGCTTTCAGCGTCGCCGCCATATCTGCAATCGAGCCTTGATCGGCGGACAGCCCCAGTACCGGCATGACCAGTCGCCCCTGCCTGACCAGCTCCGCATTTTGCGCAGCCGACTGAGACAGCGCTCTGTAAAACGCCAGCCCCGCGCGTAAGCCTCCCGGCGTTTTAAGCAAGCGCTCATATTCGCTCAGTTCAGTCTCGCCATAACAGCTGTGGTTAGCGGCTTTCTCGCGAAAAAACCATTCCAGATAAATGCGCTCACGGCCTACCAGCAAGGCTTCAGGAAGATCCGCTACGGCATGAAAGGCAAAGTGCCATGTTTTCCAGGATTTGTCAGAAGCCGACGGCAGTTTATCCGGTAATGATATGCCCGGAATACCGGCATCCATCAACGTCAGCGCCCGTATTTCCTCGCCATATAACATCGCGTAGGTAAAGGCTACCCAGGCACCGACGTCGTGTGCGGCAAGAAAGTACGATCCTAAACCGAGTGAATCGATAAAGGCATGCAGCCGCGTGGCAACCGTTTGAGTGTCGTAGCCGGAAAGCGGCTTATCGGTGTCGCCCTGGCCCGGCAAATCAACGGCGATAATTCGGTATTGATCAGCAAGAGGCAGCATGACATGTCGCCATGCAAACCAGCTTTCAGGAAAGCCGGCCAGCAACACCAGCGGAAAGCCATCCTCACGACCGCCCGTGACATAATGAAAGCGCAGACCTTCTATCCGGGAAAAATGGTGACTAAAACCGTCGGGTGCAGCAGGGAGCATGAGAGCAGACATAGGGTTTTCCTAAAGTAAAAGTACACTACCGGCTTACCGCCGCCATGGCGCGTTGTAATCATCCGCCGCTTAAAATGGTGAACCAGGTGCATGGACCAGATGAGTCATGAAGTCCGCTGCAACGGCAATATCGCCCCGGCAAGCGCGGCCTCAACAATCATGCGTTACGCCAGAACCTTCAACGCCTGAGCTACAAAACGCTCAGCATCGTCGGTGAGGGTTGAGGCTTTACCGATGACGCGCATTCCCTGAAGCAACGCCAGAATCACCTCGGCAGCGGCGGCTTCGTTGGTGGTCGCGGCAATGGAGCCATCTTGCTTTCCGCTTTTGATCAATTCCGCAATGTTGCTGCGCCGCTTTGCCAGCTGTTTTTCCAAGCTGGTGGCTGCAGCGCCGAGCTGGTCGACGTTAGTGACACCAGCCACCACCATGCAGCCCAGCTTGCCCTCTTTCCCCTGACTGAGCTCAACGTAATCCCGCAGCAGTTCAGCAAGCTTGTCTTTAGCTGTCGTGGCCTTTTCCAGCCGGGTTTTTATGTGCTCTTCACGAAGAAACACATACCGCTCAAGCGCCCTAGCAAAAACGCCCTGTTTGTCTTTATAAGCCTTGTAAACGCTGCCTGTACTGAGGTTGGTCGCTGCGGTGATGTCGCTGATGCTGACGTCACTAAAACCACGATCGCGAAATAGCCTGATGGCCCCATCCAGAAATTGCGCTTCGTTAAAAGCACGCGGTCGGCCCGCAGAGGATTGCGCATTGCCGGTGTGGGAAGGGGATTTCATAGCTAATCTCCAATTAGGAAGTGATCGTTTCCTTTTTAGAGCATGGAGGGGGAGGCTGTCAAGGGGAGGAAGAGGGAGGGGGTGACACTGGAGATTCTGATCTCGGGTTCAGGCACAAAGCAGAAGAGACTTGATGAGTGTTAAGACTTAATCAGGCCGGCAGCAGATCTATAGTGTCAATCTAGAGCCATCATCAAATTTCACGTATCAAATGTTATTCACGCCAACTTTATTAAAGTTACTTTATTTACAATTATATTGATGAATACTTTTTTTTGTGATGTGACGCTCATATGCGAAGTGTTTTAATTGACTATTTTTGCATATCCACTTCATGCCTCAAGATATTATAAGGAAATGCGTTAATATTTTAGTGGCGCACCAACAACATTTTGTTGTCAATAATAAATAAATTGTTGTTTCCATTTTTTGGTTTCAAACAATATAGTACATATGAACACGATATGGCTTATTAAATAACGTTGACTCGTGAGGGGTAAAATGAGCGAAATATACATTGAAAAAATTAAAGAATACTTCCCGCAACTCTCAGAAGTAAAAGATAAAACACTTGTAGATGCTACATGCAAAATATGGATCGAGGCATTAAATAATAGTACCTGGAAAAATATAGAGGAAGCGCAATTTGCGACCAGAGCACCAAACGTTGGATTGATTAAGCATACAGAGAGTGTTACGGAAAATGTTCTGGTCATAGCCAGGAACATGATAAGAAAATTTGGATATGACATAAATACAGATACTTTAATTATTTCAGCAGTTTTACATGATGTATGTAAATTGGAAGAAATGGAAATGGATGTTGGTGGACCTGGAACTAGTAAAAAAAGTCTAACAGGTAAACTCTATCAACATGGTTTTTTAAGTGGATATTATTGCCATAAATACGGACTACCTGAAGAGATTACTGCATTAGTTGTTGCACATTCAGGGCAGTCGAGAGTTATCCCACAAGGTAAAGAGGGGATGATTTTATTCTATGCAGACATGATGGATGCAGATGTCCACTTTGTTCATGTTGGAACAGAACTTTGTCTCCATGGGAAATAATACCTAAATTAATAGAATTAATAAGGAACATACTATGTCAGTAGGTAATAGAGTTTTTACAAAAAGAACATTGCCAGATCCAGAAGTGGTTAAAGCATTCAGTAAAATAGCAGCGGCAAATGTGGCGGATTGCATGGGGCGATTGTGTGGAATGAACCCACAAATAAAACTTATGTCGAATCCGTCCGGTAGAATTATGTGTGGTGTTGCATTAACAGTTAAAGCCAGAGCCGGCGATAATATGATGCTTCATAAAGCCATGAATATTTCACAACCAGGCGATGTAATTGTTATCTCAAACGAGGAGGAACGAAGTAGGGCTGTTATGGGTGAAATAATGTTTAATTATTTACAAGGCTTCAAAAAAATAGAAGGGATTGTAATTGATGGCCCGGTCAGAGATATCGATGTCCTTTCAAAAGGAACATTACCTCTTTATGCAACTGGAACAACTCCATCTGGCCCATATAAAGAAGGACCTGGGGAAGTTAATGTTCCTGTTTCATGTGGTGGTATTATTGTAAATCCAGGAGATATCATTCTTGGAGACAGAGATGGCGTAATTGTAATACCCAAAGGTGACGCTCATTCTATTCTGGAAAAAGCGATAGTATTATCTGAAAAAGATAAAAATAAAGCAGCAAACTCTGCAGCGGGTACTGTCAATCGACAATGGGTAGACGATTTATTGGAAAAAAAAGATGTAGAGATAATTGAAAAGCCATATGAATAATAATATTAAAGCAGGAAAGGCGAAATATGAAGTACAAAATAGCAAAGCTTATTCCAGTTGTAATTTTCCCTGTACTAATCTGGATACTTCCGTCCCCTAGTGGACTGGATATTGAGACATGGCATATGGTTGGTTTGTGCCTTTCTCTAATGTGTGGATTAATCATAAAACCTTTTTCCGAACCAATTATTAGCCTGATTATCGTAGGTATTGGATCATTTTTTTTAAAAGATCCCAATTTGCTTTTTCAAGGTTGGGGAAATCAGAGCGTTTGGTTTTTGCTGGCCGTGCTACTAGCTTGTAGTTCATTCAGAAAAAATGGTCTGGGTAAACGTATGGCATACATTTTACTATCCAAGTTTGGGAATACCTCCTTTGGACGTTCCTCACTTGGTTTGGGATATGTTATGCTGCTCTGTGATTTGATATTAAGTCCAGCAACGGGCTCTAATACATCCCGATCCGCAATTGTTTTCCCGATATTTCGAGGGATAGCGGAATCTCTCGGTTCTCATCCAGACAAGGACCCCAAAAAGTTAGGTGCTTACCTTGAGTTATTAGAGCATGTAATTGCAATGTCAACAGCGGCACTTTTTTTAACCGGGATGGCATCCAATGCAGTGATCGCATCGACTGTAAATCAACTGGTAGGTATAGAGTTATCGTGGGGTTTATGGTTTAAAGCAGCGTTAGTCCCGGGGTTACTTATTCTTTTTTTAAGCCCTCTTGTTGTCTATAAGTTATTTCCACCAGAAATACGTGATTTAGGCAATATAAAACCAATCGTTACGCAAAAGCTTGCTGAAATGGGTCCGATGAAACGAGACGAAAAGATCATGTTAGTTCTTTTTATCTTAGCTATTTTGGGATGGAGCATAGGCTATAAAATCGGAATGGGTTTATATATCGTTGCCTTTATCTGGTTAGCCCTGCAGTTGATTTTTGGGTTATTAGATTGGAATGACCTAATGGCTGAAAAAGGGGCCTGGAACATGTTCCTCTGGTATGGTGCATTTTTCAGTATAACCGTTGCTCTGAATCAAGGTGGATTCTATACATGGCTTGCGTCACAATTTCAGTACTACATTGATCTATCTGTGATAAGCGGCTCCCTTGTTTTAGTCATACTGGTATTACTTAGTTTAGTAGTTAAGTATTTTTTCGTTTCGAACGCTGCTTATATTGTATCAATTTACCCGGTCATTCTTACCTTAGCAAAAGCAACTCAGGTAGATATGATGGCTTTGTCATTGATGCTAGCTCTCTTGGGTGCATACGGCGCTTTGCTTTGTAACTACGGAAACGGTGCAAGTATTTATTTATTTGGAAACGGCTATGTTAGCCAAAAAGATTGGTATACAAAAGGCACGATAGTACTTGCCCTTATTGTTGCAGTGCTCTTTGCTGTCGGTCTACCATATTGGAATTTGATTGGTATATTGTAATATATTAATAATGAGGTTTTTAACATGGGTTGGAAAATTCTGTTACCACAAGAGTTGAAACAAGATGGCCGTCATCTGCTTGAAAGTCAAGGGCATACGTTAATTGATGGTCGAGGCTTTGAAACAGAGGATGTAATTGCAGATATGAAGTTACATCGGCCCGATGCGATTATTGTTCGTGTGACAAAAATGTCTCGTGAAGTATTTGAGGCAGCAGCGCCAAATTTAAAGGTTCTTGTCCGACATGGCGCTGGATTTGATGCTGTGGATCTAGATGCTGCTAGCGACTTTGGGGTCAAATGTTTGTATGCGCCAGTAGCTAATAGTACATCAGTTGCTGAAACAGCGTTGATGCTAATGCTATACATGAGCCGTAATGTGACCACTCTTCGTACAATGTTGCCAGTAGATTACTATGCGGCAAAATTAAAAACTCATATGACAACATTAAACGGAAAAACAGTAGGGATCATTGGATGTGGGAATATTGGAAGCCGCACGGCCAAACGGTGTCTTGCTATGGAAATGAACGTTCTGTGCTATGATCCATATAAGCCTGCTAAAGATTTCCCTGATGGTGTCGAGGTTGTAAGAGATCTCGACAGAATTTTTACAGAAAGTGACTATATATCACTTCATGCACCGAATACATCTGTGACTCATAAGATGGTCAACAAAGAAAAGTTAGCCATGATGAAATCGAGCGCTTTTCTGATCAATACAGCTCGAGGTGGATTGGTAAATGAAGATGATCTCTTAGAAGCATGTAAAAATGGCGTGATCGCTGGAGCTGGACTGGATGTAATTGCACATGAGCCAATGCTGCCGAATAACCCATTGTATAAACTGAATAATATTTTAATTACTCCTCATATTGGTGGAAATACTGTAGAAGCTGCAATTCGTGCTTCTTACATGGCTGCTATGGGCGTTGCCGAGATGTATGAGGGTAAGGTTCCAACATGGCCAATACCATTAATTGATTATAATAACGCTGTGACTTACATAGATACAAAAGAAAGTAATAAAACTCCTGTTGGAATGTTTGATTATTAATTGTATTTATATCTGATGTGATCGACCACAGTGCATTATCAGTGGTCGATTTTTATACTTCAGAGATTATGCCTTAATTAAAGTAACCAGCGCTATTTTAGAAATGGAAAATAGTTGTAACACCTATTTCTATAAGTTATTATTGAATCATATGTCCATGAGTTGGTTAATTCAACGAATCTAATTTTCTTATTATTATACAATCGCTGTCTATTTTTATCAAAAAAATAACAATTCATTGCATATCTTAACGATTTAACATGCAGTGATTACGATAAACAAGCGAGTAATTATTGGTGGTTATTATATAGTTATATTGAGGTTGTTATGAATTTCATTAGTTTGAGCTATTTTGTCGAGTTGGCAAAAAATTTAAACTTTACCAAAACTGCCCAAAAACTCTCCACCTCACAGCAAAATCTCAGCATACATATTAAAAAATTAGAAGATTATTACGGCATAGATCTATTTCATCGAAAACCGCAGCTTAAATTAACTCAGGCGGGAATAGTGCTTTATGACTCTTCAATAAAAATACTCATGGAAAGTAATAATGTATCATCTCGAATAAATGATATAAAACAGAATAATATAGGTACATTAAATATTGGCGTGACTCCATATAGAGGTAGTTATTGGCTCCCCATGCTTTTACCGGAATTTTTTATAAAATGGCCTAATGTTACAATAAATATCACAACTGAAACATCAGCCAGAATGGAGCAAATGGTTATCTCCGGAGATCTTGACTTTTTTGTAGGCATAAAAAAAGGAAGTGATTCATTATTAGAGGCAATTCCATTGATGAACGACAGACTATATCTGGCAGTCACCAGAAAACTGCTTGTTGAATATTTTGGAAGGGATGCAGATAATGTTATTTTAGAATGTAAAAATGGTACTACGCTTGATAAATTCAAAAACTTTCCATTTATTTTGCTTAAATCAAATTATCGTCTTCATGAAATTGTAAATGTATGCTTTCAAGAGGCTGGGTTTAAACCAAGAAAAATATTAGAGGTTGATTCAATAGAACTTATGCTTTCTTTATTTGATTATGATCTTGGCGTTTTTTTTCTGACTGAAATAAGAGTGCCAACCTTACAAGAGAGATATCCAGATAATGTTTTTTTACCTGTCCTTTTACGAGATGGTTATGTTTTTAGCCCATTGAATATCATCTATCATAAAAAAAGTTTTTTATCAAAGTATGCGCATGACTTTATCTCCCGGACAACAGCATTGTTTGGGGCTTCCCAATCTATTTCACAATAAATCGTTGGCCTGCTTTCTGATTGAGCAATACTCATAATTTCAGGAATACCTTTGCCATAGTTATCGGTCCCCCCTCTGTATCCCCAAATATAACTTGATGCAGATTGAAGTTGATTGACTTCAGGACACAAAAAAGCTTGCTTGATCTTGACCCGCTATCTCTGGACAGTTTTGTATATTTAGTTATCCATATCCGCTGCCGCTGGTATTCCCTCGGGGTGTTTTATCCCAGCGCTGTGCGGGTGGTTTTCATTGTGATGTGAGAACGCTACTGCAAGATTTCGCAGTGCTGTTCTCACATCCAGTTTGGGCATGAACGCGTTATAATCTTCCTTCATCGTCTTCACGAACCGCTTGGCCATGCCATTGCTCTGTGGGCTGCTCACTGCTGTTGTGCAGGGATCCAGATTCAATCCTCTGGCGAACCTCCGCGTTTCATGCGTGGTATACGCTGAACCGTTATAGGTCAGCCACTGCACTGCTGTTTCCGGCAACCTTTCGCAGAAGCGCTTTTCTAGCGACCTCAGCATCACATTCTGAACGGTAGAACTGTCGTAGCCTTAGGTGCTTGCTGCCCAGTCTATGGCCTTTCTGTCGCAGCAGTACAGCGCGAACGTGATCCGTAGTTTTTCACCATCGTAGCAACCTAACTCGAAGGAGTCTGAACACCAACGCAAATCGCTTTCTACTACCGCGATTTTCCCTTTGGATTCACGCTTCGGACGTTCTCCTATGGATCGATTTGTTTCGCCAGGAGAGAGCGAGACTGTGTCCGGTAGTATCTGGCATCGGCAAGGGTGACTGACGGGTAGTGGCCTATGCTCTTCTTCGCACGTTTCTGGGTGACAGGGCGGATGTAACGAAACTGCCAGATTTTACTGCCGCTGGATTTGATGAGTAGCTCAAAGCCATCGCCATCATTGAGCACTTAGTCCGCTTCCTTGGGTTTGGCAGATTCGATTTCCTTAACCGAGAGAGGTTTGGCTTGTCTTGCCATTGCCTGGTTTACATAGTTTTAGGCACCTCACAAACAATAAAGCGTCATGAGGTGCCTAAAAGTTCGGATTTAATTGGTTTACTTCAGACTGTCCCAGGACAAATTGCAGGTACAAAAAAGCCTGCAGGGCTTGCGCCGTGCGGGCTCTTAGCACTTCATCGGATGACGCTTGTAATCGCTGGCAGAATCTGAATAAATAGCCTATCTGCATGAAATTAAATATAAATATTAAATTAAAAAATAATTGGTATACCTAAACGTATACCAATTGCTGTTGTTAAATGGTTTTTTTATGTTGGGGAGGGCGATGGCTTTGCATCTATAGTCAGATACGCTTTTAGACCTGAAGAGCGTTTTACGCCACGAGGATCGGAAAAGAAGGGAACACGGAGCTTTGGGGTGTCGTTCACTTTAATTGTCCAGACAGACCCGCCAATGAAATTGAACTCAATGGTTTTGTGATTGACAGACAGCGCCTCGAAAGAACCTGACGAATACTCATTGCCAACCTGCAAACGTTCAACAATCCCCTGACTCAGGCTGATGAGAGTAACAGTAAGAAACTCCTCAAAGATCACATCATCCGTTGTAAAAAGAATATACCTGTCATTGTCGACTTTAACTGAGGCTTCGAGTACCTGCCCGTTTATAGTGATACCCGTCGGTTTGTTATCGATCACTACTTCAGAAACGGCCTGCTGAAAATCAGTTGCTTTACTTTTCTCAACAAGCTTTACCGAGAGAGTTTGTTCCATGACTATCCCCAAAGACGTCCCATTTCAAAGGCGGCAAGTGCACCACCAACAAATCCACCAATCAAAACACAAACGGGTGCTCCGGGGCCGCATACCAAACCTGCTAAAGCACCTCCCGCTGCACCACCTGCTATGCCTGCACCGTTAATCGCTATTTGTTTACCGGTTTCAGCAACTTTGTTTTCAGCGGTATAAATTTCATATACAGAGATGGCTAAAGAGAGGACGATAAGCCCTTTTCCTGCTCGTGAGAGCTGCAACATCTTCAGGTTAACACTGGGATTAGCTTTACCCGCAGATTCCACAATGCTGGCATACACCTGATTTTTTTGCACTTCAGAAAGGCTGGCAAAGTTTGTTTTAGGCCCAAAAAGTGAGGTCGCTTTCTTTGCGACTAACTCATTAAGCGTCTTACCCGATGACTTCATTCTTTCCGCCATTGCACGCCCAAGTGGCGTACTGCGAGTCCTGATCATTTCCATGATGAGATTTCGCGTTTCCTGAGCTTCTTTCGCAGCCTGTTCCCATGTTAGCAATCCAGCATTAACTCGGGATCGTAAATCGTCAGCCATCTCTTTGATGCGCCTCGAATACTCAAGGCGCAAACGGGGATCTATGGATAGTCGAGCGGCAGCAGCAGCGACATCCCCCTGCAAAGCATTAATAGCTGCGTCAAACTGTTCACGATTTTTAGTGTCCAGTGCATTCAAAAAAGAGGTGTCCATTTATTGCTCCTTTTTTAGGCATTCAAACTTTATCAAAACAGTTGCGCGGCCAGAAAGCGAGATCCTACAAAAAAAGATTTTATAAATAATCCTTCACACTGTTCACCTTGTGTTTTTATGTTTTTATATCATAAGGTTAGATGGTGATGGATGGGTGAAGGGTGACGCATATCCTTCACCACGGGTGTATGATGGGTATAAAAAAACCGGCTTTCGCCGGTTCAGGTTGTCATGCTGCGTTCGGATCGTCGCACTTCGGCAGCCAGTCGGCGCTGCTTTCGTCCGTCAGCCCGAGGTTGGTCTGCATCCCGAGCTTCGTGCGCCGCTTCAGGTAGCTTTTCCCGTACTCGCGCAGGATGCTCTCCAGCGCCTGGCTGAAGGTCTTCATGCTGAGCGGGTTGCGGTAGCCGTTGGCCTCCATATACGCCAGATAGGCGTGGTAGAGGTAGCGCTTTGGCTGGAGCGGCCGGATGCTGGCGTTACCCATGTGCAGGCCGTTCGGCTCAGCGGTCGCAAACAGGTAGCCGCAGAAGTCCACCATCGGGTCGGCGTCGCGCTTGATGCGCATGGCCTCACCGGAGTTCTGCTGCTGCTGAAGCAGCGCGCGGGCGTCCTGCGGGCTGCTGAAGCGCTGCATCAGCTGGCGCACGATAACAGCCAGCTCCGCCTGTATCTTCTCCCTCAGCTGCGGGTCGCGCTCGTCCGCCGGGATGATTTCCGCAAAGTGCAGGATGACGCGGCGGCGTGACACGCCCCCGCTGCGGTCGGTGAAGCGCATGGGGTTGTTGTTCACGGCCAGAATCACCGCCGGGATGTGCGTGGAGTAGGCGTCGCGGTACTTGGGGTCAACGGACACCGCATCGCCGCCGGTAATCGCCTTGATGCCCGCGCCGTCGCCGCTCCACTTCTCCTGGTCGGGCAGGCGGATGAGTGAATAGCCGATGACCGAGGCGCGCTCGCGCGAGGATTCCAGCGTTTCGATGGTGGCCGACACGGCGTTGTCCGTTCCCGCCAGCATGGTGGCGATTTCCGCCATGATGCTCTTGCCGCTGCCGCCGGGGCCGGTGACCTCCAGAAACAGCTGCCAGTCGTAGCGGTTCGCCAGCACCATGAACAGCGCGGCCAGAATCACGTCCCGCTTGTCTGCGCTGCGCCCGGCGGCGCGGTCAAGCCACTGCCAGAAGTGCGGCGCGTGGCGCTCCAGCGTTTCGCCCGCCACCGGGCGGGTGTAGTCCACGTCGCTGACCGTGCGAAGCCAGTTCTCACGCCGGTGCGGGCTGAAGGTGCCGCTGCGGGTGTCGAGCACGCCGTTACGGAATCCGATGAGCTGTCGCTGCGGCGCGGCCTGCTGGGGCAGCATCAGCTTCAGCGTGTCCACCACGCCCGCCACCTTGCCCGCCGAGAAAGGCGCGCGCAGGCGCTGAAACAGCTTTGCCACGTCGCGCCCGAACTGGTTGCCGGAAATCACCTTCCACGCCCCGGCCTCATAGCGGCAGAGGATTTCGCCGCTGGCGTCCACGGCCAGATTACGCCCGTAGTGTTCCGCAACGCGCTCCGCCTTCTCGCTGGCGCTCATGGCCGTAAACTCGGCCTCGCTCATGGTGTCGAACGGGCTGGCGGCGGGCGGGGCTGAGGCTTCGCGCAGCGCCTGCCGGGTGGCATCCTCACCGTGCGCGGTAAAGGCGTCGTTCCAGTCGCCGAACACCGGCGGCAGGGCCACTGTTGCGTTGCAGGCTGCGGCGGCGTGTTTCGCCTTACGCTGGCCGTCGCCGTTCAGATCGCGGTCGGCGGCAATCACCAGCGGCAGCGTCGGGTGCTTTTCACGGACGAGGCCGGCCAGGGAAAGGAGGTTCACGGACGACAGGGCAACCCACACCGCGTCACCGGTCAGCGCGTGTACGGTCAGCCCGGTGGCGTAGCCCTCGGTGAGCCAGATGCGCTTTGGCGTGCCTTTGCCGCTCAGGACGTGGCAGGCGCTTTTCACCTGGCCGCCTTTAAGCGTGCGCTTGTCACCGGCGGCGTTAACCAGCTGGACGTTGACCAGCGCGCCGTCCGCGTCGTGTAGCGGCACCATCAGATCGCCGGGGCGGTAGGCGGTCAGCGCCACCTTGTGCGGCTTCGTGAGCGTCAGGCAGGAATGTTCGGGCAGCCCCTTACGGGACAGGTAGGCGTTGCCGGTGACCGCTTTTGCGCTGCTCACCAGCTGCTGCGCCAGCGCGGCGGCGGCCGTGCGGGCAGTTTCATCGTCCGCCTCCGCCTGTGCGGCCTCAGTGACCGGCGGCAGGTTGCCGGTCAGGTCGTTCACGCGCGCAGCGGCCCCGGTCAGGCTGACGCCCAGCGCCTTCTGCACCAGGTCCATGCCGTCACCGGCCCCGCACTGATTGCAGAACCACGTCCCGCGCCCCTCTTTGTCGTCAAAGCGAAAGCGGTCTTTGCCGCCGCACACCGGGCACGCCGTGTGCCGGTTCTTCACCACCTTTACGCCCAGCGCGGGCAGGATGCGGGGCCACTGGCCCCGCGCGGCGCTGGCCGCGTCTGATACGGTCATTTTCATTATGATTTCCCTCAGTGCAGCGGCGGTGCGTCGTGGATGCGCCCGCAGAGTTCGTCCATCACCACCTGGCCTAAAAAGCTCAGGCGCGGGGCGGCCTTCAGCGGCCCGGCGGTCAGCAGGTCGTCGAGCAGTGCGCAGGCAATCTCCAGCCCGCGCGTCCGGCCGTGCTGGCGCAGGTAAAAGCCCTCCAGCTCTGTCTCAATGGCGCGCTCCAGGCGGGCCAGTGTCAGGCCGCAGTGGCGCTTCTGCTCACGGCACAGGGTGAGCCAGGCGCAGGCCACGGCGCGGCGTGACAGCGCGGCGCGCAGCTCAGGGGACAGGGTGCGTGCGTTCATGCGCTCACCTCCCCGTTCATCCAGCCGTCGCGGCAGCGGGTCACCACGTCATCCAGCTGGCCGGTGATGAGAAACAGCAGCGAGGCCAGCTGTTCGCTGTCGGCAGGCTCCGGCGGGGTGCAGCAGTCGCGCAGGGCCGCCGCCTCACAGGCCAGACGTCCGGCGTTGCGCAGGTGCTCCAGGCGGGCGAGGTCGTCAAGGGTAATGGTGGCGTGATTCATGCGTGCACCTCCGTGACCGGCAGGCGGGCAGCAAAGGCCAGCACGTAATCGCGGGCCAGCAGCTGGCGGGCGGCACGTTCGGTGGCGGCGGTGGCGCGCAGCATCTGCACGCGGGTATGACGCTCACAGCGGCGCACGGCGGCAAACACAAAGACAAATTCTGAATGCGGGGAATTAAGGACGGTAGCCATAAGGACAGTCTCCATTGAGTAGCGGTTATCGCCACCACCGGAAACGCCAATTTCACTGGTGGTAGCCCGGACAGGGTTGGCGTAACCGGCCTCAATGGATACCGGCGCTTCGTGAGAAGCCCCCGCCCGGGCCACCATTACAAGTACGGTGCAGCGATTAAGTAACCGCCGCCCGATAAATGGGTGCACTGACGCAAAGACACAAAAAAAGACGCAAGGCGCGTCTGGTGTCGCCATTGAGTTGCTCAGGACGCCAATCCCGGCTGTCGATTTTGCGACAGCAGAAACACTGTACCAGGGAAGGCCCCCGGCGCGCAAGCCGGGGAAAGCAAAGAAATGCAGCATGACGGACAGCCTCAGCGATGGATGGAGGTCATGCCGCACGCCCCTGACCGCGGGCGGCGATGCGTTCGTTCATCCAGGCGTTTACCTCGCTGGCCGCCCACGCGACGTTCTTGCCGCCCAGGGAAATCTGCGCGGGGAAGGCCTCGCGGCTGATGAGATCGTAAATAGTCGAGCGGGACAGGCCACAGACGTGAATGACCTCCGGCAGGCGCATGAAGCGCTCCTGCACCTGCGGCGCATAAGGGGCTGACGGGGCGGAAGATGGTGCGGTTAAAGCAGTGTGCATGGGCTACCTCTCGTTGATTCCATACAGAGCCGGGCGGGTACGTCCGGCATCGGGCAGCTCTTTATTCTGAGCATTTTTCTGCTCCATTCAACAGGTAAAATAAGACTTTGCGTCCTCAGAAAACCTTGCAAATTCAGTCTGGTGCAACGGGGTGCCATATAGTGGCAAATAGTGACATAGTGAAAAATGGAAGAAACTTAAGGGAATAAATTCAGAATTATTTATTTCTTATTGTTCTTAAAAGTACTGTTTTCTCAAAATCGTAAGGGTGAAGGATGGTGAACAGTGGGTGAAGGATGCTTTTTCAACTGTTCACCCTCTAATTTACTGTATTACTTATCTTTTTCTTTCTGGTGAAGAATAGTGAAGGATTTATATAAAACTAAAAGCTGAGCAATGGGTTTCGTGAAACCTTTCCCTGGCTGGCCAGAAGAAGGGCTTTTTGTCTGAGTCGTCACACAATGTCATCCGGTGGCACCGCCTGTGCCAGCCCCGGCACAATTGACTTACTGAAAACGACCACACAGGAAGCCGACATGACCGACACCGCTTTATCCCTTCCCGCCGCCACGCAGGCCGCGCTTGAT
>NZ_QGTU01000011.1:0-114755 GCF_003182295.1 Pantoea sp. AG702 | reverse complement strand
AAGCAATAAGAAAGGGGAGGAACATATACATGATAAATCTCCATCATTTTAATTAAACGAAGCCGTATATTTAAAAAATCCTACTTATTGAATTTGAAAATAAACTTTATTACAAGGCATAAACATTTGAAATTTGTTGTTGAATTATAATTATTCCGCATAGTAAACAGAAAGAAAGCTTCAGTTGTTAAGCGCATGGAAAATATTAATATTCGTGGATTTTATCTTGTTGGTTTTTTGGTGGGAACATCCTTTACTCTCAGTGGTGATATTAATGATTGCTTTTGTCATTATTCTGGACGTTTCATCTTAGCGGCGTCACTAAATTAATTCATTAAAATAAAATCACCCCTGTAAATTTAATTTTAAAAACTGTTATTGTACAATTTCTATTTTTTACATCAATCTAAAAGTTATTCCATTTTTTTCAGCTTCGCCCTCAATACGTACTTTTTTTCAGGAGAAACAGTCTGGCCCATCCAGTATTTATCATCAATTTCGACATAAGTACTACCACTGCTATCTCTGAACCCGTATAGTTTATGACCAACTTGTTTAATGACATGACCTACTAAGACCACCCATGCATCGTCATGTAAGGATTTAGCTTGTTCAATACTCGTCAAGGCCGGGGTCGGTCCCCTGAACCCACCATTAAAATATGTTTCTTGACCTGAATTAACGAAACCAGGTTTAGCTAAAACACCAAATGAAATGGCAGAAATTAATATTACAAAACTTGTTTTTTTCATGTTTTCTACTCTTTTTTTTTATCTTTAAGAGTGAAAAATCATATCTTAAATTATTAACATAATTAATTATTTTATTGTTTTTTTTAATAAAAATCCTAAAAAATGTAAGAATAACCAAGTTTTTGCTCTTCATCTTTCTTGACTTACCCTAAGCATATTTTGAACATTGCTAATTTAAGCACATGAACATTTGATGGCAACCATCTGTTTGAATTGATTTTTTTAAATTCTTACTTCCCTTATCTTAACATTTTGATTCACATATTCTCTTTTTTTTGCTCTTAGAGATTTTAGGAGTGTTTCTTTAACGCAATAGCTGGAATTTTGTGCGCATTTTTAATTTTTCATACCATTTATATTTAGCCTTCTATAAATTAAATAATTACTGCTCGCGCCTTGGTAGACGATCCTGCCCTTTAGTTTTAGCATAACAACTGTCTTTGAGCCCGATGACGAAGCATGTTGGTGATACAACGGATCCCATGCTTCATTATTTATTCAGCATTGCATTCAGGATGGTTAGTAGGTTAAGATTTATAGTAACCTGGAATTCATCGCGTTTGACTGCTGATTTCAGGATGTTAAAAAAAAACTTCTGCGTCGAACTGATTCTTCATTTCTGCTTTATTTCGCTTTTCCGGAACCTAAGGAATGTCAAGTTTAACATTTAATGTACCGGAATAAGTGCCCGGCTTTAGCTTCTGCTGGCCAGGATTCAATATTAGCATCATCGGTGCTGTATTTTTGGCAACCCACCTGCTATCTTTCCACTCCGCACCGTCAATACGGTAAGGAACTACATTATTGCCTTGGCCAGCTATTTCTCCCTGCGTGCCATCTGTTTTATCAGGTATGAAAGTGAGCACACCGCCAGGCTCTTCAGGCCGTGCTAACTCCATAATCTGACGTTCCTGTCCATGAAGTGTTGTCTGTACCTGAGTCTCCACCAACGCAGAGAATGAGCTACCAGCTGGCACTTTCAATGTCGAATCACCGTATGACTGCCATGTACCCGCTCGTCCTGATTCATAAAACTTAAGCTCTACTGTTCGCTCACTTTCAGTTGGGTTTGTCAATACAAAGGGTGTGCCGGTAGGCATTCTTTTGGGTACCTCAAACCCTCGATTATCTGATCCATCACTGCAGTAACAAGGTTGAGTTACACCCTGGACTGTAACTTGAACATTGGAGTCGTACATACAACACACTAAATTCGGCCCGTCCCACGGCCACCATGGTTTATCCCAATTAATTGGGCCATTTTTTATTCCCGGCGCGGTAGCCGAAATCTTCACAGGAGTGGTTGCCTGAGCGCTGGCATTGTATCCCAACGTTAGTAAATAGCAGATTACTATCATTCTGTTCATTTTCACCCCGTCATTTCTGTGGCTGACAGTTTGCACTACCATCAAGCATTTAAATTATTGACTTATTCTTCCCTTTTTAACCTGCCGGGCCGTCAATGGACCATCCTCCTTAAGGCCCGGAAGGTTAACCTGTATTCTGTTACTCGTAGGCCAGCTTCAGAGCTACGTTAGCCATGAAATTCCCTGCGGTAGGCTTTGCACCACCTGCAGGCAGAAGTTTTACGTTGAATTTAAGTGGGGAACCGTCTTTTTCTTTAAATTTAATCGGAGTTGTGGGTGTCAGCACTGCCCCGGCTGAGGTTGCGTTATCCCCGGCCAGAATCTCCGCTTTCACGTTGCTTGCAGATGACCTGTCTGTTGATTTGGCCTGATTTGCTATCAGACCCTGTCCATCGACAGCCGCGTCATCCGTCGAAACGTCAATACCGCTTACACCCGTCCCGCAGTTTTTCAGTACAATCGTCACTGGCTTAACCGCCCTCGCTGTATCATTCATGATGTCGCTGACCTTGATATTATCCAGCGTCCACGGATTGGCGGCGTCCACTTCACAGGTGTTATCCACCACGGTTGCGGTGATGTTGACCGTGGTAGAGTTCGTTGTCGTTGGTGTTGGGCCGGCTGCCCGGGCGGTAACGGACAGGCCAAGCAGCGGAAGAATGGCCAGCGGCGCGAGTGAGTAGCGGATAAAATGTTTCATTATTTATTTCCTTTAGTGGTCTGAGGGGCCTGATGCCCTGAGTTAAGCTTATCTGCAGTTAACATGCTGCTGCAGCAGCGGCAAGTTTTTCGCATCCGGCGGCAGGCTAAGGCGGACCCTGCACTGCTGGTCAGGTCCGGAGCCCCACTCTGCCTTCAGAGTGTCGTGTGATGAAAGGCCCGTGAGGTAGACCTGTCCGCCGTCGCCCACCAGTCCGCCGCCACTGCTGCTGCTCACGGTTGCTCCGAAGGGTAACGGTTTGCCGTTGTGCAGCAAGGTCAGCAGTGCGTGAGCACCGCGGTGCACACGGAAACGCGCCCGGACAATAGCGCCCTCGGTTGGCACAACGCTGGCCACCGGATTGTCGATATCGGTATGGTTATCCAGCGTGCTGACGTCAAGCGCCACGTCATTTTTTATGTACTGGCTGGCATAAGGGACGATGGCATAGCCCCGGCTGTCGGTGTGAATGCCCTGTGTGTCAGCAATATTCGCGCCGGCTGCCCCCTGCGCATCAACGAGCACGCTGGTCTCTCCCGGCAGCTGTCCGAATGTGGCGCCGCCGCTGTGCAGTATTACCCCGCCACTGGCCCCGTAGCGGACCTGCCTGTAATGTCGACTGTAACCGTAGCCGGCTGACAGACTGCCGTCAGTGCCGCTGTAATCTACACTGGCGTCGCCGCTGTCGCCGTCACGGCGTCCGTACCCCTGACTGACGGCCCATGACACCTGCTCACTGTCTGCTGTCCCGCTGACTGCAGCCTGCGTTGTCGTGTTCCCGTCACTGTCGCGGTTTGCGCTGGTGCTGACATAAACCGGGGTCGGGCCTGAACTGCCTAGCGGCACTGACAGCGCAAGGTAAAGCGAGCGGTCGGCATCCGGCTGTCCGCTGACGTGGCTGTACCCCCATGAAAAACTCCAGTTAACGCTGTGAAAGGTGCTGCTCAGTCCCACCTGCAGGCTGTCGGTGCTGGCGCCGGACTGCCAGTATGTCTGATGGCTGCCGTTCACATAGGCTGAACCGAGCGTTCCAAGCGACTGGGAAACACTGACGGTGACCTGTTGCCGTCGGCTGTTATAGAGGTTGTAATACTGGCTCCAGTCCGGACGAACGAGACGGCCGGTCGCATCGACTTCCACGTCTTCACCGTTCCATCCCGACATGTTGCGCTCTGCGGTTTCGCTGAAGGTGTGATACCCCTGAGTCGAGTACCGGTAGCCGGCCAGCTGGAAGGTGGTTCCGGTAGTCAGCAGCGAACGGGAATAAAGAAAACGAACCGACTGCCCCTGGTGGCGGGACTGGTCAGCCAGAATACTGTTGGCCTGCGTCAGGTCCGCTGACAGGGCACCCCACTCCCCCAGATTAATACCTGCTCCCAGCGCGACTGAATGGTATCGCGATGCCTGAAGCATGCCGCCGTAAACGGTGACGTTGTGGGGCAGCCCCCACTGCAGTTCTGCCTGCATAAAAGCGGGGAGTTCCGTGTCGCGACCGGCACTCCGGTAACGACCGCCTGTCAGGGCGTAACGCACATGACCCTGCCGCTGCAGGACGGGAAGGGATGAATAAGGCACTGTAAAAACCCGCAGGCTGCCGTCAGCCTCGCGGACGTCAACAGTCAGGTCGCCGGCGCTGCTCACGGTATTCAGGTCGTCTATTACAAAAGCACCCGGTGCCACGAAGGTCCGGTAAATCACGTTGCCGTTCTGAATAACGCTGACGCGGGCGTTACTGGCCGCGACCCCTCTGATTACCGGCGCATACGACCGTACGCTCTCCGGATACATGCTGTCACTGGTTGCCAGCCTCACACCCTGAAAGGAAAAGGCGTCGAAAATCGTGTCACGGGTGGTGGCGTCTCCCAGCAGCAGTTCGCTGCGCCACGGAATAATGGTTCGCTCAGCCCAGGTGTTGATATGTCGCCACTGGTTATGGCTCTGGTAGGGGTTCTCGCTGCGACTCCAGGTGCTGTTGTCCCGCAGCCGCCATGCTCCGAGGTTCAGGCCACTGGTCAGGTAAAGGTAATCGCTGTTGCTGTTTCCGTACTCACCGTCGTTACGGCTGCCACTTACCTGCCAGCCCAGAAGCGCGGCATTTATGCCCTCGTCCCAGTACGCAGGAGAGACCCAGCCCCGTGGACGGTGCACCAGGGCCGCCTGAGGAATGCTGATATTGAGACGCATGGCATCTGTGTCAAAGGTCATGAACGACCCGGGAATAATTTTCTCGAGGGGAACACACCCGCCCGCGCTTGCCTGCTGGAGGGACGGAAACGCTGCCATCTTAACGCCGGTGAGAGCCAGAACGTCACCGGTCAGGCAGGCATGCAGCCCACTGTGGTCATGCGGGTCCGGGGTGTCGGCAAGGCTGAACGCCAGCGTTCGCCGCCCGACCCGGTTACCGTCAACGTAGATATCAACGGGATAGCGGCCCGGCGCCAATGCAGCCCCCTGCTCAAAAGCCGACAGGCTCGCCACGCTGTACTCACCGGAAATCATTGATGGCTCGAAGTGCAGCGCGGCGGATGCACCGAAGGGAAGCGCTGCCATCACACAGCACGCAAGCATGCTAAGGTCCGGCCTCATTCTTCTGAGTGTAACTTTCATGTTGCAGGCCATGTCACGGATTTATGCTGAATGCCAGTGGCTCACTGACACCACCGTAATCGTTAATGCTGTGCAGAGTCAGGACCGACCCGCTGCCGTCCGGAAGCGGCAGCGTTGTGCTGCTCAGAGGAGAAACCATGACATCCCTGAGATTCTTCACGCCTGCACTCAGATGTGTCAGCGTGAGGTAGTAGGGCGTCGGATTATGCACTGTCAACAGGCTTCCTGTGCGGCTGAACGTCAGACGTCCGGGAGCCTCTCCGGGCGCGGGCTTCAGCCCTGACGGTCGGAGAAATAATTTAAGTTGCGTCACCGTTGACACGTGAATAACGGCCTTGTCCGCGTTCCTGCTATCGTCTACTGAGGGAATGACTTTAACCATCAGGTAAAACAGCGTCTCCCGGTCAGCGGGAAAGCTCCCGCCTGTGCGGATGAGGCTGAGCATGTTTTCACTTTCGGGCTTACTGAGATACAGAGGTGGGGTCACCACGAAATTTCCGCTTTTATGTCCTGTAGCATCGTCAACCCAAGACTGAATGAGGTAGTTATCCACATCTGAGGTATTCGCAATCCGCACGCTGATGCGGGTTGCGCCAGCGGGAAAGATAAAACGCGTGCCGCTGACCGTGATACCGCCTTTTGCCATACAGCTGAGCGGGATGCATGCGGTAAGCGCCAGCAGCAGTGCTCTGGCCGTTCCAAAAAAAGACTTGCATGGCTGCTTCAATTTCATCCCCTTAACCAAAAGTAAACAGAGCGCGGTAAACACCCATTTCAGTGGAAAGTTTCACCTGCCAGTGCTCAAGCGCAGAGCGCGCTGTCAGCTTCATTACGCGCAGGTCAGCAAACCACGCGCTGCCGTTATCGTGATGCTCAAGGCACTCACAAAGCCTTGCCCATATATAGAGCGTTTCGCACGCTCCGGGATGTTCATCGCATACGAGCAGCAAAAAGCGTCGCAAGTCTGCACATTCTGTAAAGCCATAGCGGCCAAGCCTCATGGCGAAATCCTCTGCGCTTATCAGGCTGACATGCCGCCCCGCAGTAACTTTCATATGCTCTCCGTTAAGACATGCTGCACTGGGAACGAGACGGCACACCTGACTGGCAAAGTCCTGCCGGCATTGTGCCGGAACAAAAAGGAAGGCCACCGCCTGTGTCATCAGGCGGCGGGCATGTTATAGAAATCAGACTGGGGGGGGAACTGCTCTGGAGTTAAAGAGGGGTTAACTTTAAGGAAAGGCTCGGAGTACAGATACAGGAACCTCTTAGGTTTTCTGAAAGGAGAGTATTTGGCTTACTCGCCCCCCACTATCTCGTGTCATGATCACTTTTAAGGTGACTCTTATCAATCTGTGGCCGCATATTCCAGCATCGCTCAATATAGTCCCGAAAGTGGGTGAAGAGAATGTTCTGACGCGGGTGCTGGCGCCATATAAGCCAAGCGGGCAAATCAGGTATACGCCACTCGGGCAAAACAGATACGAGTTGCCCCCGCGAAAGATAAGGCGCAGCCAGCCAGCCGGGCGTTGCCAGACTGATACCCTTTCCCTTAAGGGCCAGATTGAACATGGCCAGCAGATTATTGGATGACAACCCGTTTTCTGCTGAACTCTCCAGAAGATATGACTCATCTCCACAGGAAAGCATCAGCGGGCCGGCGAGTCCGTTATTATGCATCCCAAAAAGAGTATGTCTTTCCAAATCACACGGGTGTGAAATAGCAGGATTCCGCCTGATATAATCGGGGCTTGCGCAAATCAGGAGTTTTATCGGGCTGAGTTTTCTGTGAACCAGATCTTCGCTCTCTATGCGTCCGCTGCGCAAGACCACATCGTCCAGTTCCGGAGAGTCAGAGCGGAGATCGGTGCGCTCGCGGGCATCAAGAAACACCCTGACGCGGGGGTGAGCCTGCGTATAATCATTGCACCATTCACCGGCAAGGAATTCACACACGATGGCGGGCGCCGCCAGCCGGACAGCGCCTTTAATTTCTCTTTCCGGATTACGGATTTCCTCAAGCAGCGCATGAAAGGACACTGTAATGTCCCTTGCCCGCGCGAGTGTGGTTAAGCCGGTCTCCGTAAGCCTCATGCCCTGCGATGTCCGGGTAAAGAGTACTGTTTCGAGATATCGTTCAAAACGGCTGATGGATTTACTGACTGCCGCCGTACTCATGTCTAGCTGACGGGCTGTCTCCGAAAGACTGCCCGTTTCGGCAGTGCGAATAAAAATGAGCCAGTCACGCATGCCGCGGTTATTATCTCTGTCCATGGTTATCCGAATAAAAATAAGTATTAGGGTGGGATAATAGCAGTTTAAGCAGAATGCCGCCTAAGCGGCATAAAGGCGCCAGATGACGTAAAAGATGGCGCAGATGCTGAACGGCGCCGTACGCCCGGCGGAGCCGGTTACAGACCTATAAATCGTAACATTCCCTACCTTTCCCTGAAGAGCCTTGCGGGCTTTCAGCAATGAAGAAATGAGGTAACCCCTTTTAACCCCGGTGAGCGGGCTTCACGGCGCCTGCGACGTGAAGGGCGTGATTTCCGGGGCCTTGGCGTCGGCAGCCTGCTGCTGACGCTTAGGGGGGTGTTCACTGTACCCTGAAGCGATACTACTCACAGCGGCACCTAAAGCATTAGTTACAACACCCATTAATCAGCCACTGCAGTTCCGGCCCTGCGGGCCGGGCGGCGGCGGCTGGTCAGTGGGGGCGATGGGTTTTCAGGTCCGGCTCCGGTCCCTGCCTGGAGGGGCACTCAGGGTGCAGGACTGCGCCGGTGCTGTTTACAGTGAATGGATGTATGCTGTAACTAAAATGGTGCGTTCTTGGGGCCCGCGTCAGCGGGAGCTACTTCAGATTCTGAGCGGCGCGGACGCCTGCGGCCGCTGCGAGCGAAGGCCTTTTCCACTTATCCACAGAGTCGCGGGTGACAGAGATCATTCCGGGTTTATGCGGAAGACCTTAAAACAGTGTTTACGAATGTTTTGCAGATTATTCGGTATCCGTTTGCTGCTTTCTGAGGTTATCCCTTTGCGGATTTATGTGGATAAAAAGACGGTGACGGGGTTTTGCGCGTGCTGTCGGCGCATGAACGACATCGCGGCCGGCATGAAACGGGAATCATGGCGAAGACGTGGCCGGAGCCTGAAAAAAACCACGGCAAAAGCCCCGGTTAAGGGGCATGGTCGGTATGTAAGGCGTTACGCGTCAGACGTGGGTGTCGTGTGTCTCAAACAGCTGCATCTGGAAAAGCTGCCGGATGGCCAGCTTCTCAAGACGCTCATCCGTGCAGTACAGCAGCTCGCCTGCGGGCAGCGTTTTACGCAGGTGTTTCATCATCTCAAACACCTGCACGTCCCGTGGATGGCTGCTCAGCCGGTTGGCCCGCTTACGCATCGCCCCCTGCTGACGACGGTATTTCAGCGACTCGATCCTTTTACGGTCATACCAGCGACGTCGGGCGGCCTGTGGCGAGATGTCTTCATCCTCCCGCATCAGCCCTTCCGCTATCATCTGCCGGCGTTCCTCGCTCCTGCGCAGCGCCTTTTCCTGCTCCTTTACCAGTCTGGCCATGTCCGCACCCAGTATCCGGAAGCCGGCATCGGTTATCCAGACGTACTTCGGCAGCCACTGCCCGGACTCGCGGTCCCACATTTTTTCTTCCGACACCGCGAGTACGCCATACCGCACCTGTTCGCTAATCAGTCGTGACATACGGCTTACCGTGACGGCCGTCTCCGGAATGACGTTGCCGTGTTCGTCTTTCGGACTGACCTCCTGAGCCAGCCGGGACGTGCACATGCCGACAGAATGTTTTCCCTTGTCGCAGAAACTGATCAGAACCGGCCAGGTGCAGTCCAGCAGACGGGCTTTTTCCGGTTTGAAATGGTTTTTACGCCCCGCCTTCTGGCGGTTCATCATGTAGTAAGGGTGCAGCGACATCCGCATGCGCAGTTCGCTGAGGCCGGTTTCCGGATCGGTTTTCACCAGCCGGTTGTAAAGGTAGCCGATCTGGCCACCGACCGGTTTGTAGTGTGCCGGCCGGAACCACCGCGGATTTTCGCATTTAGCACGCGTAGAGTGTTCGCCCCTGACGCGACGGGTCTTACGGGGTACGACGGGAACGAGAAACGAGGACGTTTCACCGGCGTCGACGCCCTGCCAGAAACGTATCTGCTCTTCCGTGGCGAGCTGACTCCAGTGACGGGTCGGGTTGCGCTGCTTCATGACAGCGCCTCCCTGGCAGACTGAGGCCGCTTTGTTCTCTGGCCAAAGGTATGCCGCAGGACTTTACAGACCGCCTGACGTGAAAACAGGGCAGCCGGAAAAAAGACGCGGGGAAGCCCACCGTCATTACTGCCGGTGTCACGGGCGAACAGCACAGTTTTGATGTGAAGAGGTATTGCCGGCCAGTTCAGCCGGAAAACAGACTTCAGTAACGTAGCAGTAACAATGCCACACCCGGTCGGGGGGCAAATGCCGGCAGCAGAATGGTTACTGCTGTAACGTCTGGCTTCATCCGGATTCGGGCAGTTTAGCCCGATTGAAATCTGGTCATTCACCCTGTCCCGGACTTATGGCGGACAGAGGTTGTCTTATGAAATGCATGCGTTATAATCCTTCATAGGCCAGCGCCTGCTTTTAACCCCCCGATACTGTCAGCCCGCCAAAGTTGAGCAGTACCGGGGGGTTTTTGCATTCAGAATCCGGGCAAGCCGGATTCTGACCCTGGACGTTTTACGGATACGTCCCATCCGGATATTCGGTGGCCCCCGCGGCCGCGCATGTTCGGTCACGGAGGTTTATGCTCTCCTTCCCTGCAGACCGCCACAGCCCGCCGGAAAGGATCGTTACGATCGCGCCACAAGATCGTCAGAAAATCATACCCTCAGAAAAATCTCAGATCCAGCCTGAAGTTAAATTTCGTCACCTTTTTGCCTCACAACAAGGTCTCTGTCGCAGGTACATGTTATTTCAGGTTTCTCTCTGCATGGCGATGCAGGAAGTCCGGAACAGATACGGGCGGGGATGAAGGCTGAAAAAGACTAAAGTCAGGGATAAGTGAGACGATAACTGTCTGTGAACGCGGACTTACCTAAAAGAAAAAATGGTACTGGTTAATTTACGCCGGCAGTTTTACCTCTCCGGGCTGTCGGTTCTTTTTTTTCACATCTGGCAGTCCGCTTTAGTAATGAACTGACGTTCTCTCACGGGAAATATGATGACTGAACGCCTGAGGCGCCTTGGATATCTACGGTTTAGCTCTTAAATCTACTTTATTCCCGGGATATCCTTTAATCGTGTTGTATAGCGCGGCGACAGCATTTCTCGCTTCATCTGCCACGAACTGTCGCGCTCTCCCTGCCCTGCAAACCAGACCTTTCCTTTTCCTGAGCGGTTGATAACGTCCATCGCTGCCATCAAAGCGTCTGCGTTTGCACGCGGCTGCTGTACACTGAACATATCAAACTGTACCACCCCTGACTGGTAAAAATCGCTGAGCATCACACCCGCTCTGGCATACCGGAAACCATCACGCCAGATGGTGGCGAGACCGCGAAGTGCTGACGCTATGATGTCCCGCGTGTCACTGGTCGGATAGTCACAGACACACGACGCGGTGTTCGAATACTGTGGCTCACTGCCGTGCCTGGCGGTGGCGACCGACACGCTGACATGACGACAACGCGAATTCTGCTCCCTGAGCTTTTCCGCCGCGCGCGTGGCATACAGCACCACGGCCTGCTGCATGTCTTCCAGCTGCGTGATCCTCTCGCCAAAGGAACGCGAGTTTACGATCTGTTGCTTTGGCGGCGGGGCATCCTCAAGAGCGAGGCAGGGCTCACCATTCAGTTCACGCGTGGTTCGCTCGACGATAATGTCGAAATTCTTTCGTATCATGCTGATGTTGCTGTCCGCAAGCTGCAGGGCGGTGGTAATCCCCAGCTGGTTCAGGCGCAGACTGATCCGCCGGCCAATTCCCCAGATATCGCCGACGTCGGTCAGGTGAAGGAGTTTTCGTTGCCGGGTTCTGTCAGACAGGTCCACAACGCCGTTTGTCCGTGTCCACTTCTTCGCGGCGTGATTGGCCAGTTTGGCCAGCGTTTTCGTCGGCCCGAACCCCACGCCGATTATCAGCCCGGTTTCGCGCCGGATACGCTCACGCATCTGCTGTCCGAACGTCTCAGGCGGGATAAGGCTGCTAATCCCTGTGACGTCCAGAAAAGATTCATCAATGGAATACACTTCCTGTCCGGCGGCCATTTCACCCAGTATGGCCATCATGCGGGCAGACATATCGCCGTTTATGTGGAATGGAAAATCTACAGGACTATTTCGGATTTGATGGCTGCTCTGAGCGAAATATAGTCATTCGCACCCTGAGAATTACACTTTGAAGTGATTCAGGGTATGCGCTTACTGGTTACGAATATTGAGCGAGAATCATGCGATGATCGCCGCTTTTCTTTCGAGCCAGTAGGTGCTCCACGTTCGCTAACGAATACTCAGGACATGCAGATAAACTGCTGGCTATATTTCTTTCGAAGAGCGTGGAATGCATACCAATCCCCGATGAAGAGGAGTTGGTGATGACCGCGACTAATCAGTTCGCTGCACATGTTGGTCTGGACTGGGCAGATAAAAAACACGATGTCTGTGTTCAGTTTAAAAACGGTGAACGCGTATTCCATGTGATTGAACATACACCAGAAGCGCTTGATGTCTGGCTTACCGAGTTACACCAGAAAGTAAAAGGCAGAATCGCCATAGCTCTCGAGCTGAAGAAGGGCCCCGTGGTATATGCTCTTCAAAAATATCCCTTTATCACCGTTTTCCCCGTCCACGCTTTGTCCCTGGCTCGTTACCGGCAAGCCTTCTCGCCCAGCGGCGCTAAAGATGACCCGCAGGATGCAGAGCTGGCATTAGAGTTAATGCTGCGTTATCTGGTAAACCGTCAAGACAGGTTGGTTATTCATGAAAAAATGCCTCCCGGCACTTCTGAAAAGCGACATTTTCACTCCGTTTCCAGACAGTTTTTCTTTGTTCTCAATGGCATTCTTTCAATAGAGTTGGAAGGTGAAATGCGCAAAATTAAAGCCCTGCAGGGGCTAGAAATTCCACCGGGGTCAAAGCATCAAGCCAGAAACGACACTGAGTCTCCCGGAGAATTTATTGTAATTTCGCATCCGACGACACGAGGGGATCGTTCTGACCTCCTTTCTTCCTACTGACAACTCACAGACATCCGGCCACCTCGCTAATTGCCGGCTACTCATGCGATACAGCGGCCCGAGCGCTCAATCCCTACTTCCTCAGCACCCTGGATTCCCTTATGTGGCGTTCGGGCCTGCCGGAATCGCTTTATCCGGAGGCGCTTATTCCCGGACAGCGCGAGCTGGGCAGCCAGGCCAGCGCCAACATGTGGGGTATCCCTGAATATCAGTTGGTGATAATCAGGCTTTAACGTAATGGCGTCAGATATATCTGTATGATGACGCTGTAAAATTAAACCTGTTTAGCTGAGTGTATAATGGATGCAAGCTTACTGAAGGATTCTTTGGGCAGAACCCTTCAGAGCGTTTATAAAGCCGGATGACCGTTATTTTTTCAGCCACGCTTCCATGTGCTCTATTTCACTTTTCTGTGCCTTGATGACATCTTCTGCCATCTTCTTCATTTCCGGATCTTTCCCGTATTTCAGCTCCGTTTCAGCCATGGCAATCGCGCCCCTGTGATGCTCGATCATGCCTTTGGCAAACGCCCTGTCAGCGTCCTGCTCCTTCAGGGCATTCATCATGCTACTGTGCATCTTTTGCATACCTGACATGTACTCTTTTGATGCCGGAGACATGCTCATCTCATGCGTCATTTTTGAGGCCGGTTGCTGAGCCATAACCGCAGCCGGCAGGACAAACAGCAGGGAGGCAAGAATCATATGCGGTTTTTTCATAAGGTAACTCCTCATAGGTAAGATATTTACTTCAGGTTTTCCCGGGCATCCTTTCATATGTCCGGGAACATAACCTTGATACAGAGCAGTTCAAATCATGAAATTTTAGCCCGGAAAATTTTGTTATTACGGTCCCTCTGTTGCCGGCATGATGGCCGTGAACGTAATGACATTATCATTCACGGCTACCTGCAGATCGCCTTCATGGGCCAGCAAAATGGACCGCGTAATAGAAAGACCGAGTCCCGCGCCATCCGTATTATGCTGCCTGGATGCATCGCCCCGGTAAAAACGGTCAAACAGTCGGCCCAGACTTTCCGGTGCAATATCTTCTGTGTGATTGGAAATATGTACAAAGGCCCTGTCCGAGTTATGCTCTGCTGATACGGATATGGCAGAGCCCGGCAGAGAATATTTTATGGCGTTGGTGATCAGATTACTCAGCGCACGACGCAGCATCAGGCGATCGCCTCTGACGAGAGCATCACCTTTAAGCTTCAGCGTTTTATGACTTTCACCAGCAAGAGGCTCGAAGAAATCAATCAGTTCCTCGAGTTCTTCGTGCAAGGAGACGTTCTGCTTCTCCAGTATCATCAGGCCATTTTCTGACTTCGCCAGAAAAAGCATGTCGCTGCTCATTCTTGCAAGCCGGCTCAGCTCTTCCAGATTAGAGAAAAGTACCTCCCGGTAACTGGCTGCATCACGATCCCGGGACAGGGCAACCTGCGTCTGCATCATCAGGTTACTGACAGGCGTACGCAGCTCATGGGCAATGTCCGATGAAAACTCAGAAAGGCGCCTGAAGGATTTCTCCAGCCTTTCAAGCATGCTGTTGAATTCAGCCACGGTAGCCATCAGCTCGGCCGGCAGATTGTGCGCAGGAAGACGTTTACTGAGGTTGTTGATGGTGACAGCGGAGGCCAGACGGTTTAATTCATTCAGCGGCTTGAGACCCATCCTTGTGACAAACCAGCCCAGTAATACCGAAATGAACATCAGCCCGCCGTTGAACCAAATCAGCCATTTTTTGAGCTGGCTGATAAATTCATCATGAAAGCCGGTATCATAAGCGGCTGTTATCAGGACATCATGTTGTCCGCCTGCTTTCTGCGCACTGATTTTTCTGACAATAACATTATAACGCCAGCCTTCATCCTCTACTGTCTGCATCGTATCCGGATATGCGGCTTCGCTGGCAAAACGTCCGTAAGGAAGCGGAAAACCGGGCGAGGAATAGTCGGCAAGTAACCGGTTATCCGACGTTTTAATCGACAGATACAATCCGCTGTGACCTACCATGGCATCGGCAACCTTGCGTGCAAGCGAAGCACTGTCTGGCTGCCCGGAATCAGCTCCACTTTCCAGTAGTTCGGTTGCCAGCTCAAGCTTTCCTGTCAACAGTGCGGCATCCTGATGGCGAAAATAGCTGCTCAGGGCAGCAACAAGCAGGACACTGGAAAGAAGCCAGGCAGACATCATTACACCGGCAAATATCACGCTCAGCCGTGTAGTCAGGGACCAGTTACGCTTCACTCTTCACGTATCTCCAGAACATAACCGATGCCCCGCACGGTATGAATGAGCTTTGGCGTAAAGTCATCATCTACCTTGCTGCGAAGCCGCCTGACGGCAACGTCAATGACATTGGTATCGCTTTCAAAATTAATATTCCAGACCAGGGAGGAAAGCAGGTTTCTTGGCAAAACCTCCCCGGTTCGCTGTAACAACAACTCAAGCAGCACAAACTCTTTGGTAGACAGGTGAATTTTTTTCCCCGACCGGCTCACGGTCCGGCGGGAGGCGTCCATGATCAGATCTGCAATGCTGTGGTTTCCTGAAGCCTGTGTACGGTTACGCCTGAGCAGCGTGCGGATACGGGCCAGAAGCTCGGCAAAATCGAAAGGTTTTAGCAGGTAATCATCCGCGCCCAGATCGAGCCCTTTAATTTTTTCGCTGACGTTATCTCTGGCCGTCAGGAACAGGACGGGCTCTTCGTGGCGTGCCATGCGCATCTGCTGCAGGATATCCCAGCCGTCCATTGAGGGCAGCATGACGTCCAGGATTATCAGGTCATAATGCTGTCGCAGAATATGCTCCAGGCCCTGACGCCCGTCGTTCACCAGGGTCACGTCATAGCCTGCTTCCTGGAGTCCCTGCTTCAGGTAAGTACCGGTCTTCAGTTCATCCTCAACAATCAGCATGGTTGTCATGATGCGTTTTTTCCTGCAGTTAATTGTTACTCCATACCGGTTCCTGGCGACAGGGTGCCCAGCCAGGCAACAATTGCCAGTATCAGTACCGCTACGGTAAATTCTGTAATAATGCTTTTACGCATCAGTGCAATACCCGCCTTATAGTGGCCCTGAAGCAGGGCATTTTCCAGCTTTGGTGCAAGCCGGAAGCGGTTGGCGGCAGCCAGCAATAACATCAGAAAAAACAGAGCGGTCTTTATTACCAGCAGCAGGCCGTAAACGCTTCCCGGCAAAGTGCTCAGTGGCTTTTCTGTGATAAGCACGAAATTAACCACTGCCGTGATCACGATGCTTATCACAATAACCGTGCCGGCACGGGCAAATCCCGTTAATGCCCCGGACAGCTGCAGTGCATAAGCCGCTTTACTGGCTTTTTTTATACTCAGCAGAACGGTAAAAGCCGTCAGGGCTCCTACCCAGGCACCGGCTGCGGAAAGATGAACAATATCGCTCAACAAATGGACGTAATAGCTCACACCGTCATTCATGGCTGCATGCCCCCCCCACGCCAGGGTCGCCAGCGCCGTACCGCCTGCCAGCATCAAAACATAACGTGAAAGTACGGCATTCCTGAGCCGCAGACCGAGCCCGACAAAGGCGATGGTCAGGGCAACGAGCCGGACAACCCAGCTCATGCCAACAGCGGTCTCGCCGACCACCATTTCAATAATGTGCAGAGTCAGCTCACCGGGGTCGCTGACACCGCTCATAGACTGGGCAACCAGCAGCATGTTTGCCAGTGACAACACAATCCCGGCAGAAATGAGCGTGAAAAAGAACGACCAGACGCTGAACAAAGATACCGGTTTTTTTAAGACGCCTTTCAGGGCATAAAGCTCAAATAAAGGCAGGCCAAAAAGAACCATAAGATCAAGGTAAAGAAGAAACCGGATGACAATAAAAGTCTGATCGTTCATAGCATTACTTCACGCTAAAACTGTAGTTGCCGGTACGGGGATGTGTGTCAGATGACACCGCACGCCATTCCACCTTATAAGTCCCGGCGGGCAGCGGCTTTGCCGGCGTGATAATCATGGTTTTGGGATCGCTGCCGGCTGCAACTTTAGCTGCAACAGGCATTGGCGCGTGCGATGACATGCCCGGCATGGCAGTCATTATCAGACGTGCGCCAGAGAATTTGGTCACCAGATTTTCGGTGAAGTGAAGCTCTACTTTTGAAGGAGCCGCAACCTGTGCCTTGTCTGAAGGCACTGATGAAGCCAGTTCAGGATGTGCCTGGACAGCGAAAGCAGTGACAGAAGCCACAACAGCGATGAAATACTTAGCAGATGAATGTTTCATTATAATACCTGTCTTGTTTGAATTAACTGCATCAGAACCACATGCGTGCCCCGAGAAGGAAACGCACTTCGTTATCTTTTTCTCCTTCACGGGCAGCCATATCGGCGGTATTACCGTAAAGCTGGCTCCAGGAAACCCCGACGTATGGAGCAAACTCACGTTTCACCTCGTAGCGAAGGCGCAGTGAGAGTTCCGTACTGGACAGTCCCTTACCGGTTTCACGCGCTTCATCATCTTTCCCGTAAAGATTGGCTTCAAAGGAAGGCTGCAGGATCAGACGGTTGGTCAGCAGCACATCGTAATCCGCCTCCAGCCTCAGCGCAGTTCGCCCCTTCTCGCCGGCAAACGCTGTCAGCTCGGTTTCAAAATTGTAAAGGGCCATTCCCTGCAGGCCGGCGGCAAGCCAGGTCTGGGGCTTTCCGGGCCGGAAATCCTGTCGGGCCCCGGCAACCACGTCCCACCAGGGCGTAATGGCATGTCCCCACAGTGCCTGCACTTCTGCGGATTCAGCTTTACCGTCGCTGGTTTCGCCTTCGCTGCGCATCCAGAGCCGGTCAATGTCACCCCCAATCCAGCCGCTCACATCCCAGCTGAATCCGCCAGGATCGTTGTTTTTCTGCCATTCCAGCTGATCGGCAAGCAGAAAGTAATTCACGCTGCTGTCATGAACTTTATGACCGTGGACATCCGGAAATGCCGCCTTACGGTCAGCCTCGGTAACCGGCGGGATGGGCGTTCTGCTTTCTGCTGACGCAGCGGGTTGCATGGACTCCATACCATCCATCGGCTCCATCCCGCCCATAGCAGAATGCTCCATCCCTGACATATCATGCTGCTGCATGTTATGCGCTGGCGCGGCATAGACGGGTGTAAACGTCGTTCCGGCAAGTGCAGACCAAACCAGCAATCCTGCCGCAGAACGCGACACATTCTTTTTCATATCACTCCACCCTGAAACTGACATCAGCAGTACCTCATTCAATGACCCGGACTTCACGGAACATGCCCGTTTCCATATGGAAAAGAAGATGGCAGTGATAGGCCCACCGCCCGAGTGCGTCAGCCGTGACGCGATAGCTGCGGCGGGTTCCCGGAGGCATATCAATGGTATGTTTACGTACCTGGAAGTTGCCATCCTCGTCTTCAAGATCACTCCACATACCGTGAAGATGGATGGGGTGCGTCATCATGGTGTCGTTGACCAGTACGATACGAACGCGTTCACCGTAGCGGAGCGTAACCGGTTCTGAATCTGAGAATTTGATACCGTTGAAAGACCAGGCAAACTTTTCCATATGCCCCGTAAGGTGCAGTTCGATAGTACGGGAGGGTTCACGGCCGTCCGGATCCTCAAACGTACTTTTCAGGTCAGCATAAGTCAGAACTTTTCTGCCGTTATTACGCAGACCGATGCCCGGGTCATTTAATTTTGCTGACGGCATCATTGCCTGCATATCGACCAGAGGGTTATTCGTTTCGGAAGCCGGGTGTTTTTGCATGTCACTCATGCCAGCCATGCTTGCGTGATCCATACCGCTCATGGCGCTGTGATCCATTCCCGCCATGCTGTCTGTTGGAGGGGCTGGTATATCTGAACCATCCATACTCTGCATATCGCCGCCGTTCATGCCCTGCATCTGACTGTGATCCATCCCGCCCATGCTGCCATGATCCATCCCGCCCATGCCCATATCATCCATGGTCAGCCAGGGACGCGGATCGGGTTTCGGAACCGTTGCTGACAGCCCCCCCCGGACGGCAAGCGTGCCACGCGCATAGCCGCTGCGGTCCATAGACTGAGCAAAAATAGTGTAAGCATCATCAGTCGGCTCTACGATCACATCGTAGGTTTCGGCAACGGCGATACGGAACTCATCAACGGACACGGGGGTGACATACTGTCCGTCTGCAGCCACGACCGTCATTTTCAGACCGGGAATACGAACGTCAAAATAAGTCATGGCCGAGCCGTTAATGAAGCGCAGGCGTACTTTCTCACCTTTACGGAACAGACCGGTCCAGTTTTTACCGGGTCCCTGTCCGTTCATCAGGTAGGTGTATGTGAAACCACTGACGTCGGCCAGATCTGTCGGGTTCATCTTCATTTCAGCCCACATTTTCCGGTCAGCCAGCGTATTCGCGAGGCCTTTCTCCCGCGCATCACGGAAAAAGTCGGTAGCGGTGGGTTTAGCGAAGTTGTAATAATCTGACTGCTTTTTCAGTTTTGCGAGAATGTCTGAGGCTTTTTCATCAGACCAGTCGGTCAACAGCACTACCTGCTCGCTGTCCCACTGAAACGGCTCAGGTTCAGCGGCATCGATAATAATCGGACCGTATACTCCTTCCTGCTCCTGCAGACCGGAATGGCTGTGATACCAGTAAGTTCCGTTCTGCTTTATTTTAAAGGAGTAAACATACGTGTCGTCCGGTTCGATACCGTGAAAACTGAGACCCGGTACGCCATCCATATTTGCCGGCAGGATAATGCCATGCCAGTGAACAGAGGTCGGCTCTGACAGGCGGTTTTTTACCCTTAGCGTGACAGTGTCGCCTTCTTTCCAGCGCAGCAGCGGCCCCGGAAGACCCGCATTTATGGTTTTTGCATAACGGGTCTTACCGGTGATATTCAGTGGCGTTTCGCCGATAAACAGATCAAAGTCGGTCCCGGTCAGCGTGCGGGACTGCATCAGGCTTACCGCCGAGAGCGCATCAAACGTTCTCAGCCCCAGGCCGCCCACGAGACCGGCGGCGGTTATCCCTTTAATAAAATTACGTCGTGAACTTTTAAGTTCCATGACTGAGCTCCGGCAAAATTCACAGTATCCCGGGAGAAAAAATCTCTCCGCTCCGCAAGCACAAGCCGTGCTTACCGTTCAGGAAGTTTATTTTTTGTTACCGGAAAGCTATCACAGCTGAAAGACGGACATGATTACAATTGTGTAATGTTGGAACTTACTGTTTTTACATTACATTTCTGTCATTTTCGATCGGAAGCATTTTTCTCCTGTACGATAAAAATGACTGAAGCCGGAGAGCATCCGGCCCGCCATTATTTAACTTTTAATCGTAAGGACTGCCGACATGAAAAAATTAATGTTTGTTTCTCTTCTGGCCCTGTTTTCTGCCTCATCAGTATGGGCACAGCCGCATCCTGTTTCAGAGCCGGACGGTCAGGTAACTAATAACGCTGTTGCCATGATGAATGAACATGAGCGTGCCATCCTGGCGCACCAGAGTATGGATAATGCAAATTCTGCAGCACATCAGAGCATCATTGATATGCACCGCAGGATGATGCAGCAGGAAAAATAACGGGTCGTACCGGACAGAAGGTTCGCCCGGTATCTTCTGTCCGTTTCTGTCACTGCTCCGGGATGTGGTTGTGTTTTACCCTCATCATTAATACTTTTTCCGGTAAATCTTCTTTCAAGGCTTACGTGAGCCGGCCCGTCTTGCTGCGACGGGCTCTTTTTTACTGCCTTCTCGCTTTCCGCATCGTTAAACTGCCGGCCGTGCTGAGTACAGCGGTATCTTTGCGCCAATGATGATTTTGTTCCAGGCTTACCACTTATTCGCAAATAAGCCGAGTGAGAGAGGACAATATGTCAGAGCATTATCGCAACTGCATTGAAGCCTGCTACATCTGTGCCGCAACCTGTGATTACTGTGTCGCATCGTGCCTGAAGGAGCCTCAGCTCGATATGATGCGTGAATGCATAAGCCAGGACATGCAGTGCGCAAGTATCTGCAGGATGGCGGCAAAATTAATGACGCTTGACAGTGAGTTTGCTACAGAAATCTGCAGGATCTGCGCTGAAGCCTGCCAGAAATGCGGGGATGAGTGCGGCCAGCATGAGCACGAACACTGTAAAAAATGCGCAGAAGCATGCCATCATTGTGCTCAGGAGTGCAGAAATATGGCAGCATGAATTTTCTGTCATCCACGGTACGAAGCAAGGGACAGCTACTTCATACGCCGGAAAGCAAAAAATTGTCGTCGCCAGCCCTGCCTGACCTTTTGCGGGAAAAACGCAGTAGTAACAGATAATGCGCAACAAAAGACAGGGCTGCCTGAACATGCCCTGTAAGCTGTTCAGGTGGCAAGGGTTTTGGTGTACGCGAAAAGCGACATTATCTGCAGTACCCACCCGACGGGCAGCCGATCCGGCTACTGACGCAACAGGCGCAGGCCGTTTACCACTACAAGCAGACTTGCACCCACATCCGCGAACACCGCCATCCACATGGTCCCCATTCCGGCAATGGTCAGGGCCAGAAATGCTGCCTTGATGCCAACTGCCATAATGATGTTCCTGACCAGCACGCCGTATGTCTCCTGGAGAGCCGGACAAAGGCCGGAATTTTACGTAAGTCATCCTCCGTCAGAGCCCCGTCGGCAGTTTCGATGGCGGTATCTGTGCGCATTGCGCCCACGGCAAAGCCGATATCGGCGCGGGCCAGCACCGTATGTACCTTTTCCCCGAACAGCCTGGACGTTCTGACGTCCAGGCTGTGCAGCTGACTGCTCGCCTCGAGACTGCTTTCTGTTACCGTATCTGCCACTGTGAACAGCCCGTGCACCTGATGACTGTCACAGACCATGATGACCGCCTTAACATATATGCTTAATCGAATATAAAATTGACATGCGCAGTCCTGGAAACGACACTGGACTCTGTAATTCAGGAGAATGTCATGCCACCATTTATGCCCCTGCAGCTTTTCAAAAACCTGTCTGACGAAACCCGGCTCAGCCTGGTGCTGTTACTGCGCGAAAAAGGTGAACTCTGCGTCTGCGAGCTTTCATCCACGCTGAAGGAATCACAACCCAAAATTTCCCGTCACCTGGCTTTACTGAGAGAAAGTGGCCTGCTTGTCGACCGACGAGACGGCAAGTGGATCCATTACCGTTTGTCTCCGCACATGCCAGCCTGGGCAGCAGCAGTGATTGAACAGACTTATCTGTGCCAGCGGGATGACATCCTTAAGCTCAGCCAGCAGGCTGAACGCGATAACGCAACCACCAACGGCAAGCCTGTCTGCATTTAAAAAATTTTGCCATCATATATGCGATTTTTTGAATGTGTTTTGTGCGGGATAATCATCTGCCCGGATCAACGGGCAACTTTATTTAAAAAGGAGAAGGTATGTTTCTGGCGGGTGCGATTTTCGTCCTGACGCTGATACTGGTTATCTGGCAGCCGAAGGGCCTCAGTATTGGCTGGAGTGCAGTCATCGGTGCGGCTCTGGCGCTCCTGACCGGCGTAGTACAGATTGGGGATATTCCGGTGGTCTGGCAGATTGTCTGGAACGCTACGGCTACCTTTATTGCCGTCATCATCATCAGCCTGCTGCTCGACGAGTCCGGCTTTTTTGAGTGGGCGGCGCTGCACGTTTCCCGCTGGGGGGGCGGAAAAGGCCGGCTGCTGTTCACCTGTATCGTTCTGCTGGGTGCGGCGGTAGCCGCCCTGTTCGCCAATGACGGGGCGGCGCTTATTCTGACGCCTATCGTTATCGCCATGCTGCTGGCGCTGGGCTTCAGCCCCGGTGCCACGCTGGCGTTTGTGATGGCAGCAGGTTTCATCGCCGACACCTCCAGCCTGCCGCTCATCGTGTCGAACCTGGTGAACATCGTCACGGCGGACTTCTTTAAGCTGGGTTTCAGCGAGTATGCCTCGGTAATGGTGCCGGTAAATATCGCCTCGGTTGCCGCCACGCTGGTCACGCTGCACCTGTTTTTCCGCAGGGATATCCCGGCCACCTACGACCTGGCGAAACTGAAGGCGCCGCGTGAGGCCATTCGCGATGCGCGCACTTTTAGAACCGGCTGGATTGTTCTCATCCTGCTACTAGTCGGCTTCTTTGCTCTCGAACCACTCGGCGTGCCAGTAAGCCTGGTGGCAGCGGTGGCGGCGTGTGTTCTCTGGCTGGTTGCCCGCAAAGGACACGTGATTGATACCATCAAGGTGCTGAAAGGCGCGCCCTGGCAGATTGTTATCTTCTCGCTGGGCATGTATCTGGTGGTGTACGGTCTTCGTAACGCCGGCCTGACTAATTACCTTTCTGCCGCCCTGAACCGGTTTGCAGAGCACGGCGTCTGGGGCGCAACGCTCGGCACCGGTTTCCTGACGGCGGCGCTCTCTTCTGTCATGAACAACATGCCTACCGTGCTCGTTGGCGCGCTTTCGATTGACGGCAGCACCGCGCAGGGCGTGGTGAAGGAGGCGATGATTTACGCCAACATCATCGGCTGCGACCTCGGCCCGAAAATCACCCCCATCGGCAGCCTCGCTACCCTGCTGTGGCTGCACGTACTGGCGCAAAAAAACATTACTGTCAGCTGGGGCTACTACTTCCGCGTGGGTATCGTGATAACCCTGCCGGTACTTTTTGTGACGCTGGCCGCGCTGGCTCTGCGCCTGTCTGTTTAACCTTAACCCCGGTGTTGCGACTGTGCAGCGCCTTTACGGAGTACCGCTTATGACTGACATCACCATTTATCACAACCCGGCGTGCGGGACGTCCCGCAACACCCTGGCGCTTATCCGCAACAGCGGCACCGAACCCAAGGTTATTCTGTATCTGGAAACACCGCCGTCCCGCGACGAGCTGAAGAAGCTGATTGCGGACATGGGCATCAGCGTACGCGCCCTGCTGCGCAAGAATACCGAACCGTACGAGCAGCTCGGCCTGGCAGAAGACCGCTTCAGCGATAACGAACTGCTCGATGCCATGCTGGCTCATCCGATCCTTATTAATCGCCCGGTGGTGGTGACGCCGCTCGGCACGAAGCTCTGCCGTCCGTCCGAAGCGGTTCTCGACATTCTGCCAGATCCGCAGCAGGGAGCCTTTACCAAAGAGGATGGCGAAGTGGTCATTGATGAGCACGGTCATCGCGTCAGCCACTGATTATTCACCAGGCTGCGGACATAACGAGTGTGAAAAAAGCCGGCATCTGCCGGCTTTTTTATATGCTGCGCTGGTTGACCCGCTCTGAGAGCTGAGTGGCACTCTCTTTTCTTTCACTGTAGCGGTCGGTCAGGTAGTTGCTTCGCCCGCGCGTCAGCAGGGTGAACTTCATCAGTTCCTCCATGACGTCCACGATGCGGTCGTAATACGGTGAAGGTTTCATGCGACCGTCCTCATCAAACTCGGCCCAGGCTTTTGCCACAGATGACTGGTTCGGGATGGTAATCATTCGCATCCAGCGCCCGAGAATGCGCATCTGGTTTACGGCGTTGAACGACTGTGAGCCGCCGCTGACCTGCATGACTGCAAGGGTTTTCCCCTGCGATGGCCGGACCGCCCCGGACGTCAGGGGTATCCAGTCAATTTGCGTCTTCATGATGCCGGTCATGGCACCGTGACGCTCAGGAGAGCACCAGACCATCCCTTCTGACCAGAGTACCAGTTCGCGCAGCTCTGCAACCTTCGGGTGCGTTTCAGGTACATCATCCGGCAGCGGCAGGCCGGACGGATTAAATATTTTCACCTCCGCGCCCATAGCCGTCAGCAACCGGGCAGCTTCTTCCGTGGTGAGCCGGCTGTAAGAGCGTTCCCGCAACGAACCGTAGAGCATCAGGATACGGGGCGGGTGTGGCACTTCTGCAGCCTTCAGCTTCTCTTCCGTAAGGGGCGCATCCAGGAGCGTCGGATCGATATTGTTCAAGGCATCATTCACGTTATTCACAATGGAGTCTCTTTAAGGGGCATCGCGGCAGACAGGCTGCAGTCGCTGCCGCCGGCGCAGCACTCTTCAGTCAGAAAAGCCATCAGCTGCTCAAGCTGCGCATAACAGGGCCTGCAGAACAGGGTTCGGCTCTGCCGTTCCTGACTTATGAGGCCAGCAGACATCAGCGCAGAAAGATGATGGCTGAGCGTGGAGGCAGGAATCTCAAGGTGCTTCTGTAGTTCGCCAACCGGCAGGCCGTGATGACCCGCCCTGACCAGCTCCCGGTATATGCTGAGACGGGTCGGGTGGCCCAGCTCCCGAAGTGCGTTTGCTGCGGTATGTAAGTCCATGCTGGCTCCAATAACTATATTTCCAGAATAATAGAAATATAGTCAGCGTCAAACATTAATTTAATCATCTTGGCACTCTGTTGATGACTTAAAATGACTAATCTGCTTCTGAACAGGTAATACATTAACGTCCGCTTCTGGCACATAGCGGCCCGTTTTACCCTTCGGGTTTGAGGGACAACCTTTTAAGAGCCTGTTCAATTTTCTCTGCGTCCTGTTCCACGATGGCTCTCTCATCGGGTGTGAGCGGAACTTCCTCAAGGTAACGTCTGACAGAGGCTTTGCTTTCCAGTATCAGTCCGCGCGCGCTCTGTTTGAGCAGGTTAAAATCGCAACCGATGCAGGCCATCCGGTGCTGACAGCTGCTCCAGAAGGGGTTCGTGCAGTATGAGTCACCCAGATCATAGTACGTTGAGGGGCCGGTCAGACTCGCGGCTTCCGGATCGTGGTCAATCAGCACGCTGATCATATGAGCGACCCTGTCTGCTTTTACGAACGATGCTGCCAGCTGAGTCGGACGGATGCGGATATAATGCATTGTCGACTGTGCGGATGAGTGACCTGACCACTGCATCAGCTCATGTAAAGACATGCCCCCGGTAACACTGGCCAGTGCTGTAACGGCAGAAGCACGGCCTCGGTGGCTTGTAATGGGACCGCGTGAATCTTCCGCAGGCATTCCTGCTCTGGCGCAGAGAACCGGAATGACAGTGAGATTTATTATGTCCCTGCCCACCGGTTTACCCCGATTCTGAAACAGGAAACGAACTTTTTCGCCGGTGCGTTCATCCGTAAGTGCTGCCTGCTCCTGAGGACGCTCACTGAGCCAGATATCTACATATTTTTTCACTACAGCCGAGACCGGCTTAACAAAAGCTTTAGAGGTTTTGCCGGCCGGCACGCTGAGATAGCACAAAGTGCCCGCCGGGATAGCACCACCGTTTTCCTGCAGAATGTCATCCGCCTGTGGAGTAATACAGTTCATTGTCAGACGCATCAGCTCGTTCTGTCGCAGCCCTGCATGTGTCCAGATAACCGCCATAGCCTGAAGCATAGACAGGGGATAATGAATTTCGCTCAGCAGATCTTCTTTACGCAGATTCAGGCTTGCCCAGACCAGTTTCAGCCAGACCGGATCATCAATGACGCGGGGATTCACGCCCTGACGAAACAGCGGTGTGTCAGGCGAGGACAAATGACGGGCCGGACTGAATTTTAATTTCCCCCAGCCCCAGCTTTCATAATCAAGCATAAAACGGCGAACTGCATAAACAAACCGGCTGCGGGAATGCGGCATCAGGGGCTTTCCTGAGCGGTTTGAACGCCTGCCCCCTTTATTTGTGTCCAGTGACAGCTCGTCCACTTTCAGTCGGCCAACCATTGCAATAAAGCTGGCGCAGGTTTCCATTGTCCAGTCAGACGGTTCGCATATTTCCGGCTTTTCCCGGGCAAGCCACAGGCCGCAGCGGAGAATGAAACTGTACTGAGTTTCTCTGGAGCGGGGGCGGAGTACCGACGTTTCCCGCCACTTCCGGCACCATCGGGCCCAGTCAGGCGCGATACCTTCTGTTGGCTTTTCATGCCACTCTTTATAATTACGCATTCTCAGGGGGCTTTTTATAATCCCCATAGCAGCAAGTGCATAGGATATTTTTCCTGTAACTCTTGCGATCCCCCGGTCGTGACAGTTCTGCCCCCGCCACAGCAGTTCTGTCGTAAAATTTTCAAGTTGCGGATCATTATTCATCAGCATCAGAACACCCAGCATACCCGACAGATTGTGTTTCTGATTCTGCCCGACATATCCCAGTGAGATCAGAACGTCTGTCAGCCGGTTAAGTTCATGGCTGACAAAAATCCGGCCATAGATGGCACTGGCGTACAGCGAAGGTGCACCATGCACTGGCAGGCTTAACGGAGAGGGAAACGGGCCGAGATGAAAGGCAAAAGCAGCAAGCAAAGGCCTGCCGGAACTGTGTTGCTGACAGAGCGTTAACCACCTTTCCTGCGTCCACAGCCAGCAGGGCTGACCCGCCCGGTGTGTTTCTGCAAGAACTGTAAGTATGGTAATTCTGACAAGTCTGGCACTGATACTGCTGCGTGAGGCAATGTCCTGCAGAGGCAACAGCAAAAACGGCAGAGAACCTGGCTGGTCGAGCGCAGCTGACCGCCGGTAGCCTGTACTTATTGCGTCTCTTTCCTCAGGACTTAACGCATCTCTCAGCTGATAATCTGTGCGTTTAAAAGGCACATAAGTGACTCTGGCCGTTTTTTCATTCATCAGTAAGGCTCCTGAAAAATAAGTCCGGCGACTTTCCTGTCGGTTTCAGCCACGGCTGCGGCTATCCGGCCAGCCAGATCGTAACCTGACAGATGGATATAAATTTGTGTGGTGCGCAGATCCCTGTGTCCTGCATAAGTCGCCAGCTCATGCAGTTTCCAGCCGGCCCGCGCCAGATGGGTCAGACGAAGATGGCGGAAGGTATGTGTTGTAATCTGTGGAAGCCCGGTATCCAGAGCCCATCTGCGTACGGTTTTACTCCAGTTCCACACAGAAAGGGGTGTGCCATAATTACGATCAGAAAATGAACGGAACAGCGCACCCTGTGTCCAGCCAGCCTGCTTCAGCTGCCGAAAATGATTTGCCAGTACCGGCGTCACGTCCGGACCATAACAAATAATTCTTTCCCGCCTGCTTTTCGTTGTTTCCGGGCGGATACGGATCAGGCGATGCGCAGGGTCGATATCCTCAAGCGCCAGGGCTGTCACCTCTGCACGGCGGAGTGCACCAAAATAGGCAAGCGCGAGCATCAGCCGGTCACGCAGGGAGGCAGTTGAAACATGTTTAAGAAATTTCAGCCATTGCTCATCATCAGGTATTACGGGTAAGCGGGTGATACGCGGGACCAGCCCCCGCCCGGTATAAATGACGCCGGGTAAACCCGCACGGGGTAGCGGATTGAGACTGCATATATCCTGATAAAGCAGAAAGTCATACCAGAGACGGATCACAGAAAGGCGCAGCTGGAGCGTGGCGCTGGCTGCGGGAAAAGGCATGCCGGGTAACTGAGGGCTGATGTAGGCGGCCAGGTCTTCAAACCGGGCCTTTTCAGGTTCAATGCTGTTCTGGCTGCAGAATGCAAAATAATGGCTGAGGGCACTGCGGTAGGCGGAGAGTGTGGTCTGAGCCCGGCCCAGGTCGGACAGCAGTTTCAGCCAGCGCTCCGCCAGTACCAGCACATCCTCGTTTGGTGGAATCATCATTGTGTTTACCTCTGACAACAGCATTGCTGCTCAAAGTTTACCCAATCAATGTTGCATTCCACTTAACTTACTACAGCTCGTAGTTGGAACTGAATACATGCACACCGTTTTGCCTGAAAAAACGTTCGTTCTGGAACAGCGGAGCCGCCATTTTGATCCCTAAAAGTTTCGCCTCTGCCGATCGCGCAATCACGCAGCCATCGTTGTTCGAAACGACCACAACGGGTTTACCGCGCAGATCGGGCCTGAACAGGGTTTCACATGAGGCGTAAAAATTGTTGGCATCGGCCAGCGCAAACATGCCTATTCTCCTGGTGGTCCGTTGAATCCCACGCCGGCTACATCGGTGAGGGCGTATGCCACCACACCCCACACGGGAAGCGCCTGGCTCACATCAAGCAGCGTTACGGTCCCGTCCTCGTCCAGCGCCTGCAGGGCCGGAACAGGCTCGAGCAGCAGGCGCCTCAGTGTCAGCTCACCGTCAATCTCAGCAACGATAAGCTGCCGGTGTGCAGGTATCAGCGCACGGTCGACTGCAAGCACGGACCCTTTAACGATACCTGCATCGGTGCAGTTGCTTTCGCTGCGCATAAGATAAGTTGAGTAGGGAGAAAGATGTACCAGATCACCCAGATTCAGGCGAGTTTCGGTGTAGTTCTGGGCGGGACTCTGAAAGGCCATTGAAGCGCTCCGTTCTGACCAGCTTTTCAGCCTTATGAAGTGAATCTGTTAAAGCCTGCATATTTCCAGCGCAGACACATTTATTACTCCTGATATCAGTATATGTCGTAACGGGTGCAATGCCCGGTTCTGCCACAAAGCGGACTTGCTGACTGAACTGAAGGTCCGCTATGAGCGAAAAGCGGACATCATGGCCGTTGATACTATGCCATAGCTGTTAAAAATTTAACTGCATAGCTACGCGCCGTGACGGATTGAAGCCCATCTGAACTTCCTCAGCTTTCTGGCTGATCAAGTGTGGTGGGCAAGATTGATCTTCCACTATCTCAAAACCCAGCCTGGCGTAAAATTTGGCATTGAAGGCGGCCATCTTGTCTGTTGTCAGTGTGGCACCGGCCAGACCGTATTGCTGCACAGAGCAGAGGAGAGCCTGCATTAACAGTCTGCCGATACCTCGGCGCTGCCAGTGTGGATGTACATCAATTTCAGCAATGTGCAGCCAGATATTCTCAAATTCGCCAGCGATAAATCCTACGGGAGTGGAGTCAGGCGTAAAAGCCGCCAACAGCAGACCGTTACGGCTGAAATGATCAAATTCCTCCAGGCTATTTGCAACCGCCTGTCCTGTCACAGCGCCTGCTTCCCGCAGTGTTTCAAAAGCTGCTAACTCAATGGCGCGTAATGAAGAAAAATGATTAGGCTGCGCAGCACTAATAGTGATGTCCAAAACTCCGTTCTCCATTTTTTACCCTAACCGCTGTCCCGATAAATAGCATAGATATGTCAGCAACATCCGCTTCTGTCACAAATCGGACGTTCAGTCTGAAAAAAAAGTACGGCGATGAAACAGATAAATATGCCTCGTGTGCAGCATTTATGCTGCCGGAAACCCGCATAACTAAACATGCGTGCTGATTAGCTACTCCCGCTGAAGCAGATTCAGCCAGTCCCTGCCATTAATACCAGGACCCGGACTAATACTCTGACCCTTCGCCTCATCTGCATCATGGTGACCGGAGTCTCCGACAAAGAAACTGGCTGGGTGAACCTTTGCTGACCACTGCCGATAATAACAGTGCTGCAGCAAGATGCTGCGGCATTTCATAGCAGTATCCTCCCGTTAACGGGAGTGATTTTTTTCGTCAGCACCATGCATTAACGCTGACGCCTTACACCATGGAACCCGTATGAACAATATCAGAATAGGAATCAGACTCGGCGCCGCCTTTGGCTTTATGGCACTCCTTGTCATGTTTATGGTGCTCATCGGCATCGTTAAAATAAACGCCCTCGGAAACACCAACGACGAGATATCCGGCAGTCTTTACAGTAAGGCATCCTCCTCACTTATGCTGCGCTACTACACGTCCGACATGAGCCGCCTTGCGAGGAATGCGATTCTTCTCAGCGACGTCACCAAAAGAGAAAAAGCCATCAGCGATTACCGCGTTGAAAGGCACGAGGTGGACAGTCTTATCGGAGTTATTGGTAAGCAGGTTAACACACCTCAGGGAACCGGAATCTTTACCCGCCTCAAAGCCCATGGCGAACTCTTCCTGCCCTTCATTGATGAAGTGGTGGCACTTGCGCAGCAGGGCAAAAGTGATGAGGCCACCCGGCTGCTTTTTGGTCCACGCTATCAGACGCAGGGCGACTTCATGGCTTCCCTCAAGGAAATGCAGATCTTTCAGGAAGCGCGCATGAGTTCTGCCGCGGCCATTGCGCGTGAGGAGCGCACCGCTGCGCTGATGATGTTAATGACTGCCGGCGTGGTGGCTCTGCTTCTGGCCGCAGTATCCGCCTGGGCTATCACCCGGAGCATCACGCGTCCGCTCAATGTGGCCGTTGAGGCTGCCCGGCGGGTGGCCCGCGGAGACCTGAGCGGTATCGTCCGGACAGACCGGAAAGATGAGACCGGCACGCTGCTGTCGGCCATCAGTGACATGCAGGATTCACTGATTAATACCGTCAGCCTTGTAAGAAGCAATGCAGAAAGCGTGGCATCAGCCAGTACCCAGATTGCCCAGGGCAATACTGACCTCTCGCAGCGCACCGAGGAGCAGGCCAGCGCGCTTGAGCAAACGGCTGCAACCATGACACAGCTCGGCATGACGGTAAAAAACAACGCAGAGAACGCCCGTCAGGCAGGCCAGCTGGCGGTCAGCGTGCGCGACGTGGCAAATAAAGGCGGCGAGGCTACGGCAGCCATCAGTGGCACCATGAAATCCATCAGCGAAAGTTCCGGGCGCATCGCAGAAATTACCGCCGTTATTGACGGCATCGCCTTCCAGACCAACATCCTTGCGCTGAATGCCGCCGTGGAAGCGGCCCGTGCCGGTGAACACGGCCGGGGTTTTGCGGTGGTGGCAAGCGAAGTCAGGTCACTGGCGCAGCGCAGCGCCTCTGCTGCGGGTGAAATACGTCAGCTGATTGCAGCCAATGCCGATACGGTGGGACAGGGTAATGAGCGGGTGGTTCACGCGTCTGAAACCATGTCAGGTATTCTTACGGCGGTCGGGAAGCTGTCGGATACGGTGGAAGAAATAAATGCTGCCAGTGCCGAACAGGCACGCGGCATTGAGCAGGTGGGCATTGCCGTCACGGAAATGGACGCGACCACCCAGCAGAACGCCTCGCTGGTAGAAGAGTCGGCTTCCGCGGCTGCGAGCCTCAGGGAGCAGGCGGAGTTACTTCTGCAGGCGGTGTCTGTGTTCAGGCTGGGCAGCCAGTCCATACCTGCTGCTGTTCATGCGCCCGCTCCATCTGCGAGTGCGGCAGTTAAAGCCCGCGTGGAGACTGAAGACGACGGCTGGACACATTTCTGATTACAGCACCGCGCCTCATTCAGCAGATTCTGGATAAGAACGGAACCCTCTCCGGTTCGACGGAGGGGGTGCAGGAGAGCAGAACAGGTAACCAGTACCCCGCATATCAGTACATTCTGATGTTGGCAATGTCCGCTTTTGGCACAGAGCGGACTTGCTGACTGAACTGAAGGTCCGCTATGAGCGAACAACGGACATTGCTAACATTGGTGTGTACTAATCAACGGGGTGCAGATCAATGCGTGCGGGCGGGATAAGGTCCGCTATGAGCGAAAAGCGGACCAAGCGAGTTTCGCTTATGAGTTGAATAACAGCGTTAGAAAAATTAAAAGTATGTACTTCATATAAAAGCCTTTAACTCCTCAGCCTTGATGTTCGCCAGCATTGATGCTTTCAAATGTGGGGATGAAGCGAGATACCTGGATATCAGATTGAACCCTGCGGTATAACCCAGCCACCTTGGTAAATCTCCTGTTCCGAAAAACCAGGTATTATGGTCGTAATCAGTGTGATTCCAGTTTTCAAACACTAGTGGGTAGTAGGGCTTAACAATATGGGACTGGAGGCTTTCCCAGGGCTCAGCTTCACCACCCAAAAGCTCAAGAGAAAAATGCCCGGCAAGTCCTTCAGAGACCAGTACTTCTCCCAGCGTTGAGCCGTATCCCGGTCCTGCCCACCTTGCAGCATGGTGAAGTTCATGAGCAAACATACGTTCAATAGAGTGCGCAACGTTTTTGCAAAATGCAGGGTTTTCAGGATCGACGGTTATATAGATAACTCCAGATTCAGGACAAAAACCGGCATGCCCTTTTTCAGGGATAACACACTTCCCAGCCTTAACTATGACATCAACTGAAGGAGTCGGCATCAGCCTTGTGACTTTTACAAAGGTATCGTTCAGGGTAGTTCGCAGCCATTCACAGTGAACAGTGAGTTTTTCCTGAGCATTCAGAATATGGATGGTTATTTGAGGCATATCACTCTTATCCAGAAACATTAGTATTTTGCGCATATTAACAGACATATAGGGCATGTAATGTTGCTGCTCAGCAGTTGCCAACCAATGATCTCTAATGTCAGCTCCTGGCACAGAGCGGACATGCTGACTGAGCTGGAGGTCCTCTATGAGCGACAAGAGGATTTAGTCCATTTTAGGGCTGTTTTTTTCGTAATAGAAAAACTGCTACTGCCGTCAAAATGCCTATCAACGGCATCGTGCCAGCACCTGCTAAAAAGTTACGCTGATCTATCCGATTATCTGTACGAATATTAGAAAGACGCGTCAGTGCGCTTTTTTTCGAGGTAGCACTAACCTCTTCAAATTGCTTTTCATAGCCCTGATTAATTAGGTTAAGGGATTGGTTTTCTTCCGAACGTTCTAACGCAACTATCTGTTTACCTTTTTGATAGAAATGGTAGTCAGGCATCTGGTCGTCCTTACAGTGAAAATTGATGAGGTGCTTCAGCTCTCAAGTTTAGCTATCTATACAAAAACCCGTTTTCTCTAAGCAGGTCAACAAAAATATTATTCGCAATGTCCGCTTGTGGCACAAAGCGGACAGGCTGACTGAGCTGGAGGTCCGCTATGAGCGAGAAGCGGACATTGCTAATAGCGTTATGAGTGAATCAACGGGGAGCAGGTCACTCGCAGCGATCAAAGCGCCTGCCAGGTCAGATAGTTTTGCTTCACCTTACACCCCCGAGACAACGTCCTTCGGCGACATATTAATAATACATGTGCGCGAACCGCATTTAGTTCAGCCGACTCATTCAAATCTCAGTAAAAATTCTCAGATGAAAATCCAGCAATGGCTAATGCCGCTGCGAACAGAACTTCATCCCGAGAAAAAATGATTATTTAGCTTAAGTGCTTTGTTTAACGTTACTAAAAGTTTATTCCGTAAAGCAGTAAATCAACAATGCGGTATAAAGTTAATGAAGGAATAACCGATAAAAAGGTTAAGGTGCTTTGCAAATGTATCTTTTGCAATTGTCACTATAACGAACTAATTCACCAGGAATTATAAATGAATAAGATTCTAAACAATATAAGTCTTACCGCCAAATTTGCCATTCTGGGCCTGTTTTCCCTTGTTCTGTTCTCAGTTCCTACCATGCTTTTTGTTTCCGAAGGTAATAAATACATTCAGGACAAGCAAAGAGAGCTAACAGGTGTACCCGTAGAAAATAAGATTTTAGCCCTGCTGAATTTGATACAGCGCCATCGTGCAGAAACCGCCCTGGCCATTGCAACTAAAAATCCAGCAACACCGTCCCGCGTTCAGGTCAGAGATGAAATTGAAAACATCACTGACGTTATTACTAAAGATATGGCCAAGACAGAAGGCAGCGCTGCCATAATCAGCAAAATTAATGATGTGCGCACACAGTGGAGCCAGCTACAGCAGAGAATAGATTCTTCACAACTGACTCTGACAGCCAGTCTTGATGCGCATGCCCTCCTCATCCGCAACCTTTTGAACGCGAACCGTGATGTGCTGGATTTTTACGGCCTTTCTCTCGATTCAGATATCAACACGTACCGTTTAATTACGAGTAATTTTTCATCATTGCCTGAATTGACCGAAAGCCTTGGGAAAATACGTGCATTCGGCACTTCCCTTCTTGCCCGAAATGAAAGCATAAGTGAAGCAGACTCTGTCCGTATGGAGTCTTTAATCAGTAATGGTTCGTATAACCTGAATTTATTTGTTCAGGATTCTGAAAAACTATTTTTATCTGATAACACACTTAAGCAAAAGTTCAGTGCAGATGCAGATGCAGCCGTTCAGGAGGCAAACAGTGCTCTCAAAACCGCTGAGGCGATTTTTATTAACCGGAGCATGACGAATCAAAACCCGAAGGACTATGCAGCGCTCTTTACGCACGCTATTAACAAATTCAGCGACTACGCCATTGGTGGAGGTAATGAGCTGAGTGAAATACTGAATGCGCAGATTAAGGAACACCGATATGCACAATATGCACTACTGACCGTTCTTGTTTTTATCGTCCTGTTGGCAGTAATTTTCGCTCTGGTTATCATTCGCTCCGTTACCAGACCTGTCAGTGCAGCATCAAAGCTGGCGCTTGAAGTCGCAGGTGGTGACCTTACGTCAACATTTACGGTGACAGGACGTAATGAAACTGCCGGACTGCTCAAGGCATTACTGCAAATGAGTCAGCGACTTACACTTACGGTTGAAAGCATCAAAAGCAACGCTGTCACTATCGCTACCTCATCTGAAGAAATTGCTCGCGGAAATGGTGATCTTTCTGCGCGAACTGAACAACAGGCAGCCTCTCTGGCTGAGACTGCGGCCAGTATGGAGCAGTTATCGTCAATTATCGGCAATAATGCAGATAACACGCGCCATGCTGCTGAAATGGCCAACTCCGCTACCAGTGCGGCCTTAAGAGGCGGTGAGGCGATGGAGTCAGTGCTGGCTTCAATGGAAAAAATAAGCAACAGTGCGGGGCAGATTAAAGAAATCATCTCCGTTATTGACGGGATAGCGTTTCAGACGAATATTCTTGCTTTAAATGCAGCCGTTGAAGCTGCCCGGGCAGGTGAGCACGGCAAGGGCTTTGCTGTTGTTGCATCTGAAGTCAGGGCACTGGCACAGCGATCGGCTGGAGCGGCGAAGGAGATCAAAGGACTGATTGAGCAGTCAGTTGAGCATGCCGAACAGGGCATTTCGATGGCCCGGGATGCCGGTGAAAAAGTTAAGCAAAGCGTGGAAGCTATTGAGCAAACATCTCAATTAGTCAGAGAGATTTCATCTTCTTCTGAAGAACAAAGTGCGGGCATATCTCAGATAAATATTGCGGTGACACAGATGGATCAGGTTACGCAGCAGAATGCCGTACTGGTTGAAGAGTCTGCATCATCTGCTGATGAACTTGCAAGCCGGGCCGCAAGCCTGAGGGATGCTGTCAGCGTATTCCGCACAAACGCTGTATAATTGGTTCAAATACTTTGGTTGTGTGCCATTTAATGCGGCAACATTTTTACAAAACTGCGTCTGTATTTGCACTTGATAAGCCATCTTCAGGGATGGCTTATCTCATTTAAAACCATGATAAAGTTATACTTTTGCACTTAAAGGCCCGGTGGACTAATTAAACGCCTGTTGAAATATTTGGCATTACCCCCCAATTGCCCATATGAGCTACGCTCATAACATCCGTAATGCAACCTGCAACGCGTTCCTCTTTAAAGTTGTTTCTATTGCAGATGGCCTTCATAATTCCTCTCGTGCCGGACGGCGCGTTACACCTTCCCCCTGGGGCGCTGTTCTGCACTCGCGCCATCCGGCCATTCAGTCAAATCTCTTACTACGCAGTTTCATAAATCAGACTTCAAATTTGAAAATGGCGATATGCAGAAAATCATTAGATGCGGGGTTAGCTGCATAGAGGCGCTGACCTGCTCCCGGTAAACTAACATTCCATGATGCAAGCAACGTCCGCTTTTGGCACAGAGCAGCCTGTCAGATTAAATTCAGCTCTGTGCCATAACCGGGTCAGGTCAAAACAGCGGAGGTAAGATCGGCCTTCCACGGCAGCAGATCGCGCAGCCGGTTCACTGGCCAGTCCTGAATGTGGCTGAGCACGTAGCGCAGCCACGCCTCCGAATCCACGTCGTTCAGCCGGCAGGTTCCGATCAGTGAGTACAGAACAGCAGCACGTTCTCCGCCCCTGTCTGAACCGGCAAACAGCCAGTTCTTCCGGCCCAGGGCAACGCCCCGCAATGCGTTTTCCGCGATATTATTGTCCATTTCCGCCCATCCGTTACGGCAGTAAAGGTTCAGCGCGTCCCACTGCTTCAGCAGGTACGTGAATGCCTTTGCCGTGTCGGAGTGGCGCGACAGTATTGTCATCTGTTGTTGCACCCAGTCGTACAGCGACTGCATCAGCGGAATGCTTCTGGCTTTTCTGGCTGCCAGCCGCTCGTCTGCCGGACTGCCGCGTATCTCTGCTTCGATGGCATACAGCTCACCGATGCGCCGGAGCGCTTCGGTGGTGATGCCGGTCGGCGTGCGGACATGGACGTCGTGGATTTTTCGCCGGGCATGCGCCATACAGGCCGCTTCCGTGATACGGCCGTCTTCGTAAAGTGCATTATAGCCACTGTATGCATCCGCCTGCAGGATGCCGCTGTACCCGGCAAGATGCTGTTGTGGATGGATACTTTTCCGGTCCGGTGAGTATGCAAACCATGTCGCCGGCGGCAGATGCGACCCGGCGTTGCGGTCATCCCGCACGTACACCCACAGACGGGCAGTGCGCGTTTTGCCGCTGCCAGGCTCCTGTACCGGGACCGGGATATCGTCGGTGTGCACCTTACCCGGCATCAGTACGTACTGGCGCAGCAGGTCATACAGCGGCTCCAGCAGTTCGCTGACCGCGCCGGACCAGCGCCCCAGCGTGGCACGGCTCAGCTCCACGCCCTGGCGGCTGTATATCTCCGACTGTCGGTAGTGAGGCGTGTGTTCGGCGAACTTCGCCGTGACAATGCGCGCCAGCAGGCCGGGGCCGGCGTAGCTGCGCTCTATGGGTTTTGACGGCATGGGGGCCTGAACGATGTGGTCGCACCTGCGGCAGGCCAGCTTCGGCCGCTGCGTTTCGATAACCCTGAAGGCACTGCTGATGAGCTCCAGCTGTTCCGACACGTCGCAGCCCAGCGCGCTGAGCTCTCCGCCGCACGCCGGACAGGTGGTTTCTTCCGGAGTCAGCGTGCGGGTTTCACGGGGAAGCGAGGCCGGTAAAGGTTTGCGGGCGGAAGTCTGGCGCAGCGGCTGCGGGAGTGCCGGGTCATGCTGCTCACCCAGGACCTCCGCCATTTCCTCCTGCAGGGCGCTGATGCGATCCTCAGTCTCGCGCACCTGACGTGCCGTTTTCTCACGCAGCTTTTCGGAGCTTTTGCCGAACTGCATGCGCTGCAGTTTCGCAACCAGCGCCTTCAGGCGGCTGATTTCGCTGGCGTAGGCCGCCACCCGCTGTGACAGGAGGCGGTTGTATTCGGCCATCTGCTCAAGGCTTCGCTGCTGCGTGTCCAGCAGCGCCCTGAGCCGGGCGTTTTCTGCAGAGAGTGAGCGTTCCATGCATTCACATTACGCCGGTTCAGATGCGCAGGCCAGGAGGATTTATCCGCTGCGGATGCTTCCAGTTGATACCTTCCAGCAGCATCGCCAGCTGGGCCTGCGTGAGGTGCACCCTGCCGTCCCGGTTCACCGGCCAGACAAAGCGCCCCCGCTCCAGGCGCTTGGTGAACAGGCACAGGCCGTCCGCATCGGCCCAGAGGATTTTCACCATATCGCCGCGCCTGCCCCTGAAGATAAACAGATGGCCGCCAAACGGGTCTGCCCGCAGCGTGTTCTGCACCTTCGCCGCCAGCCCGTTGAAGCTGCAGCGCATGTCTGTCACGCCGGCAACCAGCCAGATGCGCGCGCCTGACGGAAAGCTAATCATACCTCACTCTCACGGAGCTCACTGACCAGCGCCCGCAGCAACTCCGGTGTCACGGGGCCGGTCAGGCTCAGGGTGCCGCCGGGCAGCGTCAGCTTACAGCTGATAACGGGGGGCGAATCCGGAACCCCACTGCTCTGCCTGACCGGAACGGGAAAAGGCTCAACCATGACGGGTATCATCCCGGCGCGCGTGGCGGGGTCCAGCAGGCCCTGACGGTGCAGGTTGCGCCAGTTAAACACCAGGTTATCGTTGACCCCGTGCTCCCGGGCCAGCTGTGCCACACAGGCGTCCGGCTGCAGGCTCAGCTCCGCCATGCGGATTTTGAACTCCAGCGGCCAGTCCGGGCGCCGCTTTTTTACGGGCAGATTCGTTTCCAGATTGAAAGCGTAAAGCTCCTCATCAAGCCGTTCCGGCGTGTAGTCTTCGGGCAGCGGCCAGTTAATACCCGTACGGCGAAAACGCTTGAACATTTTATGCGTAGCGGAAGTGCTGATGTTCAGTTGCTCAGCGATTTCACGGTAGGTCAGGGCGTCGTTAAACCGCAGGCTGAGTGCTGTAGTGATCCAGGGTCTGCTGATGTAAGGCGTGTTTCTGTCCACGGTAGTGTCCATGTTCGTGAAAGTGTCCATGGTAGGAAACACGGGCAGAAATGGAAGACGGTGTGGATGTGACGCTTACACATGATCTGTACGCTGTCGCCACGCATGAATCGGGACATAACTTTGCTCCTCACTGTCAGAGGGCACCCCTGTGGTGCCGTGACCATCACCCAGCCGGGCGACGGGCTGAGCAGACAGGGGCGGGCGCGCAGGCCGCACGCGCCGCCGGAGCGGACTGAATGTGCCGCGCACGGCGGGGAACGGGCGAGCAGACCGGCGTCAGCTTCCCTTGTCTGAACAGCAGCCCGGCTACCGTGAGGGCACGGCACGTTGCCGTCGCCGGTTTCCGGCCAGCGGACGGGAACCGGCAATAAAGCAGAGCGGAGCGACTTACTCAGGGTTTTCTGAAGGAGATGCCGCCGGTCGGGCGGCATCGGGGGGAAAGGTCAGGGCCGGTAATCTTCCCACCGGCAGTCGCTACGGTCACAGATGACGGGCGCATCCGGCGTCCCGCTTACGCCCCACTCATCGAGGAACCGCAGGCCGGTCAGGGTGTCGGCCTCCCGTTCATCAAGCAGGACGATGCTTTTGAGCCAGACGCTGCCCCGATCAAACTGCCAGTAGCAGCCCTGCGAGCAGACGGGCCGCTCCGGTGGCCACCAGTTTTCACCCATCCGCTCGCACGCTGCCTCCGCCAGCCGGAAGTTGCTTCCCCTGAGCAGCATGTGGTACTCGTGCGAGGTGCTGCCCACCTCTTCCTGCCAGCTGACAAGCCAGGTATTCATACGTCACCGCCCTGTTTCATTTCGCTGATGGCCCATTCCAGATGCCCCCGGTTGAACCCCTCGCCGGCGTCATGGTTGTCTTCGGCAGTCTCCATTGCCGACGCGATTTCCTCTCGTGTCAGCGCCGGGTCAATGCTGAGGAAGTCATCTGCCAGCCAGAAAGTGCCGCAGCACAACTCGTCATCCCCGATGGCATCGAGGCGCGCCTTAAATTCACGTACCGTCATTTCTCTCATGTTGTTATCCGGCGGGGCTTCCCCCGCCGCCTCCTGTCAGCCGCCGAAGTGCCCGGCGTTGTTGATAATCCAGTCCGGCATGATTTGCTCCTCAGTCAGTGGTTGCACGGCCTCACCTGCGCCGTGCCGCCACAACAGCCGGGCGAAAAGCGGAGCAGTCACGGGAGGACGCGCAAGACGCATGCGCCGCCGGAGCGGACTGAATGTCCCGCACACGGCGGGGAACGGTTGAGCACGACGCCCTTGACGGCGACGCGGCCCGGCTAACGTGAAGGCACGGTGCATTCCTGAAAAATGAGGGGAAAAGGCGTCAGAGGGAGGGAACAGATCCGGCGTCAGGCGAAGCCGCCACGCCGGTCAGAAGCGGAGCGCAGCGACGTCCGCAAAAAACGGTGATTAACGGCCGTTAACTGAACTGATAAGAAACATTTGCCAATAAAGACGTAGAACAAGTGATACCGCGTGCCGATAGTAACCTTTGGTTAACAAACAAAAACACAGCAGAAAACTTAAAAAAGAGAACGTTTATGAAAATTTCCACACGCCTTGTCGCAGGTTTTGGCCTGCTCATTATCCTGCTCACGCTGTGTACCGGCACGGCACTGCGGGCGCTTCATCATGCCCGTGAGGGCATGGACGACACCGTTAACATTAAAATGAAGAAATACCAGCTCGCTCAGGAGATGTTCGGGCAGATCAGAGATATCGGGATTGCGGTCAGGAACGTTACCCTGTTCAGTGACCCGGCGCTGATGAAGCCTGAAGTTGAGCGCATCAGCAAACAGAGGGCCCTGTTTATTGCCAACCGCCAGGCCCTGGCCGACATCATGAAGACCGACTCAACCCCGGCCGGACGTGAAGTCTTCAGACACATCACCGACGCGGAGGGCCCGACCTTTGCAGTCCTGGATAAATCCCTCCAGCTCGGACTGGCCAACCTTGACCAGCAGGCAACGGATTATCTTGTTAAAGAGGTACGCCCGGTTCAGGGTAAGCTCCTCGCAGCCCTGAAAGATATGACCGAGGTACAGAAGTACAACAGCGAGGCCGCAGTGGAGCAGAACAGCACCGCAACCGCGCGCGCCTCGTTCATCCTGATGCTACTGACGGGCGCCTCCGTCCTTGTGGCGGCGGGAGCCTGCTTTGTGGTCATCCGGATACTGATGCGCCAGCTGGGCGGCGAACCCGCACAGGCACAGGCGCTGGCCGCCACCATCGCAGCCGGTGACCTGACCACGCCGGTCACGCTCCGCAAAAACGACACAACCAGCCTGCTTGCCTCCCTCGGTACCATGCAGGCCAGCCTGCGCGGCCTGGTGACGCAGATTAAAGAGACCGCCGCCTCGGTCGCGCTGGCCGCCGACGAAATTGCGCAGGGCAACACCGAGCTGTCCTCCCGGACCGAAGAGCAGGCCGCCGCGCTGCAGGAAACGGCCGCCAGCATGGAGCAGCTCACCGCCACGGTGAAAAGCAACACCGCCGGTGCACAGCAGACCGCAGAGTCCGCCCGCGAGACCGCGCGGACGGTGGATGGCGACAAGGAAAAGGTGCACCACATGACCGAGACCATGCACAGCATCCAGGAAAGTGCCCTGAAGGTCCGGGACATCACGTCGGTGATTGAAGGCATCGCATTCCAGACCAACATCCTGGCGCTCAACGCCGCGGTAGAGGCAGCACGTGCCGGTGAAGAGGGCCGCGGCTTTGCCGTGGTGGCCGGCGAGGTCCGCTCGCTGGCGCAGCGCAGCGACGCCGCCGCGAAGGACATCAAGGCGCTGATTGAACAGGCCGTCGCTCAGGTAGAAAGCGGCGTGGAGGTCGCGTCGGGGACCGGACAGAGCATCCTGAAGATTGTCGGCATGGTCGGCGAACTGGCCGACTCCATGGACACGATTGCCCTGGCCTCGTCGGAGCAGATGCAGGGGATTTCGCAGGTGAGCGTGGCCGTGAGTCAGATGGACGGCGTGACGCAGAACAACGCGGCGCTGGTCGAGGAGTCATCCTCGGCTTCGCAGTCACTGTCTGAGCAGGCGCACGCGCTGAGAGGTATGGTGGAGGCATTCCGTGTCTGATGATGACCAGCCACATCCTGATGAGAAACTGATGAAGGCCGTCAGGTCGATGAAAGCGGATCTGGACGCGATTTACACACAGCTGAGGGACGGAACCTATGCTGACCCGGATACTTTCGTCAACAACTGGGCGCATCTGATAGACCGGGTCAAAAAAATGACGCCGGTACTCAGTGAGCCCGGCGTCATGGAGGCGCTGCTGCGTACGGACGTGATGGCTGCGGCAGAGCTGCTGGCCATGACGCATGCCGTAGGCATCATTGAGAACTTTATGCGGTGCCTGGAGCATCAGACCACAGAGAGAAGCCTTAAACCACGATAAAGTCTGACCTCACCTGACAATTGCATGTCACAAAGCGCGGGTTTACTGTGTGTCGCTGTGATGTGTTCGTTGTCAGAAAGATGTCCTCGCCTCCGGGCAGGCCCGTCGCCTTTGTGCTGACGGGCTTTTTTTGCCAGAATACTGCCCGTGTCCGGGATGAGTAGCCAGTAAACTGCTCATCAGCCCCCTGAAAATCGCAACAGGGCCGGTTTTTTTTCCGCACAGCCCCCCTTTTTTTACCCCGGTTAAAAGATATCCACCGGTTCATCTGGCGTGGGTACATACCCGTCCGTAAGGCCCGTCTTTATCTGTGATTTTCATCCATATCAGCGCTCCAGAAACACACAAAGTTTCTGGTTGAGCCTGTCGTTGAATGTTAAATTTCCCGAATCTAACCGGATTAAGACAGGGAACTGACGATGTTAAAGGCGCTTGTGACAGGAAAATTAAGTCTGGCAAAAACATTCTGGGGATGGGGATTCGGCGGAACCGCGCTGATTGTGGCCATCAGCAAGGCAGGTGCATATGCAGGGCATTACTGGGTGATCCCGGTGAGTCATGTTTTGCAGGCCCTGCTTTCCCTGGCGGTGCTGTCCGGCCTGACGTTCATCCTTAAGGAGAAGCACTCCTTCCTGGGTGCCTTACTCGGCGGCATCGCTTTTGCCATTTTTCTGGCGCACTTCATCCTGAGCGCAATATTTGCCGTGCGCTTTTCGTCAGTGATTTTTTTCTGATTACCGGCAGACTTTAAAATGAGATGGAATGTCTCAGCTAAAAAACCTGCACAGTGTATCTGTGCCAGATGACATTCAGGACCGGTGTCTTACCCCGGTCCTCTCAGGAGAGGGGGGGGGGCAGGTGAAGCCGGTAACGCCCTCTTACAGACTGACAAATTTTTTGAGTACCACTGCACGGTACGTTGTTTATCATGAGTGTGCTGTGAGTTTCCAGAAGCCTCATAAGAGTAGTCACTTGTCCTTCTTGCCCGGTTACCCGGGCTTTTTTAATGACCCTGACTGAGTTTCCTGAGTTCCGACATCGCCTGACGGACCATCCAGAAGCCGGGCGAGTAAAACACACGCCCCAGCTTTTCTGCCACGGCAGGAGTGACAGTCAGCACGTCCCGCAGAATAAGCCTGACCTCATGCTCCTGCAGCCTGGAACGCCGGCAGAATTTGTCCACGCTCATGTCGTATTCGGCCAGCAGGGACGCCAGTAAACGGCCAACTGATTCATTCTCATCCATAAAACCCTCCTCCGTCTGTGGCTTTCCCGGAAGATAAAACACCCGGCCGTCCTGTTCAAGGCTCAGACAGCCCGATAATTCTGCCCTTAAAACGTGAGCCGGCAACGCTCGCCGCAGAACACGGCTGAGGCGTACCGCAGCGCAGCGAGGAACGAACAGCCGTGTTGAGGAAGCGTAATTTCACTTATGTCAGCAACGACTGCTTACGCGCTCCCCTGACTGAAACTGCCCGACAAAAAATAATTAGCCTGCTCAGTAACATAGGCATCCCTTTGGCAGAGTACCATTTCGTTCCTCTTGCCATGCGTCTCTGGTTCAATAATACTGTTTTTATATACAGTATTATTTATGGAGGAAATTTACCATGTCAGACTCACTCAAAACCGCCCCGGCCTCAGGCCATTCAGTCCGGAGAGCGGCACCATGAAAGCGACATCCTCTCACGGCGGCCTGACGATATTCAGGCCTGCCGATATCCGCCCCGTCATGCGCATCCCGCTGTTTGTGGAGCGCTGTGCCGCTGGCTTCCCCTCCCCTGCCACCGATTATGTCGAGTCCGAACTGGATCTGAACGAGCTCTGCATCACCCACCGGGCCGCCACGTTTTTCGTGCGCGCCAGCGGCAGCAGCATGGAAGACCTGGGCCTGTATGACGGGGACGTGATGGTCGTCGATCGCGCGAAGGAAGCCACGCACGGTGACATCGTCATCGCAGAGATTGGCGGGGAGTTCACCGTCAAGCGCCTGCAGCTGCAGCCACAGATTGCGCTGCGCCCGATGAACCCGGCCTATCCGGTGATATACCCCGAGGAGCTGCACCTGCTGGGCGTGGTTACCTGGTTTTTCCACAATACCGAGGCGCGCCGGAGGTAACCATGCCGATGTTTGGTCTGGCTGATGTCAACAGCTTCTATGCGTCCTGTGAGGCCCTTTTCCGGCCAGATTTGCGGGGAAAACCTGTCGTCGTCCTTTCGAACAACGATGGCTGCGTCATAGCAAGAAACAAAGGAGCCAAAGCCCTGGGCATAAAAATGGGGGCGCCGTGGTTCCAGATAAAGACGCTGGATTTCCCGGAAAAAGTGCATGTCTTCAGCTCAAATTATGCGCTATATCATAGTCTTAGCCAGCGTGTGATGTCTGCTCTGGAGGATATGACGCCCAAAGTCGAGCAGTACTCCATCGATGAAATGTTCCTCGATCTGACCAGCATCGATGGCTGTGAAGACTTTGAGCACTTCGGGCACCGGCTGCGAGCCCATGTTCTGGCCAGAACCGGACTGACGATTGGCGCCGGCATCGGCCCGACCAAAACGCTGGCCAAATCAGCACAGTGGGCCTCCAAAGAGTGGCCACAGTTTAAGGGCGTGCTGGCTCTGACGCCCGGAAACCCGAAGCGGACCGAGGCTCTGCTGATGCGCCAGCCGGTCGAGGAAATCTGGGGCGTCGGGCGCCGTATAGGTAAAAAGCTGAACCTGCTCGGCATCACCAACGCGCTGGAGCTGGCGCGCACGCACCCCGCCTTCATCCGGAAGAACTTTTCGGTGGTGCTGGAAAGGACGGTGCGGGAGCTGAACGGCGAGGCGTGCATTCCCCTGGAAGAGATGCCGCCGGCAAAGCAGCAGATTGTCTGCAGCCGCAGTTTCGGTTCACGCATTACCACCAAAGTGGCCATGCAGCAGGCACTCTGCCAGTACGCAACGCGAGCCGCCGAGAAGCTCCGGGGCGAACGCCAGTACTGCAGGCACATCAGCGTGTTTGTCCGTACCTCACCGCATGCTGTAGGCGAGACGTTTTACGGCAATACGGCCGGGGAAAAACTCACCCTGCCCACCCAGGACACGCGGGACATCATCGGCGTTGCCATGCGCGCGCTGGACCGCATATGGATAGACGGCCACCGGTACATGAAGGCAGGCGTCATGCTCGATGACTTCACGCCTCACGGCGTCAGCCAGCTGAACCTGTTTGACGACAACCGGCCGCGGGCGAACAGCGCGCAGCTGATGCAGGTGCTGGACGGTATTAACCAGTCAGGCCTGGGACGGGTATGGTTTGCGGGTCAGGGAATTGATACGGAGTGGAAGATGAAGCGGGACATGCTGTCACCGGCGTGGACCACGCGCTGGAGCGATATACCGATCGCTAAAGTCATCTGATGAATACTGCAGCTACAGGAATCAGAATCACCGGGTTCAGCACAGACAATACTCCTCCCACTATTGCCAGCATCAGGAAAATAAACCGCAGTTTTCTTCGCTCGGGGGAAAGCGATAAATAGGTCAGCGCGCCTGCAACCGCAATGGTCAGGATTATAGGAAAGGCATTCATCATCGTCAGAAATGAAGGTAACGGTAATTCAGCGATTAGTTCTATTACCGATTTCACAGTCATATCATTATGCCATCCTGAACCAGCGCCCTGAGCGGTTGTCAGTGCGAACTGTCATTCGGAGTGTACCGGCGGGACCCGTATTTCAATATAACTCATCAATAAACACAATCCTGTCGCCAGTGGGAAAGATGGAATTCAGGGTTTCTGCCTGTTTTTCTTCCACGTTTCGCTGGCCAGAAAAGCAGAGCGTGTCCCGACGACCGCCCACAGCAACTGCAGAACCACAGAAACGATGACGCCGGGATGTTCCCATAACAGCAGCGGAACGATAAACAGCATACTGACAAGGAAACCCCATTCCCCTGCACTTTTTCTGTCATTGCCGGTTAGCTTTCTGAACCCAATAAATCCCACAATCAAAAAAAATAATCTTTTCACCATGGCCTCACAGATTTAAGAATCTTAGCTAACCCATTACGGCTGATGTATGGGCAATCATTTGATTTAAAGAGAGACGATTATCATTCGTTTTTTTCAAGCCAATCATCTACCAAATGATTAATAACATCAGTTAGTGAAGTTCCTTTTCTTGCACAAGCAGCTTTGAACCTCAGGTGTTTTTCTTCATCGAAGTTGACGTTCACACGTTTGACTTTTCCAGACACAACAGGTTGTGCAACTATCTGCTTGAGATCCCTGTTCTCACCGAACGTCATTTTTTTATTACTGCTATGAGCCTTTTCAAGTGCCATTTGACTCTCCACGGTATGTGTTAAGTTAAACCTGAGTACCTGAGTACCTGAGTACTTGAGTACTTATGAGCATTATACTACAACTTACTTCATTGTGTATTTACTCACTTACTCATTTACTCAATAGAACTAACTATCTCTTTAGTAAGGATTTCCACTTCACCTTTCGCTGCGCCATCATTGGATTCAAAAACACTGTCTCCATCCAGAATGGATTTTACATACACCTGACGCTGGGTGATTGCAGTGCGAAAACACTTAACCCCGGTGTCCTTAATACTTTCTTTAAGCACATTCAGCATGGTTGCCTGCTCAATCTTCCGCGTGATGAGAAAACGAGCTTCTACTTTGCGACTGTACGCCTGCGCTTCAAGAACCGTTACAACACTACCGGCAGCTGAGAAATCTAAAGGGCTTGGAGTAACAGGGATAATGACAAGGTCGCTCACCATCACTGCAGCAGAAGTGATTACGGACAACGAACCGGCCCCATCGACTATGACGTAATCATATTCAGAAAGATCTTTCCGAATGCCGTAGACATCTTTTTCAGATGCAGCAGTGAATACATCGAATGATGCTTTGTCAGATTTACTCCAGTTTGTCAGGCTCATCTGAGGGTCTGTGTCTACGACAGCAATGTTGTAGCCACTTCTTGCCATCGCCGTACTCACGTTTATAACAGCTGTCGTCTTACCAGACCCACCTTTAGGATTCAAAAAAGAAATTACCTTCATGTTGAACACCCTGTGTATAAACTCAAATGCAATTATGAGTAAATGAGTATATACCCATAAAATGAACTTAGAAAGTGGTTTAACACAAATACTCTAAAACACATATGAGTATTTACTCATCTATAACTTATTGAAAATTCGATGAGGGCATGTGCAATAAATACTCATATAAGTACTTACTCACATGAACATTTACTCACATGAGTATTACATATCATGAGTTTATTAACTCGAAAATCGGAGTGTAAAAAAGATATAATTATGAGTAAATACTCATAATATCATTTACTCATAGCCATGCAGAAGGACTGGTTTTCCATGTTTTAGCTCACTGAAATCAACGTGGTGATTCTGGACCGGTGCAAAGAGAGGATTAAGGCAGTTCTTAAGCTTCTAAAAATATTGCCGATATTCACATAACCTCACTGCAATAACTGGAGTTTGAATGCGCAATTATCTGCCAGGTACGCTTGCTTCAATGATGATGCTCCTTTTATCGGCATGCTCAGGTGTACGTGATGTTTCAGACCGGCATTATGAATATGAAAATGCACACAGCCTGGCGTGGAATATCAGCACCGCTGCAGGCATGACGTCATTCGAGGATGCAAAGTTAACTCCACCGCTCAGCACGCTATACAGCCGCAAAGATTACGATCTGTCTTATCCAGTAAAATCGGCTCAGACGTTAAATGAGTCAACCCTTTCACTGGCTCCGCTGTTACGTTTTACGCCTACGGGAATGTCTCCGGAAGACTGGTGGTTTAACCGCATACTGGCATGGATCCCCACAGAACTGGCCAAGACCCCACAACAGGCATCTACGGTTCTGGCAAATACGATTCAGGAAGCCGTACTGACCACGTTGAAGGAAACAAAACGCCCCATTGGAGAGATAAAAAACGAAGCAGGGGACAATGGCTGGCTAGACAAATATGCCCTGCAGATAACTGCTCCGCGCTTTGTCGTAGTTCACTTTGCTGATTCAGCAGCGGGTTGTGAATTCTTGGATAAAAATGTGCCTTTTATCGAACGGATAAAACTTCCCAGCTGCGCTTTCTTCGCCGAATTCCATGATCCGGAAAAAATTGTCAGTACGCCGGCATTCATTACTCCAAACGCCACGGGTAAAAGCTACCTTATCCGTCCTGACGGCCTGAACTCGAGTTTCGTGGCCGACGCCTTCGACAAACCGTCCACTCTCTCTGATGATGACAGAACACGAATGGCTTATGATTTCTTACAAAAGGTCAGTCAGCATCTTCCCTCGTGGGTAATTTTTTATATTTCACCGCACGAACGCGCGGGAATGCCTGCGATGGTCTTACAAAGTGGAAAAGTCTATTTCTTTGTAACTGAGAAACCATCAAAACCGTAGTTTTATAAAAAACTTTCTCTGACGCAGCGCCTTTGCGGTAGTTTTGCGCCTTAGGTAGCTGCTGAGCAGGGGATGCCAAATTTAATTTCAGTGCCAGCTGGGACGGCCGTTCGGTAAAACGCCCATATTACCGAATCGCCCCGCTGCGGCGCTGATAACTACATATTGTGGTTTTCTCAGCTGCTGCCGATACTACATATAGCGGGTGCGGGGGAACCGGCAAGCCAACACCAAGGCAGAACGCGCCGGTTTTCCCGCTGCGCAATTCGGTAAAACTCCGGTTAGGGCGGGTTTCCCCGAATCAGAATTCACGCCAGCGGACTTTTGTCTGGATGTCCTGAACTCATCCATAAGATATAGTTTCCCCTGACTTAAACCCTTTTAAATCATTTCTGTTTGAGCATGGCCACCGCTTCATTACCCGGCATCGAAAACTGCACCCGGTGACGCGCCGCCACGTCCAGCGCAAATACTTTCGTATAGATCTCTGTCGACTTCAGGCTCTTGTGGCCCATCAGGCTCTGCAGCGCCTTGAGCGGGATCCCCGCGTAAAGCATGTGCATCGCGTAGCTGTGCCGGAAAGTGTGCGGCGTCACCGGCACCGAAAAGGTAACGCCGTCGGCCGCAGCGGCCGCCACGGCTTCGTTGATCCAGGTCCTCACAGTACGGTCGGTAACCGTCCACAGGCGCACCTTTTCCGTCCGGCCGGTGTCAGGACTGCGCCGCTCAACCGGGATCCGCAGCGTGGCCACCATCATCTCCAGCTGGGCGATGTACTGCGGATCGGACAGCGGAACCAGCCGGTGAGGGACCACGCCGGACGGCGCGCGACCGGGGCCACGGGCCGCCTTCTCACCACGTTGTTTCAGGGTGGCCAGCTGCACAAACGGGTGGGGCGGCGTCAGGGTGAAGTCGGCCCGTGTCAGGGCCAGCGCCTCGTTGATGCGCGCGCCGGTGTTCCACATGGTGGTCAGCAGCATCTTTCGGTGCAGGTCCGGCACATAGTGCAGCAGGGCGCTGACCTCCGGCGCCAGCAGATATTTGGGTAAGTCGTCAATCAGCGCCGCCATCTGTCGCAGCGCCAGCGCAGCCGGATAATCAATGGCAACCGGGAGGTGGGCTGTGTCTTGATGAGGAATATAGGATACTGGCAAATTCACAGCTGTCTCCGGTAAGCATTAATGAGAATTTTCATAAGCGCGGCACTAAGGCTCGTAGCGTAAGTCGCTCATTACGTCTAAAAACGAGCTGTATGTTTCAGCGACATAAGAATCCATGCAGTCAAGTTCGTAACAGGCCGCTTTCATCTTCTCGCCAAACAGCCGTGTATTAATGAGGGAAATGCCGGTCAGACTTGGCTCTCCTTCCCTGGTCCGGTCATACCGGAACGCCGTTGAACCAGAATCAATGGCAATCAGTTCCTTGATGACGGCGTCCGTATTACTGTGGTTGGCGCGCGGGAAAGAAGGATCAACCTTTCTGACCAGTTTTCTGGCGTGGTCCCACAGAACGTTAAGATCGTGAACGGCCTTTGGCCCTTTAACATCCGGGTCATCTATCTGCAGCAGGCAAAGCGTGATAATTCGCTTGAGGGCCAGTTCGACATGATGCCGGTAAAGGAAAACTACAGGGTAGACAAGCACATCCTGATCCCGTCCTTTGGTATCTATATGCTCTATAAGCAGTTCAGCAGCACGCCGATATCCGGCCGCATAAGTTGCACCGTGGTCGCGAGACCACTCATTCAGACACGCGTTATTGTGCCAGTCGTCATCTCCGGCAAACAGCTCCGACACAGATTCCTTTTTCATTATCGATTAGCCTTAATTTCATCAGCCAGCGCCACAAATCCCTGGTGCTCTGTTTCGAGGTAACGGCTGTAAATACGCGCATCCCGCTCCGTCAGGTTGTCAGGGTTGCCCTCAAACCAGCGCAGCAACACCCCGATGGCGTGCTCCAGGGTGTCCAGATCATATTCATGATCGCCCGACACGCCGGCGTCGCGCAGCTCCTGGCGGAACTGGTTATATTTTTGGCTGAGAACGTCAAGCCCGAGCCGGGTGGCGGCATAAAGGTTGTTTTCACCGGGTGACGAAATGGCGTTGCGGATTTTTTCAAACGCGTAACTGAAATAGTTGCGGTCCAGCATTGATTCAAACATGACAGTTCTCCAGAGGATTATATGGGCGCTACTGATAATGAATGTTACTTAACATGCCAGATATCATCACTCGCTAATCTTTAACTTACGGAACTTTAATCTATGTTATTAAAAGTCTGGTCATATTCCCGCACTGCAATTGCCGGAAGCCTGCAGTTGCCGGATCCGACTTTTTCCCTATCGGGCAGTAACCGGAAGGGTAGCACGGCGGCGGGGCGGGCGGAAGCGGGGTTTTCAGGGAGCCTTTCGCCTGACGCATCCCCTATGTTGTGTCTTGTGCAGCTGAATGAGCCACAACATGTGGGGTGCTGCGCAGAAAACCGCCACCGGAGAGGTGAAGATCCGGTTCTGTCTTTTTTCGGATCTCGGGCACAAAAAAGAAAAAGAGGAAACTGTGAACGCGGATTTATGACATGATGTCACTTTAATTAAATGCGTGCTTTTTCCTTTGCACTGATGCATTCTTTTTATAATCCACCTACACACGGAAAAAAAGCATCATGCTCAGCCAGCTGACATTACGGTTTCCGAAAAAACTCATTGAGGGGCTCAAGTCCCGCGCGTCCGCCGAAGACACCTCGGTCAACGCCCTGACCGAACGCCTGCTCGACGGCGCGCTGAAGTCCGCCCCGCCGGACGACGCCTTTTTTGCCCTGCAGGCCGATCCGGGCGGCACGCGGGAAACGCTCTACCGGAAGGTGGTCCGCGGGGAGACCTTCGGCCGGCAGTCCCTGAAACCGGCCGAGCTGCGCTGGCTGTTTGTGCAGGCGCACGCGGCCTGCCAGACCGGTAGCGCGTTCATGAGCTGGTCCGCGATGGAGAGCCTGATGGGCATTACCTTTGACGCCCTGATTTATGCCACAGAAAACGGTATACCTGTCGATACTTACTACATCAACCGGGCCTTTGACCTTGCCGGCAAGGACTACCGGGCCGAAACGGACGCGTTCATGGCGGCCATGCCGCACGCCGTGGACGCCACCTGGGCGGAGTTCCTGCTGCGTCCGCTCTCCTCCGGCGCCCTGAACCTGAATGCCTTTCCGGATGAAGCGATCGCCCGCATCTGCACGCCGGCGCGCCTGAAGGCCGTTTTCCCGCTGGTCGTCAGGGCGCAGCGGCCTGACGGGGAAAACCTGAAGGCCTGGGCCGCGGCCACCGGGCTGGTCACGGACGACCTCATCCTGAAGGCGGAGGTGGCCGACGTCATGCTGCGCGCCGAAATTCGCGGAAACCGGCAGCCGCAGCTGCCCGGCCAGGCCTGGCAGGCTCCCCAGTTCAGCCTGTTCGTGACGGCCGGGCGGGTGTCGCTGGCGCTCGGCTGGGAGGTGTTCAGCGCGCTGGTACGCTATATGCAGGCCCGCGCCTGGCAGGGGAGCACGGACGCGTGGAGCGCGCGCGACAGCCTGGTGTCCCTGTACCTCCCGCGCGCGGAGGGAGGCAGGGCGATTCTCGGACTGGACGGCACCCACATCGCCATGACGACGCAGGAATACCTTCAGCTTGAGTCAGCGCTCATTGAAGCAGTAGCGAATGCTGAGACGATGCCGGTGCTGACCGAACTGCGTGCGCTTTACGGAGATTACTGACATGCAAAAGGAAAGAAGCAGAAACAGTGCCGGGAGGGAGTCCCCCATCAGCCTCCCTGAAGAAGACCGATACGGTTTTGTTAACGTGGCGGCTGCTCTTGCGAGCAGTATTCTCACGCTCGACAACGATGTCAGTACTGTTATAGGGATTGAGGGAAAGTGGGGAGCTGGCAAAACCAGCCTGCTTCGCCTGCTACTGAAGAGTCTGGACAAGCAGAAAGAAGCTGATACCCACATTCTGCATATTGCGCCCTGGATGACCGCGCAGGGGACCAGTCCGGCTGACTCACTGCTGTTGCCTGTTGCTGCAATTCTACGCGAAGTACAAGACAGCCGCAGACCTGCGCCGCGAGGGGTCTGGCAGCGACTGTCAAGGTTCATCCAGAGCAAACGCAATACGGGTGCAGCCCTCGATATGTTGAACTTTCTTCAGCAGACCTCAGGCAGGCTTGCGCCACTGGCTGATTTTGCTGGCAACTTTGTCAAGGGCATGGATGTGGCCGCAAAGGGGATGGAAACGCTGGCCAGACTCGATCTTTCCGGACGAAGGCAGACTGCGGCTGCTCTGCATGCAAGTCTTGATGAAGAAATCAGACGGCTTGACCTGAATTTCATAGTCGTCGTTGATGATCTTGACCGGCTTGAACCGGCACAGGCCGTTGAGGTCTTGCGACTTATACGTTCAGTGGCCGACTTTTCCCGTTTCCGCTATGTCATCTGCTATGACCGTAACGTCCTGGCGCAGGCAGTTGAGCAACATTTGCATGTCAGCGACGGCGCATTTTATCTGCAGAAAATAATTCAGTTGCCTTTCTGCCTGCCCCGTCCGGAAACTTTCGATCTTCGACGGGAGTTCAGAACGCGTGCTGCAGAACTGTACGAAGAGATAAACGGATATGACCTGAACGCCGATGCTGGATCGGAGCTAGCTGATGCAGTTGACGCTTACGGAGAAATGCTGTCGACACCACGGGAAGTGAACCAGACGCTGAATGCCCTTCGTTTTATTTATCCGGGTCTTAAGGATTACGTTTACTTTCCTGATCTGTGTTTTCTCCAGCTATTACGTGTCGTAAATCCCGGCCTGTATGGGTGGGCTGAACACTATCTGACCGAGCGCGCGGTGATTGAAACGAATGACGCCAGCATCAGCGATGGTCAGAAGAAAGTCATGAGCGATCAGCTAAAAATGCATATGAGCCGTTTTCCGGATAGCCGGGCACGCTATGGCTGGAATCTGGGCCGCTGGCTCCCCGGTATAAGCGGATACAGCAATGGTGAATATCATATTTTCCAGCAGATACAGAATTCTGAGCTTCTCAGCTCGCACCGTCGCCTCGGTAGTCTCATTTACTGGAGGTACTACTTTTCCTTTTCTGCTCCCCAGAACGTATTGCCGGAGGAAAAAATTCAGGGCATCCTTCATATGGCCGGTACAGACGTGGAGGCACTCGAGAAGTTTCTTATTGATAATGTCAGCAGTAACGGGATTTCTTCCCGCACGTGGTTTGAGCATATTATCACCCGTCTGACGCCTCGTATAACCGGTGCCGCCAGCTATGAGCAGCAAATGGGACTGATTAGCTTCTTTTTCAACAACAGTGATCGCCTTAAAGAGATGTTCATGGAGCGTCATTCATTCTTCATCATGTATGATTCCGGCGCGGATAATCTGGTGAGACAGCTCATGACTCAGGCACTGGAGAATGACCGCAGTCGCAGCCTCAGCGATATGAAACATCTGTTTGGGGGTGGCAGGGCCGTCTTATGGGCAGCAGGATTTATGCGGGATCTGCTCTGTCTGCACGGGCTTGCTGGCACACGTACAGTTAACGAAAATGAGCGGTTTCTGAACAAACCGGAGCTGGAAGATCTGCGTGACGGGTTTGTCCAGCGCCTTAACAGCGACGCTTTCAGGGCATCACTATTCTGCCACTCACGGCTTTTGGGCTACCTGAATGCCTGGCGGGAAATCGAGGGCGAAGAGACAGTCCGCCGCTGGACCCATGAAGTCAGCAGCACTGATGCTCAGTTTCTGCAGCTTCTGCTTAAACTGCGCATTGCCGTCACAAGCAGTGACAGAGGAAATTTTCTCAAGCTTGATTTATCTGCAGTCAGCAACGTATTTCTTGATGAAGAAAATATTAAAACCCGGCTTAAAAAGATCGAAGAAACCGGGTGTTATGATAATGAAATCAGAGAGATCAGGGATGCCTTAAAACTCACTTCGCACTGGTGATCCAAGGAAGCGCACTGACTACTTTGCCCTATACATTTATTGTGTTCATAAGGGCAAACATGTTTCCGCTCAGGTATTAGTGCGCCAGACAAAAAAAGCATTGTTCATCGTGTTTAAAGGCTGGTTTTCAGAAGTTAAACGGTAAATCAGATTCACTGAGCACCACGCGATGACTCTGTTCAATCATACTGACAATGGCCTCTCTGGGACCGTCACGCCAGCGTCCGTCTGCGTAAAATGCCTCAAGTGTCTCATCCATTGCGCGGGTGTCAGGAAATCTTCTTATCAGGTAATACTTATCCGGGTTGTCGAGTGAGTTTCCGTATGCCAGCACCGTCAGCCCACATTCTTCATGAAGCGGGATGCTTTCATTCTGCATAACAAAATGGAACTGCTGACCCGTTCCTTTCTTCAGGGTGTACTGAAGAATTTCACAAACGACTGGCATAAAAGACCTTCCTTCTTGAAATATGGTCTACTCTGTTATGGCGTGCTGAGTTCTCTGACTGCATGTTTTTAGCTCTGCAGTTTAACGTTTCACTTCATTACTGTGACATTTTTCTTAATATTTTGCCATAAGCCACTTACCTCTCCGGATTTACAAAAGAGATAAAATCCTCTCTGACCACACTTGCCCATATTTTAAACTCTGCAAGAAACATATCCAGTGATATATTCTACCATATTAACAGGGGTTAATTAATTCACCTTGTTTGTAAGTTAATGTAATGCTACTTTCTCGTTGCCTCACGTTATAAAATTTAAATAAAAGTAAAATAGTTAGTTTGCTAAATATGTGCCAAAGGATACCGGCAGTATATGTCAACAATTGAGTTTGTTGGCATTGCTATTCATTAATTTGAATCAGGAAGTGTTTATGCAAAATGTTGACCTGCTAATGATAGGTTCAGGTCCGTCCAATCTTGCAGTTGGCGTGGCTCTGGAAGAAAACGAAACTCATCACAATATACATTCCTCTGTGATACTGGAAAAAGACTCATCGGTATGCTGGCATCGCGGAATGCTTTTCCCCGAAGCCCAGTCGCAGGTTTCTTTTTTAAAAGACCTGGTTACTCAGCGTAATCCCACCAGTAAATTCAGCTTTCTGAACTTCCTGCATAAAACTAACCGCCTGGAAAGTTTTATCAATCTCCAGACGTTTAACCCTTACCGAAAAGAAATATCAAATTATTTGCAGTGGGTTGCGAATCAGTTGAGTAAAACAGAGGTCATTTATAACAGCAAAGTCGTGTCCGTGAGCCCCGAAATTTCAGAAGAGGGGAAAGTCCGCGCCTGGCAGGTGCAGACAGAAAACGGCCAGCAGTATCTTGCAAAACGCCTTATTTTTGGTGCGGGAAGGGATCTGAATATTCCCGCCGTTTTTGCAGACATTGAAAAAGGAAAAGTGATCCACAGTTCTCACTATCTTACCTCTCTGGACAGCCTGAACAAAACCGACATCAGAAACATCTGTGTGGTGGGCGGGGCTCAGAGCAGCGTTGAAGTTTATCAGTCCTGTATTGACGTTTTCCCGCACGCCCGGGTAACCATGATGATGCGCTCTATCGGGCTCGTTAACTATGAGGGAAGTCAGTTCACCAACACGCTGTATCAGAACGAATTTATCAATACCTACTTCAACTGTGATCCCTCAGTGCGTGAAAAGACGCTGGCGGCTATGCATACCACGAACTACTCAGGGGTTGCTCCCGCGACGCTGTCAGGCTTATACCGGTTTCATTACCTGCAGGAAATGCAGACTGAAAAACGTGCCACAATACTGACGCAGTGCGATATTTTACATGCCGTTGATGACAATAACGGCGTGCTGATTACCTGGAAAGACAATAAAACCGGCCAGACGCACTCTGAACATTTTGACCTGGTATTTCTGGGAACCGGTTTTAAAAATAAAACGCCGGAATTATTTAAGAATATTTCCCGGCAGTTTGATATTCAGAAACTGCACGTCAGCCGCAAATATCGCGCACAAATCCCCTGTGCCGAGGGCGTCTCTCTTCATCTTCAGGGAACAAATGAAGAAACGCACGGAATAGCCGATTCTTTACTGAGCGTTCTGGCTTTCCGCTCCAAAGAAATCCTGGATGACATCACCGCCTGAATAACGGAAAAAATTATGCACGCTTTTAAAGAACTCGACCGCAATAACCTGCGCTTCGAGAATAATCTGCATGCCCAGAGAACGCTCCCGTGGGAAAATTTCAATGCTCCGTTTGAAAGTTCCTGGTGCGTTATTTCTCCGGGACAAAGTTCCACACCGCATCATCATCATGAATATGAAATATTCGTCGCTGTAAAAGGCGAGGCTTTTATAATTTGTGAAGGTAAAAAAACAGAATTCAGACAGGGCGACACCGTTCATTTTAAGCCCTTCACGCAACACTGTGTTGTGAATGAAAGTCAGGAAGATTTTGAAATGTACAGCATCTGGTGGGACACCCATATGTCAGAACAATTTCTTCAGCAACACAGTACTGATAATAAGGCGGCTCAAAATGGCTAAAACACTGATTATTGCTCCTCCTCCGACGCCAAATGGTGATCTTCATGTGGGCCATATGGCGGGACCTTATCTGGCGGGAGACATTTATGCCCGATACCTTCGCCTTAACGGAAAAGCGGTTAATTACGCCACCGGTACGGATGACAGCCAAACGTATGTGGTGACCAGCGCCTTAAAACTGGGCACCACACCCGAAGAACTCTGCCGTCAGTCATCAGAGGATATCCACAGCAGCCTTAAATTATGGGGTGTTGACCTTGACGGGTATGCCCCTTTTGACGATGGCTACAAAAAAAGCGTCTATGAATTTCTGAATCCGTTATTTGAGAACGGTAAACTGCTAAAGAAAACGGTCAGACTTCCTTATTCCGCTCACCGCGGTGAATACATGGTGGAGTCGTTTGTGGCAGGTGAGTGTCCGGTCTGCCTGGCACACTCTCGGGGCGGCCTGTGTGAAGGCTGTGGCCACCCCAACAACTTCGACATGCTGGTAAGGCCCACGTCAACTCTGCCGCCTTATGAGCCGCTTGAATACCGGGAGGCCGAAATTCTGGTTTTTCCGGTAGAAGAATACAGAAGCGAACTGGAAGCCTATTATGCCGCCAGAAAAGGCCAGTGGCGCCCGCATATCCTGCAGCTGATGGATGAGCTCTTCAGCAGGGAGCTCATCGATTTCCCTGTCACCTATCCTGTCAGCTGGGGGCTGCCCTCACACTTTCCCGGCACAGAAGGGCAGGTACTCAACGCCTGGATCGAAGGAATGCCTGCATCGATGTACTGCAACGCCTGCGGCGAAGCCACTGCGGACGCGGATGCAACCTGGCGTTCTGAAACGGGCAATGCGCTGATGTATTTTCTGGGATTTGACAACTCCTATTTCTGGGGTGTCACCCACCTGGCCCTTCTCATGGCGCACGAAGGAAAATACATCCTTCCGCACACCATCGTGCCCAACGAGTTTTACGAGCTGGAAAATTCAAAATTCTCGACCAGCCGGGGCCACCTGATCTGGGCTCGCGATCTGGTCAGTGAACTCCCGCGGGATTATGCCCGTTTTTATCTCTGCCTTACGAGCCCTGAGCATAACCGGAATAATTTCAGCCGGGCGGCGCTCAAGCAGATCCTTAATGAACGACTCATCACCTCATGGAATCTGCTCGTGAGCGCGTATAAAGCACAAGACTGGAACGCGCGGATTGATGACAACGCTGAGAATGTTGATGTGATCGTCGAAACAATGTCCTCACGTCTTCATCAGTGCTGCCGTATCGAAACCTTCAGCCAGAGCCGGCTCGCAGACTGGATACTGAACCACATCACCCGCCTGCAGGAACTGATTGCCGAAAATAACGGCCTCAGCCTCTGGGCCGTTAACCGTCAGTTATCTGTGCTGCTGGACGGGATGGGGCTGGTGATGATCGATCTCAGTAAAAGCGTCGCGCCTGCCGGAACGCTTGATGCCTGTTCGGTGTTAACTCTTCCGGAACTGTCTCTCATCGGTTCTGATGCATGCAGTCAGTCTTATGCGTCGTGATATCGCCGTCGTGGGTGCGGGGATTACCGGCATCATGACGGCTCTCGCCTGCGCCCGTAAGGGCGCAGGGGTAGATCTGTATGAGGCTGAACACATCCCTAACAGAGAAAATCTTTCCTGGGCTCCCGGCCGCCTGTGGAAACACATTCACGAACATAACAGCTGCCTGGAGCCGCTTGCAGGGGCTTCACTGGTCTACTGGGAAGCGCTTATTTTGCACAGTCGCGGGGAGCTGGGCTGCCGGACAGAATCGCTGAGACTGCTGCCCCGGGAGGACTGCCTGCAGCTTGAGCGCCACTACCACGCCCTTGGCACCGGATGCCATATTCAGACGCCGCAGTCGTGTGAACAATCCAGTGTGTTCCGCTTTGCCGCAGGGAAGCAGCTGTTCACCGGCCATGACGCTGTTCTTCTGGATGCACGGAAGATTTGTCTTCTGCTGCTCGATGAGCTGGCAGAGTGCCGGAACGTGACATTACACCCTCTGACGCCGGCAGATATGGATGCCAGCGGAAACGGGGTTCTGTGCCTGAGCGGCAGTGACAGCAGAACGTACGCGACCATTGTCTCCACAACGAGTCAGCCCCTGCATGAACGGCAGCCAGCAGCGCGTGAACGTGCCCAGATTCGCTATCAGGTGCACTTTGATGTTCACGTTAATGACAGCAGAAGAGGCCTGTTGAAGCCCGTTCTGCACTTCGGTGATGACAGACGAACATGGTGTGTACCGTCTCCCGACAGAAGCGTCCTGAAACTGAGCGCCAGTGCGTTTTCCTTTCCTGATGCCCCCCGGGCAGATGTGGTCGAAGCCTGCCGCACGTATCTGTTACAGAAGCTGAACATCCGCTACACCCGCGTTGAGTCGCATGTCTCTGCCTACCATGAAATCCCGTCAGAGAAGCGCCCGTTTTCGCCTTACTGGTACACCGATCCTCAGACAGGCGTGGTCACCGTGGATTCCTGCGATGCCTCAATTTTCAAAATTGCCCCGGCCCTGTCAGACCAAATCAGTCAGCACGTTATCAATGGAGTGACCTTATGAGTAATGAAAGTATTCTTCCGGTTTCAGCGGTCGCGCTCAGGCGCGGAAGAAAAAACGAAGCGCTTATCCTGTCGGCTTCGCTGGTGTCCACACTGGGCAGTGGCATCCTCACCATCGCCAACGCCCTGATCATTTCACAGAGCATGGGAACGGCAAAGGCCGTCGGCACGCTGTTTATTCTTATTGCGCTGCCGCAGGCATTTTTCTCTGTGCTGTTCGGAAAGTTCTCGGACGTTTTTGACAGAAAAAAAATCTGCATCATCACCAACCTGATTAACGCCGTGATCGTGCTGGGCGTGCTGTCAGGCATCCGTTACTTCACCGATCCGGCCATGACCATTTTCATCTGCAGCTTCATGCTTTCGATGACCATGGCCATGTTCTTTCCGGCGAATAACGCCATCATCAAGGATTCCGTTGAGCCGGGCCGCATGGCGGCATTCAACGCCAGGCTGGAAATGGCCGTGCAGATTGGCGCGCTCGTTTCCGTTGCTGTCGGGGGATTCCTGATACAGCTCATCGGCGTTGATTTTGTTTACGTCCTCAATGCGATGACGTTCATTCTCAGCGCAGTGCTGTTTTTCCTGCTGCAGCCCTATCAGCTGGCTGCTGAGGCGGGCAAATCCGTCAGCACCGCCGCACAGCAGGCGAGTCACGATGACAGCGGCGTCAGAAAACCCTGGCTGATGTTGCTTTACGGCACGGGCAACGTCATCGTCACGGTCAGCAATATGCTTCTGGTTTTGCTCGTCACTAAACACTTTGCCGCCGGGGCTGGCGTCCTGGGCATCGTAGATGCGCTGGCAGGTGTGGGCGTGGCTGTCGCGGCCGCCGTAACGCCTTTCCTTCAGAAGCGCGTTTCTCTGCTGAAGATTGTTGCTTTCGGGTACCTGGCTAATGCCTGCTTCATCGCCCTGCAGCCCCAGTTCAGCATTACCTGGCTGATGGTTTTCTTTCCGCTGGGTGCCGTGTGTTTCGGGCTGGCGCGTATTTCATGCCGGACACTGATGTTCCATACCATTCCGTCAGAATATACCGGCCGTTTTTTTGGCTTCAGTAATGCGGTCGGCCTCACGTCGGCTGTAGTACTGACTTACGTCATCGGGGGGCTGGTCGACGGCCACAATGTGCTGCTCGGCTATGTTGCGCTGGCTGGCGCCGTCGTCACGTTATCCGTGCTTGCTTCTTCACTGGTTTTCAGAGGGAAAGGAAAATGAAATTACTTGCAATTGAAGTGGGTCAGTTTGGCAGCTATTACAATTCCCGGTATGAGCAGGTGGAAGCGTACGGTGCCGAACTGTTTGTGCTGTCCGGCGTGGCTGAAAGCGATCACTGGAAAGCGGGTCGCTTCTTTATTTCCCACAGCATGGATATTGATGACCTGGTCAGGCATGCAAAACTGCTTCACCAGGACTTCAAATTTGACGGCGTTTTCACCTTCGCAGAAAACAGCGTCATTGCGACGGCCATGATAGCCAATGCGCTGGATCTGCCGGCGATTTCTGTGGATGCGGCAGTGAAAAGCCGCAACAAGATATTCATGCGGGAAGCACATCGCGAAGCCGGTGCCCCCCATCCTGACTTCCGTATGACCCCGACGCTGGACCATGCGCTTAAGGCCGGTGACGAGCTCGGATACCCAGTCATCCTTAAACCCACGCTGGGCTCGGCCAGTCAGTTTGTTTATAAAATCAACACCGCGCAGGATCTGAAAGAAGCTTTTCCAAAAGCGCTGACCGGCATCGCCGAAATGAGTCAGTTCAGAAATGAAGGCATCACGGATGTTCTTGGGCCAAACAGCCTGCTTGTCGAATCCTATCTCAACGGCAAAGAATTTCTCATTGAGGCTTTCACCTGGGATGGCGTGACCGTTCTCGGTTCGGTCGTGGATCGCGTCACGCTGGAGGGCAACACTTTCGATGATGACGTGCATCATGCCCCTACGAGTCTGACTGATGACGAGCTGCAGCTGGTGCACAGGGCCGTTCACTCAGGTGCGGTATCCCAGGGCCTCGATCGCAGTGTCATGCATGCTGAAATCCGTTTTCACGACGGAAAGCCGTATATCGTGGAAATTGCGGCACGCCCGGGGGGCGGGGGGCTGGACTTCATGGCGCGGATTTCGTCTGACTACTGTCCGATAAAAGCGTTGATAGACGTGGCTTCAGGCTCAAAACCGGCTTACCCGGATTACCGGCCTTCCGGACGACACACGTTCGCCCTTTGCCTCATCTCGTCAGCAGGTGTGATCGAAAGCATCACGGTACCGGCAGATGTGACAGCCGATCCTTCAACGTTCATGCTGAAATTGACCGCCAGTGTGGGCGATGTGATAAAGCGCCCTCCTTCTGGCAATGATATCGTCGGCTTCCTGGGCGTAACGGGCCGCAGCCTCGCTGAAACCGAAAGCAAGGCCATGAATTATTCACAGCGGATCACCGTTATAACCCGATGAAGAGAATCGGACTGGCCATCGCATTAGGGAAAGATGCCAACAGCCATACGCGAACGTTCACTGAGGCTGTTAACTACAGCCTCAGGCATTTCCCGGAGTTCAGGAAACACCACCTGAAAATCGTGAACGATGAAAAATCACCAGAAGGAGGCGTCAGGGCAGCCACAGAACTCGCTGAATGGGGCGCAGAGGTTGTCGTCGGACATTTCTCGAGCCTTGCTGCGCTGGCAGCATTACCGGTTTACAGAGAGCATGGCATCCCGCTCATGCTCCCGGCTTCAACCGCCTGTGAGCTGAACACCGGGGAGAGCTTCAGGCCGTTCAGGTATCAGAAAAATAACGCAGAGCTGATTGAGTACAGTGTGGCGAACTGCCTGAGGGACGGTAAAGAAGGGAAAGTTTATGCAGTTCTGCAGGACAATGCCTATGCAAACCGTTTGCTGGAGCATTTCCCGTTGCTGTCTGACGTAACCGTAATCAGAAATATTCCTGCAAGAACGGCAAGGGATGACACGTACATGATTATTGGCTACAGCGATTTTGCCGCTGAAACGGTAAAACGCCTGTCGCAGGCCCAGCTGTACAGGATCGTGCTGCTGGATGATGCGGACAGCCCGGAGGCCTATGCCTCGTGCATCATAAGACCGGCGCGTTTCTCACGGGTTCGTTCAGTGTCTCATCTTCACAAACACGGAAGAAGTCAGCCCTACTGGAATGAAACCCTGCTGGCGCTGTCGCTTGCGGCATTACCGGCTTACGGGAGCAGCACAGGCACGGAGTTCAGCGCCGGGTTTATGACGTACCTGGGGTATCAGGAGTTTGACCGTCGCGGATGTTTTGGTGACTGCCTGCTTGTGGCTGAAGACATTGAATTCTGAGCAACTGGCCTTATCAGACATGCCGTTACTCATCTTTTAAGGAAACTGAATGACTGTAAAAATCCGCAATGCTGAAGACGGGGATTTTGCTTCATGGCTGATCTTGTGGAAAGGCTATCTTGCTTTTTATGAGAGTGAGCTGGATGACGAGGTGACGCTGCACACGTGGAAAAGGGCGTTATCACCTGATTCGGACTTACTGTGCCGGCTTGCCGAGATTGAGGGGGAGATAGTGGGATTTACGTTCTGCGTCATTCATCCCGGCACGTGGTCCCGTCAGCCGCTTTGCTATATGGAAGACCTGTTTGTTGCCGGTGAAAAAAGAGGCCGGGGAGCAGGCAGAGCGCTTATCAACGCGGTCTGTGAAGAAGCCCGTGTCAGGCGCTGGTCAAAAGTTTACTGGGTAACGAAAACGGATAATCCGGCCCGGGCGCTGTATGACAAAGTGGCGGTGCTGGACGATTTTGTACGCTACAGCGTCAGGGTGTGAAGTGAAATTTCACCCCCCGCCGCCCGGCGGGGGGTGATCGCCTTTTTTGTCAGCACTGAGAGTCAGGAAGAGCTGTAAGACTGGCATGATCGGGCCATCCGGCACAGGTCCGTTTCCTTCAAAAGGGAACATCTTTTCTCCCTCTGCTGTGTAAAACAAAGAGGGGGGATGAATTAGTGAATTTAAAAACAATAACGTCTGAACAATGACAAAACACTTACTTAAACAGGAAAGCTTACGATGACAGTTCCGGAAACAGAAAAAGACAGTTCACACTTACCTCCAGACGGACTTCTGCGCTACCGCCTTCTGACTGGCAAAGATGACGCTACTTTTTGCACGCGTGTATCAGAGGCGCTGTCGCAGGGTTATGAACTGCATGGTTCACCCGCCGCGACGTTCAATGGTCAGGATGTTATTGTCGCGCAAGCCATCATCTGGCCAGAGGCACAGCAGAACAAGCCCTGAATACCCGTAATCCACGACAGCTACGTCGGCTGGCAGAGCCAGGTGCCCTGCCGCCGCACCGTTTTCAGTAAATGGCAATCACACGCCGGACCTCACCAGATCAGAAAACAGCGGGCATCCCTTAATCCTGAGTGACAGTTAATGACTTCCGGAAATTTCCGCCCTCACGTTCCCGACATTTAAAAAACCACATAACAAATTGATTTTAAGATAAATATTTAAAACACTTTATACTCAAACCTAAATGCCAACTTCTGCCATTTATTGCCTTATCCGGAACCCGCTTTATGCAGAAAAGAGGCTAAGTCCGCCTCACACACCTGAATAATCATCGATTTGCATCATCTACCGACTACACCTTTTTTCGGATCTGCGTGAGGTAACAGAAGCGGCGTGTGCAGCATGCAGTGAATCAGGCGGTAAATACTCAGAAGACAGCAGAAAAGCCTTCAAGGCAGCTTTAAGTATTAAAAGGTAAAATCCTGCATAACGGCAGTATTAATCTCCGCATGCAGGATTACAGATGACAGAGCTAATTACGTCTGAATACAGGACTGTTGTGTGGAATAAACCAGATACGATCACGTTCCTCGTTCCAGCTTAGGGAACGAATGAAGCCCGCCTTCTGAAGCAGGCTGGCCACCTGCCAGAATGGATCGTTGTGCTTTAAGGAGCGGTGAGATTTATCGCTGATGAAAACCTGATAAACCGCATCGGAGAAAGATTTGAGGATGACAATGATGTCCTCATCTGAACATAATTCATCTTCCTCGAGACACCGGACAAGCAGATGGCGGCGGAGGTCATCACTTTCAAGGTGAGGGGACAGTTCCGCCACCTTTGCTGCCGGCAATGACACCGAATCGCGGAACACTACTTGATTGTAATCCCAGATCCACGAAAGGATTTTCGCCTGGAACGTATCCGCAAGGCTGTCGCCCAGGAAAAGCTCTCTGGCCAGAAATTCGTCAAACACATCATTTTCCATCATGACCGCATCGGGGAACTGGAGCAGGGAAGGGTTCTGGAAAACAAGTCCGGCCAGAAGCGGTGCCCGGATTTTCGCCTCCTCACTGTAGCGCTGCCTGATATCGTCAAAATTTTCCTGGGTGGGATTCAGAAGCTTTTGATTAATTAAACAACGAATACTGTCAAAATGCAGGTATGAAGGAACATCTGAATGAGGAAATCCGAACAGATCCAGAATTGAGATACGCCCTTCATCACTCATCGCACCGGAGTTAAACAGTATCGTGAATATGAGATTTAAATGGTCTTCAGTCAGGGGTAAACGCGGGGATACAAATTCAGTGTGGTTTCTGTCGAACCACACAGCCAGTCCGGGAGATGAAATTTCCAACTCATCTTCCATTTCAGCCATAAATAAAACATTTTCCCAGCTGATTTTTATACGATCATTTTCAAGAAGTAACTCATATATATCATAGCTGACTTCACTATTTTTTAATTTCTCTACTGTACCTTTTCGGTTTTTTATCGTTTTTACATCAGAAATTGTAAATTTCATTTTCAAGATGATTTCACAAACAAGAACAAAACTGACGTCCTTGTTATTCAGAAGTTCTGGAATTCTGTCATAATCCTCCGAGCGGAGGAAGAAATCCATGATGAACGGGTCAATGCTGGACAGTACCGTTTCGTAGAGGCCCTGAACTTTGGTATTTCTGACGGCACTGAGCGGTTTTTTCATAATCTCATCTGGATTAAGGCCGCTATTTTCTGAGAGAGTAATAATGATACTTTTAAAAGCGCTTTCTGAATAAGACCATAATTTATGCGTTGCAATACCCCTTACAATTTCCTTACCCTGTTCAGAGGTACACACATCCAGCGTCAAAACTTCGATCGCCTTGTTTTTAAGACTCTCGATAAAATCACGGCCATATTTTTCCGGTACCTGGTCCGGGAAGGAACTGCAGTCTCTCAGTATTATTTGTGCCCAGTAACGCATATCGACTACATCGGACTTCCAGGCTGGTACAGAGGAGCACAGGTGTAAAATAAGTAATTCAGACGCGATTTTTTTGTCATTCATAAAAACAACACATCTCATGAACGAACTGGCCATGTCATCCCCTTGAGTGAGATTCCTCAGATAGTTCATGCGTTGCGGTACAGTCCAGTTAGTGAATGTCTGCTCAATTAACTGTATCAGACAGTCTTCATCATCGACCTGCGCAAGGAAAACGGGTTTGAGTTTCTCGAGGCAATTTTCTAGCATATAGAGAAGAATGTCGGGGTGCCAGGCGCCTGGCTCCATCATCATCCCCAGACTCTCCAGCTTGGCCACAACATTATCGATTTTTCTCAGCGGCATGCCCGATGTCTGTCTGTACGTTCTGGATCTACTGACTTCTTTGATAAATTCATTGTCCTCATGACTCAGGCTGCCCGGTTTGAATACAGACCTGAAAAACATATAGTCCGGCGCGATATAATTGTTGCTCAGCAGAAAATAAAGAAAATCAAGGCAATCATTTCTTTTCTTGATTTTTTCAGGTGCTGACTCCTCAAATTTGCAATTTTCACTCACCCATTGAAAAAAATTTCCACTTCCTGATGTCCGCACTAAATCTGCCATATTAGCCTGGTGTAACTTATTTATCTCTCCCTGAGTGGTTTTAATTTTTTGATTAAGCCTGCTGATTTCCCCTTGGTTTTTTAGGTCTAAGGCTTTTTTCCTTTTTTCGTAACAATCAATCATCTCACTGACAGCATTCTGTTCAATTGCAAAAACATTAGTTCTCCTGTCAGCAGACCATAAATACAGAGTATCAACTGTTCGGAGCTTATTAAATAACTCTTCCTTCTCAGAAAGATCGCCCAACTCAAAAATGTCAGCCCCTCCAAAGTGGAACAGGATTTTTTTCTCTGTCTTAGGAGTTACGTATTCTGAAAGAATACTCTTTCTGATCTCCGTGGCATTTCCGGCCTCGTCACTGAGAAGACCATCAACCTCCTTTTGTATTAAATTAATCTCATCAAGCTTTAATTTTACAGGCTCTTTTTTTAAATCACCTGAAACGAATGCTCTGACAAATAAATACAGCACACTTTTTCTTTCATCAATGCCATGATAGTCTTCAGAGAAGATATTTTTGTATGCAATCATGGATAGAAGTCGCGTAATATTTTCAGAACCATTCACCAGATTCTGGTAGATCCTGAACTCATTCGCAATATTTCGCATAATACGCATATCCGGTATGAAGAGTGAAAGGTGGGAGACACACTTGCTGAAACCCACTTCATCAAGTTCATTTTCTCTGAACATACTGCTGAAATGCTCGGCAGCATTTTCGCTGTCCATGACGGGTATTACGGGTATCACAAAGTCGAAAAATTTCGTTCTTGCTTCAGCAGTTGAGAAAAGTCCGTCCCTTACGGCGTAAATAAACCGGACAGGCTTGGCATCAGGACGTGTGTTGTTGATGATCTGGTTTATTTCCCGTAGCTTGATAAAAATGGCACCATCATTGTGGCGATCCAGATCTTCAAAAATGACCACGTTGTGCCCGGTCTGCTCGAAGAAATACACAATTTCGTCGATATAGATATTAAGAAGAGACGGTGAGGAAGGTCGGGTTGATATAGCGCCTTTGAGTATGTCGATCTTATCAACACTGACCCTGCGGTCAAAGAGGCCGATACGGTGCAGTTTATTGACAGAAAGAAACAGCGCCGTAAAAAGCAGTAATCCGGCCAGAACAAGTCTTAATGCTGTCATTTCAATGAAATACGGGCCGATTATGTCAGTCAAAGAAAGTTTGTCACTGACGTACTCGGGAAAGAGGCAGAGCAGGCCTGCAAGCAAAACAGTCAGTAATATAAACAGCTCAAAAGCTACTGAAGCGACCCGGGAATAAGTGATATTAGAAATGCGTTCAATACGTGAATAGGGAAGTGCACTCTTCTTTTCTTTGTACAGCAGCTGCTGAAGGATGCTGTACTCGATGGTTTTTTCTTCCGCTGCGGCTTTTTTATCTTCGGCAGGGCTTGGTGCCCCATCCTTTTCCGCAGGCTCAGCTTTTGGCCTCGGAGCTGACTGCATCTCGAAGTCAGCCAGTGAGACGGTCATGATGCGTAAATCGTTATCAGGACACTCCTTCCATGTCCGCAGGACAGAGCTTTTACCCGCACCATAGGCACCGGTGACGGCAATGTTTCTGATATCCCCACGGGAACAGGCGAAGTTTAGTGCATCTGTATAAGTGGACGACTCCTGCGGATCGATGATGCTGGGCGTAAGCGCTTCATACTCATCAGCAGTACTTATTTCGTCTGGCTCCGGAGAGGCTGCGTGAAAAAGAACATCAGCCAGCCTTGGCTGTTTAGGCATATTGTCACCTGATTATTTTTTGTAATTCACATCAGTATATCTTCACTTTCCTGGTGAGTTCACTGTAATGAAGCACCCGAATGGTAGCAGCGGCATATATATTGAGAAGGAGCATCAGACAGGGATGCGGTACCGCCTATTTACGAATGCCGGTACGTTAAAAAAGGCGACATCAGGGTCAGCATCCCGGACTGTTGCGGGATTAAACCGAATCCGATGAACGGCCTGATGCGTTTTAAATGATTCAGGGGAAAGTTAGAGCGGAAGAGCTTTTACATACGAAAACCGCCCGTGATATTGCACACCGATAACACCAATCCCGGCAGAAAAGAGTCAGCACTCCTGTGCTCAAGGAATTCTCCCTGTCAGCCCGTTGACGGGCTCTGCACAGAGTAAAGGCCCGGTAATCCCGGTGCAGGGACTTCCCGGCTTTAATCCACCGGCGCAGCGGACTTCTCCATATCGCAGCGGCCTGCATTTTTTTTCAAGTAAAGATAAACATTAAGGGCAAGCAGAAGAAAAAGCAGGATGGTATCAGCAGATAAAACCCAGGCAATTTCACCGGACTGCAACGCTGTACCTATAGTGGTCATCCCGAAGAATGTCACCACTGAACGCGGAACGCGGAATGCGGCCATGGTCTGGCCATATTCACCTTCATGACTTGCAGCCCTGACCTGACCGGCAATAAAAATTGACCACCATACTCCCGTGAGTTCAAGACAGAGGGCAAGAGAGGGAAGAAACCACGGCTCTTTGTCGTAGTCCCAGAAAGTAAGTAAGACCGCTCCCGAAAAAATAACTAAAAAGGTGCACAGAAAAAAACGCCACCGGAAGTTAACCGTAGTTTTCCCCACCGAGCGGGGATAAAACCACGAAGCCAGGCTGTCAAGAACGCCGCTGATCGCGCCCAGAATAAAAACAGCAGCGAAAGGTGTGGTACCTAGTGAAAATGCAATCACGTCAAAATTGGTATTAAACGACGTCTCCGTAAACGCCATCACGCACATAGCCAGCGCAAGAAACCAGTTGCGTTTCAGGCACCGGAAAGCCTGACGATAGATACCGGAGAAATCTTTTTTTTCCGTATCAGGGACAGCCTCCTCCGGACCGGCGCAGCTCTTACCGCGGATCAGGGGAAGAAGAGTAAGGGCCGAAAGGAGGAAACAGCCGGCGGCCACACTGAAAAACAGGGTGGGTGAATAGCGGTCATAAAGGGCGGCAAGCACCAGTCCGGTGAGGAAAACGGCGATCCCGCTGATATATGACGCCACGGCCACACTCGTTTCATAATCCCTGTGAAGTTCAGGCAGCAGATACTGATTAACGATAATCGTCGCAAAATTTATGGTGAGAGAAAGGGATATAACCAGTACAGGTGTGACTACGAGACTGAAATGCGACTGGTTTCCGAAAGCGAAAACCAGAAAGCCACAACACGCCTGCGCAGTCATCAGCCAGAAGAACCGGTGACGGCTCCTGTCGATGAGCCGCCCGGCCAGAGGCCCCCACGCCAGGCTTGAGAGCGCAGTTGAACCTATCAGTACTGAAATAAAAAGGGGGTCGGTTTTGATTTTAACCAGATAAAAGGAAAAAAAACCCAGATAAAGGCAGAAGCCGAGTGTGGACAACAGTATGAAAAGACACAGCGTAAGCTGCCGGAAGCTCTTAATCATGCACATCTTCCCTACCCAGAAAAGCATACTCCATCACCCGTTTTCTCCCGGCACGCTCAGCGGCGCGTATTGAAGGCTGGTTACTGCTTTCAATGGTTCCCCATAGCGATGCCGGTTTGCGGGGCGTGCTGAGAAAAGAAAGTAAGGCCTGTTGTGCAGAACCCGCAACGTGCTTTCCGCGAAAGCGCGGAATAACGATCTCTTCGGTGATCCACAGTCCGGATACAAAAGCCCTGCGTCCGTTCTCACAGATGATAAAACCGGCATGCGCCCCTTCATAAACTATGATGAACAGGTTTCCATCCTTAATGGCGTCGCGAACGTCTTCTTCATCTGCGGGAAAAACCTTATCTTTAAGGAAAGGATAGCGGGAATACGTCCCTGCATAAGCAAGTTTCAGAGCCTGAAGGCACCACTCAGCTGACTGTGGGCAGGCGCTCTCAATGCTGACAGTCTGGCCGCTGATAACCGCTTCATTTCTTTCATGCATGCTTTCGCCGACATAGAAAAACTGATCGGCACAACCACGCGTATCCTCAGACACGGGCCGGAGAACGCGGACTGAACAGGCGCCCATGGGATGCCATACGTCCAGTATTGAGGCCATTGCCCGCCGGGTCAGAGGAGCAGAGCTGGCGACCAGATCAATGAACGGCTTCTTCAAATCGCCGCCTCTGTATCGTGGTCCGGTGAGGTAGTCATTACCGTCGCAGGAAACGATTTTCTGAAGAAAAAAATCCTGAGGCAGGCCGGTCTCCCTGAAAGGAAAGTTTGATGAAAAATTGCTGTCCTCACACCAGAGCAGCTGTTCATCAATATAGTCTTTCATGCCGTTTCTGAGTAACCCGGAGTCAACAGGCAGGCTGCTGAACTGCTCAACCATGTAATCAAGCATTAACTTGTTCCTTTTATTTCCACGGGGATGCCTGTTTTATAGAAAGAAAGAATGAGGTTGATGACGTCTTTTCTGTCAGCTCCGGGGCGTGCAGAGAAACTGCTGAGGCTCCGGCGTTCAAAAATGTGATGAAAGACTTCTTTCGTTAATTCAAGGACATTTTCCCTGTAAGTGAACCGGATGTAAGAATCTTCCTCATCCAATAAAACATCCTGCCCCGTATGCAGTGCCGGTTCAGCTCCCCCGAGCAGATTGCCGATACTCCGGAAAAATGTCACCGCTGAGACATCGCCAGGGTGTTCTCCTGCAGACGCGGGTTCGGGGAAAGCAGGGAAAGAGGACACCCCGTAAACGAGCCCCACCGTCAGGTGCAGCGACTGGTGCCCGTCTTCCGTTACCGGGTCATGAAGCGTCCCTTTGCGGACGAAGAGAATATCGCCTGCTTTTAGCGTGATGTCTTCGTGTTCAAACCTCCATTTTTTCTTACCCGCGAGCTGCACGATGACCACGTCATGGTCATCAGTGTGGGCACCGGCACCTGTGCTGTCAGCGGGCGACCAGTAAATATTGTAGTGTGAAAGGATCCCTTTTTTATCAGCCAGATAAGTGTACAGAGAAAAGTATTCCGGCATCCTTTTCTCGAGGTGGTTGAATACGATGGTCCGCTTACGAAGCAGCATAAGGGCCATCGTGTAAAATCCCAGTATTCCGTCAGTACACGTCTCACTGGCAGGATAGTAGACATCACCACAGCAGAGCAATTTGATGTCTTTTTCAGGATGACGGATCCCGCGAAAAAGATCGTGAAGTGAGTAATTAAATAAAGCCTCAGAGAAGGAGGCATTTCCCTCTGACAATACGTAGTCCTTTTTAAAAGGTTCAGTGTCTGTCAGCAAAGCCGTCAGCTCATTCATCGGAAAGGGAATCATACCAGCACTCCGGTGTGGATCAGTTGCGTGATAACCTTATTGAAAACACCTTCCGCGTCAGTATCACGGAATCCATAGCTGAAGCCAGGTCTGGCCATCTCATTTTTAAGATCAAACAGCTTGTCCGCCACTTCATTTCTGACTAAAAAATCTTTTCCACGGAGGTATATCCGCGTTGAGCCGCCTTCCGTTTCCCCGAAGACGATGTCACCGTGATATTGATAAGACCTGTTACCGGTCATTCGGTCGGGTGAAGTATATTTGAAATAACTGTTACTTTTAAGCCGGTTTATTAGCCGTGCCAGACCTTGATATGCAATACCATCAAGGCTGTTTTTTCCAGAGTCAGGAGGGATAACGGCTGTAATAATATCCTTAACGTCAGCTTCTTCCCTCAGAGGCAGAGTGATATACGGATCCTCGGTATTATTGACAGCCAGGAAATCTGACAAAAAAGACGTCAGTAATTGTGATCTTTTCATTTCATAAGGAGCAATACCCAGCGTGACGGAAAATTCGGGATTTTCCAGAACATGATACCAGTTCTGAGGAATAAACAGTGCATCCCCCGGGCGCAGAGTGACCTCCGTCGCCCATGAGAGGGTTTCCTTCAGATTAAAGGAGTCAGACTTCACAACCGGCGCAATGTCTTTTATGGCCGGATCCCACACCCATGCTTTTTTGATTCCGGGGCCGAGGTGGTAAAGAAACGTATGCTCCTGATCTTTGTGAATACCAAATGGTGTAAGGCTGTATCGCCCCATAAAGCTGTAAACATCAATCCCCTGGCTAGGAATACCGTATTTCTCAACCCATTCTTTATTGAAGTCCCGGTTAATCTTCTGTGCCAGGGCGTCGGACCATCCGTTAAGCCCGTTAATAACGGCACAAAAGCTGGAGGCGCCGGTTATTCGCTCAAGCCATTCACTGAGGCTCTCGTCTTCGCGAGGGGGATGATTCGACACACTGTAACCAAAGTCATCGCGAGTGCCATTATTAATAAACACACGGGCATTGAGCAGGCTTTCTGAAATACTTCTTCTTTTACGGATAATATGCTCTATATCGGCAAGCAGCGCGCCAGGATCCGTCAGAACTCCCGACTGATGGTAGAATTCATTGATATTAAATTCTGTCAGGTGACCGGTTAACATGCTTACACACATCCTTACCTCCTGATTTATCGGCTGATAATGAGAGAAATTATTTTATCCAGCAAGGGCATTTCATGGTTAAACGGATTTCCTTTTTTATCAAAACCACACGTGAATTCCATGATATCGGCACCCACGACGGAATGGCATGAATTCTTAATCAGGCTCAGAACATCGGTTATATTTTCCTCGTTCATCCCCTCATCCAGCGGCGTTGTGACGTGCGGAAAAACATCTGGATCCATCACGTCTGCATCAAAACTTATATAGACATTTTTCCCCTCGATTAACGACGCAAGCCTTATTTTATCGTCGGTGCTCATTACTGCACTGAACTGATTAATGGATGAAGATTGAAGATAATCCATTGAATATCTGATTGTTTTCTCTCTGACACCAATCTGTATCACTGACCTGATTACGTTATCAGCAATGAGTTTTGAAACAAAATTTGCATGGTAAAGAGGCGCGTTTGCCTTATCCGTGCTGGTATTGATATCGGAATGCGCATCCAGTTGTATCAGAACGAGTTCAGGGATAAACCGCGCGGTTTCCGCCACTGAAAAATAAGTCAGCGAGTGATCGCCACCGAACATCATCGCTTTATTGTTTTTCGCTCTGATTTTGGCGACAACATGCTGAATTTTCTCCCCGAAGCTGTATATATTATCAGTTGTACTATAAGCGATGTCGCCAACATCCCTCATTTCAGCGTGGTTCCGTCCTAATTTACGGTAAATGTAGGGGCCATGCGCCGGCGATCTGGGGGGATCTAATGCGAAATCTGCCGGGGCACCAAAGAAGCACCACTGATCCTGCGGGGTGTCAGGTATGGATAATGCCGCCGTTTGCATTCGCGCAGGGTTATACAAAATGCCGTCTTTTAGTAATTCATCGTCCTTCCGGGAGATTAATATATCGTTAAAGTACAAAAGTGAAGTAATTTCTTTAAGCTGCGCATTGTCCGTCGAAAGCAGGTCTTTAAAGTTTATGTCCTGTTCTGTTATTTTTCTTAAAAGCTGATACAGCTTACCACTGACCGTCACACTGACTCTTCTTTCATTAAGCGTGAGCTCAACCTTGTCACCTTCTTCGTTGATAACCGTATTTCTGTTAATAACAACATCATCTTCATGCATATTTCACCCCCGCCATGGATAAAAAATCATTACCTCTTATTCAGTTAATTTCAATATTCTTTTCCAGACGATTCATCTTTTCTAAAAAAAATAATTCATAACCTCATGATTATTTTATTAAATTACATCTGAAAAAAAACACACCCATCCCAATTCGATAGTTTAAATCTATCAATATTATTCAAGTTAAATTATTTTTATTATTAATAATAAAGAGAAAAATTTTTTTAAACTGCATTTTTTAGTATTTAACTGAAGATAAAAGAAATTTACCTTGGCAGGCTTTATTTACGCTGTTAAATAAGTTTTTTTCATAAGTTTATCAGTTGACTTTCATTCAAGCCCAATACAAGAATTCTTCTGCCAGCCGTTGCTGGCAGTTTGACCAACTTTAAATATTGGAGGTATGTATGTCCTTGAATAAATATGGTGAGTCACAAAAAGATAATCTGGATAAGATTGCGGCTGAGCTGTCAGCTTTCAGCCACGATGATGTCATTGTGGAAGTAAAAAAAGACAGTAACAATCACATCGACATCGGTGGTGGTGGATTAGGGCGTGATCGCCGCGATACTGGTCACTGATGATTAAACATGCAGCAGCCTCCGGGCTGCTGCATGTTTATCAGGCATTCCTGAAAATAAGCCAGGACTGAATTGGAAAAGCAATTATTAATCTACCATTGTAATATGCGTTCAGGTATCAATGTGAAGCATTTACATTTTGAGTGCATTTAGTTTTTTTGCGCCACCCAAAAATTTTTCAGCACATTTTTCATCTAACACGACAGGCACATAGCGAATCTTGTAAAGCTGCATTAAAAGTAGCGTTCGGTGGCGTCCGTCGCTCACGCCAAATTCACGAGTCAGTCCCTTCGGATAGATCACCGTTCCTTTTGAAATATACGTCTTGATAGTGTGCCACCGGCGGGGATCGATACAAAATGCTCCGGCTCCGAGATGTTTTAAAAACAGAAGCCCATCGACCTGCACGATCACAGGTTTTCTCTGCCTGCTGACGGGCAAGCGGGCGTTGAGTTCAGGCTGAAAAACAGGGGGCAGTTCGAACTGGAGCTCTCCGAAGGCGGGAAAACAGAGTCCAGAGTTATCTGACGGAATGTCTTCAAATGCGCTGAACTGGTATTTGGCCATGTAGGTATGCATTTTCTCCGTATCCATCCTGGAAAACCAGTTCACATCAGGTAAGAATTCTTTATCTCGTTCCCTAATCTCTCTGATTTTTTCCCCACACATCTCTTCAAGACTCATATTGACTTCTTTCACGGCTGTCTCCTTTTCATTCCTCACGCTCTGATATCACAATGTGAACAAAACCCAACCTAACCAGGCTTTCATGGCTTTCTCCTCTACTGCTCTCATAATGTTTCATTTTTTACCTTTCAACACAGAAGAAAATCTATTCAGGTTAATTAGGGTATACTCAAAATGCCCACAAAAGACCTTAATAAAAAAGTGGTTATGCATGATGGTGACAAAAACGAGAACTTTTCTGGAAGAGTGGAACGCGCTGTTCGTGTGGCCACGATCGACGACGTTAACCTGATGCTGCATGGGATTTTGCTTTTAGGAGAGCCTGAAGGGTTGAGGATCTACACGACTGAGATCAAACACGCTGAAAAAATCGCTTTTCTCAGCCCGGACGCTTACGTTGAAATCAGGATATGCGGTGACATAGCTGCCAGGGAGACGACATGCATAGAATTTCACTCCCTCAGTTAACATCGTTTGCACGTACTGAAAACATTTCCGGAGGTCGCAGTGAAACCCTTCAGCCTTTTAGTTAACCATCCACTGGATGAAACCTATCTCAGTCCTCCGGGGGAAACCTACACGGAAGGTGAATTACCCGAAGAGGAGATAGAAGTACGTAACGCGCTTACAGCCATGTATGTTCTGACAAACCGCCTGATGAAAATCGGCTTATGGAACCGTCTGTTCAGATCCCGTAAATACTCGTCAGCCGGCCATTCGGCGACAGAGGCACAGCGGCGGCTGATGGTGCTCGTGAACAGTACGCCCATACACAAAGCCGCGCTGAGGCGCATTGTGAGCGTCATGCCTGAAGACAATGGCGGCCGCGAAGCGCTCAGGGATTATTTACGTTAAAAGGGTGGGACCGCTAAACCTATGCAGATTGCACGTATTTATCTTCGCGTCAGTACGGATGAACAGGAACTAACGCGGCAGAACAGCATTATTGAGGATGCACGGGGCAGGGGTTTCTATGTCGCCGGCGTCTATAAAGAGAAAGCCTCCGGTGCCAGAGCTGACCGTCCTGAGCTCCAGCGCATGATTGCCGACCTTCAGCCCGGAGAGGTGGTTGTGGCTGAAAAGATTGACCGTATCAGCCGTCTTCCGCTTACGGAGGCCGAGCAGCTGATTGGCTCGATAAAGGCTAAGGGTGCAAAGCTGGCCATCCCCGGCATAGTGGATTTGTCCGAGCTGGCCATAAGCCAGGACGGCGTGGCCAGAATCGTGCTTGAGTCCGTCCAGGACATGCTGCTTAAGGTTACCCTGCAGACGGCGCGTGACGACTACGAAACCCGAAGGGAAAGACAGCGGCAGGGCGTTGAGCTGGCAAAGGCGTCGGGTAAGTACAAAGGGCGAAAGCCAGATAATAAAACGCATGAGCGCATTATTGCGCTTCGTGAATCCGGCATGACGATTGAACGGACCGCCACCCTGGCAGGCTGCAGCATAAGCCAGGTAAAACGCATCTGGTCGATATACAAGGCAGATAAATCCGGTCAGTAGTTAAGCATAAATCAGGTTGCATTACAGAGAGGGGACAGAAATGACCATTTTGCCAGGCAGTGTCTTTGTGGCCATGATGATTATCTGTATTTATATGATGCGGAAAATCAGGCAACAGTCTTCCAGAATAAGCCAGCTGGAGTCCGCTATTCGGGGTGAAAGTACCGGGAAAAAAATTCCTTATGAATCGTTATCACTTCTGGACAGTCTGAGGCGGCAGGCGAACCAGTGGAACAGTTCAGAAGACAATCCTGAACTTTTAACAGTACGTCCTGCCTTCATTGAACGCCTGGATGATTACCTTTCCGGCATTTTTGGCGCAGTACCTGAACTCAACAACCGTAATGCGGTAACGCCTGTGACTGAACCTCGCCCGCTTTATGCCTCACTGTATATGACTCATTCTGTGATGATCTGGTTTGAGTCACATCCCGTGAGCTTCTCCGTGGCCAGTCGTGAGCAGGCAGAACGTGTCGCAGCAGCGCTGCGGTCAAAGGGCATCGAGGCCAGGAGGACAAGCAGCGGGCAGACCGGGCCGGAGAGCGCGTGCCGCGCTCCCTGCCAGTGAGGAACGGACACTGGCGGACCATGCGGTAGATGAGGCCGTTAATAAGCCCCGCAATTCAGACAGAATTTTAGAATTTGTCTGATACCGCCTGCGCAGGGTTTACCTGACGCTGTGCATAATCTGAACATAATAAAATGAACAGAACAAAAGGAAGTGTTATGCCATCTGTAAGCTGTTATATGCTTCTCAACCGGCGAGAGTTCACTTCGCTGAACTGCCCCGGCGTGGGGAACTTTCCGGCATTCTCGGGTCAGAAAGAGGGCAGAAATAACCCGGACAAAACGAACGTGCCCGACATCGGCCCGATCGTGAGGGGACGTTACTTTATCGTGGAAAGACCGTCCGGCGGCACACTGGGGCCCCTGCGCGAGCGCTTTCTGAAGGAAGTTTACGGCACTGACCGCTCGACATGGTTTGGCCTGTATCGTGATGACGGCAAAATCGATGATTACACATTCATACAGGGTGTGAAACGGGGTAATTTCAGGCTGCACCCCATAGGCCCGCTGGGGCTGAGTGAGGGCTGTATCACACTGGTCCATCCAATCCAGTTCAGCTACCTGCGTGATATGCTCCTGAAATACGGCCCCACACTCAATATTCCCGGCAGCCAGTTGAAAGCATACGGAACGGTACAGGTATACTGATGAAGCGGATAATTTTCCTCACTTTTGTTTTTATCTTCTGTTGCGTTGCGCTTTTTAAGGCCGTCGCCATTCTCGTGCCTTTTTCAGTGTTCAGCTGGCTGGCTGGCCAGTTCAACATTTACGGTGATGAAGCTGTAACTGACTTTATGGTCATGGCCAACATTGTCATCTCTGTCGTTCTGTCGCTGCTTCTGGTGTTTACTCTTCCCAAAAAACCCAGAAAGCCTCGCTGAAAGGCATCCCCGGACGTTTTTCGAATGTCAGTGTGCCGGAAAATCCGGTATGTCTGACTTCTCTGCCGCGTTCCAGGACCACCAGTTGCCCGGACCGTATTCCCTGTCATAGTGGACGGTCTTCTCCTGCTTTCGCAGCAGGTACTCAGGCGTGTTCATCCCGAAGACCTCCATCGGCAGTGCATCCATGCCGGGAACGTCCTTCAGCACGAAGTCCGGAAACACGTCTTCCTCGCAGTCGTAGCGTAGCGGCTTAATGAAGGCACGTTTTTCCTGCCACAGCTTCTCTTCGACACTGCCCTCATAGCCCGAATCCAGCGGAATGAAGCGCGGGCTGACCGTCATCAGCGCCACGTCGATGACGCTGCTGCAGCTGAACGGCCGGTTGCGTCCTTCAGTGTGCCTGAACGTCGTTTCGGGCGGCTCCGTTTCCGCAATGACAATGACCTTCATGCCCCGTCTCCAGTCGCCCAGCTCGCGGCCAAAGCTCCTCTCCAGGCGCAGGCGCACGTCCTCCGGCAGCACCAGGTCAGGAAAACCAAAAAACAGGCCCAGCGGCAGCGTGGACTGCAGCCGGGCTTCAGCAGCCTCATTCCAGCCGGCCAGCACGGACACCACGATGAGCCGCCTTTTGCTCTTCCCGGCCGCTCGCAGGTGCTCCCGGTTGGCCACGACCTGCGGCGTGCCCTTCATGCCCATGAGCAGCAGCGACTCTTCCAGCGGTACGCGGCCGACGCGTATCCGGCCCGCCGTCTGCTGCAGGTGCCAGCTCACCCAGCCGGGTGTGCGTTTCTTTTTGTCGAAGGCGGGATGCCAGACGTTGATGCCGGACTGCTCCCACAGCAGGTGAAGCAGCCCCAGCAGGCGCATTGAGGGCCGGCGCTTACGCTTAACCGGTTCATCACCGGACACGTCTTCAGCCGGTTTTACCTCTGACGGCGCCTTTTTCTGCAGGCCGGTGGGCAGCCTGACCACGATGGTGCCGTCCGCGGCGGTGCGGACCGCGTCGCCCTGATAAATCTCCGCCTGGCGTTCGTCTGACCACACCGAATAAAACCGGCAGTCCGGTTTGTGCTCATTGCCGGTGAAGGCGTACGAGGAGAGCCAGCAGCGTTCGGTTTCCCGGGAGTAGTGGACCTTCAGGCGGCGTCTGACGGGGTCGGTCTCTGCCGGCAGGCAGCTGCAGGTCACCACCGTGGTTTTTTTGTTGTCGCGGGCGTGCTTCAGCCAGCGCTGCCAGGTCCCGGTTTCCTCCTGCTGGAAGGCTTCACTGGCGTCCCGCTCACCGCGCTGTCCCCGGAAATGCACCGCGTAGGTTTTCTTTCTGGCCATGCCCGTCCCCCCGTCCGGAATTACGTTTCGCAGCCGCACCGGAAATCACGTATTTATTTATCCTGACACGTCACCGGTGATGGATTCATTCCACAGTCTTTCGAATTCCGCGTTATATTCAGCAGCAACTGCTTTATTATCAAAAACTGCCAGCGCATTTTCCGCATTCCGCTTTTCAGACGATGAGGTGTAATTAAAAGACCCGGTTTCCGTATTCATTCCGTCGGCCACAATAAACTTGTTGTGCATGATATTGTACCGGTCGTCCGTCCGGACCGGCACACCGCTGCAGGCCAGCAGGGAAACCAGCGAATAACGGTCGTGACTGACCTTTTCATCAGCGACAAGCCGGACCGCCACGCCGCGCTGTAACTGGCTTATCAGCGCATCTGCGACAGGCCTGCTGGTGAATTCGTAGGCCGCGACGTCCAGCGTTTTTCCTGCCCCCGCGATGACATTCAGGATAAGGCGCTGCGCGCTTCCGCCCGGCGAAAAGCCCACGGCGATATTGTCTCCTGCGGACGCAAAAACGCTGAATACGGCAGACAAAATAAATAAACAGACCCGCACGCTTTGCATTATTTATTCTTTTCCTGAATGGATATCTGGATGGTATTATGCCCCCGTTCCGTCGCGGAATAAAAGTACACAGTTCAAGTAAAAATTTATTTATAACAGCAGGCATTCTCTTCCTGAGATTATTTCTGCGTCAGAACGTAAAGGGGTGGCCGTGTTATACATGACGTTATGTCTTTTCCTGATGGTGATGAGCCTGCATGAACTTTTCTGCCTCCGTAACGCCGCGGCTGAAGTCAGGGCCGGAACCGTTCTGCTGGCCTCCGCCATTATTCTGCTCCCCCTGACTCTGGTTGCACCGGTTCTGGTAGGGTTCTGGACGGCCGGAATGGAAATCACGCGACACACCCGGGATGAGCTGGCCATAACAGCTCAGTGGACTGGGGTGGCCGGGGCAGCGTTACTGAGCGGCCTCTACTTCATGCTTGCCCGGCGCGCCGGCAGGCGTTTCTGGTACACCGGCGCTTTCATTGCCTCGGCGCTGCTGGCGTTCATCTTCTCCAACAGTCTGTGGTTCGTGTCGCAGAAAAACGCCGCCATCGCGTCTCCCGTGCTGCTGGGAGAGGGTGAGGAAGACTGCGACGCGCAGGCTTTACTGGTACGTTATCACCCGGATGCCCCGTCTGACTGGCGCTGTCCCACCGGCGTGGTGCTGATGGGCGAATCCTCGCATTCTTTCCTGCCCTGGCCGGACTACCGGCAGGGAAAAAGCCGTCAGATGAGCGACAACATCAACGCCCTGATAAAGAACGCGCAGGGGAAATCAGAAAAGAAAGCAGGATGATGCATCGGAATTACCCTGCTAGGGTTACCGGGTTACAGACAGCGCCATAATCGGTTATATAGATCAGTCATCCAGACCAGTATCAGGATTCAGGAAATGAATGTCAGTGATGAAGCCCTGCTGAAATCGGGTATCAACCAGGCAGATTTGAGCAGAATAAAACACAACGTGTCGGTACACGGGGGCACTCTGGAGGAAGCGGTAGAAAGCCTTGCAAACCGCTTCCGGGCCCTGACATGGGTTATCACGTTCAGCGTGCTGGTAATGGCTGCTCTGCTGGCATTCAGCTTCCCCGTCAAAATTATTGCGGGTGGAGTGTCATTTTTCATAGTGATTGCAATAGTGCTCACCGCCCAGCCCGTAACGCTCGCCTGGAAATGCTGGCGTCACCGGAGAGCTGACAGTCGTTAATTATCATGTGACTACGTTATCAAGTTCGTGTTGCTTATCGTTTAAAACTTGTAATGCCCGTTTTCTGTCCAGTTTGAGCCTGTATTTAGGTGAAACTGGTGGGCAGAATTATCCTGTTGATCCTGATTTCTTACCGCCGTAATCTCAAATCAGCAAAACGATAAGCTGTCAGAACAGCGCCCGCCCTTAGCCCATCTAAAGCTTGCATTTAATTCGAACAATTCACTGTGGAAAAAAACATGACGAAAACGGACTGGTTAATGAAATTCCGGCGTTGCCGCTCAATGGATACGCTGGAGACCGTTTACGAACACTTGAAGTACGAAGGCGACCCAAAAGAAGAATATGCTATGACCTCAGCATACGATCACCGCAAAGCTGAACTGACAGTAGGGAAACTCTTTGACCGTGTTCCAGTTCATGTATGGAAGTTAGTGAACTGAGTGCACATTAAAGTCTTGCCAATCCTTTTCGATAACGGTAACCGCATTCGCAAATTTTTTGCGTGTGCGGTTACCGTTGAACAAGCCGATAGGCGCGTTAGTAAAGATGATCGTTTATCCACATGTGCACAGGCTCGATCCAATAAATATTCCAGTAAGATCCTTATAGCTCCAAATAGATCCCGCTATCTCTCAGGCCTTGTGGTGACTGACTTCAGGCCAGTTCCAGATGTGTGCTGGTGGGATAAACATGTGTGTTGGCGGGATGAGTATGTGTGCTGGTGGGCTGGTAATGTGTGCTGGTGGGATGTAATGTGTGTGCTGTTGGGATAAAGGTGATCTTTACTCACAATAAGATCCTGTGACTACTAAGTGAGATAATTCTATGAAAGATGAGTCATTTATTGGCGACGCACTCTACAGTGACATGATCAGCAAGGACAAACAACTCACAGTAAATTCCAATAATACCGTACAACCTGTAGCTCTTATGCGCCTTGGCGTTTTTGTTCCTAAGCCCACAAAATCTCAGGGCGAAAATAATGTAGTGGATGCATCTGAATTATTCTCACAGTTAGAGATAGCCCGGGCTGAAGGCTATGATCACATCAACATTTCTGGGCCAAGGCTCAATATGGACAGTGATTTCAAGGTCTGGATTGGAGTAATCTATGCCTTCAGCAAGTATGGTCTGGCATCAAACAAAATCGAACTGAAGTTCACTGAGTTTGCCAAAGGGTGTGGATTTTCTGCTAAAAGAATTGACGCCCGACTCCGGCTTACCATTCATGAGTCTTTGGGCAAACTTCGTAATAAATCAATCTCTTTCAAGCGCGGGAGCGATGCGAGGGGAAGTTATCAGACAGGCCTTCTGAAGACCGGTTATTTTGATGCTGAGAGAGATATTGTTCAGCTGGAAGCTGATGAAAAACTGTGGGAGTTGTTCCAGTTAGACTACAGAGTCCTTTTGCAGCACCACGCCATTAAAGCACTTCCAAAGAAGGAAGCCGCCCAGGCGATTTATACTTTTATTGAAAGTCTTCCTGCCAACCCGATTCCAGTCAGCTTCTCAAGACTGCGCGAGCGCCTTTCTCTCAGCAGTTCTGTCAGTGAACAAAACCGTACGATCAAAAAGGCGCTTGAGCAGTTACAGAATATCGGCTATCTGGAGTTTTCGCTCGTCCGTAAAGCCCGCGAAAACTTTGTTATCATTCATAAACGTAACCCCAAGCTGAAACCTTCCGACATCTGAGTGTGTGCTGTTGGGATGAGTACGTGTTCGTCACGGTAATGTCCGGCTCTGAAGCAACTTCCCTGCCGGTGAACCCGCCAGCACACATACTCAGCTTTTCTATGAATAATCGCCTATCACCACACATATTCATTTTTCTACGGTGAGTTAGTACCTTCCAGCACACATATTCGGCCATTGAGTAGGGATTTTCCCCGCCAGCGCACATTTTTGCACGTTAAACACAGAATTTTTACCCGCCAACACACACTCTAGGCCAGTTGCTTCATCGTTATCATTCATCAGGACAACTCACAGGTATATGTTGCCCGCCAGCACACATATAGTCCTGTTTCTAATGCATTTAAGATACCCGCCAGCACACATAATTGCATCTCAGAAGGTTACTTACACCCGCCAGCACACACATTTGTGTGTCAAAACCCGTCAGCACACACCGGGCACTGGATTACTTCATCAATGCCTGTCAGCGCACACACTTTCAGGTTCATCTCCGTTAAATCCGCAGCAGCGTATTTCAGCGCAGAGATCGGAACCATCCCGCCAGCACACATATCCATGGGTTTGGTTAAGAAATTATTTGTCCGGCCGTAGATTTGTTGTCCTGACTTGGTTATGTCTGGCTGTATCGATGCCCGTTGAAGAAAGGATGCTGGTCATTCTGCTTGCTTATGTACACAGAATGGTTTCCCCGTTAGGACACACAGTTGTTCATTACTTATACATCATCCCTCCGGCGCACCTGTTTCCGGAAGAGAATTCAGTATCCCGTCAGCACACATCTTTATCTCAGAGATTAAAGAAAGCAGCCAATAGGCATCAGAAGACACGTCTGGTTTTGAAGCAGATTTACGGCGGTATGGTATTTCCTGCACAAATTCATCAGACCTGAGCCGTGTGGTCACCGACAATTTTGTCTGAGACAACCATTTGGCGTTTATTACAGGTGGTGTAATGAACCTGACTTCAATCCTGTGGATCCCGGGCTGATAAGTGAGACAGCATACCGCTTACCTGAGCGTTGCAGAGAAGATATATGGGAATTTCAATCTGAAATATAAGTTAAATTATCAATAAAATCAATATCATAAATAATTATTAACTAAGGGTAGGTGTTTGTCAGTTTGCATTTTACTTATGAAAGCTGTTTTAAAATTCTGCATTACATGGATAACTTTTGAATGACAGACTAAAGAAAACTGTCAGTTAGCATATTCTCAGTTTGTACAACATTTTTATGTTTTGACGAAATAAGTTGATCTGACATTTTTCAGATGTACAATCAGTTTCAAAATTGACAACGGAACGGTTAAATGAAAAGTCATTACGGTGGCGTGGACGAGACGGCCCGCAGAGCGAGCGCGATGCTGCGCAGCATGAGCGACGATATTTCAGTCAGAAGAAATGAGTTTGGTCTTGATCAGTACTATCAGACGTTCACGCGCAATTCTGTGGCTAACCTTCCGAAACTCAGCCGCCGTGCCGTTGAGCAGGCCATTGAAGAAATGGAATCGCAGGGACATGTTTTTGGTAAAAAAGATGCCGGTAACACCCGGCATTACGCCCTGACCATCCAGGACGTTGTCGATATCTATGCTCACCGTAAAGTGCCAAAATATCGTGATGTGCACGCGGGGGATGGGCCTTTTGTTATTTTTGTTGTGAACCTGAAAGGCGGGGTATCGAAAACCGTCAGTACGGTGACTCTGGCGCACGGCCTGCGGGTTCATCAGGATCTTCTTCAGCACGATCTTCGTATTCTTGTTGTTGATCTCGATCCCCAGGCCTCGAGTACAATGTTTCTCAGCCAGGAAAACAGCATTGGTTCCATAATGGAAACTGCTGCACAGGCAATGCTTAACGATCTGGATGCTGCCCAGCTCAGAGAGGACATCATTAAACCGACCATTATCCCCGGTGTTGATGTAATTCCTGCTTCTATTGATGATGGTTTTATCGCAAGTCAGTGGAATGATCTCGTCAGGGAGCATTTGCCTGACAGGCTTCCCTCAGAAGTGTTACGCCGGACGATTATTGATCGTGTCGGTTCTGATTACGATTTTATCTTTATTGATACTGGTCCTCATCTCGATGCTTTTATGTTGAATGCACTCGCCGCGAGTGACCTGCTGCTCACGCCCACACCGCCCGCACAGGTCGATTTTCACTCTACCCTTAAGTACCTCACCCGCCTGCCTGAGATGATTGAGCAGCTTGAAGAAGAGGGCATCACGCCGCAGATAAAGGGAAATATTGGCTTTATGTCGAAAATGACCTCAAAGCGGGATCATGAAATGACACACGGCCTCGCTCGTGATGTTTTTACCTCTTACATTCTTGACGCGACATTGCCCAGGCTTGACGGGTTTGAGCGCTGCGGCGAAAGCTTCGACACCATTGTGAGTGCAGATCCCAGTTCCTATCCGGGAAGCGCCGAGGCGCTCAAGAAAGCGAAGCGTGAGGCGGAGCGTTTTACTCAGGCCGTGTTTAAAAGGATTGAATTCATCAGAGGTGTGAAATGAAAAAGGAAATGGTCAAACTGGGCCGGCAACTGGGTAATTCCAGTTTTTCAAAAATGATGAACGAGTCAGACAGTGAGCGTGTGTTTACCCTCAAGTCCGGTGCTCAGGCCCGGTTTGTCCTGACCAAGGTACTGCATGACGACATCGAAACGCAGACGTTCGTTGATGCCACGGTAAACGGCCGTGATCAGGCATTTCTGACGCGTGAATCGGTCAGTGATATTTCCCGGACCATCCGGCTCCAGCAGTTCTTTCCTGCCATCGGACGTGAGGTTAATGGTCGAACTGAGATACTGGATGGTTCACGACGTCGTGCCGCCTGCATTTACAACGGAACCGCATTTGAGGTGCTGGTGACGCGTGATGCCTTGTCTCTCTCTGATGCCAGACAACTGGCTGTGGACATTCAGACAGCAAAAGAGCATACGCTGCGTGAACTCGGAAAACGCCTCAGACTCATGTATCCGGAAGACATGAATCAGTCAGAGATAGCTGCCGCAGAAGGGCTGTCTGCCGCCAAGGTAACCCGGGCTTTTCAGGCTGCCGCTGTGCCAGATGAAATCATCGCGGTTTTCCCCTCTGTCAGCGAGCTTTCTATCAGTGACTACCGGGTCCTGCTGGAGGTGACGGAAAAAGCACGGGCAAGACAAATCACCACTGACGCCTTAGTCGGTTGCGTTCGCAGCCGGATGGAAGAAGGTGTATCTCATGATATTGCCGAGCCCGCTTATAAGAACCGGATAATCAGCTATTTTCGTGCTGAAAGCGAAGGACCCCGCAAAGCGGCGGGCAGCAAAAAAATCGTGACAGAGAAGCTGGCGGAGTTTACAGATAAAAAGCAGTTTGCCCGAAAAAAAACCGATGCTGATAAACGTCTTGTCACTTACGAATTCTCCCGTCTTTCTGCGACCTTTCAGGCTGAGCTTGATGCCGCCGTCCGGAGCGTCATTGATCGCATAATGATTAAGTCTGTGAACGACCAGTGATCAGACCTACTGTCGATGCTTCTGTGAGAAAGTATCAGGAGTTCATAATAATGTTTTACCCAGAGTGATATTTTTTTAACAAACTGATTTAATTGAATAAATTAAGATTATTTCAGCCTGAAATTCCCACCTTTTTTTATCTGTTAATGCCGACATTAAGTCGGCTTTTTGTCAGTGACCAGAGAGCCGGGAATATCATCAGGCATAAGTTCATCAGGATGTGGATACTATTCCAGCTCGCCTGAGTTGCTGAAGAAGCGGGTATTCTCGCTGATTTAAGGCATACAGGCTGGATCACCCGGTTCTGGGCGTCTCTCCCTCAGACCAGAATCCAAGCCCGCGTCTCATTCATTCCTTTATTTCTTCCGCTTTTTACAGTTGCTATTAAATCTGGCTGAGCATCGCATTACTGCAATCAGGTGTATCAAGAAAGACGATATGAATTGAACCCGGTAGATCTTCATCCCGAATGCACAGTAAAAGCCCCAGCGATGACATCAAGGAACAGAAGCGATCGGGCCTGATTCACTATCGGCTGAGTACGGATGGTCTGAGGGTTGCTGACAATAACGTTCTGACTGGATTGCAGGAGAAAGGATACCCGTGATCACTCATCTTATGCTAAGGAACTTCAGGAAATTTCACTCTCTCCAGCTGAATTTCCAGCGTGGCAAAAGCGTGCTGATTGGTACAATGAGTCGGGTAAAAGCCCGGTTCTGCTTGCGCTGGATGTTGCCTTAAGTGGAAGCTGACACCGGATAGAATCACTGATTTCCCGTCATGCTGTACTGGCGTTTCAGGCCGGTGTGCGTCGCGCCGATTTTCTGTCCGGACTCATCGCAGACGTCTTCCTCAGCGATACAGGTAATTCTAATCGAATCTTATGCAGAGAGATGAATACAGACTTAGAATGTATATTGCGCCAATGCTGGATAAATATGGTCAGGATATAATGCACATTCTGGAACAGGATACGACAAAGTTTCCGTTTGAATATTATGCTGTGAAATACATGACATTCTCTGGTCGTCCCTATGCCGGGATCTGCCGATATGCTCATCATATGCATCTGGACAGCGCCCGAATTGACAGTGACCATGCCGCGCAGGAGTATACCCGCGCGCTCTTCAGCATTAACGTTCCGTTGGCTGAAAGATACAGGCCGGAGGATACCTAGCGTCAACAGAAAACCTTTTTCATGAAGAGCATCTGTCCGGCGTTAATGACGGTCTCTAAACCTGCCAGTTCGGGATCCGATTGGGCCCGCATTCGCGTCTCGAAGCCAGTCTGGATATTACTGAAGACGGTATTTCTGTTCGCAATCGCGGCGAAGGCAGGCATGCTTCATTAAAACGGAGTTCGCCCTGCGCCGGCGTGAACAGTAAAGAGAGCCAGATGCCCTTTTGTCAGAGGAACTGGAGAATCGCCTCAGTCATGTGAACATGAAAAAGCTTGTGAACACGCTGGCACCTGAACGGCAGTTACAGCTTTTTGTGGCCACGAACAGCAGCTATATTTCGTCGCGCCCCGATCTTTGAAGAGCCATTGTGCTGGGCAACTCGCACTCGCCGTTTATCACCCGCAGCCTTCAGAGTGACCTGCCGCCGTCAACGCGAAACAAACTGTATGTCGCCGGCCCGCGCGCATGTGGCAATAGCTGGTTTGTACCGGAAAGGCTTCTCCGGTCATTCAGGCAGCAGGAATCGCCCGCCACCGATCATAACCGCATTAACAGCCGCCCGGCCTCATCGGCATCCATGGTGAACCGCACGCCGAGCTGCTGCGTCACGTCCAGCGCAAACACCCGCGTATACCCATTCGGTCGACTTCGCGTCCTTATGGCCCATCAGGGTCTGAATGACCTTCTGCGGTACCAGGTGCTAAACCAGGTGCATCGTAAACGAATCCCGGAACGTCCTGGGCGTGGCTGACCGGATCGAGAAAGTGACACCGTCATGCTTTGCGTCCTTTAGCGCGTGACTTATCCAGCTGCGGGCGGTGGCTTCCCTCCGGATATCCCAGAGCCTTGCGCCGGCGGTGAGTTACACGTTCGCAAACTATTCCCTCAGCCGCTGAACGGAGGCCGGATCGGTGAGCGGGACGGCCCACGGTGGGTTATAGCGAATATCCGCCTGCGCTTCCTGCTCAGCCTGCTGCTCTGTCGGGCACCCGCGGCGACGGGACCGGTTGCCGGCAGATTCTTCCAGCCTGCGCTGCTTGAGCGTGCGCAGCACCACAAACAGCGAGGTGAGGGGTGTACCCGTTATCGGATCGTCCAGCACAAAGTCTCCCCGGGTGAGGGGCAGGATCTCATTGAGGCGCCCGCCGGTGTTCCACATGGCATCAATGAACAGGCGTTTGCGGAGATCGGTCACCTTTGAGAGCAACACGGCCACTTCCGGTGCCAGCAGGTAGCGCGGCATGTCCGTGCCATAAGGCTATCTCCAGATTGCGTAGCGCGACCGCACTTTCGTAGTCAAAATAGCGTGCGGCGCCCAGACTGGTCAGATTGTGACCACTGGCGTCGCTGTGTGAAATCTGCGGAATTTCGCGGGGCAAAGTACCCAAACTTTTAATCTCAGTTGTCTGCGGGGGGGGGAAGTATTTTCTCGCATCTGTAAAGGGTTTTCGATGAGAATAACTCGATCCGCGCCGGATCCTCACGGGATCGGTTTTCCGGCTTTTCTCCCGTATAGGGAGAATAACCTGGTCGGCCGGAAATAAAAAGCAGGCCCTCAGCACCGTTTCGCGTGCAGTCATAGAAGCTAACCCTCTGCCGGTAAAGGATAAACTGAAAAAGGCGGGCAGGGCGGGGGCGTCCAGGCACTCTAGTATGAATACCTGGACGTGCACTTCATTATGAAAAACGTTACCGGATAGCCATCAAGGACGTGCTTGTTTCTCTGCACATGGCGGCTGATTCATGAACTGTAGATCACTTGAAATGAGATTACTTACCAAGCGAACACCCACAACTTTAAAGTGTCCTATGATATATAAACTTATTTTTCTGTAATTTCACAGCTGACATTAGGGGCCGGAATATAGGTTGTTTGTTTATCCGCGTTAATGAACCCACGCATGAAACTCAAAACAGTTCTGCCATCAGATGTATGACCGATATAAATATTTCGGGCAACCTGATAATCTGATGTACCGTTCCTTGGAAAAACCCCCCAGATGAATTTTTTTCCTTCACTGCATATGATTTTAAAATCGTTTCTATCTGAGTTTGGCACCAGCAGCCACCCATCATCACTGGCTTTGGCACCTGCAGAATAACAGACGCCTTTAATTAAAATTGCTGAAAATAATGCCTTTAAAAACATAAGGCCTCCTTTTTTAAAGTACATATATTCATCGGCAATGTGGTCAGTTTTTTTTAGCCAAAAAATGCTATCAGCACAGCACCACTCAGAGAAGAGTTCAATTATCTCAGCGGATAAATCTGTACACAATTGTTCCACACGGATTATACTCTCAGTTGCCCACTCCAAACAGTGGCACTCCGTGTCGTTCAGCCGAGCAGTTCTGTGAGGCTTTTTAAAAATTTTAAGGGCACAACTTGTCCTGCTATACGTGTATGAGGTCCCTCTATGTCACAAACCATGTCCCAGAAACTTGCCCGAGACAGTCTCGGCAATGCAGGAACGTTCGAAGGCGGCGTGTACGTTACCAAAAATGGTGTTGCTGAACTGTTCATCCAGACCGCAGCTGAAAGACAGGTTGAATTAAAAGAGCTGGAGCAGGAAAGAAACATTAACGCGCTTTTTAAGCTTGCCATGCAGGCGAAAAAAGAAATTACTGACGGCAAGGGCATGACTCCTGAAGATGTGCTGGGGAGATTACGTGCGGCCAGAAACTGAATATGAGGTGTTGAGTGTCTCAGAAGTATCAGGTCTTAATCTCGCCTCTGGCAGAGCAGTGCCTTAAAGACATTGAGTCCTATAAAAGTGGGACAGTAGGGGCACAAAAGGCGGCCACCTTCGTCGATGACCTGTTGATGGAATCTGTAGCAAAAATCATTCAGGACCCGGAAAGATACCGTTATAACGTTCACCTGGCTGACAGGGGGCTGTTGTTGCGGGAAAGACTGGATGTGGATGGTGAATACCGCGTACTTTATGATTTTGACGGCAGCGCAGTTCACATACTGCTAGTCATCAGCATGAGGCAGGATTTTGGCAAGCTACTTTACCGCTATAACATTCTGAAGTAACACACAATGCCCGGATATCCGGGCTATTTTATATGGTCAGTCATTGGTGCAGCTTAATCCTGTTTACTACTGATGAACACAGGAATCAGCACTCGCTCCGCGAGTTTTGTGCTTACTTGAATTAGTTAAACAGGGAATTTCGTTTGCCCAGTCAGCGCTCCAGCGGTCATGTGTTATTTCACACTTTGGTGGTTATAGTCGGTTTTGTTACCTTCCTTTTTTGTAAAATATCCTGCGTGAAGAATTTTAAGCCGGTTAACTTCATTCAATGTGAAAAACACCGCACCAGAAGCCGTCATAACAGGTTCCTCAGCAGGTAACCAAGCGGCCATATCCGCATCTCCCAGACGGACATCTCAGTTTAGCTGCTACACGCATTGTCTATGCACATTGATAATGTCACCCTGATTTACCATTTTTAAATGTCACCTTCTGATGAAGAGAAAAGGGTAGTTAGCTCATTTTTTCAGGCTGGATTTAAACAGTGATGGTTCAGCCAGAACCGGATTAATTGCCCTGAGCTGTGCCTGAATCTGCGCCCGTCTTTTGGGCATATGACGACTGCGTTCTCTTTTTCCTGCGGCTTCCAGTTCGTCTTGCTTTTCCTGCGCCAGCTTCAGCACCGCCCCAAGCCTTTTATTGTCAACAATACGTCCCTGACTGATGCAGTCCAGCTTATCGAACACCTGATATTCCAGCGTTCTGCTGCCGTAGCGGAATGACAGCGTGCCGTCCGGGTAGTCAAACGCCAGGATTTTTTCTCCGGCTATGCGTGAGTTTTCCTCAGTGGGTTCACCCAGATACAAAATCTTATCGTACTGAAAAGTCAGTGATTTTGAGAGCGTAAGCAGCGTCTGCCAGGCAAATATGTCATCCAGCTCCGGGCTGCTTTCTGAGACGGTGCGGTGCAGGTTTTTGGGGTATTTTGCCGGTCTGGCAAAGCGGCGGTTGAAGTCGCTGATGAACGTTTCAATCCAGGCGTTGGCGTTATCAATGCCGGTGATGTTCTCCAGCCGCATCTCCTTAACCAGCCGGTCCTGCAGCGCCAGATTGGCGCGTTCGACACGGCCTTTGGCAGAACTGGTGTTGGCGCAGATGCCCGTGATGTTGAGCTCGTTCATCGCACGCCCGAACTGCGTCTGGCCGTCACCGCCAACCGCATTTTTGTTGTTAATGCGAAACACGCTGGCCTTGTCGCTGTAGAATGCCAGCGGTTTACCGTGCTGCTCCAGATAGCCGCGGGTGGCGTCAAAATAGGTGAACGTGGACTCAGATTTTACGAAGTGGAGCTGCATCAGGCGGCTGGTTGCGTCGTCAACATAGACCAGCAGCGTGCAGGCGGGGCCGCGCTCCTCAAACCAGCGATGATCGCAGCCGTCAATCTGTATAAGTTCGCTAACGCAGGCGCGACGATATCGTGGCTGCTGGATCCTTGGCGCACGCATTTTCCGGGGGATCCAAAGTCCCGCTCGAACCATCAGCTGACGCACGGTCTCTTTGGCCAGCACAACGTCATGGAGTTCGGCCAGCTTCTAGCAGGCGAGCGTGGGACCAAAGTCGGCATAGTTATCAAGGATGATGCCCAGAGCAAGTTCATCAAGGCCCGGAAGAAGCTGGCGATTACCACGCAATCCCCGGCGGCGGTTCGCCAGAGCCAGCGGCCCGGACTCGCGATAATGCGCTAACAGACGCCGACAGTGCCGCTCCGTTATGCCAAGTCGTTGTGATGCAAGCGAGGTTGTAAGCCGGCCATCAATGACGTCCTGCAGGATCTTGAGGCGGTTAACTTCATTCATCGTAAAGCACTCCGAACCGTAAGCCGTCATCAGTTGCGTCCTCAGCCGGGAAACCCTGGAAAAAGGACGATAATGCGGACATCTCAATATAGCCAGAGGCGGACATCTGAATTTATCCGTTACATTATTAGTGCGCATAATGCTATTTATGTTAAATAATACATCCCGCCACTTACCCGGTTACGCACCGGCACCTCACCTGCGTCCCCTCTGGACCTGAAGCCCGTTAAGCACCGGGCGCGCTACGTGAAAACTGGCGCACAGAACCCCTGCGGGTTATACAGAATTCACGTAGCGTTGCCTGTCAGTATCTGACCACTGCCCACTTTCAGCTGCACGGCAGCGTCATCACACTCCGTTGTTTACGTGTCATGCGCTTTAGTCGTTCAGGCTGTTCGCGCTCGTACTCATCAGCAAGCAATCGTAAGAACGGGATGAGAATAATCATACGCAAGCAAACAGCAACTGTGACTTTCCCCCAAAAACAATGCAGTGCTTAATCAGAGATCATCGACTTTCTAGAGACTTTGGATAAATTCAGCCGGAGTCATGTCATTTAATGATGAATGCGTTCTCTCATGATTGTATTCTCTGCGCCAGTTGTCGAGTTTCTCCTGCGCATGTTCCATTGACAGTAACCAGTAAATGTTCAGACACTCATCCCGCAGACTGCCGTTAAATGATTCAATAAAAGGATTATCTATCGGTTTTCCTGGGCGCGAGAAGTCCATGGTCACTCCGTGTTCATACGCCCATTTATCCAGACTTTTTGAGATAAACTCGCTGCCGTTATCTGTGGCAGGCGCTTACCCAGCACCCGCAACCCTTCATTACAGCGACCGCATCCTCACCTTTCAGTGACTTTCCAGCATGGATCACCAGTCACTCCTAAATAAAATTATCGACTACAGTCAGCGCCCGGAAACGCTGTCCGTTAAACAGATTGTCCGACACGAAACTCCTACTCCAGCAATGATCAATATGGGTCAGAACCTGACGTTGCTGGCGATGTACTGCACTGACATACATGCGGGGGCGTTTTTAGCGCAAACGCAATCTGTTCTTCGGTTTAGCGGGTTTTTTCATAGCAATGTGTCCCTCTTTGACATGGAAGAAAGACCGGAAACTTCAGTTTAGTCTGGCACTGTTTTCAGGACGTAAGGTCAGAATGAGCAACCTTTGTAGTCGCGAACGATGAAAGCCATTTATTAAAAATGCAATTTTAAACTGATTACTAAATAAGTCATGATTAATCGAGACTCATAACAAGTACGGCCGAACTTTTAAAAGGACCAGTTTTCAATTCACCAAACTGCGATTTAACAAGCTCAAAGCGTAAAGATGCAAAGCCAATTCCACTATTTAAATGTGTTCTGGCGCTATCACCAGGCTTCAAAAGAGAACCATTATAGTATGTCTCAATCCCGATATTTTCATTGGAAGTCTTAATTGCCGAGGGAGAAAAAGATGAGTTATCAGCCGAAAGCCAAATTTTAATTGGTGTTGTTAAAGGGTTTTTGCATCTATATTGGACTGAAATACTTTTAAAAATTTTACTAGTAGCGCCGTTGGAAGATAAAAAAAGTTTACTAACTTGCCCGAAATCTACATTGATATCTCTACCACCATTAATTTTGCAAGATCCAGAAGTATATATAACACTGTTGCTTGGATAAAAATCAACTCCACCAATAAGACCCGTTCCAGCATAACCCAAAAATTGATATTCAATCCGTGCAATACTGCCTTTAGGTATAAACACATGACCAGGATCTTCTCCCATTGTAAAGTAAAACTTAACATGAACTATCTTTGTATCTGTTTGACCCGGTTTAAAAGTTATTATTCTTTTATTTTTTATAGTGGTTGGATAATCTACACCGTCAATTATGATACCTGTTTGAAATTCAGAAGGAAGGCCAGTCAACACATCTTTGAGTTCCAAATAGTCATCATAATCATAAATCAGTGTCCGCTTACATTTCAGTGTCAAATCCATAAAAATTTGTTTATTATCCGAAGTAATTGCTCTTGGTAAGTTAAGAGAAACTATTTTGTTCCATTGGTTGCTGATGCTGCTACCGTCGGGGAAAAAGCACTGAATAGCCATGGCATTTTTCGATAAGAAAATGAAGAAAAACAGAAAATAGCGAGGTAGAGAAAAAATATTTAGAAGCAAAATATTCACCATGGAAGCTAAATTTATAAGATTAGAATAAAGAACTGTCGTCAAAGTTATTTGTCAATGATCTCTACAACTCTACAAATTTCTTTTTCACAATTAAATACAATTTTTGGTTGACCACCATAGTCATTGATGTAGCTTAATACTGGTTGATCCCCAAGAACGCCAGCGCTAATCTTGAGGTCTACCGTTTCACGGGGGGGGATCATCGTAGGATAAAAACTATTAATGGTTTTTCCATTAATCGATGAAGCAGCAGCACTCAAAGTAACATAAAAAGGCGTTGGATTGCGAAATTGATAACCACTTTTTATCTTCCTCAATACCACCTCCTCTTTGAGTATGTTGGTTAGCTTCTCTGATTTAGCTATCAACTCAGCAGGGCGATAAAACAACTTAATACGAGTTTGGAGGGCAATCTGTAATGAATTGATTTTATCGCTTTTGGGAGGGATTTCTCTCAAGTTAAAATAGTACAAACTTTCTTTATCTTTTGGATTTTCATTTATGTCAGAAGTGGTTTGAAGTGCAATTTGAGAACTTTCGCCGGGCTCTAAGCGCTGCAGAGGGGGGAGGACAAGAATCGGATTGTTGATTTTTTTTCCTTTTTCATCTTCAATCCAACCTTGCGCCAAAAAAGGCAGATCTTTATTTTCATTAGTAATGGTTAAACTCATTGATTTACTATTTCCATCAAAAATTATACGTGTTCTGTCTAAAGCTATTGCAGCGAACGCATTACATTCAAAAAAAGTAATGACCAATAAGGTTAAAAAAATTAATGAGTTTTTTTTAGTGAAAATAACTAATTTCATATAATTACCCTCCGGAAAACTAAGTTAATAAATTTAAAAATAATTATCACATATTAGGAATATTATCATGAGTAATAAGATTTACTTGAATGCTTTTATGAATTTTGAAAAAATATAAAATCATATAAAAAGCACCAGTCAATTTAATTATTCATATAACCTATAACTATGATGATTTTCCATAAATTGAGTTTAATTTCAAATTTATTTTAATTAATTTTTATCCAGCTTTTATTTTTAGTGATTCAAACATGACTTCCTTGTCCGGTTTTAGCATTTAGCTAAGACGAAGATACCGGTTCGGATCCAATTTGAGCAAAAGCAACGACAATTGCTTCAAGTTAATAATGATGCCATTTTACCATAATTAAGTATTTAGTAGGATTAAAAGAAAGGCAAAGAAATAAAACTAGATGACTAGAGTTGTTGAAAGTCAGCGCATTGAAGTATCTAATTAAAGGAGGTTACACGTTTTATATAACCCAACCAAAAGCGAGGCTTTTATATGAAATTTAAATTAACTATTTTACCTATTGCGTTGTATATGATTACGAATGCAGCACATGCGGCAGACCAAGGTCAAGGTAAAGTAACTTTCACAGGCACTATCATAGACGCTCCGTGTTCTATTGCTCCAGAAAGCGCTGACCAAACGGTTTCCCTAGGGCAAATAGCCAATAAATCTCTTTTGAATGGTGGAAAATCCAAACCAACATATTTTGCTATTAAGCTTGAAAACTGCGATGTATCATCGTTGACTAATAAAACGGTAACAGCTACGTTTACCGGTCAGAAGTCAACAGCAAACCCTAATAATCTAGCATTAACTGGCAGCGCTTCGGGAGCATCTATTGTTTTGAGTACGGAAGGTGGTCAGGACATAAAGCTTGGGCAACCAACACCAGGATTAATGTTGCAAAATAGTAATGCTACGATGAATTTTGCTGCTTATTTAGTTGGCGATCCAGCATCAAAGGATGGAACATCAACAATTGTTCCTGGTGAATTTAGTTCTGTTGCCAATTTTATTCTTTCATATCAATAATCGCCAAGGCATCCAATTTTTACGATTACTTACATGAGTAAGTGATCTGAAACAACAGTGACACTTCCGGCACCGGTTGTGTCCTTTCGGGTTATATCCATATTTGACAAATTTTAAATAATGATAATCAAATAGACATTAAAATAATAATTTTTTAAATAATAAAAGCAAAATTAAATACACCTGCGATAAAAATAGCTAGGTGGGATATTCAGTATCAACCTGTGAGGAATGTTCGCTTTAGAAGAATAATCGAGTATCGAATTTACAATTCAGGATGTTATCTAACAGGTTTTTAGTATGAAGTTAACAAGTAGAATAAATTGTTACCCAACCTACCATAAAAAATTTAATAAATTACTTTTAACCTTTTTTTTATTGCCGAAATTAGTTATGGCGATTGAGTTTAATGCTGATGTTTTAGATGTAAATGATAGAAAAAATGTTGATTTGAGTAGGTTTTCGCGTTCGGGATATATTATGCCAGGGACTTATAAAATGAGTCTTAACCTTAATGGTAAAAAAAAATCACCTGAGCAAGATGTTATATTTTACAGTTCAAATGATAATCCTCAAGAAAGTCATGCTTGTATTACTCGAGGGATGCTTAAAATTTTAGGGCTAAAAAAGAATATAATAAAAAAAACAGATTTCAGTAAAGGGTACCGTTGTCTCAATATTAAATCTATTAAAGGAATGAGTGCACATGGAGATTTATCAAATTTTGAACTATATATTGTTATTCCGCAAGCTTACCTAGAATATAGTTCTGAAGGCTGGGATCCGCCATCAGTTTGGGATGACGGAGTCTCTGGAATAATGATGGATTACAATATCAACACAAATGTTGACAACCCTGTTAATGAAAATACTTCACGTTCATTATCTGGATATGGTACAAATGGATTAAATTTAGGATCTTGGCGTATAAGAACTGAATGGCAGGGTAACTATTATGATAGTTCAAAATACAGATCTTCTGAATTTAGCTGGAATAGATTCTATGCTTTTCGGCCAATACCTAATTTAGGTGCTAAAGTTGTTTTGGGTGAAAGCTATCTTGCTTCAGCCATATTTGATACTTTTAACTTTCTAGGGATTAGCATATCTTCTGATGAAAAAATGCTGCCACCAAACCTTAGAGGATATGCTCCTCGTATAACTGGTATTGCAAAGACGAATGCAAAAATAACTGTAAGCCAGCTAGGTCGTATAATATATCAAGACACTGTGCCCGCTGGACCATTTAGTATTCAAAATTTAGATTCATCATCAACTGGTACTTTGGACGTAAAAGTTGAAGAGCAGGATGGTTCAGTTCATACCTTTCAAGTTAACAGTTCGAATGTACCGTACCTTACACGCCCAGGGCAGATACGTTACAAACTTGCTTTAGGTAAGGCAGCCAACTACAGGCGTGAAATGAAAGGTCCGGATTTTTTTTCCGGTGAGTTCTCTTGGGGATTGAATAATAACTGGTCTTTATACGGCGGTTCCCTGGCTGCTAAACAAGATTATAGTTCGATAGCACTTGGTATAGGTCGTGATTTACAACTCTTGGGAGCCTTGTCTTTCGATATGACTCAATCGTATGCTGTATTACCGTCAGAAGGTATTTTAAAAGGTAAATCGTTTCGTTTAAATTATTCAAAACGTTTTGAGGACTATAATAGTCAAATAACTTTTGCCGGTTATCGCTTTGCACAACAAAATTTTATGAGTATGTCTCAATATTTAGATGCTCGATTCAATGGTTTAAATATCAGTAATAAAAAAGAGTTATATAACGTATCATTAAGCCGATACTTTCAAAGTGGTGGGTTATCATCTTTTATAAACTATAGCCATCAAACTTTTTGGAATTCACCTCCAAGAGACAACTACAACGTTTCGATTTCAAAGTATTTTGATTTTTTTGGATTAAAAAATCTAAGCTTTAATATTTCAGGTTTTCGAACAAAAACTTCTGGGCGTCGTGATGATGGGATTTTATTAAGCGTTAGCATTCCATGGAAATACAACACAACTTTTAGCTACGATAACTCATTAGATAGACAAGGAATCAGCAATTCTATTGGCTACTCAAAAAAAATAGACAATATTAATAGCTATAGTGTCAAAGTAGGTAGTAATTCTTATAACAATTTTAATGGAAATGCATTTTATACTCATGAAGGCAGTGAGGGCCTGCTTAATGCAAATGCTAGTTATCAACAGGGTGAATATAGTTCGGTTGGTATGAGTATACAAGGTGGAGTTACAGCAACAATAAAAGGTGCAGCACTACATCGAGTAAATAATCTTGGTGGGACTCGAATTATGGTTGACACTGATGGTGTCAGCGGGCTGCATGTAAGCGGCTACGGTAACCCTACAATAACTAATTTTTTCGGTAAAGCTGTTGTGGCTGATGTAGACAGTTATTATCGTAATAGAGTGAGCATAGATATAAATGAATTGCCTGATAACATTAATGTTACTAAATCAATTGTAGAAGACACCCTTACGGAAGGAGCAATAGGTTATAGAAAGTTTGGTATTATAGCTGGTGAGAAAGCCATGGTTAAAATTAGATTAAGATCTGGCACTTTCCCTCCATTTGGAGCAGTTGTAATTAATAATTCTGGGCAAAATACTGGTATCATAAGTGATAATGGTTATGCATGGCTAACCGGTATCAGGCCGGGCTTAACGATGGAAGTTAAGTGGAATGGTCAAAAGCAATGTCTACTCAATTTACCGGACCCTCTCCCAAAGTTAAATAAACCTATTAACCTTGAATGTTTTTCATTTGATTAAAAGAACCCCACACTTTTTTCAGCAAAATCATTACCACATTAAGATTTGATAAATGACTGATCCCTGAAACAAAAGTAGTACTAAATAATTTCATCCCGTTGCCATTAAGTGATCTTGACTTGCCTTTATTTTGACTTTTATAAGTAAGGGTTTTTACGTATTTACTACTTAAGATTTGTTAGTAAGTTCAAATTGTTTTTATTTAAATATTTTAACTCGCACTAATGAAGATTGAAAATTTTTATTCAGTAACTGTAAGCACACCTGTTTTAGTTCTACGCACTTTTTGAGACTTCCGGGTTTTCTGCCATCAGCGGGAATTCTTCCGGCGTCAGGTTGTTCAGGGATTTATGAGGGCGCTCGCTGTTATATTCCATCAGCCAGCGCTCTGTGATTTCACGCGCTTCATTCAGGGTTCTGAACATATAAAAATCCAGTATTTCTTTCCGGTACGTCCGGTTGAACTGTTCAATAAAGCATTCTGCGTCGGCTTACCCGGCATGATGATTTCCAGCATTACACCATGTTCTTCGGCACATTGTGCCAGCGTCAGCGATACCAGCTCGGCCCCATCATACCGGATAACCACGATTTGCCACTATCCTGTCCGGCACTCTCACGACCCGCTGCGCCGGGATATTCAGGTCAATTTCTGTAGCCAGCGCTTCACGGTTAAAATCATCCACCGCATTGAAGGTCCGCAAGCGTCTGCCACACACCAGCGCATCATGCATAAAATCGATGGGCCCGCTCTGGTTAATTGCTTCCGGCGTCGCCAGTGGAGCCGGATTTCGCACCGGCAGACGCTGCTTTCCCTTACGGTGAAAATTCAGTTTAAGCAGGCAGTAAATCCGGTGAATGCGGTTATGGTTCCACCTGTTGTCCTGACGTCGCAGCATCTGGAACAACTTCTTAAAGCCGTATCGCGGATAGCGCTCCGCCAGTTCAGTCATCGCCAGGATCACCGGCTCATCTCTACGGGTATCGGGCTGGTAATAATAGACTTTCCTGCTCATCGATAATGTCCTGCTTCGCTGCAGATATCTTTGACGGTACATCCGGCTTGAACTGACTACTGAACGGTGATGATCTGGTGCTCGATAAATCGGGCTTTATGCATGGCGATCTCCTCAGGGACATAATCAGTATGTCGGAAGATCTCTAAAAGTTAATGGTTCGTCTAAGCGGGATACTTACAAATATTCCAGCCTGTCTGATTGGGACTGAAGCGTCCACAGGGCATTTTACTGCCAGCGTTAGTTTCAGAAACTGGACCACAAAAATAGGTTCTCAGTCTTCAGTATGTGAAACCCTTTGTCTGCGAGCAAAAGAAAGACGGTAATGATGAACAGGCCATCGCAGTGGTTCTGATGCAACCGACAATGCAGATCGTGCCGCCAAAAGCCAAGAACAGCAGGATATTAAGGCTTTACACCGGACAAAGCAGCGTATTGTTAATCACTGACTGCGAAAGTCTGTCAAATAAGAGGGCTGTTACTTGACCAAGGGACTCCCATTGGCAGTATTGTCTTCTGAGCTCGCCAGACTATTCCTCTTATCCTTGAAGATGCAGAAACTGGTCTACGTTACCGTATTTGGAGAATAATTGCCGATCATCGGCATTAATCTCTGAATAATCTGACGATTGAAGAGTACCTCTGATGTCTTAAAACACGAAACTCTCAAAAAATGCGTCTAACTAAAACAGGTGTACTTTTACATGGTTGAGCAACTAAATCGAGCATTCTACTTAGAATTCAATAAATAATCGGTGACATTAAATAGATATTGTAAGTTTTCATTCTTTCTTTATTCCTTTTTTTATTTTTTTCTTTAAGAAAAGTTTAACTATCACTGCGCTAGATCAAAAACCAAATGCACTTTCTTTATCTTTTATCAAAGAAAGGGTGGTATTCTTCATTTTTAAACGTTTTATTTTTAATAATTATTGAATCGAGGCTTGTATGTGGAGGTTTTTTTCTATCAAAATCTTAATAAGATATACAAAATGTAGTTATATAAAATATAAATTACATTTTTTTAAATTGATTTTTTATTTTTAGTTAATACTATGTATTCATAAGATTGGTAAAACCTAATGGATTTTGAACCTAGCCTTGTTTATGATGATTAAATCTAAAAACAAGCAAAATTAGTAAGGTTGAGAAAATGAAAAGAATATTTACTATCGATAATAGTGTCATATTCATTGTTAGTGAAAAAAAATTGATTAGATTAAACGACGATTGTACGGCTAAACTGAGAACTCCAGCTGCACTCTGCTTGACTGCACTTTTGGAAAATCAAGGATCTTTAGTAACCCATAAAAACCTTTTTTATTTAGGATGGGAATGTTTTGGAATGTCAGCTTCACTGAATGTTTTGCACAACACTATTTTCTATCTAAGAAAACATTTATCTAAAATGGGGTTCAAAAGCAATATAATTCAAACTATACCTCGAAGAGGGTTCGTAATATCAAATAACATAGAGGTAAAAAAAGAACTTCCAGGTAAGCTAGCAGAAAATGAATTTATTTTAAATGAAAGAAAGGATGAGCCGGATATTGGTGATGATTTATCGGTTTCATCCAAAATTTTACAATCATCTAAATCAAGGGATCAATTAAACTTTACCTCGCTAACTTATATCCCCGGCGTCGATGATGATAATTACAATGACGCAAATGACAAACTAAATTTCCTTGAGTTGGAAAATTCAATTTTAAAAAAATTACTTTCTGAGGTCATTGTAAATAATGAAGAATTAAAAAATGCTCTTATGAAAAAGTAATCTCAGTTAATTGGTGAAAGTTTTTTTAACCTGAAAACCTTCAATGTAAGTGCTTTTTTTTGGATATAAATTTAAAATAGAAAATTGCCTTTAAGTTCCGCATAAAAACTTATCACTGATTAAATTTAAGTCATTAAGATAAACTGATTGCTTGAAGGGCTCCTTGTGAGATGCTAAAACCTAGTTTTTAATAATAATCCAGCCCAATACAACTGTTCATTAGGCTTATAGTTAGTAAAACCAGTACCCCAGTATTTTCCATGTATGATAAGGCGTTATACATAGGAATTAATACCATTTTCTTGGATTAAAAATATTACATTTTCTTATGGCTTTATTATGTTTATAAGATTTTTTTGCGTTTTAAAAAATTTTATGAAGTACTCTCTCATAAAAACTTATAAGAAATTCATGTTCTCGAGCTTTTAATCAGTGGTGCTATAATCGATGATATTTCTTAAGCAACAAATTTATCAACTAAAAGTGTATACCGCTACAGTGAAAAAATCGTTAACAAATATGGATTTTGTGATTTATGTTTCTATTCAAGTGAAATTATTTCAATAAAAAACCTTGCCTAGAAATTATGATTATTTTTTTAATAGATTATGGATCATAATTCAAATTCAATTTACGGATGCTGCTATGAAATATTTAGTAAGAAATAAATTAGCTTTTTATAGTATAATATACAAACTTGAGTGCGCTGCCGAACTTTTTTTGTTGGCGACTAGTGATTGGGGGATTAAAAATAAGGAAAAACACATTATCCCTGTAAAAAAACTTCCAAAATTGAATTTTGATTCATTAAAGATGGATATAATTTATTTACCTGAGAAGTTATCTTGCAGTATTTTAGACTTACTCATCACTTATGCTAAAGCTGAGGTAGCAATGGAGAAGGTTTGGGATGAGGATGACCCTTTTAATCCAGAGTTTTATTTTACTTTAAGGCATCTTACCTCAAGCGTGATTGGATTAAAATGCTTAATCGTTTCCAAGAAAATAAAAAAAAACTATGGGATAGTTATTAGATCCAGTAGTTTTGTAAATCAATCTACTTTTTCATTTTTATGGGAAATACGCCGCCACCGCAGATCTGAATATCTGAAGTTCATAAGGTAAGTATTGAATTATTTTCTATAGGGATTAATTAACCTGGCTTTACAGATTTTAAATAATTCTTTTTACGTTGGTAGCTACTTATGTTAAGCGCTGCACTTCTTGCCAAATTTATAATACTACCATATTAATAATTTGGGATTTGAGAATGGGTATTCTTTGAACCCCATCTTCAGTCTCTTTGTTAATCCTCTCCCTGCTCATCTTGTTAACTTCATATAATTGACATTATATGAAGTTAGGATCCGGCAGCGGATCCCTGTATCATGGGATCCGGTATGAAGATCAACCGCGCACGAAATCTTCAGGCCTGTGTGAACAAATTAACAGGCATCGCTACGTAAATTCTGCAGGGTTTCTCCCCTGCTTCTCTGACAGAATTTACGTAGCGCTGTCTCCTGAAAGGATAAAAATGGACGATTTCAGACCACATTTACCCGTATCTGATGCTCAGCTGCCCGGCCAAGCTGACGTGGTGGCGCAGCTCCGGGCGTTTGTTCAGGACCGAGAGGCCTTTTCTGACAATACGTGGCGGCAGCTGCTCAGCGTGATGCGGATCTGCGCCGGCTGGGCGAAGGAGTACGGCCGCACCTTTCTGCCCATGAAACCCGAATGCCTGCGTGATTATCTTATGTGGCTGCAGGCAAACGGACGGGCATCTTCGACTATAGGTACACACCTCGCTCTTATCAGCATGTTACACCGTAACGCAGGGCTGACTCCTCCCCATGCTTCACCCTTAGTTTTTCGGGCAATGAAGAAAATTAGCCGGACTGCTGTGGTTAGTGGCGAGCGCACAGGCCAGGCAATACCCTTTCGTCTGACCGATCTTCTCACGCTTGATGCCAGATGGTCGGGGTCAGATTCTCTGCAGCATCGGCGCGACCTGGCATTTTTACACGTGGGCTATTCCACACTGCTTCGGGTGAGCGAACTGGGACGTCTCCGCGTACGTGATGTTTCACATGCTTCAGACGGAAGGATTGTGCTCGATGTCGGCTGGACGAAAACCATTGTGATGACCGGGGGGCTTATCAAAGGACTGGGCGCACTTTCAACGCAACGCCTGAGAGAATGGCTGAACGCGTCGGGCCTGATTAACGAGCCTGATGCCTTTATATTCTCACCCGTTCACCGTACCAATCGAGCGAAAATCAGTACCGACAGGCCGCTTTCAACCCGTGCAATGGAAGATATTTTTGCCCGAGCCTGGCACGAGGCGGGTCCCGCTGCGGATGTTAAACCCAATAAAAACCGGTACCGGGGATGGTCGGGGCACAGTACCCGGGTAGGGGCTGCTATCGATATGGCCACAAAAAAATACAGTACTGCACAGATTATGCAGGAAGGTACCTGGAAAAAGGCCGAGACAGTGATGCGCTATATCCGTCATGTGGATGCCCATGCAGGAGCGATGATCGATCTCATGGAAGATCACTCTCAAGCTCCTTTTTAACCTGCTGACCAGAGTCTCGCGGTGACCGGTCACGTACTCAGCCAGTTTGTATAACGTATTGCTCATACCGACTAGTGTTACTGCCAGCATCCTGAAAGCACAGGAAAAAGGAGGCGGGCTTAACGCGTTTATAAGCTCCTGTAAACGCTCATCCCCTTCTGGATTGTCCGCGAAGACAGTATGTCAAAGAACTGCTGGAAAGTGCTCTCAACCAAATACAGGTGCTGAGGCTCATCTTCATTATCATCCGCAATCGAATAATCATGCTTGACATCTTCCAGATGTAGACTGAATCGCCACGGGTTTAACAGACATCTGAGAGTCATTTAAGATGACTTAAAGAGAGGTGTACATGAGCGGTAAGCGTTATCCCGAAGAGTTTAAAACTGAAGCAGTCAAACAGGTTGTTGATCGTGGTTATTCTGTTTCCAGCGTTGCAACACGTCTTGATATCACCACCCACAGCCTTTACGCCTGGATAAAAAAGTACGGTCCTGATTCTTCCATTCATAAAGAACAGTCAGATGCTCAGGCCGGGATCCGCCGTCTCCAGAAAGAGCTGAAGCGGGTTACCGACGAACGGGACATATTAAAAAAAGCCGCTGTAGATTCAATCTGTCAACGCAACACCCCTTTCAATTATCTCTTTCGGTGTTTTGAACTTCAGTGTCTTTCTCGGTCTGTTGTTTAGCTGAGCTGCAACCTGATCCAGCTCATGTTGAGTATATTGGGCAAGGCATGTCTTTTTGGGAAGGTACTGTCGAATTAGCCCATTAGTGTTCTCGTTTGTTCCCCGCTGCCAGGGACTCTGAGGATCGCAGAAGTAAACTTTAACTCCGGTTCTGCCAGTAAATTCCAGATGCCTGGCCAGCTCCATTCCTCTGTCCCATGTCAGTGATTGCCGGAGTTCAGACGGCAAGCTCAGAAATTTTTCGGTAAGAGACTGATTCACTGAGAAAAAATCTTTGCCCCTAAGTCTAAGGATGATCGTATAACGTGATTTTCGGTCTACAAGTGTGGCTATATGCGAGTTTTTTGTGCCTGATACTAAATCGCCTTCCCAGTGCCCCAGAGTGCGTCTGTTATCGATATGTCGGGAGCGTTCGTGAATTGGTGTTCCGTTCACTATGTTAATCGTACCTATTTCACCTTTGCGGGTATGGCGTCTGCCATGGCGAAGGCTATGCGACCGGCGCAGATGCTGTACATTCAGGTGGTGTAGCGCTTCGCGGCTACGAAAATAGAGCGTTTTATAAATTGTATCAGGTGATATTCGCAGTGTTTTTTGACGCGGTTTCGTTCGCCTTAACCATCCTGATATTTGCTCTGGAGACCACTTCATCTCCAGCTTTTCCAGAACAAGCTCTCACAACGGTAAATTCTGATCCAGCAAGCACGGTTTTGGTCTTTTCGCCATCCTGCTGGCCCGGTTATTAGCATCAACAGCTTTGTAATAGCGCCTGCCTCGATTACGCTGAACTTCACGTGAGATCGTCGAAGGACTACGATTCAGCGCAGTAGCTATCGCACGAATGCTCATTTTGGCTGGCAAACCGGCTCGTATTTCCTCGCGCTCTGACAGTGTCAGGTGAGCTACAGCCCGCTTGCGCTCATTAGGTTTTATGCCGCCAGTATCTCTTAACATAGTGAAGATTGTTCCTGGTTTAGAACCCAGAATATTAGCTATTTCACTGAAGCCTGTTCCGTTCTTCCACAGTTCAAAAACAGATGCTTTTTCCTTTGCTGTAAATGTCCGTCTCATTCAAAAACCCTCCGCAACCCCATGTTTCACATGACTGTTGCGTTGACCAATTGAATCTACATTAAACAGTTCTGGCTGGAATCGGGATGCGTCTGTGGTTATCGCAAGATCCATCTGGATCTGCGGGACAGCGGACAACAGTGCGGAGTCAACAGAGTCTGGCGACTGATGAAACGTGTCGGGATAAAGGCTCAGGTCGGCTACCGGAGTCCGCGGGCACGTAAAGGTGAGGTCAGTATCGTGTCACCCAACAGGCTGACAGTTCAATCCGGATGCTCCGGATGAGCGTTGGGTAACGGACATAACTTACATCAGGACCCACGAAGGCTGGCTGTATCTTGCCGTGGTTATTGTTCTGTTCTCACTCAAAATTATCGGCTGGTCCATGCAATCCCGGATGACAAAGGACATTGTCCTGAACGCACTGCTGATGGCTGTATGGCGGCGTAATCTCCAAAAACATGTGCTGGTTCATTCGGACCAGGGTAGTCAGTACACAAGCCATGAGTCGCAGTCGTTCCTGAAATCACACAGCCTGGAGGGCAGCATGAGCCGTCGCGGTAACGGCCACGATAATGCGGTTGCAGAAAGCTTTTTCCAGTTGCTGAAACGCGAACGGATAAAGAAAAAGATCTACGGAACGCGGGAAGAAGCCCGCAGTGATATTTTTGATTACATCGAAATGTTTTATAACAGTAAACGTCGGCATGGTTGGAGCGATCAGATGTCACCGACAGAATATGAAAACCAGTATTATCAACGACTCAGAAGTGTCTGGATTATCCGTGGCGATTCACGCTTTACATATCAATGAGAAGGTTTCGGGAGCGACTGGCGCTTGAATCTCAGATAAAAGATCATAACGCTATCATAGTTACAGCGCCTGGCATTGAACAGCGCAGATTAGGCGGTTACTTTCATAAGTAAAATCTTGCTGGATAGGGTTCTTTCATAAAATTATCCTGGTTTCAGAGCCTGTGACGTGCACTGATTATGAAAGCAGACGCTTTTTGTCTTGTATTTATGAAAGCGGACTACCTTTACAGGACGTATGAGTATTGCATTATGAAAGTGAACGCCTGATATGAATAGTATGAGCATGTTGATGCTTTAAGCTTCTTTGGCCACCTACTAATTAGGCGGCTCCATCATCTGCTCGATGGCAAAGATGAGAGCGGGTTCAACCTCAGCATCCCGCTAAAGCCGTGTCCTGAGCAAAAGCATAGGATCACGTTTGATCTCTTCCCGGCTGATTACGTCACCGTCACTCGCTTTCCTCAGACAAACAATGCCGGCCAGTCTGCAGGCTTCCCAGTAAGTTGATCTGATTTCGTCTTCATCAACGTGCTGCATGAGGATATCTCCTGCATTGAATCAGGTTTTATGCGCGACAGCGCATGAAGGCGCCAGCTGATGCCCGCCAAGGTGTACTGGCCACATGGCGCCGGTAGCCCGGCGAAGCCGGTTACGGTTTGATAGATTCTGCCTGTCCCCAACCCTTTCCTTGTATCTAAACATACGTGGTGATTAGCTACCACCACTGAAGCTGAGTGAGCCGGTCCCTTCCCTGAGGACGGTTTAAGTACCGATCCTGCCTGGCAGCTCATGGCCCTCAGCTTCACCTTTCACGCCAGCACTTCAGGTTGAACGGTTACCGGGAGCACGACTCCGTATGTACAAGGCGAACAGGCGTGACGGTCTATGTGAGAGGAGAGATATCATGTTTCCAGTCGGTATTGACGTCAGCAAAGACACGCTTGACCTCTGCATGCTTTATGTCGGCATTAAAGGCCGCGTTAAGACACGTAATATAAAAAATGATCGTAGTGCGGTTGTGCACATACTTCGCTGGCTCAGGCTTCAGCACTGCGGTCCGGAAGACGTCCACGTGGTGATGGAGGCCACCGGTGTCTATCACGAGCGGCTGGCCACGGCCCTGCTCGATGCGGGCTTTTATGTGTCTCTGGCCAACCCTCATCGAAGCCGGGAGTTTGCCCGTGGCATGGGGATTATGAATAAAACGGACAAAGTGGATGCGTATATGCTCGCCTGTTACGCACTGCTGAAAAAACCGCGCCGCTGGGAGCCGCCCGCAACTGATATCAGGCTTCTCAGCGCACTTCTGCGACGGCGGGATGTGCTGCTGGCTGACGTCGTGCGGGAGGAAAATCGGCTCGAAAAATATCAGTCCACCGAAACGCTTGCAGATCTCGTCATTTCATGCATCAGGATGGCGCATCTGCTCCGTGAAGAAGTGAGAAGTGCTATTTATGTTAAATAAGATGTTTGATTGCGTGATCAGCCCGTTCATCAACGCCTTTTTTATGCCTCTCTTATTCACTGAGATGAGGTGTATATGGTTACGGCGGATTCATGACGACCTGACCGAAATCGGGGATAACCTACGGTAAAACCGGGTAGGCCGCATCATGCAACTTAACAGGGTCAAAAGTTCGGCAGGGGCAGAGCAGCCAGACAGCAGGCATTACACCGCCTTCCACTTCGCATAGGATGCTTATGCTCTGTTAATCAAATATGGCTTGTAAACCAATTAAAGATACGTTTGAGAATACTAAAAGAGTTTCTGATATTGGTTATAGAAGATAATTTTTGATAAAATTCAACCCAACAACCATTCTCGCAAGCGAGCCACTCAGAGAACTTGTGTTCACTCAGGATTTATTATAGGTATATGCCAAAATTTGTCCCAGCGGTAATGTCCAACTTTATAGTAATGACGATATGGGCGGTCTTTTATTACTTGTCTGCCGTGCTGTCGCTGCGATTTGACGATCCTCAGTTGCACATATCTGTCGTATGGTTTCCTGCTGGCGTCGCCACTGCGGCGTTTTTAAATTCGCGCTGGCGACTATGGCCAGCGCTGTGTGTTTTGTTTGTTGTGCTTGATGTGATTCTGGACAAACCTTCGTTCAGCAGGCTGCCGACCGAGACGTTTTACGCCATTCTTGATCTGCCTTCTTCGCTGATAATTGCGTGGATAGTGAAACGTTTTTCCCGGCCGGGTGATGATTTAAATATTATTATGTTGTGGTTCGCCTCAACCATTATCATCAGCTTTCTGGATGCCGTGCTTTTCGGTATCGGACTCTCATTAGCAGGAAAAAACAGCTTTTCCGATCTGTTCTGGACCGGTTTTATTGCCGACATGACCGGCATTTTCCTGGCCACCACCATTATTATGGGCTTTGCTAACAGCCGCCTTACCACAGCCGTTCAGATTTCCATCAAAACACTTCTGTCAGGCTTAACGCTGCTCGCCGCGCTTGTGGCACTGTCGTTGTGGATATTCAGTGGCGGTGTTAAAGAATTTAGTATCGCTAATACGATCACCCACGATGAAAGCCTGATTTTCGCTTTCAGTTGCCTCCCGATTATTCTTGCCGCTTTTTTAACGCTCTTCTGGGGTAATCGTGGCGGATCGATAGCGTTATTAACGTTGTCAGGTTGCGTTATCTATTATGCCGATAAGGGCGTGGGGCCGTTCTTTCTCAAGGGATTATATACCGGTGAACCCCTGCTCCTTGTGCAGTGCTATTTAAGCGCCAGTGCGTTGCTGCTGGTTTTTTTACGGGTGGTGACGCGAAATATTTACCGCTTCAATTCAGAAACCGACGCACGACTCAATTTACAGGCCATTTATCAGCTAAACCTGACAGAGGGCACGCTCTGCTGGGAAAACCTTTCTGGTGAACTTGCTGCGCTTCCTCGCGAGATTCTTGAAAAGAAAGAGGCAATACTGGCGCAATTGCATCCAGAGGATAAACAGCGCCTCGCCGGACACTGGCAGGCCATTCCACGTCAGCAGACGCTTCCTGCGATTCAATTCAGATTGCAATACGGAAATGGGCAATGGCTGCACGTTACCGATAGCGGAGCACTGATGTTCGAGCGTCAGGGATCGCTGTTCATACTGGGTAACTGGTCGGTTTCCACCTGACTTTTCAGCGCATTTAGGAGAGGGATAGATTGATACAGATAGCCATGTTGCTACTGGGTACGGCATATATTAAGCGAAATGCCCGATACCTTTCGGTTGCCGCAACACTGTGGTTTATCACAGGTATATTACTTTTCATCGATGGTCTTGACCTTCACTCGTACTTCCCATTACAGATCTTTGGCTATATTCTGCTGCTGGAAAGCATGCTTACACTTTGTGTTGCGACCAGCGCTGTCGGAACAAAAAAGAGCATTCTTTTTTTCAAAGGCGGCATATTTTTATTCGTATCACTGATTATCATCGTTAATCAGGAATACAGTAATGTCCTGCTGGCTGTCATTTTTGGTTTTACTTTTTTTATCATCGGCTTCTTCACCAGCTTTTCCTCTTTTATTGTGCGCTTTCCCCGCTGGAAGCTGACGCTTATTTATGGACTGGGATTAATTTCCTTTTCGTTCTTCCTGCTCAGTCACCATGATGCGACCGTATCATTCTTTATTGGTTTTCAGATGGTTACCAGTGGGTTGAGTACCTTTGGCATCGCCAGGAAGGCGATGCGGATGAAAAGAGGTACGTCTATTTTTCAGCTGATTCAACCCGGCGACGTACTGCTGAGTAGCTCCCCTTTAATCCAGGAACAAGAACTGACCGCCCCCCATCCGGTGCCGACGTCTGCTGCAGCGCGCGCACTGATTGTGCACGTATGGACGCCTGAAGAAACCACCGAAGCCAGGCCTGTTTCGCGCCCTGTCATTAACCGTTATATCGCCGCCGTGGACGAAAATGGTGTTATCTCAACCGGCCACGCGGCACTTGAAGTGGCTGATTATCTCTACATCAGCCTTTATCCTGCCGAGGAGATTGATCGGTCTCCTTCGGAGTTTTTGCGCACACTTAAGGCCACCCGTGATAATGATGTGGCAGGGCGCTTTCTGCCAGACTACGCCACAGAATCCTCAGAATGGTGTCATTCTGTACGTCAAATCGAGTTTAAAAAATTCAGCCTGCGGAAACTGAATCACTTCTGGGAATCTTATCGCCGCAATAACACCTACAACCTGACTTATCGTAACTGCTCAAGTAGTGTTGCCTATGCTCTTGAAGCCGCCCTGGATGGTGCGCTGGCACATGAGCGAAAACTGAGCGACCTGCTGGTGCCGGAGCTATGGATCGCCGCACAGGTGCGTAAACGCGCGCAGATCATGGCCTGGACGCCTGGACTGGTAATGGATTACAGCCGGGCACTGAATGCGCTGGTGCATCCCGTTCCTCGTCCCTGGTATCACCGTCTGCCCTGGCGCCGTGCCATAGAGAAATAACCTGCCAGCCCTATCCGCAAACCGTTCAGGACAAAGGCGGTAACGGCTTATCAGGCTCGTCCGAGGCCATGAATACGCAGATCCACTGCGGCCATCAAACAGAAGAGGCCGCAAAGCACGCCGACCATCAGCGGCAAGCCATTCTGCGTTGCTGACATGGCAAGGCCACACAGCAGCGGCCCCAGTAGAGCCCCTGCGCCCCATGCTACCGAGGCGGCGGCATATACGCCTGCGAGCTCTGCTCCACTGAATGTCGCGCCTGCCCAGGTTATTGCGACGGTATAGATCCCCACGAACATCCCACCCCACACAAAGAGGATCAGATAAGCCGCAACCGGCCAGGATAATAACCATGGCCAGATGGCCGCTCCCACCGTGGACAACAGCGCCAGTATGACGATGAGTCGTCGGCGGTCAACGCTGTCAGCAATCATGCCAACCACAGGCTGTAAGAGAATGGCACCCAACATCAGAACCGAAATTAATCCAACGGCATGTTGTCGACTCCAGCCATGGGACTCGGCATAAAGCGGTAAAAAATTAAGTCCGGCCACTTCGACGGCAGCATTTAACCCCGTGGCAGCGATCATTAAAAAGGCGATACGGATGCTTTTCAGAAAGCCAATAGCGTGGCTGGTTGACGAGTGATGCTGCGCCATGCCCAGCAGCTTAACAAGCACCAACGCCAGGAGAACAATGGCCGTGCCGATAAAGAAAGGAAAATTGCTCTGGCTTGCGCTAAGGGTCAGTATTAACGGGCCACAGGCAAACCCTGTTGAGATGCCAGCGGTGTACCATGCCATTGTTCTTGCCCTTGCCTGCTCAACGGTCGCGTCATTGATCCAGGTTTCTGTGAGCACCATAATAATCTCACTGAAAATGCCCAAAGCAAGCCGGAGTCCGAACCAGTAAATAAAAGGCAAACAGGTAAAAAGCAACATGATGACGGCCACGGCGGCAAGCGAAGTCCCCAAAAGCAGCCTTGGGTGGAAGCGCTGAAAGAGACGAGGAATAAAAGGTGCGACAGCAAAAACGCCAATAGCCTGCATCGCGGCATTGAGTCCGATATAGCTTTCGCTGAAACCATTATCCTGCAATCGTGTGGCGATCAACGGTGCGCTAAGGCCGTAAGTCAGGCCAAAGATTGCCACACAAATAATGACAGAAATGAGATCTTTTTTGTTCATTATGCTCCAAGTCCCTTACAATAAGCGCTCATATTATATACCAATATTTTTAGACAAAATTGAGTATAATTAAATTAAAAAAATCCAAAAACTAGTACGGCACAGATTTCGTAGAATAAATCTAATTAAGAAATAAGCTTTCTGATTAAACGTACTATCAGGAAATACGTTCACTTTAGGGCTTTTTGTGCTTACGTCACTTTGTGCAATAGCGCGGACGCGGAGAAAGGTCATTGTCTCACCAAACTGAGCATGTAGGTGGCCACTGACCTGCTCCCCGTTGATTAATACACCGCGATGTTAGTAATGTCTTCATCAGCCACATGAGGACATCCCCATGAAGAAGCGTTTTTCCGACGAACAGATCATCAGTATTCTCCGCGAGGCTGAAGCCGGCGTTTCTGCCCGGCAACTCTGTCGCAGTATGGTTTTTTAGACGCTACTTTCTACATCTGGCGCAAGAAATTTGGCGGCATGGGAGTCCCTGAGGCAAAGCGACTTAAATCACTTGACGAGGAGAACGCCCGTCTTAGGATACTGCTCGCCGAAGTCATGCCGCATAGGGAGGCGATTCAGGTAGCGCTGGGCCGAAAGTTCTGACGACAGACCAGAAGCGGAAAGCTGTGAAAGCAATGTTTGAGGCAACGGGTCTGTCGTAACGCCGTGCCTGCAGGCTGACAGGTCTGTCCCGGTCTACTCAACCCATTTTGCATTTTAATTATTTTATTTGTGTAAAATAGACACCAAAAGATGGTGTCTATATGATATAAATTATTTCCCAATTAATTGATAATATGTTGGATTTTCAGCGCATTGTCCGCTGCCACATTCAAGAACGGTCGATATCAGATTGGCTACTATCATCACCGTAAAAAGCAGAATTGAAAATTTCCCCCATAGTGGAATGCCCAATGGTTTCCCTACATTAATATCATCTTTACTCAACATCAGTAAAATGGCGATAGCAAAAACGGCGAATAAAGATGTAATAAGAGCCCATGTATAAAAATGCAAACCCATAAAAATCGACCCATATCCAGGATCACCGGGTAGAATATGTAAAAACATTTGTCGTGCTGCTATCGAGCAAGTGAGCACACAACCAATCAAGGCAAATCCGTAATGAATATCTTTAATGCCGAAACGAACATTAAATAAGAAGCCAAATCCGATGAGCATCAGCCCGACACGTTGTAACAAACACATAGGACAAGATAAATCTTTTATCATTAACTGATAATAAAAAGCCACTAAAAGCGTAGCGCTAATACCTAACAGACCCATTAAATTTAAACTGAGTAATAAAGAATTTCTTTTTTAGCTTTTAGAGAATTAGTCACACTTAAGCTCCATTTAAAAAGATAAATCTAAAGGATCGGTTGCATGGTATTTTAACCATAAGAGATTGATTACTAACAATAAAAATCACATCACATAAGAGAACTTCTTTTTTCTGAAAATAGTACTAAGAACTGTACCGAAAGCAATAAGAAAGGGGAGGAACATATACATGATAAATCTCCATCATTTTAATTAAACGAAGCCGTATATTTAAAAAATCCTACTTATTGAATTT
>NZ_QGTU01000010.1:0-121236 GCF_003182295.1 Pantoea sp. AG702 | reverse complement strand
GGGTGTGTAAGCGCAGCGATGCGTTGAGCTTACCGGTACTAATGACCCGTGAGGCTTAACCTTACAACGCCAGAGGCGTTTTGGTAGAGAGACGACTAGAATTTTCAGCATTGTTTACCGGATAAAGAATCTGCGGAAACGAAAGATTTTGCGGCGTGACAGGGCGCAGCGCGAAGACATCAGCGGGAGCATACTGAAGTATGTGACCGGTGTGGCTGAGCGATGGCAACGCGGTCACGATGTAAAAGATTCGTTTCGGCGCAAAGAATTTGCCTGGCGGCTGTAGCGCGGTGGTCCCACCTGACCCCATGCCGAACTCAGAAGTGAAACGCCGTAGCGCCGATGGTAGTGTGGGGTCTCCCCATGCGAGAGTAGGGAACTGCCAGGCATCAAACAAGTGAAGAAGCCCTGAACTGACGTTCAGGGCTTTTTTACGTCTGCGATCTGGCAGATAACCCCTCATCTCTGCGCCGTTCCGGACCGGACGCATCCCTTTACCGGCGTTTAGCGGGCAACGGTGAACCTGTAGCAAGGCACGGGTGCAGTGGCGGAGCGACGTAAAACACAGGCACGTCATCTGGTACGCGGCAGACAGGCTCTAACGATGATGGTAATTACACCTTCTTTGCCGTTCGAAGACGGGAAAACCCTCTACTGAACGCTGCTGATCTGCATCATTCACTCGCTACCCATTGTGTTGTCAGCTATGCGCCTTTTTACCCAGCCATGTCAGGATAAATGCGGCCACTTCTTGTGGCTGGTTGATGTTCAAAACGGGCACATTCAGGTTTAAAGTCGTGTCGTCACAGGCGACAGCCACCACCTTCTCATCCAGCAGTGCTGCTAGCTCACCTTTAATACCCGATCGCCAAAGCACAATTTTGGCGACTGGCTCATCTTTAAATCCTTCGACTAACACTACATCCAACTGTTCGCCGTCCATTCGTCCCACTAACGTCATTAAGCTGACAGGCTGCTCAGGCGTTTCACACATCAGCGCCCAACGCCTGTCGCTGGCGACAATAACCTGATCGGCTCCGGCTTTACGCAGCCGATAGCTGTCTTTACCCGGCCTGTCTACGTCCATGTCATGGTGGGTATGTTTAATTAATCCTGCACGTATTTCCTGCGCTTTTAACAAGGGTATAACTTGCTCGAGTAGTGTGGTTTTACCGGTTCCGCTCCAGGCGACAATGGCCAATAACGGAATATGCATTATGACTTCTCCTGCATGATCAGATCGTCAGGTGTATTGATGTTGCTGAACGCTGACTCTGGATCGCTAAATAAAACCGGGTGCCCACCATGCTCACGCATAAACTGCATAAGCCTGCGCTCCCCCCGTAACAACCATGTCTCAAGATCGTCGGCAATCGCCTTATTCATCAAGGCCAGGGTTGGATGATCCCGCTGGGAGGATTTCACCCATACAGCAGGTGCGTTGTTACGCTGCTGCCAGAGGCGCGCAACAAAATCACCGGGGATCTGAGGTGTATCACAGGCACAAAATGCCACCCAATCAGTGGGGCTGTGCCGTAAACCGCTCAACATACCTGCAAGCGGTCCTGGGTAGTCCTTGATTGAATCGGTTACGACCTGATAACCACTTAGCTGATAACGATCAATGTTGCGGTTAGCGCTTATTAACACAATGTCTACCTGCGGCCTCAACCGCTGTAGAACGTGTTGGTATAGGGGTTTACTCTGCATCATAAGTAATCCTTTATCCTGCCCGCCCATACGGCTACCTTGTCCACCAGCAAGGATTACACCGGTAAATGCTGCCATCTTGTCTCCTTGTGTCATTCTGGACGTGAATCACCTGCATTGAGGAATCATTATGAAAACCCATCGGCTGACTGAACTGCTTGAACTCCTGCAACCGGCATGGGAGAAAGAGCCCGATCTTAACCTGTTGGCATTTTTACAAAAACTGGCCCACGAGTCTGGTTTCATTGGCCCATTAAGTGAATTAAGCGATGACGTATTGATTTATCATCTAAAAATGCGTGATTCAGCCAGCGACGATCAGATTCCAGGCCTGAAAAAAGATTATGAAGTCGATTTTAAAACCGCCCTGCTACGTGCACGTGGTGTCATCAAAAATGACGAGTAGTGTTATCCTTGGCCATTAACCGTAAAGATAAGCACAGGGATAACCATGAGTGATGCCGCCTTTAACTTCCAGACACTCAATCCTGATGTCCTGCTGGATGCGCTTTGGGAAACGGGTATACGGGTAGATTCCGGTTTAACCGCCCTGAACAGCTATGAAAATCGGGTTTATCAGTTTAGCGACGATGAAAAACGTCGCTATGTGGCCAAGTTTTATCGCCCTCAGCGCTGGAGTGCAGAACAGATCACCGAAGAGCATCGGTTTTCCCAGGATTTACTGGATGATGAGGTGCCGATTGCCGCGCCGTTAGTTTTGCAGGGCGATACGCTGCAACGTCATGCTGGCTTTTACTATGCGGTCTTTCCCAGCCTGGGTGGACGGCAGTATGAAACCGACAACGAAGATCAGATGGAATGGGTAGGCCGTTTCCTGGGACGTATTCATCAAACTGGCCGCAAAAGCCTGTTTCAGCAACGCCCATCCATAGGGCTTGAAGAATATCTGGAGCAGCCGCGAGAAGTCCTGGCAAAGGCTGAGCTCGTGCCTGCGTCACTCCGCCCAGCATTGCTGGAAGCTGTCGATAAACTTGGCATCACGCTGCGGCAGTGCTGGCATAGCGACTGGCAGCCGCTACGCTTACATGGTGATTGCCACCCGGGCAATATTCTGTGGCGCGATGGCCCGCTGTTTGTCGATCTTGATGATGCCCGCAATGGTCCCGCTATTCAGGATCTGTGGATGTTAATAAGTGGCGATAGACAGGAACAGCGTATTCAGTGGGATATTCTGTTGGACGCATACAGCGAATTCAGCGACTTCGATATTAACGAATTGTCACTGATTGAGCCTTTACGTGCTATGCGCATGATTTATTATCTGGCCTGGGTCGTGCGCCGCTGGCAGGATCCCGCTTTTCCGCGCGCTTTCCCCTGGATGACGGATGAGGATTTCTGGCGCCGGCAAATTTTGCAGTTTATCGAGCAGGAAAAGGTGTTACGGGAACCTCCGTTGCAGCTGGCCCCGCAATTTTAATGAAAAGTCAGGAGAGTTTTCCCCAATGAAGAAAATATTTTTTGCACTGATGGGTTTGGTGCTGGCGTTCAGCGCATCTGCTGCACAATTCACTGAAGGTAAACAATACGTTAGCCTGCCTAAACCTGTTGCAGGTGAACCCCAGGTTATGGAGTTTTTCTCTTTTTTCTGCCCTCACTGCTACCAGTTTGAGCAAATTTACCACGTCGGTGATGCAGTTAAAAAGAATCTGCCAGCCGATACGAAGATGGTGAAGTACCACGTTGACTTCCTTGGCGGCGACTTAGGTCCCGTTGTCACTCATGCGTGGGCCGTCGCGATGGCGCTGGGCGTAGAAGATAAAGTGACTTCACCTATTTTTGATGGCATTCAGAAAAGCCAGACGATTACGGATGCAGCCAGCCTGAAAGACGTATTCATCAAAGCAGCGGGCATTTCTTCTGAGCAGTACGATGCGGCCTGGAACAGCTTTGCAGTAAAAGCCCTTGTTGCCCAGCAGCAAAAAGCGGCGTCTGACGTTGATCTGCGCGGCGTGCCAGCGATGTTTATTAACGGCAAATATATGGTTAATAATGGCGGTCTGGATACCAGCTCAATGGCAAACTTCGTGGCGGATTATGCCAACGTAGTGAAGTTCCTGGTTGAGAAAAAATAGCGTTTTACGCTGAGTTTTTTGCAAAACGCCAGCATACGCTGGCGTTTTCATTTGTAATTTGTGCGCCCATCGCTGACCTGTTGAAGAAGCACAGTTTTTCTATCCACACAAGCAAACATGCCATTAAAAATCACGATCGCATCACGGATTTATATTAAATATATGATTTTATTATTTTTAATTTTGGCTGAATCTTTTTTATGACATAAATAAACTATTGATATAATTTTTACGCACAAAGTTATCCACAGAAAGATCGTTGCGATCCTCATTACAGAAGCACGAAAAACGTCACGCTCTGTTTGTCTTGATTAACCCTTTTCGCCAAGGTGTGGCATCCTTATAGGCCAATCCATGGCAACGAAGAATACACAGACATATGGCGCAAATAGCAGAAAACCCCCTGATTTTGGTTGATGGCTCATCCTATCTTTATCGCGCGTACCACGCTTTCCCGCCGCTAACCAACAGCGCAGGAGAGCCTACTGGTGCTATGTATGGCGTGCTCAACATGCTGAAAAGCCTGTTGGTACAGTACAGCCCTACACATGTTGCTGTGGTGTTTGATGCTAAAGGCAAAACCTTCAGGGATGAACTGTTTGAACATTACAAATCCCACCGCCCACCGATGCCTGATGATTTGCGGTCACAAACAGAGCCGCTGCACGAAATGGTGCGTGCGATGGGCTTGCCGCTGTTGGCTGTCAGCGGCGTTGAAGCGGACGATGTGATTGGTACGCTGGCGTTAGAGGCAGAGAAAAAAGGCCACGCTGTTCTGATCAGCACCGGCGATAAAGATATGGCGCAGCTTGTCACACCGGGCATTACGCTAATCAATACCATGACGAATACCATTCTTGGCCCAGAAGAGGTTGAGCAGAAGTATGGTGTGCCACCGTCGTTGATCATCGATTTTCTGGCGATGATGGGGGACAGCTCAGATAATATTCCCGGCGTACCCGGCGTGGGTGAAAAAACAGCCCAGGCGCTGCTGCAGGGGCTGGGCGGGATGCAGTCCATTTACGACAATCTTGATAAAGTCGCCGATCTCTCTTTTCGCGGTGCAAAAACCATGGCCGCGAAACTGGAGCAGAATCGCGATGTTGCTTTTCTTTCTTATCAGCTTGCCACCATTAAAACAGACGTCGAGCTCGATCAACCCTGTGAAGCGCTTACGGTCAGCGAACCTGATGTTAACGCGCTGCAAGCGCTATTTAGCCGTTTCGAATTCAAGCGCTGGTTGACCGACCTGCAAGAGGGAAAATGGCTGCAGGGTACTAAAAGCAACCGGCAAGCCCAGCAGGTTCTTACCGATGAGCCGGTGGCGAGCGTTGAGGCCACCAGCCTGTTATCGGCTGACGGCTATATCACCATTCTGGATCAGCAAACCTTAGATGCCTGGGTGGAGAAGCTGAAAAACAGCGAGGTCTTTGCGTTCGATCTCGAAACCGATGGGCTGGATACGTTAACGGCTAATATCGTCGGCCTCAGTTTTGCGGTAGCGCCAGGTGAGGCGGCTTACCTGCCCGTGGCACATGATTACCTTGATGCGCCGGAGCAGCTCGACCGCGATGCCGTTCTTGCGCAACTCAAGCCGCTGCTCGAAGATCCTGACGCCAGTAAAGTGGGGCAAAATCTCAAATACGATCGTGGCGTGCTGAAAAACTACGATATTGAACTCGCCGGTATCAAATATGACACCATGCTGGAGTCATATATCCTGAACAGCGTAGTGGGCAAGCATGATATGGACAGCCTGTCTGCGCGGTGGCTGAATCATAAAACCATTACCTTTGAAGAGATCGCCGGTAAAGGGAAAAATCAGCTCACATTTAATCAAATCGCTTTAGAGCAGGCTGCACATTACGCAGCAGAAGATGCCGATGTCACTCTGCAACTGCATTTGAAAATGTGGCCTGAGCTTGAAAAAGAAGCCGGCCCTAAAAAGGTTTTTGAACAAATTGAAATGCCCCTGCTTAAGGTGATTTCACGTGTCGAGCGTAACGGCGTATTGATCGATCAAGCCATTCTGGCGCAGCACTCTAAAGAGCTGACATCGCGCCTGGCTGAGCTTGAGCTTAAAGCGCATGAGCTGGCGGGCGAGCCCTTTAATCTCTCATCGACCAAGCAGCTGCAGGTCATCCTGTTTGAAAAGCAGGGCATTAAGCCGACGAAGAAAACACCCGGAGGCGCGCCTTCTACCAGTGAAGAAGTCCTGGCTGAGCTGGCACTGGACTATCCGCTGCCAAAGGTCATTCTGGAGCACCGTGGGTTGTCGAAACTGAAGTCAACTTACACTGATAAACTGCCGCTGATGATCAATCCTGTCAGCGGTCGCGTGCACACGTCCTATCATCAGGCGGTAACGGCTACCGGTCGCCTGTCTTCAACCGATCCTAACCTGCAAAACATCCCGGTCCGTAACGATGAAGGACGCCGCATTCGTCAGGCCTTTGTTGCGGGCAAGGGGAACCGTATCGTGGCGGCGGACTATTCACAGATTGAACTGCGTATCATGGCGCATCTGTCACAGGATAAAGGGCTGCTCGATGCCTTTTCCCAGGGAGAAGATATTCACCGTGCTACTGCGTCAGAGGTCTTTGGCGTGCCGCTGTCTAAGGTCACGGGTGAACAACGTCGTAGCGCCAAGGCCATCAACTTTGGTCTTATCTACGGCATGAGCGCGTTTGGATTATCTCGCCAGCTGAACATTGGCGCAGGCGAAGCGAAAAAGTATATGGATTTGTACTTCGAGCGCTATCCTGGCGTGCTGCGCTATATGGAAAACACGCGGCAGCTTGCAGCCAGTAACGGGTATGTTGAAACGCTGGATGGACGCCGTTTGTGGTTGCCCGACATCAAGTCCAGTAATGCCATTCGTCGTAAAGCTGCTGAACGTGCGGCGATTAATGCCCCCATGCAGGGAACGGCCGCGGATATCATCAAACGCGCTATGATTGCGGTCGATGACTGGTTACAAAAGCAAACCGATGATGCGGTCAGGATGATCATGCAAGTGCACGATGAACTGGTGTTTGAAATCAAAGCTGAAGCCGTCGATGAAGCCAGCAAGCAGATTCGCGCGCTGATGGAGGGCAGTATGGCGCTGGATGTCCCCTTACTGGTCGAAGTCGGCGTAGGCGACAACTGGGATCAGGCGCATTAAGACTCTGGCTGGTGGCGTTTATGCGCCACCGCTGGCGCATTATCACGTGATCAGGCATGAAGCCGGCACACCGTGGTACCGGCGCTGCAAAACGATGCAGTAACTTATTATGGCCTAAGCACTTTTTTTGTAATTTAACTACATGCCATCCTCATTTTTGTGACGAGCATGGTAAAAAAAGTGACTAAAAATGAAAGAGAGCAACAAAAAAACCTTTGTTGCTCACAAAAAATCAGGTAAAGTTCGAGGCGTAGGGTACAGAGGTAAGATGTTCTATCTTTCAGACCTTTTACTTCACGTAATCGGATTTGGCTGAATTTAGCCGCCCCAGTCATTCTGTGACTGGGGCGTTTTTTATTGGGCTGACGCTAAAAAACGGCAGCCTGTGAGGTTTGTCAGGCTTCAGTGCCCTGATCTTCAACAGCAGGTTCGAGTTCACTAAACCAGCTATTCAGCTTATGGCGCACTTTGTCGACGCCGATTTTTTTCAGCGATGAGAAAACCTCAACCTGCACATCACCCATAAACGCCATTGAGGCTTCTTTCACCATATTGAGCTGGGCTTTACGTGCGCCGGAAGCGAGCTTGTCAGCTTTAGTCAGCAGCAGGAGTACAGGGATCTCGCTCTCAACCGCCCACTGAATCATTTGCTGATCCAGATCTTTAAGCGGGTGGCGGATATCCATCAGTATCACCAGGCCTTTAAGCGCCTGCCTTTTTTGCAGATATTCGCCCAATGCCCGTTGCCATTTGAGTTTCATCTCTTCTGGCACTTCAGCATAGCCGTAACCCGGTAAGTCTACGAGGCGCTTGCCTTCTGCAACTTCAAACAGGTTAATCAGCTGCGTACGACCGGGTGTTTTACTGGTTCGCGCCAGGCCTTTTTGATTGGTGAGCGTATTTAAGGCGCTGGATTTACCCGCGTTTGAACGACCAGCAAACGCAACTTCAATGCCGGTATCAGAGGGCAAATGGCGGATGTCCGGTGCGCTAAGAATGAAGCGGGTGACATGGTAATTCAGTTCAGACAAGGGAATACTCCAGAAACGCATTAGGGCAATGGCGCTGATTATACGCGTTATGGCGCGAAAGTGCTCAATACCATTGGTGAGGCGCCTTTGTAAGATATTTGCCATAAATTTTGCCCGTTATGTCTCTTTTTAGTTAAATAATTAAAAAAATAAACCATTAAAATTCAGTGAATTATACTTAAGTACAGGTTTTTTCGCCTAAAGACTGACATGTGTTACTTGAGCCTTTTACCATATGGTCTACATTATTCAGCAGTGCAGGACGCACTCATCAGGATGATGCGCTCAGGAATGTTGGGATAACGAAGAGCGGCTGGAATGGAAATGGCTATGGACGGGAGCCGGAAAAGGAAAGGGATACGCTCAGGAGTTGAGCAGGCGCAGGATTAACCGGGACGTTGTGAGCCGAAACGGATTTGAAACATGATTCCTTCTGCTGAAGGTATGAAATAAGGCGACAGCTTGAGCTGTCGCCTTTTTTCTTTGTCTGGTTTCTGCTAGATTTCGCCGCAATTCTATACTGAATAAAAAACACCGGGACCGAACATCATGAAGCAACCTGCAAGCGCTGCGAAAGGTAAGCCTGTCGCCAAAGCTAAACGTAAATCGCGTGAAGATATCAATAATGAAGCGCGCGATCGTAAACGCGATAAAAAGCATCGTGGCCATGCGTCAGGCAGCCGTGCTAATCCGCAAACGCAGAGCAACAACGGCAAGCAAAGCGCCGCCGCGAAAGACCCGCGTATTGGCAGCAAGAAGCCAGTGGCATTGATCGCTGACGAAAAGGCCGCACCGGCAAAAGCGAAAAACGTCGCGGCCAAACCGGCGAGGGAGAAAAAAGTGTCTCTCACGCCTGAAGAGGAGCTGGCGCAGCTGGAGAACAGTGAGCGCCTGGATGCGCTGCTCGATCGTCTTGAAAAGGGTGAAACGTTGTCATCAGAAGATCAGGGCTGGCTTGACGTGACGCTGGATCGCATTGATGAACTGATGGAACAGCTTGGTATTGAAATGGACGAAGAGGAAGACCAGGAGGCGGAAGAGGATATGTATCGCCTGCTAAAAGGTAACTAAGCTGTATTGATCGGCATGCGCGCATGCGCATGCCATGCTTAACAGGTAAACGACAATGTTTTGGCCTGGATCAATTTTCGTGTTGTTGATGACATGTTATCTGCTGTGGTTATTGTTTAAACTACGGCGACTGTCGCGTCTGAAGCAGCGTTTACGTCGGGTTTCCGCCCGCTCACCTCTCTTTCCTTCTGGATCGCGACCTTTACGACGGCAACGTAAGCGGAAGGAGTGAGCATGTCAGCAATGCAGATCAAGTGGGACCAGGCGTTAATTGAAAAATATAACTCTGCCGGTCCGCGTTACACGTCTTATCCCACCGCCTTAGCGTTCAACGATAAGTTTACCGATAACGACTTCAGACACGCCATTGAACGTTATCCGCAACGTGCCTTATCGCTGTATATCCACATCCCGTTCTGTCATCGCCTGTGCTACTTCTGTGGCTGCAATAAGATTGTCACGCGTCAGCTGCATAAAGCCGACCGTTATCTGAATGCGCTTGAGCAGGAGATCACTGCCCGCGCACCGCTGTTTAAGGGCCGTCAGGTTAGCCAGCTGCACTGGGGCGGCGGAACGCCCACGTTCCTTAATAAACAGCAAATCAGCCGGCTGGTGGCGCTGTTGAAGCAGCACTTTACCTTTATCGACGACGCAGAGATGTCGATCGAGGTCGATCCACGTGAAATTGAACTGGATATGATCGATCACCTGCGCGCGTGTGGTTTCAATCGCCTGAGCATGGGCGTGCAGGATTTCAATAAAGCCGTGCAGGAGCGGGTGAATCGGGTACAGGATGAAGCGGTTATTTTTGCCTTGATGGCGCGGGCGCGCGAGCAGGGATTTCGTTCAACCAGCATCGATTTGATTTACGGGTTGCCGCTGCAAACGCCTGAAAGCTTCGCTTATACCTTGCAGCGCGTTATCGCATTGGATCCTGATCGCCTCAGCGTCTTTAACTATGCCCATCTCCCCGGGCTGTTCGCCGCACAGCGTAAAATTAAAGAAGATGAGCTGCCCTCCGCACAGCAGAAGCTGGATATCCTCCAGCAGACCATTACCACGCTGACCCAACAGGGCTATCAGTTTATTGGTATGGATCACTTTGCTAAACCGCAGGACGAGCTGGCAGTCGCGCAACGTGAAGGAAAACTGCACCGCAACTTTCAGGGTTATACGACACAGGGCGACAGTGACTTGCTGGGGCTTGGCGTATCTGCGATTAGCATGATCGGCGACAGCTATGCGCAAAACCAGAAAGGGCTTAACGACTGGTACAGTCAGGTTGAAAAACAGGGCCATGGCCTGTGGCGCGGATTACTGCTCAGTGAAGACGACTGCTTACGTCGCGACGTGATTAAAAGGCTGATCTGCAATTTCTCACTTGATTTCAGCACGGTCGAAGCGCAGTGGAATATTCAGTTTGAACGCTATTTTGCGGAAGACATGGCGCTGTTAAAACCGCTGATTAGTGATGGGCTGGTGGAGCAGCATGCAACGGACCTGAGAGTGACGGGAGCCGGACGCTTGCTGATTCGAAATATCTGTATGTGCTTTGATGCGTATCTACGTCACAAGGCGCGGCAGCAGCAGTTTTCACGCGTCATATAAAAAAGCCGGAGCAGCCTGCGCTGTTCCGGCAGTGGATTTCTTATTCCATCCCCAGTTCTTTGAGCTTACGCGTCAGGGTATTTCTCCCCCAACCCAGCAAACGTGCCGCTTCCTGTTTGTGGCCCTGAGTATGACGGAGCGCCGTGGTCAGCAACGTACGCTCCATCTCCGGCTGGGCTTCAGACAGTAGATTTTGATGACCGGAACGCAAGGCGCGGTCAGCCCACTGCGCCAGCAGGGTTGCCCAGTTATCCGGCAACGACTGAGTAGGGCTTTCCGGGGTACTGGATTCAAACAGCTCTGGCGGAAGATCCTGGATCAGCACTTCCTGTCCCGCAGCCATAACGGTTAACCACCGACAGGTATTCTCCAACTGGCGCACGTTACCCGACCAGTGCAGACGTGTCAGCGCGGTTTCGGTTTCCGCGTGCAGAATCTTGGCCTCAACCCCCAGTTCCCGTGCCGCAACCTGGAGGAAATAACGGGCCAGACGCGGGATATCCTCACGGCGCTCACGCAACGGCGGCAGATGCACGCGGATGACGTTCAGACGATGGAATAAATCCTCACGGAACTTGCCTTCCTGCACCCGCAGTTCAAGGTTCTGATGCGTTGCGGCAATAATACGGACGTCAACTTTTACCGGCGCATAGCCGCCGACGCGGTAAAATTGCCCGTCAGCCAGAACGCGCAGCAGTCGTGTCTGAACATCCAGCGGCATATCGCCGATTTCGTCTAAAAACAGCGTGCCGCCATCAGCCTGTTCAAAACGGCCCTGACGGATCTGATTGGCACCGGTAAACGCCCCTTTTTCATGACCAAACAGTTCTGACTCGATCAAATCCTTGGGAATCGCGGCCATATTCAGGGCAATAAACGGCGCTTTGCTGCGAGGGCTGTGGCGATGCAGCGCATGCGCAACCAGTTCTTTACCCGTACCGGATTCCCCGTTGATCAGGACGCTGATCGACGAGCGAGAGAGACGGCCAATAATACGAAACACATCCTGCATGGCGGGCGCTTCGCCGATAATATCGGTGGTCGGGCCGCTGACAGGCTGATTACGTGGCTGCTGCTGTTCCTGATAGTGGCTGATGGCGCGCTCGACCAGCGCAACAGCCTCATCAATATCAAACGGCTTGGGCAGATAATCAAAGGCCCCTTGCTGATAGGCACTGACCGCGGCATCCAGATCGGAGTGCGCCGTCATGATGATGACCGGGAGCATGGGATGGCGCTGTTTAATCTGTTTTAGCAGCGTCAGCCCGTCCATTCCGGGCATACGAATGTCTGACAATAAAACGTCCGGCGTTTTTGTCGCTAATGCGTTCAGCACGTCGTTCGCACTGTCAAAGGTCGCACAGCTCAAACCGGCTCCAGTGAGCGCGCGTTCAAGCACCCAGCGGATGGAGCTATCGTCATCGACGATCCAGACTATCCCTCGTTGCATAGAAACCTCACTGGCGAATAGGCAGGTAAACCGAAAATTCGGTATGACCTGGCCAACTGTTAAACTCAATTTTTCCTGAATGCTGATCAATCAGGCTACGGGCAATAGAAAGACCTAAACCGGTTCCGCCTTCACGTCCGCTTACCATCGGATAAAACAGCGTATCCTGAAGCTGAGCCGGAATGCCGGGACCGTCATCTTCGATATCAATACGGGCGACCAGGCGATACCGCGTACCGTGCAGCGTCAGCTGAAAGGCGGTACGGGTGCGAATGACTATCGTGCCACCGTCCTCGCCCAGCGCCTGCAGCGCATTACGCACCACATTCAGCAGTACCTGTTCGATCTGGTCGGGATCGTGGGGCAACTCCGGCAGGCTGGGATCGTAATCGCGGACCAGAGACACATTTTCTGGCAGCTCCATCGAGACCAGGTTGACCACCCGTTCGGCGACCTGATGAATACTCTGGGTGATGTGCATCCCGGGCTGTTGCGGCCCTAATAAGCGATCCACCAGATTCCGCAGGCGATCGGCCTGTTCAATAATGACTTTGGTATATTCATTCAGCGCGGGATCGGGCAGGGCGCGAGACAGCAGCTGGGCCGCACCGCGCAGTCCGCCTAACGGATTTTTAATCTCATGAGCCAGCCCACGCACCAGATCGCGTGCCGCAACCTGCTGAGCATGCTGGAGTTGTTCCTGGCTCAGGCGACGTTGATTATCCATGGGCGCCATTTCCAGCAAAATCAGGCCATCAGGCAAGCGCTGCGCTGTCAGCGACATAATATGTGCCCGACCATCGACCACCAGGGTAACTTCACTGTCCGTAAAGCCCTGGCCCGCCTCAAGACTCTCGCGCATTACCTCGACATTCAGCGAAAAGTAGCCGGTCAGTTCAGGTAACGGCGTGCCGAATAATTTACGCGAGCTTTGCGCCAGTAATTGCTGTGCCGCGGGGTTGGCGTAGTGAATAACCAAATCGTTATCCACCAACAAAATACTGTTGATTAAGGTATTGAGAATCTGCCCGGCATCGGGCAGTGAGGCAGTTGCCATACAGCGTTCCTCTGCACTGATTTAGTGCATTGTAATCTTTAAGCCGGAATTAAAGCGAATGAACGATGAATTCGCGGAGAAAAAAGCCCATCCGAAGATGGGCTAAAGTTTCCACGGCAACAAAAAAACGTTTCAGACTATCGGTGCCGCCTTTGCAAGATCTGTCTGCGGCACCCATTTGCTTATTCTGAAATTAAACGCTGTAGTACAGTTCGAACTCAACCGGGTGCGGCGTCATGCGCACACGATCGTTTTCGGATTTACGCAGTTCGATATAGGCATCGATCGCGTCATCAGTGAACACGCCGCCACGGGTCAGGAACTCGCGGTCTTCGTTCAGGGCAATCAGCGCTTCTTCCAGTGAACCTGCAACTTTTGGAATTTCAGCTTCTTCTTCCGGTGGCAGGTCATACAGGTTTTTGTCCATCGCATCGCCAGGATGGATCTTGTTGATGATGCCATCAAGACCCGCCATCAGCAGTGCGGTAAACGCCAGGTATGGGTTAGCCGCTGGATCCGGGAAGCGCGCTTCAATACGACGTGCTTTCGGGCTGGCAACAACCGGGATACGGATTGAGGCTGAACGGTTACGCGCTGAATAGGCCAGCATCACCGGCGCTTCATAACCCGGCACCAGACGCTTGTAGGAGTTGGTGGTTGGGTTCGCCAGGGCGTTAATAGCTTTAGCATGCTTGATGATGCCGCCAATGTAGAACAGCGCCATTTCAGACAGGCCGCCGTACTTATCGCCAGAGAACAGGTTCTGACCGCCTTTAGACAGCGACATATGGCAGTGCATACCGGAACCATTATCACCAAACATCGGTTTTGGCATAAAGGTCGCCGTTTTGCCGTAGGCATGAGCCACGTTGTGCACGACATATTTGTAGATCTGAATTTCGTCAGCTTTTTTGGTCATGGTATTGAAGCGGGTAGCCACTTCGTTCTGACCTGCTGTTGCAACTTCATGGTGATGGGCTTCAACAACTAGACCCATTTGCTCCATGGTCAGACACATGGCAGAACGGATGTCCTGTGATGAGTCAACCGGTGGAACCGGGAAGTAACCGCCTTTCAGGCCTGGACGGTGGCCTTTGTTGCCGCCTTCGTATTCTTTGCCGGTGTTCCAGGCTGCTTCGATATCGTCGATAGCAACATGAGAACCCGAAGTTGAAGAACCAAAACGAATATCGTCAAACAGGAAGAACTCTGGCTCTGGGCCAAACAGAACGGTATCCGCAATGCCTGAAGAACGCAGGTAATCTTCCGCGCGCTTAGCGATAGAACGTGGATCGCGGTCATAGCCCTGCATGGTGCCTGGCTCAAGAATGTCGCAACGAATGATCAGGGTAGAATCTTCAAAGAAAGGATCCATTACCGCCGTGGTTGCATCCGGCATCAGCACCATGTCTGATTCGTTAATGCCTTTCCAGCCGCCGATGGAAGAGCCATCGAACATCTTGCCTTCTTCGAAGAAGTCAGCGTTAACCTGGTGAGCCGGAATAGTAACGTGCTGTTCTTTACCTTTGGTATCGGTAAAACGCAGGTCAACAAACTTAACTTCATGCTCGTTCATCATCGAGAGAACGTGTTCAGCGGACATACTCAACTCTCCTGGAAATGGTCATTGTCTACATGGCGAGAACCGGGTTACGGAATAGACGACTGTTAACTGTCTTTCCTGAATCTGATCCTGACCAGCTCTGTAACCGTTGTCTTACATCGTTTTCATCTGGATAATACAAAGCGAATTCTGTGCCAACTTTATTTCTTTGCACAAAATCGCGCTGTCATGCACCTTTTTGTCATAAAGGTCATGCACCATGATAGTTGCATTGCACTGTTTGTGTGCGGTTGGGTTGAAAGTGAGCACTTTTTTGGTGCAAAACATCGACGCAGTGCAAATTTTGCACGCCTATTAGTGCGATTTTGCGACAATGCAATAAACTTTCAGTGAAAAGTGTGATCGTGTTCAGTCTCCCGCTTAATCCGTGTACAATACCGCGTTATTTCTAATGCCTGAGGCAAAAAAGCTGTGATCGAAAATTTGCGTAACATCGCCATCATCGCGCACGTTGACCATGGAAAGACCACCCTGGTTGATAAACTGCTGCAACAGTCCGGTACTTTCGATGCCCGTACTGAAGCCACCGAGCGCGTGATGGACTCCAATGATTTGGAGAAAGAGCGTGGGATTACCATCCTCGCAAAAAATACCGCCATTAAATGGAACGACTACCGTATCAACATCGTTGATACCCCAGGACACGCCGACTTCGGTGGTGAAGTTGAACGCGTAATGTCTATGGTGGATTCGGTACTGTTGGTTGTAGATGCGATGGATGGCCCTATGCCGCAAACCCGCTTCGTAACCAAAAAAGCGTTCGCGCATGGTTTGAAGCCGATTGTGGTTATCAACAAAGTTGACCGTCCTGGCGCGCGTCCTGATTGGGTTGTTGATCAGGTATTTGACCTGTTCGTTAACCTGGATGCGACTGACGAGCAGCTCGACTTCCCTATCATTTTCGCCTCGGCGCTGAATGGTATTGCCGGTCTTGAGCACACAGACATGGCTGACGATATGACCCCGCTGTATCAGGCTATTGTCGACCATGTATCGCCTCCACAGGTTGAAGCGGATGCCCCGCTGCAGATGCAAATCTCTCAGCTGGACTACAACAACTACCTGGGCGTTATCGGTATCGGCCGCATCAAGCGCGGTAAAGTGAAGCCTAACCAGCAAGTCACTATCATTGATAGCGAAGGTAAAACCCGTAACGGTAAAGTCGGTAAAGTGCTGACTCACCTGGGCCTGGAGCGTATTGACAGCGACCTGGCAGAAGCAGGCGATATCATTGCGATTACCGGTCTGGGCGAGCTGAACATTTCTGACACCATTTGTGATCCACAGAACGTGCAGGCGCTGCCAGCACTGAGCGTGGATGAGCCAACGGTTACCATGTTCTTTAACGTCAACACCTCTCCGTTCTGCGGTAAAGAAGGTAAGTACGTGACGTCTCGTCAGATCCTTGAGCGTCTGAACAAAGAACTGGTTCACAACGTAGCACTGCGTGTTGAAGAAACCGAAGATGCTGACGCGTTCCGCGTATCGGGCCGTGGTGAGCTGCACCTGTCTGTTCTGATCGAGAACATGCGTCGTGAAGGTTTCGAACTGGCGGTATCCCGTCCGAAAGTTATCTTCCGCGAATTCGAAGGCCGTAAGCAAGAGCCCTTCGAGAACGTGACGCTGGATATCGAAGAAACGCATCAGGGTTCAGTCATGCAAGCCATGGGCGAGCGTAAAGGCGACCTGAAAAACATGGATCCAGATGGCAAGGGCCGCGTACGTCTTGACTACGTGATCCCAAGCCGTGGCCTGATCGGTTTCCGTAACGAATTTATGACCATGACCTCAGGTACCGGTCTGCTGTACTCCACCTTCAGTCACTACGATGATATTCGTGCGGGCGAAGTGGGCCAGCGTCAGAACGGCGTGCTGATCTCTAACGGTCAGGGTAAAGCGGTTGCGTTCGCCCTGTTCGGTCTGCAGGATCGCGGCAAGCTGTTCCTGGGTCACGGTGCAGAAGTTTATGAAGGCCAGATCATCGGTATTCACAGTCGTTCTAACGACCTGACTGTAAACTGCCTGACCGGTAAGAAGCTGACTAACATGCGTGCTTCCGGTACTGACGAAGCGACGACGCTGGTTCCACCTATCAAAATGACACTTGAGCAGGCTATCGAGTTCATTGATGATGACGAACTGGTCGAAGTGACCCCTCAGTCAGTGCGTATCCGTAAACGTCACCTGACTGAAAACGACCGTAAGCGTGCTTCACGCGGCGGTAAAGACGCATAACTGCGCTGTAGGAAGCCCCGTTTAAACGGGGCTTTTTTTTTCCTGCGCGATTGCTACCCAGAGTTAAATCTACCTTAAACCAGCCCGTAACTTCTTCTCTCCGCCCTTTCAACGTTGTGTCGTCGTGCCTTAATTTACTGTTTCTGTTTTTCTCGTCCAGGCTGCCTGTTCAGGCTGCGCTTTTACCGCTAGAGTGAATGATCCAGGGAACCCGAGGAGGCACCATGCTGTATATCTTTGATTTGGGCAATGTGATTATCGATATCGACTTTAACCGCGTACTGGGCGTCTGGAGTGACCTCAGCCGCGTGCCGCTGGCCTCGCTTCAAAGCCACTTCCATATGGATGACGCATTTGAACAGCATGAGCGTGGCGAAATCAGTGATGAGGCCTTTGCAGAAGCCCTGTGTGAGAAGCTGGATATCGCGCTGAGCTATGAACAGTTCGCGGCAGGCTGGCAGGCGGTTTTTGTTGGTGTCCGGCCGGAGACGCTGGCCGTAATGCGCCAGCTAAGACAGGCGGGACATCGGGTGGTGATTCTCTCCAACACCAACGCCCTGCACTGTACCTTCTGGCCAACGCAATATCCTGACGTACAGCAGGCGGCTGACAAGATCTACCTGTCACAGGAGCTGGGCATGCGTAAACCTGAAGCGAGAATCTATCAGCATGTGTTAGATGCTGAAGGGGTGAGCGCCGATCAGGCCGTGTTCTTCGATGACAATGCCGCGAATATTGAGGGCGCGCGGGCGCTGGGAATTAACAGCGTGCTGGTAACCGACAGCACAACCGTGCCGGACTGGTTTGCAGGTCAGCATTAAGCCATGAAGTTACGTCATTTTCGCCCCGGGCTTCATGCGTTCTGGTTGTGGCTTAAGCTGCTGTGGAAGCGCATTGATAATGATGCCATGACGACGCAGGCAGGCAACCTGGCCTTTGTCTCGTTACTGGCGCTGGTGCCGTTGATTGCCGTGGTCTTTGCGCTGTTTGCTGCGTTTCCTGTGTTCTCTGATATTAGCGTACAGCTTAAGAACTTTATTTTTACCAACTTCATGCCCGCTGCGGGTAACACGCTGCAACGTTACCTTGAGCAGTTTGTGGCAAACGTGCACCGGATGACGGCCGTGGGCGCGGTGGGGTTGATCGTAACGGCGCTGTTGCTCATGCATTCCGTGGATTCGGCGCTGAATGCGATCTGGCGCAGCGACAAAAAGCGGCCGCTGGTCTATTCCTTTGCGGTTTACTGGATGATATTAACGCTCGGGCCCTTGCTGGCGGGTGCCAGTTTAGCCATCAGCTCTTATCTGCTGTCGCTGAAATGGATCAACGTGACGGGCGTAACCAGCCTGGTCGATCAGATGCTGCGTTTCTTTCCGCTGCTCTTATCGTGGCTGTCGTTTTGGCTGTTATACAGTATTGTCCCGACACAGCGGGTTCCTTCGCGCGATGCGTTGACGGGGGCGCTGGTCGCCGGACTGTTGTTTGAGCTGGGGAAAAAGGGCTTTGCGCTCTATGTTACGATGTTCCCGTCTTACCAGCTGATTTATGGTGTGCTGGCGGTGATCCCCATTTTATTCCTGTGGGTTTACTGGACCTGGTGTATCGTACTTCTCGGTGCGGAAATTACCGTGACCTTAGATGACTACCGCCAGTTCAAACGGCAGGAAAGAGAAAAAGAACGAGAGGACGGATGATTGCTTTAATTCAACGCGTTCAGCGTGCCAGCGTCAGTATTGATAACGCTGTTGTGGGTGAAATCGGACAGGGATTGTTAATACTGTTGGGCGTTGAAAAAGGTGATGATGACAAGCGCGCCGAGCGGCTGGCGGAGCGCGTGCTGGGCTATCGTATTTTTAGTGACGACCAGGGCAAGATGAACCTGAACGTCAAACAGGCGGGCGGCAGTGTGCTGGTGGTGTCTCAGTTTACGCTGGCTGCCGATACGCAAAAGGGCATGCGCCCCTCATTTTCCGGCGGGGCTGAGCCACAAGAAGCAGAACGGCTGTATGACTATTTCAGCGCGTGTTGCCGTCGCCATGACGTGATGACCGCGAATGGCCGTTTCGCCGCGGATATGCAGGTCGCGCTGGTCAACGACGGGCCAGTGACATTCTGGTTACAGGTATGACGCCGCATACCGCGCGGCTAAACCTCCGCCATCCCGCATCAGACCGAGAGAAACATTTTATGTATCATCTTCGTGTGCCACAAACGGCGGAAGAGCTGGATGTCTATTATCAGTTCCGCTGGGAAATGTTACGAAAGCCGCTGCATCAACCCCAGGGTTCTGAACGTGATGCCTGGGATGCGTTAGCGCATCATCAAATGGTAGTGGATGAGCAGGGTAAACCCGTTGCGGTGGGGCGACTTTACATCAATGCGGATAATGAGGCGGCGATCCGTTTTTTAGCCGTACACCCAACCGTTCAGGGGAAAGGCCTGGGCACGCTGGTGGCGATGACGCTGGAGTCGGTTGCGCGTCAGGAAGGCGTCAAACGTGTGACGTGCAGTGCGCGTGAGGATGCGGTGGCGTTCTTTGCCAAGCTCGGATATGTCAATCAGGGCGAAATTACTGCTCCACAGACCACGCCGGTGCGCCACTTTCTAATGATTAAGCCGGTTGTTACGCTGGATGATATCTTACACCGCGCGGACTGGTGCGGGCAGCTACAGCAGGCCTGGTACGAGCACATCCCCCTGAGTGAAAAAATGGGCGTGCGGATTCTGCAATATACCGGGCAAAAATTTATTACCACCATGCCGGAAACAGGTAATCAAAACCCGCATCATACCTTGTTTGCCGGAAGCCTGTTTTCGCTGGCCACGCTTACCGGCTGGGGGCTGATCTGGCTGCTGCTGCGTGAGCGCCATCTCGGTGGCACCATTATTCTGGCCGATGCGCATATTCGCTATAGCCGTCCGATCACCGGCAGGCCGGGTGCTATTGCCGACCTTGGCTCACTGAGTGGCGATCTCGATCGCCTGGCACGGGGTCGCAAAGCCCGTGTTCAACTGGACGTGCAGCTATTCGGTGATGATGAGTGTGGTGCGGTATTTGAAGCGGTGTACATCGTGTTGCCTGTGGATCCGGACGGGCCGCTCGAAGAGGGCGGCTCAGGGGCGCGCATCAATTAAACGACAGGGCCGCGATTGCGGCCCTGTGTGTTTTACTTCATCTGACCTGCCTGCATGGTCTGCTGCAGTTGCTGGCTGTCTGTATTCACCGACAGCGTGGCGTTAACCGACGGTGCCAGCGGCTGATCGGCCTTTAGGGAGGCATTCAGGCGCAGCTGGAAATTGCTGTCGCCTTCCAGAGGAAGGGCGGGCCAGCCCCAGTTTTGTAAGACATTGACGGGTACGCCGCGACCAGTCAGGTTAAGGCTAACCGGGCGGTCGGTTTGCTGACCCACGGTTGCCGTGCCTTCCAGTAAACCCTTAGCGCTAAACGCGCTGAGTTCCGTCACCCTGATCTGCCGATCGTCAGCCTCCAGCGCAATGGACGGATGGCGTAAATCCGTGCGGTTAAAAGTCGACTCCGCTGCATTCAGGCTCAGTTTCCCTGACCAGATCCCCCATTGATGCTGGCGGGCCAACTGCAGATTCTCACCATTGCCATCCAGTGATGTGAGCTGGAAAGGAAACGCAGGATTGATGTCGATAATCAAATTGCGGTTTGAGGTGAAACGGGTCACGGTAATCCCATCCAGCCAGTCAGGAAGGGGATCCTGCCATAACGCCCGCCAGTTCTGTGGCAGCGTATATTCCAGGCCCGCGACGGCCAGGTTATTCAGTGTTAAGCGTCTGTCGTTACGTGACCAGTTACCGTCAGCCCGGATCACGCCGTTGGCCCAGCGTGAGCTGAACTGGGTCAGGGCAATCCCCTGTGGCGAGAAGTCCATATTGATAATGGGATCGTTGAGCTCGAATTTGCCATTGATAAAGTTGCCTGCGTTCATCGCCAGTGAGCCATCCTGACTCTGCCAGTCCCGGCCTTTCCAACTGATATTTTTCAATGTCAGATCGAGATCGGTTACCGCCCAGTCAGGGCCCTGCAGCCGGGCATCGGTAATATCGACGCGGTTCAGCGTAACCGAGGGCACCTCTTCAAACGGCTTCAGGAAATCGACAAGCGAGCTGGCGGTTTGCAAACGGATATCGTTCAGGCGGAGCTGATTGATCTTCCAGTTTCCCTGCGCATCGCGCTCTCCGTTACCGGTCATCGAGCCCCGGGCTAAATCCGCGCCGATGTTGCTAAACGTCATACGGCCCTGGGACACGTTGCCCTGAATCAGCACGTTTTCACCTGCCACGCTATTGAGCGTCATCTTGCCTGCACTCATCTGGAACTGTGCATCTCTACCCAGCACATCGTCGGGCAAGGGTTTCCACGGCAGAATGCCGCCATTCACCTGCAGTGCGGAAAGCGGTAAAACGGAAGCGGGACTGTCGATGCGCATGTTGTTCAGTTGCAGGCGATCGGCCTGCACGGGTAAGGCGCTATTCCTGGCCAGATTGGTCAGGTTAACCTCACCGTCACGGAGCTCTATGCTGGCAAAATGGAAGGGATCGCTGAACTGCATCAGGGCGATGCCAAGATCGACGCGTTTGGCGACCAGCACGGCCGGTTGTCCGTCATGGCCAAAACTGAAGTCATCCAGAATAATGTGTGTAGGTGATGAAAAGTTATGTTCGATTTTGCTCAGCGACAGATGCCATTCCGTTTTGTCGCTTACCCAACGGCTAAACCAGCCCGCGCCCCACTGTGTTTGCAGCAGTACATACAGCACCACTAACGCAAACAGTAGTAGTAACAATAAGGTAAGGAAAAACTTTCCTATAAATTTCATCGTATCCTTCCCGGGTTCAGTCCGCTGAAAGGTTGTTATGCCTGAATTATCGTTATAGCTCAACCGCCTGGATGTAAATCAGCATAAATAGCAGGCAGGCCGCGACCTGCCTTAAAACGACTTTTCCGGTGGAAAGACGAGATTAAGCACAATCGCTGTGATGCCCCCTGCGGCAATGCCGGAAGACAGTAAGGTTTTCAACCAGTCCGGTGCAAACTGCAAAATCAGCGGTTGCTGTGACACGCCAAGTCCTGCGGCCAGTGAGAGGGCGATAATCATGATTGCACGCCGGTTGAGCGGCTCTCTGGAGACAATACGCACGCCGGATGCGGCGATGGTACCAAACATCACGATAGTTGCGCCGCCCAGAACCGGCTCAGGAATATGCTGCACCAGTCCACTCACCGCCGGAAACATACCCAGCAGGATAAGCATCAGCGCCACAACAAAACCAACATAGCGGCTGGCAACGCCGGTCAGCTGGATAACGCCGTTATTCTGCCCAAAACAGGAGTTAGGAAAGGTATTAAACAGGGCAGAGACAAAGGAGTTCAGGCCGTTAGCGAGCACGCCGCCTTTCAGGCGCTTCATATAGATGGGGCCGCTCACCGGTTGTTCCGATACATCAGAGGTTGCGGTGATATCACCAATCGTTTCCAGTGAGGTCACCATAAACACCAGCATGAGCGGGATGAGCAGATTCCAGTCAAAACCCAGACCGTAATAAAGCGGAGTCGGCAACGCAACGATCGGCTGATCGGCCGGTGTGCTGATGGATGGCAGCATATTCATCGCCCAGGCCAGCAGGTAGCCCACCGCCATTGCAATCACCAGGGAGGCAACGCGGAGATAAGGATTTTTTTGACGGTTCAGAAGGATAATCACAACCAGAACGACGCCGGCCAGCAGCAGGTTTTTCGGTGCGCCGAAACTGTGATCGTTCATGGCGGCAAAGCCGCCGCCGACGGAGGTGAGGCCAACCTGAATAAGCGATAACCCAATGATCATTACGACAATACCGGACACCAGGGGCGTGATGATACGGCGAGCCAGGTGCAGCACCCGTGACAGTACCATTTCCGTGCAGGATGCGACCATCAGCGTTCCAAACAGCGCCGCCATCATCGTGGGCACATCTGCGCCGCCGTTCTTCAGCGCCATCCCACCCATAATCAGCGGTGTGACAAAGTTAAAGCTGGTGCCCTGAATAGACAGCAAACCTGAGCCAACCGGCCCCCACGTTTTAATTTGCAGCACTGAGGCTACGCCAGAGGCAAACAGGGACATGCTGATGATGTGCTGTGTGTCCTGCGCCGGTAAACCCAATGCCTGGCAGATGAGCAGCGCGGGCGTAATCACCGCAACGAACATGGCCAGCAAATGCTGACCGGCTGCAAACAGGGTTTGCGCAAGCGGCGGGCGATCTTCCAGGCGGTAGATCAGTTCACTTTTACTGACGGATGAGGAGGCTGGCTGCTGATTGGTCGACATTGTAACGGTTCCCAAAAAAAGTGAGGCGATTGTAATCTGCAACGGCTCAAAAGCAAACGTTTGCTAACGGTGGCAAAAAAAGTGTCAGGCGTTGCTGTAGCGGCCGGTTTCCGGCAGCCAGCGCTCGATTAGGGCCTGTGCCTGTTCAGGATAGTGCTGGTGGATATGCCGTGCGACGCGTTGAACTTCAGGAATCATGGCCTGATCGCGCAGGAGATCGGCAACCTTAAACTCAGCATTACCGGTCTGGCGCGTTCCCAACAGTTCACCCGGCCCCCGAATCTCCAGATCGTGTTGGGCAATCACAAAGCCGTCGTTGCTGTCGCGTAGCACCTGCAAACGCTTCTGCGCCGTTTTGCTCAGCGGCGCTTTGTACAGCAGCACACAGTGAGAGGCAACCGCACCCCGTCCCACGCGTCCGCGTAGCTGGTGCAGCTGAGCCAGCCCAAGCCGTTCCGGGTTTTCAATAATCATCAGGCTGGCGTTTGGCACGTCCACGCCGACTTCAATTACGGTAGTAGCGATTAACAGCTGGATCTCGTTCGCTTTGAAAGCCTGCATGACTGCCAGCTTTTCCGCCGGTTTCATACGACCATGCACCAGTCCTACCCGCAAATCAGGCAGCGCCACGTTGAGTTCTTCCCATGTGGCTTCTGCCGCCTGGGCTTCCAGCAGGTCCGATTCTTCAATCAACGTACAGACCCAGTAAGCCTGACGGCCCTCGTGACAGGCCTTTTGTACGCGCTCAATAATCTCACTGCGACGGCTGTCCGGAATGGCAACGGTCGTGACCGGCGTCCTGCCTGGCGGCAATTCGTCAATGGTTGATGTATCCAGATCGGCATAGGCGGTCATGGCCAGCGTGCGCGGAATGGGAGTGGCGGTCATGATCAGCTGATGGGGATGAAAACCCTGCTCCTCCCCCTTTTCCCATAGCGCGAGCCGTTGATGAACACCAAACCGGTGTTGCTCATCAATAATCACCAGCGCCAGCCCGTTGAACTTCACCTGCTCCTGAAACAGTGCATGTGTGCCAACGACCATGGCGACACTACCGCTCGCGATGGCATCCTGCTGCGCCTGACGCGCTTTGCCTTTTTGTTTACCTGCCAGCCAGCCGACTTCCAGACCCAGTGGCGCGAGCCATTGACGAAAATTGATTGCATGCTGTTCGGCCAGCAACTCTGTCGGTGCCATCATCGCCACCTGTTTGCCGTGAGCAATAACGTTCAGGGCGGCGAGGGCGGCAACTAACGTTTTTCCTGAGCCGACGTCTCCCTGGACCAATCTCAACATGGGGAAGTCATTGGCCAGGTCTTTCTCAATCTCGGCGACCACGCGTTTTTGGGCAGAAGTGGGCGAAAAAGGCAGAGCGGCCAGTAACTGGTCACTCAATGTATGCCGGGCAGGCATGGGCAGAGCATAATGGCGCTGTGCGCCAGCCCGAACCGCCAACATACTCAGGTTATGCGCCAGCAGTTCTTCCAGAATCAGCCTGCGCTGCGCAGGATGGTGCCCGCTTTCAAGTTCGCTGAGTTTCACATCTGGCGGTGGCCGATGCAGCGTATGTAAGGCCTCGGGCAGGCTGATCAGTCCGCCGCTTAACGCCTGCGGCAACAGTTCCGTAATCGGGCAGTTTTCCAGCAAAGTTAACGCCTGGTCGGTAAGGTTGCGCAGCGTCGCCTGACGAATGCCATCAGTTGTGGGATAAACGGGCGTCAGGGTTTCTTCCAGCGTCACAGTGCTGTGCTCGCCCTGTACACGGTATTCCGGATGAATGATTTCTGCGCCGCGCTGGCCACGTTTTATTTCACCATAGGCGGTGACACGTCTGCCCGGCGCGAGGCTGTTTTTCATCCCGGCATTAAAGTTGAAGAAGCGCATGCTCAGCACGCCGCTGCCGTCACTGATTTGGCACACCATCATGCGCCGGCGGCCAAAAGTAATCTCGGTATGCAGGACATCGCCTTCAACAGTTGCCCAAATGCCCGGTAGCAGGTCATTAATGGCATAAAGTTGGGTACGATCTTCATAACGCAGGGGAAGGTGAAGCAGTAAATCCTGAATGGTATGCAGGCCAATTTTAGCCAGCTTTGCCGCCTGACTGGCGCCGACGCCGGTCAGGGTACTGAGCGGGATGGCATCCAGCAGACGGCCTTTCATTTCTTACTTCTGCCTGTAGATTGCATCGTTGCCCACCAGGTTTCATCGGCTTCTATCTCGCCCTGAGCATTGATATAGGGATACGGCATGCGCTTGTGCTTTGCCACGCGGGCCAGAACGGGATAGCCGCCCTCAAACAGCAGGCGCTGTTGCTCTTCCGGGGCTAAAAGGCTGGCCTGACGTTGATACATACCGGCATTTTGACGCTGGCGCTGCGCTTCATAAAGAATCAGGGCAGATGCAACGGAAACGTTGAGTGACTGAACCATACCGACCATCGGAATAATGATATGACGATCGGCCAACGCCAGAGCTTCATCAGTAATACCGGTTTTTTCCTGCCCCATCAAAATGCAGGTGGGTTTGGTGTAATCAATCTCACGAAAATCCACAGCGTCAGCAGAGAGGTTGGTCGCCAGTATCTGCATGTTTTGCGTTTTAAGATGGCTAATGGCGTCGTTGATTGAGCGGTGCGTTACCACGTTCACCCAGCTGTTACTGCCGGCCGATGCCGACGCCTGAGTGCGCATGCGCTGGCTGGGCCATACGGCATGGACCTCATGAATCCCCACCGCGTCGGCGGTACGAATGACAGCGGAAACGTTATGAGGCTTATGCACCTGCTCCATGCAGACGGTAAGGTCGTGCTGGCGCAGGGCCAGCATTTCCTGGATACGAGCAAAGCGTTGAGGATTCATGCACTAGTTACGGTTGCGGTGAACTTTGATCACATCCGGCATCACACGAATCTTACGCATGATATTCGCCAGGTGGACGCGATCGCGTGCGGTCAGACGGATAAAGGCACTGTAAACGCGGCCATCGCGCTCTTCAGTATTCAGACTCTGGATATTGGATCCGGCGGTATTAATGGCTGCCGTGAGATTAGCCAGTGCACCCTGGTGGTTAAACATATCCACCTTGATCTCAGCCACAAACTCCTGTTCGGTGACTTTATCCCACTCTACCGGCATGAATTTTTCTGGCTCTTTTTGGTAGCCGCGAATATTTCGACAGGATTCATGGTGAACAACCAGGCCTTTACCGGGGCTGACGTGAGCGACAATGGGATCGCCAGGAATAGGGCGACAACATTTCGCAAAGGTAATCAGCACGCCGTCTGCACCTTTGATGGGCAGCTTGCCTTGTTTTTTGTTATTGCTGAGCGTGCTGGTGTCGGTCTGGAGCAGGTTCTTGGCCACGACCACGCTCATTGCATTACCCAGACCGATTTCCGCTAACAGATCGTCCAGTGACGTCAGTTTCATGCGATCAAGCTCATGCTTGATGTTTTCAGCCGGTACTTCCGCCAGTTTACGACTGCCGCCCATCGCATGGCTGAGCAGGCGACGTCCCAGGTTTACCGAGTCTTCGCGCTTGAGGTTTTTCAGTAGCTGACGGATCTTAGCGCGAGCTTTGGAGCTGACCACGAAGTTGAGCCAGGCAGCGTTAGGACGCGCGCCGGGCGCGGTGATGATCTCGATAGTTTGGCCGCTGGTGAGCGTCTGAGACAGCGGATAAGGCTGACGATCAACGCGCGCGCCTACACAAGCATGACCAATATCGGTATGTACCGCGTAGGCGAAATCGACCGGCGTGGAGCCTGTCGGCAGTTCGACGATACGGCCTTCTGGCGTAAAGACGTAGATCTCATCCGGGAAGAGATCGGATTTCACGCTTTCGATGAATTCAAATGAACTGCCGGCGCTCTGTTGCAGTTCAAGCAGGCTTTGCAGCCAACGCTGAGCGCGGATTTGCGCCGTGGTACCGCTTTCGCCTGCCTGCTTATAGGCCCAGTGCGCGGCAACCCCCATTTCAGCCATCTGATCCATATCTTCGGTACGGATTTGCACCTCAACCGGTACGCCATGTGGCCCGATCATCGAGGTATGCAAAGATTGATAGCCGTTAGCTTTGGGGATTGCAATATAGTCTTTTACCCGGCCCGGACGCGGCTTGTACAAGCTGTGCATCTGACCCAGCACGCGATAACAGGTATCTAAATCTTTGACGATAACGCGAAAGGCATAGATATCCATGATCGAGTGAAAACGCTGCTCTTTGAGCGTCATTTTGCGGTAGATAGAGTAAAGGTGCTTTTCGCGCCCACTTACCCGGCAGGGGATACCGGCTTCCTGCAGGCGGCCATCGATTTCAGAGAGGATTTTTTGAATCATCTCTTTACGGTTGCCGCGGGCCGCTTTCACGACCTCTTTAATCACCCGAAAACGATTGGGATAGAGCGCTTCAAAACCGAGCTCTTCCAGTTCTGTTTTTAGGTGATGAATACCCAGGCGGTGCGCCAGTGGACTGTATATTTCCAGCGTTTCGAGCGCGATGCGACGACGTTTATCGGGACGTAACGACCCGAGCGTTCGCATGTTGTGGGTACGGTCAGCCAGCTTGATGAGAATGACACGGATATCCTGCACCATCGCCATAATCATCTTGCGGAAGTTCTCTGCCTGCGCCTCTTTCTTGTCACGGAATTTCAGCTTATCCAGCTTTGAAACGCCTTCAACCAGTTCGGCAACGCTCTTGCCAAACAGCTGTTCCATATCCTGATAGGTGGCTGGCGTGTCTTCAATAACATCGTGCAAAAGCGCGGCCATGAGCGTTTCATGGTCGAGCTTCATTTCTGCCAGAATACAGGCTACTGCAACAGGATGGGTGATGTAAGGCTCGCCGCTGGAGCGTGTCTGTCCCTCGTGGGCATCACGTGACACAAGATAAGCTTGCTTGAGGCGCTTAATCTGGTCCTCAGGCAAGTATTGTTCAATCAGTTGATTGAGACTTTCAAACAGATACAAGGTTGACCTGCAGCTAGCTGTTAACGACGACCTTCAGCGATAGCGGTAACGGCCTGTAACTCAGCGGCTTCCTGCTCTTGCTGCTCCTGACGATCACGCACATCTAAAATCTGATTGGTGACCAAACCTTCTTCGATTTCGCGCAGTGCGATAACGGTAGGTTTATCGTTCTCTTCCGGAACCAGCGGATCTTTTCCGCCTACCTGCATCTGACGTGCACGACGTGCAGCGACCAACACCAGGTCAAAACGATTACCAACTTTTTCTACTGCGTCCTGAACGGTTACGCGTGCCATAGGTGTGCTACTCCACAGATGAAGAAATGACTCGGCATCATACTGAAACTGGGTTCAGACTGCCAACAGTTTGCTGATTAAAGCATCATGGCGCGCTTTCTGACGGGCCATGCGCAGACGTTCTGCGCGAATAATGGTTTTCAGATCCGATAACGCCAGATCAAAATCATCATTCACAATTAAATAGTCGTATTCGGCGTAGTGGCTCATTTCTGCCACGGCCTGTGCCATCCGACGTGCAATGACCTCTTCGCTGTCCTGACCGCGACCACGCAGGCGACGATCCAGTTCTTCTTTCGAAGGCGGCAAGACAAATATGCTGCGCGCTTCTGGCATCTTAGCGCGAATTTGCTGCGCGCCCTGCCAGTCAATATCAAGAAAAACGTCCACGCCGGTCGCCAGGACCTGTTCAATTGCCTTACGCGAGGTGCCGTAATAGTTGTCGAAAACTTTCGCGTGCTCCAGAAAAGCATCTTCCGCGATCATTTTTTCGAACTCATGCTGTTGAACAAAGAAGTAATGTTCACCATGCGCTTCGCCCGGACGCATACCACGGGTGGTATGGGAAACAGACACTTGCGTATCATACAGCGGCTGCGTTTTTAACAGTGCCTGAATCAGACTGGATTTTCCTGCACCACTGGGCGCAGAAACAATATAGAGCGTACCTTGGGCCATGATTTTCTTGAATTGATTAAGTGCGGAGTCGGTTTCCTGCACAGTATACACAGCTTCCCCGCCCCACGCAGCGTTTGCGCCATCCTCAAAGCGAAAAGTTTATGCGACATGCTACGCAGCCCAGTCCGCAGCAGCTGAAAACACAACTCTTTGTTCGCCTAACCCGTTCCAGAACACAGGAACAGGGCTGGCTCAGCCTGATGTTCAGAGATTGAATGGTTCAAAATCAGGAGGTGACGAATGAGAGGGATGTTTATTGTTGGGCTGCTACTGATATTAAGCACGTTTTCTTCCCTTGCGGCTTTGTGCCCCGCCTGGACGTCAGCGCGTGCCGTCAATGAGATCGCGCATTTGCAACAGCAACTTCGGCAGTGGGATAAGGCGTATTTCCAGCAAGGGCGATCGCTGGTTAGTGACGCAGACTACGATAGCTTGCAGCAGCGGCTTAACCACTGGCAGCGCTGTTTTACTCAGGCTGCGGATGAATATGTGCCTGCCTTGCCTGAGGACGGTACGCAGTGGCATCCCGTTGCGCACACCGGCGTTAAAAAAGTACGGGATAAACGTGTGCTGGGTTACTGGATGCAGGCACGAAACGATCTTTGGGTACAACCAAAAATCGATGGCGTTGCCGTCTCCCTGATCTATCGACAGGGAAAACTGGTCTCGCTAATCAGCCGCGGCGATGGGTTACACGGCGAGCAGTGGCTGGCGAAAGCCCGTCATATTCCTGCCATTCCATCGGTTATCGACAGTCAGCAAGGCAGCATCGTCCTGCAGGGCGAGCTTTTTTTGAAGATGACCGGTCATCAGCAGGCTGTGGACGGCGGCAGGAATGCCAGAGCCCGTGTGGCAGGGGCAATGATGAGCCAGGCTGACTCGCCGCTGCTGGCACAACTGGGTATTTTTATCTGGAGTTGGCCTGACGGGCCGGCGAGTATGCCTGAACGTCTGGCCCGGTTGAGCTCATGGGGCTTTGACCTCGCCAGCCACTGGACTCAACCCGTTCAGGATGAAGAGGATGCGGCAAGCTGGCGCGAGCGCTGGTTTCACGCGCCCTTGCCTTTTGTTACCGACGGTATTGTTGTGCACCAGGCTGCCCGCCCGGCAGGAAAGTACTGGCAGCCCGGTGAGGGTGAGTGGGCCATCGCCTGGAAATACCAGCCACCGGAGGTGAGCAGTGAGGTACGATCCGTAGATTTCTCAATAGGACGAACGGGAAAGGTGGCGGTCGTACTGAATCTTCAGCCCGTTCAGCTTGATGACAAAACCGTCAGGCGTGTCAACATAGGGTCGTTAAAACGCTGGCGAGAGCAGGATGTCATCGCGGGAGATCAGGTGACGGTTAGCCTGGCAGGACAGGGAATTCCCCGGCTGGAGCGCGTTATCTGGCGCGTGGCGCAGCGTGATTACCCTGAGCCACCGGGTTCTGAGCACTTCACTCATCTGAGTTGTTATACGTTAACGCCGGATTGCCATCGCCAGTTACTGGCTCGCCTGAGCTGGCTGAGTCAAAAGTTCGTGCTGAATATTCCCGGCGTTCAGCGCAGCACCTGGCAGCGACTACTGGATACCGGTTGTATTACGCACCTGTTTTCCTGGCTGACGATTACGCCAGAACAGATTACCGCTGCAGCAGGCATCTCCTCTGAAAGAGCACAGCAAATCTGGCATAGGTTCGAATTGACCCGCCAGCAACCTTTGCGTCGCTGGGTTAACGCATTGGGCATCGCGTTGCCCCAAAAGGCACTTCGCGCCCTGGCCGATAAAGAGTGGGAACCCTTGCTTGCTCGTGATGTGCAAACCTGGCAAGCGCTGCCCGGCGTGGGCGCAAGGCGTGCTGAACGCATTGCCGCACAATTTCAGGATGCCGGGCTGCGGAAGTTGATTACCTTTTTGCAGCAGCAGGGCATCCCGGCATCATCAGTGTTCAGGGTGGGGATAATTGAAGATGGGCAAGCCGAGTCGAAACCGCAGTGCCAGCAGGCGGGCAAAGAAACCGAAAAGTAAGGTGATGATGATCACCAGCTCATGTGCCAGAGGCGTTTTCAGTAGCAGGATGTACATCCAGCCAGAAGCGAAAGCGATACCGGCGTAAAGCTCTTTTTGAAAAACCAGCGGGATACGATTACAAAACATATCACGCAAAACCCCACCAAATACGCCGGTGATGACGGCACTTATCGCGGCAATGATCATGGCATGACCTGAATCCAGCGCAACCTGAGCGCCAATGATGGAGAACACCACCAGACCCAGCGCATCCAGAACCAGAAATACCTTGCGCAGATGTGTCATCAACGGCGCGGCAAAGGTGGTCACCACGGCAGCCGCGGCGACGATCATGATGTACTCAGGATGCTTTACCCAACCCAGTGGATAATGGCCAAGCAGAATATCGCGTACTGAACCCCCGCCTATCGCGGTCACAGAAGCAATAATGATCACGCCAAACAGGTCCATTTTACGACGGCCGGCGGCAAGTGCACCCGTCATCGCTTCAGCGGTGATACCAATGATATAGAGAACAGTAAGTAACATAGCAGGCTCCAGGAAGACGGCGGCAAGGCTACGCCACTGAAGAGCACGGCGCGACTGAGATTTTCTGTTAGTGACGTTAAAAGTATTAGTAAAAATTATCCCGTTCGGGATAAGGCATTAATAATCAATAAGGTGCATGGGGGAAGACACCAGTAGAGATGAAATTTTTTATTGGTTTTAATTCAGACACGCCAGGGGGCGCTGACGCATTGCCCTGATCTTGCTCTCTACCATGACATTATGTTGGTCTAAACAGGGAAAGGAAACAACGCAAGAAAGCCATGCAGGGTGAATGGCAGCCCGCATGCAGAAGCCGGTGAAAAGCAGGACAGAATCCGCAGGAATAACCAATAACGGAAAGGGCTGTGTGTTCTCAAAAAAAACGTGCTGACTGGCAGCACGTGAAGCCCTTTTTTCAGATGCCTGAAGTCCAAATACCTTCTTATCGCGGTACGTTCCTGATACAAACCTGGAAAAAGGTTTTCAGATTAAATTGATACTCGGGTTGAAACCAGACCCGGCCATAACAGCAGTAAGCCAGCATCCTTACTGAAATCATTGCCAGATAGCCCCATAACGCGCATAACACTGAAGGCGTGCTCCACACAGTCAGCAGAGTAATGATCAGTCCAACGAATACGGATGATATTTCACAAAAAGCGATATCGGAATACTGCTTTTCGCGCTGCAAGATCGCGCGGTAATGTTGACCCTGAGGGATGATAATAAAGATGACCGCTGCCATCTCCAGCATCATGGTAATCTCTGGCTGGTTAAAAAGATGATCGGCAACAATGCCGGAAATAAAAAGCGCAGAAAAAATGATGAGGCCCATTAACACATTCCCCCAATATATGACGGACAATGTATTGTCGGAGAGGGGTGAATAGCGAATCACTTTGTTTGAAAAGCCGCGATCCGCCAGTGTATCTATGACTAAAAGGCCGGCAATCACTACAGCCAGAAAATTGAATGCTTCTGCCTGCAGGATTTTACCCAGCAGGGAAAGTTGCAACACGCCAATGCTTAAGATTTTTATTGAAGAAAGAAAGGGCCATTTAGCGTCAATAATATTTATTTTACGTATAGCCATGATTTTTTCCATCGTGTAAATAATTATAGTGGTAAGCGGAGGTGAAATCCTGGCTTAGCGTTTGGTCTGTTTATACAGGTTATATTAACGGTCAAGCTGATGCTGTCGCGAACGGATCTATAGCGCGCATATTTCCCCTGGTGATGCTGAATCCCTGTTGTTGTTTTAATTATCCAGACGTCATTCATAATTATAACATTCATGATGCCATAATGAATGTTACTGAACGCCTTTATTATATCGTTATATAAGTATTGCTGTGTGTAGGTGATTTATAGCGCTTTTTATTAGAAATAACATCATAAGGAAAATCTGATATACGATTTGAGATAGGCGTTAATATTGAGTAGCTGCATGATGTTTTTTGACTGACAGATAAAATCTACATATTTATTTGTGCCAGAATTCGGTGTGACTATCCCGCATAAAAGAGTCTGGAATAAAAAAGGCTTTTAAACACTGTACATAGGCACGCTGTGAAAGCGTGAGCCAGGATTTTTCCGCTATAAAATGCTTAAGCAGCGGCAAAGCATAAACACGTTTGTTACGCGCGTGAGGGGTAAATACTTAAACATTCTGAACATAAAAAACCGGAGCGTAAGAATGACTCAACCGCTGTACGAGCAAAATAGCCTTTGGCAGTGATTAAAGAAGGCAGGGAAAGGCGGGGCTGGATAGGGTTTCTGCTTTCAGGCTGAACCTGTCTTGTTTGCCGTAACGGTAAAACAAATCCCGCCTGAAAAAGTAAAGCAGGCAAGAGCCTGCTTTGTCTTTATACGTAAAGAGACGCTTCACCCGGTGGGCGCGTTTTAAACCGGCGATGTAGCCAGAGGTACTGCTCCGGCGCGCGCATAATCTGGCTTTCGATCACCTTATTCATGTAAGCAGCAGCGGCTGATTCATCTTTGTGAGGATAGTTTTCCAGAATCGGCTCAATAATCAGTTTATAGCCATCGTTGCCGGGATTACGAATCAGCATGATTGGCACCATAGCCGGCTTGGCCAGGCGGGATAAAACATAGGTACCGTTCGTTGTCGCTGCTTTCTCAACGGCAAACAGTGGCGCAAATGTACTGCCTTTAGGGCCGTAATCCTGGTCCGGCGCAAACCAGACGGATTCACCCTGCTTAAGTGCCTGCACCATGCCGCGCAGATCGCGACGGTCAATCATCGCCTTGTTGGAACGCATCCGGCCTTTGGTTTGTACGTATTCCATCGCGCGGTTGTTATGCGGACGGTACATAGCCATCATCGGCTGACACAACCCGCTGATGCGGCCACCCAGCTCTAAGGACATAAAATGGATGCCGATTAACATCACGCCACGGCCTTCATTTTGAGCTGAATAGAGGTTTGCAAGGCCAGAGACGTTGAATAAACGTTTAACCGCATGATCAGGCCAGAACCAGGCAATACCCGTTTCAACCAGTGCCATACCGAGAGAGGCAAAATTACCCGCGATCATGCTTTCTTTTTCTTCGTCACTGATAAAAGGAAAGCAGAGTTCAATATTACGACGGGTTATACGCTCTCGGCGCTGAAGGAAATGACGGGAAAGTTTACCGGCACCTGCACCCAATCTCATCAGAACAGGATAAGGGAGTTGAACCAGAAGCCAGAGAATGCCTAGACCGAACCATGTAAACCAATAACGCGGGTGTAAAAGTGTGCTGCTGAACTGCCTGGTGTTTTTCATCATTGACCTTAAAGGATTGATGGATGTAACGCAAAAAGACCCATTCCTTAAGTTCCCAAGCGGTACGGCTGTACTAACTACGACCAGCACTTTATCAAAAAGTGCCCTCTGTCACAGTGAGCTTTCGTCATCCTGTGGAGTAAGACGATAGATGGAATGGCCTACTGAACGAACAAAACAGGGTGGTGTTTTGTTTTTTAATGATTTAAAAACAACGTCTTAAGTATACTCTTGTAAAGCCAGAACGTTAAGGGAAGCATAGGGAAATTAAGACAGTTCTGTACTCACAAGCTAAAATCTTTTCGAAAAACTTACATTCAGAGTGGCAAAATTCTAAAAATTGGCTAGGGACGAGTATGCGCCCGGATGTGATGAAAAGCGACATGATCCGTGCGATAAGTGATTTCGGCAGATCATAAGAGGAGAGTAAGGACATGCGTCTTCACAGGCTATACACGTCTGTCCCTGTACGTCACATCATAGCCTGAAAGAACATGCTGTACAAAAAAGGAGCGCTAGTAGTAATTCACAGTCATCATGCGGTAGTTATCGACTTTTTTTAACTGAATCGTGCCCAGCTTGAATGGCAAAGATTGCTGGCTGTCATTCAACCCTAGGGTGGCAGCTTCGGTTTTACCCCCTCTTGTGCAGCTTTGCTTAATCTGAGAATGCACAATCAGGGTATCACATCCGGTCTCCACAATAGCACCACGAAAAGTGATTTGGCCGCCAGTTGCAAATGACGAGGATGATAATGCCATTAAGACAAATACATAAGTTAGTTTTTTCATGGCTTCACACTCTGTGTTGATTTTCATAAACAAAGAACGGCACCAAATAATAAAACTTTAGTCGATCGTGCTTTTTTATTTTTTAAAAATTATTTTATACGATAGTGTGAGTGATTAGCACTTACAGACTCTTATTAATGCCGATTTCTGGAAGAAGCTTAGTGGATTATAGTTCACTACCTTATGGGCATTTGTTTTCTTAGTAAGATTTTCTCTTTTTTAACAAATCCGCCTGAATACTGGGCGGTAAATCACAAAATAACCGTTTCAATAAGGCGTATGAAAATTGGGGTGCAGGTAGGCTGAAATGCGGCATCCAGGTCATGTATCACCCAGATGAAAACATGTTCATTATCCGTACTGGAATTGTTGTGCGTCTGGGCTTCTTCGCGTTTTAGTTTCCGTCCTGCTTATCACATCTCACTATTCGGTTAGCGAAGGTTCTTCGGTGAGGACGGTTTACTTAAGAAATAAGGAGGCCTTGCCGAGAGGGCTGCATAATACTGACGATAAAAATCAATTCCATGTTCCGTTAAAAAAGGGAGCACCGAAAATGATAAGTTAACACTAAAGGGTTACAGATTTTATCTGTCTGACCAGAAAGCATCAGTAAAACGGGCGCCCAGTGCGCTTACAGCAGGTTGTTGAGCCTTTTTTACGCGCCTAAGTTTGCTGAGCCGCAATGAGAAAAGTCCGCTATTACGCGGACTTGATAATGATGAAGTGACGTAGTAAACGCTATAAAGCGAAATTATCTATTACTCGATATTTTGGATTTGAATGTTGATTAAAATAAAATAAATTCTATTTATCATCATCTTAATGAGTTGATCTGTGACGGGGTTACCATTTTACTCCCCAATCAACTCTCCATTTATAACAGTGGCAAGCTGTTCAGCTCGCCAGGTTACAGATTGCATCTGTCATTGAATGGTTGTCTTTGATCTTTCACCTTTCATGAGTTCACCAGAAGGTTTCCGATAGTAAGATTCGGTTCCTATCCGGTAATAGGTATAGCCATCCTTTGTCTTAGTTATGTCCATGATCCAATTAGACTTATCAATACAATTTTCTTCTGTATTCATGTCATCGAAGCATAGTAAATAATCTGTATCATGATCTGGAAAAATACCTGAATTTTTAGGGGCAAGCTTTTGATATCTTCCGTCAAACTTCCAGATTGAAACAAAGTAAGTTTCAGCGGATGAGAGGGTTTTAGCTCCATTATTATCCCACCACTCAATTTTACTACTATCTCTGAAAGGCATGTTTTTAACTAAAAATTCTTTATTAGAGCCAGTGCCGTGAACGGCAAGGACCTTAGTGGAATTAAAAAAATTCAAATAGAAGAATACAAGAATAATAGCTGCTAATATAAATATTATAATTTTTCTGGCTTTCATCCATTCCTCCGGCTACTAATTTCAAACTCGGCTTTCATATTTGTAAAAAAAGGTTTAAATGCAAATTTTTCCCATCGTTGGAGCACAAACCAGATGCGGAATGCCCTAATATAGTGAAACTTCATATTCATAATGTCAGTTTTGTCGAGACCAAAATGATCTTGTCCCGTAAAAGTTACTTTCGCTACATAACCACTCTCAGTGATATCAATTTTAGTGAGTTGTATCTTTGTGGCATATATGTCATGTATAGACATTCCTAATCCATTAAAGCTATCTGCCCATCTGTTAAACTTAGGAAGTATTGAATTTCCTATTGCTTTAGTTATTGAATCTTTGTCGGCATCAGATAAGCCATTTTTTACATCAATGGCAACCTTATCGAGCATAGACTGGATTATTTTTAGCGAAGATAACGGAGAGGATTGTTCGTTTAATATCAAACTTTTATATGCACTATCAAGAAAAGGGCTGGAATAGCTTTTTCCATTGCCATGATAAAAATGCTTTACAAGATTATTAAATAAATTATGTTGCCCTAAGTAATATGTAGGCAATGACACTCGAAGAAACTCATCGAAAAGGATTTGAGCAATTACCGTTTTTGATTTTGGTTGGGATTTACGGAAGGAACTAAATATTGAGACTCCCTCTCCAGTCCACGGATCAACGACATCAGAAACATCATCAAGACCTAAGTCGCTTCTAAGCTGTTTTTCAGTAAGATCGCCACATTGCATATCATCAGAGCTGTGGTCATTGAACTGATGCTTAGTCTGATAAAGTGTGACTGGGAACACCATAGCTGACATAATAACTTCCTTATGATATTAATTTTCAGACCAAACTCTTACTTGTGAAGGTAGATCCAAATCTTTAAATATCGTCATGTCTGTAAACTCAGTTCCTTGTCATTACAAGATATTCATTTCTGACTCTTAACCTATAGCTGATTAGTGTAATAATAAACTTCATATACGGGAAAGGGAAGTGCTGAGAATCTCATCTTTTTCTCAAATTACTGTCATAGCCTGGTCTCAATACTTTGACGTGCTCACCGCTTGGATGAAACAAATTGAAACGTACAAAACAGGCTGGAAATAAAAAGCCCTGATAAATCAGGGCGTTGATAAATATTGAAAAGCTTTGGAAAACAAGAGAAAATTATTCAATATTCTGGATCTGCTCGCGCATCTGTTCAATCAGCACTTTCAGCTCAATGGCTGAATTGGTGATCTCTGCATTAATCGATTTCGAGGCCAGAGTGTTCGACTCGCGGTTGAACTCCTGCATCATGAAGTCGAGCCGACGTCCGACGGCTTCTTTTTTCTTCAAAATGTTGTACGTCTCTTTAACGTGCGCATCCAGGCGATCCAGCTCTTCTGCTACATCCACACGTTGCGCCATCATCACCAGTTCCTGCTCCAGGCGGTTGTTTTCCAACTGCACTTCGGCGTCCTCCAGTTTGGCGATCAGCCTTTCACGCTGCCACTTAATGACATCAGGCAGTTGAGCTCGCACTTTACTGACTTCATGCGTTACCGCTTCCAGACGCTGCTCGATCAGGGATTTCAATGCGCTGCCTTCGCTCTCACGTGCAGCAATGAAATCATCCAGTGCGCCATCCAGCGCCTGAATCAGCTGTGTATTAATCGCGTCCAGATCCTGTTCTGGCGCAGACATCACGCCAGGCCAGCGCAAAATATCCAGTGGATTGATCTGGCCTTCGTCGCTCTGCATCTTCACCCAGTTAGCGGCCTGAACCAGCTGTTTAGCCAGCGACTCGTTCAGCATCAGCTCGCCTTGTGCGCCGGGATCGGCATCAAAGCGCAGATTACATTCGATTTTACCGCGCGTCAGACGCTGGCGAATGCGTTCCCGAATCATCGGCTCCAGTCCGCGGAATTGCTCTGGCAGACGAATATAGGTTTCAAGATAACGTTGGTTAACGGAACGCAGCTCCCAGGCGGCGCTGCCCCATTCGCCTTTAACTTCACGGCGGGCGTAGGCGGTCATACTGCGGATCATAAGCGTTACTCATTTTCAGAAAGATTAAAGTCAGTATAACGAGGCAAAGCTAACCATAACAGGTGTAAGCAGCAGCAGGATGAGAGAACAAATTATTTCCGCTTTCAGCAACAGGCACTTATGCTGTTTACTGGCTTACTCGTTGAGGACCCCGTTTATGTCTCACGTATTACGCTTTCCTGTAATGCTGACCTTACTGCTGGCTGGCTGTCATTCGCCATCACCGCCACCTGTGCCATCAACCCGACCTGTTCCCATATGTGCTGGCGGTGAGGTGATGATGCAAACCACATTGTGGTTTGGTCTCAGTAAGCCACAAGGCGGTAGCGTGAGTTCGCTGGACTGGATGAATTTTATCGATAAACAAGTGACGCCTCGCTTTAAAGCCGGGCTCTCTGTTTATGATGCGCAAGGGCAGTGGTTGGGTGAAAACGGTCAGCTGGCGCGTGAGAAAAGCAAAGCGCTGGTGCTCATCTATAACTTTGACAGCGATAACAACAGCCGTGTCGAAGCACTACGTGAGCAGTATAAAAAACAGTTTGGTCAGGAATCGGTCATGCGTGTCGATTCGCCTTCCTGCGTGAGTTTCTGATGCCATTAACGGCGGCCCAGGCCGCCGTAAGATGATCAGATAAACAGTCCGGCAAACGCAGCCGAAAGCAGGCTTACCAGGGTCGAACCATATACCAGTTTCCAGCCAAATCGCGAGACGACGTTCCCCTGTTGTTCGTTCAGCCCCTTAATCGCGCCTGCCACAATACCAATCGACGCAAAGTTAGCAAACGAGACCAGGAATACCGACAGGATGCCTAATCCACGCGGCGTCATGCCTGCCGCCACTTTCTTCAGTTCGATCATGGCGACGAATTCATTGGCCACCAGTTTAGTGGCCATAATGCTCCCAGCCTGAAGGGCGTCGACGGCGGGGATGCCGATTAACCAGGCAAAAGGGTAAAAAACATAGCCCAGGAGCTGCTGGAAACTGTAGCCGAATAGCGCTGCGAACAGCGCATTGACGGCCGCGATCAGCGCAATAAAACCGATCAGCATTGCCAGAATGATCATCGCCACTTTAAAGCCCGCCAGGATGTACTCTCCCAGCATTTCGAAGAAACTCTGCTCCTCATGCAACTTATCCAGGGCTACAGGCTGTTCCTCGCTTTCCTTACCGGGATTAATAATCGACAGAATGATAAAGGTGCTGAACATATTGAGCAGTAGCGCCGCCACGACATAGCGAGCCTCAATCATCGACATGTATGCACCGACAATGGAAAGCGAGACGGTAGACATAGCGGTTGCCGCCATGGTGTAAAGGCGCTTCGGCGGGATATCCGCCAGAATACCTTTATACGCGATGAAGTTTTCAGACTGACCCAGTACCAGCGTACTGACCGCATTAAAAGATTCCAGCTTTCCCATGCCGTTGATTTTAGACAGGACAGTTCCCACCAGGCGGATTAGCAACGGCAGAATGCGCCAGTGCTGCAAAATACCAATCAGGGCGGAAATAAAAACAATCGGGCAAAGTACGCCAAGAAAGATAAAGGCCAGGCCCTGCTGACTCATGCCGCCAAAAACAAACTCTGTGCCTTGTGCAGCAAAACCCAGTAATGTTTCAAAGAAGCTGCCCACCGCTCCCACGAGCGCCAGTCCACTGGCAGAATGAAGGAAAAACCAGCCCAGCGCGGCTTCAACGATAATGAGCTGAATGATATAGCGCGGACGAATGTGTTTACGGTCATGACTGACCAACAGCGCAAGGGCGAAAATCACCACCAGCGCCAGCAGGAAATGTAAAATAGCGGCCATAGTTTAATCTGTTCGTAAAATGCGGCAAAAGGTAGGGCATTTAGCCATACTCCCACATGAATTTCATCCTGAGCCTTACAGCCCACTGCAAGAGACAGCGGGCCAGGAAGTCCGTATAATACGCAGCCAATCATTTGCAAGCCGGAGATAACCATGCGTCCAGCAGGCCGTAGCGCACATCAGGTGCGTCCAGTCACATTGACCCGCAATTACACTAAACACGCAGAAGGTTCCGTTCTGGTGGAATTCGGTGAAACCAAAGTGCTCTGCACTGCCACGGTGGATGAAGGTGTTCCGCGCTTCCTCAAAGGACAGGGACAGGGCTGGGTCACTGCCGAATATGGCATGTTGCCGCGTTCAACGCATAGCCGCATGGCTCGTGAAGCCGCGAAAGGCAAACAGGGCGGCCGCACGCTGGAAATTCAGCGTCTGATCGCCCGTTCACTCCGCGCAGCCGTCGATCTTAAAGTGCTGGGTGAATATACCATTACGCTTGATTGCGACGTCATCCAGGCTGATGGTGGCACCCGTACCGCATCTATCACCGGCGCCTGCGTGGCACTGGCGGATGCACTAAACAAACTGGTTGCCAGCGGTAAGCTCAAAGCGAACCCGATGAAAGGGATGGTCGCGGCGGTATCTGTGGGCATTGTTAACGGTGAAGCCCTGTGTGACCTTGAATATGTTGAAGACTCCGCAGCTGAAACCGATATGAACGTCGTGATGATGGAAGACGGCCGTATGATCGAGGTGCAGGGCACGGCGGAAGGCGAACCTTTCAGCCATGAAGAGTTGCTGGCACTGCTGGCGCTGGCCCGCGGCGGCATCGAAGAGTTAATTCAGGCGCAAAAAGCGGCGTTGGAAAAATAAAGTAACAGGCGACCGCAGAGTCGCCTTTTTTTATCTGAGGAGTAAGACATGAAAGCCTGGCAGCGGCAGTTTATTGAATTCGCACTGAATAAGCAGGTGCTTAAATTTGGTGAGTTTACGTTAAAATCTGGTCGTAAAAGTCCCTATTTCTTTAATGCCGGTCTGTTTAACAGCGGGCGAGACTTAGCGCTGCTGGGGCGTTTCTATGCGCAGGCGTTAGTGGACAGCGGCGTGGATTTCGATTTGCTGTTCGGGCCCGCTTATAAAGGGATTCCTATTGCGACCACGACAGCGGTTGCCTTAGCCGATCATCATGACCGGGATGTGCCTTACTGCTTTAACCGTAAAGAGGCGAAAGATCACGGTGAGGGCGGTCTGCTGGTGGGAAGCCCGCTACAGGGTAAAGTTATGTTGGTCGATGACGTTATCACGGCAGGCACGGCAATCCGCGAGTCGATGGATATCATTAATGCTCATGATGCGAGTCTGGCTGGCGTCATGATTTCACTGGATCGTCAGGAGCGTGGCCGGGGAGAGCTTTCCGCTATTCAGGAAGTGGAACGTGACTATTCCTGCAAGGTTACCGCCATTATCACGCTCAACGACCTGATCGACTATCTGGCTGAAAAAACGCATATGGCCGATCATTTAGCGCAGGTGCGTGCGTATCAAAAAGCGTACGGCGTCTGATTACAGGCGGGCGCTGCCCGCCTGCCTGTTACACCAGCTGGGCCGCAATCAGCGGCCAGCGGGTGTCAAAGTCAGCGGTGGGACTAAAGCGGAACTCCGAGCGAACGTAACGCGACAGTAATCCTTCACACAGAGCCAGTAGCTGACTGGCTAATAATGCTTCATCGGTTTGAAAGCCTTCACCCTCTCGCATTTTCCGCTCACGCATCACCTGACGTAGCTGGACTTCAATGCGCTCAAACAGCTGGTTAATGCGCCCTTGTAAACGATCCTGTTCAAACATCAGCGCGTGACCCGTTAAAATACGTGTCAACCCCGGATTACGCTCACCAAACCCCAGAATCAGCTGCACAATAAGACGCAGGCGCGCCATTGTTTCTTTTTCATCTTTAAGAATGAGATTGATGCGGGTAATCAGACTGTCTTCAATAAATTCGATCAGGCTGTCAAACATCCGTGTTTTGCTGGGAAAATGACGATACAGCGCCGCTTCCGAAACACCGACGTTGGCCGCGAGCTTCGCGGTAGTGATTCGTTGGCTGCCATCGCTGGACTCAAGCATCTGCGCCAGCGCCTGCAAAATCTCTTCGCGACGATTCCGCTTTACGACTTTTTTTTCTGCCATGCCCTTAAAAACCCCTGAATTTCACCATAAACAGGCAACACCTACGCATCAGCCACAAGATAAACACCTATGGCGATGAGAAATAAAATGATGAGCGTAAGTGAAAATAGGTAGTGCTGGTTACTGACGACCTGAGTGACCGAAGCCGCCTTCACCGCGCAAGCTGGCATCAAACTCTTCTACCAGATTGAATTCGGCCTGAACGACAGGAACAAAAACCAGCTGGGCCATGCGGTCGCCCGGCTGTAGCGTAAAGCTTTCCTGACCCCGATTCCATACCGATACCATCAGTTGACCCTGATAATCGGCATCAATAAGCCCCACCAGGTTACCCAGTACGATGCCATGTTTATGGCCCAGTCCTGAGCGTGGGAGGATGACAGCAGCAAGGCTCGGATCGGCAATATGGATAGCCAGGCCGGTAGGGATTAATGTTGTAGTCCCGGGGGCGATTTCCATCACGTCATCAATACAGGCACGAAGATCTAACCCAGCGGAACCCGGTGTCGCATAGGTCGGCAATGGAAAATCTTTGCCGACGCGCGCATCCAGAATTTTAACGTCTATTTTTTTCATCATAACGGCTGACAATCTCGTCTATTAAAAGTTGACCAAGGAGTGACTTATCGCTGAGCGGTAAGGTCTTTTCTCCTTCCTGCCAAAAAAGGTGAAGAGCATTGGTGTCGCTATTGAACCCTTGTCCAGCTTTCGACACGTCGTTAGCACAGATCAGGTCCAGCTTTTTACGCGCGCGTTTTTTTCGGGCGTATTCTTCCACATTCTGGGTTTCAGCCGCAAATCCAACCACAAAAGGCCGGCCCTGCGTTAATGCGGCAACGCCCGCGACGATATCGGGATTTTTAATGAGCTGCAGGGTGACATTATCATCGTCATCCTGTTTCTTGATTTTCTCATCCGCAATGTCGGCTGCCCGGTAGTCTGCCACGGCTGCGCTTGCAATGAAAATATGTTGTTTATTTATCTCATCCATCACCGCAGACTGCATCTCCCGTGCCGACGTTACATCCACCCGCTTAACGCCCACGGGCGTTGCTAAGCTAACCGGGCCACTAATCAGTGTGACGCTGGCACCGCGTCTGGCGGCCGCGGCCGCAATGGCAAAACCCATTTTTCCTGAGCTGTGGTTGCTGATATAGCGCACGGGATCGAGGGCTTCACGAGTCGGGCCGGCGGTAATCATAATGTTGAGATGTTGCAGATCGTTGACGGGGCTGGCCCACTGAACCGCATGGTCAACGATAGCCAGTGGGTCGAGCATGCGGCCCGGCCCGACATCGCCGCATGCCTGGCTGCCGCTGTCAGGCCCCCAGATGAATACGCCGCGCGCCTGGAGCGTCGTCAGGTTCGTTTGCGTGATGGCGGCGCGGTACATCTGTTGATTCATCGCCGGCACAATCGCGACAGGCGACGCGGTAGCCAACACGGCGGTTGTCACTAAATCGTTCGCCATACCAGCTGTCACGCGCGCGATTAAATCCGCGGATGCGGGTGCCAGCAGAATCAGATCGGCCCATTTGGCCAGCTCAATATGGCCCATGGCTGCCTCGGCTGCCGGGTCGAGCAGATCGTCCATTACCGGGTAGCCCGATACGGCCTGGAGGCTGAGGGGCGTAATAAACGCTTTTGCTGCATGGGTCATCATCACGCGCACATCGGCACCGCGATCGCGCAGACGGCGCACCAGCTCGGGGGTTTTATAGGCTGCGATGCCACCGCTTACGCCTAAAAGCACTTTTTTACCGGCTAATCCCATCATGCAGTTGACCTCGTTTTCAGTTGCCGTACAGCCACGGCGGAATGGGCGAATTTTATCACAAAACCTTGCCGTCACCTGTTCAAAGGCTGCGTTTGCGAGAAGTGCCGAAGAATCACATTTGCTCACTGGTCGCGTGTTAACTGCCAGAGGATGATACAGGGGGCGACAGGGAGAGCAGCAATGAATCATTTTCTACCACGGGAAAAACTCAAGCGACTGGGCGCAGATGCATTAAGCGATGCAGAACTGCTGGCCATCTTTTTACGTACGGGTTCAAGAGGCGTACCGGTGATGAAGCTGGCGCAGCAGATGTTGCAAGAGCTGGGGTCGCTTTACAACATCGTGAACGCCAGTGCGGAGGATTTCAAAGGAATCAAAGGGGCAGGGGAAATTAAGCTAATTCAGCTACGTGCCGTTGCTGAGCTGGCTAAACGGTTTTTCGCCAGCCAGTTGGCCCGTGAAAATACCCTCGACAGCCCGCTTGCGACACGCCAGTATCTGCAAACGCTGTTAGCAGAGCAGGAACGTGAGATTTTCGTCGTGATGTTTCTGGATAATCAACACAGGGTGATAACCGCCCGGCAAATGTTCTCAGGCTCGATTAACAGTGTGGAAGTGCATCCGCGCGAAATTGTGCGCGAGGCGCTTAAAATTAACGCCGCAGCGTTAATCATCGCACACAATCATCCGTCAGGAAGAGCCGAGCCGAGTCAGGCTGACCGCGACATTACCGTTAAAATCTGCGAAGCTTGTCGGCTGGTCAATATTCGCGTGCTCGATCATTTAGTGATTGGACGGGGTGAATCGGTCTCATTTACCGAGCGGGGATGGCTCTGAGCCTGAAAATCTGGTCCAGGTGGCGGATTTTTACACGATCATTCGGGATCTTTATCTGTTCGGGACTTGAGCACTTGGGCCGAGCGGCGTATACTACGCCACCTTTGAGAATCTCGGGTTTGGCGGTTAGGCCAGCTTAGCGGGTTCCATGGAACTCGCCTGGCGGGCTGTAAGCCTGACGAGGCGGCCAAAACCTAATTTTTAAAGCTCGAGCTGATTTGATTTTTGGAGAATAGACATGTCACGAGTCTGCCAGGTAACTGGAAAGCGTCCGGTGACCGGTAACAACCGTTCCCACGCAATGAACGCGACGAAACGCCGTTTCCTTCCGAACCTGCACTCACACCGTTTTTGGGTTGAGAGCGAGAAGCGCTTCGTTACTCTGCGTGTATCTGTAAAAGGTATGCGTATTATTGATAAAAAGGGCATTGATACGGTGTTAGCCGACATGCGTGCCCGTGGTGAGAAGTACTAAGAGTACTAAGGAACTGAATCATGGCTAAAGGTATTCGTGAGAAGATCAAGCTGGTTTCCTCTGCTGGTACAGGTCACTTCTATACCACCACGAAGAACAAACGTACTAAACCAGAGAAACTTGAACTGAAAAAGTTCGATCCGGTTGTACGTCAGCATGTGATCTACAAAGAAGCCAAAATTAAGTAATTTTGGTTTTCTGCAAAAAACCCGGCTCAGGCCGGGTTTTTTGTTTGTGTAATGCGCAGGGGAGAGGTTATGCCTGAGTTGCCAGAGGTAGAAACCAGCCGACGCGGCATTGAGCCACATCTGGTTGGTCAGACAATTCTTCACGCAGTCGTGCGCAACGCGCGTTTGCGTTGGCCAGTGTCACAAGAAATCCTGGCGTTAAGCGATCAGCCTGTGCTGAGCGTTCAACGTCGTGCCAAATACCTTTTACTCGAATTGCCGCACGGCTGGATTATTATCCACCTGGGTATGTCAGGCAGTTTACGTGTCCTTTCAGAAGAGTTGCCCGCAGCCAAACACGATCATGTCGACCTGGTCATGAGCAACGGTAAAGTCCTGCGCTATACCGATCCCCGGCGTTTTGGCGCCTGGCTGTGGAGCAGCGACCTGGCCGGCAGTAGCGTACTGGCACACCTCGGCCCAGAGCCGCTGAGTGAAGCGTTCAGTGGTGACTATCTGTTTGAAAAATCCCGCGGAAAGCGAACGGTGATTAAGCAGTGGCTAATGGACAACAAAATTGTCGTTGGCGTGGGTAACATCTATGCAAGTGAGTCATTGTTTACGGCAGGGATCATTCCTGATCGACCCGCAATGAGCCTTTCCCATGAAGATGCGGCGATATTAGCGAATACCATCAAAGCGGTACTGTTGCGCTCAATCGAGCAGGGCGGAACAACATTACGCGACTTTTTACAAAGTGATGGCAAACCGGGCTATTTTGCACAAGAGCTACAGGTTTATGGTCGCGCGGGAGAGCCCTGCAGAGCATGTGGCACACCGATTGTCAGTGGCAAGCATGGGCAACGCAGCACTTACTGGTGCCCCAACTGTCAACACTAAGGCAGTTTTGCCAGCAGAGCCTGGTGGACAGGCGCGGGCAGGAAGGCCGAGACGTCGCCGCCGTGCCGCGCCACTTCTTTCACCAGGGTAGAAGAGATAAAAGAAAAGTTTTCCGATGGCATCAAAAACACGCTTTCCAGCGTCGGCAGCAAATGCCGGTTCATACGCGCCAGCTGTGTCTCATATTCAAAATCCGACACGGCACGTAATCCGCGCACCAGAATGTTTGCCTGCTGAGTGCGGGCAAAGTTCGCCATCAGATCGCTGAAACCTGTCACCTCAACGTTCGCCAGATGCGCGGTCGCCTGACGCGCCAGCGCAACTCTTTCATCAAGCGTGAATAAGGGCTTTTTGCTCGGGCTGGCGGCAATGGCTACGACCAGTCGGTCAAACATCTGCGCAGCACGCGTCACAATATCGATGTGGCCTAATGTGATGGGATCGAAGGTGCCTGGATAAATAGCTTTCGTGGTCATGTGCGCCCTTTCGCCGAAGCATGTGTCAGCGCCCATAGCGCTGCATATTTGTTGAAGGTGTACTGGGCATTGACGACCGCCAGCAGCCAACCCTGTTTACCATCAAGAAAGCCGGCACGCAGCAGCAGCGTTTTCGCGAAGGCGCCGAGCGCATGACTGAAGACCGAAAACAGGCTGCAGGTTTTTCCGCGCTGAAATCGTTCCTGTGCCCAGGCCTCCGCATAGGCCAGCTGCTTACGCTGGAAAGCCATCAGGTTACGACAGGTCAGGTGTTGTAAATCGCCTTTGAGGGCCTGCACGGAGGCGCCTTCTGTGTTGAGTGACTCATGCACGCTGTTATCGTTATAGCTTAACGTACGTGGGTAAAGACGCATCACTCGATCAGGGTACCAGCCGCTGTGGCGCATGAATCGCCCCAAAAAAAGATTACTGCGGCTGAAGCTGTAAACGGTGTCGCCTGGCGGGGCCTCGAGCACCCGTTCAATGGCCTGACGTAACTCTGGCGTGACTCGCTCATCGGCGTCGATCATTAAAATCATGTCGCAACTGGCAAAACTCTGCGCCCGCTGGCGCTGTTTGCCGTAGCCCTGCCATTCCGTCGCCTGAAAAACCTGCGCGCCTGCTGCCCGGGCCAGCGCCATCGTGTCGTCTGTGCTGCCAGAATCCAGCACGATAATCTCATCGGCCCAGCTCACTGATGCAAGACAGTCGGGCAGCAGCTCTGCTTCATTTTTGGCAATCATCACGACTGAAAGGCGTTGGCGAGTGGATGTCATTAATGGGCTCGTGGCGGCAGGTGTGGTTCAAGTAACTGCAGCAAACGCTGAAGGGCGCCCTGGTTTTGATGCAGCACTTCTACGGCATGGCGTCCGTAGTAGCGACGATAATCATCGTCCTGCAGCAGGTTCGTCACCTCTTTTACCAGCGATGCGACATCAGTAACGGTAATCAGCCCCTGTGCCTGTTGCAGCTTGCTACAAATATCTTTGAAGTTCCAGGTATGGGGGCCCATAAGCACAGGAATAGCATGAGCGGCGGGTTCGAGCGGGTTATGACCACCGCGCTCAACCAGGCTGCCGCCAACAAAGGCCAGATCGGCAATGCCATACAGCAACATCAGTTCACCCATCGAGTCGCCAATCACAACCTGCGTTGAGCCGGATGGGATTTCACCGCTGCTGCGCAGGGTAAAACTGAAGTTGCGCTTCTGCGTCAGCTCTCGGGCATCGTTAAAACGCTCCGGGTGACGCGGCACCAGAATCAGCAGCAAATCCGGAAAGGTTTGTAATAAGCGACGGTGCGTATCCAACAGGATAGCTTCCTCACCCTCATGAGTGCTGGTGGCAATCCAGACAGGGCGACGGGGTGCCCATTGCCGGCGTAGCGTTACTGCTCTTGCGGCTAGCTCGGGCGTAACAGAAATATCAAACTTCAGGCTGCCGGTAACCGACAGATGCGAGCGCTTCAGGCCGAGTTGCACAAACCGCTCACCGTCCTCGGCGTTTTGTGCGGCGATCAGCGTGATACTTTGTAAAAGATTACGCATGAACTTGCCAAGCTTGCGATAGCCTTTAGCCGATCGTTCGGAAAGTCGGGCATTAGCAATCACCAGGGGAATATGGCGCTGGTGCAGGATACGAATGATGTTAGGCCACAGCTCGGTTTCCATAATGATCACCAGGCGTGGATTGACCGTATCAAGAAAGCGATTGATGGCGTTGGGGAGATCGTAAGGCAAATAAACATGATGCACATCTTTGCCAAAAGCAGAGAGCGCACGTTCAGAACCGGTTGGCGTCATGGTTGTGACGGTGATAGGTAGCGTTGGATAGCGATGACGTAGCGCGCGCACCAACGGCACTGCCGCCAGGGTTTCGCCCACGGAAACCGAGTGTAAAACGATGCCTTCAGGCTTCACTTTTCCGGCGCAATAGCCATAACGCTCTGCCCAACGTTTACGGTAGGCAGGAGCTTTACGACCGCGCAGCCACAGGCGCAGCCAAATAAGTGGCTGAATGAGATAAAGCAATGCGGTGTAAATGGTCGTCATAGTTACCGTTATGACACGTTGGCGTCAAAAAAGCAGATTAAAGTCAGAATACAGCATCTTATCAGAAACAGCATAATCACTCATCCCACATCATGCGTGGCGACTCAGGACCTGCTGATAGAGCCTGTTCAGTGAATGTGCCAGGTTTTGCGGCGTGTAAGGTTCAATCCTGCGTCTTGCTGCTTCGCCCATTCTGCCGTCAACGGTTAAAGCAGAAAGGGCATTAATGGCCTGATTGAGTCCTTTTACATCCAGCGCATCACGAACAAACCCTTCCTGACCTTCGCGAATAAATTCAGCGCCGCCACACCCGGTGCTGGTGATCACCGGCAACCCGCAGGCCATGGCTTCCAGCACCACGTTGGGAAAAGGATCGTAAAGGGTGGGCAGAAGCAATCCATCAGCAGCATGGTAATAGGGCTGCACATCCTGCTGTACGCCGACAAAACGAAGCCGCTCACTGCAGTGAAGCTGACTGGCTAACTGCTGATAACGTTTTGCCTGTTTGTCCTGGCCGACCACGATCAGATAGCGGTTACTTTTGGCCAGCGCTTCAATGGCGGCTTTGAGGCCCTTACGTTCAAATCCCGAACCCACATAGATCAGAACAGTCGCGTTAGCGGGCAGGTTCAGCTGTGTCCGAACCGCATGGCGGGCGGCCTCTGTCGCAGGTTGAAAGCGCGTTGAATCAATGGCGTTGTGAATGACATGTATTTTGTCAGCCTGCAGTGCGAAGCAGCGCAGGATGTCTTTTTTTACCATCTCAGAATTACATATCACCGCTTTCAGTGCGGGGGAGTTAAACATATCGGCTTCTGCCTGCAGAACATAGCGATGATATGGGCTGAGGCTGGCGCTAAGACGCTGCAGGGGCGAAACAATACGTGCCCGTTGTTCAAGCCAGACACGATGAACGCCATCGCCTGCCCGAAAGATGTCACAACCAGCGATACGCTCATGGCTTTGAACAATATCGAACTTTTCACGTTCCCAGCAGGCCCGCGCCGCGTGGGCAAAACCGCGTTCACGTGAAACCCGTCCCAGTTTCCCTGGATTGCAGATATGCAGGTGCCAGTCCCGGTTGGGCTTTCCTTCCCAGCTTCGGGTGATGATATTGAGATCCAGTTTTTCGCTACCCAGGGCTTCCAGCGCGCGTGAAATAAAGCGTTCGGCCCCGCCATCAGGGCGGTATTTCTGCCGGACAATCGCCAGGCGTAACTTACTCATTTAGATAGCTCCTTGCTGCGGTAACGACGTCCTCAACCGGGATAACGGACAAGTAACGTTGTTCGGTACGAGTATCAATGGAATCCGGAGAAGGAAGGGGGCCATAGTCACCAGCCCAGATGACCCGATTGTTGTCACCCCAGGGGCGCCAGTGCTGCAGTTTTGTCGGGCCGAAAAGCGCAATGCAGGGCGTGTCGAGCGCGGCGGCCATGTGCATCGGGGCTGAGTCAACGCCGATAAAGAGCTGAGCGCGAGCAATAAGTGCAGCCAGTTGTGGCAGAGAGAGTTTGCCTGCCAGCGAGATAACATGCGGAGACTGGCACTGCGCCAGAATCCGCTCAACCATCGCCAGCTCACTATCATCCGGTCCTGCTGTCAGGATGACTTTTCGGTCGGCTTGAGCCAGCTGGTCGATAGTGGCTGCAACCTTGTCTTCCTCCCAGCATTTGAACTGCCAGCGGGAGGTAGGCTGCAGCACGATATAAGGGGGCTTCACCTGCTGCTGAAGCAGCATATTCTGCACTTTTAACGCATCGTCCGGGCTGAAGTGCATCGAGGCTCTGGCACCGTCGGCTGAAATCTGCAGCGGTGACAGAGCGGAAAGGTTCTGTTCAACCGTATGTAAGTGCTCATGATTTTCAGTGGTAACCAAATGATTGTGGCATCCGCGCCAGAAGGCGTTATCACGCTTTTTAAACGCGAATCCAATGCGTACCGGCGCGCCAGACAGTCCGGTGAGAATGGCACTGCGCCACTGATCGGCAAGGTTAATCACCAAATCGTAATGACAGGCTCGCACTGCTGAGACCAGTGCGACTTCATGGCGAAACGTCTGCCAGCCACCTTCCTTTTTCCAGTTTCGATCGATGATGTGCAGATGACGGACAGAAGGATGTGCTTCCAGCATGGGCCGGGTTTCTTTGTAGAGCAGGACATCAATGCTGGCCTGCGGATAATGCTGATGCAAAGCATTGATGACAGGCGTAGTCAGCAGCATGTCGCCGTGATGACGTAGTTTGATTAACAGAATTTTTTTGGGTGCAAACTGGACTGGAATCGGGCTTGTCATACTCAAATGCTCTCAGAATTCAGTGAGCCGATTGTAGGGCAAACCCTTTTGAGGTTAAAGCAAGTGACGCCGCTTATTTCCTGCGCCAGTAATAAATTCGACCCAGCCATAGCAGCAGGTGATACCACTGTTTTACACCGCGCGCATTACGCAGCATACGCGTGTGTGTCTGGGTCGCGAAGATATCGGCAATCATCGCCTGTCGCGCTGATTCGTCCGGTTCGCGTCGGATACTGTGACAGACGCTCAGGGCTTCGTAAGTAATCTGATAGTGAAAGGCCGGATAAATTTTTACCTTATGGCGATAGCGGCTGTTAATTGACTCCAGCATTTGCGCAATTTTCAGATAGTGACGCTGATATTCAACGTTACGCAGGCCGGTCCGCTTGCGGTTGCTGATTGAAGCATCGTGCAGATAGTAGCGATACAGCTGTTTATCGGTATAGCGCGCGCGTTTTACATTCAGCATGAACTCTGTGGTCCACGGAATATCCTGATGGTGCAGGCCGGGTTCAAAATTTAGCTTCAGTTTTTCAATCAGTTCGCGTCGGTAAATACCGAGCCAGACAACATGTTTATAGCGATGAGTCTTCAGCGCCTTGTTAAGCCACTCAGGGCCGCTAAGGACGGATGTGCTTGAGAGTCGTTCAGGCGGTATCAACGGCTGGGTTTCATTGCTAGCCTGGAAAAACCATTCGGCATTGCATTGCGCCACATCGAGATCGTCTGCCTCTGCCATATCGACCAGTGTCTTATACATCTCTGGCTTCATGGTGTCATCAGCGTCTGGAAAGGTTACGTACTTACCGGATGCAACAGCCAGCCCGGCATTGCGTGCACGTGATACACCACCATTAGGTTGGTGAATGACCCGGATATGAGGATGACGTTGTGCGTAGTCATCCGCTCTCTCACCCGAGCCGTCAGTCGATCCATCATCGACAAGGATGATTTCCAGAGATGTCAGCGTCTGAGCCAGTAAAGACTGAATAAATGTCTCAAACATGGCACCAGCGTTAAACATTGGTGTGATTATCGATAGTAAAGGCGAATTTTGTGACACAGCAGCATAACTTCAAGTGAAAAGAGACGGATTTCCGCCGACATTATTACGAATGCCGATAGAACTTTTTGTGCATTTAGGGTCAAACCTTGATAGGTAGCAGAAATTTATTTTTTCGCAACTTTATGGCGTGTGTACGCTCCAGTCCGGTCAGGTACGTATAACCAGGTACAATATGAAAAATATCCTCGTCATAAGGCGCGACAACATTGGTGATATGGTTTGTACCACACCGTTACTGGAAGGCATAAAGACAGCCTTTCCTGAAGCTAAACTGACGCTGTTGGTAAATAAAGTGGCGCAGGATGTGGTGCTGCATAACCCGCATATTGACGCGCTGCATGTCTATAAAAAAGCCAAACATCGCAGTAAGAATGAAAGCGCAGTGGGCGTTTATTGGCACCGTTTAAAAATCTTCTGGGCTTTACGCAAGACGCATTTCGATGCAGCTGTACTGGCTAATCCGGTTCCCTGTAAATACAGCCTTCGCCTCGCGCGTATGGCGGGCGCACAACATATCATTGGCGCAGGTGAAAAAGGCGATGGTCTGACAAAATGTTTCGACAAGGGCGATTTTTCAGGCCAGCATCAGGTTGAACAAACGTTTAGTTATCTCACCGCATTGACGTCGTTACGTCTTGTCGTTCCTGATGTGCGAATTTATTTAACGAATACAGAAAAAAAAGAAGCAGAACAACGTATCAAGGTTTTTTTTCCTCGGGGACAAAGTTTTTATGGCATTCACATTAGTAGTCGTTCGGCCAAGCGTCGCTGGTCGTTGGAAAGCTATGCGCAATTGATCGAAAAATTGTTAGATGAATCGGATGCACACATTTTAATTTTTTGGTCACCTCAGGGAACGCTGGATCCCAACGATCCTGGCGATCAGGCTCGCGTAGAGGCATTGTTAACTAAAGTAAATTCAGAACGCGTTGCTGCATATCCAACAGCAACGATTCGTGAACTTATGGCAGGCTTTAACTGTTGTAAACAAATACTGTGCAGTGATGGTGGACAAATGCACATCGCAGCAGCACTGCATAAAAAGCAGGTGGTGTTTTTCGGCGATACGGATGCTGCACTTTGGCACCCATGGTCAGGAAAACATGAAATTCTTCAGACTGACTCTGGGGAGAGCACGGATATCAGTGTCGACCAGGCCTGGCTGGCCTGGCAACGACTTGAGTCCATCTAACGAAAAACGGCTGGATAACATGTTTTGTCCAGCTCAGGATTTAAACCCCTCAGGGTGACTTAATTGCCAGCGCCAGGCATCTTTTACCATATCGTCCAGATTGCGCCTTGCCTGCCAGCCAAGCTGTTGTTTTGCCAGGGAAGGATCTGACCAACACTCACCAATATCGCCGTCTCGTCTGGAAACAATCTCATGTGGTACTGGTCGCCCGATAACCTTTTCAAACGCACGCAGGATATCCTGAACAGAATAGCCGATACCGGTGCCGAGATTGTATATGCTTACACCTTGTCGGCAGTTAACCGCATCGAGTGCTTTGAGGTGGCCTTCAGCAACATCCATTACGTGAATATAGTCCCGGACTCCGGTTCCGTCTTTGGTGGGGTAATCATTGCCGTAGATCAATAATTTTTCCAGCTTACCGACGGCGACCTGCGTAAGATAAGGTACGAGATTTGCCGGAACACCATTGGGATTTTCGCCGATCATACCGGATGGATGTGCCCCCACCGGATTAAAATAACGCAAAATAATCACAGAGAAATCGGGACAGGCTCGCGAGTAATCCTGCAATATCTGTTCAATCATTAATTTAGTTGTGCCATACGGATTAGTCGTGCCACCGATGCGTGCATCCTCTCGCAAAGGTATACATTCTGGTTGGCCGTAAACGGTGGCAGATGAGCTGAATATTAAATTATTGACGCCCGCCCGGCGCATTTCCGCCACAAGAACCATCGTGCTTTTTAAATTATTGTCGTAGTATTCCAGCGGTTTACACACCGACTCACCAACGGACTTTAGCGCGGCAAAGTGAATAACCGATGAGATAGCATGACGAGAAAAAATGGCTCTGACCTGATCTACATCGCGTACATCGGCTTGATAAAAAGCCAGCGATTTACCACTAAGGGCTTCCACACGATTAATTGACTCTGAAGATGCATTGCAAAGATTGTCTATGACGACAACTTCGTGACCTGCCTCCAGAAGGGTCAGCACAGTATGTGAACCGATATAACCGGCGCCGCCGGTAACCAGGATAGCCATATCGTTCCTTGTTATTTCGAGTCGCTATTTTTATCGGCCATCAGGCTGAGATAACGTTCGATGATAAGATTGATGTCAAATTTAGCATACATTGCAGGCGTAATGTCAGGCGGAGACTGCCAGCCATGGCGGATTTTAGTGGCTAATGAAGAGGCATCAAGTGCAGACTGATAGCTGGCCAGTTCACCCACCATGATTTCTTTCACCCCTCCAGGACAAGCGGTGCTGACAACAGGTGTCTCACAAACCAGTGATTCGATCAATACTGTAGGCAAGCCCTCACTGTCCGAACTCAACACAAATAAACGCGCATCTTTTAGTACGGGTATAGGATTGGACATAAACCCGCCCAACATCACCTTATCCTGCAGGTTAAGTCTGACAATAAGCGCGTTAAGTTGTTCCGTAACCGACTTCTCTCCCTGACCGAGGATAATGAGTTTGGTGGGAATGTCAGCCATAGCAAATGCTTCAAGAAGACGGTCCTGTCGCTTAACCTGATGAAGACGGCCAATATGCAGAATGTAGTTTTCACCTGCAAAGGGATTGTGTCCCATCGAACGTTGTTTGATTTTATCAAAATCAAAAGGGTTATAAATGGTCAACCTCTTGGCAGGCCTGACGCCCACATTATTGATCATGTCCTCCCCTACCGCTTCAGAAACCGTCACAATATTGCGTTGGTGATAGGTGCGTTGAATTTTGTATTTTTTTAAATAACGAGAAAACGCATTTTTATTACCAAGGTACGAACGGGAAAAAATACCATGGATACAGTGCCAGACATTACATTTCTGTAACATGCGAGACCTGACAACAATACGATCGGTTTTATGCAAGCTTGAAATGACAAGCGCGGGTGGCCCTTTTTCAGCAAAAAGTAGTTCAAGCCTGTCATCAAGCTGGCGTGCCCGGCGTGAGAGTTCAGTTAACTTGCGAAGCGGACCTGTACCATTATCGTGACACACTCGGTAGTCAATATTGCCGGGAATGGTGTAGTCTAGTTTCTTACTAAGCGATATCAGTGTGACCGGATAACCGCGATGCGCGATGCCCTCAGCCAGGGTTAACGTCACGTTTTCAGCGCCACCACCCGGTAAGCCATCAATGATAAAAAGAATATGTCTTGTCATGATAATGCCTGCCCGAGTCCTAAAATTGTTATCAAAATCTTAATCTAGTATCTATGTCATTGCTATGATTAAAGTTTTTATAATTCATGGTAACTAAATGAATTTGCGCAGATGAGGTCTGGTGCGTAACATAGCTATTCATTTTTTTGGGATTAAAGCCATTATGTCAAGACTTGCATTTCTCATTACTATCGATACTGAAGGCGATAATCTTTGGGAGAATCATGACAGCATCACTACACGAAATGCGATTTTCCTGCCGCGATTTCAGTCTTTATGCGAGAAATATGACTTTAAACCTACCTGGTTGACTAACTATGAAATGGCCGTCGATCCTGTCTACGTTGAATTTGCAAAGGATGTTATTGCGCGTGGCCAGGGTGAAGTTGGGATGCATCTCCATGCGTGGAATAGTCCACCTCTGCATGACCTCACCGGCGACGACTGGCGGCATAAGCCATACTTAATCGAATATCCTCATGCAGTCATCAGGGAGAAAGTTAAGTACATGACTCAGCTTCTTGAGGATACCTTTCAAACTAAAATGCTCAGCCATCGCGCCGGGCGCTGGGCATTTAACGAATATTATGCCAGTTTGTTGACGGAATTCGGTTATCAGGTTGATTGCTCAGTAACACCTCGTGTTAACTGGAGCAGCTCGATGGGCAACCCAGCCGGGAAGGGGGGCAGTGACTACGTTAACTTTCCACGTCGTGCTTATCTTATTGATCCTGATGACATTGCTAAAAGTGGCCAATCGACATTGCTCGAGGTTCCTATGAGCATTCAATATAAATATTCGCCTGTTATCAACAGCATCAAAATGGGCGTGAAAAAGCTGCGTGGCAAGCATCCTGTTTCATCCGTGAACTGGTTAAGGCCAGTAGGTGGCAATCTCGAACAGATGAAAAAAGTCGTCAATCAGTCTATCGCCGAAGGCGCAGACTATGTTGAGTTTATGCTCCATTCTTCAGAGTTCATGCCAGGGGGGAGCCCCACGTTCAAAAATGAAAAAGATATTGAACAACTTTATGCTGATTTAGAGCAATTATTTAGCTGGCTACAGCATCAAACGACAGGTATGACCTTGGCGGATTATTATGCAACGTTTAAGGGTGAATAATGCGTAAGCGCTGGAAATTTGAATTAATAAATCTTTATTTACGCACAGTTACCCGACGTAACGGCATGGTAGGCTCCAGAGCTGAATTTTTATCAGATAATCAACCAAACGACTTCAAAAATATTGTCATTTATTCTACGACAGCGCTGGGAGATTTCATGATGAATACACCAGCGATAGGAGCCCTGCGGCAACGTTTTCCCGATGCCTGGATCACACTTGTAGCACATCCTAAATTTCGTGATTTTTTAACGGGTGGAAACGACTGGGATGACGTCGTCTACTGGAATAGCAAAGTTAAACAGGTGCCTGCCCTTGTAAAAGCGCTTCAGAAAAAGGGCCGTCCAGAATTGGCCGTGATTCTTCATTCACATGCGCCCTATGACTATACGAGTGCTGTTTTAGCTGGTGCCAGTTATATCTTCCGCGATAACTATCATGATGATGAATCTCTAATTGATCGCTGGTTGACTAACTATACCGTGGGTTATAAAGGGCATCTTATACAGCGCAAACTGGAGCTTATTGCGCCACTGGGGTGTGATACTTCAGCCGTTGAAATGCGGTTGCCTCATTTGCCGCCAAAATGTTTCACGACACGAGAGAGAAAAAAATTAGGCTTTCAGTTAGGTGCATCTTCCCCTGAACGTTGCTGGCCCATCGACTCTTTCGCCGCTGTGGCTAAACGCGCACTCTCCCATAATGAAGATCTTGATATTGTTTTAATCGGTGGTCCGGGAGAAGTGGTTTTAGGACAGCAGTTTATGGCACAACTGAGCCCTCAATTGCATCATCGTGTGGTCAATACGATTGGTAAAACTTCACTGCCACAACTTGTTGAAACAATAAATCAGTTTGATGCTTTACTGACAGGCGATACTGGACCTTTTCACGTCGCGATCGCACTGAAAGTACCAACGCTCAGTCTGTTTGCGACGGCTCAGCCTGTGTTTAGTGGGCCTTATCAAGATCTGAATATCCACCATGCCATCCTGGGCGTCCAGTCTGCCCTGAAGGCCGAAACATTAGGTGATGGTGCGATGAAATCCATTTCTGTAGATCAGGTTATAGATACATTTGAAGATTATTTCGATGTCTTAAAGCCTTTATGACAACATCGAACGCAATAAATAGTAGGGAATAATGTTATGAAGGTGATTCATATTATCAACCTGGATAAAATGGGTGGGGCTGAAAAAATCTTTTTGCAATTTATTAGCGAGAGCAATTTACAAAATAAAATATTTTGCATAAGTAACAATGTAGACCCGAGCATCAAGCAATCTTTGGTCGGTCATGACATTCAATTTGTAAATAAGATTTTCCCTTTTGCTAAAATAAAATTCCCTCCTTTTTTAAGACCAGTTGTCCTTAAAAAACGAATTGAAAGAGAAGGAGCGGATGTGTTGGTGGTATGGGATCTTATACCTCGCTTATCAGGTAAGCCGCGTGACGTTAAAACCGTTTATTATGACCATGGTTCGTCATGGGTATTCGATAATAATCAACGCACGCGTGAATTTATAAATTACATTGATGCCGCTATTGCTCCCAGCAAAGCATCGAAAGCGATGATGCAGATGCGATTATCGATAAGTGTGCCTGTAAAAATTATTCCCAATACATTACCTGTCCCTAAAGCCAATATGAGGCTCAAAACACCTCCGTCAAAGCATGAGTTAATTCTGGGGACTGCTTCGCGACTGGCTGGTGTAAAAGGGATTGCTGTCTCTGTGCTTATGGTGGCTGAGCTACTCAAACGCGATATCAATGCCCGTCTTTTGATTGCCGGAAAAGGGCCAGAAGAAACGCACTTGAGAGCTTTGGTCAAAGAAAGAGGACTAGAAAAACATGTCAGCTTCCTTGGTTATCAGGAGGATTTAGGTGATTTTTATGATTCTATTCACCTCTATATGAGTCTGTCTGTTGCAGAAAGTTTTGGTTTGTCCTGTCTTGATGCACAGTTGCATAAAGTCCCCTGTATTTATTCTGTCGTTGACGGACAACCAGAAGTGAATATACATGAGGTAACCGGAATAGGTATCAAACCGACGCTGAGCATACAAGACTATATTAGCCAGACAGGCTACCCTGCTGATGTTGAAAGAAAGTTTGTATATGATCCTGTAAATAACAAAATTAACAAACCCATGATCGTTTCTTATCTTGATGGTGCAGATGCAATTGAAGGAATATTACAAAAAGGAAACTATTTGCGTTTTCTGGAGGGGATTGAGCAAAGGAATATGATCCTGTCTGACAGAAACGATATGATTAAGAACATCGAAGATTTTCTTACCCAGGTAAAAATGAAATGACGATAAAATTTAAAGTGCCAGCAATAGTACTCGCACTAAGTTGTGTATCTTTTTCAACTGCATTGAATGCGTCAACAGTCTGTCGCAATGCACTTTTTATAGCATTCATAATATCATTTTTTGATATTTTTTTGAACAGACGGAATTTAAAGACAGATAGCGTCTTTTATTTTTCGCTGACGAGTGCCTTCCTCGCTTTAGGACTTATCTTGCATGCTAAGTTTTTCCATTCAATTGTAATGTTTTCAGTTGATGAAAACTATTATTACGTAGCGATTCGCATATTGATGGCGAGCGTTATCATTTACTACCTTGCGCAACAGAAAGAATATATCTCAAAGAATGGTTTTTTGTTTTCCAAGATTTTGATTCTTGTAGGTTTTTTATATGTTTCCGTGCAAGGGATTCTCATTCATTACCAAAACCCGGGTGTCCGACTGGAAATCAAAACTGTTGCGACTACTGTAGCCTATGTCTATGCTATTCAGGCTTTTGCGGCTATATATGTTACTTCGACTTTAAAAACAAAGTTTTCATTTTTATTGAATGTCTTAGTCATTCTTCTTGGGTTTTATGTGCTGTTACTTACTGAGACGCGGTCTGTTATACTAACCTACCCAATATTGGTTTTTGTTTTTTTGGCTCAGTCAAAACTTATTAACAGGAACATTATCTTACTGATGGTTGCAATCATTGCGATCACTTTTTTTATTAATCATAAGCCGTTTTACAATGCTTTCGAAAGAATTGTCTCTACATCAAGTGAGATTAAAGATTATAATGCCAATAATGGAAATACTTCTCTTGGTGCGAGATTTAGTTTATGGAAAGCAGGACTGTATGCTTTTGCAAAACACCCAATGGGTCAAAGTGCAGATCAGCGTTATATTGAGATTAAAAATTATATTGATCAATATGAACATAAAAATCCTGAAGCATTACGTGCAATAGATTTTCATATGCATAATGAATTCATTGATAGCCTTAGCTTAAGGGGTATTTGGGGCGCTTTGCTACTGGCATCATTCTTTTTTTCACTGGCCTATATTTTCATAAAAAATAATGAAAGTATTGCCGGCGTCATTTTGCTCTTAACGCCTAATTTTATTTATGGCCTGACTGACACTTTATTTATTGATTTACGCTGTGCAATAGTGCTTATGCTGGGGGTACCTGTCTATCTGTTAATTAAAAGACAGGCATAGAAGACAAAACGAGCAGATTGACTCTGCTCGTTTTTTATTTGTCGAGTAACGGACCGAGCGCGTTTGACACCTTCTCTGGAGTAATACTGTTAAGATTGTTATCAGTGGATTTGAGTACGAACTGATTTTGCCCATAACCCCCAATCAAACCCGGATCGGTGGGGCCATATAACGTGATATTGGGCCTGTCTAGTGCGGCGGTCAGATGGCTCAGCCCTGTATCTACCGACACTACGGCATCTGCGCCTGCCAACTGCTGTGCTACGGCTTCAAGAGAAAGCTTAGGCAAGACTTCTACGTGCTCAAAACCTTCAGCCAGACGCAGCGCACGCTGATGTTCATGTTCAGCGCCCCATGGCAGCTTTACACGCAAGCCCGCTGGCCGGACACGTTCAATCAACTCTCGCCAGTGAGCTTCTGGCCAGTGCTTGTTATCACGGGTAGTGGCATGAAGAAATACCAGATAAGGGCTCTCATGCTGTGATAAGGGCTTCAGAAAATGGCCAGCAATTGCATAATCCCCCTGAGACGGGGGTTTATCGTAACCCAGACTTTTAGCAAACAGCTCACGCGTCCTCTCGACTGCATGTTGTTGCTTGCTGATCTCGTGCTTTTTGTCATACCACCAACTGGCGAAAGGTTCTCTCGCACTACGATTGTCCAGGCCGTGCTTAACGCCTTTAGCCAGACGAGTCACAAGCGCGGCGCTCTTAATCAGCCCCTGAGCGTCGATCACGATGTCGTAGTCACGAGACTGAAGCTCACGCTTGAAACGCACGCGCTCTTCACGCTGCAGGCTGCCAAACCAGTGTTTACGCCAGCGTCGAATGGCGACAGGCAGAACCTTATCCACTGCCGGATGCCAGGTCGGGATTTGTGCAAAATTTTCTTCCACCACCCAGTCAAAGCGTATTCCGGGCAGGGCATGCATGGCATCGGTGAGTGCGGGCAGCGTATGCAGGACGTCTCCCATGGAGGAGGTTTTGACGATCAGGACGTGCATGTCCCCTCCTGGACTTCGCGCAACAACGTGCTCAATGTTTCATGAACCTGTGCGGGCTGAATATCGATAAGACTTTGGTGATAGCCCTGCCCGGCATCGCCTTTGCGTACACGATGATAGCCGCTAATTAAACGGAGAATACGTGCCCGGTCAGACAGAGGCGGCGTAAAGTCAGGGCTGCTGGGACCATATAAGGCGACAAGCGGTCGGTTTAACGCTGCGGCAATATGCATCAGGCCCGAATCATTACTGACCACTGCGTGGCACTGAGCCAGCAGAATAACAGCCTGTTCCAGCTGCGTTTCGCCAGCCAGATTGCGGCAATGTGCACGGCTCGCTTCCGGTAGCGAAGACAGGATTTCTTCACCGGTGGAATGATCTTTAGCCGAGCCAAACAGCAGAATCTTATAACCCTCACTGATTAACTGCTGGGCAAGCGTCGCATAGTGAAAATGCGGCCAGCGTTTTGCCGGCCCAAACTCTGCACCGGGACAAAAACCAATCGTCGGCCGCTCGGGAGTCAGCTGAAACTGCGCGGACGTCTCACTTTTTTCCTGTTCACTGACCTGTAGCTGAGGCGTTAGCAGGGGTTGCGGCAGTTCCCGCGCTGAGCGGACTGGTGAGTCATAAGCCAGAGCCACATAGCGCTCAACCATCAGCGGAAACGCGGCTTTATCCAGTACCCGACAATCGTTTAACAGGCCGTAACGCATTTCTCCGCGCCAGCCAATACGGCGCTTGATCCCGGCAAAAAAGGGAACCAGCGCTGATTTAAAAGAGTTGGGTAAAACATAAGCGCGGTCATAATGGCTGGCCTGGAGCGATTTGCCCAGCCGACGGCGCTCGCCAAGCGCTAACGCGCCATGACCCAGCGGCATCGCCAGCGCCTGATTCACTTCAGGCATCCGTGAAAGTAAAGGACGGCACCACGCAGGTGCCATCACATCAATCACTGCGTCAGGATGTTCGGCCTTGAGGGTACGATAGAGACTTTGCGACATCATCATATCGCCGACCCACGACGGGCCGATCACCAGAATTTTCATTACCGGTATCTATTCCTTTAGACGTTGCGATTTAACCAAACCATATATTCAGAAACGCCCTGTGCCACGGTCTTAAACGGTTTGTCGTAACCCGCTGCGCGTAAATTAGACAGGTCGGCCTGCGTGTAAGCCTGGTAGCGGCCTTTCAGCTTGTCAGGGAAAGGAATGTACTCAATCTGGCCTTTCTGGTGAAAATTAAGCACCGCATCTGCCACTTCCTGGAAGGATTCGGCGCGGCCTGTTCCGCAGTTATAGATGCCGGAAATCCCATTCTCCCAGCACCACAGATTCACCGACACCACATCATCGACATGAATAAAATCACGTTTAAAGCCGTCGCTGCCTTCAAACAGCTTTGGATTTTCATCATTGCTAATCTGCGTGTTTAAATGAAACGCCACGCTTGCCATGCTGCCTTTATGGCTTTCACGCGGGCCGTAAACGTTAAAGTAGCGAAAGCCGCATACCGGCGAGGAGGCTTCAGGCAGGATCTGACGCACGTAGTGGTCGAACAGCATTTTTGAATAGCCGTAGACATTCAGTGGCTGTTCGTACTGGCGCTCTTCAATGAAATTCTCATTGCGTCCACCATAGGTGGCGGCAGAAGAAGCGTAAAGGAACGGAATTTCACGCTCAAGACAGAAGTGCAGCAGATCTTTAGAGTACTGATAGTTATTATCCATCATGTACTTACCGTCCCACTCGGTGGTGGCTGAGCAGGCACCTTCGTGAAAAACGGCTTCAATCGGACCAAGATCTTCACCTGACATGATATAGGTCAGGAATTCTTCTTTATCCATGTAATCAGCGATATCCAGATCGGCCAGATTCACGAATTTGGTGCCATCTTTAAGGTTATCCACGACCAGAATGTCGTTGTGACCGCGATCGTTCAGCGTTTTGACAATATTGCTGCCGATCATTCCTGCGCCACCGGTTACGATAATCATACTGTTACCTTTAAAGTTTTGAGTTGAAACGGGACATTTCACACGTAATGCCTACATCATAACATTTCATCCCGCTCCAGACAGCCAGATGACTCTGTAAGGTCCTGCACATCCAACAGAATGGCGTGAACTATGCTGCAAAATTAACATTCTTTTGGTCGATTAAGCGTAGAAAGGCGATATGTTCAGTAATATTTGCCAGATTTCCACCTTATCAGGAGCAGGATAATGCCAGCGCATTTTTACCAACATATCCGGCAGCAACTCGACGCCGCCCAGCGTGAAGGTTTATTCAAAAAAGAACGTATTATTACCTCCGCACAGCAGGCAGAAATTGAGGTCGGGCCTGATCGTCCCGTAATTAACTTTTGCGCGAATAACTACCTGGGGTTGGCCAACCACCCAGCCTTAATTCAGGCAGCCAAAGAGGGCATGGATTCGCACGGTTTTGGCATGGCATCCGTGCGTTTTATCTGCGGTACTCAGGATATACACAAACAGCTGGAAAAAAAGCTCGCCGATTTTCTGGGAATGGAGGACGCCATTCTCTACTCCTCCTGTTTTGACGCCAACGGCGGGCTGTTTGAAACCTTACTGGGCGCGGAAGATGCCATCATCTCTGATGCACTCAATCATGCATCGATTATTGATGGTGTACGCCTGTGTAAAGCACAGCGCTATCGTTACGCTAACAATGATATGGCGCAACTGCGCGACCGCCTGAAGGAAGCCAGGGATAACGGGGCGAAGACCATTATGATTGCCACGGACGGCGTGTTCTCAATGGACGGCGTGATCGCCAATCTGAACGCCATTTGCGATCTTGCAGACGACTATTCCGCACTTGTCATGGTCGATGATTCCCATGCGGTTGGCTTTGTCGGAAGTACCGGTCGCGGAACACATGAGTATTGCGACGTCATGGACCGGGTCGACATTATCACCGGCACGCTGGGCAAGGCGCTGGGCGGCGCATCAGGCGGTTACACTGCTGCCAAAGCAGAGGTGGTGGAATGGCTGCGTCAGCGCTCACGGCCTTATCTGTTCTCTAACTCGCTGGCACCGGCAATTGTCGCGGCTTCTCTTCGCGTGCTGGATTTATTAAGCGAAGGCGACAGTTTGCGTCAGCGTTTGTGGGACAACGCACGTTTCTTCCGCGAAAAAATGACATCGGCAGGTTTTACGCTGGCCGGCGCCGATCATGCCATCATTCCGGTCATGCTGGGAGAAGCCAGCGTCGCGCAGGAATTTGCTCAGTTGTTACAACAGGAAGGCATCTATGTCACCGGGTTTTTCTATCCGGTTGTGCCAAAAGGTCAGGCACGCATCCGAACCCAAATTTCAGCAGCGCACAGCCAGCAGCAACTCGAAACGGCGGTGGCAGCTTTCACGCGCATTGGTAAACAACTTGGCGTCATTGCCTGAGGATTAACCATGAAAGCACTGGCTAAGTTGAAAAAAGAGCAGGGCATCTGGATGGTGACTGATGCGCCAGTTCCCGAGCCGGGTCACAACGATCTGCTGATAAAAATTCGTAAAACCGCCATCTGTGGGACAGACGTACATATTTACAACTGGGACGACTGGTCGCGTAAAACCATCCCGGTCCCCATGATTGTCGGCCACGAATATGTCGGTGAAGTGGTGGCTATTGGTCAGGAGGTTAAAGGGTTTAACATAGGCGATCGGGTTTCGGGTGAGGGGCATATCACCTGTGGGCACTGCCGAAACTGCCGCGCAGGCCGTACCCATCTCTGTCGAAATACCCAAGGCGTTGGCGTTAACCGCCAGGGATGCTTTGCAGAGTATCTGGTTATTCCCGCCTTTAATGCATTCAAAATTCCCGACAATATTTCCGACGAGCTGGCAGCGATTTTTGATCCCTTCGGCAACGCGGTACATACCGCCTTATCCTTCGACCTGGTCGGTGAAGACGTACTCATCTCCGGTGCCGGCCCTATTGGTATTATGGCGGCTGCGGTGTGCCGCCATGTCGGTGCGCGGAATGTCGTGATCACGGACATTAATGACTACCGGCTTGAACTGGCCCGCAAGATGGGCGTGACCTGCGCGGTCAATGTCGCCAGGGAAGATCTGCGTGAAGTCATGCATGCGCTGGACATGAAAGAAGGCTTTGACGTGGGATTAGAAATGTCAGGTGCACCGCCCGCTTTCCGAACCTTGCTTGAGGTGATGAATCACGGTGGGCGGTTGGCCTTACTGGGCATTCCTCCGGGAGAAATGGCTATTGACTGGAATCTGGTGATCTTTAAAGGACTGTTTATTAAGGGCATATATGGGCGTGAGATGTTCGAAACCTGGTATAAGATGGCCGCGCTGATTCAGTCAGGTTTGGATCTCACCCCGATTATCACTCACCGTTACCCGATTGATGACTTCCAGCAGGGTTTTGATGAAATGCGCTCGGGGCAGTCTGGAAAGGTGATTCTGGACTGGACGTCGCCTTGATCGCCCGAGTAGCGAGTAAGAAAGATAACGTTTGTCTGCGTAATGTGATTGCTCAGCACCAGGTTTAATGCCTGGTGCTGAGTCTTTTAGAACAGTTCATCAATACGATGATAAAGCGGACTTTCTGTAATGCTTTCACCAATAACGCTCAGCGCACGGCTAGCCGGAACTGGTGCCAGCGGCTGCTTCACTTTACATTCACCAGGCGGCTGGAAGCCCTGAAGTGGCTTGCTGTGTGGTGTGATTTTGGCTGGCGATGCGTTGCCGTTGCGTAGCGGTTCATTCAACAACTGACCCGGCGTTACCAGGGTGATATCTGCGGGCAGCGAGGGCAACATTTGTTGCAGCACCCGCACGGTATTGGGATGCGGATGACCGATCGCAATCGCGTAGCCATCACGCTGGGCCAGACTGACTGCCCGGTTGAACTGCTGTCGAATCGCATTGATATCCTGACTGTCATCTAAAAATACGCGACGCTTAAGCACCCTGACGTGCGTTCCCTGTGCGGCCTGCAGTGACTGACTGTTACCAATCGTCATGCTGTCGAGAAAGTACAGATTGTACTGATTCAGCGCCTGCATGACTTTTTGCATACCCGGCAGGCTCGATGTCATTTTGCTGCCCATATGGTTATTCAGCCCCACTGCATAGGGGACATTGTTGACCGCACTACGGATGATGCGATCGATTTCCGCGCGGCTCATTTCAGGCGTTAAGGTGTTTTTCTCAAGCGGTTGCTTACTTAACGGCGCCATAGGCAGGTGAATCAGAACTTCACGGCCGCCCTGATGCGCTTTGATGGCCATCTGACGTGCATAGGGCGCATCAGGAAGCACCGCGACAGAGATCGCCTTCGGCATTTGCAGCACTTTATTTTCTTCCGTGGGTCGATAGCCGAAATCATCAATGACGATGGCGAGCTTAGCGGCCTGGGACGCGAAACTGAGCAACAGTCCGCACAGCAAGGCGGTAATCTGGTAACGATGAACTAACACTTATTTTCCCAACCACGGAACTGGATTGACCGCTTTACCCTGACGTCGGATTTCAAAATAGAGCGAAGGCGTGCCGCGACCACCGCTGGTGCCCACCAGCGCAATGGGCTGACCGGCCTTCACCTGGGCACCTACGCTGACGAGGGCGCTTTGGTTATAGCCATACAGGCTCATATCCCCTTTACCATGCTCGATAACTACGACCAGACCATAGCCCTGCAACCAGTCGGCCATCAACACACGACCATCGGCAATGGCTTTGACCTCAGTGCCTTCCGGAGCCGCAATGACCAGGCCTTTCCAGCGTAATTCGCCTTGCAGTTCCTCACCGAACCGATGTTCGACGCGTCCGCGTACCGGCCAGATATCCTGACCGTTGGGCCGTCCCAGTCCGCCCGTTCGCGCCATCAGCTCGCGCTCGCTTTGTGTTGGCTGATAACTGGAGCCTTTCGCTTTCGCCTGCACCTGACGCTGACGCACTTTTTCTGCCTCACGTGCCTCACGGGCGGCGCGTTCACGGGCTTCTCGCTCGGCACGAGCGATTTTATCTTGCAGGCGGCTTTCGTTCTGGCGCATCTCAACCAGGTCAGCCTGATCCTTCTGCAGGGCGCTTTCCAGAGACGTGAGCGTTTTTTTACGCGCGGCGCTGGCTTGCTGGAGTTTGTCTTGTTGTTCTTGCTGCTGGGTTAACAGCGTTTTCTGCTGTTGTTGCTTTTGTTCCAGCGAGGCGCGCTGTTGGGCTAATTCCTGACGGGTGGTTTGCAGGGCGGTGATATTTTCCTGACGTGCGGTGTTCAGATAGCCAAAGTAAGCGAGGATACGTTCGCTACGCTGACTCTCTTCACCGCCTAACAGAAGTTGCAAACCTTTGTGCTGCCCCTGGCGAAAGGCGGCGTCCAGCTGTTCAGCAAGCAGCTTTTCCTGCTGGGCCTGCTGCTTTTCAAGACGGGAAACCGAGGCGGTGACCTGGGTAATCTCACCCTTCAGGGCCGACAGGCTGTTACGGGTTTCCCGTAGCTGTCGACTTGCCTGAGCAATGATCTTTTCCTGACTTTGTAGCTGATTAAGTAACTGGCTGCGCTGAACCTTTTGGGCTTTTACGCTTTTTTCTTTTTCGGCAATTTCTTGCTGGATAGATTTCAGCTGGGCTTTGTTGTCATCCGCCGATAAGCCGGGTAGAGGAAACAACAATATGCCCGCATAAAGCAGGCTAAAAGACAGGACGGACAAGCGTGTAAACAACGGCAGGGGACGACCGTTGTAACGAGTCCATGTTGGTAGAACGGTTGTCTTTCCCTTCATAGGCCGATGATTATTCCACGATGAACAGTTGCTTACCAGCATTGCCGACCGGCTTTTGCTTTCTCAGTGCGATCCATTTTCATCAGGACAAGGGACAAGCGCCACGACATTTTTGCCATTCAGCCAATTTTTTTGGAAAATGACGCACAAATCGTCACTCTGTCCGCTTAGCGTCTGTACATGCGAAGTGGCGCAGGTATACTCAGAAGCCTTGTTTTAGCTTATTAGCCCGGTCTGGAGTCGTTACCCCTCATGCAAGAAATTATGCAGTTTGCAAGCAATCACCCCATCCTGAGTCTGGCATGGGTCGTCTTACTCGTACTGGTGATTGTGACTACCGTTAAAGGAATGTTCTCTAAAGTAAAAACTATCAGTCGAGGCGAAGCAACCCGACTCATTAACAAAGAGGACGCGGTAGTGGTAGACGTGCGTTCGCGTGATGATTACCGCAAGGGGCACATTTCGGGCGCGATAAATGTGGCTGCAGCAGATATCAAGAAAGGCAGTTTAGGCGAGTTGGAAAAGCATAAAGCACAGCCCATAATTGTTGTATGCGCAACCGGACAAAGCGCGGCAGATCCTGCTGCCCATCTGAGCGCGGCTGGATTTACCCAGGTTGCCGTTCTGAAAGACGGTATCAGTGGTTGGAGCGGCGAAAATCTGCCGTTGGTTCGCGGTAAATAATCATCCTGAGGTCCCTATGGCAAATGTTGAAATTTACATCAAAGCAACCTGTCCTTATTGCCACCGGGCAAAAGCGCTGCTGAGTCAAAAAGGCGTGGCGTTTCAGGAGATTCCCATTGATGGGGACATGGCAAAACGCGAAGAGATGATTAAGCGCAGTGGCCGGACTACCGTGCCGCAGATCTTTATCGACGGTCAGCATATTGGCGGCTGCGACGATCTGATGGCGCTCAACGATCGTGCAGGTTTAGATCCGTTACTTCAGGCGTAATTACGCCAGACATATTAACTTACAGGACTTAGTCACATGTCAGAACATAACACCAACGAAATGCAATTTCAGATTCAGCGCGTTTACACGAAAGACATTTCTTTTGAAGCGCCGAACGCGCCACAAGTGTTTCAGAAAGAGTGGGAACCAGACGTTAAGCTGGATCTGGACACGGCTTCTTCGCAGCTGGCTGATGAAGTGTATGAAGTGGTGCTGCGTGTGACTGTAACCGCGACCGTTGGCGAAGATACCGCTTTCCTGTGTGAAGTGCAGCAGGCGGGCATTTTCACCATCGGCGGTATCGACGGCACTCAGATGGCGCATTGCCTGGGCGCTTACTGCCCGAATATTCTGTTCCCTTATGCCCGTGAATGCATCACCAGTCTGGTTTCTCGTGGTACGTTCCCGCAGCTTAACCTCGCGCCGGTGAACTTTGATGCGCTGTTTATGAACTATCTGCAGCAGCAGCAAGGCGAAGAAGGTGCCGCGCAACATCAGGATGCCTGATGACTACTCACGCTTCGATTAGCGTCATCGGTGCCGGTTCGTACGGCACCGCTTTGGCGATTACGCTGGCCCGTAATGGCCATCCCGTGTTGTTGTGGGGCCATAATCCCGCCCACATGGCACAGCTGCAGTCAGACCGCTGCAATCTCGCTTTCCTGCCTGATGTTCCCTTTCCCGATAATCTGACGATTGAACCCGATCTCGCCAGGGCCATTGCGGCCAGCCGCGATCTACTGGTGATCGTACCCAGCCACGTCTTTGGCGAAGTGCTGACGCAGATCAAACCTGGCTTACGTGAGGACTCGCGTATCGTCTGGGCGACGAAAGGGCTGGAAAAAGAAACCGGTCGTTTGCTGCAGGACGTCGCCCGGGAAATCCTGGGTGAGGCCATTCCGCTGGCGGTGATATCTGGCCCAACCTTCGCGAAAGAACTGGCCGCGGGTTTACCTACGGCGATTGCGCTGGCGGCAACCGATACGCAGTTTGCGGATGATTTGCAAACGCGGTTGCACTGCGGCAAAAGTTTCCGCGTGTATAACAATCCCGATTTTATCGGGGTTCAGCTGGGTGGCGCGGTTAAAAATGTGATCGCGATTGGTGCTGGGATATCGGACGGTATCGGATTTGGCGCGAATGCACGAACGGCATTAATCACCCGTGGACTGGCAGAGATGAGCCGTCTTGGCGCAGCGTTGGGTGCCGATCCCACGACGTTTATGGGGATGGCAGGCCTGGGCGATCTGGTGCTGACCTGTACCGATAATCAGTCGCGTAACCGCCGCTTTGGCATGATGTTGGGGCAGGGTGAAGAGGTCGATGGCGCACAACGCATTATCGGACAAGTTGTAGAAGGTTACAGAAATACGAAAGAAGTCAAAGCGCTGGCTGCACGTGTCGGGGTTGAAATGCCCATTACGGAGCAGATTTATCAGGTGCTCTATTGCGGAAAACCGGCACGAGATGCAGCATTAAGCCTGCTGGGGCGTTCGAGGAAGGACGAAAACAGTACAAACTAAAGCAGGAAGCCAGGCATCATCACCTGCAGCGCCGATCAAGGCGCTTTTTTATCGGGAGAAAACAGCATGTCGTCTGATGAGTTAGAACTGGTCTGGGACAATATCAAGGCGGAAGCACGCGCGCTGGCAGACTGCGAGCCGATGCTGGCCAGCTTTTACCATGCGACATTGCTTAAGCATGAGAATCTTGGCAGTGCTCTTAGCTATATGCTGGCCAATAAGCTGGCGAATCCGATCATGCCTGCTATCGCTATTCGTGAAGTGGTAGAAGAAGCATACCGTGAAGATCCCTCAATGATTGCGTCTGCTGCTTGTGATATTCAGGCGGTTCGCCTGCGCGATCCTGCGGTTGATAAATACTCCACGCCGCTGCTTTATCTGAAAGGCTTTCATGCGCTTCAGGCGCATCGTATCGGGCACTGGCTGTGGAATGAAGGCCGACGCGCTCTGGCCGTTTATCTGCAAAACGAAGTCTCAGTCTCCTTTGCGGTTGATATTCACCCGGCTGCCAAAATTGGTCATGGGATCATGCTGGATCATGCCACCGGGATTGTGATCGGTGAAACCGCCGTTGTGGAAAATGATGTATCAATCCTGCAGTCAGTAACACTTGGCGGCACCGGAAAAACCAGCGGCGACCGCCATCCGAAAATTCGTGAAGGGGTGATGATTGGCGCGGGTGCGAAAATCCTCGGTAATATCGAGGTAGGCCGTGGTGCCAAGATTGGTGCCGGCTCCGTGGTGTTGCAATCTATCCCGCCACATACCACCGCCGCCGGGGTTCCTGCGCGCATCGTCGGCAAGCCCGGCAGTGAAAAGCCGTCAATGGATATGGATCAACACTTTAACGGTAACGGTGCAGGCTTCCAGTTTGGCGATGGTATTTAAGATTTAATCAGTGCGCCAGCATAGTCGAGTTGGCGCCACGCTTCGTAAACCACTACCGATACCGCGTTGGACAGGTTCATGCTACGGCTTTCCGCCATCATCGGAATGCGGATTTTTTGCGCTGCGGGCAGAGCCTGTAATATCTCTGCGGGTAACCCGCGGCTTTCCGGTCCAAACAGCAAATAATCCCCAGACTGATAGTTGACCGCACTGTGTGCGGGCGTGCCTTTGGTGGTCAGCGCAAACAGGCGCTCAGGCTGCTCGGTAGCGATGAAAGCCTGATAGTCAGCATGAAATTTGATCGCGGTAAATTCGTGATAGTCCAACCCGGCGCGACGCAGGCGCTTATCGTCCCAGGCAAAGCCCAGTGGCTCAATCAGGTGGAGCTGAAAACCGGTATTGGCGCACAGGCGAATAATATTGCCGGTGTTAGGTGGGATTTCTGGTTCAAATAATACGATGTTAAGCATAAGGCCCCCGATAACGAGGGCCGAAGCATAGCAAATTATTGCCTTGCAGAGGAGTAAAGTGGTAGCCAGATAGTGAGGCGCAGTCCACCCAGCGGGCTGTCATCCGCTTTGACCCACCCGCGATGTTGCTGTATTGCCGTTTCCACAATCGCCAGCCCCAGGCCGGTACCGCCGGATTCCCTGTCCCGCGCTTCATCAGTGCGGTAGAAAGGACGAAATATCTGCTCGCGATCCTCCGGGCTGACGCCAGGACCGTCATCATCAACGTGCACGGTAATACCCGAGATATCCACGGAGAAACTGACGCTGATATGCGTGTGCGAGTAGCGCAACGCATTACGGACGATGTTCTCCAGCGCGCTTTCCAGCGCATGTGGGTTGCCGTATAGCGGCCAGGGGCCTGGAGGATAAGGAATCTCCAGCGTCTTGCCCATTTGTTCCGCTTCAAACCTGGCGTCTTCCAGCACGTCATTCCAGAGCTGGTTTGCCTTCATGGCTTCGCTAACCAGCGCGTTCTTATGCTGGGTTCTCGACAGCACCAACAGGTCATTAATCATGCCGTCAAGCCGCTGAGCTTCCATCTCAATGCGCTCCAGCTCTTTGCCTTCACCCTGACGGCGACGCAGCAGGGCGGTAGCCAGCTGAAGTCTCGTCAGCGGCGTACGCAATTCGTGGCTGATATCGGAAAGCAGACGTTGCTGACCGTTCATCATGCGCTCCAGCGCACTCACCATTTGATTGAAGCTGGAACCGGCGGCCAGAAACTCCTGCGGGCCCGATTCCAGTTCAGGATGTTGACGCAGGTTGCCGCTGGCCACTTCATCCGCAGCGTATTTGAGTTTACGTGCAGGACGCGCCAGGCTCCACGCCAGCCAGAGCAGAAGCGGTGAGCTAATCAGCATGGTAACGATAAGCAGTAGCAAAGGCCGGTCAAACAGCAGGTTGATAAAGTCCAGTTGAGAACTGCTGGCAGGCCGAATCAGGTAAAGCTGATAGTTATCCTCCCCATCCCGAACGGCGAAAGGGCCCACCATTTCGACGCGACCATACTTTTTCTTCTGTGGATGATCGGCATTGTCTGACTGACCGATGAAGTTACGGATAACCTGCATTTCATTATGCTGCGCGCCAATAACCCGGCCTTCGCTGGTGACTAACAGCAAGCGCTGACCGGGCGGTGCCCATTTCTCAATCGCGCGAAATAAGCGCCGCCACCACATCAAATCGTTAGGGGGATCGCGCATTAACTCCGCTTCAACGTGCTGCTCTATCATCGTCCCCTGACGCTGCTCACTCTCCATCAGCGACGTCATCTGACGTGAATCAAGCTTGGGTACCATGAGCACCAGCATCAATACCAGTGCCAGCGTCAGCCAGAAAATAGCAAAGATGCGGGTAGTCAAACTTCCTATCATGATGCAGAAACCATCAGATAGCCGCGGCCACGTAAGGTCTTAAACCACGGATGTCCGTCACGGCGGTCAGGGAGCTTACGGCGCAGGTTAGAGATGTGCATGTCAATGGCGCGGTCAAAAGGCGTAAGGCGCTTGCCCAGCACTTCCTGGCTAAGATGCTCGCGAGAGACAACCTGCCCAAGATGCTGTGCCAGAAGATAAAGCAGGGTGAATTCCGTTCCGGTGAGATCCAGCGTCTCGCTGTCGAAACTGGCTTCCTGACGGCCCGGATTCAGGCGCAGGCAGTCAACTTCCAGCGTGGGTGAACTGTTATCGTGCTGTTGCTGCTGTTCACTCCAGTTTGAACGGCGCAGGATAGCGCGAATACGCGCGACCAGCTCACGATCGTTAAAGGGTTTAGGCAGATAGTCATCGGCACCCAGTTCAAGGCCCAGCACGCGATCCAGTTCGCTTCCGCGTGCGGTAAGCATAATGACGGGCGTCTGATATTGCTGGCGTAATTCTTTCAGGGTGTCGATACCGTTTTTCTTCGGCATCATGACATCCAGTAAAAGCAGATCAATTGAGTTATCAAGCAGGTTCAACGCTTGTTCACCATCGCTGGCGACCACGACTTCAAACCCTTCCATTTCCAACAGCTCTTTCAAAAGCGAAGTTAATTCGCGGTCATCATCTACCAACAGGATTTTATTCATTTTTGTAGCCCTCCGCAGGCAAAATAGCGTGTTCCCATGATACCAATCCATCGATTTACGTACTTTTACACCCCCTGACGGATGTTTGCAGCTATCGCCGTACACTGGCTATCGTTGAATCGCAAAACAGAACGAACTGGAGTAAACGATGCGCAAATTAACCGCCGTCGTTATTGCCTCAGCGATGGTTCTCTGTAACGCCAGCGCAAGAGCAGCAGAGCCGATGGCGCCTGATGATGTGCATCACGGCGAATTTACGACAGGCAGTATGACGCAAAATTCGCAAAGTCACATGTTCGACGGCATTGAGTTGACGGAACATCAACGGCAGCAGATGCGTGACCTTATGCAGCAAGCCCGACACGATCGTCCGGCAACGAATATTGATGATATCGCAGCCATGCATGATTTAGTGACTGCAGATAATTTTAACGAAGCGGCCATCCGCAGTAAGGCAGAAGCCATTGCCAGAGTTCAGGTAGAGCAGCAGGTTGAGATGGCGCGCGTTCGTAATCAGATGTACCACCTGTTAACGCCGGAGCAGCAGGCCGCGTTACAAAAGAATTATGAGCGGCGTATAAATTCATTACGCAAGCTTTCGAATCTGCAGCCAGCATCATCGCTGCAACCCGTGAGTCGTACCAGTAGTAACCAGTAGTAAATAGTATCCCTGTTTTCCTTGCCATAGACACATCCCTGTCTTCCCCCTCATGATGAGGGGGTTTTTTTTATCAGGTACTTATCCAAAAATCCTTTAAAATCAGTGCGTGCCTAAAAACACGCTAAGCATTTGCAGACAGGTATAAGCGCCGCTGGTGTAGACAATATGTAGACAACATTAGCTACACATTGAGGCCACCTTCAAGCGGATTACGCGTAATCGCATCCCTCAAATCGTTAGGTGCAAGATGGGCATAAGCTGCCGTTTGCTCAATCCTCGCATGGCCTAAAATCGCCTGTACCGATATGAGATTTCTGCCGTCTATCATGACCAACGACTGAACGTATGCCGCAAGATATGCATAGCTTGATGCCTGGGTATATCTGGCTTCGCCAGTTTCATTAATTTGCAGAATTGTTCCGGGCTCACTTTGAACCAAAGATCCCTTTTCATCTTATGATGTTTTTTTCTGCGATTTATCATTTACGATGAATTTACAATTTATCGGGTAGTTAAAAAAAATAGAAAACACCGTTGGTTTTATTCCTGTTTTTCAGGAGGCTGTTTTTCTTGCGCGTTTTTCCATCGAAGATATTTCACTTTTCTTTCATCTTTTAAATGCATGATAAGTAAAACTTATTTAACTTCCTTCTTTGTTTTTATTTATATTTCAATCAGCTGCAAATATCCCGCTCCGCTTGCACGCTAATTGCGCAGTTCTACACTTAAGTTGTCTCAGCATGGAAGCCGATGTACTTACGAAATTAACGGAGAGCAGCAACCACATCATGTAGTCCGAATTAACCTATTAACGGAGTAAATTATGGCAGAGCATCGTGGTGGTTCAGGTAATTTCGCAGACAACCCGCAAAAAGCGTCTGAAGCCGGTAAAAAAGGCGGTAAGAGCAGCGGCACAGGCGGCGGTAATTTTAAAAATAACCCCGAAAAAGCCTCCGAAGCGGGCAAGAAAGGCGGCAAAAAGTAACGGCTGCTAAGCACTGAACCAAATCTGCACGTTGATTTGGCGCTTACCCAAGGTAGGCAATTCGCCCCGTCTCTCTATGAGGACGGGGCGAAGTATTTTTTTCCCTTCAGAAATGCCATTTCATTCTGCTTCTTCGCCGTTCAGACAGTCAGGCGCGACGCCTTCTGTAGTGTTAAACTTAGCCTTTCTCTCATACTGCGTTACGTTTCAGTAATATGTCTATGGAGTTTGGCATGCAGGCTTCGTACGGAAAGTTAATTCAGTCTGCGGCAGTCGCGGCGACGCTGCTGGCTTCCGTCTTGTTGGTTGTGAAGATTTTTGCCTGGTGGTACACCGGATCGGTTAGCCTGCTGGCCGCGCTGGTCGATTCCCTGGTGGATATTGCCGCCTCGCTGACCAACCTGCTGGTAGTGCGTTATTCCTTACAGCCCGCCGATGACGATCATACATTTGGGCATGGTAAAGCGGAGTCGCTGGCCGCGCTGGCCCAAAGCATGTTCATTTCGGGTTCAGCCCTTTTCCTCTTTCTTACGGGTATTCAACATCTCGCTTCCCCTAACGAACTGCGCTCGCCGGGCATCGGAATTGTTGTCACCGTCGTAGCGCTGGTTTCGACATTAGTACTGGTCACCTTCCAGCGCTGGGTCGTGCGTAAAACCCGGAGTCAGGCCATTCGTGCAGATATGCTGCACTATCAGTCAGATGTGTTTATGAACGGAGCTATCCTGGTGGCGCTGATATTAAGCAGCTACGGTTTCACGCGCGCTGATGCACTGTTTGCGTTAGGGATTGGCGTCTATATTCTTTTTAGTGCGCTGCGGATGGGCCATGAAGCCGTTCAGTCTTTACTGGACAGAGCATTACCCGATGAAGAGCGGCAACAAATTATTGCGATTTCCCTCAACTGGCCGGGTGTGCAGGGCGTACACGATGTGCGTACGCGTCAGTCCGGCCCGACAAAGTTTATCCAGCTTCACGTTGAGCTCGAAGATCAGTTACCGCTCGTCCAGGCTCATCGTATTGCCGATCAGGTAGAGAAAGCGCTGCGAAAAGCGTTTCCCGGTTCTGACGTCATTATTCATCAGGATCCCTGTTCTGTGGTACCGTTTGAAAAGCAGGATTCTTTTAACTTTTAACTTACATGAATTAAGTTAATAAAATGGAAACGGCACGTTTTTAACATTGCTGCAAAAAATTAGTGAAAAGTTGTCTGACCTGAATCAATTCAGCCGCAGGCCTTTGATATACTATCTGCCATTATATGTTGCGCTCATCACAATCGTGTTTATCAGCGTTGAACAGGCCGGATTAACCCTTAGCTTTGAACAATCCAGAGGTTGTCATGATCAAAAAAATTGGTGTACTGACCAGCGGCGGTGACGCCCCAGGCATGAACGCAGCCATTCGCGGCGTGGTTCGCTCCGCGTTAAGTGAAGGGCTGGAAGTTTTTGGTATCTATGACGGCTATCAGGGTTTGTACGAAGACCGGATGATCAATCTCGATCGTTACAGCGTATCTGACATGATTAATCGCGGCGGCACTTTTTTGGGTTCAGCGCGTTTTCCTGAGTTTCGTAACGATGATGTCCGTCAGGTGGCCATTGAAAACCTGAAAAAGCGCGGTATTGATGCGTTAGTCGTGATCGGCGGGGACGGTTCCTATATGGGCGCCAAGCGACTGACCGAGATGGGGTTCCCCTGTATCGGCCTGCCAGGCACGATCGATAACGATGTTGCCGGCACCGATTACACCATTGGCTACTTTACCGCACTGGAGACGGTGGTGGAGGCGATTGACCGCCTGCGTGATACTTCTTCATCACACCAGCGCATCTCCATCGTTGAAGTGATGGGCCGTTACTGTGGCGATTTGACCCTGGCTGCCGCTATCGCTGGTGGATGCGAGTTTATCGTGTTGCCAGAAATTCCCTATACCCGTGAAGAGCTGGTGGCAGAAATTAAGGCCGGCATCGCGAAAGGTAAAAAGCATGCGATTGTTGCTATCACTGAACATATCTGTGATATCGACGATCTGGCGCGGTTTATCGAGACCGAAACGAAGCGCGAAACGCGCGCGACGGTACTTGGCCACATTCAGCGTGGCGGTGCGCCGTGCGCATATGATCGTATTCTTGCCTCCCGCATGGGCGCGTATTCCATTGAACTGCTCATGCAGGGCTACGGTGGCCGCTGTGTGGGTATTCAGAACGACAAAATGGTGCACCATGACATCATTGATGCGATCGAGAACATGAAGCGTCCATTCAAGCGTGACTGGATGGATACCGCGAAGCAGCTTTACTGATTTCACCGCATTAACGGGCATGCTCTTCAGGCATGCCCTTATACCTTCCGTATATTCCCCAAAGTTATAACCGCTTATTTTTAATTCTTTTAGCTCTGAAAAAGTTTATGTCACGCTTGTCCCATAATGAACTGGGAGAGTGCGCAATGAATAAATGGGCCATCGGTATTAGCTTGTTACTGGCATCAGGCAGTGTTCTGGCGAAGGATATTCAGCTGTTAAACGTTTCTTACGATCCCACCCGTGAGCTGTATGAGCAGTACAACAAGGCCTTCAGTGCGCACTATAAACAGGAAACGGGCGATAATGTGGTGATCCGTCAGTCGCATGGCGGCTCAGGCAAGCAGGCCACATCAGTGATAAACGGCATTCGTGCTGACGTCGTGACGCTGGCGCTGCAGTCTGATATTGATGCGATTGCTGAACGTGGCCGCCTCGATAAGAACTGGATTAAGCGTCTGCCGGATAACTCGGCACCTTATACTTCCACGATTGTGTTCCTGGTCCGCAAGGGTAATCCAAAAGGGATCCATGACTGGAACGATCTGATCAAACCTGGCGTTTCCGTCATCACGCCTAATCCAAAAACCTCAGGTGGTGCACGCTGGAATTACCTGGCAGCCTGGGGCTGGGCGTTGGATCACAACAACGGCGATCAGGCAAAAGCGCTAAGCTATGTCAAAGCCCTGTTTAAAAATGTTGAAGTGCAGGATTCCGGTGCGCGCGGTGCGACCAACACCTTCGTTGAGCGCGGCATTGGTGATGTTCTGATCGCCTGGGAAAATGAGGCGTACCTGGCCGTGAATAAGCTGGGAAAAGACAAGTTTGAGATCGTTACCCCAAGCGAGTCTATTCTGGCAGAGCCGACGGTTTCCGTGGTGGATAAAGTGGTTGATGAGAAGGGAACGCGCCCAGTGGCTGAGGCCTATCTGAAGTATCTCTATTCGACCGAGGGACAGACGATTGCAGCCGAGAATTACTATCGTCCGCGCAATGCTGAGGTTGCGAAGAAGTTTGCCAGCACCTTTGCCCCTGTAAAATTGTTTACTGTGGACGAGAAATTCGGCGGTTGGGCTAAGGCACAAAAAACCCACTTCGCGGATGGCGGCACCTATGACCAGGTCATGAAGCCGTAACGATCGCCTGACACAATCTAAACCAGCGGAAACGCTGGTTTTTTTATGCGTGACATTCCGGCGCTGTCAGGCGAGGATGCTGATTGATTCAGTATGGAGAGGGTAACTATGCAGGCAAATCGTCGGGCCTTCATCATCATTGCGTTTCTGCTGGTGCTTGTCGTGGCAGGAATGGGGATAGCTTCCCTTCATGTTAAAGGCAATGCCGATGCGCTTTGGCAGATCGTCAGCGAAAAGTGCGTACCCAATCAGCAGAATAACGGGCAACCCGCGCCTTGCCTGCGAGTTGATCTGCAGCAGCGTTATACACTGCTCAAAGACCGTAACGGCCCCTTGCAATACCTGTTAATTCCCGTTGATAAGATAACCGGCATCGAAAGCCCGCGGTTGCTCAGCACAGCCACACCCAATTTTTTCAGCTTTGCCTGGCAGGACAGAGGCGTAGTGGCGCAGAAATTCGGCTCGCCCATTAAAGACACCGTGCTGTCGCTGGCGATCAACTCCGAGTACGGCCGAACTCAGAATCAGCTCCATATTCATATTTCCTGCTTACGGCCCGATGTCCGTCAGCAACTGGATGGACTGGCACCGACTCTCAATGCGCAGTGGAAGGATGTTACCTTTCTGAACCATCACTATATTGTGCGGGTGCTCAGTCAGGCGGAACTGGATCAACAGAGTGTCTTTATCCGGTTAGCGTCTGAAGTCCCTGATGCTAAGAATGCGATGGGGAAATACGGTATGGCACTGGCAAGCTTACCCGATGGTCGTCTGGTGCTGATGGCGGTAGCGCGCAACTGGCTTTTGCTGAATAAGGGATCGGCAGAGGAGGTGCAGGATCACGACTGCGCCCTGCTGCAACCCATAAAAAAAGCGGCCTGATGAGGCCGCTTATGCTGTGCTCAATCGCCGGTTAGCGTTGTTTAGCCGCCGCAGCAGCTTTAACGATCACGGCAAACGCATCGGCTTTCAGCGACGCGCCGCCAACCAGGGCACCGTCGATGTCTGGCTGAGTAAACAGCTCGGCAGCGTTTTTATCGTTAACTGAGCCGCCGTACTGAATAATCACTTGCTCAGCGATAGCCGCATCTTTTTTGGCAATGTGGTCACGAATAAATTTGTGAACTGCCTGCGCCTGAGCAGGTGTGGCTGACTTCCCGGTACCGATCGCCCATACCGGCTCGTAAGCGATGACCGCGTCTTTAAACGCTTCTGCACCCTGCGTGGTCAGCACCGCATCAAGCTGGCGTGCACAGACTTCTTCGGTTTTGCCCGCTTCGTTTTCCGCTTCGGTTTCACCGATGCACAGAACCGGCACCAGGCCAGCGGTTTTCAACACGGCATATTTTTTCGCAATGAATTCGTCACTCTCTTTGTGATAAGTGCGACGTTCTGAGTGACCAATGATGATGTATTTCGCGCCGATATCTTTCAGCATTTCAGCGGACACTTCGCCGGTAAATGCGCCAGAGAGGTTTACATCAACGTTTTGAGCACCCAGAGCGATGTGGCTACCGGAGATGGCGTGTTTAGCCTGATCAAGATAGAGCGCGGGCGGTGCAATAGCGACGCCACAACCCTCAACGCCCGACAGTTCTTTGCGCAGACCGTCGATCAGTTCGGCTGTCATATGCTTGCTGCCATTCAACTTCCAGTTACCCATAACCAGTGGATGTCGCATTCTATCCTCCGCATAACGCGATACATGAAATGGCGCTGCCCCGGGGCAACGTTGTCTGCCAGACAGTATAGAGATCAAATAACGTCGTGGCTTTGCTTTTCGTCATTTTTGCTCCGTCCATCAGGGCGCAGCCAGCGCAAGTTTTACCGGCTCAATGGCAAAGGTTAATCCTTTATCCCCGTTATCAGACACCACAAAACGCAGTGCGCCTTCAACGTGCTCGTAGTATCGTGAGCCTTTGCCCGCTTTAAGTAATGTTTCCAGCTTTTTACGCCCTTCTTCTGGCGTGAGTCCCGGCACAAAAAAACGTAATATTGCGGTCATATAATCCATGGCTCTGGCCTGGGACGCACTTTGATCCGGGCCCGGAACCGGAAGCCAGGTGACCTGCAGCGTTTTAATTTTACCTGTGCCAGGCTCAAGCGCGGTCGAGGAGTAAAGCGTTTCGTTGATCTTGGTGGCTGCCCGCGTCAGATCGGTTTTCTCATCGCGGGAGTCAATGGCGCGATACTCCAGCAGCGGCAGTTGAGGGTTCGCGAGATTATATTTTTCACGAAACTGGCCGATAGTCATATCCAGCGTGGGCGCGCCTGTTAACAGATAGGGCGCGGTAGGCATATGTTCGGCCTTGTCGAGTGGCGGCGGATCGGCAGCAAATACCGGAACCGTCAGCGCAAGACTCAGCAACAGTGCGCCTGGCAAATTCTTCATTTTGTCGGCCCTGACCAATAAACTCGGAATCAAATTAGAACGGTTTTTACCTCTAAGGTCAAAAGCGTGCAGGTAAAATTTTGTCTGGGGAGCATGCATGATATTACAGCAATGGTTTTTTTCGTTTCGTGGTCGCGTCGGGCGCCGTGATTTCTGGCTCTGGCAGGCAATCTGGTTGCTGTTAACCAGCGTCCTGTTCTTTTTAGCCGGTAACGATCTGGTGGATACGCAAATGGCTGCGTTTGGCATCGTGTGTTTATTGTGGCCGGCCAGCGCCATCGTGGTTAAGCGCCTGCACGATCGCGATCGCCGCGGTTACTGGGCGCTGTTACTCATCGCTGCCTGGTTGCTGATGGCAGGTAACTGGAGCATGACCGGCGCTGTCCTGCTGTGGGTTATTGGCCGCGCGCTGCCATTTATCATTCTGGCAGGACTGATCCTGGACTTAGGCCTGTTTCGTGGCACCGCTGGCGATAACCGCTTTGGTGCCGCACCGGTGCCTTTACGTCTGAAGCGGGCGACTTACCAGTAATTCTCGCTGGTGATATGACCGGGCTTGCGCTTCAGGTGCTTGCGCATGCCGCGTGTCTCTTTCAACAGCTGCTGCGTATCTCGTACCATCTGTGGATTGCCGCAGACCATCACATGGCTGGTTTCTGCATCAATAGTCAATCCGGCCGCCCGCTCCAGCTCGCCACTTTCGATTAATGCCGGAACACGTCCGGTTAATGAGCCCATACTTTCTTCACGACTGACGACCGTGATCACCTGCAGCTTGCCGTTATAGATCTGCTGGAGCTGCTGCATTAGCGGTAAAAAGCTGAGGTCGGCTGCGTAACGTGCGGCATGCACCAGTACGATATGTTTAAAGCGATCCAGGCCTTCACCCTGCTGCAAAATGGACAAATAAGGCCCCACTGCCGTACCGGTTGCCAGCATCCATAAGGTCTGACATTCCGGGACTTCATCCAGAATAAAAAAGCCTGCAGCATCTTTGGTAATCATGACCTGCTCACCGGGGCGCAGCGCCTGTAAGTGTGGACTCAATTTGCCGTCGGGTACGGTGACTAAGTAAAACTCAAGCAGGTCGTCATTGGGCGCATTGACGTAAGAGTAAGCACGTTGCACTCGTTCACCTTCGATCTCCAGTGCCAGCTTGGCGTACTGCCCGGCACTAAACGGGGCGATAGGGGCCTTAACCCGCAAGCTAAACAGCGCGTCAGTCCAGTTTTTCACTTCCTTTACTTGAGCATTGATCCACTCGGCCATGGTTACTCCTTCAGCGTTGAATCGTCTGGCGAATAAACATCTTCTCTACTGCACTGGCAGATTACCAGTCCGTCAGGCTGCAAAGGCTCTAATCGACAAACTGTAATATTTAGTTTACATCCTGGTTGCAATTATTGACGTGAATTGCCCCGCCACTTTTTATGAATCACTCGCTTTGTCATGAAATCCTGATATTTTCCTGCCACAACGGGTTTCAGCCGTTATTTGTGCTGTTTAATCGTCCCTGTTCATACAGACCTTTCGTTAAAAGATGATGAAGAAAATAGAAAATCGTCCGTTGCTGATCATGCTCATTGCACTGGTCGCAGTCGGGCAGATGGCTCAGACCATCTATGTGCCCGCCATGGCGGCAATGGCGGATGCACTTCAGGTGCGAAATGGCATGATGCAGCATGTCATGGCGGCCTATTTAATCACCTACGGCGGATCGCAGCTGATCTACGGTCCGCTCTCTGACAGCGTGGGGCGCCGTCCGGTGATCCTGGCGGGGATGGCGATCTTTATGATCGGCGCGATTGCCGCCATGATGGCCTCGTCGCTGGATATGCTGGTCACGGGCAGTGCGATTCAGGGCGCGGGCACCGGCGTGGCCGGTGTCATGGCGCGAACAATGCCGCGCGATCTTTATCACGGTCATGCCCTACGCCAGGCCAACAGCTGGCTTAATATGGGCGTGCTCGCCAGCCCTTTAGTGGCACCGGTGATTGGCGCACTGTTAACGCAGCTGTTTGGCTGGCATGCCTGCTTTGCTTTTCTGCTGTTGCTGTGTCTGATGGTGACGGTCGCCATGGCGCGCTGGCTACCGGAGACGCGCCCAAACGGTGCCGAAGTCACGCCCTTCTTAAAACGCTATATCCGGCTGTTACGTGATGCGAATTTCGTCCGTTATCTGGTGCTGCTGATTGGCGCACTGGCCGGCATTGCCGTCTTTGAGGCCAGCTGTGGCGTGCTGCTCGGTGGCGTTCTGGGCCTGAACAGTTTCACCGTCAGTATTTTGTTTATCTTACCTATTCCTGCGGCCTTCTTTGGTGCCTGGTTCGCCGGACGTGAACAGCGCTCCTGGCATAGCCTGATGTGGTTTGGCGTCAACAGTTGCCTGCTGGCGGCGGTGTTGATGTGGATACCTGCCTGGTTTGGCATCATGACAATCTGGACGTTATTGATACCGGCGTCGCTGTTTTTCTTTGGCGCGGGAATGCTGTTTCCCCTGGCCACATCCGGTGCGATGGAGCCCTATGCCTGGCTCGCAGGAAGTGCGGGCGCACTGATTGGGGGGTTACAGAATTTGGGTTCCGGGCTGGTGGCGTCCCTGTCGGCGTTAATGCCTCAGCGCGATCAGTTCAGCCTTGGCCTGCTGATGGTTATCACGGCTCTGGTGATGTTGCTGTGCTGGCTGCCGCTTTCGCGACAGCCAGCAGGCGAGAATCAGGCTGTTACAGGATAAAGGGATGCAAAACCGGATCTTTGCGGTCCAGGTAATGCACAGACTGGATGCGGCGAATCGTGCGTGATTTGCCGCGAATTAACAGGGTTTCACTGGTGGCCATATTGCCCTGACGGGTGATGCCTTTCAGCAGATCACCACTGGTGATACCGGTGGCGGCAAAGATCACGTTATCGTTTCGCGCCATCGCCTGCAGGGGCAGGACTTTTCCTGCCTCAATCCCCATGCCAGCGCAGCGTTTCAGCTCATATTCCCCAATCCTGCGGTTCTCTTCGCTGTCACCTTTTACGTGATGTCGTGCCAGTAATCTGCCCTGCATATCACCGTCCAACGCACGAATCACAGCGGCCGATACCACGCCTTCAGGCGCGCCGCCAATACCGTACATCACGTCAACTTCGCTGTCGGGCATACAGGTCAGAATGGAGGCCGCCACATCACCATCAGGGAACGCGAATAGTCTTACGCCCAGCTGTTTAAGCTGCTCGATAACGGCGTCATGGCGCGGCTTTGACAGAATGGACACGGTGAGTTGTGACAACGGCTTATTCATGGCGATGGCGATATTACGCAGGTTAATCTCAAGCGGGAGATCCAGATTGATATGGCCCCGCGCCGCCGGACCGACGATAAGCTTCTCCATATACATGTCAGGCGCATGAAGAAAACTGCCTTTGTCACCGACGGCCATCACGGCAAGCGCATTGGCCTGTCCCATGGCCGTCATGCGGGTACCTTCAATAGGATCGACGGCAATATCCACCGCGTCGCCCTGACCCGTGCCCACTTTTTCGCCGATGTAGAGCATAGGGGCTTCGTCAATTTCCCCTTCGCCGATCACTATCTGTCCATCGATCTGAATGGTATTTAAGACATGACGCATGGCATGAACGGCGGCACCGTCCGCCGCGTTTTTATCGCCGCGCCCTAACCACTTATAACCAGCCAGTGCGGCAGCCTCAGTTACGCGGGAAAATTCAATGGCAAGTTCTCGTTTCATTGCATGTACCTGACAAAAAACAGGCTGGCAGTGTAGCGGAGGGAGAAGGCGGGGAAAAGGCCCGTGACGGAGGAGGTCACGGGCGCAGTGCGGATTACTCTTGTTCTTCCCACGCTTGCGCGCGCGCGACAGCTTTCTTCCAGCCGGCATAACGGACGTTACGCTCTGTGGTTTCAAGTGTTGGACGGAATTCGCGCTCAATCACGGCTTTGGCACGGACTTCTTCCAGATCCTGCCAGAAACCTACCGCCAGACCTGCCAGGTACGCGGCACCCAGCGCAGTGACTTCACGCACTTCAGGTCGCTCAACGCGTGTGCCAAGAATGTCTGACTGGAACTGCATCAGGAAGTTGTTAGCTACTGCTCCTCCGTCCACACGCAGAGCCTGCAGGCGCGTGTTGGCATCATTCTGCATGGCTTCCAGGACATCACGTGTTTGATAAGCGATGGACTCCAGCGTTGCACGGATGATGTGGTTCGCATTCGCACCACGTGTCAGGCCGAACAGCGCGCCACGTGCATAGGGATCCCAGTAAGGTGCACCCAGGCCAGTAAAGGCAGGAACCATATATACACCGTTTGAATCTTTCACTTTCATCGCGAAGTATTCTGAGTCAGCCGAATCGCTGATCAGCTTCATCTCATCGCGTAACCACTGAATGGCCGCGCCGCCGATAAAGACCGCCCCTTCCAGTGCATAGTTGACTTCACCACGTGGCCCGCAGGCGATAGTGGTCAGCAGGCCGTGCGTTGAGGTGACAGCTTCGGTACCGGTGTTCATCAGCATAAAGCAGCCGGTGCCGTAGGTGTTTTTCGCCATACCCGGCTGAACGCACAGTTGACCATACAGCGCAGCCTGCTGGTCGCCTGCGATACCCGCGATAGGAATACGCGTACCGCCTTTACCACCAATGTTTGTCTGACCATACACTTCAGACGAAGATTTCACTTCTGGCAGCATCGCACGCGGGATATCCAGGATTTCCAGCATGCGCTCATCCCACTCAAGCTTGTGGATGTTGAACAGCATGGTACGTGAGGCGTTGGTGTAATCGGTGATGTGCACGCGCCCCTGGGTCATTTTCCACACCAGCCAAGTGTCGACTGTACCAAACAGCAGTTCGCCACGTTTTGCACGCTCGCGCGCGCCTTCTACGTTATCCAGGATCCACTTAACTTTGGTGCCAGAAAAGTAAGGGTTAATCACCAGACCGGTGGTGTGCTGGATATACTCTTCCAGTCCCTCTTTCTTCAGCTTATTACAGTAGTCAGCAGTACGGGGATCCTGCCAGACGATGGCATTATAGACTGGCTTACCGGTTTCTTTATCCCAGACGATCGCGGTTTCACGCTGGTTAGTAATCCCAATCGCCGCGATTTCATCTGAGCGAATATCAGCATGTGCCAGCACTTCAACCAGCGTAGAACTCTGTGATGCCCAGATATCCATTGGGTCATGCTCTACCCAGCCCGCTTTCGGATAGATTTGGGTAAATTCGCGTTGCGATACCGCCACAATGTTAGCGTCGTGATCCAGCACCACAGCACGTGAACTGGTTGTGCCCTGATCGAGAGCGACGATGTATTTTTTATCGGTGGTAGTCATAAATTCATTCCTGATGATAAAAAGTGGAACTTACGCTTTACGTTCATGCGCGGACGCAATCGGTTTGTCACTGGTCGGTGGGGAAATCACCGCACCGGGTAAATGGCGGCCAATCAGGGCGCGATAACCAAAGGCTCCCAGGCAAGCACCGACCAGTGGGCCAAAAATTGGCACAAGGAAATACGGAATCTGATGACCGCCAGTGAAGGCAACGGTGCCCCAGCCAGCCAGCCACTCGAAGACTTTCGGTCCGAAGTCACGTGCCGGGTTCAGGGCAAAGCCGGTCAATGGGCCCATAGAGCCACCAATAACGGCAACCAGCAGGCCAATCAGCAGCGGTGCCATCGGGCCACGCGGGACGCCATTGCCATCGTCGGTCAGTGCCATAATCACGGACATCAGGACTGCAGTGATCACCATTTCAACCAGGAAGGCCTGACCTACGCTAATTTGCGGATTCGGATAGGTAGAAAAAATGCCCGCCAGGCTCAGGCTTTCAACTGAACCCCGCACCATGTTATGACTTTGTTCGAAATTGATAAACAAGCTGTAGTAAAGTCCGTAGACCAGCGCCGCGCCACAGAAAGCACCGGCCACCTGAGACAGAATATAAGGAAGGACTTTACGGCCTTCGAAATTGGCGAACAGGCAGAGTGCGACAGTCACTGCCGGGTTGAGATGGGCACCTGACACACCTGCGCTGAGGTAGACCGCCATAGAAACGGCCAGCCCCCAGACGATACAGATTTCCCATTGGCCAAAAGTGGCACCAGCCAGCTTAAGCGCGGCAACGCAACCCGCGCCAAAAAACAGGATCAAACCGGTACCCAGAAATTCGGCAATACACTGACCTTTGAGTGTGGTTGTAGTCTGACTCATGATAGTTGTTCCTGAAGCGAGGTTAAATTTTATCAGTTTTTGTTCTCATTCCGTGAGTCACCCATCTTTGATGTAGGGCTGTTGTTAATTTATCGTTAACGAGCATAAACGAGAAATAGCGAAATCGATTTTTGTGTAGTGTGTCAAAAAAATGCGCGTTTTCGCGTGTTTTGATTTTCCTTAAGCGCCATTCGGGCCGTTTTCCTCCGCGTGATACCGGCTTCGCCAGGCAAACAGGTGGGAAAGGAACATTTTAGGGATAGGCTGAAAAATGTTACCGACGGCGGTCTGCAGGCCCGCGTTGCTGGACTTGCGTGATGAGGCTACATACAATCGGGACAACGTTGCTGGTAAACGCCTTGTGTGCGAAAGCTGGCATCATCAACGCCTTGCAAGATTTTAGGAGAGGTCAGAAAGATGTCATTTGAAGTGTTTGAGAAACTGGAAGCAAAAGTACAGCAGGCGATTGATACTATCACCCTGCTGCAAATGGAAATTGAAGAGCTGAAAGAGCAGAACAACAACCTGCGTCACGACGCGCAGAATGCTGCTGGCAACCATGAAGCACTGATGCGCGAAAATCAGCATCTGAAAGAGGAGCAGCATGTCTGGCAAGAACGCCTGCGTGCGCTGTTGGGAAAAATGGAAGAGGTATAAGCCTCAACTAATGCGAAAAACGGGTGCCTGGCACCCGTTTTCGTTCGCTGACATTATTCAATGTCGAGCGGATCTTCCGATAAAATCATCCCGGTGTTATCCGCATAGAGATGGTCCCCAGAGAAGAAGGTGACGCCGCCGAAATTCACGCGCACATCGCTTTCGCCAATGCCTTCACCGGCCGCGCCTGCCGGAATAGCGGCGATAGCCTGAATGCCGATTTCCAGTTCTTCCAGTTCGTCTACCTGACGTACCGAACCGTAAACCACGATGCCTTCCCACTCATTCTGCGCTGCCAGTCGGGCAAGCTGCGCATCAACTAAAGCGCGGCGTACTGAGCCACCGCCATCAATCAGCAACACGCGGCCACGACCGTTCTCTTCCAGCAGATCGTAAAGCAGCCCGTTGTCTTCAAAACATTTCACTGTGGTTATCTGACCGCCGAATGAGGTCCGCCCACCGAAATTTGAGAAAAGCGGTTCAACAACGTTCACTTCTTCGTGGTAGATGTCGCAGAGTTCAGAAGTATCGTATTTCATAAGGGTTTCGTCTGTTTGCCACAGGAGCGCTAAGTATATCGCTTTATGCCAATTGTTGGCAAAATCATCAGCGGTAAAAAACCGGTACCGCATCAAGCGCATGCAGAAAAAAGCCCAGCCAAACTGGCCGGGCTTTGATACAGCACATAGACAGGTGAACGTTACAGGATGAAGCGGCTCAGGTCTTCGTCTGCAACCAGCTCATCCAGATGTTTACCCACATATTCGGCATCAATGGTGACGGATTCACCGCTCCGATCGCTGGCATCATAGGAAATATCTTCCATCAGACGTTCCAGCACGGTATGCAAGCGACGCGCACCGATGTTTTCTGTGGTTTCGTTGACCTGCCATGCGGCTTCCGCGATGCGACGAATACCATCGTCAGTAAAGTGAATGTTCACGCCTTCGGTATTCATCAGCGCTTTGTACTGCACTGTGACTGAAGCATTAGGTTCGGTCAGGATGCGCTCGAAATCATTCACCGTCAGGGCCTGGAGTTCAACACGGATCGGTAAACGACCCTGTAGCTCAGGAATCAAATCGGACGGGCTGGCAACCTGGAACGCACCTGAGGCGATAAACAGAATATGGTCAGTCTTGACCATGCCGTGCTTGGTCGACACGGTGCAGCCTTCTACCAGTGGCAGCAGGTCGCGCTGAACGCCTTCGCGTGAGACGTCCGGGCCGCCCGCGTTTTGTCCGCCGCGCTTACAGATTTTGTCTATCTCATCGATGAACACGATGCCGTGCTGTTCTACCGCATCAATGGCATCCTGCTTCAGCTCTTCCGGATTCACCAGCTTAGCGGCTTCTTCTTCAATCAACAGCTTAAAGGCTTCTTTGATTTTCAGCTTGCGCGGTTTCTGTTTCTGCCCGCCCAGGTTCTGGAACATGGACTGCAGCTGGCTGGTCATCTCTTCCATGCCCGGCGGTGCCATGATTTCAACGCCAGGGCCTGTTGCGGCTAAATCGATCTCAATTTCTTTATCGTCGAGCTGGCCTTCACGCAGCTTCTTGCGGAAAGACTGACGTGCAGATGAAGGCTCGCTGGTTTGTTCAGCCTGTCCCCAGTTATTTTTCGCCGGTGGGATAAGCACATCAAGAATGCGCTCTTCCGCCATTTCTTCTGCGCGATATTTGTTCTTCTCAATGGCCTGGCTGCGCACCATTTTGATCGCGGAGTCCGTCAGGTCACGAATAATGGAGTCGACTTCTTTGCCGACATAGCCCACTTCGGTAAACTTGGTGGCTTCAACTTTGATGAACGGCGCGTTGGCCAGTTTTGCCAGACGGCGAGCAATTTCTGTTTTACCCACACCGGTTGGGCCGATCATGAGAATATTTTTAGGGGTCACTTCGTGACGCAGCTCTTCGTCAAGCTGCATACGGCGCCAGCGGTTACGCAGGGCAATAGCCACGGCGCGCTTAGCGCTGTCCTGGCCAATAATAAAGCGGTTCAGCTCGCTGACGATTTCGCGTGGAGTCATCTCAGACATGTTTAGATCCTTACGACTTGGACGTTAATTCTTCGAAATTAACGTTGTGGTTGGTGTAGATGCAAATATCGCCAGCGATATTCAGCGATTTCTCAACGATGTCGCGCGCACCCAATTCAGAATTTTCTAACAGGGCACGGGCAGCGGCCTGGGCATAGGGACCGCCAGAACCGATAGCAATAAGGTCGTTTTCAGGCTGGATGACGTCACCATTACCGCTAATGATCAGCGATGCCGATTCGTCCGCCACCGCCAGCAGCGCTTCCAGGCGGCGTAACATTCTGTCGGTGCGCCAGTCTTTCGCCAGCTCAACGGCCGCTTTCACCAAATGGCCCTGATGCATTTCAAGTTTGCGTTCGAAGAGTTCAAACAGGGTAAAGGCATCTGCAGTGCCGCCAGCAAAGCCAGCAATCACTTTATCGTTGTAAAGACGACGCACTTTTTTGACGTTGCCTTTCATTACGGTATTACCGAGCGTAGCCTGGCCATCGCCGCCAATCACTACCTGGCCGTTGCGTCGAACACTTACTATTGTTGTCACGGGCAGACCCCTTTTACTGTCGGAAAAAAGCTCCGCGCCCAGGGCGCGGAGGATCATGCAGACAGATATGGGGCAGATTTGACGGGTTTCAACCCCCAACGGCGAGCGGAATGCAGCCGGAATGTCCTGAAGCGCGCAGACGTTTCAGCGTGCTGTCTGCGCTGGCGCGGTCTTTGAAGGGCCCTACCACGACACGATTCCATCCGCCGCCGGAGGTCAGACGGCTTTCAAACCCTTCAAACGCCAGCGCGGCGCGCACTGATTCAGCCTGCTCTGTTCCCTTAAACGAGCCACACTGAACCATCCAGCGTTGCGAGGCTGCTTTTTCAGCCGGTTTCGCTTTGGCGGTGTCCTGTGTTTTAGGCTGAGCAGTAGGTTCACGCGTAACAGGTGCGGGTTGTGTCTGCTGCACACTCTGCTGTTGCTGAGTATGCTGCTCCTGACGCTGCTGCTGTATTTGTTGCTGACGTTGCTGCTGCTGTTGTGCCTGCTGCTGACGTTGCTGCGACTGCAATTGCTGTTGCTGGAGCTGTTGCTGTCGCTGAAGTTGCTGTACCTGCTGCTGATGTTGTAGCGTTTGCTGGCGTTGAGCTGGCGTCTGCTCGTTCCACGGCACTTCATTTAATTGGGTGGGTTGCTGACGCATATCCGCCTGCATTTGCTCAAGCAGCTGGCGTTGCTCATCGGTCAGTTGCGTATGTGACTGCACTTCGCCACCGGAGGTAGGCTCGCTTGGGGTCGGCACAGTGACCTGACGGTTTTCCAGCTCTTTAATGTATTTCCAGCGTTCTTCAGGCTTTGGCGGTAAGCCATTCCCGTTGGCTTTATGATCCGTAATAACCGGCACGTCTTCTTTCTTGTGGTGCGCCAGGAACCATAAACCACCGGCAAAGGTCACCAATACAGCAACCGCCAGTACAATCATTAATTTAGAGGTGCCTGAACCGCTTTTTGTTTTTTTGCCACGGCTTGGGCTTTTCTTGCGACGCGTCCCTGTTGAACGCCCGCGGCCTACATAATCTTTTTGTGCCACTCTCGTCCTGATACCCTTGAAAATATGATGCCACGTAGGCGAATCCGTTGTTACCACACGCCCGGCAAGGAGCCCGCCATGTTACTTAAGGGCCGGAACTTTGACCAGCAATGATAGCCCTAAGAATCCCCTGAAAATAGCGGAACTTTTCGCTTATTTCTCATCCTTTTTTGCCAAAGTTGTGCTACCACGTACCACCAGTTCGGCATCCAGCAGCGTTGAACCGTTATGAATGCTATTACCCTGTAATTCATTCAGTAACAGCCGCACGGCTTCGCAACCTATCTCAAAACAGGGCTGTTTCACCGTGGTGAGCGGTGGCTCGCAGTAACGCGAGAGTTCAATATCGTCGAACCCCACAACCGACAGGTCTTCCGGTATGCGCAGGCCCAACCGTTTTGCCTGGCTGATAGCGCCGATGGCCATGATATCGCTATGACAAAACAGGGCTCGTGGCGGCTGTGGTAAAGCCAATAGCTGATTTATGGCATCAACGCCGGATTCAAAGGTGAAGTCACCCCGAACGATATAAGTGGGATCCACGCTGATGCCGCTGCGACGTAAGGCCTGCACATAACCCTGCAGGCGGTACTGGCACAGTGCAACGTCTTCCGGTCCGGTCAGGCAGGCAATGCGTTTATGACCCAACTGCAGCAGGTGATTGACCGCGACAAACGAGGCCGTCAGGTTATCGATATTGACGGTGGGTAACGACATTTCTGGCGAGAACTCAATCGCCATCACCATCGGCGGAAGATTGCGCTGCTCTTCAGGACTCACATCAAAGGGTAACTGCGCGCCCAGCAGCACGATGCCATCGATCTGCCGGGTCAGCATCAGGTTTAAAAACGTCCACTCCTGCGGTTTTTGGTGTGCGCAGTCGCCGATAAGCACCAGATAACCAGCCTTTGAGGCGGCGACTTCAACGCCGCGGATAATTTCACTGAAGAAGGGATCGCAAATATTGGGGACGATCAGCAGCAGCGTCTGCGTGTCATTGCGTCTGGCATGGCGGGACATGCTCTGGGCGGCATAGCCGACGTCAGCCACGGCCTGTTCGACTTTCTGACGCGTGGCCGAAGAGACTTTTTCCGGGTTCATGAGTGCACGCGACACGGTAGCGGTCGAGACGCCGGCTTTTTCTGCGACGTCTTTCATCGTGGCGGCAGCCGACGGTTGATTCTGATCCAACACATGCTCCTGATGCGTAATCGCGCATTCAACGTTCGTATTGTCTGAGGTAAAAACAGGCCAGGCACCATTGTTATCGATTGCGATGCCGGGCCGTTACTTAATTTGCATAAAAATTGTGACTTATGCGACGTTTTTCGATCCCTCTCACAACCTGCCCGGGCCTAGCTTTCGGTAGGATCCACGTCCAGCGTCCACTTTACCTTGCGCGAGGCCGGTAAAGTGCCAGTCAGCGGTAACGAACTACTCAGCAGTTGTTGCAGACGTTTGCGTGACGGATGCTGCACCAGCAACTGCCAGCGCCAGCGACCGCTCCGCTTTGGCTGCAGAGCAGGCAGTGGCCCCATGAACCACATTGCCGTGTCGTTAAGCGGGCTGGCTTCCAGCATATTACGCAGCTGTTGCAGAAATTCTGCAGCCTGATGGTTGTCCATGTCCTCCGCACGAAACAGCGCATGATGTGTCCACGGAGGGAGAAAAACCGACTGGCGCTCCAACAGCGTTTGCTGGGCAAAAGCGAAGTAGCCCTGGTGGAGCAGCGTTTGCAGAAGCGGATGCTCAGGATGGTGTGTTTGCAGCAAGACTTCGCCTTGCTTACCGGCCCGACCGGCGCGCCCGGCAACCTGAGTATAAAGCTGAGCGAAGCGTTCTGCGGCACGGAAGTCAGCGGAAAATAAGGCACCGTCGACGTCCAGCAGTGACACCAGCGTCACATCAGGAAAATGATGCCCTTTTGCCAGCATCTGGGTTCCCACAAGAATACGCGCGCCGCCGCGATGGACATCCGCCAGATGCTGCTCCAGCGCGCCTTTGCGGCTGGTGGTATCCCGGTCGATGCGCGAGACCGGCACACCGGGAAATAACGTGCCTAGCTGCTGCTCAAGCTGTTCCGTCCCTACGCCCACCGGTAACAGGTGAGTTGAACCACATTGTGGACACTGGTTGGGCAGCGGCCGCTGGCTGTCACAATGGTGGCAGCGCAACTGACGATGATGTTGATGCAGAGTGTAATAGCGATCGCAGCGCTGGCATTCGGCAATCCAGCCGCAGTCGTGGCAGAGCAGCGCAGGTGAAAAACCACGGCGGTTCAGGAACAGCAACACCTGGTTATCTGCTTTCAGATGCTGGCGCATTTTGAAGATCAGGGCAGGCGCCAGGCCGCCTGTCAGCTGTACGCCTTTCAAATCGATTAGCTGCTGCAGAGCGGGTTTAGCGTTACCGGCGCGTTTCATCAGGTCGAGCTGACGGTATTTGCCGTTACGCACGTTGTGCAGGCTTTCCAGCGCCGGTGTCGCGGAACCCATGATGACAGGAATATTCTCTTCATGGGCGCGAAACACGGCCAGATCGCGAGCCTGATAGCGCCAGCCTTCCTGCTGCTTATAAGAACTGTCGTGCTCTTCGTCGATAATAATGACGCCCGGACGCGCCATAGGGGTAAACAGGGCCGAGCGAGTGCCGATGATGATGGCATTCTCTCCTCTGCGCGCCCGTAGCCAGACAGAAAGGCGTTCGCTGTCATTCAGCGCTGAGTGCAGCACATCAACCGGCGCATCAAAACGTTCGCGGAAACGGGCAATGGTTTGTGGCGTCAGGCCGATTTCCGGCACCAGCACCAGGGCCTGTTTTCCTCTGGCCAGGACGTTTTCCAGCACGCTGAGATAAACTTCAGTCTTGCCTGAGCCGGTAATTCCCGCCAGTAGCCAGGCCGCATAATGCTCATCTTCACTGCGCATCGCCCCGACTGCCGTCGCCTGATCGGTATTGAGGCGCAGGCGTTCACCTTTGACCGCGAAGCTGCTGCGCCAGTCATGCCTGTGTGGCTGATGCTCATGTAATTCGCATAACCCTTTGGCACGCAGCGCCTGCATGGCGGCATCGGTGAGATCGTGCTCAGTGACTTCATGACGATAAAGCGGCCGCTGTCGCAGCGTTGCAAGCCCTTGCTGCTGTTTGGGGGCCCGCTTCAGGCTCTCGGGGGCAGTAGCCCGGCCCTGCTCGGTAATTTCCCAACGCCATAAGGGATTATCCTGGGCAGGTTTACCTTGTCTGAGCAGCACCGGTAGCGCATGGCTCAGTACCTCGCCGAGAGGTGAATGATAGTAGTTCGCCGCCCAGTGGAGAATGCGCCACAGAGACGGGGGAAAGAGCGACTCGCTGTCCAGTACCGATATCACCTGTTTGAGCTGGGTCGCGGGCAGGTCGCTGGTGTCAGGTAATGCCACCACGATACCGGTCATTTTTCGGTTACCAAAAGGCACGATCACCCGACCGCCAATGACCGGCTGCACGCCGACAGGAGGCAGGTAGTCAAACAGGCGAGGAAGGGGAACGGGCAGGGCAACCTGAACAACGGGCATAACAGTCTCTTTCCGGTTCATCTAGCAGGGCGGTTAGTGTACACGCTGACGCACACGGCGTGTATCTCAGGCGACATTTGCAGCATTAAACATTAGCCTGTATAATATGCCGCCTTCGGTAAGAAAGACCTTGCCGGAGTTCACCATTAATGTTCAATCGCGTGTGGTGCTGCGCAGGTTCACGTCCTGGCGCGGAGAGCGACACGGCCTTATATGAGGTTTCCCATGAAACAAGGTATTCACCCAAAATACGAAGCAGTTACCATCAACTGTACTTGCGGTAACGTGATTCACACTCGCTCTACGCTGACTCACGAACTGAACCTGGACGTTTGTGGTAAGTGCCACCCGTTCTACACCGGTAAGCAGCGTGAAGTTGCAACTGGTGGCCGCGTTGACCGCTTCAACAAGCGTTTCAGCGTGCCAGGCACCAAAAAATAAGAAACGGCATTCGAACATCTGTTCGGCGGCAAGAAAAACCCAGCTCAGGCTGGGTTTTTTTATGTCTGAAAATCAGTATTCCCAGGTATCCGGGTCGATGCCCATGTCACGCATAATTTTTTTCGCGGCTTCCGGTATTTCGTCGTTACGTTCTTTACGCAGGTCGACATCATTAGGTAACGGTTGTCCGGTAAAAGCATGCAAGAAAGCTTCGCACAGGAGTTCACTGTTTGTCGCGTGGCGCAGGTTGTTAACCTGACGACGTGTCCGTTCGTCTGTCAGAATTTTCAGCACGCTTAACGGAATTGATACCGTGATTTTTTTAACCTGTTCGCTCTTTTTGCCGTGCTCAGCGTACGGGCTGATATATTCGCCGTTCCATTCAGCCATGGGATACCTTAATCAATAAAAGTTAAAAGTTACGAAATCAGCCGATTATGCCTGATTTTCTTCTACCTGACCCCTTCTCTGGCGGGTTTCTTCGTTCAACGCACAGTGCTAATGGAGTTGAACGCCAGGTATGGGCGCATAATTTTAGCGGTTATTGCGACGATGCTCAATCTATACGCAAAGACATTTGGATGTCCAGATGTATTGACGTCTAAAAGCAAGATGATATCCTGTTGGCAAATTATTTCATACTTCAGGAACAGTTAGCCCTATGACGCGTAAACAGGCAACCATCGCAGTGCGCAGCGGTTTGAATGACGACGAGCAATACGGCTGCGTTGTCCCGCCCATCCACCTTTCCAGCACCTATAACTTCCATGATTTCAATGAGCCCCGTGCGCATGACTATTCCCGTCGTGGTAACCCCACGCGTGATGTGGTGCAGCGTGCCCTGGCAGAGCTGGAAGGCGGAGCGGGAGCGGTGCTAACCAATACCGGCATGTCCGCGATTCATCTGGTGACAACCGTGTTCCTGAAGCCTGGCGATCTGCTGGTTGCGCCGCACGACTGTTATGGCGGCAGCTATCGGCTGTTCGACAGTCTGAGTAAGCGGGGCGCTTACCGGGTGAAGTTTGTCGATCAGGGTGATAAAGCTGCGCTGCAGGCGGCAATGGATGAGAAGCCTAAACTGGTGCTGGTTGAAAGCCCCAGTAACCCGCTATTGCGCGTGGTGGATATCGCCGCCATTTGCGCAGCGGCGCGTGCGGCGGGCGCCGTGAGCGTCGTGGACAACACCTTTATGAGTCCGGCACTGCAAAATCCTCTGGCACTGGGTGCGGATCTGGTCATTCACTCCTGTACCAAATACCTGAATGGCCACTCTGACGTGGTAGCCGGTGCCGTGATTGCTAAAGATCCGCAGGCGGCGACCGATTTAGCCTGGTGGGCCAATAATATTGGGGTCACCGGCTCCGCTTTTGACAGCTATCTGCTGCTGCGCGGAATGCGCACGCTGGGCCCACGTATGGCCGCTGCGCAACGTAATGCGTTAGCCATTGTTGATTATCTCAAGCAACAGCCGCTGGTGAAAACGTTGTATCATCCTTCACTGCCGGAAAACGCGGGACATGAATTCGCTGCACGCCAGCAGCGTGGATTCGGTGCCATGCTCAGTTTTGAGCTGGACGGCGATGAAGCCCGGTTGCGCCGTTTCCTCAAAGCGCTTGAGTTGTTCACGTTGGCGGAATCGTTGGGCGGCGTTGAAAGCTTGATTTCACACACGGCGACCATGACCCATGCAGGTATGTCTGCAGAGGCCCGGGCCGCAGCAGGCATCTCTGAAACATTGCTACGTATTTCAGTAGGTATTGAAGACCACGAAGATTTAATTGCCGATTTGGATAATGCATTCCGGATCGCAGCCGAGGATTGATGATGACGAGTTCAGCTGGCGCAGGAACGCCAAACAACAGACAGCTCCACAAGTTTGGTGGCAGCAGCCTTGCAGATGCACGCTGCTACCAGCGTGTCGCCAGCATTATGGCGGATTACAGCCAGCCAGGTGACATGATGGTCGTATCGGCCGCGGGCTCGACGACCAATCAGCTGATTAGCTGGCTGAAGCTGAGCCAGAGCGACCGACTGTCCGCACATCAGGTGCAGCAGACATTACGTCGCTATCAGAGTGAGCTCATCAGTGCACTGTTACCTGCCGAAATAGCCGAACCCTTAATTACTGCCTTTATTCGCGACCTCGAAAAACTGGCGGCGTTACTGGATGGTGACGTCACAGAAGCGGTCTATGCGGAAGTGGTGGGCCATGGTGAGATCTGGTCTGCACGTTTAATGTCAGCGGTGCTGAACCAGCAGGATCTTCATGCCTGCTGGCTGGATGCACGCGATTTTCTGCGCGCGGAACGGGCCGCCCAGCCGCAGGTAGATGAAGGCAAATCCTGGCCGTTGTTACAAACGCTGCTGGCCCAGCATCCGCATAAACGCATCGTGGTAACCGGCTTTATCTGCGGCAATGACGCGGGCGAAACGGTACTGCTGGGGCGTAACGGTTCTGACTACTCTGCCACGCAGATTGGTGCGCTGGCAGGTGTGGGACGTGTGACGATCTGGAGCGATGTGGCGGGCGTTTACAGTGCCGATCCCCGCAAAGTCTCTGATGCCTGTCTGCTGCCCTTGCTGCGCCTGGATGAGGCCAGTGAGCTGGCGCGTCTGGCAGCCCCGGTACTGCATACCCGCACCTTACAGCCGGTCTCGGGCAGCGATATTGATTTGCAGTTACGCTGCAGCTATCAGCCGGAACAGGGATCTACCCGTATCGAGCGCGTCCTCGCGTCCGGTACGGGCGCCCGCATCGTCACCAGCCACGACGACGTGTGCCTGGTAGAGATCCAACTTCCTGAGCAGCACGATTTTGCGCTGTTTCAAAAAGAGATCGATCAGCTGCTGACGCGCGCGCAGATGCGTCCGCTGGCGATGGGCATTCATCCCGATCGTCAGCTGCTGCAACTGTGCTACACCTCTGAAGTGGTGAACAGTGCCTTTACTTTATTGCAGGACGCCGGCTTACCTGGACATTTGCAGTTACGTGAAGGTTTAGCGCTGGTCGCGCTGGTTGGCGCTGGCGTCACGCGCAACCCGTTGCACACGCACCGTTTCTGGCAGCAGCTAAAAGATCAGCCGGTCGAATTTATCAGCCAGTCGCCAGAGCACATTAGCGTGGTTGCGGTGCTGCGCGTTGGCCCTACTCAGCATCTCATTCAGGGGTTGCACAGTTCCCTGTTTCGGGCAGAAAAGCGCATTGGCCTGATGTTGTTTGGCAAGGGCAACATCGGTTCTCGCTGGCTGGAGTTGTTTGCCCGCGAGCAGGAAACGTTGTCGGCGCGCACCGGTTTCGAGTTTGTGCTAGCGGGCGTGGTGGACAGCCAACGCAGCCTGCTGAGCTATGAAGGTCTGGACGCCAGTCGCGCACTGGCATTCTTTGACGATGAAGCGGAAGCGCGCGATGAAGAGTCGCTGTTTCTGTGGATGCGTGCGCACCCTTACGATGATCTGGTTGTGCTGGATGTGACGGCCAGTAAGCCGCTGGCACAGCAATATCTTGATTTTGCCAGCCATGGGTTTCATGTCATCAGCGCCAATAAAGTGGCGGGAGCATCGGATACGCAAACCTGGCGCGAGATTCGGGATGCCTTTGAAAAAACCGGCCGCCACTGGTTGTATAACGCCACCGTGGGCGCAGGTCTGCCGATAAACCATACGGTGCGCGATTTACGGGAAAGCGGCGACACGATTTTGTCGATCAGCGGTATTTTCTCCGGAACGCTGTCCTGGCTGTTTCTGCAATTTGATGGCACGGTGCCCTTTACCGAGCTGGTGGATCAGGCGTGGCAGCAGGGATTGACGGAACCGGATCCTCGCGTCGATCTGTCGGGTCAGGACGTGATGCGCAAACTGGTGATTCTGGCACGTGAAGCAGGCTATAACATCGAGCCGGATCAGGTGCGCGTCGAGTCGCTGGTGCCGCAGAGCTGCGAAGATGAATCAATAGATCACTTTTTCGAGAATGGCGACGAGCTTAATGAGCAGATGCTGCAACGGCTTGAAGCCGCGCAGGAGATGGGGCTGGTGCTGCGCTATGTTGCGCGCTTCGATGCTAACGGCAAAGCACGTGTTGGCGTCGAAGCGGTACGTCCGGAGCATCCTCTGGCCGCCTTACTGCCTTGTGACAACGTGTTTGCCATCGACAGCCGTTGGTATCGCGATAATCCGCTGGTGATCCGCGGACCTGGTGCAGGCCGGGACGTTACCGCCGGCGCTATCCAGTCTGATATTAATCGCCTTGCCCGACTCCTCTGACGTTGCTTTTCTCCAGGCGCTTCGGCGCCTGTCCTGCCCTAACATCCTCATATAAAAAGCCCTTTCACATCGACTGAATATTTGTCACTTCCTGGGATGATTTATCAGTTGACGCTTGCGGGAAAATGGTTCACTTTGAGTGTCTGGACGTCTAAACGTATAGATGTTTACAGGTTAACAGATAACCGATGTGGGCGGAGGTAGCAGGATGAGTTTCTTTCATGCCAATCAGCGCGAGGCGCTCAATCAGAGCCTGGCAGAGCTAAACGGGCGAATTAGTGTCTCTTTTGAGTTTTTCCCGCCGCGCACCAGTGAAATGGAAGAAACGCTGTGGAACTCCATCCATCGTCTGAGCAGCCTGAAGCCCAGTTTTGTCTCTGTAACCTACGGGGCGAACTCGGGTGAGCGTGACCGCACACACAGCATCATTAAAGGCATTAAAGAACGTACGGGGCTCGAAGCTGCGCCGCATCTGACCTGTATTGACGCTACCCGGGATGAGCTGCAAGCCATTGCACAGGATTACTGGAATAACGGTATTCGCCATATCGTGGCGCTGCGTGGCGATCTGCCACCCAATAGCGGTAAGCCGGAAATGTACGGCAGCGATCTCGTTTCGCTGCTTAAAGAGGTCGGTGACTTCGATATCTCCGTCGCGGCCTATCCGGAAGTCCACCCCGAAGCAAAAAGTGCCCAGGCTGACCTGATTAACCTGAAACGTAAAATTGATGCTGGCGCTAACCGTGCCATTACCCAGTTCTTCTTTGATGTTGAAAGCTATCTGCGTTTTCGTGATCGCTGCGTTTCCACCGGCATTGATGTTGAGATCGTGCCGGGCATTTTGCCGGTATCAAATTTCAAACAGCTGCAGCGTTTTGCCGCCCTGACCAATGTACGCGTTCCGGGCTGGATGAATGCCATGTTTGCAGGGCTGGATGAGGATCCTGAAACGCGCAAAATGGTGGGGGCGAACATCGCCATGGACATGGTGAAAATCCTGTCGCGTGAGGGCGTAAAAGATTTTCATTTCTATACTCTGAACCGGGCAGAAATGAGCTATGCCATTTGTCATACCTTAGGTGTGCGTCCGGGAATTGCCGCCTGAAGATGGCCATAAAAAAACCGACGTGTCCGCGTCGGTTCTGAATGTCTCATCCATTGCATATACAGGGCTGACAGCAGCCTGATGTGCCACGCATTAAAAATGTGTCCAGCCTTCATGGGTCAAGGGTTGAGCCGGTTTCACTCGCGAGGGGTTTTTGAGCGTCGGTACGCTATGCACCTGCTGTGTCGTGTTATTAAAGCGAAAGACTGAGACCGCCTGCAGCAGCTGTCGTGCCTGTTCCCGGAGGCTGTTCGCGGCCGAGGCGGATTCTTCCACTAATGCGGCGTTTTGCTGTGTGGCGCTGTCCATCTCGGTTACCGCGATGCCCACCTGTTCTACGCCTCTGGCCTGCTCGGCGCTGGCTGAGGTAATTTCCTCAACGGTATCACTCAGGTGACCTACAGCCGTGACGATGCTCTGCATCGTCGCGGTGGCATGTGCAACCAGTTCGTCACCTTGCCCCACGCTGCGGGCGTTGGCGTCAATTAACTGGCGAATTTCACCTGCGGCCGTGCTGCTACGTTGCGCCAGGGTTCTGACCTCGCTGGCAACCACCGCAAAACCTTTACCGTGTTCGCCCGCGCGCGCGGCTTCTACTGCTGCGTTCAGCGCGAGAATATTGGTCTGGAAGGCAATACTGTCAATAACGGCGGTGATGTCGGCGATTTTCCCTGAGCTGTCTTTAATGGTGCGCATCGTGCTGGTAATCGCTGCCGTGGCATCATTGCCTTCGTTGGCGACATTACGCACATTGACCGCAAGCTGACTGGCCTGCTGCGCATTGCTGGCGTTATTTTTCACCGTCATGCCAAGCTGCGTCATGGTGGCTGCCGTCTGCTCCAGCGCGCTGGCCTGCTCTTCGGTTCTCTGTGACAGGTCGGCATTTCCCTGCGCTATCTGACTACTGGCAGAGGCGACGCTTTCCGCATTGGATCTCACCAGGCTGACCGTTTGAACCAGTGCCTCCTGCATCTCCCGGATTGCCACCAGCAGTTTGCCGGTTTCATCGGTGTGAGTGACCTGCACAGGCTCGCTGAGGTCACCTTTTGCCACGCGCTGTGCGGCAATCAGGGCCTGATTAAGGGGCCGGGTGATGCTGCGCGTAATAAGCCAGGCAGACAATCCCGCCAGAAATAGCGCAACGGCACCGGCGCCCGCCAGTAAACGCAACGCATTGGTTCGATCGCTATGGGAAGTTTGCTCTGCAACCTGCATCCGCGCTTCCTGGTGATCTTTTAATGCCTGAAGGGAGGCTATATAGCCCGTTTGAATGTTGTCTCCCGAGGCCTGTAACAGCTGGTCGGCCTCCTCTTTTTTACCTTGCTGAGCAAGTGCAACGACCTTATCCATTAGCGGCAGAAAAAGCGCCGCGTGAGACTGGATGTTGGAAAAAAGTTGTCTGCCAGTGACGGAGGCAACCTCTTTATCCAGCACCTGCATCAGGCTGTCGGCCTGGCTTCTGACCTGCTGATAGCTGTTAAGCGCTTTTTCTGTTTTTGCCGGATCCGGCTGGAGTACGGCAATGCGCGCCAGACGACTCATATCTTGCGCATAAAATGACAGCATGGCCGATTCGGATGCCTTGGCGTAAAGGCCCCCGGCGATCTCACTGTTAGCGTCGGCCAGAGAACGTGTTTTGGTAATACCGATCAGGACCATGAAAATGACAAGCATACCCATGAAGCCAAAAGCCGCCACGAGCCGTATTCCTATTCTGATGTTATTCATACTGTTACCCTGATGTTAATGATAAGCACGAAGGCCTCACTGCCTTCTGTCAGTGTGGTTTGTGAATCAGTGTGTGGCTTTTTAACGATCAATCCGGGTGATTTTTGACCCGTATAAAGAGTAACGACCACAAAGGCATAAGGTTTATAGGCTAACTGTAATCAAACTGTAATAATTTCTGAGGTAATGCACTTGACCAGATGAAATGGTCTTAAGGACGCTGTGGGTGAAGGGGTAAAACATTAGATAAAACAGCAGGCAATCATCAGAGGGTGCGTATTTGAGACGGGCAAACTCACCCGAGCGCGGGTGGGTTAAGGACGGCCGCACAGGCTGAGCGGACCGTCCTGACGAGAATGGACTTAACCCGTGTTACGCATGCCAGCAGCGACACCGGCAATCGTCACCATCAGCGCCTGTTCGACGCGCGCATCCGGTTCGTCACCGCGAGCTTCTTGAGCACGTGAACGGTGAAGCAGTTCAGCCTGCAGTACGTTCAGGGGATCGGTATACACGTTGCGCAGGGCAATGGATTCGGCAATCCACGGCTGATCCGCCATCAGGTGTGAATCGTTGGCGATGGTCAGCACGGCTTTGATATCGGCATCCAGCTGGTCACGCAGCTGTTGACCTAATGGCCACAAGGATTTGTCCACTAGTCGCTGGTCGTAATATTCCGCCAGCCACAGGTCTGCTTTAGAGAACACCATCTCCAGCATACCGAGGCGGGTTGAGAAAAACGGCCAGTCGCGACACATCGCTTCGAGCTGATCCTGATGGCCTGCCAGCATCGCCTGCTGCAGCGCCGCACCTGCACCCAGCCATGCCGGGAGCATCAGACGGTTTTGGGTCCAGGCGAAGATCCAGGGAATGGCGCGCAGGGATTCCACACCGCCGGTAGGACGGCGTTTGGCCGGGCGTGAACCCAGTGGCAGCTTGCCCAGTTCCTGCTCTGGGGTGGCTGAACGGAAGTAGGGCACAAAGTCGGCGTTTTCGCGCACGTAGCCCCGGTACATGGCACAGGAATCCGCAGAAAGCTGATTCATAATACTGCGCCATTCCGGTTTAGGTTCCGGCGGTGGCATCAGGTTAGCTTCCAGTATCGCACCGGTATAGAGCGACAGGCTGGCGATAGTCACTTCCGGTAAACCGTATTTAAAGCGGATCATTTCGCCCTGCTCGGTAACGCGCAGGCCGCCCTTCAGGCTGCCTGGCGGCTGAGACAGCAGTGCAGCATGTGCCGGCGCGCCGCCGCGACCGATAGTACCGCCACGTCCGTGGAACAAGGTCAGTGACACTCCGGCTTTTTCGCAGGTTTTAATCAGCGCATCCTGCGCCTGATACTGCGCCCAACTGGCCGCCATGACGCCGGCATCTTTCGCCGAGTCGGAATAGCCAATCATGACCATCTGTTTGCCCTGAATAAAGCCGCGATACCAGTCAATGTTGAGCAGCTTGCTCATCACATCGTTGGCATTGTTGAGGTCATCAAGCGTTTCAAACAGCGGTGCAACCGGCATCGCAAAAGGTATACCGGCTTCTTTTAGTAACAGGTGGACGGCCAGCACATCCGACGGCGTTTTTGCCATCGAAATCACATAGGCGGCGATAGAGCCCTGAGGCGCTTCCGCTACCACTTTGCAGGTTTCCAGCACTTCGCGGGTTTCATCACTCGGTTCCCAACTGCGCGGCAGTAAAGGGCGCTTAGAGTTCAGCTCGCGGATCAGGAACGCTTGCTTGTCGGCTTCTGACCAGCTCTCATAATCGCCCAGCCCAAGGTAGCGGGTAATCTCTGCAATGGCTTCGGTGTGACGGGTGCTTTCCTGACGAACATCAATGCGGACCAGCGGCACGCCGAAGCATTTCACGCGGCGCAGCGTATCCAGCAGTTGGCCGTTGGCAATGATGCTCATGCCACACTGCTGCAGGGATTGATAGATCGCATACAGCGGGTCCCAAAGCTGAGCGTTAGAGACCAGTAGGTCAGCCGGACGTGGTAAACGTTCGCCTTTGAGGCGACGTTCCAGATAAGCCTGCGTGCTCATTAGCTGGCTGCGCAGACGCTTCAAAATCACGCGATAAGGTTCGAGCGCTTCAGGATCGCCACTGAGATCGGCCACTTCCTGGCTGCATTCAGACATCGACAGTTCTGAAATCAGTACGCCAATGTCACGCAGGAACAGGTCGGTGGCTTTCCAGCGGCTGAGCTGCATGACGTGGCGGGTGATGGAGGCCGTGACATTGGGGTTGCCGTCACGGTCACCGCCCATCCAGGAGGTAAACTGCACCGGAACGAAATCGACCGGCAGCTTAATGCCAAACGTCTCTTCTACCTGTTCATTCAGCTCACGCAGAAACGCAGGTACGCCTTCCCACAGGCTGTTTTCAACGACGGCAAAGCCCCATTTGGCTTCATCCACGGGCGTTGGACGGTATTTACGGATCTCATCCGTATGCCAGGCCTGAGCGACCAGTTGGCGCAGGCGGCGCATAATCTGGTTACGCTCGTAGTCAGAAATATCGCTGTGATCGAGCTGTTCAAGACAGCTGTTAACTTCGCCCAGTTTATGAATCAGCGTACGACGCGTAATTTCTGTGGGATGGGCGGTCAACACCAGTTCCAGCGACAGGGATTCAATCGCCGCGTGAATAGCACTTTCACTAAGATTGTTTTGTTTGAGCGTTTCGAAGGTCTTTTTTAACAACTCGGGATGATTCGCGCCATCGCCGCTGCGGGAAATGGTTTGATACTGTTCAGCCACGTTAGTGAGGTTCAGGAACTGACTGAAAGCACGTGCGACGGGCAACAACTCGTCATTTGACAGGTTCTGCAGCGTATTCAGCAACGCCTTACGATGCGTGTCATTGCCAGCACGGGATGATTTAGACAGCTTACGGATGGTTTCCACCTGGTCCAGGATGTTCTCTCCCAGCGCATCCTTAATCGTATCCCCGAGCAGTTTGCCGAGCATACTGACATTACTTCGCATTGCGGAATATTGTTCGTTCATGTGACCCTGACACCCTTATCGTCTTGATAAACCTCTATACCCGGTCTTTTCAGGCAGCACAAAAGCCAGCAACGTTGTCCTCTCGGTACTGCCCGAGGTTCTTCAGTTGCTGCCTGTCGCAAGCTGAATAAAGTGGGATGATTGCCCCGTAGGTATAACATCGTCTTTTATCTAGCCACGTAATCATCCGTTCGTCAATTGACTTAAAGTGAAGGAAACATGCAGCTAACTGCTGGAAATTCATGGAATTTGATAGGGGAGAAGCGGGATAAGTTATTCTTATTATCAAATCCCGCAGAATGGCGGGGCATTTTGCTGTTAATTCAGTGAAATGCCCCGATTAATGATAATTAGTGACAGAAATGCTGCACAACCTGGCTTATCAGTGCACGGGTAGGCTTAATAAATGCGGTATCGATAAACTCGTCTGGCTGGTGCGCCTGATTGATCGATCCTGGGCCCAGTACCAGGGTTGGGCAGAGTTGCTGAATAAAAGGCGCTTCAGTGCAGTAATTCACCACTTCCGTCTGAATCCCCAGCAGCGTTTCTACCACTTTAACCAGTTCATGATCAGCGGGGCACTCGTAGCCGGGAATCGGTGGATGCAGTTCTTCAATGGTGATCCGTCCCGGCCAGCGTTCGCTTACCGGTGCCAGTGCTTCATTTAGCAGCCCGTCGAGATCGCTCAGCGTAAGGCCCGGCAGGGGCCGAATATCCATATGCAATTCGCAGCAGGCACAGATACGGTTTGCCGCATCGCCGCCGTGAATATGACCAAAGTTCATGGTCGGATAGGGGATGGCAAAGCCATCGTGGTGGTAACGTGATTTGAGTGTGTTACGCAACTGCATGAGTTCGGTAATCGACTCATGCATTAGCTCAATGGCATTGACGCCGCGTCCGGGATCGCTGGAGTGGCCCGATTGTCCCTGAATGCGAATCGCATTAGATATATGGCCTTTGTGCGCCCGCACCGGCTTTAGCGAGGTCGGTTCGCCAATAATGGCGCAGTCGGGGCGAAGCTGGGTGGACTCTGCAAAATATTTCGCCCCTGCCATCGTGGTTTCTTCATCGGCGGTCGCCAAAATGTACAGCGGCTTACTCAGGGTTGTCATATCCACATCACGTAGCGTGTCCAGAATAAACGCAAAGAAGCCTTTCATATCGGCGGTGCCCAGACCGTACAGCTTGTTGTCATGTTCGGTCAGGGTAAAGGGATCGCGAGTCCAGCGACCATCATCGAACGGAACGGTATCGGTATGCCCGGCAAGCAGCAGGCCGCCCGCGCCGTTTCCGGTGCGCGCCAGCATATTAAATTTATGACGTGTTCCGGGTACGGGCTGTACTTCCACAGCAAAACCCAGGTCGCGGAACCAGCCAGCCAGTAAATTGATTAAAGTTTCATTGCTCTGATCGAGTGCGGCATCGGTTGCGCTGATCGACGGCGTAGCGATCAACTGGCGGTATAGTTCGATAAAAGGCGGTAATTTTGTCTTCACTGTTGACGGTCCTTGAGTTAGGATGTATCAATATTCATGCATTAATAGTGAATAAAAATACATTAACGTCGTGTGCATGTGAACCTTAAATCGCTGCAAACGACATCGTGGGCAACGGGGCAAGGCCGCGACCCGGAACGTGTGACTGTAATAAAGGTATACAGCCTGATGTTGAATACGCTGATCGTTGGTGCCAGTGGTTACGCTGGCGTAGAGCTTGCCACCTTCCTTAATCGCCATCCACATATCAACATAACCGCTTTGGCGGTATCTGCGCAAAGTCTCGATGCGGGCAAGCGCCTGTCCGATCTTCATCCACAGCTGAAAGGCGTGGTGGATTTGCCGCTGCAGCCGTTGAGTGATGCCGCCGAATGGGCAGACAAAGTGGATGTGGTGTTTCTGGCGACCGCCCACGAAGTCAGCCATGACCTGGCCCCTGAATTTCTAAAAGCCGGTTGTGTGGTGTTCGATCTGTCAGGCGCGTTTCGCGTCAACGATGGCGATTTTTACACCCAGTTTTATGGCTTTACGCATCAGCACGGTGACTGGCTGGATAAAGCCGTTTACGGTCTTGCTGAGTTCCAGCAGGAAAAAATTAAAGAAGCACAGCTGGTGGCCGTACCGGGCTGCTATCCCACTGCCTCCCAGCTGGCGTTGAAGCCCGTGTTAGATGCGGGTTTGCTGAATGACGCGCAGTGGCCGGTAATTAACGCCACCAGCGGCGTGAGTGGGGCGGGGCGCAAAGCGAATGTCGGCACCAGCTTCTGCGAAGTCAGCCTGCAACCTTACGGTATTTTTAATCATCGTCATCATCCTGAGATTGTGGCGCACCTGGGAACGCCGGTGATTTTCACCCCGCACCTGGGCAGTTTTCCGCGTGGGATTCTGGCGACCGTTACCTGCCGCCTGAAGGCCGGCGTAAGCCGTGATGATGTTGCTGAAGCTTTTCATAACGCCTACCACGATAAGCCGCTGGTACGCGTGTACGAACAGGGCGTGCCGGCTCTGAAAGCGGTTGTCGGGCTACCCTACTGCGATATCGGGTTCGCCGTTCAGGGCGAACACCTGATTGTGGTGGCTGCAGAAGATAACCTGCTCAAAGGCGCGGCCTCCCAGGCGGTGCAGTGCCTTAATATTCGTTTCGGTTTCCCTGAAACGCAGTCACTGATTTAACGGACGAGTAAACCATGACCAATCCATTGATTATCAAGCTGGGCGGTGTGCTGTTAGACAGCGAAGAAGCGCTGGCCCGTTTATTTGACGCGCTGCTGGCCTATCGCTCCGCGCATCAGCGCCCGTTGATCGTCGTTCACGGCGGCGGCTGTCTGGTCGATGAACTGATGAAAAAACTGGCGCTGCCGGTGCAGAAAAAGAACGGCTTACGCGTTACGCCTGCCGACCAGATCGACATCATTACCGGCGCACTGGCGGGTACCGCGAACAAAACCCTGCTGGCCTGGGCGAAAAAATATGGCATTCACGCGGTAGGCCTTTGCCTGGGCGATGCAGGCCTGGTTAATGTCACGCAGCTGGATGAAGCACTCGGTCATGTGGGCCACGCCACGCCGGGTAATCCCGCGTTGGTCAATACATTGCTTGCGGCGGGTTATATGCCTGTTGTCAGCTCAATTGGCATTACCGATGACGGCCAGTTAATGAACGTCAATGCGGATCAGGCCGCCACGGCGCTGGCATCAACGCTGGGTGCTGATTTAGTCTTGTTGTCGGATGTCAGTGGCATTCTCGATGGCAAAGGCCAGCGCATTGCAGAGATGACGGCTGACAAAGCTGAACAGTTGATTGCGCAGGGCATCATCACCGATGGCATGATTGTTAAAGTGAACGCAGCGCTGGATGCTGCGCGCACGCTGGGCCGCCCGGTTGATATCGCCAGCTGGCGTCATGCCGAGCAACTGCCCGACCTTTTTAACGGTGTGTCCATTGGCACCCGGATTCTCGCTTAACGACTCAGATTCAAGGATTACGAAATGCAAACGCAAAACATCAAAAAAATCGTTCTGGCTTACTCTGGTGGTCTGGATACTTCCGCCATTATTCCCTGGCTGAAAGAAAACTATGGCGGCTGTGAAGTGGTCGCGTTTGTGGCTGATATCGGCCAGGAACGTAGCGATCTGGAAGGCGTTGAGAAGAAAGCGCTGCAGTCGGGTGCATCAGAATGCCACGTGGTTGATCTGCGTGAAGAGTTTATCAGCGACTACGTTTATCCGGTGCTGCAGACCGGTGCGCTGTATGAAGGAACTTACCTACTGGGCACCTCAATGGCGCGTCCTATCATCGCTAAAGCGCAGGTTGAGCTGGCGCTGAAAGTCGGTGCTGATGCCCTGTGCCACGGTGCGACCGGTAAAGGCAATGACCAGGTACGTTTTGAAACCACCTATACCGCGCTGGCACCCCAGCTGAAAGTGGTTGCGCCATGGCGCGAATGGAACCTGCGTTCACGTGAAGCGCTGCTGGATTATCTGAAAGAGCGCAATATCCCGACCACCGCTTCGCTGGAAAAAATCTACAGCCGTGATGAAAACGCCTGGCATATTTCTACCGAAGGCGGCGTGCTGGAGAGCCCGTCTAATGCGCCGAATAAAGATTGCTGGGTCTGGACCGTTGATCCGCTGGAAGCCCCGGATCAGCCTGAAGACGTGACGGTAACCGTTGAAAAAGGGCGCGTTGTCGCGGTGAACGGCGAGAAACTGAGCCCGTTCCAGTGTCTGGAAAAGTTGAACGTGCTGGGTGCTAAACACGGCGTAGGTCGTATCGATATCGTTGAAAACCGTCTGGTGGGCATTAAATCACGCGGCTGTTACGAAACTCCCGGCGGCACCATCATGGTTAACGCACTGCGTGCGGTTGAGCAACTGGTTCTGGATCGCGACAGCTTCAAATGGCGTGAGCAGCTGGGCCATGAAATGTCCTATGTGGTTTACGATGGTCGCTGGTTTGCACCGCTGCGTAAGTCTATCCAGGCGGCGGCAGAGTCGCTGGCAGAAGAAGTCAACGGTGAAGTGGTCCTGCAACTTTACAAAGGCCAGGCCACGGCGACGCAGAAGCGTTCAGCCAACAGCCTGTATTCCGAAGAGTTTGCAACCTTCGGCGAAGACGAAGTTTACGATCATCGTCATGCCGGCGGCTTTATCCGTCTGTTCTCACTCTCTTCACGTATTCGTGCATTGAACGAGCAGAAGAAGTAATCGCAGGCGAGGATCGCCTCGCCTCTCAGTATGACCTCAGGGGCGGCTTTCAGGCCGCCCCTGGTTTAACGACTTGAAGGAGATTCACATGGCACTTTGGGGTGGACGCTTTACCCAGGCAGCAGATCAACGTTTCAAACAGTTCAACGACTCGCTGCGTTTTGATTACCGCCTGGCTGAGCAGGACATCATTGGCTCAGTGGCCTGGTCCAAAGCGCTGGTGACGGTAAATGTTCTGACCGGTGATGAGCAGCAGCAGCTGGAAGCCGCATTGAATGCATTGCTGGAAGAGGTTCGTGCCAATCCTGAGCAAATTCTGCAAAGTGATGCCGAAGATATTCACAGCTGGGTTGAAGGCCAGTTGATCGAGAAAGTCGGCGCGCTGGGCAAAAAACTGCACACCGGCCGTAGCCGTAATGACCAGGTAGCCACCGACCTGAAGCTGTGGTGTAAGGAGCAGGTCGCCGCACTGCTGGGGGCCACACGTGAGCTGCAGCAGGCGCTGGTCGCCACCGCCGAAGTGAACCAGGACGCGGTGATGCCGGGCTATACGCATTTGCAGCGGGCGCAGCCGGTGACCTTTGCGCATTGGTGCCTCGCCTATGTTGAAATGCTGGCGCGCGATGAAAGCCGTTTGCAGGATACGTTGAAGCGTCTTGATATTAGCCCACTGGGTTGTGGCGCGCTGGCAGGAACGGCGTATGACATCGATCGTGAGCAGCTGGCTGGCTGGTTAGGTTTTGCTTCTGCCACGCGTAACAGCCTGGACACCGTGTCCGATCGTGACCATGTTCTGGAACTGCTCTCGGATGCGTCAATCGGTATGGTACATCTGTCGCGCTTTGCTGAAGACATGATTTTCTTTAACACAGGCGAAGCCGGCTTTATCGAACTCTCAGATAAAGTCACCTCGGGTTCATCCCTGATGCCACAGAAGAAAAACCCGGATGCGCTGGAGCTGATTCGCGGCAAGTGTGGCCGTGTACAGGGCGCGTTAACCGGAATGATGATGACGCTGAAAGGTCTGCCGCTCGCCTACAACAAAGACATGCAGGAAGACAAAGAAGGGCTGTTCGACGCGCTGGATACCTGGCTGGACTGCCTGCACATGTCGGTTCTTGTCCTGGATGGCCTGCAGGTGAAACGTCCTCGCTGCCAGGAAGCGGCAGAGCAGGGCTACGCTAACTCAACCGAGCTGGCTGACTACCTCGTTGCCAAAGGCGTGCCGTTCCGTGAGGCTCACCACATTGTCGGTGAAACGGTCGTTGAAGCGATAAAACAGGGCGTTGCGCTGGAAGCGCTGACGCTGGCGCAGTTAAAGCAGTTTAGTAGCGTGATAGAGGACGATGTCTATCCTGTTCTGGCCCTAAAATCCTGTCTGGATAAGCGTAATGCGCAGGGTGGGGTTTCGCCCGGTCAGGTTGCCCGTGCTATCGCGGATGCCAAAACACGCTTAGCGTAAACGGCAGGCAAAAAAAAGCGGGCATCAGATGCCCGCCAACCTCTAGCTTCAGAAACTACTTTTATTTTAGGCACATCATCAGAGCCGCGGCGCTCCCGGCCGATGCTCAGATTCGTAACGTTTACCCTCTACGCGTTTTAGGGAAGCCTGACAGCGCTTCTCGTCTTTTTTTTGGCGAAGGGCTCACGACTGTTGAAAACAGGGAGAACACCGTTTTCAACGTTCAGAAAACATTTCCCTGGGTGGCAATGAATCTGAATTGATGTGGGCATTATTCCCATCCGCTCTTGATAGGGCCAATCGTTGGTTGCTATTCTATCTATCGCCACGAGCTATCGTGGAATGGAGGGTAATAATGAATATCCGTGATCTTGAATATCTGGTTTCGCTTGCTGAACATCGTCATTTCCGACGTGCAGCGGATGCCTGCCATGTCAGTCAGCCCACGTTGAGCGGACAGATCCGTAAATTAGAAGACGAATTAGGTGTCATGCTGCTGGAGCGTACCAGCCGCAAAGTGCTGTTTACTCAGGCCGGCCTGTTGCTGGTCGACCAGGCGCGTACCGTTCTGCGTGAAGTCAAAGTGCTGAAAGAGATGGCCAGTCAGCAAGGCGAAGCGATGTCAGGGCCACTGCATATTGGGCTTATCCCCACGACCGGCCCTTATTTGCTGCCGCAGATCATTCCAATGCTGCATCAGACCTTTCCAAAGCTGGAAATGTATCTGCATGAAGCGCAGACGCAGCAACTGCTGGCGCAGCTCGACAGCGGCAAACTGGACTGTGCGATTCTGGCGTTGGTGAAAGAAAGCGAAGCCTTTATCGAGGTCCCGCTGTTTGATGAGCCGATGAAGCTGGCCGTCTATGAAGATCACCCATGGCGCGATCGTGACCGCGTGCCGATGTCCGATCTGGCGGGCGAAAAGCTGCTAATGCTGGAAGACGGTCATTGCCTGCGCGATCAGGCGATGGGCTTTTGCTTTGAAGCAGGTGCAGACGAAGATACGCATTTCCGCGCGACCAGCCTGGAAACCTTGCGCAATATGGTTGCGGCGGGAAGCGGGATCACGTTACTGCCTGCACTGGCCGTACCGGATCAGCGTATTCGTGACGGCGTTTGTTATCTCCCGTGCTACAAACCGGTCCCCCAACGCACTATCGCACTGGTATACCGTCCCGGTTCACCCCTGCGCAGTCGTTATGAACAACTGGCAGAGGCAATCCGAACGCACATGCAAGGCTATTTCGATACGACGTTAAAACAGGCGGTTTAAGCCGTTTAACGCCGCAACACGATAGGCTTCGGCCATGGTGGGATAGTTAAAGGTGGTATTCACAAAGTACTCGATTGTGTTGCCACCATTTTTTTGCTCCATAATCGCCTGACCGATATGGATGATCTCCGCCGCGCGCTCGCCAAAACAATGAATGCCTAAAATTTCTTTGGTTTCGCGGTGGAACAAGATCTTCAGGCTACCCACATTCATTCCAACGATTTGCGCACGCGCCAGATGTTTGAACTGAGCACGACCCACTTCGTATGGCACTTTCATTGCCGTCAGCTGCTGCTCGGTTTTCCCCACAGAACTGATTTCCGGAATGGTATAGATCCCGGTCGGGATGTCTTCTATCAGATGCGCTGAGGCTTCACCTTTCATAATGGCCTGCGCGGCAATACGGCCCTGATCGTAAGCAGCGGATGCCAGACTTGGATAACCAATCACGTCGCCTACCGCATAAATGTGCGGCTGAGCTGTCTGATACATGCTGTTCACTTTCAGCAGGCCACGTCCGTCTGCTTCTAGACCGACATTTTCCAGCGACAGCGAATCAGTGTTACCGGTACGACCATTCGCATACAGCAGGCAATCCGCTTTTACTTTCTTGCCGGATTTAAGGTGCATGATCACGCCGTCATCTACGCCTTCAATTTTCTCGAACTCTTCATTGTGACGAATCACCACGCCGCTGTTCCAGAAGTGATAGGACAGCGAGTCGGACATCTCCTGGTCAAGAAATGCCAGCAGCCGGTCACGGGTGTTAATCAAATCAACTTTGACGTTAAGTCCACGGAAAATAGAAGCATATTCACAGCCAATGACACCGGCGCCATAAATGATCACGTGGCCAGGTTCATGGTGCAGGTTGAGAATAGAATCGGAGTCGTAAATGCGTGGATGGGTAAAGTCGACATCGTGGGGATGATAAGGGCGTGAACCGCAGGCGATGATAAACTTCTCGGCGGTCAGTTTTTCGCGCGTACCGTCATGATGTTCTACCTCGACCGTGTTGGCATCAACAAAATGGGCATCGCCCTGAAAGAGTTCGCAGCGGTTACGCTCGTAAAAACCCTGACGCATCGCCGTTTGCTGGTTGATCACGCTCTCCGTGTGATTAAGGATATCGGCAAAGGATGAACGAAGCAGTCGGGTGTGGTCGCTGTAAAGGGGATTTTGATTGAACTCGATGATGCGGCTAACAGCGTGACGGAGGGCTTTTGAAGGGATGGTTCCCCAGTGAGTACAGCCGCCGCCGATGTTGTGATAGCGTTCGATAACCGCGATGCGTGCGCCTTGCTTGACCAGTCCCATCGCCGCACCTTCGCCGCCGGGTCCTGAACCAATCACTATAACATCGTAATCGTAAGACTTTTGCATACCGATACGTCCTATTATTTATACATTTTTACAACGAGATTCTAACATCTCACCGCGCACTTCTGAATTCTAACAGCGATTTTCATCACGTTTTGCCTTTCAGTGGTGTTTAACAAGCCGTCACAAAGTTTGCCCGACTGTACGCTGAATATTTTGTTATAGTGCTGTTTCAGAACCTCACAAGGCAGAGAGAATGGGTGTCAGAGCGCAACAAAAAGAACGTACACGGCGTACACTCATCGAAGCTGCATTCAGTCAGCTCAGCGCCGAGCGCAGTTTTGCCAGCCTGAGCCTACGTGAAGTTGCCAGGGAAGCCGGCATTGCGCCCACGTCTTTTTATCGGCATTTCAAAGATGTTGATGAGTTAGGTCTGACGATGGTTGACGAAAGTGGACTGATGTTGCGCCAGCTGATGCGCCAGGCACGCCAGCGTATCGCAAAAGGTGGCAGCATTATTAAAACCTCTATCGCCACATTCATGGAGTTCATCGAGAATAACCCCAATGCGTTTCGCTTGTTATTGCGCGAACGTTCAGGGACTTCTGCGGCCTTTCGCGCTGCTGTTGCACGTGAAATTCAACATTTTATTGCTGAACTGGCTGACTATCTTGAGGTCGAAAATCGCATGCCGCGCAGCTTCACCGAAGCGCAGGCTGAAGCGATGGTGACGATTGTTTTTAGCGCGGGTGCTGAAGCGCTGGACATTGATATCGAGCAGCGACGTAAGCTGGAAGATCGTCTGGTATTACAGTTACGCATGATCGCCAAAGGCGCTTATTACTGGTATCGCCGGGAACAAGAACGCCTGGCGGTAACCCTGGATAAACCTGAAGAGATATGAATAAGGACCCTGCCATGACCCACCCAAGCTCCCGTGATAAAGGCACGATGTTGCTGGCTTTTATTACCGGCCTTGCTATGAACGGCTCGTTCTCCGTGCTGTTTAGTGCTTTTGTTCCTTTTTCTATTTTTCCACTGATTGCGTTGGGGCTGTCGGCCTGGTGCCTGCATCAGCGTTATCTGAACAAAAACATGCCGGATGGCGTTCCCGGCCTTGCTGCCGCCTTTTTCCTGCTGGGCATTTTGGTTTACAGCGCGCTGGTCAGGGCAGAGTACCCGGATATTGGCTCTAATTTCATCCCGACCATTTTGATGGTTGGGCTGGTGTTCTGGATTGCCCTGCGTTACAAGCGCAACCGCAATCGGTAATTAAAAACGGGAACCTTCAGGTTCCCGTTTTTTTACGCTTTACGCGTTAGCAGCACGCCGCATTCCATATGGTGGGTGTACGGGAACTGGTCAAACAGCGCCAGCCGCGTGACGTCGTGCGTTTGCGCCAGTATCCGCAGATTGTCGCACAGGGTTTGCGGATTGCAGGAAATATAGAGAATGGCAGGATAAGCCTGCACCATCTTAACTGTTTCCTCATCCAGCCCGCTGCGCGGCGGATCGACAAAGATCGTCTCGCAGTCATAACTCTTCAGATCGATCCCTTCCAGCCGGTTAAAGCTGCGCACGCCATTCATCGCCTGCGTAAACTCTTCGGCCGCCATGCGAATAATCTGCACGTTATCAACCTGGTTGGCGGCAATATTGTACTGCGCTGACGCTACGGAAGGTTTGGCGATTTCTGTTGCCAGTACCCGGCGGAAATTTCGGGCCAGCGCCAGCGAGAAGTTGCCATTACCACAGTAGAGCTCCAGCAGATCGCCGCGAGAACCCGTGGTGACGTCCAGTGCCCATTCCAGCATTTGAATGTTCATGGCGGCGTTAGGCTGCGTAAAGCTGTTTTCTACCTGACGGTAAATCATCTCTTTACCGGCCACCGGCAAACGCTCATCGACATAATCTCGATCGAGGCAGATTTTGGTCTTGGTCGCGCGGCCAATCAGCTGGACATCAATACCTTCGGCCCGCAACTGATCGCGTAACGTGCTGGCGGCCTGCTGCCATTCCTCATCCAGTTTGCGGTGGTAGAGCAGCGAAATCACGATCTGATGACTCATCGTGGACAGGTAGTCGATCTGAAACAGCTTGTGGCGCAGCAGACGATTGTCCCGAATGGCCGCCATCATTTTTGGCATGACCTGATTGATTAACTCACTGGCCGCAGGAAACTGATCGACGCGTATGCGCTGTTTCGTCTCCTGATCGAAGATAATATGGTAGAGGTCATCACCTTCGTGCCAGATGCGGAATTCTGCTCGCATGCGGTAGTGACTGACGGGTGAACGAAACACCTCCACGGCGGGCGCAGCGAATGGCGTCATCATCGTTTCTAACCGACTGACTTTTTCCGCCAGCTGCGCGTCATACTGTTCAACAGGGAGATGTTCGGGTGTCATGTTTAATCCTGGTTAAGAGCTTACTTGCCGGGCGATTGTAGGCATTCACCTGCCGATGTCCAGTCTTGTACGCTGGCGCAGAAAGACGACGTGCGGAAGTCTGGACTTGCTCATGCGCTCTTCGTAGACTGCTGGCACCGGCCTCAGCCTTGAGTTAATAGGGAATCCAGTGTGAATCTGGAGCTGACGCGCAGCGGTAAGGAATGTCAGGGTGATTGCAATTGCAGACACTGTCCTGCGGGATGGGAAGTCATCACCTGCTATGATTCCCAGCCCGAAGACCTGCCGGTGTGACGTCGCCACTCTTACAGTCATCGCGTGCTATCGATTGTATGCCTGCGGCATCCTTTTTCTTTTGGATGCGATAAAAAATGAGTAAAACAAAAGCCTCGCTGTTTGCCTTCAGCGCAACGGCGATTTCCCTCTGGGCGCAAAATGGCTTTGCGCAGGGTAATGATGATACGCAAATCGTGACCGCCAATCGTTTTCAACAGCCAGTGTCGTCGGTGCTGGCCCCGACGACCGTGGTTACGCGTGAAGAGATTGATCGCTGGCAGTCCAAAAGCCTCATTGATGTCATGCGGCGTTTGCCGGGGGTGGATATTGCTCAAAACGGTGGACTGGGGCAGTTAAGCTCCATGTTTATTCGTGGAACCAATTCCAGCCATGTTCTTGTACTGATCGACGGTATTCGTCTTAACCAGGCTGGGATTTCGGGTTCTTCCGATCTCAGCCAGATCCCGCTGTCGCTGGTGCAACGAATCGAATACATCCGGGGTGCACGTTCGGCGGTTTATGGTTCAGATGCCATCGGCGGCGTCGTGAATATTATTACGGGCCGCGATAAGCCCGGCACCACGCTGACCGCAGGTGTGGGTTCTAACGGCTATCAGGCATACGATGGGTCCACCCAGCAGCGGCTGGGTGAGGCGACCACAGCCACTCTGGCGGGGAATTATACCTATACCAAAGGGTATGATGTGGTGGCTAACCTGCCTGATGCCTTTAGCGCGGCCCAGCCCGATCGTGATGGTTTTATGAGTAAAACCCTCTTTGGCACGGTGGAGCACCAATTTAACGATCAATTTAGTGGTTTTGTCCGTGGCTATGGTTTTGACAACCGCACTGCCTACGATGGACAGCAGGTATCTTTCGATCCCAATGCGTTTGTTGATACTCGCCAACTCTACAGTCAAAGCTGGGATAGCGGCTTGCGCTTCAATCAGGGCATCTATTCAACGCAGTTGGTGGCCAGTTACAGCCATACCAAAGACATTAACTACAGCCCTCAACTGGGGCGATATGACAGTACCGCGACCTTTGATGACATTGAGCAGTATAACGTGCAATGGGGCAACACATTGCAAGCAGAGCACGGCACCTTCAGCGGCGGCGTCGACTGGCAAAAAGAGGCGACTCAGCCTGGGACAAACTTCCTGAGTGAGGGCTACGAACAGCGCAACACCGGCCTTTACGCGACGACCCAACAAAAATTTGGCGATGTGACGTTGGAAGGCGCACTTCGTGGGGATGACAATAGCCAGTTTGGCTGGCATACCACATGGCAGACAGCCGCAGCCTGGGAATTTGTAGAAGGTTATCGTGTCTTTGCCAACTATGGCACGGCATTTAACGCCCCTAATTTTGGACAGCTATACAGTGGCTTTGGCGGTAACCCGGATCTCAACCCAGAGAAAAGCAAACAATGGGAAGGGGGTTTTGAAGGCCTGACAGGCCCGGTTAACTGGCGAATGTCGGGATACCGCAATGATATTGATGATTTGATCTCCTATACCAATAATCGCTATTACAATGTCAACCAGGCCCGGATAAAAGGCGTTGAAACAACGGCATCTTTTGATACTGGCGTGCTCTCTCATTCATTATCTTTTGACTATCTTGATGCTCGCGATGCGACGACAAATCAATGGCTGGCTCGTCGGGCAAAAGAACAGTTTAAATATCAGCTGGATTTAACGCTGTATGATTTCGACTGGTCAGTAAGTTATCAGTATCTTGGCCAGCGTTACGACACCAATTTCAACACGCTTGAAACGGTAAAGCTGGGCGGTGTCAGCCTGTGGGATCTCGCCGTATCGTATCCGGTCACATCACATCTTACCGTTCGTGGTAGAATCGCCAACCTGTTCGATAAAGATTACGAGACAGCGTATGGCTATCAGACTCCAGGAAGAGAGTATTACCTCAGCGGAAGCTACAGCTTCTGACCTGCGCCCGACTGTGCTGGTGTTTGACTCCGGCGTAGGCGGGCTTTCTGTCTATGATGAGGTTCGGCAACTTCTGCCGGACCTGCACTATCTTTATGCGTTCGACAACGCGGGCTTTCCCTACGGAGAGAAAACCGAGACCTTTATTGTCGAGCGCGTCGTGGCGATTGTTGATGCCATTACCCGCCGTCATCCCATTTCCCTGGTCATCATCGCCTGCAATACCGCCAGCACCGTGACACTGCCCGCATTACGTGAGCGATTTGCCTTTCCTGTCGTCGGCGTAGTGCCTGCGATTAAACCTGCTGCGCGTCTAACGCGTAACGGTGTGGTCGGGCTGCTTGCAACGCGCGCGACGGTTCGTCGCTCGTATACGCATGAGCTGGTGTCGCAGTTTGCCAAAACCTGCAAGATTGAAATGTTGGGTTCAGCCGAACTGGTTGAGCTGGCTGAGGCCAAACTCCATGGCGAAGAGGTGTCGATAGATGAAATCAGGCGCATTGTGCAACCCTGGTTACGTATGGCAGAGCCGCCGGACACAGTAGTGTTAGGCTGTACGCACTTTCCTTTGCTGCGCGATGAGCTGCAGCAGATCCTGCCGGAAGGGACGCGTTTAATTGATTCTGGGGCAGCCATAGCCAGACGAACGGCATGGCTACTGGAAAATGAAGCCCCTGAAGTCCGATCGTCACTGCAAAACGTGGCGTTTTGTACCGAGCTGGATGGCGAAGCGGTGCAATTGTCACCGGTTTTGCAGCGTTATGGCTTCCCATTGCTTGAAAAACTGGCGCTTTAGAAGGTTTTCGTTGAAAAAAACAGCACTCGGAAAATTTATTGAAATTAGCCCTTGTCAGCCGAAAAGAACTCCCTATAATGCGCCTCCACTGACACGGCACAACGGAATACGAAGCGCCGGGTTAAGTAAGGTTCAGAACGATTCGAACCGGTCAGTTAAGCAAAAATAAGTGCTTGACTGATAAAGCGGAAAGCGTAATATATGCAGCCCGCGCCACAGAGAAGTGTGGCACTGCTCTTTAACAATTTATCAGACAATCTGTGTGGGCACTCGCAGGATTGATATCAGCGTCTCCGGACGTAAAAAATATCAAAGCCTCACGA
>NZ_QGTU01000009.1:155004-224043 GCF_003182295.1 Pantoea sp. AG702 | reverse complement strand
TCGAACGCACGTGCCTGGCCGCCGTTGGTTTTAGCCAGAACGGTGGTGATCGCTGCAGTCAGGGTGGTTTTACCGTGGTCAACGTGACCGATGGTGCCCACGTTTACGTGCAGTTTGTTACGTTGAAATTGCTCTTTCGCCATGGCGATATTCCTTACGTTATGCCTTCATCACTCTGGATGAAGGCATCAGTTCAAATTTAAACCGTAGCTTATTTGCTACGAGCTTCAATAACGGCCTGCGCAACGTTGCTCGGTGCGTCGTCATACTTCAGGAACTCCATGGAGTACGAAGCACGACCTTTGGTCAGAGAGCGCAGCTGAGTTGCATATCCGAACATTTCAGACAGCGGAACTTCAGCGTGGATCTGAACGCCAGTAGCGTTAGATTCTTGCCCTTTGAGCATACCACGACGACGGCTAAGGTCACCGATTACGTCACCGGTGTTCTCTTCTGGGGTTTCAACTTCAACCTTCATGATAGGCTCAAGCAGAACAGGCTGCGCTTTCTTAAAGCCATCTTTAAAGGCAATAGACGCGGCCAGTTTAAACGCCAGTTCAGAGGAGTCAACGTCATGGTAAGAACCGAAGTGCAGACGAACACCCAGATCCACAACCGGATAACCTGCCAGTGGGCCTGATTTCAACTGCTCCTGGATACCTTTATCAACGGCCGGGATGAATTCACCAGGAATTACACCACCTTTGATATCGTTGACAAATTCGTAACCTTTCGGGTTAACGCCCGGCTCCAGTGGGTACATGTCGATAACAACATGACCGTACTGACCACGACCACCAGACTGCTTGGCGTGTTTACCTTCGATACCGGTGACTTTAGAGCGAATGGCTTCACGGTAAGCAACCTGTGGTTTACCCACGTTCGCTTCAACGTTGAATTCACGCTTCATACGGTCAACGATGATATCGAGGTGAAGTTCACCCATACCAGCGATGATAGTCTGGTTAGACTCTTCGTCAGTCCATACGCGGAATGACGGGTCTTCTTTCGCCAGACGACCCAGAGCCAGACCCATTTTTTCCTGGTCAGCTTTGGTTTTCGGCTCAACGGCGATAGAAATTACCGGCTCTGGGAATTCCATGCGCTCAAGGATGATGACGTTATCTGGGTCACACAGGGTGTCACCTGTCGTCACGTCCTTCAGGCCGATCGCTGCTGCGATATCGCCCGCACGAACTTCTTTGATTTCTTCACGCTTGTTGGCGTGCATCTGAACGATACGGCCCAGACGCTCACGGTTTGACTTAACCGGGTTGAATACGGTATCACCCGTGTTAACCACACCAGAGTAAACGCGGAAGAAGGTCAGGTTACCTACAAACGGGTCGGTAGCGATTTTAAACGCCAGCGCAGCAAACGGCTCTTTGTCATCGGAATGACGCTCAGCCGGTGTGTCTTTACCGTCGTCCAGGATACCGTTGATCGCGGTAACGTCAGTCGGTGCTGGCAGGTATTCAACAACCGCATCCAGCATCGCCTGAACACCTTTGTTCTTAAATGCAGAACCACAGGTCACCAGGATGATTTCGTTTTTCAGAACGCGCTTACGCAGAGAAGTTTTGATCTCTTCTTCTGTCAGCTCTTCACCGCCGAAGAATTTCTCCATCAGCTCGTCAGAACCTTCAGCTGCGGCTTCAACCAGTTTCGCACGCCATTCTTCAGCCAGTTCCTGCATGTTGGCTGGAATGTCTTCGTAAACGAAGGTCACGCCCTGGTCTTCATCGTTCCAGTTGATCGCTTTCATTTTCACCAGGTCAACAACACCGGTGAAGCTGTCTTCTGCGCCGATAGCCAGCTGAAGTGGGACTGGGTTTGCACCCAGACGCGCTTTCATCTGGTCAACAACTTTCAGGAAGTTAGCACCCATGCGGTCCATTTTGTTAACGAACGCGATGCGTGGAACTTTATATTTGTTAGCCTGGCGCCATACGGTTTCAGACTGTGGCTGAACACCACCAACTGCACAGTAAACCATAACTGCGCCATCAAGCACACGCATAGAACGCTCAACTTCGATGGTGAAGTCAACGTGTCCCGGGGTGTCGATGATGTTTACGTGGTGTGGTTCAAACTGCTTAGCCATACCAGACCAGTAGCAGGTGGTCGCAGCTGAAGTGATGGTAATACCACGTTCCTGCTCCTGCTCCATCCAGTCCATGGTTGCTGCGCCGTCATGAACTTCACCGATTTTGTGGTTTACACCGGTGTAGAACAGAACACGTTCGGTAGTTGTAGTCTTACCGGCGTCGATGTGCGCACTGATACCAATGTTACGGTAGCGCTCAATGGGTGTTTTACGAGCCATTTGATTCCTCTGATTCTTAGACGTTCTAAGTTAATAAAGCCCAGCAGGTAAGCCACTGGGACGCCCGCTGGGTTAATAACACCTACGCAGCTGTTACCAGCGGTAGTGAGCGAACGCCTTGTTGGCTTCAGCCATACGGTGAACGTCTTCACGTTTCTTCACTGCAGTACCTTTGTTTTCTGCAGCATCAGAAAGTTCGTTCGCCAGGCGTAAAGCCATAGATTTATCACCGCGTTTACGAGCAGCTTCTACGATCCAACGCATTGCCAGGGCATTACGACGAACCGGACGGACTTCAACTGGAACCTGGTAGGTTGAACCACCAACGCGACGTGACTTAACTTCGACAGTCGGACGTACGTTTTCGAGAGCAACCTCGAACGCTTCCAGGCCATCTTTACCAGCACGTTGAGCCAGGGTCTCAAGCGCGGTATAGACGATAGATTCGGCAGTAGATTTTTTACCATCTACCATCAGGATGTTTACAAATTTAGCCAGCAGCTCTGATCCGAACTTAGGATCCGGCAGAATTTTACGCTGACCAATGACGCGACGACGTGGCATGGAAATACTCCGTTGTTAATTCAGGATTGTCCAAAACTCTACGAGTTTAGTTTGACATTTAAGTTAAAACGTTTGGCCTTACTTAACGGAGAACCATTAAGCCTTTGGCTTCTTCACGCCGTACTTGGAGCGTGACTGCTTACGGTCTTTAACACCTGAGCAGTCCAGCGCGCCACGAACGGTGTGGTAACGCACACCTGGCAGGTCTTTAACACGACCGCCACGGATCAGGATCACGGAGTGTTCCTGCAGGTTATGACCTTCACCGCCGATGTAGGAGGTAACTTCAAAACCGTTAGTCAAACGCACACGGCAAACTTTACGCAGTGCTGAGTTTGGTTTTTTAGGAGTGGTGGTGTACACACGAGTACAAACACCACGTTTCTGCGGGCAAGCTTCCAGCGCCGGCACGTTGCTCTTTGCAACTTTGCGGACGCGTGGTTTGCGAACCAGCTGGTTAACTGTTGCCATTAAATAGCTCCTGGGATTTAGCTTTTTGCTTCGTAAACACGTAATAAATCACCTCGTAGAATTACGAGGAGGCAGAATTTTAGGGCTGTGTCAAAAGGGTGTCAAGAAATAACCAGGGGGTTAACGAATTACCAGGCCATTTGTTGTCGATGTTTTACCGTTAACGCAACGAAGAAAGTATAGTCTACTGGCTGCACAATGGGGGAAATTTGCTCACCCAACCCGCGTGCATTCAGGTCCGCTTCCAACGCCCACACGTTTACCCCACTGGCGCTCAGTTTTTCCAACGCCTTACTGCCCTGCATCGCAGCCAGCACGCCGTCCTGCAGCAATAACAGGTCGTCGTCTGGGCTGAGGAGCAAAGACAGCGAATCGATATCACTGTAGGCCGGAGAATGAAATAAAGTATGCAGCATTACACGCTCTTAAAAAGTCACAATACGGTCATAGCTCGCGAGTTTTTGACGCAGCAACGGCGCATCTAAAATCTCAGCATCCAACATGCGCGGCGCACGTTCCGCTAAACCGCGATCCCGTAACGCGTCCCGACACAGGTAACATTGCTCAATATCGTACAGCGCCAGCACACCAAAGGTCGCGGCATAATGACGGGCGTGAATGCTTTCTGGCTGTTGCCCGCTGCAGAGCTGGAGCACGCCATCGCCGATAAAAAACAGGCCAATATCGTCGCTTAACGCGCCGGTGGCCAGCGCAGCATCCAGTCCTTCGCGCCCCGCGCTGCTACCATGCGGCGCACGGGTAAAAACAAATGCAACACGATTCATTAAAACTGCACCATACGTTCGCAACGCAGCAGAGCTTCCGCCAGCGCGCCTAACCCCGCCAGCGTAAAGCCGGGTTGAAGATTAGCGCCGGGCAGCGCCAGCCGTGACGCTTCCTGCTGGTCGGTCACGCCGCGGCGTAACGCCGCCGCAACGCAGATATTCAGCGCGACGCCCTGAGTCTGACTGAGTGTCTGCCATGCCCTTACCAGATCAAACTCATCACTGGCCGGTGCCGTCAGCTGATTCGCATTCAGCACCCCTTCGCGGTAAAAGAACACGCTTTCCAGTTGATGGCCGGCTGCCAGCAACGCGTTGGCAAACAGCAAGGCGCTGGTCGCCTGCTGCGTGCCATAAGCCGGTCCCGTCACTAACAGCGCATAGCGCATTAGCGATCCTGCCCCTGAAAGTCGCCATTTTTAAACTGACGGATGTACAGATACACGGTGTGTTTAGAAATATTTAAGCGGTCCGCCACCTGATTAATCGCGTCCTTGATGTCAAAAATACCTTTCTCATACAGGTTCAATACGATTTGACGATTTTTGGCATTATTAGAGACATTGCGATCGGCGCTCACCTCTTCAATAGTAAATTCCAGCGTTTGCATCACCAGGTCGTCTACCGAACTGGCGAAGTTGACGTTGGAGTCAACCTGATGCATCTCAGGGGGAAGAAATGTCGACATAATCTGCGAAAACGGAACATCAAGGTTCATATTGATACACAGCAGCCCAATCACCCGCTGCTGTCGGTTACGAATCGCGATGGTCACTGACTTCATCAGCACACCGCTTTTCGCGCGGGTAAAGTAGGCACGGGAAACATTGCTGTCTGCACCCTGCATATCGTGCAGCATGCGCAGTGCTAAATCCGTAATGGGCGATCCCACTTTACGCCCTGTGTGCTCGCCGTTAGCAATGCGCACGGCCGAACAGTTCAAATCCTCCAGTGAGTGAAGGACGATTTCGCAATGCGAGCCAATCAACATGGCAAGGCCATCTACGACGGCCTCATACGACTTTAGAATATCGTAATCAGTTTGCTCGAACGGATGCTGCTCCAGAAGATCGAAGTCGCTCAGTTCACCGGGATTGAATGGATTAGACATTGAAGACATCACCCTACATGGCTGGAGCCTGTCTCAGCGGCTTACGGGCAGACTCAATATTGGGATAGTTATGCAGGCGATAGTCTGGCAAATGTCGCGGGCTTATGCCAGAGGTTTGTCATAAACAGAAACCGCCACCCGAAGGTGGCGGTAGACAGATTACTGAGATTTCTTCGCGTCAGCAGCAGGGGCCTGCGTTTTTTCATCCGCTTTCGGAGCAGGTTTGATATCAAGCAGTTCAACATCAAACACCAGGGTGGAGTTAGCCGGAATACCCGGAACGCCGTTTTTACCGTAAGCAAGGTTCGGTGGAATAACCAGCTTGATCTTACCGCCTTTCTTAACGTGCTTCAGGCCTTCGGTCCAGCCCGGGATCACGCCATCAAGACGGAATGACAGAGGCTCACCGCGCGTGTAAGAGTTGTCGAACTCAGTACCGTCAATCAGCGTACCTTTATAGTTGACGACCACGGTATCGCTGTCTTTCGGCGCATCACCGGTGCCTTCTTTCTCTACTTTGTAAAGCAGACCGCTGTCAGTTTTCTTCACGCCGCTCTCTTTGGCAAACTTAGCGCTGTAAGCTTCCCCTTTCTCAGCGTTTTCTTTCGCGTCTTTTTCCATCTTGGCTGAAGCCGCGCCTTTCACACGCACTTCAAACGCCTGCAGTGTTTGCTCGATTTCTTCGTCAGACAGTTTGCTCTTGCCACCGAATGCATCCTGAACACCGGCAATCAGCTGCTGTTTGTCCAGTTTGATGCCCAGCTTCTCTTGTTCTTTCAGAGAGTTGTCCATGTAACGGCCCAGCGATGCACCTAATGCATATGCAGATTGCTGATCTTCGTTTTTGAAGGCAGCGTTTTTTGGAGCCTGGGGAGCAGTCTGAGGTGCATCAGCAGCAGCAGCCGGTGCCGCTGCAGTTTCTGCGGCCATTGCCAGCGGAGCATTTAGCGCAACGGCCATGGTGGTAGCTAACAATGTGACTTTGAACAGTGATTTCATCCTTTCTCCAAAACCGAAGCCTGACACCTCGGGAATCATTGCGGACTGCGGGCCCACACTATAACTTTACGTGGCAGTGGCGAACACTCCCACAGCGTAATTATCCTGGTCTACTTCCGACCTTTTTTGCATCAGGAAGTTTCACCAGAGATGATGCCATCTGGGCCATTTTCAAGCTAAACACTAAATTAAAGATAAAAAATAGGGCAATTCTGCAACGTCAGCCATTAGAATTGCGCGCTGAGTAGCACCTTAACAGGAGAACAGGTCATGCAACAGTCAGAGTGGGAACAACGTATTGAAACGCTTGAAAGTAAACTGGCTTTTCAGGAGATGACCATCGATCAACTGAACAATACCGTGGTCCAGCATGAACTTGAAATGAGTAAGATGCGCGAACATATGCGCCTGCTGCTTGAGAAGTTCAAAGCCAGCGCGCCATCGATGATTGCCGATCCTTCTGAAGAAACGCCACCGCCTCATTACTGATTCAGGCGGTTATCGACGCGCGCACCGCGACAGGCAGAAAAAAGTAAGGCCACCCGGAGGTGGCCTTGACATGCAGATTTGAACTTAGTGGCTGCAACCGCAACCACCGGTACCGCAACCACCCTGACCGTGGTCATGGCCGTGATCGTGATCGTGGTCATGATCGTGATGATGACCATCGGCACCGTGAACGTGGCCATGGGCCAGCTCTTCCGGTGTGGCTTCACGAATCGCAACCACCTCAACATTGAAGTTCAGGTTCTGACCTGCCAGCATGTGGTTACCGTCAACCACAACATGCTCGTCTTCAACTTCGGTGATTTCAACCGGTACTGGGCCCTGATCGGTTTCTGCCAGGAAACGCATACCAACCTGTAATTCATCAACGCCCATAAAAACGTCTTTTGGTACGCGCTGTACCAGGTTGTCATCGTACTGACCGTAAGCGTCGTTTGCAGGAATGTGCACCTCAAACTTATCGCCCGCTACGTGGTTTTCCAGCGCGTTTTCCAGACCAGAAATCAGGGAACCATGACCGTGCAGATAGTCTAACGGTGCACTCACCGGTGACTCGTCAACCAACACACCGTCTTCTGTACGTACCTGATAGGCCAGGCTTACCACCAGGTCTTTTGCTACTTTCATGATATCTCCTAACCGTTGAGAACAAAGATCCCGTCTCATTGGTCTATTCTTGCGTGCAATAACACCAACCAGAAAGGTTCGGGGCTGAGTACAAGAGGTTATCTTTTTCTCTTGCGACCACAGCGTTAATGGCGTCAATTGTAACGGAATTCAATCCCGCTGTGTGGTTAAGCTTAAAAAAAGCTGGGCCATTTCGCTACTCGGGATGGAAAATTCCGATCACCTGCTCATTGCTGCGAACCTGATCGCGTGCCTGTTTATCCGCTTCGCGCATTTGATGGCCGCACTTCACACACTCAACCACATCGACATTGTTTTCACGCCACATGGCCAGCGTGTCTTTTTCCTGGCAGTGCGGACAAGCCGCACCGGCAATAAAACGTTTACGCATGATGCTCTACCTGCCTTCTCTGATTACTGATCGTCGTCCCAGTCATGGATCTGACGCCGTTCATGCTGCATTTCACGCTGGAAGATATCTTCAAGTTCCCGACGGGCTTCACGCGCACGAGAAATCTGTGCATTGTCGGAATGGGCGGGCATCAGTTCCCGTAACATGCGCATATCCAGCCGACGGAAATGCTGCTGTGCGCGGTGCGCCTGATGCGGATGCATACCCAAAGACATCAATGTTTTACGCCCCAGTTCCAGCGCACTGGAAAAGGTTTCACGCGAGAACTGCGTAACGCCCGCCTGAAGTAGCTCGTGGGCTTCTACGCGGCCGCGAGCACGCGCCATGATGTGCAGATGCGGAAAATGCTGCTGGCAGAGATGGACAATCGTCATGGCATCTTCCGGATTACTGCAGGTAATCACAATGGATTGCGCACTGGCCGCCCCGGCTGCACGCAGTAGCTCCAGCTCGGTGGCATCGCCATAATAAACCTTGTAGCCATATTTACGCATCAGGCTCACCGCGCTGATATCGCGCTCCAGTACCGTGATACGTTTATTGTTCGCCATCAGCAAGCGGCCAACGACCTGACCAAAACGACCAAAGCCCACCACAATAACCTGCGGCTGATCGTCTTCAACGAACGGCTTTTCAGCATCTTCGTCGATTTCATTGAAACGACGTGCTAACAGACGGTCAATGCCTTGCATCAACAGTGGCGTCGTCATCATGGACAGCGTCACGGTTACCAGCAGAAGCGGAAGTTGATCTCCCGAAAACAGTTTGGCGGATGACGCGGCTGAAAACAGGACGAAGGCAAACTCACCGCCCTGACTCAGTACACCGGCAAACTGCTGGCGCTCCGAGCTGCGCAGACCATAAATACGCGCCAGTACGTATAAAACCAGGATTTTTACCGCCACCAGCGCCAGTACGCCCAGCAAAATCGCGATAATATGGGTATAGAGCACGCCAAGATTCAGCGCCATGCCAACTGAGATAAAAAACAGCCCCAGCAGCAAACCTTTAAACGGCTCAATCGCCACTTCCAGCTCATGCCGGTATTCACTTTCCGCCAACAGAATGCCGGCGATAAATGTCCCCAGCGCCATGGACAATCCCAGCGCATCCATAAACAGCGCCGATCCTAATACCAGCAGCAGTGAAGCAGCGGTAAACACCTCGCGTACGCCCGATGCCGCGATATAACGAAAAATGGGGCGCAGCAAATAACGGCCACCCACTAACATGCCAGCGAAGGCCAGCACCTTCATGCCCACTTTCATCCAGTCGATACTGCCGCTGTCATTGCCTGCCAGCAGCGGAATCAACGCCAGAGCTGGAATGACGGCCAGATCCTGGAACAGCAGTACTGAAAAGCCTAACTGCCCGGCTTCACTGCGATTCATTCCCTTGTCACGCATCAGCTGGAGCGCCATCGCCGTGGATGACATTGCCAGACCAATGCCGCCAATAACCGCCGCTCGCCAGTCAAATTTAGTCAGCCACAGCAATACGCCGAGAATGGCCGCTGAAAAAATCACCTGCGCCGCACCGATACCAAAAATAGAACGGCGCAGCGCCCAAAGCTTTGCCGGATTAAGCTCCAGCCCGATGATAAACATCAGAAACACGACGCCCAGCTCAGAAAAGTGCAGAATCTCATCGACGTCGCTAATAAACCCTAGTCCCCATGGCCCGATAGCAATACCGGCCAGCAAGTACCCTAAAACCGCGCCAATACCGAGACGCGCCGCTACCGGTACGATCAGCACCGCCGCAACGAGATAGATTACCCCCGCGGTCAGTAGCGTTTGTCCTTCCATTTATAACCCTCCATTTGGCAGCGGTGCTGCCAGCCAGTCGCTGTACGCGCGGGCATAGTTTTTCAGTAAATCGGGATCCTGACGGCGAGCCCAGTAAATAATCATCGGCGGCATCCAGTGCATGCGGCACATCTGCGCCGTCAGCTCGAAGGGACGTAAAATGTCATTCATGGCGTAGCGATTTAGCCCCTGGCGCTGAAAGGCGGACTCTGGCTCACCGGTGGTCACAATACTGCGCCAGTATTTGCCTTCAAGCGCATTACCATCCACGCCGTTGGCAAAGCCGCGCGACAGCACGCGATCCAGCCACTCTTTTAACAGCGCCGGGCAGCTGTAGGTGTAAAGCGGATGTTGAAAAATAATCACATCATGCTCACGCAGCAGCTGTTGCTCGTGGTAGACATCAATAAAAAAATCCGGGTAGGCAGCATAGAGATCGTGAACGGTGACATGTTCTGTTTTCTCTGCCGCCTCCAGCAAAATGCGATTTGCCTTTGAATCCTGTGCTTCAGGATGAGCAAAAAGCAGCAAAATCTTAGGTGGCTGCGACATCCTTTCCCTCCAAAGCGTCGTCATTGGTGCAGATTTCCGCTACCATGCACAACGCAACAAAAACCCAATTATGTTGCAGGTAAATTAACATATTCTGACGATACGGCGCTTATGATTGTCTTCTCTGCCCTACAAATTCGCCGCGGTATCCGCGTTCTGCTCGATAACGCGACCGCCACCATCAATCCCGGCCAAAAAGTCGGACTGGTGGGTAAAAACGGCTGTGGAAAATCCACGCTGCTGTCGTTGCTGAAAGGCGAGATCAGCAGCGATGCTGGCTCATTCACCTTTCCCGGCAACTGGTCACTGGCCTGGGTAAATCAGGAAACCCCTGCCCTGAGCCAGGCCGCCCTTGACTATGTGATCGATGGCGATCGTGAATACCGCCAGCTTGAGGCAGAACTGGCAGAGGCGAACATCAGAAATGACGGAAATGCCATTGCTTTGGTACACGGAAAGCTCGATACCATTCAGGCCTGGACCATCCAGTCACGCGCCTCGAGCCTGCTGCATGGACTGGGATTTAGTCAGGAGCAGCTTCAGCGCCCGGTAAGCGACTTTTCGGGCGGCTGGCGCATGCGGCTAAACCTGGCTCAGGCGTTACTGTGCCGCTCAGATTTGTTGCTGCTGGATGAACCGACCAACCACCTCGATCTGGATGCGGTTATCTGGCTGGAGCGCTGGCTGAAAAGCTATGAAGGTACGCTGATCCTGATCTCGCACGATCGCGATTTTCTCGATCCCGTGGTGGATAAAATTATCCACATCGAGCAGCAGACGATGATGGAGTACACCGGGAACTACAGCTCCTTCGAACGCCAGCGCGGCGCCAAACTGGCCCAGCAGCAGGCGTTATATCAGAGCCAGCAGGAAAAAGTGGCGCATCTGCAGAAATATATTGATCGCTTCCGTGCTCAGGCAACCAAGGCGAAGCAGGCCCAAAGCCGCATCAAGATGCTGGAGCGCATGGAGCTGATTGCGCCAGCGCACGTGGATAACCCCTTCAGCTTCAGCTTTCGTGCACCGGAGAGCCTGCCGAATCCGCTGCTGAAAATGGAAAAAGTCACCGCAGGCTATGGCGATCGCATCATTCTTGATGCCATTAAGCTTAACCTGGTGCCCGGCTCACGTATTGGCCTGCTGGGGCGCAACGGCGCCGGTAAATCGACCCTGATTAAGCTGCTGGCTGGTGAGCTCAGTGCCAAAGAGGGTGAGATTGGGCTGGCAAAAGGCATCAAGCTGGGTTACTTCGCCCAGCATCAGCTGGAGTTCCTGCGCGCCGACGAGTCCCCTTTACAGCACCTGTCCCGTATCGCGCCAAAAGTGCTGGAGCAGCAGTTACGTGACTATCTCGGCGGTTTTGGTTTTCAGGGTGATAAAGTCACAGAGATAACAGCGCGTTTCTCCGGTGGAGAAAAGGCGCGCCTGGTGCTGGCGCTGATTGTCTGGCAGCGCCCTAACCTGCTGCTGCTGGATGAGCCAACCAACCATCTGGATCTGGATATGCGCCAGGCACTCACCGAAGCTCTTATCGATTTCGAAGGCGCGTTAGTGGTGGTTTCGCACGATCGTCATCTGTTACGTGCCACCACGGACGATCTCTATCTGGTTCACGATGGCAGCGTAGATGTGTTTCCCGGCGATCTGGAAGACTATCAGCAGTGGCTGAGCGACCTGCAAAAACAGCAGTCTCAGCAGGATGCGGCACCCAGGCAGGATTCCGGCAACAGCGCTCAGGCGCGCAAGGACCAGAAGCGCCGTGAAGCGGAGCTGCGCACGCAGACCCAGCCGCTGCGTAAAGAAATTGAGAAGCTGGAAAAGCAGATGGCAAAATGGCAAAGCCAGCTCGCCGACGCCGAAGCCCTGCTCTCAGACAGCGCCCTCTATGAGCAAAGCCGTAAGGCCGATCTCAGCGCCGCGCTACAAAAACAGGCCGAGAGTAAATCGGCCCTGGAAGAGGTGGAGATGGCCTGGCTGGATGCACAGGAAAAACTGGAAGCCATGCTCACCGCCTGATAAAGGCGGTGATGTTTCTTGCTCTTGCCTTACTCCTCCGCACCGGCTCCAGCGCCGGGTGCGGATCAATAAGGCCGGTCACCTAGCACCGTCGCCCGCTGCATCACTCGCCTCGCCGGATAGTAGTCCGCATTCGCATAGTGCTGTGTCACCCGGTTGTCCCAGATAGCCAGGTCGTTTGGCTGCCAGCGCCAGCGCACCTGAAACTCGGGCCGGGTCACGTGGGCAAACAAAAAGCCCAGTAGCGCGTCGCTCTCTTTCTGACTGATATCCATAATTCGCGTAGTAAACCCCTCGTTGACAAACAGGGCCTTCTTGCCACTCACGGGATGGGTGCGGATCACCGGATGATAAACGGGGGGATTTTTCGCCACAGCCTGCTGCCACTGCCGATGCGCCTCTTCCGTCTTGCGATGCTTATATTCAGGAAACGCCTTGGTAAAGTCATGCTCTGCACGTAACTCAGCCAGTAATGTCTTAAAAGGCGCAGACAGCGCCTCGTAAGCGGCAATGCCGCTGGTCCACAACGTATCGCCCCCAGACTCAGGCAGCACTTTAGACGCAAGTAACGCCACGGCGGGCGGCGTTTGAATAAAGGTCACATCGGTATGCCAGTTGTCATTATCCGGCGGATTATCCTGGTGCGTGTCCAGAACGATGATCTCTTCCACGCCCTCGGCATGAGGGTAAACCGGATGAATATGGAGATCGCCAAAGCGAATCGCCAGTGCGCGATGCTGCTCGGGCGTAATGACCTGTTCGCGCAGGAACAGCACCTGGTGACGCAGCAGCGCATGATAAAGCTGTTCAAACTGCGCGTCGCTGAGGGGACGTGATACATCAAGGTTGCCGACCTGGGCACCGATAAAAGGCCCCAGCGGCTTGATGGCTAACTTTTCGTTCATTTTTGCTCTCCATTCCAGGGCGTTAACCGGCGTTGCAACGCACGCAGACTCAGCTCTAAACCAAACGCAATCACGGCAATGACCGCGATCCCTGCCAGCACCACATCCGTAGCAAGAAACTCGCCCGCCGACTGCACCATAAAACCCAAGCCTCGGGTTGCCGCGATTAACTCGGCAGCCACCAGCGTTGACCATCCCACGCCCAGACCAATCCGTAACCCGGTCAGTATCTCCGGCAGGGCGCCAGGCAAAATGACCCAACGCAGCTGTTGCCAGCGGGTCGCTCCCAACGAGGCCGCCGCACGCAGACGAACCTGCTGAGCATGACGCACGCCCGCCACCGTCGACAGCACCACCGGGGCGAATATAGCCAGATAAATCAACAGGATTTTCGAGGTCTCGCCAATACCAAACCAGATCACCATCAGCGGCAAATACGCCAGCGGCGGTACGGGCCGGTACAGCTCAATCAGCGGATCGATCAACGCACGCACGACCGGGCTGATGCCCATCGCGATCCCCACCGGGATGCCGATCGCCGCCGCCGCGGTTAAGGCAATCAGCATCCGCGTCAGACTGGCCGACAGATGCTGCCACAGCGTGGCGTCCATAAATCCTTGCAGGCCAGCCACCAGCAGTAGCTTACTTACTACCTGCTGCGGCGAAGGTAAAAACAGCGGTGCAATGAGGCCCAGCGCGGTCACGCTCCACCAGACGAACAGCAGCACAAGCAGGCTCAGGGCGCTCAGCGTAAACGAGGTGGAAAAAGGCCAGCGCAGGCGACGGTGGCGCACGGTGGCCGGCTCATCGTTGATCAGCGCACTCATACAAAGGCCTCCCGCTGTTCAAATACCCGACTCAACACATATTCCCGCTGGGCAATAAAATCAGGATCGGATTTAATGCTCCGGCAGGGTTCGCCCTCCACGAAACGCTGACCAAAATTAAGCGTCATTTTTTCCTGCACGCGCCCTGGCCCGGGAGAGAGCAGCACCAGCTCGCTGGCCAGAAAGATGGCTTCTTCAATGTCGTGAGTGATAAGCAGAATCTGCTTACCGCTGTTGCGCCACAGGGTTAATAACAGGGTTTGCATTTGCTCACGCGTAAACGCGTCAAGTGCGCCGAAAGGCTCATCCAACAGCAACAGTTGTGGATTGGCCGCCAGCGCCCGGGCGATCCCGACGCGCTGGCGCTGGCCTCCTGACAGCTGCCAGATAGGGCGTTTTTCCGCACCTTCGAGTCCGACGCTTTTGATGAAACCCCGTGCAATCTCCTCACGCTGCTGGCGCGCCATGCCGGCTATCTGCAAGCCGAAAGCCACGTTATCCAGCACGTTACGCCACGGCAGCAGGCCTTCGTTCTGAAACACCACGCCACGCTCTGCGCCCGGCCCGCGCACAGGCTCCCCGTCCAGGGAAACCGTGCCGGACTCAACCGGTAAAAATCCGGCGATCAGGTTAAGCAGGGTTGTTTTGCCACAGCCTGACGGCCCCAGCACGACCATCAACGCTTTTTTATCAAGCTGTAACGTGATGTCCTGCAACACAGGCTGGCCGCCATAACTCGCGTTCAGGTGAGCGATACGTAACATGGCGCTCTCCTCAGGGTTTAGCCAAGGGGGCAACAAAGCGGCTGGTGACATAACGGCTGTAATCACTGCCAGCCTGCGGCACTTTTCCCTGCGCTTTCAGAAACTGCGCCGTATCCACGATGGCCTTGTTCACCGGCTGATCCAGCTGTTTAACCTGCTGCGCGGCCGTAAGGTAGGTATTGCCTTTTACCAGTTCCGGAACCGCTTGCTCTGGCACGCCGCTTAAACGCGAAAGCTTGCTGAGGTTGTCAGCCTGTTTCAGCCACTTTTCCGGGTCATCCAGATAGGCTTTCTGCGCCTCAAGGGCGCTGCGGGCAAAGGCGGTAACAATATCAGGATGCTGCTGTGCGAAGTCTTTACGCACGACCCAGACATCCAGCGTAGGCGATCCCCAGCGGCCAACCTGAGAAGAGTCTGTCAGGACCTTGCCGTCCTTTTCCAGTGCATTGACAGCCGGTGCCCAAACGTACGCGCCGTCGATATCGCCCCGCTGCCAGGCGGCCACAATAGCGGGCGGCTGCAGGTTCACCAGTTGGACCTGGGAGGGTTTAATTCCCCAGTGCTTCAAGGCAGCAAGCAGGCTGTAGTGCGTGGTGGAGATAAAGGGGACGGCGATGCGTTTGCCAATCAGATCCTGAGGGCTGGCGATGGTTTTCCTGACAACAAGCGCTTCTGAATTCCCCAACTGAGAGGCGAGCAAAAACGCTTCTATCGGGAGTTGCTGCGTCGCCGCAACCGCTAGCGGACTGGACCCAATATTGCCTATCTGCACATCTCCGGATGCCAGGGCGCGCAATACGCCCGCCCCACTGTCGAATTTGCGCCAGGCTACCGTTGCGCCGCTCTCTTTAGCAAAAGTGTTATCTGCCTGCGCCACCTTGGCCGGTTCGGCAGAGGTTTGATACGCCACCGTCACGTCGACCGCGCCGGCCTGAAACGCCAGCAGTGCCAGCACAGTAGCCAAAATGGTTGACTGCCCTTTTAACATGATTTTCCCCATCACTTTTATGATGTGGGCAGTGTTGCTGGCAGGATTAATTTCACAAAGGAATTAAAAGTTATCCCTAATAGAAAGAAATTCTTAGATCATCATCTGCAATAGATTGCCGTTATATGCAAATTAAAATTCAGACAAAAAGCCATAAATTTGTCAGGCGCTCACATGCTGGGTGTGCTATTGATATGCGCTATTATTTGCTCCCGGTGAGGCCTGCGAGTTCGATGTCGATCGACAAAGTTGCCCTGTTAGCTGGCGTGTCTAAAGCCACGGTATCCCGCGTGCTTAACGCTCATCCAGGTGTGAAAGCGGATACGCGCCAGAAAGTGCTGGATGCCATTTCAACCAGCGGCTATCAGCCAAACCTGTTAGCGCGTCAGTTGCGTACCTCACAAAGCCATATGCTGCTGGTGCTGATTTCAGATATCACCAATCCCTTTTGTTCCAGGGTGGTGCAAGGCATTGAAGCGGAAGCCGAAATGCATGGCTACCATATCCTGTTGTGTAATTCCGCCTCGCAGTTTAAACGAGAAGCCGCTTACCTGACGCTGCTCACAGGCAAAGTCGTTGATGGCGTCATTACCATGGACGCGGCGGCCGGGCTGGAAAGCCTTATCGATATCATTGGAGATGCGCCCTGGGTGCAGTGCTCAGAGTTTGATCCCCAGATTGCGGCATCCTCGGTCTCCATCGATCATCTTGAGGCTGCGCGCGATACCGTACATTACCTTGCTGCCAGAGGCCGCCAACGCATTGCACTGGTCAACGGTGACATGCGTTATCTGTATTCCCAGTATCGTGAGCAGGGTTATCGCCAGGCCATTGAGCAAACGGATTTGGGCTGGTCTAAGGTCGTCTATACTGCGGATATTTCCTGTGAAGAAGGCAGTCGGGCTTTACGGGAGATGTTGCACTCACCCGAGCGACCAGACGCGGTCTTTGCCGTGTCCGATGTACTGGCGGTCGGCGTCGTGCATGCGGCGCTGGAAGCAGGCTTGCGCGTGCCCGAGGATTTGGCTGTGGTCGGGTTTGACGGTATTCCCTTTACCGGCAGCCTGAATCCGCCTTTGACCACCATAGAGCAACCGATGAATGAGCTGGGCGCCCGCAGCGTACAGTTGCTGCTGAAAAAAATCCGTCAGCCCCATGCGCCGGTTGTCAGGGAGGTGCTGCCCTGGAAGCGCCTGGAACGCGCCTCCAGTTAACGTCAGCGCCAGATGAGCACTACGCAGGCTGCGGTTAACAGCCCCATACTGAGGTTAAATATCTTCCACGCGCGCGGACTGCGTAAAACACGGCCAATCATCGCGCCAAACCCCATCCAGATGATGCCCGCGACCAGATTGACCATCACCATCCCTACGCTGATTAACAGGACAGAGTGGCGATATCCGGCACCGGCCAGGCTAAAGCTGGCTATCGCCCCCAGGGCCATTAACCAGGCTTTGGGATTGATCAACTGCAACAATCCTCCCTGCCAGAAGGGCATGGGCGCGACCGGCGCCGCATCGGTCTCCAGCTTTTCGTATGCGGCGGTCGCAATTTTCCATGCCAGCCACAGAAGATAGAGGCTCCCGGCAACTTTCAGGATAAGGTGCAGTGAGGGATAGAGCAGGATCAATCCCCCTACGCCAAACGCCACCATCAGTAGCATCAGTTGCATACCAATCATGATGCCGACCATTAACGGAAGGGTACGGAAAAAGCCAAAGTTGGCGCCCGAGGCGGTGAGTAACATATTATTAGGGCCGGGTGTAATCGCCGCGACCCAGAGAAACCCTAACATTGATAAAAAAAGACTGAGTTCCATTAATCCGGGTTCTCCCTCCATTATGTGAAAACTTATCGAAGCTAACAGTGTGATATGGAACAGACAAGCCTTTACAACATGAAATTTTCGGGCCCGGACGGCGCGGCGTTCAGCCCCATGCGCGGCCTGACCAATCCGCATGTGCAAACCATATTGCCGCGCCTGTTCCGCCGTACTCTAGCGTTAACGCCTCACTGGCAGCGGCTGGATTTACCCGATGGTGATTTTGTCGATCTGGCCTGGAGTGAAGATCCACAGTTTGCCGCGCATAAACCACGCGTGGTGCTGTTTCATGGTCTGGAAGGAAGCTTCCACAGTCCCTACATCCATGGCCTGATGCAAGTCTGCAGGCAACGTGGCTGGCTGGCCGTAGTGATGCATTTTCGCGGCTGTAGCGGCGAGCCGAACAGGCTAAACCGGATTTACCACTCCGGCGAGACGGAAGATGCACGCTTTTTCCTGACCTGGCTGAAGGCCCGCTGGGGACAGGTTCCTACTGCAGCTGTGGGGTTTTCGCTGGGCGGGAATATGCTGGGTTGCCTGCTGGGCCAACAGGGCAGTGACGTTGCGCTGGATGCCGGCGTTATCGTTTCGGCACCCTTGATGCTTGAACCCTGTAGCGCCCGACTGGAACGTGGGTTTTCCCAAATTTATCAGCGTTACCTGCTGAGCCAGCTTAAAAAGAATGCCAGGCGCAAGCTGCACGCATGGCCCGACACCTTACCGGTCAATCTCAGTCAGCTGAATGCCCTGCGTCGCCTGCGTGATTTTGACGACGCCATCACGGCCCGGGCGCATGGCTTTGCCGACGCCACGGACTATTATCGCCGAGCCAGCGCCCTGCCGTGGCTGAGATCGGTGACAAAACCGTTGCTGATTATCCATGCAAAAGATGACCCCTTTATGAGCAATGAGGTGATCCCGCAGAATGACCAGTTATCTGCCACTATTACCTATCAGCTGACAACACACGGTGGTCATGTTGGATTTGTGAGTGGTACCCTGCGTCAGCCTGAATTGTGGCTGGAACAGCGCGTGCCGCAGTGGATTTCCCCTTATCTGGATAGCTAACCCTGTGATTATTCCCTGGCAACAGGTTTCTCCCGAAACCCTTGAAAACGTTATTGAAGCCTTTGTTCTGCGCGAAGGTACCGACTACGGCGAACAGGAACTCAGCCTGACCGAAAAAGTCGCCAATGTGCGACGCCAGCTGCAGCAAGGTGAAGTCGTGCTGGTCTGGTCTGAGCTTCACGAATCGGTCAACATCATGCGCAAAAGTGAGTTCCGTGGCTGATGCACAGAACGAAAAATCGTGCTAACAATGCTCATCGCCTGATTTCACAGGGAGTTTCACTATGTCGGCACGTCATCCGATTATCGCGGTAACAGGTTCCAGCGGTGCCGGAACCACTACCACCAGCCTCGCATTCCGTAAAATTTTTCAGCAACTCAATTTGCACGCGGCCGAGCTGGAAGGGGACAGTTTCCACCGATTTACCCGGCCTGAAATGGATATGGCTATCCGTAAGGCGCGCGATCTGGGTCGCCATATCAGCTACTTTGGCCCGGAGGCGAATGATTTCGGTCTGCTGGAGCAGACCTTTGTTGAATACGGTGATCAGGGCAAGGGCCAGTCACGTAAATACCTGCATACCTACGACGAAGCGGTGCCCTGGAATCAGGTACCAGGTACCTTTACCCCGTGGCAGCCGCTGCCACCGGATACGGACGTGCTGTTTTATGAAGGACTGCACGGCGGCGTCGTGACGGCTCAGCACAACGTCGCTGAAAAAGTGGATTTACTGGTCGGCGTCGTCCCCATCGTTAACCTGGAGTGGATTCAGAAGCTGGTACGCGATACCGGTGAACGCGGTCATTCGCGTGAAGCCGTAATGGATTCGGTGGTGCGCTCAATGGAAGATTACATCAATTTCATTACGCCGCAGTTCTCACGCACCCATATTAACTTTCAGCGGGTTCCAACCGTCGACACTTCTAACCCCTTTGCGGCACGCACCATTCCTTCACTGGATGAAAGTTTTGTCGTCATCCACTTTCAGGGGCTGGAAGATATTGATTTTCCCTACCTACTGGCCATGCTGCAGGGATCGTTTATTTCCAATATCAACACGCTGGTTGTACCTGGCGGGAAAATGGGGCTGGCGATGGAATTAATTATGGCACCGCTGGTAAAACGGCTCATGGAAGGCAAACGCATTGAATAAAATCAGAGGCCGCGCTGGCCTCTGAATAATTACAGCTCGATAACTTCGTAACTGTGGGTAATTTCCACCCCTTTGCCTAACATAATGGCAACCGAGCAATACTTCTCAGCTGAAAGGTCGACCGCACGCGCCACGGCTTTATCTGAAAGTGCTTTTCCACTGACGATAAAATGCAGGTTGATGCGGGTAAAGATGCGAGGCGCTTCTTCCCGGCGTTCTGATTCGAGTTTTACTTCGCAATCAGCCACATCGTTGCGACCTTTTTGCAAAATTGATACCACATCAATGGCGCTGCATCCGCCGGCCGCCATCAGCACCATTTCCATAGGGCTGGGCGCTTTATCGCCGGAATTGCCGTCCATTAAGACCTGATGTCCGGACGAAGACTCGCCGAGGAATGTTAACCCTTCAACCCATTTGACTCTTGCCTGCATAATCTGGCCCCCAGAATGCCCTGTTTTTGCGTCAGAGTACGCTTTTGCCTGGTAAACAGCAATCCGGAGAAATCAGCCTTATTGCTGAAGCGAGACAACACAAGACAGTCGGCGAAAGCTGTGCTACAAACAGTGCTGAAAATATTTTTCGTCATCCGAAGACGAAGCCGGGAAGAATGATGCGCTCTGCGCAAATGCAGCCCGAATAATTTCCTGAATGGAAACACGCTTAACGCTTTCATCGCCTGGCAGGGAAACTGAGCCCTGTATTTTGGGCACGATTACAATAGAGGATAATAGCGAATGGTTCTCGGCAAACCGCAAACAGACCCTACACTTGAATGGTTCCTGTCCCATTGCCATATTCACAAGTATCCATCCAAAAGTACGCTGATTCACCAAGGTGAAAAAGCCGAAACGCTTTACTACATCGTGAAAGGTTCCGTCGCGGTACTGATTAAGGATGAAGAAGGCAAAGAGATGATTCTTTCTTATCTGAATCAAGGCGATTTTATTGGTGAGCTTGGCCTGTTTGAAGAAGGTCAGGAGCGCAGCGCCTGGGTACGTGCGAAAACTGCGTGCGAAGTGGCAGAGATTTCCTACAAGAAATTCCGTCAGCTCATTCAGGTTAACCCGGATATTTTGATGCGCCTTTCTTCTCAGATGGCTCGCCGTCTGCAGGTGACGTCAGAAAAAGTGGGGAATCTCGCTTTCCTGGATGTGACCGGACGCATTGCACAAACGTTGCTTAATCTGGCTAAACAGCCAGATGCCATGACGCATCCTGACGGCATGCAAATTAAAATTACTCGTCAGGAAATTGGCCAAATCGTTGGTTGTTCACGTGAAACCGTGGGCCGTATCTTGAAGATGCTGGAAGATCAGAACCTGATCTCCGCACACGGCAAAACCATCGTTGTTTACGGCACACGCTAAGCCTGACTGTTCACGGCGTGATGGCGACATTATGCCGTGAATGTCTTGTGTTGAGCCGATGTGGCGAAGAATAATCTATCACCCCGAAGTTAACTATGCGCTGCGCCAGACGCTGGTGTTGTGCCTTCCCGTAGCGCTCGGCTGGCTGTTCGGCGATCTGCAAAAAGGATTGCTGTTCTCATTGGTTCCCGCCTGCTGCAACATTGCCGGTCTGGACACGCCCCACAAACGCTTCTTTAAACGCCTGATCATCGGCGGCAGCCTGTTTGCCCTTGGCAGTTTACTGATGCAGTGGCTGCTGCTTAAAGACGTGCCGCTGCCGCTCATCCTGTTTGCCCTGCCTTTGCTGCTTGGCGTCACCGGAGAGATCAGTCCGCTGCACGCCCGACTGCTGCCCGGCACGTTAATCGCGGCAATTTTTACCCTCAGCCTGATTGGCCGTATGCCCATTTACGTTCCGCCCCTGCTCTATATCGGTGGAACGCTCTGGTATGGCCTGTTCAACTGGTTTTGGTTCTGGCTGTGGAAAGAGCAGCCGATGCGCGAAAGCCTGAGCCTGATCTACCGTGAGCTGGCAAATTACTGTGACGCCAAGTACAGCTTATTGACGCAGCTGACCGATCCGGAAAAAGCCCTGCCGCCCCTGCTGGCGCGTCAGCAAAAAGCGATCGATCTGATCAACACCTGCTATCAGCAAATGCATATGCTGTCTGCGAGTCGCGATCACAGCCACAAACGCCTGACCCGGGCGTTTCAGGTAGCACTGGATCTGCAGGAGCATATCTCCGTCAGCCTGCATCAGCCGGAAGAGGTCCAGAAACTGGTTGAGCAAAGCCATGCTGAAGCCGTCATCCGCTGGAACGCCAGAACGATTTCAGCCCGGCTGCGCGCGCTGGCCGACGATATTCTGTATCACCAACTCTCTGGTCGTTTCGATATGGACAAGCAGTTAGGTGCGCTGGAGAAAATCGCCCTTCAGCATCCGGACAATCCGGTGGGTAACTTCTGTCTCTATCATTTCAGCCGTATCGCCCGGGTGCTTCGAACCCAAAAGCCGCTTTATCAACGCGACCTGATGGCCGATCGCCAGCGTCGTTTACCGCTGCTGCCCGCGTTACGGAGCTATCTGTCGCTGCGGTCTTCCGCACTGCGAACGGCCGGGCGTTTTTCCGTCATGCTGATGCTGGGCAGCGCCCTGGCCGTGTTCTTTTCGATTCCTAAGCCCTACTGGATTTTGATGACCATCATGTTTGTCAGCCAGAGCAACTACAGCGCAACCCGCGTACGTATTCAGCACCGGGCCCTGGGAACCTTTGCCGGACTGGCTATCGCGGCGGCGTCGCTACGCCTGGATGTGCCTGAACCGCTGGTGCTGAGCATCATGCTGGTGATTACCTTTATCAGCTACCGTTTTACCCGCCAGTTTTACGGCTGGTCAATAGTAGGATTTACGGTTACGGCCGTTTATACGCTGCAACTGCTCTCCCTCAACGGGGCACAGTTTTTACTGCCCCGCCTGCTGGATACGCTGATGGGCTGCCTGATCGCCTTTGGGGGCATGTTATGGCTGTGGCCGCAGTGGCAAAGTGCCCTGCTGCGCCAGAATGCCCATGATGCGCTGGAGGCCTGTCAGGATGCCCTGCGAATGTTGCTGGGCCCAGAGCAGTCACCCGATGCGCTGGCTTACCAGCGGGTTAAGGTCAACCAGGCGCATAACGCCGTATTCAACTCCCTGAATCAGGCCATGCAGGAGCCGGGATTTAATTCACGCTACCTGCAGGATATGCGCTTATGGGTCACGCACTGCCAGTTTATCGTGGAGCACATTAACGCCATGACCATTCTGGCACGTGAACATACCATGCTGCCGCCCACGCTGGCTGAGCACTACCTGCAATGGTGCGAGATCGCCCTGCAACGGTGTCAGCAAAGGCTGGAATATGATGGGGAAAGTTCGCAGACGGATCTGCTACAGGGCGTGGAAGATATAAATGAGGGGCCGGTCACGGTACTGGAGCAGCACGTCAGGCGCATTTTGGAGCATCTGAAAGTCATGCACACGATCTCTTCTCTGGCCTGGAACCAGCGGCCTCATCATGGCCGCTGGCTGTTGCGCAGTCTGCGCCGCAAATAACTCAGGCAGACAGCACTTTCTCTACCGCGCGGGCAAAGCGAGCCATGCCCTCTTCGATATCGGCAGGCTCGATAATCAGCGACGGTGCGAAGCGCATCACATCTGTTCCGGCCACCAGCACCATGACGCCTTCCGCAGCTGACGCATTCAGAATATCGCGCGCCTTGCCCGCATGCTGCGGCTTCAGGGCTGCACCAATCAGCAGGCCTTTACCACGGATATCACTGAACAGGTCGTGACGCGCATCAATAGCCTTGAGCGCCTCAACAAACTGCTGGCGGCGGATTTCTACCCCATTCAGTACAGCTGGCGTATTGATAATATCTAACGCGGTTTCTGCGATCGCGCATGCCAGCGGATTGCCGCCATAAGTCGTGCCATGCACGCCAGGCGCCATGGTTGAGGCTACCTCATTGGTGGTCAGCATGGCGCTTACCGGAAAACCGCCGCCCAGCGCCTTCGCCGAGGTCAGAATATCGGGCGTCACGCCGTAGTGCTCATAGGCAAACAACTTACCGCTGCGCCCCATGCCGCTTTGCACCTCATCCAGTACCAGCAGCGCCTGGTGTTTGTCGCACAGTTCACGTAACCCCTGCATAAACGCTGGTGTTGCAGGCATCACACCGCCTTCACCCTGAATCGGCTCCACCACAATGGCGCAAGTGTGATCGTCAATCACCGCCTTAACCGCGTCCAGATCGTTGAACGGCACATGAACGATATCGGCGGGTTTCGGGCCAAAACCGTCGGAGTACTTGGGCTGACCGCCCACCGTTACGGTGAACAGCGTCCGGCCGTGAAAGGCGTTGTGAAAGGCAATGATTTTGCTTTTGAACGGGCTGTGGCGTTTACAGGCATAGTAGCGAGCCAACTTAAACGCGGCCTCATTGGCTTCTGCTCCCGAATTAGCAAAAAAGACCCGCTCCGCAAACGTGGCGTTGATCAGTTTACTGGCCAGACGCAGCGCAGGTTCATTGGTAAACACATTGCTGGTATGCCATAAGGTTTCGCCCTGTTTCTTCAGGGTCTCAACCAGCGCCGGGTGGCAATGGCCCAGAGCGGTCACGGCAATGCCGCCAGAGAAGTCGATATATTCTTTACCCTGTTGATCCCAGACGCGGCTTCCTTTGCCTTTTACCGGTACAAACTGAGCAGGTGCATAAACAGGCAAAATAACCTGATCGAACGTCTCACGCGTTACTGCCATATTTTCCGCTGTCATTGACAACCTCATTAACTGATTCGTTGAGTCACGATGAAATAATAATCATGAAATATGCATAAAAAATCACTTAAAGGCAAACACAACTTTACTGGTGCAGGAAATTAGCCAACAGCTGGTGTCCCTGTTCACTGAGGATGCTCTCTGGATGAAACTGCACGCCTTCCAGTGCGAGCGTTTTATGGCGAATCCCCATAATCTCATCCGGCTGGCCGTTACGCAGGCTCCATGCGGTCACCTCGAACTCATCAGGTAAGGTTTCCGTTTTGACAATAAGTGAATGGTAGCGCGTAACGGTCAACGGCTGATTCAGACCGCGGAAGACGCCGCAACCATTGTGCTGCACCGCCGAGGTTTTACCATGCATTACCTCGCGAGCGCGGACGATCTGCGCCCCAAAAACCTGGGCTATCGCCTGATGGCCCAGGCAAACGCCCAGTACAGGAAGACGGCCAGCGTAATGGCGGATGGCCTGCAATGAAATACCGCTCTGATCGGGCGTGCAGGGGCCGGGAGAAATCACCAAATGAGTCAGCGGCAGCGTGCGCATCTCATCAAGGGTAATAGCATCATTTCTTACTACCCGAACCTGAGCACCCAGTTGGCAAAAATACTGGTAGAGGTTCCAGGTAAACGAGTCGTAGTTATCAATAAGCAGCAACATGATTGTGATTTCAGGCAGACCGGAGGGATGCGCGGAGCGTTCAGCATCCAGAGTGATGACCAGAGCGCTATCCTATCATGCTGTTCAGGATGAGTGTGATGTGGGGATGCAGGATAACCGGTTTCGTGCAGGGCGACGCACCTGGGGCGCCGCCCTGTGGCGTAAGCGGATCAGGGGGCTTTGGCTTCACTGACGATACGGGCAAAGAGCTTTTCCAGCGGCTGCAACGCGCCGGCGGCACTGGCCTGATTTGCCGCAACCCAGTCTTCGGCGCTCAGGTTGTCCCATTCCAGCACGTAGCCGGCATGCAGCGCCAGCTGTTCAAAGAAAATACGCTGCGCCCTGCCGTTACCTTCGCGGAAGGGATGCAGCATATTGACTTCGCAATAGTACCAGGCAATCCGTTTTACAAACTCAGCCTGAGGCAGACAGGCCAAGGCTTTCTCCTCTTCCAGCGCCGCCATCAGTGCATTTCCCTCTTTTTCGATGTACTCGAAATGACAAAAAGGGGTTTCGTCGCGCCAGATGTCCAGCGTACGCAGTTCGCCGGCCCAGCTATAGACGTCCTGAAACAGGGTACGGTGAATATGGCAGAGGTAGGGCAATCCGATCTTGCACGGGCCCAGTTCAAGCGTGGCAAGGCGCGCGGCACTAAAGCTTAACTCGGCTTTACGCAGCTGCGCGGCATCGTGAATATCAAGACGGTTTTTCAGTACGGTATCGTTTTGCCACAGGTAGGGATCCTGAGTGACGGCAGTGTTAGCAGCCATATTGCCTCCTCAGTGAGGCCAGACGCGCTTCTGCATCTTCACCCTTGATTTCCGGTTCCGTCAGGGTAAAGCCTTCGAGCCGACAGCTTGCCCGATAGCTGGCATTTCGCCGCTGTTGCCAGAGCGCTGCTTTTTGTTTATCTGTGAGTTTGTTTGCCATACCGCCTCCTGCTCAGGTTTGCTCTAAGTATAAGAGCAAATTTTCCCTTTGCCGGAGACGAGATGGCATGGGATCAAATTACGGTAAGACTTTCGCTGACAAAATGACCACAGGTTTGGTTGGCACATTCTGATACGGGCCCACGTCTTTTGTCGGCACCTGAGAAATTTTATCCACCACGTCCTGGCCTTTGACAATCTTACCAAATACGGCGTAACCAAAATCACGTTGACCGTGATCCAGGAAAGCGTTGTCAGCAACGTTCAGGAAGAACTGGCTGGTGGCGCTGTCTTTATCGGCGGTACGGGCCATTGAGATGGTGCCACGCAGGTTGCGCAAGCCGTTGTCTGCTTCGTTTTTAATCGGCGCGTTGGTCTGTTTTTGCTGCATTTCACTGGTAAAGCCACCGCCCTGGATCATAAAGCCAGGAATGACGCGGTGAAAAATCGTGTTGTTATAGAAACCGCTGTTGACGTAATCCACGAAGTTTTTAACTGAAACCGGTGCTTTTTGATTATTCAGTTCGAGTTCGATATTGCCAGCAGAGGTGGTAAGCAGAACATGCGTATCACCTTTAGCCGCTAAAGCTGAGGCGGAAACAGAAGAGAGCGCTAACAGGGCAACTGCCGCTGTCAAAGTACGTTTAAACATGAGTAATTCCTTACTTTGGAGAGCCAGCTCAAAAACGATATTGATTGTAAAGAGCATGTAATACAAGAGCCAGCGTTTTACCTATATTTACGCTAAAGGCACCCACCAGAGCCTGAATAAGGTTGCTTGCGCTTCGTGACTAAAATCACAGTATTGATGAAATGAATGACATCAATTTTCACTCTTAGTTTATTAAGATCACGGTTACGTTTACAATTTCTGACGCTTCAGGCTCTCCCGCTTCCTAACAGGTTCAGAACATGACAAATCGTAATCGTATCGGCCTTACCTGGATTAGCTTTCTCTCGTATGCGCTTACCGGCGCACTGGTGATTGTCACCGGCATGGTAATGGGCGATATCGCGAAAGATTTCCAGATTCCTATCGACAGTATGGGCAACACCTTCACCTTCCTGAACAGTGGCATTCTGGCTGCGGTTTTCCTTAATGCCTGGCTGATGGTGATTGTGCCGCTCAAACGGCAGCTGATATTCGGCTTTGTGCTGATGGTGTTAGCCGTCATCGGCTTAATGACCAGCCGCGATCTGTCGGTATTTTCTCTGTGCATGTTCGTGCTTGGCGTGGTCAGCGGCATTACCATGTCGATTGGCACCTTCCTGATAACCCACATGTACGAAGGCCGTCAGCGCGGTTCACGTCTGCTGTTTACGGATTCGTTCTTCAGTATGGCAGGCACCATTTTCCCCATCCTTGCCGGTATCCTGCTGGCGCGTCATCTGCCGTGGTACTGGGTTTACGTCTGTATTGGCGTGATTTATGTTGGCATTTTTATCATGACGCTGTTTGTTGAATTCCCGGTGCTGCGCAAGCCGGAGAACAGCCCGACCGTTGAGAAAGAGAAATGGGGGGCTGGCGTCCTGTTTCTGGCCATTGCGGCGCTATGCTACATCCTGGGCCAGTTAGGCTTTATTTCCTGGGTGCCAGAGTACGCGACCAAAGTCATGGACATGAATATTGACGACGCCGGTCAGCTGGTGGGCAGTTTCTGGACCGCCTACATGGTCGGTATGTGGGTGTTCAGCTTCCTGCTGCGCTTCTTTGATCTGCAACGTATTTTGATGGTGCTGGCAGGCCTGGCAACGGTGTTGATGTACTGGTTCGTAAGCAGCCATGACGCCAGCATGCTGAGATGGATTATCTTAACGCTGGGCTTTAGCTCAAGCGCGATCTATACCACTATTATCACCCTGGGCTCGCTGCAAACCAAAGTGGCCTCACCCAAGCTGGTTAACTTTATTCTGACCTGCGGCACGGTCGGCACCATGCTGACCTTTGTTGTGACGTCACCGATTGTGAAAAACAGCGGCGTTCACAGCGCGCTGTTAACCGCAAACGGCCTGTACGCGGTGGTGTTTATTATGTGTGTGCTGTTAGGTCTGGTGACCAAACACCGCTCCCACGGTCATAACACCCATTAATCTCTCTGGGCGGCGCCACCGTGCCGCCCTCGCCTTTCAGCGTTTAAACGTCACGTCTTCCCACTGTTCTAAACAGATTGCGCTTTTCGCAGGCTGAGTCTCGGCGATCACCTTTCCGCGACGCAGCGAATAGCGCACCGGTACCTGTCTTCTCACCGCGTCAAAGCCGTTTTCCGCTGGCAGGATAATCAAGCTGGCGTCATGCCCGCGTTGAATGCCGTATTCTGCAAGATTCATCGTTTTGGCACTGTGATGGGTGATGAGATCGAGCCCGGCATTAATTTGTTCATAGCCCATTAGCTGACACACGTGTAGCCCCATATGCAGCACCTGGAGCATATTGGCCGTGCCCAGCGGATACCAGGGATCAAACACATCATCGTGACCAAAGCAGACGTTAATATCCGCCTCCAGAAGCTCTTTAACACGGGTAATGCCGCGCCGTTTAGGGTAACTGTCGAAACGGCCCTGAAGATGAATATTGACCAGCGGATTCGCTACAAAGTTAATGCCGGAGAGCTTCAGGAGTCGAAACAGACGCGATGTGTAGGCACCGTTATAGGAGTGCATCGCCGTAGTGTGGCTTGCGGTCACGCGTGCCCCCATGCCATCGCGGTGGGCCAACGCGGCCACGGTTTCAACAAAGCGCGACTGCTCATCGTCAATTTCGTCGCAGTGCACATCCACAAGCCGGTCATAACGGTTAGCCAGCGCGAACGTTTTATGCAACGACTCGACGCCGTATTCCCGGGTGAATTCAAAATGAGGAATCGCCCCGACGACATCTGCGCCGAGCCGAAGCGCCTCTTCAAGAAGCGCTTCACCATTGGGATAAGACAGGATGCCTTCCTGCGGAAACGCCACGATCTGAATATCAATCCAGGGTGCCATCTCCGCTTTAAGTTCCAACATCGCTTTGAGAGCCGTTAAGGTGGGATCGGATACGTCCACATGGGTACGGACATACTGTATGCCGTTCGCTATTTGCCACTTCAGCGTCTGCATTGCCCGCCGTTTGACGTCCTCATGACTCAGCAACGCTTTGCGCTCTGCCCAGCGCTCAATGCCCTCAAACAAGGTCCCGGACTGGTTCCAGGCTGGCTCTCCCGCGGTTTGCGTGGTATCCAGGTGAATATGAGGTTCAATAAAAGGCGCAAGGGCCAGGCCACCTTCCGCATCCAGCGAGGCGCCGTCCGCAGATATCTGCTGAGGCTGTGCCGTCATTCGGACGATTTTTCCTTCAGCAATTTCTATCTGCCACAGTCCGTCACGTGTGGGCAGACGCAGATTGTTTATCCATCGAAGTGGTGCGGTTGTCATTGCGGGCTCCTGATTCGTTAAGCGCTGCTGATTAAAGCTAACACGATAGCGTTGCCCTGCTCCAGATGACTTTGTAAGTCAGTGACCTCACTTAAGGTAATGGGCTGAATCGTGCAGCGCTCCCTTGAGAGGTATAGCGTACTGCGATTGATGCACATCAATAAGCGCCAGACAGGTGATTCGCTGCTGTCGGATTGTCCTGCACGAAATATTACGCTGGTGGTAAAAACAAAACGGCGAGCCTATGCTCGCCGTTTACATGCCTGACCCGCCGATTAGGGCTGAGCGACAAAACCTACAGCGTCATAAACCTTTTTCAGGGTTTCCTGCGCCTGAGCACGGGCTTTCTGCGCACCGTCACGCATCACCTGCTCCAGCAGCGCTTCATCGTTACGGAAGCGATGATAACGTTCCTGCAGATCAGTCAGCATACCGGACACCGCATCAGCTACTGCGCCTTTCAGATGCCCGTACATTTTGCCTTCAAACTCCTGCTCCAGCGCCGTTACGGGCTTGCCGGTCACGCCTGACAGAATGTCCAGCAGGTTTGATACGCCCGCCTTCTCTTTAATGTCATAGCGAATGACAGGTGGCTCTTCCGAGTCGGTCATCGCGCGCTTGATTTTTTTGACCACGGATTTTGGATCTTCCAGCAGGCCGATAACGTTATTGCGGTTATCGTCCGACTTAGACATCTTTTTCGTCGGTTCCAGCAGGGACATCACGCGTGCGCCAGATTTAGGAATGAACGGCTCGGGCACTTTAAAGATATCGCCATACAACGCGTTAAACCGGCTCGCAATGTCGCGACTCAGTTCAAGGTGCTGTTTCTGGTCTTCACCCACTGGCACCTGCGTCGTCTGATAAAGCAAAATGTCTGCAGCCATCAGCACCGGATAGCTGAACAATCCCGCGTTGATGTTTTCTTCATATCGCGAGGATTTGTCTTTAAACTGCGTCATACGGTTCAGCTCACCAAAATAGGTGTAGCAGTTCAGGATCCAACTGAGCTGCGTGTGCTCGGGCACATGGGACTGAACGAAGATAGTGCTTTTCTCGGGATCGATACCACAGGCCAGATACAGCGCCAGCGTATCTAAGGTGGCTTTACGCAGTGCTGCCGGGTCCTGGCGAACGGTGATCGCGTGCAGGTCGACGATACAGTAAATGCAGTGGAAATCATCCTGCATCTGCACCCACTGACGCAGCGCACCCATATAGTTGCCAATGGTCAGTTCGCCGGACGGCTGTGCGCCGCTGAAAACGATGGGTTTGCTCATGCTTATGTCCTGATAAATTACCGCCCGATAGCGGGCAAAAGTTCGTCAAAAGAGTCAAGGGTGAGATCGGGTTGGCTGGTCGCAATAGGCTCGCCGTAGTTATAGCCAAAGGTCATACCAATATTGGGAACACCAGCCGACTGCGCAGCCAAAATATCGTTGCGCGAATCCCCGACAAACAGCAACTGCGCGGGCAGCAGGCCAAATTTACCCAGCACCAAAAAAATGGCCGCAGGATGCGGTTTTTTCGCTACGACGTCATCACCGCCAATAATCAGCGAAAACGCGTCATCAATCCCCAAAGACTTCAGCAGCGGGGCGACAAACGGCGTAGGCTTATTGGTCACAATCGCCATCGGTATCCCCTGCGCCTGCAGGGTTGCCAGCGTTTCCTTAACCTGAGGAAACAGCGTGCTGCCGGCTTCCACGGTACTGGCATAGTGCTTGTCAAAGAGCACTCGCGCATCACGCTGCTCATCCTGCTGTGGCTCACGCCCCAGCGCCCAGGTCAGCGCGCGGGCCATCATGATATCCGCACCGTTACCAATCCAGGTGGACACGCGCGCCACGCCAGCAGCCGGTAAACGCAGATCCGCAAGCGTCAGATCGATTGCGTCAGCCAGGCCCGGCGCGCTGTCGACCAGCGTACCATCCAGATCGAACGCCAGTGCGCGTATATCAGTGAAATGAGCCATTGGCTTTCTCCAGCTCGTTTCGCATGTCATCGATTACTTTTTTATAGTCCGGATGGCCAAAGATGGCTGAACCGGCCACAAACATATCCGCGCCTGCTGCGGCGATCTGGCCAATATTATCAATCTTCACGCCGCCGTCCACTTCCAGACGAATGCTGTAGCCGCTCTGATCGATGCGCTTACGCGCTTCACGTAGCTTATCCAGGGTGCCGGGAATAAATGACTGCCCGCCGAAGCCAGGGTTCACCGACATCAGCAGAATGATATCCAGCTTATCCATCACGTAATCAAGGTAGCTGAGCGGCGTGGCGGGATTGAAGACCAGGCCGGCTTTGCAACCGTGCTCTTTGATCAACTGCAGCGTACGGTCAACATGCTCGCTGGCTTCCGGGTGGAAAGTAATGTAGGTGGCACCAGCTTTGGCAAACTCGGGAATTAACGCATCCACGGGCTTCACCATTAAATGCACATCGATTGGGGCCGTAATACCGTAATCGCGCAACGCTTTCAGTACCATCGGTCCCATGGTCAGATTGGGAACATAGTGGTTGTCCATAACGTCGAAGTGAACCACGTCGCCTCCGGCCGCCAGTGCTTTCGCAGTGTCTTCACCCAGGCGAGCAAAGTCTGCCGAAAGGATGGAAGGGGCCAGCAAATATTGTTTCATCCGATTCTCCACTGTTGTGCGCCAGCATCGCTGCTGGCGAAATACCCTGGCCGCGGACGAAACAGACTAGCGATAGAGTGCCAGCAGTTCGTCGACCTTGGTGCGGCCGGTTATGCTTCGGCTAATAGAACGCCGGACTTTAACCACATGTAACACGGCATCCTGATACCAGCAACGTGTCAGCTCAGTATCATGATTAGAAATCAGTACCGGAATCTGGCTCTCAGACGCCAGCTTAGCCGCCAGCTGTGCCAGATGCTGCTGTTCATGCAGACTGAAACTATTGGTGTGGTAAGCCGTAAAGTTAGCCGTCGCGGACAGTGGCGCGTACGGCGGGTCACAATATACCACAGAGCCTTTCCGGGCATTGTTCAGGGTAACATCGTATGATTCACAGACAAACGTCGCTTTCTGCGCACGTTCGGCAAACCACAGTAACTCTGCTTCCGGAAAGTATGGTTTGCGGTAGCGACCAAAAGGGACGTTGAACTCGCCGCGTAAATTGTAGCGACACAGGCCGTTGTAACAATGGCGATTAAGATAGAGAAATAGCAGCGCACGCTGATAAGCATCCTGGCTGAGATTGAATTCAGTGCGGAGCTGGTAATAGCAGGCTTCGTTATTCCCTTCAGGCGTAAAGAGTAAACGCGCATCGCGGATAAAATCTGCCGTACGCGTTTTCACGATGTTATAGAGATTGATGAGATCGTTGTTGATATCGGCCAGATGATAGCGATCAAAATCGGTGTTGAGAAACACTGAGCCAGCGCCAACAAAGGGTTCGATCAGGCAATCACCTTGCGGCAGGTAACGGTGGATCTCTTCGACTAAGGGAAACTTTCCCCCCGCCCATTTCAAAAAAGCGCGATTTTTTTTCATGCTGTCGTGGTAATTACATCTTATTGTGAGGCTGTGGTTAAACCGACAGCAGATCTGCGCTTAAAACGGGACCGGCAACGGCCGGTCCCACATCATTTATTGGCTGGCTTCTTTCCTGACCTGACTGACCGGTTTTACCCATGGGTTCTGTGCGCGGACGGCGGCAGGCAAGGTTGCTACAGCGCGTTTTGCGTCCGCGGGCGTTGCATACGCACCACTCACCAGCACGTACCAGGGTTGGCCATTGCGCGTCGTCTTATACACATGGTACGCGCTCAGATTCTGTTTCCTGGCCCATGCATTCAGGCTTTCTGCTTTGGAGGCACCGCTCAGCTGCAGAGTGTAATTGCCGCCAGGCAGCGATTTACTCGCCGCTGCGCCGCTGCCAGCGGCTTTAGCTGGCGCAGTATTCGCGGCAGTGTGCGCTGGCGTGGTGTGGGTTTTATGCTCGCTGGCTGCGGGCTTAGTCGCGGTTTTGACCGGTTGCTCACGCATGTGACGTGGGGCGACCGCGGTCTGACCTGAAGGCGCCCGGCCTGTTGTTGCTGGCGCTGAACCGGCTTTGCCGCTAACCGTGGCGGGCGCCGTAGGCAGTGAGCTGCTGTTTTCTGCTCCCTGCACCGCGCCATCAACCTGCTGCTGTTGATTGGTCAGGGCGCTGTTGAGATCGCCGGGTAACGTTACGCGCTGCTGATTTGCTGGGGTTTCAACGGGCGCTGCCTGCGTCGGCGTTGAAGCAACCGGCGGCATAGAAATATCGCGTGGCGCATTTGTCGCTCCGGCAGAAGAATCCGTACCCGGTGCATTCTGCGCTGTCGAAGAGGACGGCTGAGTCCCTGCGGCATTTTGTCCACCGCTCATGGCGGTAGATCCACTCAGATCAATATTTTTTTCGCTGCCCGTTCCCGCGGCTCCGCTGGCAGGCGCGTTCTTATTATCGCTGGCCGAAGAGGACTTACTGTCGTCAGAACCGTTGAGCGCAGAACCGATTCCCAGCACTAACAGCAGTAACACCAGAATCCCGACGCCCATCATGACATGCTGGCGCGATACCGGTGCTTTCGTCGCAGAAGACGATTTACGTGGGCGCGAGGGACGACGGTCGCTGGCGTCAGGTTTTAACTCATCATCCGGTTTGAACTCATCCATTTTGCCTCCTCCGTAAAGCGGCATCCCGCACTGCGCACCTGCGCGCCGCGTCACCACTTACCTGCTTAATATCAAGATTTCTGGCAATCATTAATTGCAGCCATCACCATATCATGAGCCACGCCACCGCGCACTTCAGCGCGACCAATGGACAGCGGCAGTATCAGACGCAATTCACCGGCCAGCACTTTTTTGTCACGCATCATATGCGGCAAATAGTCCTCTGCCTGCATCTCTACTGGCCCGTTCACCGGTAAACCGGCCCGCTGCAGTAAAGCAATGATGCGATCGGTGTCCTGTGCGCTGAACTGGCCCAGACGTTGCGCCGTGCGCGCCGCCATGACCATCCCGGCAGCAATCGCCTCACCATGTAACCAGTTGCCGTAGCCCATATGGGCCTCAATGGCATGACCAAAAGTATGACCCAGATTCAGTAATGCGCGCTGACCGTGCTCGTGCTCATCTGCGGCAACGACCTCCGCCTTCAACTCGCAGCAGCGGCGAATACACCAGGCCAGTGCAGATTCATCCAGTGCCAGAAGCCCATCAAGATTCTGCTCAAGCCACTGAAAGAATTCACCGTCCAGGATAATGCCATACTTGATGACTTCAGCCAGACCGGAAGCCAGTTCACGTGGCGGCAGTGAACGAAGACACACCGTATCGATCACCACCGAGGCGGGCTGATAAAACGCGCCGATCATGTTTTTGCCAAGAGGATGGTTAACGGCCGTTTTGCCGCCAACCGATGAGTCAACCTGCGACAGCAGCGTTGTCGGTACTTGAATAAAGCGCACGCCGCGCTGATAGCTTGCCGCAGCAAACCCCGTAAGATCGCCAATGACACCACCGCCAAGCGCCACCAGCGTAGTATCACGGCCGTGGGGTTTTTGCAGTAGTGCGGTAAAGACCTGATCCATCACGGTCAGCGTTTTATACTGCTCACCGTCGGGCAAAATCACCTGATCCGTTTTCACCCCCGCCGCCTTCAGCAGAGCCGATACCTTATCCAGGTAGAGCGGTGCCAGCGTCTGGTTGGTCACCAGCATGGCATTGTCACCCGCTTTTAACGGCCAAAAAGAAGCCGGATCGTTAAACAGTCCGGCGGCGATAGTGATGGGGTAACTACGTTCCCCCAGTGAAACGGTGATCTTCTCCATGATGCTCGATACCTGTCAAAGAGCCTTCAAACGTTGGATCAACTTTTTTCCAACATGTGGATAATCTGATTCGCCACCACTTTTGCACTTTGATCGTCAGTGCGGATAGTGACGTCGGCGATCTCTTCATAAAGCGGGTTACGTTCACCTGCCAGCGCTTCAAGCACTTCACGCGGCGGTGATTCTACCTGCAGTAAGGGGCGTTTTTTATCACGCTGTGTACGTGCCAGTTGTTTCTCAATAGTGGTTTCAAGATACACCACGACGCCGCGAGCGGAGAGACGATTACGTGTTTCCCGGGATTTTACGGAGCCACCGCCGGTCGCCAGGACGATGCCCTGCTTCTCGGTCAGTTCATTGATGATTTTTTCTTCACGATCGCGGAAGCCAGCTTCGCCTTCAACGTCAAAAACCCAGCCCACATCCGCTCCGGTGCGTCGCTCAATTTCCTGATCGGAATCGAAGAACTCCATATTGAGTTGCTGAGCCAACTGACGGCCAATAGTGCTTTTGCCGGCACCCATCGGCCCAACCAGAAAGATATTGCGTTTCTCTGCCATTTTGTCGGTATTACTAAGAATTCGTTAATGATACCCCGCTTTCAGCATTTTGCTGGCGGGACAGGAACTGAGACCTCATGAGCGTTAGCAAGAGTCAGACGAAAAATTATCTCAACACTCAAGGCTGTTTGGCAACCGATTATATTGCTTACAGCACATCCATTTCTGAATTGGCCCGTCGTTCGCGAAACTGTAATGCGTCAGTACAGCGTTGTGACATCACGGCGAGCAGAGGAATTCTTTCATCTGCTTGCCTGGTTTTTCCAACAAAGACGCTTACAACGTGTTAAAAATCGCTAAACCTTGTAAGCTAATTCCAGCCCTGCGTCAACGCAGTTGGACTTTATGGGCACATTTTCCGTTTTATCGTGCCGAAAGCGCTGCTTCCCTGACCAATCGCGGCGTCATGAAAATGACCAGCTCACGTTTTCTCTGCTCTTCTGCATGCTGACGAAACAGGCTGCCCACAACAGGAAGATTACCGAGCAGCGGAACCTGGCGCTGCCCGCGAGTGCGCTGCTGATGAAAAATTCCCCCCAGCGCCAGCGTTTGCCCGTCACTGACTGTGACCTGAGTTTCAATTTCCTGCTTATCAATGGACAAAACCTGTGAATCGCCGGTCTGAACCGCCCGACCCGGCACGTTCTGACTGATGCGTATTTTGAGCTGAATGCGGCCATTGCCTAAAACGGCAGGCGTGACCTCCATGCCCAGCACTGCCTCTTTGAACTCAATGCTGGTCGCTCCACTGTTGCCGGCAGAGACTTCATAAGGGATTTCAGTGCCTTGCTTAATGGATGCCGTTTGTTGGTGAGAGGTAAACAAGCGCGGGCTGGCGATAATTTCCACCTGATTTTCCTGCTCCAGAGCGCTGAGTTCTAAATCCAGAAGTTTGCCGCCAATCCGCGACAGCGTGACGCCCACAGACACGTCGTGGGAATTCAGCCCCAATGGAATATCAAGTAAAGGATGACGTAATGCACGATTTATGACATCGCCTTCGTTATACAGCCGCCAGTTGACGCCCAGTTCATGCAAGTGCTCTTCGCTGATGGTGACGATATGCGCCGCCAGTTCCACCTGCTCCAGCGGGACATCCAGCGCACGTATCCAGCGCGCAGTCTCCTCAAGCGCCAACGGGCTGTCGCGCAGCAGTAGGCTGTTGGTCCGGCTGTCAACCGTTGCACTGCCGCGCGCGGTCATCAGCGATGGCCGTTCACTCTGCAGGCTGCGATGGACGTCGCTGGCACTGGCATAGTGCAGGGAGATCCTGCGTTGTTGGAGCGGCTGTTGCTGTAACGCTTCGGCCTGTTGAGCCTTTTCGGCCTCATGCCGTTGCTGCTGCCAGCTCTCAGGATAAACCAGCAGAACGTTCTCCTCTTCCAGTAAGGTCAGGCGAGCCATACGGCCGACCAGCGACAACGCCTGTTGCCAGGGTACATTCTCCAGCCGCAATGACAGTCTTCCCTCAACCTCAGGCGAAATCATCAGGTTAATGTGCTGATAATCAGCCAGCGCCTGCAAAACGCGTTCAACAGGTGCATCGTCAAATGCCAGGCTTAAGCCGTCATCGTGGCTGGCGTGAGCGGGCATCAGGCAGAGCACCAGCCACGTCAGAATCGCTGTCCTTATCATGCAGGCTTCCTTTGAGACGAAAGGTGAAACGTTGAGATGAACAACTGCCCGGTACTGACAGCTCAAGGGTACGCGACGTGAACTGCACGGTTTGCCACGGCCCCATCGGGAAAGGGCGATCGCTGAGAACCTTCACGCCGTGACCCTGCGGCGTCACCAGCCAGCCCTGAAACCTCGGCGCACGACCCACAATGCCCTGTAAGCGCCATTCGCTGAGCGGCTCAACGTCTGCCAGACAAGCCGTACCGGGAAGAGGACGAAAAGGATCGCGCGCATGAACGGCACCGCAGCAGAGCAATACCAGGATGACGCTAACGGGCTTCATCGGATTGCAGCCAGAGTTGCGCGACCAGATGCGCCGGATGTGCGGTGAGTTGAAAACGCCCCGGAAATGCCGTCGCTGATTGCGACAACGCTGAAAACAGCGGTTGAAACTGCACCCATTGCAGGTGGAACGTCAGCACCCTCGGCTCTTCATCAGTAAGCCACTGCATTAACTGCGTCCCCCGCTCCGCGATGATGGCCTCCAGCGTGCGTGGCGCTGCAGGTTGTCTTGCCGTTTCCAGCACCAACTGAGCCTGTAATGTCGCAATGTCAGGATGCTGAGCCAGCTGAAACTGCCGCTGTTGGACCCGCTGCTGCTGCTGCGCCAACTGAAGCCGGGCTTCGTGCGTTACCCGCCGTTGCGGCTGCAACAGCATCCACCAGGCAATAAAGAACAGCCCAAAGGCTGCCGCCAGCAGGCTGAGATAGCGAAGCGGCCAGGTTAACTGTAACCAGTGCTGCATAGCGTTACTCACTTACCTCCTGCTTGAGTGTAATGCGCAGCATGAAGTGGTAATCCCCTTCTGGCTGGCGCTGCACATTGCCCTGCCGAATCTGTGCAAAAAAAGCCACGCTCGTTAAGCGCTGACGAAAATGGCGGATAGCCTGCATCTGCAGTGCTCTGCCCTCCAGCAGCAACTGCGCATCGTGCTTTTCCAGCCGCGTTAACCACAGCCCATCGGGCAGCATGACCGGCAGGTCCTGCCAAAGCTGCTGCCAGACGCTGAATTGCCTGGACTGCTGACGAAACCAGATGCGCTGTTGCTGCAACCCGCCCAGCTGTTGCAGCAGATGTTTTTGCTGCTCTGCTCGCGCAACAAGGCGCTCAAGAACAGGACTGAGTTGAGCATGCTGCCGCCGGACATGAATGAGAGCCTGATGTTCCTGCCAGTACAACAGGAGCACCGCCAGCGTTAAAAGCAGTAATGTCAGGCCCAGCGCGATAATGCTCTGGCGCCGTTGACGCTGCCAGCGCCACGCCCGCCAGGGTAAAAGATTAACCGCCACCATCAGCGATCCTCCTTTCGCAGCGCCAGCCCGGTTGCCAGCGTGAACGCACCGGGATTGTCAGGTAAAGGCGGCTGATAGCGAAGTGGCTGGAAGGGTGAAAAAGGACGCGTACCCTCAGGAGACGAGAGGTTGTCGGCATCGCAATAAAACAGGTGGCTTGCCTGCGGAAAGGCCTGCTCACGCAGAGCCGATAACCCGTCAGCTTCAGCCAAAGATGCTGCACTGATGCCGTCACTCCACAGGTAACGTGCATCCTGTCGTAAAACCACTACACTTCCCGCTGCTAATTGCGCCTGCTCAGTCACCATTTTTAGCGCATGCGTAGCCAGTTCAAACACGCGGGGCTTGAGTCCTGCCTGCGTCAGCGGGGCCAGCCACTGTTGCACCACATCAAGCCGGGCTGCCGTAATACACAGCTGGTTATGGGTGGGTTCGAGGCGGTAATCCAGCGCCAGTTCGCGCACGTCAACGGGAAAAAGGCGTTGGGCCGCCGCCTGGATGAAACGGCTTAATGCGGGTTCTTTTAACGGCAGTTCGGGAAGGGAAAGCGGCTGCTGCAATACCAGCTGGGCAGGCAGGCCCACACGCAGTGAGTAGCGTAGAGGCAAGCGCTTGCGCCAGCGGGTTAACACGGTCAGCAATTCAGGGGAAGATTGCAGCACGCCGTTTCTTAACGTATCTTGCGCCAGCCGCTGCTGCCACCAGTGGCATAACTGCCAGCCCTGGCGGCGACGCAGGATGGCAATGGCGCAGCACTGCCTGTTCTGGATATCCAGCCCAATTTGCCAGGTGTGCAAAGTCATGCGCGCGATCTCCTTATCGTCCAGAAAAATGGACATATCAAAGCGTCTGGCTTGCCTTTATACTACTGCGCGGTTGCTTATAAACTGCCCAAACGACAACAGATGGGAAATCTCAGGTGAAGTTCGTAAAGTATTTATTGATCCTTGCAGTGTGTTGCATCTTGCTGGGAGCTGGCTCGATTTATGGTTTGTACAAATACATTGAGCCACAGCTGCCCGACGTTAACACGCTGAAAGATGTGCGTTTGCAAACCCCTATGCAGGTTTACAGCGCTGAGGGCGATCTTATCGCTCAGTACGGTGAAATGCGCCGTATACCGCTTAGCCTGCAGCAGGTTCCGCCTGAAATGGTGAAAGCGTTCATTGCCACGGAAGACAGCCGCTTCTATGAGCATCACGGTGTGGATCCCATCGGGATTTTTCGTGCTGCCAGCGTTGCGCTGGTATCAGGTCATGCCTCTCAGGGGGCCAGTACGATTACCCAGCAGCTGGCGCGTAACTTTTTCCTGAGTCCGGAACGCTCCCTGATGCGTAAGATAAAGGAAGCCTTCCTGGCGATTCGCATCGAGCAGTTGCTGAATAAAGACGAAATTCTTGAGCTGTATCTGAATAAAATCTATCTCGGCTATCGGGCTTACGGCGTGGGCGCAGCCTCACAGGTTTATTTTGGTAAGCCTGTCAATGAGCTGTCATTAAGTGAAATGGCGACCATCGCAGGCCTGCCTAAAGCGCCTTCGACGTTTAACCCGCTTTATTCGCACAGCCGTGCGGTAGCACGCCGCAACGTCGTCCTGGCCCGCATGCTGGATCAGCACTACATCACCCAGCAACAGTACGATGAAGCACGTAATACGCCTTTAGTGTCCACTTATCATGGGCCTAAAATCGTCTTCGCTGCGCCTTATCTGAGTGAGATGGTGCGTCAGGAGATGGTAAAACGTTATGGCAACAACGCCTATACCGATGGCTACAAGGTTTACACCACCGTCACACGTCGTCTGCAGCAGTCAGCGCAGGAGGCCGTTCGGAATAACGTGATGGCCTACGATATGCGCCACGGCTACCGCGGCCCTACCAGCGTGCTGTGGAAAGTTGGCGAGCCCGCGTGGGGACAGGCGCAAATTGTTAAGGCGTTAAAAGACCTGCCGTTATACGGTCCGCTTCACCCGGCTGTGGTCACACATGTCCAGAGCGATGAAGCCACCGTTATGATGAAAGATGGCAGCAACGTCTCGCTGACCATGGCAGGCGTGCGCTGGGCGCGTGCCTTTAAGTCGGACACGGCGCAGGGGCCAACCCCTAAGAGCATTACTCAGGTTCTGCAGCCGGGCCAGCAGGTTTGGGTGCGCCAGGTCGGTGAGACATGGTGGCTGGGCCAGGTGCCGGATGTTAACTCGGCGCTGGTTTCGCTGGATCCTGCCAACGGTGCCGTGCGTGCGCTGGTGGGCGGTTTTGACTTTAACCAAAGCATGTTTAACCGCGCCACCCAGGCCCTGCGCCAGGTCGGTTCGAATATCAAACCGTTCCTCTACACGGCCGCGATGGATCGGGGATTAACTCTGGCATCCATTCTTAATGACGTTCCTATTTCCCGTTGGGATGCGGGTGCCGGAGCTGACTGGCGTCCGAAGAACTCCCCGCCGACCTACGATGGTCCGATTCGTCTGCGTCAGGGCCTTGGCCAGTCGAAAAACGTGGTGATGGTGCGTGCGATGCGTGCGATGGGCGTGGACTATGCTGCAGAGTACCTACAGCGCTTTGGCTTCCCGGCTCAGAATATCGTGCATACCGAATCGCTGGCCCTTGGCGCAGCCTCGTTTACGCCTCTGCAGGTCGTGCGCGGCTACTCGGTTATGGCGAATGGCGGTTTCCTGATTGATCCTTACTTCATCAGCAAGATTGAAAATGAGCAGGGACAAACCGTTTTCGAAGAAAAACCGAGAATTGCCTGTCCACAGTGCAATCTGCCCGTGATTTACGGTGAAACCAAAAAAGCGTTGGCGCTGAACGCCGAAAGCGTTGAGAACGTTGCGCCTTCCGTTCAGCAGCAAAACCAGACGGTGCCGCAGCCTGAGCTGGAGCAGGTACCTGCACAGCCACAGTCAGGTGGCGAACAGCTGTATGCGCCACATGTGATTAATACACCGCTGTCATTCCTGATTAAGAGCGCGCTGAACAGTAACATTTTTGGCGAACCGGGCTGGATGGGAACAGGCTGGCGTGCCGGCCGCGACCTGAAACGTAATGACATTGGTGGTAAAACGGGGACAACCAACAGTTCCAAAGATGCCTGGTTCTCGGGGTACGGGCCTGGCGTGGTGACCTCGGTGTGGATTGGTTTTGACGATGCGCGCCGCGATCTGGGCCGCAGTACGCTTTCCGGCGCCATTCCCGATCAGATCTCGGGTTACGAGGGCGGCGCGAAGAGTGCACAGCCTGCCTGGGATGACTTCATGAAGGTTGCCCTGGAGGGCGTTCCTGTGCAGCCGCTGACGCCACCAGAGGGGATTGTGACGGTTACTATCGATCGCAGCACCGGCAAACTGGCCAACGGCGGGGGCAATACGCGCCAGGAATACTTTATCAATGGTACTCAGCCAACCGAGTATTCGGTACATGATGCAGGGACAACCATCATGGATAATGGCGAGAGCCACGAACTGTTTTAATCTTCAGGGGCGGCGCAAGTCGCCCCTGCTCACCGAAAGCCGCTTTTACGGCCCATCAATAACTGATACGTCCCTGCTTCACCAGCCACTCACGCACCATAAACAATGCGCTGACGTTGCGTGCCTCGCGAAAATCAGGCTCCTGCAGCAAAGCCAGCAGATTGCTCAACGGCCAGTGATGGACGACCAGCGGTTCAGGCTCATCGCCTTCCAGCTTCTCCTGATAAAGCCCTTCCGCCACCACAATATTCATCTTGCTGGAAAAGTAGGACGGCGCCAGGGTCAGTTTGCCCAGGGTGGTCAGTTGACCCGCACCAAATCCCGCTTCTTCTTTAAGTTCCCGATCGGCAGCCTGATTTACGGTTTCACCCGGATCAATTAAGCCTTTTGGAAAGCCTAGTTCGTAGCTCTCCAGGCCCACCGCGTACTCTTCAATCAGCACCAGGTGATCGTCAATAATCGGCACGATCATCACCGCTTCACGTTCTGAGGGCTTCATGCGCTCGTAGATACGCCGTGCGCCATTACTAAAGGCCAGATCTACCGCTTCAACAGTAAACAATCGTGACTTCGCCACGGTTTCTACATTGAGGATGTCCGGTTTTTTTAACGACTTTCTCATATCAGCCTCAAACTTGCTGCGCCAGCACTCAGGAACGAATTAGCATACCTAACCCTCCGCCATTGTGCGACTCTCAAGGCGCACGCGAAGCGTATGTTGTTTTTCTACGATAACACTGGTTTCTCAGGTACAAAAAATTTGTGTTAGTCAATATCTCACGCCAAAATTCAGACAATGCCGATACAATAACCTGTGCACTGTGGTTACTATTCTGGCAATGTGTGATGTAATAACGCCTAATTAAATGATTTACATTACTATTTCGTTTATTGTTAAACTTGTCAGCGTTGTTTAACCTCCCATAAGTCGTCTTAACTATCCGGCGCATCTGGGGATAATAAGTTTAAAGTGAAGGCAGTATTTTGGCTGAATTGAGCAAAGCATGAGCACAATAATTATTATATTGGCCGTAGTGCTAACCTGTTCAATTCTGGCAGGTATTGGATTTTGGTACGCTATGCGGCGCAGGCCGCCGTTGGCGAAACCGCTGCCATTTATTAGTCCGCCCTGCCGTAAACTCTCTGAGCGGGAGCGCAAGGCGGTTGAACAATACCTTGCCGCACTGGAAAAACAGCCCCGTATCCTCAGCCCGGGTGAAACCCGTCGTCGTCATGAAAAACTGGTGCTCACGGCACAAAGCAACAACGTTTACCCTGTTACGCGGGCGATAACCCGTTATGGCCTTTCCACGGACGATCCGCATAAGTGGCGCTACTACCTCGATGAAGTCGAAGTGCATTTGCCGCCGCTGTGGGAACAGTATATTACGGACGAAAACTACGTTGAGTTAATCCGCACCCAGTCGATCCCCTTGATCATCTCTTTGAACGGGCATTCTCTGGTGGATTACGCTATCGATCAGCAGTCGCTACCCAATCTGATACGTCCGTCCTCCACCAACGCCTCGATCCGTAAAGCCGAAAGTGAAAACGTCGAGCTGGTACGAGTACGCAAAGAAACGCTGGAAGAATACCGACTGTCTCGTCCCGATGGCACGCGCGAAGCCGTAATTATCTCATTTGCCCTGCTGCTGTTTTTTATTGGTTTGCTGCTGCCCGCGAGCCTGATGATCTGGCTGTCCGTCCTTGCTGGCATGATGATTGTCGCCAGCCTGTGGCTGATGTATCGCGTACCGGGTGAAAATGGCCTGCGCGAAATTCACTGCCTGCGCGGGGCCCCCAAGCGCTGGGGCCTGTTTGGGGAGTCAAATCAGGAGCAGAGCAACATTACGCTGGGGATCATCGATCTGGCTTATCCTGCACACTGGCAGCCTTACGTCGCGCACGATCTTGGTCAGGTAACGGATGTCGATATTTATCTGAATCGTCAGGTAGTACGCCAGGGGCGCTTCCTTTCCCTTCAGGACGAGGTAAGGAATTTTCCGCTACAGCGCTGGCGGAAAAATGTTGTTCTTGCCGTTGGCTCGCTGATTGTTCTGGCCTTGTTGATCACCTGGATCCCCCTCAGTATGCCCATTAAACTCAGTCTGGCATGGGCTAAAGGGACGGAGAGCCTGGATGTGAATAGCGTAAACCAACTGAGTCGTGAAGATCTTAAAGTAGGCGACAGCCTTAAGGTCACCGGAACCGGTATGTGTGCGGTACCGGACAACTACCAAAGCAACCGCACCTATACTTATATGCCGTTCGATTGCTCGCAAATTTACTGGAATAACGCCACACCGCTGCCGCTGCCCCACTCAGATATTATTGAGAAAGCCTCGGCGTTGCTGGACACCACCACCAGGCAGCTCCATCCTGAAACGAACACCGATCCCAAACTGAACCCACAGTTAGCGTCGGCGATTCAGAAATCAGGCATGATTCTGCTGGATGACTTTTCGGACCTCGTGTTAAAAACGCAGGCGCTTTGCAATCAGGCACAGGACTGTATGCGACTCAAAAATGCGCTGGTCAATCTGGGGAATGCCAAAGACTGGGACACCTTAGTCAGCCGTGCCGATTCTGGCCAGCTAAACGGGATGAATGTCCTGTTGCGTCCGGTCAGTGCGGAGGCGCTGGAAAACCTGGTGCACACGGCAACCTCTACCTTCTTCTTCCGCGAAACGCGCCGCGCCGCAGAAAACCTGAACAGCCCACCGCCAGGCGGGTTTGTTATCGCCAGTGATGAAGGGCATCAGCTCGTCAATCAGCCTCAGCCTGCCGTTCCTCTGTTTGATCTGGATGCGGGTTCGCAGTGGCAAGAGCTGCAGCGTCTGTCCTCCTTGTTGCTGCACACACCGTTTAGCGCTACAGGCATCATTACCGGCATTTATACCGATGCCAACGGCACGCGTCATATCGCCCTGCACAATGAGCCTGACGCCATGGCAAAATGGCGCTATCTGGGCGCTGCACTGTTGCTTATCGTGTTGCTGACCTGCGCCATTACCAACGGTCTGCTGGCACTGCGGCGCATCCATCTTAACCGCCAGCGAATGCTTGCTATCCAGCAGTATTACGATAAGTGCTTTAATCCCTCGCTTAACACTATACAGGGCGTGCGCTCCATATTCTGAGCCACCTGCAACTGTGCTACCCTGTTGCGCTGACAAGCAACGGGTGAATTGCCATGATGTTCAACGGGTCCGACATTGACACCGTGCTGCTCGATATGGACGGCACGCTGCTTGATTTGGCGTTTGACCGCTTTTTCTGGCTGGAGCATGTCCCCGACATCCTGAGCACCCAACGCGGCATCCCTGCTGCTCAGGCCCGGCTGATTATTGAAGAAAAATATCAGGCCGTAGCGCATACGCTAAACTGGTATTGTCTGGATTACTGGTCACAGGCGTTGCAGTTGGACATTCATGCCATGACCTGGGAACAACGTCACCGGGTCAGTATCCGCGCGGATACGCTGCCTTTTCTACAGGCACTGCGTCGCGCGGGTAAGCGCACCATCCTGCTGACCAATGCGCATCCCTGGAATCTGGATGTGAAACTCAAACAGACAGCTTTAGCACCACACCTTGATTTATTGCTTTCCACCCATACCTTTGGCTATCCGAAAGAAGATCAGCGTTTGTGGCAGGCGGTTGAGCAGCACACTGGCTTTGATGCATCGCGGACATCGTTCATCGATGACAGCGAAATCATCCTCGATGCCGCCAAATCATGGGGAATCGGCTGGTGCCTGGGCGTCAGTAATCCTGACTCTGGCCGTCCTGAACAACACTTTCAGCGTCACTGTGCGATCAGCGACTACCGCACACTGATTCCGTTCTGGGAGCAGCAATGAAAGAGAAACCCGACGAAGGCGTTCGTCTTGATAAATGGCTTTGGGCGGCACGGTTCTACAAAACCCGCTCGATTGCGCGCGAAATGATTGAAGGTGGCAAGGTTCATTACAATGGTCAGCGGAGTAAACCCAGTAAACTGGTCGAACGGGATGCTGAGTTAACCCTGCGTCAGGGCAATGAGGAGCGAACGGTCGTCATTGCCGAAATCAGCGAGCAGCGGCGCCCCGCCAGTGAAGCACAGCTGCTTTACCGCGAAACCGAAGCCAGTATTGAAAAACGTGAAAAAGTGGCTCTGGCACGCAAGATGAATGCGCTGACCATGCCCCATCCCGATCGCCGGCCCGATAAGAAAGAACGCCGCGATTTGATGAAGTTTAAGTTATCGGGCGATGAGTAAACCGGCTACTGAGCCGGTTATCGTCCGCCAAAAGAGAGAAAAACTATGTCTGTACAAGATCAACTGCGCCGCTATTTGTTTGAAAATGCTGCCGTCCGCGGCGAACTGGTTAATGTTTCAAACACCTGGCACGCTATCCTTAAAAATCACGACTACCCGCCAGCCGTACAAACGCTGCTGGGGGAGTTACTGGTGGCAACCAGCTTGCTGACCGCCACGCTTAAATTTGACGGTGAAATTACCGTGCAGCTTCAAGGCGATGGCCCCCTGACCTTAGCCGTGATCAATGGTAATAATCAGCAGGAGTTACGTGGCATAGCCCGCATGAAAGGTGACATTCCTGACGACAGCACGCTCAAAAGCATGGTGGGTAACGGCTATCTGGTTATCACCATCACGCCTGAAAAGGGCGAGCGTTATCAGGGCGTGGTAGGACTGGAAGGTGACACGCTGAGCGACTGTCTGGAAGACTACTTTATGCGCTCCGAGCAATTGCCGACCCGACTGTTTATCCGCACCAGCGACGCAGGCGCAGCCGGGATTCTGCTGCAGGTCCTACCGGCTCAGGACACGAGTAAAGATGACTTTGAGCATCTGGCGACGCTGACAGAAACCATTAAAACCGAAGAGCTGATTGATTTGCCTGCAACCGATGTCCTGTGGCGGCTTTATCACCAGGAAGAGGTGACCGTTTACGATCCGCAGCCGGTTGTTTATAAATGCACATGTTCACGCGAACGCTGTAGCGAGGTGCTGAAAACCCTGCCGCAGGAAGAAGTTGACGAGATCATTGCAGAAGATGGCAAAATCGATATGAACTGCGACTATTGTGGATCGCATTACGTATTCGATGCGGTAGACATTGCCGGGATCCGCAGCAACTCCGTTGAGAACAGCAATCGACTTCACTGATCGGACCAGGGCGGTTATGCCGCCCTGCCTGCCTCACTGCTATGCCATTAATTTACTTAGCAAATTATCTTTTTTTACTTTCATAACATCTTAAAAACGTTCGAAACATATCCTTAACGCGCCCTAAGTCTCATTTTTAACGAACAAGCCTTTCTCGCCTGGCACAGTAGCGTAAACTGCGCGCGATCGCGTCTCCGCCTCTCACTCTGTGGCATTTTAAGGACGCGATCACAAACTCTCTTTGCCCTACAGAACAGACACCGATTTAAGGAGCAGTAAAATGCGCGTTAACGGCCTGACCTCGAAAGCCCTTGCCGATCTGGGCATCACCGATACCACTGAGGTGGTTCATAACCCTGATTACGCTACGCTATTTCAGGAAGAGATGCGTCCGGAGCTCGAAGGTTTTGAGCGTGGCACCCTGACGCAGAGCGGCGCAATCGCCGTTGATACCGGGATTTTTACCGGGCGCTCGCCCAAGGATAAGTACATTGTGCGTGATGACACCACGCGCGATACGCTGTGGTGGAACGATCAAGGAACCGGAAAGAACGATAATCAGCCCCTGTCCCAGGAAACCTGGCAGGCGCTGAAAAAATGCGTGACCCGGCAGCTCTCAGGGAAGCGTCTGTTCGTTATTGATGCCTTCTGCGGGGCTAACCCGGATTCACGCCTGAGCGTGCGTTTTGTTACCGAGGTTGCCTGGCAGGCGCATTTCGTCAAAAACATGTTCATTCAACCGAGCGCGGCTGAGCTGGATAACTTCACGCCCGATTTTGTAGTGATGAATGGGGCTAAATGCACCAACCCTGACTGGCAGGCACAAGGGCTGCATTCCGAGAACTTTGTTGCCTTTAACCTGACCGAACGTATGCAGCTGATTGGCGGCACATGGTACGGCGGAGAAATGAAGAAGGGGCTGTTCGCGGTGATGAACTATCTGCTGCCGCTGAAGGGCATTGCCTCTATGCACTGCTCCGCCAACGTGGGTAAAGCAGGCGATGTCGCGGTATTCTTTGGACTGTCCGGCACGGGTAAAACCACGCTTTCTACCGATCCGGACCGCCAGTTAATCGGTGACGACGAACACGGCTGGGACGATGACGGCGTGTTCAACTTTGAAGGCGGCTGTTACGCGAAAACGATTAACCTTTCTGAACAGGCTGAGCCGGAAATCTATCGCGCCATTCGTCGTAACGCCTTACTGGAAAACGTCGTGGTACGTGAAGACGGCAGCATCGATTTTGCTGACGGCAGCAAAACCGAAAACACCCGTGTGTCCTATCCGATTAACCATATCGACAATATTGTTCAGCCGGTTTCCAAAGCAGGCCATGCGAAGAAAGTCATTTTCCTGACCGCCGACGCCTTTGGCGTGCTGCCGCCCGTCTCCAGACTGACGCCAGAGCAGACTCAGTATCATTTCCTGTCGGGCTTTACAGCGAAGCTGGCAGGCACGGAGCGCGGAGTAACGGCGCCAACGCCAACCTTCTCAGCCTGTTTTGGCGCAGCCTTCCTGACGCTGCATCCCACACAGTATGCAGAAGTGTTGGTGAAACGCATGGAAGCGGCGGGCGCGCAGGCTTATCTGGTTAATACGGGCTGGAACGGCAGTGGCAAGCGTATCTCACTGAAAAATACCCGTGCCATCATCAACGCCATTCTGGCCGGTGAACTGGACGATGCGCCAACGGAAACGCTGCCGGTATTTAACCTGCAGGTGCCAAAAACGTTGGGCGATCTGGATGCCGAAACGCTCGACCCACGTCGTACCTGGGAAAGCGAAGAGAAGTGGCACGCGGCGGCAGATGATTTAGCCCAGCGCTTTATCACTAACTTTGAAAAATATACCGATAATGCGGCCGGTGCCGCGTTGGTAAAAGCAGGTCCTCAGCGTTAATCACAGCGGCGCGGCTTAACAGGCCGCGCCGCTGCTGTTTAACTCAGTGCAAGGTTGCTGTTGTTGGCGCCCGACTCCGGGCTTTCCGCTAAGGGTAACCAGGCACGGATACGTAATCCGCCGCGTTCACTGTCACCGATCTCTAGCGAACCCTGATGCGCATCAATAATGCGCTGGACGATCGCCAGCCCAAGGCCCGTGCCGCTGGTGCTGCGTGCGCTGTCACCGCGCACAAATGGCTGAAAGAGATGCGCCAGCTGATCCGGCTTAATGCCGGGACCGTCATCTTCAACCTGGAACCAGGCCCTATGCAGCTCGCGTCCGCTGCTGACTTTGATCCAGCCGTTGCCGTAACGCGCCGCGTTCACCACCAGGTTAGCCAGGGCGCGCTTAATCGAAAGGGGATTAATCTCCAGCATGAGCTCTTCTGCCATGACGGCGTTTTCAATTTCACGTTCATAACCGCTTTCTGCGGCCACTACTTCGCCCAGCACGCTGTTAAGATCGGCCAGCTCAGTCTGCATCTCCTGCCCGGTGCGCAGGTAATCGATGAACTGCTCGATGATGGCATTGCACTCTTCGATGTCTTTGTTAATCGACTCTGCCAGGTAGCCATCCTGTTCATTCATCATTTCCGTCGCGAGCCGGATGCGCGTCAAAGGGGTGCGTAAATCGTGGCTGACGCCCGCCATCAACAAAGTGCGGTCATCGGCAAGCTGCTTAACGCCCGCCGCCATTTGGTTAAACGCGCGCGTCACCGAACGCACCTCTGACGCACCGTATTCACGTAATGGTGGGGGAATAATGCCCTTGCCCACCTGTAATGCGGCATGTTCTAAATCGACTAACGGGCGGTTCTGGATGCGGATAAAAAGCCATGCGCCGCCTATCGCCAGCAACATTATCGCCAGGGTATAGCGGAACAGCGGCGAGAAATCACCCTGATGAATTTCCGTTAACGGCACCCGTACCCAAATGTCGGGCGATAGCCAGGTTTTGAGCCAGACAACAGGGGAGTTTTTGTTGACCTCGACGCGAACGTCTGTCGGGCCGCCAAGCTGCTGGCCCATCTGATCGCTAAGGAATTTGTAGTGCTGCGCCCAGCGCAGTCCGCTCTCCTCTGCCGCCGCATTGGTATAAAGCGAAATACCCAGTTCACGATAAATTTCGCGACGAAAAGCGGGCGGCACTTCCAGCTGCGTACCATCTTCCAGTTGTAAACGGTCGGTCATCAGCATACGCACTTCGTAGGCGAGGACTTTATTAAACTGTTGCAGGCTGGGAAGAATGGCAAAGTTCAGCACCACCAGGTAGGTCGTTACCAGGCTGACGAACAGCAAGGTAACGATCAACAACAGGGTGCGTGCAAATGAACTTCGTGGCGAGAAGCGCAGCCGCCTCATGCTTTACTGCCGTCCGGAACAAATACATAGCCCAGGCCCCAAACGGTCTGGATGTAGCGTGGATGGGCCGGATCTTCTTCCACCATGCGTCGCAGGCGGGAAATCTGTACGTCGATAGAACGTTCCATGGCGCTGTACTCCCGACCACGGGCCAGATTCATCAGCTTATCGCGCGACAGCGGCTCACGTGGATGGCTTACCAGCGCCTTGAGAACGGCAAATTCACCGCTGGTCAACGGCATAGGTTCGTCTTCACGGAACATCTCACGCGTGCCCAGGTTAAGCTTGAACTTGCCAAAAGCGATGACCGCTTCTTCCTGAGACGGCGCACCGGGCAGTTCATTGGCCTGACGGCGCAATACCGCACGAATACGCGCCAGCAGCTCACGTGGGTTGAACGGCTTTGGAATATAGTCGTCAGCACCGATTTCCAGCCCAACGATGCGATCCACTTCTTCGCCCTTGGCGGTCACCATAATGATAGGCATCGGGTTGCTCTGACTGCGCAGGCGGCGGCAAATGGAAAGACCATCTTCGCCAGGCAGCATCAGATCAAGCACCATTAAATGGAAGGATTCGCGGGTTAACAGACGGTCCATCTGCTCGGCGTTGGCGACACTGCGCACCTGAAAGCCCTGCTCGGTAAGATAGCGCTCTAATAGTGCACGTAAACGCATATCGTCATCGACGACCAGAATCTTGTAGTTTTCTTGCATTTTTAACTCCCAAAGGCGCTATTGCCTGAGCCGATATTGTTAAAAAAAGATGCGGCACAGTGACAGTGTTTAATGGTTTATATTCTAGTCAAAATTGTTACAAAGCATATTAAACAGCAGCTTATATTTAAATTTTGGTCTGACGGCCGGGCAAGCTGCGTAATGACCACGGCGTTGAACAGAATACGGCAAATCTGAAATATTGGGTAAAATTCCGCTATTCACTGGTTTAGACGCGGCACACCGTGGCACAGCACTTGCAAATTCAAGCGCTTGCCGGAAAATTTGACTTAAATTACGTTCGTATCTGACGACGAATCCCGGATAGTCCGGTTTTTTAGACTGATAACAGCATAATATTCGGAAAAAAAACAGGTTAATACGCGACCTCTCTCGGATTAGTTTGAGAAGCCTCCCGAACAAGGCCATCTGCAGGTAAAGAGAGATAAATCAAACAGTAAAGCCCGCTTTGCGGCCCAATGGATTTCACCCACACTATAGCGACACCAACTTGCCGCTTTACGGGGAAACCATAATGAAAAAAACGATTTTACTGCTGAGCGCACTGGCTTTGGCCAGCGTCGGTCAGACTTATGCCGCTACCGCAACCGGTGAAGCCGCGGGCGCACAGGCAACGACCACCGCTCAGGGTAACTCCAATGCGATTGGTATTGGCGCAGTCGCCGCTCTGCTGGGCGTTGGACTGGCAACGGCTGGCGGCGGCGGCGGTGACGGCACCAACAGCAGCACCTCGACGACCACCTCGACCAAAGCCGGTAAGTAATTCCTGCCGCCACGGAACCGCACCGGTCTGGATATGACAGCCCCCTCCTCTGTCATTGCCGTATAAGGGTTTTTTAACAGGTAAAAAACCCTTTTCCCACCTCTTTTTCGCCACGCACGATTTGCTTTACACTGATCCTCTTTCGATTTGACCGGCTTGTACCATGAGAACCCGACTGATTACCCGAGAAGGTTTCAACACCTTAAAAGCTGAACTCGATCACCTGTGGCGTGAAGAGCGACCTGAAGTCACCAAAAAAGTGACCTGGGCCGCCAGCCTCGGCGACCGCAGCGAAAATGCGGATTATCAATACAATAAGAAACGCCTGCGTGAAATTGACCGCCGCGTGCGCTATTTGAGCAAGAGCATTGAGCAACTGCGCATTGTGGATTATTCACCCCAGCAGGATGGCAAAGTGTTTTTTGGCGCCTGGGTTGAAGTCGAAAACGATGACGGCGATGTGAAGCGCTTCCGTATCGTGGGTTACGATGAGATTTTTGGCCGCAAGGATTACATTTCAATTGACTCGCCCATGGCGCGGGCGCTGTTAAAAAAGGCCGTCGGCGACGCGGCGGTAGTAGAAACGCCAGCGGGCCCGGCATGCTGGTATGTCAATGAAATTAGCTATGTTGAAAGCTGATTCAGAATATCGCTGAAAGCAGGCCGCTTCTCTGGCAATTTCAGCCATCAATCCGTATAACTATCGGCTATTTCTCAACCCAGAAAGCATAATAGTCCGATGATGAATGTTCTTAGCCAGCTAATTGCAAGTGAGCTACAGGCGCGCCCTGAGCAAGTAGATGCGGCCGTCCGCCTGTTGGATGAAGGGAATACCGTGCCGTTTATCGCACGTTATCGTAAAGAGGTGACGGGCGGCCTGGATGATACACAACTCCGCCAGCTCGAAACCCGCCTCAGCTACCTGCGTGAATTATCCGAGCGTCGGCAGGCCATCCTGAAATCTATAGAGGAACAGGGAAAACTCACCGACGATCTGGCGAATGCCATCAATACCACCCTCAGCAAAACCGAACTTGAAGACCTCTACCTGCCCTATAAGCCTAAGCGCCGTACGCGTGGCCAAATCGCGATTGAAGCCGGGCTGGAACCCCTGGCCGATACCTTATGGCAGGATCCTTCACAGGACCCTGAGCAGTTGGCAACAGGCTATGTGAATGTGGATAACGGTGTCGCTGACGTTCGTGCGGCGCTGGATGGCGCGCGTTATATCCTGATGGAGCGCTTTGCTGAAGATGCCGCCCTGCTGGCTAAAGTCCGCCACTATTTGTGGAAAAATGCCCATCTGGTCTCAAACGTGGTGGAAGGCAAAGAGGAAGAAGGCGCGAAATTCCGCGACTACTTCGATCACCATGAGCCGCTGCACAGCGTCCCTTCGCATCGCGCGCTGGCCATGCTGCGCGGTCGTAATGAAGGTATTTTACAGCTGTCGCTGAATGCCGATCCGCAGTTTGATGAGCCACCGCGCGAAAGCCACGGTGAAACCCTGATTGCGGAACACCTGAATCTGCGACTGAATAACGCACCGGCTGACAGCTGGCGCAAGGCCGTGGTCAGTTGGACCTGGCGCATCAAAGTCATGCTGCATCTGGAAACCGAGCTGATGGGTACCGTTCGCGAGCGTGCGGAAGACGAGGCCATTAACGTCTTTGCCCGTAACCTGCACGACCTGTTAATGGCGGCACCTGCGGGCATGAGGGCCACGATGGGCCTGGATCCCGGCCTGCGTACCGGTGTGAAAGTTGCCGTGGTTGACGCGACCGGCAAGCTGGTCGCCACCGATACAGTTTATCCGCATACCGGGCAAACGGCCAAGGCGGCGGCGGCGGTCGCGGCGCTGTGCGTTAAACATCAGGTGGAACTGGTCGCCATCGGTAATGGCACCGCCTCACGTGAAACCGAGCGCTTCTTTCTGGATCTGCAAAAACAGTTTCCCCAGGTCACCGCCCAGAAAGTGATCGTCAGCGAAGCGGGCGCCTCAGTCTACTCCGCGTCTGAATTAGCTGCGCTGGAATTTCCGGATCTGGATGTCTCACTGCGTGGCGCAGTGTCGATCGCCCGTCGCCTGCAGGATCCGCTGGCCGAACTGGTGAAAATCGATCCGAAATCGATCGGTGTCGGCCAGTATCAGCATGACGTCAGCCAGAGCCAGCTAGCAAAAAAACTGGATGCGGTGGTGGAAGACTGTGTGAACGCTGTCGGTGTCGATCTCAACACGGCTTCGGTACCGCTGCTGACGCGCGTGGCCGGGTTAACCCGCATGATGGCACAAAATATTGTTGGCTGGCGCGATGAAAACGGCCGTTTCCAGAACCGTCAGCAGCTTCTCAAGGTCAGCCGTCTTGGGCCTAAAGCGTTTGAGCAGTGCGCTGGCTTCCTGCGCATCAACCACGGCGATAATCCACTGGATGCCTCGACGGTGCACCCGGAAGCTTATCCGGTGGTGGAACGCATTCTGGCCGCGACCGAGCAGGCGCTGAGTGAGCTGATGGGCAATCCCACCAGCCTGCGTAACCTGAAAGCGTTGGACTTCACAGACGACCGCTTTGGTTTACCGACTGTGACCGACATCATGAAAGAGCTGGAAAAGCCGGGCCGCGATCCCCGTCCTGAGTTTAAAACGGCACAGTTTGCCGAAGGCGTGGAAACCCTGAATGACCTGATGCCAGGCATGGTGCTTGAAGGCGCCGTGACCAACGTCACCAACTTTGGTGCGTTCATTGATATTGGCGTGCATCAGGATGGCCTGGTTCATATTTCTTCGCTGTCGGACAAGTTTGTGGAAGATCCTCACCAGGTCGTAAAAGCGGGTGACATCGTTAAAGTTAAAGTGATGGAAGTGGATCTGCAACGTAAACGCATTGCCTTAACCATGCGCCTTGACGAGCAGCCGGGAGAAGGCAACGCGCGTGGCGCGAAGAGCGGTGCGCCACGCGAAGAAAAACGTCCGGCCGCGAACAAAGGCCGCGCACGTCCTGCCAGCCAGCCCGCAGGCAACAGCGCCATGGGCGACGCGCTAGCGGCGGCATTCGGTAAAAAACGCTAGTTACGCACCACGCAGTCACCTCTTATACCCGTCATGGAGAAGGAGGTGACTGTCATCCTTCTCTCGCTGGTCGCTCGTTTTATCTGAACAGAAAAAACGTTCCAGGCTGCCCCTGTTTACCTTCTGACGTGGGCGCGGTTGCCGACGTGGGGCTTCACGCCTGCTGCTTTGCACTGGCTTTTCAGGCCGACCTGGCACGTTTGAGTTGAAAATCCCCGCCCTGACGCTACGCTAAAAAGACGCCCGTCATAATAACGACACCTGCTGTGGCACCCTTTGATAATGGAAAAGATCACTGCTTTAATCGATAAGATTTATGCCGATGCCTTTCCTCAGGCTATGCGCGAACGCCTGCTCGCCACGATCGTTGAAGCCCGTGACACCACTAAGCTGCCGAGAAAGGCCCACTGGGATGAGCAGGACGTGGTGCTGATTACGTATGCCGATCAGTTCCGCGAGCCGGGCAAACCCACACTCAACACCTTTTCACGTTTCTACCAGCAGCATTTGCACGCCACGTTTCCGCTGGTGCACCTCCTGCCGTTTTATCCCTATTCGTCTGACGACGGCTTTTCGGTCATTAACTACCATCAGGTCGATCCGCTGTGTGGCGACTGGCAGGACATTGCCTTACTGCATCAGGAAACGCGCCTGATGTTCGACTTTGTCTGTAACCATATGTCAGCGCATAGTGCGTGGTTTAAACATTATCTTGCTCAGGATGAAGGCTGGGATGATTTTTTTATCAGCCTGCCGCCCACCACCGACCTCAGCGCGGTCACGCGGCCAAGAACGTCACCGTTGCTCACCCCCTTTACGCTGGAAAACGGTGAAATCCGCTTTGTCTGGACCACGTTCAGTGCCGATCAGATTGACCTTAACTTTGCCCGTCCCAGGGTGCTGGTGCGCATGGTAGAGGTACTACTCGACTATCTGAAACGTGGCGCGGACTATGTGCGACTGGATGCGGTGGGATACATGTGGAAAACGCCAGGCACGAACTGTATTCACCTCGAAAAAACGCATCTGCTGGTCAAACTGTTTCGCGCCATTGCCGACGTGGTCGCACCCGGCACCGTCATCATCACCGAAACGAATGTGCCGCACAAAGACAACATCAGCTACTTTGGGAACGGGCAAGACGAAGCCCAGATGGTGTATCAGTTTTCCTTGCCGCCGCTGGTGCTGCATGCCATTCACACCGGATCGGCTCGCGCTCTGCGTCAATGGGCCAGCACCCTGCAGGTGGGCAATAGCAATACAACCTTTTTTAACTTCCTGGCCTCGCACGATGGTATAGGTCTTAATCCGGCACGCGGGATTTTATCGGAGGTGGAGATCACGGCGCTGGTGCGCGATCTGGCACTGGAGGGGGCGCTGATCTCCTATAAAAACAATCCTGACGGCAGCACCAGCCCATACGAAATCAACGTGACCTATTTCGACGCGCTTAACCGTGAAGGCGATGACGACGAAACGCGCCTCAAACGCTTTATGCTGGCGCATGCTATTTTACTGGCCTTTCCGGGTGTTCCAGCCGTCTATATTCAAAGCATCCTGGGATCGCGTAATGACTATGACGGCGTACGTGAGGCAGGCCATAACCGGGCCATTAACCGGCAAAAATATTCGCTCTCCGCTATCGAAGACGCACTGGTGAACAGCGAAGGCTTACGCCATCAGGTTTATACCCGGCTGAGCAAACTGATTCAGCAGCGTCGACGCCAGACGGCCTTTCATCCCGACAACCCGTTGACGTTGTTTCAGAGCGATAATGCCCTGCTCATCATGAAGCGTTATTCGCATAACGGCGGTGATGAATTACTGTGTGTGTTTAATCTCAGTGGCAGGCAGATTGAAGCCCCGTTACCGGAGGCGCATCTTTTTCAGGATGTGGTAAGCGGTGAGAAAATTGATGGCACCCAGCCAGTAACGCTGGATGCCTGGCAATTCATGTGGCTACGATAATTACTTGTACACTTCCGCTGTCGCACTGAACTTACCGTGTTCACGACCCGCGATCACCAGGAAGTATTTGCCACCCTTCTCATCAGCGGCCTCTGACAGCTTCTTCTTAGCATCCATCGGCGACGTGGTTTCGGCCGTGGTATTTACGGTGCCGATTTTGGTCAGATGCATCTTCTGCACTTCTTCTTTGGTGACTTCTTTCGCCGCCAGAGCAGAGAATGACACTGCGCCCATCATCATTGATGCAACAACCCATTTCATAACCTTCATTTGTCTACCCTCATTCATGATCCATTGTTGAGATGTAAGCAGCCGCAAATCGCTTAAGGCTATATCGAACGGCATAGTCATCTCCCTGACTAATCGCATAGAAGTGCAGCGGCCTTGCTCACTCATGAAGTATTGCCGCTGCGCAGAAATTTGCCAGTGAGGGCCAAGGTTATCTGTCTAATTTGCTGATAAATGAAACAATGTGCTGGCAGAACGCATCCGGGTGCGAAATAAAGGGGGCATGTGCCGCTTTGTCCGTTACGACAGACGGCGACGTGGGCAGCAGCGGATCGAGTTGCTGCACAATCCGGCGCGGCACCAGACCATCCAGCGCGCCATACATCCGCAAAAAGGGCAGCGTAATGGCCGTAAGCCTGTCACGCAAGTCATCGTCGCTCAGAATCGTCAGGCCGCCATTGAGCACGGCCACGTCTGGCATCGGCTGCGACAATACCACCTCCTTGAGCTTACGTGCATCCGCCCGAGCGGTTTCCGTTCCCATGGTCTGCAGCGCCAGAAAACGCTCGACGGTGCGCTGAAAATCGTGACTGAGCTGCTGCTGGAAGTTATGCAGGGTTAAGGGGGCAATACCCGGCCAGTCATCGCGGGCCGTAAAACAGGGCGAAGAAGCCACCGTAATCAGGGCGCGTAACCGCTCTGGCTCGCTCAACGCCAGCTGTGTGGCGACCAGCCCGCCAAGCGACCACCCCAGCACAATAGCGCGAGGCGGCAGAAAGGGCACCAGTGTCTGCGCCATCTGTTCCAGCGACAGGGCAGCAAACCCGCGGCTGCGACCATAGCCAGGCAGATCCACCAGGTGCAGGCGAAACTGTGCGCTGAGTCGCGGCACAATGTTTTGCCACACTTCCGCATTCAGTCCCCAGCCGTGCAGCAGCACAAGATCGTCATCTCCTTCGCCACAGGTATGCCAGTAAAGTGAGCTCATCCGTTACTATTCCATGATTGATAAGGAGGTCACTATGCTACCAATGCCCGCCCTGTGTTGGCTATGTCAGTTACCCTTGCGGATTGCCCTGCATGGACTCTGCAGCATTTGCCTGCGCCAGCTACCACGGCTGCCATCACTGTGTCCGTGCTGCGGCCTGCCTGCCGTATCCGATGCTCTGCCCTGCGGTCGTTGCCTGCTTAGACCGCCGCCCTGGCAGGCGCTAATCTGCGTCAGCCACTATCAGCCCCCGCTCAGCACATGGGTGAATCAATTAAAATTTTCGGGTATTACCGCACTCAGGGTGATGCTGGCCCGGCTGCTTTTGCTAAGCTGGCTCAATGCGTATCGCAGAGGACAGACCGTTCGTCCCGACTTACTGATGTGTGTTCCGCTGCATGCCCGACGCTGCTGGCGGCGCGGTTACAACCAGACGGCCCTGTTGGCAACGCCGCTGGCACGCTGGCTGGAGTGTGAATTCAGCCTGGCGTTATCCCGTCAGCGCGCCGGCGCCGTTCAGCATCAGTTGAGTGCCCGTCAGCGGCGCCGCAATCTACGCGGTGCGTTTTGCCTTGAAACGGATGTTAACGGACGCCATATCGCCTTAATCGATGATGTGGTGACGACCGGCAGCACGGTCAGAGAAATCAGCCGCCTGTTACAGGGGCGAGGCGCAGCCAGCGTGCAAGTGTGGTGCCTGTGCCGTACCTTGTAGAGCCTGAATGATGGGCGTATTATAACCAACTAAATTAGTCAACTATTGAGCAACTGACATGATCCGAATTACTGATTCTGCCCAAGAGCATTTTTCAAAACTGCTATCCAAACAAGAAGATGGCACCCAGATTCGCGTATTCGTGATTAACCCGGGTACGCCAACTGCCGAATGCGGTGTGTCCTACTGCCCACCGGATGCGGTAGAAGCGACAGATACTGAACTGAAATTTGAAAAGCTGTCAGCCTATGTGGATGAGCTGAGCGCGCCCTATCTGGAAGACGCTGAAATCGACTTCGTAACGGATAACCTGGGTTCGCAGCTGACGCTCAAGGCGCCTAATGCCAAAATGCGTAAAGTTTCCGATGATGCGCCGATGGTTGAGCGTGTTGAGTACCTGTTACAGGCTCAGATTAACCCGCAGCTGGCAGGCCACGGCGGTCGCGTTTCGCTGATGGAAATCACCGACGACGGTTTTGCTATTCTGCAATTCGGCGGCGGCTGTAACGGCTGTTCGATGATCGACGTCACCCTTAAAGACGGCATTGAGAAAGAACTGCTGGCGGCGTTCCCGCAGCTGAAAGGCGTGCGCGATATCACCGAACATCAGCGTGGCGAGCACTCTTTCTACTGATGTTTCCGCGCGACAGCCCGGCTGTCGCGCGCATCCGTTATCCTGCCTTGCGTCGTTTAGTCACGGTTTCCAGCAGTTTATTCACGTTATCGTCGGCAAAAATGCGTTCCAGCGGCTGCGCGAGCTTGCGCCGCCAGTTGGGATATTGATCGACCGTACCCGGCACATTCACCGGCGTCGTCATCCCCAGCCAGTCTTCCGGCTGTAGCCCCAGCAGCGCACTGTTCGTGTCCGCCAGAAAACGGTGAACGGACTGATTCAGTTCGGCCGTCATCGCCAGAGCATCCGCCCGCTTTGCGCTGCGCGACGGTACGGCTCCCGCTTTATGCAGAGCATCCAGTAAGGCCTGTTTTTGCTTCATCCGCTGCTGCTGCAGGTTCTGTACCGTTTGCCCGTCTGGATAAAGCCCGATTTTCTCGCCAAGCTCTAAATCACCTGCACTCCAGAAGCCGGTCAACGTGGGAAGATCGTGCGTACTGGCGCTGGCAATGGACTGGCGTGGATAGGCCTGGGGGGCACGGTAATTCCCCTGTTTTTCCTGCTCAAACCACAAAACTTTCCAGGAAAACACGCCGCTGTCGCGCAGCAGGCTGACGATCTCTTTAGGTACCGTACCGAGATCCTCACCAATCACCATACAGCGCAAACGCTGGCTTTCCAGCGCCAGAATGCCAAGCAGATCGTGCACAGGGTAAGCGACGTAGGCGCCTTTATCCGCCGTTTCACCTGCCGGAACCCACCAGAGGCGCAGCAGAGCCATGACGTGGTCAATACGCAGCGCCCCGCAGTCACGCATATTGGCGCGCAGGATATCAATAAATGGTTGATAGCCCCTGGCCTGCAATACGTGAGGATCCATTGGCGGCAGCCCCCAGTTTTGCCCCAACGGCCCCAGCCTGTCAGGCGGCGCGCCAATTGATGCCTTAAGGCGGTACAGCTCCGGATCGTGCCAGGTTTCGGCACTGCCTTCGGCCACACCGACCGCTAAATCACGATACAGCCCCACGCTCATGCCCAGCGCCTGGCTCCGTGCCCAACACTGAGAGAACTGCTGCTGTGCCAGCCACTGTAACCACTGCCAGAAGGCAATCTCATCCGCGTGCTGCGCGCACCAATCCTGAACGTCAGAAGACTGACTGTTACGCCAGCGCTCAGGCCAGGCCGGCCAGCCCGCGTGCGTGACACCTTTCCCCTGCATTTCAGCCTGCAGACCCTCATAGGCCGCCTGATAGCGCAGGCTGTCGCCCCCCTGCTGGATGAAATCCGCAAACTGCTGCTTCTGTGCGTCTTGCGCATCACGCGACTGGAACCGGGCCCAGCCGTGACGTAATGCCGTAATTTTCAGTGCCATAACCGCGTCATAATCCACCCATTCGCTTTCACGGGCTTGCTTTAACGCCTTTTGAGTTTTGGCACTTTTCCACCACTTCTGACCCGCGCTGCTTTGTTGGAAATCGGCAACCTGTGCCACATCGATGTAAATAATATTCAGCCAGCGGCGCGATGAAGGGCTGTAGGGGCTGGCAAAAGCGGGGCTGGACGGATAGAGCGCATGCAACGGGTTCAGGCCAACAAAGTCGCCGCCGCGTGCGGCAAGCTGCTCCAGCAACATTTCCAGATCGCCAAAATCACCGATGCCCCAGTTTTTCTCTGAACGCACGGTATAAAGCTGCACCAGCGCCCCCCAGCGTTTCTCTCCGGCGCGCAAGGCCGGTGGCAGATAACAACGGCGCGGTGTCACGATCACGCGCGTCTGCCACTCACGCTTGCCCTTGCTCAAGGTCAGCTGGTGATAACCCTGCCCCAGAGGCGAAGGCAGTTTAAAGGGCGCACCGCCTTCGAGGGTTCCGCTAAGGGTTTTGCCTTTCTCTGTCTGCAACTGCCAGCGGAAGCTGCCGTCCATCTGAGGCGTCAGCTCGCGTTTACGATTACCGCTAAAAACCACAACGGGTGGCAGCGGAGATTTACCGGCTTTCTGTGGGTTTTCCATTATGCCCAGTAAGGCGCGTTTGGTATCATCGCTGATGGCTTCAGGTTCACCGTTCGCATCGAAATACGTGAGCGCTATTCCCGCCGCCTGGGCGGCTTTATCAAGTGAAGTGGATTTCATCGCAATTCCTTAGCGTTGCGCCTGCCAGATGCGCTGTTGATAGTCCCGAATCGACCGATCCGAACTAAAAATACCGGTTCGCGCCGTGTTGAGAATGGCGGCGCGCGTCCAGGCTTCCCGATCGCGCCACAAGGCCTCAACCCGTTTCTGCGCATCGATATAGGCCTGATAATCCGCCAGCACCAGCCAGGGATCGCCATTTTTTGTCAGGCTATCCAACATTAGGTTGAATGCATGCTTATCGCCATGACTGAACGTTCCTTTTTTCAGTGATCTCAACAGTTCATCCAGTTCCTTGTTGTGCTTACGGACTTTTTGCGGTTTGTAGCCTCCGGCCTTGAGGGCTTTAACGTCATCCACGGTATTGCCAAAAATAAAGATATTTTCTGCCCCTACCTGCTCCGCAATTTCCACGTTGGCGCCATCCAGCGTGCCGATAGTCAGCGCGCCATTCAGTGCCAGTTTCATGTTGCCGGTGCCGGAAGCTTCATAGCCTGCGGTGGAAATCTGCTCTGACAGATCGGCGGCGGGAATCAGGTATTCGGCGGCCGTGATGCGGTAATCCGGAATAAAGACCACCTTCAGCTTGTCGCCGACAAGCGGATCGTTGTTCACCACCTCTGCCACCTTGTTAATGGCATAGATAATGTTCTTTGCCAGGTAGTAGCCTGGTGCCGCCTTTGCCCCAAACAGAAACACTCTGGGAATGATACTGGCGTCATTGGGGTTGTCGCGGACGTTTTTATAGCAGTGCAGAATATGGAGCAGACCCAGATGCTGACGTTTATATTCATGTAGCCGCTTGATCTGCACGTCAAAAATCGCATTTGGGTTAACCACAATGCCGGTGTGCTGAGCAATATAGGTGGCTAACCGCGCTTTGTTGTGTTGCTTAACCGCGCGAAAGCGCTCACGGAAAACGGGATCGTCGGCGTAAGGCTCAAGGCCCTGCAGCGCGGTCAGGTTGTTGACCCATTCACGCTTCAGGGTGTCATCAATCAGGCCAGCCAGCGCAGGATTGCACTGCTTTATCCAGCGGCGCGGCGTAATGCCGTTGGTGATGTTATGAAACTTCTGCGGCCAGAGCTGATGGTACTCGGGGAAAAGATCCGTCACGACCAGCCCGGAATGCAGTTCAGCCACGCCATTCACCGCAAAGCCACTGACAACGCAAAGATTGGCCATTCTGACCTGCCCCTCGGCGACCACAGCCAGTTTGTTCCAAAGCGCTTTGTCATCAGGCCAGCGCTGTTTGACCTGCTGTTTGAGGCGACGGTTGATCTCTTTGATGATCATCATGTGGCGCGGCAGCAGGCTGCGCATCAGCTTCTCATCCCAGCGCTCAAGGGCTTCGGGCATTAAGGTGTGATTGGTATAGGCAAACACACGACTCGTGATATGCCAGGCCTCGTCCCAACTTAGCTGGTGCTCATCCAGCAGCAGACGCAGCATCTCCGGAATGGCGATAGTGGGATGCGTATCGTTAAGCTGAATGACCTCAAAATCAGGCAGCGCATGAATGCTTCTCCCCGCCTGATGATGGCGACGCAGAATATCGGCCACCGCACAGGCACACTGAAAATACTGCTGCATTAAACGCAGGCGTTTGCCCTGTGGATGGTTATCATTGGGATAGAGCACTTTGGTCAGGCTGGCGGCATCAATCCCCTGCTTCTCAGCCTGTAAAAACTGACCGTCGTTGAACAGGGTCAGGTCAAAGGGATGCTCACTTGTCGCTTTCCACAGCCGCAACGGCAGGGTGACGCCATTGCGATAACCCGTTACCGGTAAATCCCAGGCTTCTCCACGAAGATAAATGGCGGGCTCCCACACTTTACGCCCGTCATCCTGCTTAATGACTTTTCCGCCCATCGCGACGCGGACATCCAGCGCGGCGTTATGCCGAAACCAGGGGTACGTCTCGCGCGCCCAGTCGTCGGGTTCCTCGACCTGTTTCCCCTCTGCAAAACGCTGGCGAAACAAACCGTACTGGTAGTTAAGCCCGTGCCCGGTAGCGGGCTGCCCAACCGTCGCCATTGAGTCCATGTAACAGGCAGCCAGCCTGCCCAGGCCACCGTTCCCCAATGCCGGATCAACTTCTTCTTCCAGTAATTCGCTTAACTCAACCTGGTATTCCGCCAGCAGGGATTTGACCTCGTCGTACCACCCCAGATTCATCAGGTTATTTCCTGTAAGGCGCCCCAGCAGAAACTCCATTGAGAGATAGTTAACGTGACGCTGGGGTTGCGCGCCCCGGACCGCCGGTTGGGCGTTGAGCAATTCGTTGACCGTGGCACTCAGTGCCTGCCACCACTGGTGCGGCGTCATTTGTTTTGCGGACGAGAAACCAAGATGCTGCCAGTGGCGGGTTAACGCAGCCTGAAAACGGGATTTGTTGAATTTCTGCTGTGGCATATCACTCCCTTTTGTATCCATATGGTTAAAGCAAAAATGGAATGCGCATAGGCCAGCCATATTGCTGGCGGCCATGTTAATTAAATACGCGAGTGGAGAAAAAAGCGACAGGCAGGTTTGAAAAACGCCAGTGATCTGACTGGCGTACAGGTCTCAGCAGAGTTCGAGGTGAACCTCATGCTGTTCAATAACTTTCATGATGCTGTTAGGCGGCATCTTATCGGTGTAGAGATAGTCGAGCTGGCTCATATTGCCCAGATTGACCATCGCGTTACGGCCAAATTTCGAGTGGTCTACCACCAACATGACACAGCGGGAGTTTTCGATGATGGCGCGTTTGGTACGGACTTCGTGGTAGTCAAACTCCAGCAGCGATCCGTCCATATCGATGCCGCTGATCCCGAGGATGCCGTAATCAAGACGAAACTGTGAAATAAAGTCCAGCGTCGCTTCCCCCATGACTGCGCCGTCACGCGTACGCACTTCTCCACCGGCGATAATGACCCTGAAGTCTGGCTTGCCCATCAACAGCATTGCCACGTTCAGGTTGTTGGTCACCACGCGTAAATCGCTATGGTTTAACAACGCATGTGCCACGGCTTCTGGTGTGGTACCGATATCGATAAACAGCGTCGCCCCGTCCGGTATCTGGCTGGCCACCCGCTGTGCGATACGCGCTTTTTCAGCTGACCACATCATCTTGCGATCCTGCCAGGCGGTATTCTCTGAACTGGAAGGCAAGGCCGCGCCGCCGTGGTGGCGCTGAATTTTATTTTGATCGGCAAGGTCGTTTAAATCACGACGAATCGTTTGTGGGCTGACCTCAAAATGATCGACCAGCTCCTCAGTACTGACATATCCCTGACGCCGAACCAGATCAATAATGGCGTCATGACGTTGCGTCTGCTTCACATTCCTCTCCTGTTTCGGGCTTATTCTTATTCGTTGTGACTACCGTTTACGCTTGCGTGTGTCGACAAACGCCATTGCCAGTCCGACAAGCAGGCCACCAACGTGTGCTGCGTTAGCGATAGCCAGACCAAATGCACCAAACCAGCCCACCACCAGCCAGACAAGTGCAAAGCCGATTAACCCACGCTCCAGATAAACACCGCTGTCGGGATCGCGTTCACCGCGCAGCCAGCAGTATCCCATCAGCGCATAGACCACACCGGACAGGCCGCCAAACCAGATACCGCTAAATTTCGACTGAAGCCAGCCGCTGAGCAGTGCGGAAATGATAAAAATAACAAAAAGCTTACCGCTACCCAGCCGTTTTTCTACGGCTCCACCGAGATACCACCACCACATCAGATTAAACAGGATGTGCAATAGTGAAAAGTGAAGTAGCACATGGCTGAACCAGCGCCAGATCTCAAAATGTTGATCGGCATCTGGCCACGCCAGCCAGTACATTACGGTACGATCGCCCAGTACCTGCATCAGCACAAATACCGCAATACAGGCAAACATAACCACCATGGTCAATGGCCCGGCACGCTCACGGATGTTTGCCCAGATGTTGCTTCGCTCATAGCGCAACCCGCTGTCGGTTTTACCACTGTGCCAGCTTGCCGCCTGGTAGCGCGGATGGTTGGGATCGCGCACAAACTGCTGAAGTTCGTTTTCGACCATCGAAAGCTGGCTTTCATCATCCAGCATAATGACGTAATGACTTTCACGTTCAATACGCAATTTCACGCCGCGCGTTGCCATATAGTCAACAAAAGCCTGCGCCATGCGCGGCTGGTTAAATTGGGTAATGCGCATTACTCACTCTCCGTGTTACGCCTGGCCAGTCACTCAGCGCCACTGGTCACCTGTTGAGGGAAGGCGGCGCGCCAGGCATCAAACCCGCCATCAATACTGTAAGCAGTGGTAAATCCCTGGGCGTGCAGATAATCCGCTGCACTTTTACTGCTGTTGCCGTGATAGCACATTACCAGCACCGGCAGGCTTGTATCGGTTGAACTGATAAAATCATTAAGGTTGTTATTCGATAAATGCAAGGCGCCGTTGGCATGACCAAGAGCAAAACTTTGCGCATCGCGGATATCCACCATTACTGCGCCTTGTGCCAGCCGCTGTTGAGCCTGATGAACATCAATACATTGGTAAGTTTCCATGGTGTCTCTCGTAACATCATCAAAATGACGTTTAGTGTAACCTGATAATCCTCGCCAATAACCTGACAATCACTACGGCTATTCACCTTTGCGCCCAGATAATGTTATCCATATCACGCAAAATTGTTTTTAGGTGGTTAAATACTGGCATCAATGTTGGTTTGCGATTATGATTATGCTCGAAAACGAACATAATTGAACTATTCCGAACATCGGAGGAGACAACGTGGAAACCAAAGACCTGATCGTTATCGGCGGCGGCATCAACGGTGCTGGCATCGCAGCAGACGCTGCAGGACGCGGACTGTCGGTGTTAATGCTAGAGGCGCGGGACCTGGCTTGCGCGACCTCTTCCGCCAGCTCAAAGCTGATTCACGGTGGCCTGCGCTACCTTGAACATTATGAATTCCGTCTGGTGAGCGAAGCGCTGGCCGAGCGCGAAGTGCTGTTAAAGATGGCACCCCATATCGCGTTCCCAATGCGCTTTCGCTTACCACACCGCCCGCATCTGCGCCCGGCGTGGATGATCCGTACTGGCCTGTTTATGTACGATCACCTGGGCAAGCGCACGAGCCTGCCGGGCAGTAAAAGCCTGAGCTTTGGTGCAGAGTCTGCACTTAAGCCTGAAATTAAGCGCGGTTTTGAGTATTCCGACTGCTGGGTGGACGATGCCCGAATGGTGGTACTCAATGCGCAGGAAGTGGTTAAACATGGTGGTGAGGTGCGTACCCGCACTCGCGTGACTCGCGCATGGCGTGAGAACGGCCTGTGGATGGTAGAAGCTGAGGATATCGACAGCGGCAAAACCTTCACCTGGCAGGCCAAAGGCCTGGTCAACGCCGCCGGTCCATGGGTTAAGCAGTTCTTCGACGATGGCCTGGAGCTGAAATCGCCTTACGGTATTCGCCTGATCAAAGGCAGCCATATTGTGGTGCCGCGCGTTCACAATGAGAAGCAGGCTTATATCCTGCAAAACGAAGATAACCGTATTGTGTTTGTCATTCCGTGGATGGATGAGTTTTCTATCATTGGCACCACCGACGTGGAATACAAAGGCGATCCGAAAAGCGTCGCTATTGATGATAATGAAATCGACTACATCCTGAAGGTGTACAACGGCCATTTCAAAAAGCAGCTGACGCCTGACGACATTGTGTGGACCTATTCCGGCGTGCGTCCGCTTTGTGATGACGAGTCCGATTCGCCGCAGGCAATCACTCGCGATTACACCCTGGATGTCCGCGATGACAACGGTCAGACGCCGCTGCTGTCCGTTTTCGGCGGTAAATTAACGACTTACCGTAAACTGGCCGAGCATGCGCTGGAGAAGTTGTCGAAGTATTATCCTGATGCGGGCGCAGCATGGACTAAAAACTGCGTGCTGCCCGGCGGTAATATTTCCGGCAGCAGCGACGATTACGCTGCCAGCCTGCGCCGTCGTTACCCGTTCATTACTGAAAACATGGCACGTCACTACGCCCGCACTTACGGTAGCAGCACCGAAGTGCTGCTTAAAGATGCGACATCGCTGGAAGACCTGGGTGAAAACTTCGGTCATGAGTTTTATGAGGCGGAGTTACGTTACCTTGTGCAGCATGAGTGGGTGCGTGAAGTGGATGACGCTATCTGGCGCCGTACCAAGCAAGGTATGTGGCTGAACGAAGCCCAGCAGGCACGCATTGCCGAATGGCTGGCGGCTAAGGCGAAGCCTACGCTGTCGCTGGCATCGTAGTCGCGCGTCAGTGCAGAAAGCGCGGTGCAACAGGTTGCGGCCTGTTGTGCCGCTTTTTTTTGCCTGCGCGGCAACGTGTTGAGGTTCATTGCATGAACGTGGCTTTTGGTTGGTTGCCTGAGCGGCGTCCAGTTATGTAACTCTGAGAAGGTTTCGATTGCCAGCCTGAGCGGCATCCAGTTATGTAACTCTAAGAAGGTTTCGCTCGCCAGGCGGCGGGCAGTTTCAGTCCGCCCCGTGCGGGCGACCGACAAGGGGCCGCCAGTCGCCGCGGCCCCTTGACCCCGGGCTCCCGTCATGCCCACCCGCCGCTGCGCGGTGCCTTCGCTGCTTCAGGATTTCTGCCGGACCGCCAGGACGCGCCGTCCCTGGCGCGGCCTGACTTTCGCCGACGTCCTGTCGGCTCATCCGGAAATCCTGCATCCGCTCAGCGGGACGGGAAGGCCGGCCCAACTCCCCCGCTTTGATAACTGTGTGAAAACCAACGCCTGTATCGCTTCAGATGTCAGAAAACATCGCTTCAGATGCCAGAAAAGCATCACAGCTTATTGCTGTTCATTTTTTCATTTTCGTCAGGCCTTCCTGTCTTCAGTTCTGATTGCGCATGTTAATAACAGGCAAAGCAGGCCTTTGGGAAAATACACGCCCTCACAGGCGAGGGTTTGCTCGAGGCATCCGCCGCGCTGAGGAGAGAACGAAGGCCAGGACGTCGCGGCACGGAAGCCGCGACGAGGACGGCTGCGCCAGGGATGGCGCATCCGGACGGTCCGTCAGGCCGCAGTGAGTGACGAAGGTACAGCGGCGGCTGCCGGACGCCGG
>NZ_QGTU01000009.1:0-154906 GCF_003182295.1 Pantoea sp. AG702 | reverse complement strand
GCCGCGACGAGGACGGCTGCGCCAGGGATGGCGCATCCGGACGGTCCGTCAGGCCGCAGTGAGTGACGAAGGTACAGCGGCGGCTGCCGGACGCCGGGATTGTTAAGGGGCTGGCGCAAGCCCCTTAACCCGACCGCCTGCACGGACAGGCTGCAACTCCCCGACGCCTGGCGGGCGGAACCTGCTCAGAGCATAACGGTATGCTCACCGCCTCACAGGCAGAGCCAAACCCAATGATGAATAAGCCCTCACAGGCAGGGGTTTTCCGGAGGCATCCGCCGCGCTGAGGAGAGAACGGAGGCCAGGACGGCGCGGCACGGAAACCGCGACGAGGACGGCTGCGCCAGGGATGGCGCATCCGGACGGTCCGTCAGGCCGCAGTGAGTGACGAAGGTACAGCGGCGGCTGCCGGACGCCGGGATTGTTAAGGGGCTGGCGCGAGCCCCTTAACCCGACCGCCTGCACGGACAGGCTGAAACTCCCCGGTGCCTGGCGGGCGGAACCTGCTCAGAGCATAACGGTATGCTCACCGCCTCACAGGCAGAGCCAAACCCAATGAGGAATAAGCCCTCACAGGCGGGGGTTTTCAGAAGGCATCCGCCGCGCTGAGGAAAGAACGGAGGCCAGGACGGCGCGGCACGGAAGCCGCGACGAGGACGGCTGCGCCAGGGATGGCGCATCCGGACGGTCCGTGAGGCCGCAGCGAATGACGAAGGAACAGCGGCGGCTGCCGGGCGCCGGGATTGTTAAGGGGCTGGCGCAAGCCCCTTAACCCGACCGCCTGCACGGACAGGCTGAAACTCCCCGGCGCCTGGCGGGCGGAACCTGCTCAATGCAAGACCGTGCCCCCACACCTGCAAGGTGCACAACCGTTGCGGGTGGAACCTGCTCAGAGCAGAAACGTTACCGCCAAACTACAACCTTACCGGCGAAATATTCCAAATCTCATCCGCATATTCCTGAATCGTACGGTCAGACGAGAAATAGCCCATGCCAGCTATGTTCATAGCCGCCCGGTGCTGCCAGACATCCGGCTGGCGATACAGTTCATCAACCTTATCCTGCGTATCCACATAGCTGCGGTAATCTGCCAACAGCTGATAGTGATCGCCGAAGTTGACCAGCAGATCGAACAGATTACGGTAACGGCCGGGATCCTGCGGACTAAAGACGCCTGAGGCCAACTGAGTCAGCACCTGATGCAACTCTGCATCTTCTTCATAGTATTTACGCGGGTTATAACCTGCTTTACGCAAGGCTTCGACCTGCGGCGTTGTGTTACCAAAAATGAAGATGTTCTCTTTACCCACATGCTCCAGCATTTCAACGTTGGCCCCGTCCAGCGTGCCGATAGTCAACGCGCCGTTGAGCGCAAATTTCATATTACTGGTACCCGATGCTTCGGTACCTGCCGTTGAAATCTGCTCAGAGAGATCGGCAGCAGGAATAATAATCTGCGCCAGACTCACGCTGTAGTTAGGAATAAATACGACCTTGAGTTTGTTTTTAACCTGAGGATCGTTGTTGATGACCTTAGCCACATCGTTAATCAGATGAATAATGTGCTTGGCAACGTAGTAAGCGGACGCGGCTTTACCTGCAAAAATGTTAACACGCGGCACCCACTCGGCGTCCGGATCGGCTTTGATGCGGTTGTAGCGCGTAATCACGTGCAAAACGTTAAGCAACTGGCGCTTGTACTCATGGATGCGCTTAATCTGTACGTCAAACAGCGCGTTAGGATCGATAACGACATCCAGATTCTTCGCCACCCAGATCGCCAGACGTTTTTTGTTTTCCAGCTTGGCTTCGGCCACTTTCTCAATAAACGCAGGATAATCAACACAGCTTTTGAGTTCACTGAGCTGGCTTAGATCGGTGCGCCAGTTACGGCCAATTTGTTCGTCCAGTAATTCTGACAGTGGCGGATTAGCCAGCGCCAGCCAGCGACGTGGCGTTACGCCGTTGGTTTTGTTACAGAATCGGCCTGGGAACAGCCGCGAGAAATCGGCAAACAGGGACTGAACCATCAGGTTCGAGTGCAGTTCAGAAACGCCGTTAACCTTATGACTGACAACAACAGCCAGCCAGGCCATACGTACCCGACGCCCGTCGTTCTCGTCGATGATCGAAATACGCGACAGCAGATCCCAGTCGTCTGGATAGTATTCCTGAATCGTTTTAAGGAAAAAGTCGTTGATTTCAAAGATGATGCTCAGATGACGCGGCAGGATCTTACCGATCATATCTACCGGCCAGGTTTCCAGGGCTTCAGTCATTAACGTGTGGTTGGTGTAAGAGAACACCTGGCAGCACACATCAAACGCATCATCCCAGGTGAATTTATGCTCATCAATCAACAACCGCATCAGCTCAGGAATCGCTAACACCGGATGTGTGTCATTAAGGTGAATGGCGATTTTATCAGCCAGATTGTTCCAGGTGCGGTGCATCATCCAGTGGCGATTCAGGATATCCTGCACGGTAGCTGACACCAGGAAGTACTCCTGACGCAAACGAAGCTCACGCCCGGAATAGGTCGAGTCATCGGGATAAAGCACGCGCGACACGTTTTCTGAGTGGTTTTTATCTTCCACAGCCGCAAAATAGTCACCCTGGTTGAATTTACCCAGGTTGATTTCGTTACTGGCCTGCGCGCCCCACAAACGTAACGTATTGGTCGAGTCAGTGTCGTAGCCAGGGATAATTTGATCGTAGGCCATGGCGAGAATTTCTTCGGTTTCCAGCCAGCGCACTTTTGCACCTTCGTGCTGAACGCGGCCACCGAAGCGAACTTTATAACGGGTGTTGAAGCGCTGAAACTCCCACGGGTTACCGTATTCCAGCCAGTAATCCGGAGACTCTTTCTGCTCGCCATCCACAATATTTTGTTTGAACATGCCGTAATCATAGCGGATGCCGTAGCCGCGTCCGGGCATGCCCAGCGTAGCCAGAGAATCCAGGAAGCAGGCGGCAAGACGGCCTAAGCCCCCGTTGCCCAGGCCGGGATCGTTCTCTTCTTCCATGAGTTCGGCCAGATCAAGGCCCATTTCGTCCAGTGCCAGATTGAGATCGTCGTAGATCCCCATGGCCAGTAGCGCATTGCCCAACGTGCGGCCCATCAGGAATTCCATCGACAGGTAATAAACCTGACGCACATCCTGGGAAAGTTGAGCACGATTAGAACGCAGCCAGCGCTCTACCATGCGATCGCGCACGGCAAGCAACGCGGCGTTGAGCCATTCATGTTTGTTCGCAATCGAAGGGTCTTTACCAATGGTGAACATCAGTTTGTAAGCGATTGAGTGCTTTAAGGCATCAACCGTCAACGTAGGTGAAGCGTAAGTGAATGGTGTATTCATTTTCTGTTTCCCAATCCGTTACAACAAACGTTGGTAAAGATCGCGGTAGGCTTGAGCGGCAACCTGCCAGCTAAAGTCCATTCCCATCGCCTGACGCTGCACATAACGCCACAGTGAAGGACGAGACCACAACACAAAAGCGCGACGAATGGCCCTTAATAAGGACCAGGCATTACTGTCTTCGAAACTGAACCCACTGGCAATGCCATCCGCTAAATTTTCTAGCGAACTGTCGTTGACCGTATCCGCCAGCCCGCCCGTGCGGCGGACCAGTGGCAGCGTGCCGTATTTCAGTCCATAGAGCTGTGTCAGGCCGCAAGGCTCAAAACGGCTCGGTACCATAATGACATCGGCCCCACCAACGATGCGATGCGAGAATGCCTCGTGGTAGCCAATCTGCACGCCCACGCTGCCGGGATGTTCGGCGGCGGCGGCCAGAAAGCCCTGCTGCAGCTCAGCATCACCCTGTCCTAACAGCACCAGCTGTCCGCCCTGCGCCAGTAAACCCGGCAGCGCTTCCAGCACCAGATCCAGCCCTTTTTGCCGGGTCAGGCGGCTGATCACGGCAAACACCGGTGCTTTATCGTCAACCTTCAGTCCCATCGCAACCTGCAGCTGGCGCTTGTTTTCCGCTTTAGCTTCCAGCGTATCCCGGTTGTAGCGGGAGCTCAGCAACAGATCGTGAGAAGGATCCCAAATAGCCGGGTCCACGCCGTTCAGAACGCCGCTCAGGCGACCTTCACGCATACGCTGTGCCAGCAACGTTTCCATGCCATAGCCGTACTCTGGTGTCGTAATTTCACGCGCGTAAGTTGGGCTGACTGCCGTCACGTGGTCGGCGTAGAACAAGCCGGCCTTCAGGTAAGAGATCTGGCCAAAGAACTCCAGACCAAACATGTTAAAAAACGATTGTGGCAGCTGAATCTGATCCAAATGGTGCGCCGAAAAAAGCCCCTGATAAGCCAGGTTATGCACGGTGAAGACAGACTTAGCCGGACGGCCACGCGCCTCCAGATAAGCACACGTCAGACCCGCATGCCAGTCGTGTGCATGAACAATATCCGGTCGCCAGTAGCTATCCAGCCCGCAGCCTAACTCACAGCCCATCCATCCCAGTAAAGCAAAGCGCAAATAGTTGTCGACGTAGGCAAACTGCGATTCATCATGATAAGGACTGCCCGGCCGATCGTAGAGATCGGGAGCGTCGATAAGATAGATACCTACCCCATCGAATCGCCCAAAAAGCAGGCGCACCGGACCGGCAAAGGTTTGCAGTTCCGCAACCACCTGCGTATCGGGTATTCCTTTACGTAATGCAGGAAACGCGGGTAACAACACACGCGTATCTGTTCCACCCGCAATTTGTGCCTGAGGTAATGCTCCGACTACATCAGCCAGCCCGCCCGTTTTCAGCAGCGGGAAAAGTTCTGAACAGACATGTAAAACCTGCATCCTCGACCTCATTAAGTTACCAGGCACGATCCTCGTGCCGATGGGTTGTGTGCCGCTTGTCGTTTATGATCCCGCGCTATTTAGTTTGGCCAGCATGGCGCGCGTAACCAGTACAATGCCTTCTTCTGAACGGAAAAACCGGCGGCTGTCTTCATCAGGGTTTTCACCAATCACCATCCCTTCTGGCAGCACACAGGCGCGGTCAATGACGCAGCGGCGCAGACGACAGGATCGGCCGACTACCACATCAGGTAGCAGTACCGTTGAATCGATATTGCAAAATGAGTTCACCCGCACGCGGGAAAACATGATCGAATTCACCACCACCGATCCCGAGATAATGCAGCCACCGGAGACCAGTGAGTTCATCGTCATACCATGGCTGCCGGAACGGTCCTGAACAAACTTTGCCGGTGGCAAAGGTTCCATGTGCGTCCGAATCGGCCAGGTGCTGTCGTACATGTCCAGCTCGGGTGTAACAGAGGCTAAATCAAGGTTGGCGCGCCAGTAGGCTTCCAGCGTACCCACATCCCGCCAGTAGGGCGGTGCCTCGTGATCGTTTTGCACACAAGAGATCGCAAACGAATGGGCGTAGCCCTCTCCACTCGCGACCACTTTTGGCAGAATATCTTTGCCGAAATCGTGGCTTGAACCTGCTTCATGCAGGTCGGCTTCCAGCAAGCCATAGAGGTATTCGGCGTCGAAGACATAAATTCCCATACTGGCCAGCGATTTGGTGTCATCGCCCGGCATTGTCGGTGGCTTCGGCGGCTTCTCTACGAAATCGATTACTTTATTGTTTTCGTCGACGGCCATCACACCAAATGCGGTCGCCTCATGCACCGGCACGGGCAGACAGGCGATGGTGCATCGCGCATCGTTCAGCACGTGGTCCAGCAACATCCTTGAGTAATCCATCTTATAGATATGATCACCGGCCAGGATGACGACGTACTGCGCGCCATAGCGTCGGATAACGTCAAGGTTCTGTGTTACTGCATCCGCTGTTCCGCGATACCATTGCTCCGTCGAGAAGCGCTGCTGCGCAGGTAGCAGGTCAACAAATTCATTCATCTCTTCGTTGAAGATAGACCAACCACGCTGAATATGTTGAGTTAACGTATGAGACTGGTATTGCGTAATGACCCCAATGCGGCGAATCCCTGAGTTCACACAGTTGGAAAGTGCAAAGTCGATAATGCGGAATTTGCCACCAAAGTGAACGGCGGGCTTGGCACGCTTAGCGGTAAGATCGACCAGACGCGTACCGCGTCCACCAGCCAGTACAAGGGCAACGGTTTGTGTAGGGAGCTGGCGCGCCAGCATGAGATGTTCTGCTCTTTCTAATTTGACCATGTCTGACTCCTTATCATTGCTTTTGGAACACACACACAGCGTGTGCGGGACCATGCCAGACAGTTAACCGGATGGGGTGACATTCCCCGGTGAAAGGAGGAAGGACGTGCCATTCTCCGTCTGGTAAGGCGATATCACATATCGAATCTGTCGCATTTATTGTTATTAACCAGCGGTCTGAAAGCAGAATCTGCAGGCTACACATGCCCTGCTTCCAGCCAGCTTCATCTACGGGATTACCCTGGGCGTCCAGCCACTGGACATTGCCGTCATCGTTCTGCCACCAGCGATCTGCTGTGAGTGCAGGAATTCGCTTGCGCAGTTGAATCAGCGACGCCGTAAAATCGACCAGCGCTTTTTCGTCATCGTGCCAGTTGAGCCAGCTCAGAGGATTGTCCTGGCAATACGCATTGTTATTGCCCTGCTGACTTTGACCCCGTTCGTCTCCCGCCAGCAGCATGGGCGTTCCCTGAGAAAGCAGCAGCGTGGTCAGCAGCCCTTGCATGCTGCGGCGCCGGCGCTGCGCCACCTCCGCACTGCTCTCCAGACCTTCTGTACCATGATTGTGGCTATAGTTGTTACCGTGCCCGTCACGGTTTTCTTCACCGTTAACTTCGTTATGTTTATTGTTGAAACTCACGAGGTCGCGTAGGGTAAAACCATCGTGAGCGGTAATCAGATTGATGGTCGCGTGCGGCCTGCGATCGTCATGCTGAAAAAGGTCGCTTGACGCGGCAAACCGGCAGGCAAATTCCCCCAGGCTGACGTCACCATGCAGCCATGCGCGCCGGGTCGTATCGCGAAATTGATCGTTCCATTCTGCAAAGGGCGCAGGAAAATTGCCTACCTGATAACCACCTGGACCGATATCCCAGGGCTCGGCGATCAGTTTGACTTTTGACAGTATCGGACAGGCGCGGATGGCCTCAAACAGAGCCGCATCGCGGTGATAATCCGGTTCGCGACCCAGCACCGGCGCAAGATCAAAGCGGAAACCATCGACGTGACAGACGCGCACCCAGTAGCGCAGCGCCTCCAGCGTCCAGTTCATTACCTGCGGATGGTTGAGGTTCAGGGTATTGCCGCAGCCGGTCCAGTTGTGATAATCGCCCTGTTCGTCCAGCCAGTAATAGCTGGCGTTATCAATGCCGCGAAAGGAAAGCGTCGGTCCGGTGTCATCCAGTTCCGCCGTGTGGTTAAACACCACATCCAGCAACACCTCAATCCCGGCAGCGTGCAGACGCTTTACCGCCTGCTGAAACTCTTGCAGAGGAGACAGGCCATCCTGACCCGATGCATAGCGGGGATCGACAGCCCAGAGGGCAAAGGGGTTATAACCCCAGTAGTTAGTCAGTCCCAGGCGCAGCAGGCGAGGCTCGCTGGCGAACTGCGCAATGGGCAGGAGCTCAATGGCGGTGATGCCCATTTTCAGCAGGTAATCCACCATCACCGGATGGCCCAGAGCAGCATAGGTGCCGCGCAGGGGTTCGGGAATGCCGGGATGCAGCTGCGTCAGACCGCGGACATGCGCTTCGTAAATGACGCTATCGCCCCACGACGTGCGCGGCGGCACATCCCCTTGCCAGTCGAAATCGTCCGTCACGACAATGCTCTTGGGAGCGAGGGCGGCGTTATCACGACCATCAGGCTCGCCATACCCGCAGTGAAAGCGCGGATCGTCGGGGACATCGCCCTGCACTGCTCTGGCGCAGGGATCGATTAACAGTTTGGCAGGATTAAAAAAGTGCCCCTGCTGGGGCGCCCACGGCCCGTGTACCCGATAGCCATAACGCTGTCCGGGCTTGAGTCCGGGCAGATAGCCGTGCCAGATATCGCCGCTTCGCTCAGTGAGTTCAACGCGCTGCTCAAGGCCGTTCTCATCGAACAGGCACAGTTCAACACGCTCAGCGTGATGGGAAAACAGCGTAAAATTGACCCCTTTCCCATCGTAGCTGGCACCCAGCGGTTGGGGATGTCCGGCACGTAATATCATTCCCCCTCCCGCACGAACCATACCGTCGCCAGTGGCGGTAAATTCAGGCTCAGCGATTGCGGGCGGCCATGACTTTCCTGCTGATCGGTGTGCACCAGATGATTGCGCACGTCGCTGCCGTGGTATTCATGCTGGTCGGTATTAAGCACTTCGCGCCAGCTGCCCGCCTGGTTCACGCCGAAGCGATAGCCCGGACGCGGGACAGGGGTAAAGTTGCTGACAATAATCACTTCATTGCCATCGCGGTCGCGACGTACAAACGCAAAGACGGAATGCTCTGCATCATCAACAACCAGCCACTCAAACCCCGATGGATCGAAATCAAGCTGATGCAGGGAGGTGTAATGCTGATAGGTATGGTTCAGATCGCGCACCAGACGCTGAACGCCGTGATGCCAGTTGTCCTCACCTTCAAGCAGGTGCCAGTCAAGGCTGACATCGTGATTCCACTCTTTGCCCTGCGCAAATTCGTTGCCCATGAATAACAGCTTCTTACCCGGAAACGCCCACATCCAGCCGTAGTAGGCACGCAGGTTAGCGAATTTTTGCCAGGCATCTCCCGGCATGCGATCAAGAATAGAGCGTTTTCCGTGCACCACTTCATCGTGCGACAGCGGCAGGACGAAGTTTTCGCTGTAGTTGTACATGATGCCAAAGCTCATCAGATTATGATGGTAGCGGCGATGTACCGGGTCGAGTTTCATATAGTCCAGCGTGTCATGCATCCAGCCCAGGTTCCATTTGTACCAGAACCCCAGGCCGCCACCTTCAGGCGGTCGTGAAACACCAGGATAGTCTGTGGACTCTTCAGCCATCGTCACTGAACCTGGGGCGACATGTCCCAAAGTACGGTTGGTATAGCGCAGGAAATTAATGGCTTCGAGATTTTCGCGACCACCGTATTGATTGGGGATCCACTCGCCTTCGGCGCGGCTGTAATCACGATAGATCATTGAAGCCACCGCATCGACACGCAGGCCATCAATACCGAAGCGCTCCATCCAGTACAGTGCATTGCCTGCCAGGAAGTTACTGACTTCCCGACGGCCAAAGTTGTAAATCAGCGTATTCCAGTCCTGATGGTAACCTTCACGCGGATCGCTGTGCTCATACAGTTCGGTGCCATCAAACTTTGCCAGACCAAAATCATCGCTCGGGAAATGGCCTGGCACCCAGTCCAGTAACACATTCAGCCCTGCCGCATGGGCGCTGTCGATAAAGTAGCGGAAATCATCACGGGTACCGAAACGGCGGGTGGGCGCATACATACCGAGCGGCTGATAACCCCAACTGCCGTCAAACGGATGTTCGTTAATGGGCAGCAGCTCGATATGGGTAAACCCCATCTCTTTAACGTAAGGCACCAGCTGCTCAGCCAGCTCTTTGTAACTGAGCCAGAAGTTGTCATCAGTATGGCGACGCCACGATCCCAGATGCACTTCGTAGATAGAGATGGGTTTATCAAACTCATTTGCCGCCTTGCGTGAGGCCGACATCTCCACTTTTTCGGGCAGGCCGCAAATCATTGATGCGGTTTGCGGACGCATTTGTGCTTCAAACGCTAAAGGATCGGCCTTGATACGGAGCTGTCCATGGGCATCGATGATTTCAAATTTATAGAGTTGCCCGTTAACAGCGCCAGGAACAAACAGCTCCCAGACGCCCATTTCCTGACGCAGACGCATCGGATGACGACGGCCGTCCCAAAAGTTGAAATCACCGACAACCGATACGCGGCGTGCGTTAGGTGCCCAGACACAAAAACGCGTACCAATCACACCATCAATGACGTCGCCGTGGGCGCCCAGCGTTTCATAGGGCCGCAGGTGCGTGCCTTCTGCCAGCAGCCACAAGTCCATCTCTTGCAACAAAGGGCCAAAGCGGTAGGCATCATCAATGAGGTTCTGCTGGCCGTGCCAGTTAACCGCCAGTTGATAGCGAAACGGATTTTTACGACGAGGAACGACGCCACTGAAAAAACCACGAGAATCATCACACTTCAGTTGGACCAGTTTGCGTCCTGTTGAGGTTTCAATGACCCAGACTTCCAGGGCTTCCGGAAGCAGCGCACGCACTTCAAGACCATTTTCGGTTTTATGCATCCCCAGCAGTGAAAAGGGGTCGGAATAATTACCCGCAAAAAGGGCATTGATCGCCTGGCGATCGGGTAGCTCTGACATGACTTTCTTCCTGTGATAGTTGGCAGGCGAAAAGACCACGACGTCGTGTTATCGCAGGTCTGTTGCGCTGCTCTTCATTGAGCCATGAGTACAGCGGCGTGGGTGTCAAAACGAAACGCTCCTCACCACGCGCCTCCTTAAATCACAACCAGTTAGCATCAAGCCTGTCTGCTCAATGCAAAGCCCGTAGTACCGCCAGATGCCCATCCGGCAAGCCTCCAGACATTAAATAACTTTTACTTTCACGTGCAAGCCGGCCCTGGCTAAAAAAGGCAGTCATCACCTACATCATCTGATGTAAGGCCGTTTTTAAGAGAGAACACCCGCCTTTTATTTTTGCGAACCGCCCCGCAAAAAATTAAATTATATTAATGTATAACAGATTCGCGTTTCATCTTATTTAATAAAAACCGGCCACTTTTCGCTAAGAGCCCGCCATTCCGCTTAAGCCGTTCTTTTTTTCGGAAAGACCGGCCGGGAGGAGGACGTTTTACCGCCCCGCTGCTGCACCGCGTATCTCAGGCGCAGCCGGGTTTTAACGCAGAGCGAAGCCGCCAGCATCGCGGGTTAAGCGCTGCCAGTCAGATATGATTTATCCGCCTCATCGGTTGGATGGACATCGGTGAAAAACAGTGCCAGTACGTTCCTCGAAAAAATGTCTTTCCCATCTACAACAACCATTTAGTTAATAAAGTAAAACAGTTAACTCGCGGCGCACCCTTGTTAAATCATAGCTTGATGACAGCGGTTATAAGAGCAGATAAGCAAAAATTTATTTCTGGACAGGCAAAAAGGGGAAGCGGATCACTTAGCGATCGTAACAGTAGAACAATTTGCAGTGAATTGTGGGAATAAGACCGGACAAGTCCGGTCTTTTGATGCTTTCAGATTTAGTCGATGAGCAAACGCAACATGCGACGCAGCGGCTCGGCAGCGCCCCAAAGGAGCTGATCGCCGACAGTAAAGGCAGAAAGATATTCTGGCCCCATATTCAACTTGCGGAGACGTCCTACCGGTGTATTCAGCGTACCGGTCACGGCGGCTGGGGTGAGTTCACGCAGGGTGAGTTCACGATCGTTAGGCACCACTTTCACCCATTCATTGTGGGAAGCCAGCAGTTGCTCAATTTCCGCAAGCGGCAGGTCTTTTTTAAGCTTAAGCGTAAAGGCCTGGCTGTGGCAGCGCAGCGCGCCCACGCGGACGCACAGCCCGTCAACCGGAATGACGCGCGGGGTCGCCAGAATTTTGTTAGTTTCGGCCTGACCTTTCCACTCTTCGCGGCTCTGACCGTTTTCGAGTTGCTTGTCGATCCACGGAATCAGGCTGCCCGCCAACGGCACGCCAAAGTTATCCGTTGGCAGCGTACCAGAGCGGGTGAAATCCGTTACGCTTCGCTCAATATCCAGAATCGCCGAAGCCGGGTTTTGCAGAGAAGTCGCCACGTGATCGTGCAACATGCCCATCTGCGTCAGCAGTTCGCGCATATGACGCGCGCCGCCGCCGGATGCAGCCTGATAGGTTGCCACTGAGGCCCATTCCACCAAATCCTGTGCAAACAGACCGCCTAGCGACATTAACATCAGGCTGACGGTGCAGTTACCGCCAACAAAGGTTTTTACGCCGCTGTCGATGCCCTGACGAATAACCTGATGGTTAACCGGATCGAGAATAATGATGGCATCGTCTTTCATACGCAGCGTTGACGCCGCATCGATCCAGTAGCCATTCCAGCCGCTGGCGCGCAGTTTTGGATAGATCTCAGAGGTGTAGTCACCACCCTGACAGGTGATAATGATATCCAGCGCGTTCAACGCCTCAATATCAAAGGCATCCTGCAACGTACCCTGCTGCTTGCCTGCAAACGTCGGGGCCGCTTCACCGTGCTGCGAGGTGGAGAAGAAGACCGGATTGATCACATCAAAATCCCGTTCTTCGCTCATGCGGGACATCAGCACTGAGCCAACCATACCGCGCCAACCAACTAAACCTACATTCTTCATGTCATGTCCGTTTCAGGATGATAAACACCTGACTTTCTTATCGAAGGGAAAAGTGTCGTGGTACTCTCACGCCACTCTGCGTAATAATCAGATCTGCCTGTGATGATTTACTCTACAAAATGCAGCTTTTCTGGCAAGTGAATTAATGTAATCAGGCCAACTTTTTCAGCAACACCGCTAATAACCTGACTTTATCTATAACGAGAAGACGTAAAACGAATGACTGAAATGATCTCGGCAACAATATTATTGTTGTTAATAATGGATCCCTTAGGCAATTTGCCGATTTTTATGTCGGTTTTAAAGCATCTGGAACCGAAACGTCGGCGAGTCGTGCTTATTCGTGAAATGCTGATTGCGCTCATCATCATGTTGCTGTTTTTGTTTACCGGCGAGCGAATTCTGGCCTTTCTCAACCTGCGTACCGAAACCGTGTCCATATCTGGTGGCGTCATCCTGTTTTTAATCGCCATCAAAATGATTTTCCCGTCACCTGAAAGCAGTAGCACGGGCTTACCGGCGGGAGAAGAGCCTTTTCTGGTGCCGCTGGCGATTCCCCTGGTGGCCGGGCCGTCATTGCTGGCGACCCTGATGCTGCTGTCGCATCAGTATCCCAATCAAATGTCGCATCTGGTGGGTGCCCTGCTCATTGCCTGGGGCGTAACGGTCATGATTCTGCTGTTGTCAGGCCTGTTTCTTCGGCTGCTGGGCGATAAGGGCGTTAATGCGCTGGAACGTCTGATGGGATTGATACTGATTATGCTGGCAACGCAGATGTTCTTAGACGGGATTCGCGTGTATCTGAAGTTGTAACCATGGTCGATTGTAACCGGGCAGCCCTGCCCGGTTACAACGCATCAGGAAAGCAGCGTAAAGGCGATCATGCCGACTACGGCACCGACGGTGCCCAAAATGGTCTCCATCAATGTCCACGTCTTTAAGGTTTCCCCTTCCGTGGCGCCGGTAAATCGCCCAAACAACCAGAAACCTGCATCGTTAACATGGCTGATAATAATGGAACCGCCACCGATACAGATGGACAAGGCCGCCAGCTGCGCGCCGTTATAATGCAGTGGCTCAATCACAGGCATGATCAGTCCCACTGTCGTCAAACAGGCGACCGTGGCCGATCCCTGAATCACCCGGACCGCCCCAGACAGAATAAAACAGGCCAGCGCAACGGGCAGCCCGGCACCGGTCAGGGCATTTCCCAACACAGGCCCTACGCCGGAATCGACCAGTACCTGTTTAAAGACGCCGCCCGCACCAATCACCAGCAAAATAATGCCCGCTGGCTGCAGTGCGCTGCCGCAGATCTGCATCACTTTCTCTTTTTCCATGCCCTGACGATAAGCCAGGCCGTAAATAGCCACCAGGCAGGCCAGCAGAATGGCGATAAAAGGATGGCCGATAAATTCCAGCCATTGATAAAGCGCGGTGCCTTCCGTGGTGAAGCGTGCGCCAATGGTTTTTAACCCGACCAGCACGAGAGGAAACAGGATTAACGCCAGGCTAAAACCAAAAGAGGGCAGCTTGTTTTCATCAATATCCGGCTGATGATCTTCAGGAGGCGCGCTGAACGAAACGCGTCTGGCGATAAAATTACCAAACAGCGGCCCGGCAATCAGCATGCCCGGCAGCGCAGCGCACAGGCCGATTAAAATCATCCAGCCAAAATCTGCATGCATCTGAGACGCCAGCAACATGGGCGCAGGCCCCGGCAGCAGAAAGGCCGCGGCGGCCGCCACTCCGGCAAACAGCGGTATCACCAGCTTCACCAGATTATCCCCCGTGCGTCGGGCGACGGCGAAAGCAATGCTGATAAGCAGTACCACGGCAACTTCAAAGAAGAGCGGTAAGGCGCAGATTAGCCCGGCGATTCCCATGGCAAAGTGGGCGCGGTTTTCGCCAAAGGTCTTGAGCATGCGAATCGCAATTTGGTCAACGGCACCGGTTTCATGCAGGATCTTGCCGAACATCGCGCCCAGCGCCACCACAATTGCCAGAAAGCCCAGCGTGCCGCCCATGCCTTTCTGCATGGTTTCGGCGATGTTATCCAGTGGCATACCGGATAACAGCCCGGCCCCGACTGAAACCAGCATCAAGGCAAGAAAGGCATGCATGCGGGCTTTCATCACCAGAAAGAGCAGCAGCAGGACAGAGCCTGCTGCGGTTAAAATAAGTGTTGCGGTATTCATGGCCTAGCCTTGATTAATGGCGTCCTTGATGGTCGCAACCGTCGCCGCCACAACCTCATCCAGCGGGTTCGCGATATCCACGACCAGCACATCTTTTTCATCACTGCCCGGCTCTTCCAGGGTGGCAAACTGCGTCACCAGCATTTGCGGCTTGAAGAAGTGGCCTTTACGCGCCTTCAGACGGGCTTCGATGGTATCGAAATTCCCTTTCAGATACACAAAACGCAGGTTGTCATTGCCCTGACGAAGAATATCGCGGTAATGCTTTTTCAGGGCTGAACAGACGATGATGGAAATGGCCTGGGTGCGTTGCATCGCGAAAGCCGCGTCGTTCAGAGCCTGTAACCAGGGCAGACGATCGTTATCATCCAGTGGATGGCCTTCTGCCATTTTCAGGATATTGGCACGCGGATGAAGAAAATCACCGTCGAGAAACGCGGTGTTCAACTGGTGAGAAACCTGGTTAGCGACAACGGATTTACCGCTGCCTGAAACACCCATCAGAATAAAAACGTGATGTGGCGAAGATTGCGTGGTCATTTTTTACTCCGGCAAGTTCAGTCAGTCTGCCATGTTACCGATAACAATGGTGGAGCACATTGTCCTGGTGGCATTCCATGCTGGCAACCTTTTTACATCCCAAAGCGTTAAAGTGTGAGCTGCTTCATAAAATCGCGTTAATCAGATACTGCCACCTTCCAGAATCTCAAAACCGATATCCAGCGGTGGTGTAACGCTGTGTTCCCCGGCGATACGCGCCAGTAATAATGCAGCAGACTCACGTCCCATTCGGTCGCGCGGGGTGAGTACCGTTGCCAGCTGCGGCGTGACAACCTGGCTAATATCATGGCCGTGGAAACCGGCAATCGCCATTTGGGAAGGCACCTTGAGTCCCTGTCGCTGACACTCAAACATCGCGCCGACCGCCAGATCGTCATTGGTACAGAACAGGCTGTCTGTCTGAGGATAACGGCGCTGCGCTTCACGCAGCAGATCGCCGCCTGCGCTAAACGAGGAGGCTTCTTCCATCATCACGCTGCGCGGAGTTAATCCGGCCTCGCGCATGGCGGCTTCATAACCGCGCTGTTTTTGCAGCGTTCGCTCATCCAGACGCGCGCCCAGATAAACGGTGTGCCGATGACCTTTATTGATGATGGCCAGCGTCATCTGCCGGGCCGCCTCGACATTGTCAAAGCCGACCGCCATATCAAGACAAGGGGTAACGCTGTCCATCATTTCAATGACCGGAATCCCCGCCACTTCCAGCATGCGCAACGTGCCGGGCGTGTGGGTGCGTTCCGTCAGGATAACGCCGTCGATGTTCCAGCCCAGCAACGACCGTAGCTGACGCTCTTCTTTTTCCGGGTTATAGCCAAAGTGCGCCACCAGCGTCTGATAACCGGCCTCATCGGTGACGGCTTCAATGCCACGCAGTACGTCGGCAAAAACCTGATTGGTCAGGGAAGGCAGCAACACGCCAATGGCGCGGCTGGTCGCATTCGACAGCATATCCGGGGCACGATTCGGTATGTATCCCAGTTCGTCCAGCGCCACGGCAATCTTTTTCCCCAGCGCAACGGACACCTGCTCGGGATTACGCAGATAACGACTGACAGTCATTTTGGTGATACCGATACGATCGGCAACGTCCTGTAAAACCGGTCTTTTCTTCTTCATCGTAAGCGCCTGGATAGCCCTGAAAGCAAGTTACGACGAGTCTATCACTTTTTTGCAGCCAGATTGCCAGTGGGGCGAGATATGCCCGCCCCAACAGGCTTATACCGGCGGCAGATCAAACAGCAGGACTTCCGCGGCGCTGTCTGCTTCGAGCACCAGGCTGCTTTCGTCCCAGATGGCAAAAGCATCGCTGTTTGTCGCTGGCTGACCGTTTACCTTGACCTGGCCCTTCACCACCTGGATCCAGATACGGCGGCCCGCGTCGGGTACCACGCTGTCGCTGTCGCCCGCCGCAAATACCCAGCGCGACAACGTCATGTCCTGCCAGACTTTGAGCGATCCGTCACGGGCATCAGGCGTCAGAATATACTGGCGTCCCTGTACGTCGGGAAAACGGCGCTGAGCGTAGCGCGGCTCTATCCCTGTACTTTCTGGAATAATCCAGATTTGGTAGAGGTGCAGGGGTTCGGTTTGGCTGGCGTTATATTCTGAATGACGCACGCCCGTACCGGCACTCATAATCTGGAATTCGCCTGCCGGTATCTGTTCTTTATTCCCCATGCTGTCCTGATGTTCAACGGTACCTGACAGCACATAGGTCAGAATTTCCATGTCTTTATGGGGATGCGTACCAAAGCCCTGACCCGGATCGATCACGTCTTCGTTAATGACGCGTAACGCCGAAAAGCCCATAAAATTGGCATCGTAATAGTTGGCAAAGGAAAAGGTATGCCAGCTGTCCAGCCAACCGTGATTCGCGTGACCGCGTTCTTCAGCTTTACGTAAATAGATCATGTTCAAATCTCCTCACTGTTTTTTATAGTGTGGTATCCGGCGTAAAAGATTGATAGCTGAAAAACTTCACCTCTCTGTTCAAAAATTATGAACATTAAATCACGGGTTGTTGAAAGGGGCTGAAGGAGGCCTGGCGGGAAGAGGTAGCAAAAAAAAAGCCAGCACCCGGCTGGCTAAATAATACTGGAAGCAATGTGAGCAATGTCGTGCGTTCTACCGTGTCGATGACACGCGAGAAAGCATGACAATAATAATCATTATCATTCGCATCTGTAAAGTCTTTTTGCACATTCTTTTATTGACGTCATGCGTAAATACCTTGAAGTTGAAAGGGTTATCACCCTGCCAACAAGGATAAGCGCTATGAACACGGTAACCATTCGTCATGCTATCCCTTCTGACGCATCCGCATTAACGCGTCTTTACAGCCAGCCCGAAACGCAGGCGGCTACCCTGCACCTGCCTTATCCTTCCCCCTCGCTGTGGGAGCAGAAACTCGCCAACCCGCGCGCGGGCGTTTATATGCTCGTTGCCTGTCTCGGTGAGCAGGTCGTTGGGCAACTTACGCTTGAGGGAATGACGGCCGCACGGCGACGGCATTGTGCCAGCCTGGGGATGGGCGTCGATCCGGCGTTTCATCGTCGCGGGATTGGCAGCGCCCTGATGGCCGCGATGATCGATCTCTGCGACAACTGGCTACAGGTTACGCGCATTGAACTCACGGTGTTTGCCGACAATGACAACGCGATAGCGCTGTATCACAAGTTCGGCTTCCGAATTGAAGGCACCGCGCAAGGCTTCGCCATGCGTGAGGGTGCCTTGATCGATACACATTATATGGCGAGGCTGAAAACATAAGATTACGGGCAGCCAAAGGGCTGCCCGTTTTCATCAGTAACCTGCGCTCAGGTCATCTACGGTGCGTGGATCGGACGCGCCATACAGCGTACCGTCAGGCCCAATCATAATACTTTGGGTACTGCCCATCGACGGCAGCACTTTCACATGCTGGCCTTTGGCCTCCAGTAACCGCAAGGTATCCGGACTGAATCCCTTTTCAACACGCAGCTGATCGGGCAGCCACTGATGATGGAAGCGCGGCGCGTTGGTCGCCTCTGCCACGTTCATCCCGTAATCAATACTGTTCACCACCATCTGCAATACCGTGGTGATAATGCGGCTGCCGCCCGGGCTACCCGTTACCAGCCAGGTCTTGCCGTCTTTCACCACGATAGTCGGTGACATCGAAGACAGCGGACGCTTCCCGGCCTGCACGGCATTGGCTTCGCCGCCGACTAACCCGTAAACATTCGGCGTGCCCGGCTTGGCAGAGAAATCATCCATCTGGTTATTCATCAGAATGCCGCTGTTACCGGCGACGATACCGCTGCCGAAGTAGGTGTTAAGCGTGTAGGTGACAGCGACCGCATTGCCACTTTTGTCCACCACGGAGAAGTGAGTAGTTTGATTACTTTCGTAAGGGGCCAGTTTACCCGGCTTGATCTCGCTGGACGGGCGGGCTTTGGCAATATCAATCTGCTGCGCCAGTGACTTCGCATAGGCTTTGCTGGTCAGCGCCTGCCAGGGCACCTTAACGAAATCCGGATCGCCCAGATATTCGGAACGGTCCGCGTAAGCATACTTCTCCGCTTCCGCCATGACCTGCATCGCGTCCGCGCTGCCGAAGCCCATTTTGCCCAAATCAAAATTTTCCAGGATATTCAGGATCTGCACGATATGAATGCCGCCCGATGAAGGCGGTGGCATGGAAAACACCTCATAACCACGATAGGTGCCGCTGACGGGCTTACGTTCAACCGCATGATAGGCTGCTAAATCGGCTTTATTAATTAACCCGCCATGCTGGGCCATTTCGGCAGCGATTTGATCGGCAATTTTCCCTTTATAGAAGGCATCCGGGCCTTGCTGCGCAATCAGCTGTAAGCTGTGGGCCAGATTTTTTTGCACCAGACGGTCGCCCTTCTGCCACGGCGTGCCATCGGGCTTATAGAAAATGGCTTTGCTATTGGGATGCGTGATCAGCACTTCCTTACCGTAGGTTTTCAGGTCATCCGCCAGCGCATCGTTGACGACAAAACCGTCACGCGCCAGTTTAATAGCAGGCGCCAGCAGCTTGCTGAGCGGCAGCGTGCCATATTTATTGACGGCTAAAGCAAAACCCGCCACGGTGCCGGGCGTACCTGAGGCCAGGTGCGAAGTGAGGGAAAGCTTGCTATCGGCATTTCCCTGCTTATCCAGGAACATATCGCGTGAAGCCGCCGCCGGGGCCATTTCACGGAAATCGATGGCCGTGGTCTGTCCTGATGCCGTGCGCAGCAGCATAAAGCCCCCACCGCCCAGGTTGCCCGCCTGCGGATGCGTGACCGCCAGCGCAAAGCCCACCGCAACGGCGGCATCCACGGCGTTACCGCCCTGGCGCAGGATATCAACGCCGACCTGGGTTGCCAGCGCATCCACTGAGGCCACCATACCGTTATGCGCCTTAACCGGATGAAACGTATCGCTGTCGATACCATAAGAGACGGGCGGTGCCTGAACCGGCGCGGCACCCGCCCCGGTCACAACAGTAAAACTCATCAATAATGACCAGCCCAGCTGGCGCAGTTTGCCTTGCATCATCATGTTGTTTCCACTCTCCACTTTTATTTACATTTCTTTATTCTTTATGTAACTGACTACAAACACAGTCGAATATCAAGAATTAACGCAAATTCAGTGCACTCCTGGAGCAGGAATCTGAACCCGTGCATAGAATGACGATAACGACCTCGTGACCCGATTTGGGCACGCACACACAGCACCCGGTCGTTTAATGGAGGATAAAAATGAAAAAGTGGCTTATGGTTTTTGCCGCCCTGCTGCCGTTAAGCGGCATGGCGAACATGCTGAATAACACCAACAATCCTAATCAACCCGGCTATAACCCTAGCCAGCAGCGCATGCAAACGCAGATGCTCAACCAGTCGCAGCAACAACAGAACAAACTGCAACAGGATCAGCAGCGTCAGAATCAGGATTTACAGCGTAAACTGCAGGAACAACGAGACAGTGCCCAGCAGCGAGTGATTAAATCGCAGCCGGGCCAGCAGCAGAATCAACAGAGTCAGTATTAGCGGAAATCGGGGCCGATGATGTCGATGCTGTCCGTACAGATGGCATCAACGCCCCATTTCAACAGCGTTCTGGCCCGGTCAGGGCTGTTTACGGTATAAACCAGAATATGCAGATCGGCCTCTTTCAGTTCTGCCACCCGCGCCTCGGTTAACACCTTATGATTGAGATGAATGGAGGTGCAGTCGAGCGCGCGGGTTTTCGCTTTCCACGCGGTGTCCCAGCTATGGGATAACAGCCCACGCGGTAGCTGAGGTTCAGCCTGCATCGCGGCTTCCAGCGCCTTAAAGGAAAATGATGACAGCAATGGCAGCGTTTGTCCCTGCCACAGCGCGGCGGCTGCCTGGGCAATGGCGCGCCCGGTTTCTGCATCCGTTCCTGTTGTAGGTTTAATTTCGATATTGGCCATCATGCCATGCTGGCGACAGCGCTCGGCGACCTCATCCAGCCGGGCCAGCTTTTCCCCCTGAAACACATCGCTAAACCAGCCGCCCGCATCCAGCTGCGACAGCTTGTCCCAGGGCAGTTCACCCGCTACGCCCCAGCCGTTGCTGGTACGATCTAACGTATCGTCATGCAGCAGGAAAATATGCGCATCGGCCGACAGTTTGGCGTCGAATTCAATCATCAGGTGACCATATCTGGCGCCCGTATCAATTGCCGCAAGTGTATTTTCCGGTGCCAGCTTTCCTCCGCCCCGATGGGCGACGATGGGCGGATAAGGCCACTGTTTTTTGCTCATTCCAGACGTTTCCCGTGCGTTGAATCGAAGAAATGTAGCGACCCCACGGGCAGATGCAGCCATAAGGTACTGCCTGCTTCAGGGCGCTCGCTGTGGGGCAAGCGTACCACTAAACGTGCCTCACCGATGCGGCCATGCGCCAGATTATCCGCCCCGAGCATTTCCAGGGTTTCCACCCGGAACGGAATTCCGCCCTGCGCCTGGCTGCTGATCTGAATATGTTCTGGTCGTACGCCAAGGACGACGGGACGGTTGGCCCACTTCGCTTTTCCCTCGCCAATGGCTATCCCGTGGGAGGCATCAATCGTAAAGCGCGTCCCCTCCTGGCTGATATTGCCATGGATCAGATTCATGGCCGGTGAGCCCATAAAAGACGCGACAAACTGGCTAGCGGGCCGTTCATAGACCTCTACCGGCGTGCCGATCTGCTCCAGTATGCCTTTGTTCATGACCATGACGCGCTGTGCCAGCGTCATCGCCTCGACCTGATCGTGCGTCACGTACAGGCTGGTGGTTTGCAGACGACGGTGCAGCTGCTGAAGCTCCAGGCGCATCTGGACACGCAGGCGGGCATCCAGATTAGAGAGGGGCTCATCAAACAGAAACACGGCAGGCTCACGCACGATAGCGCGGCCCATGGCCACGCGCTGGCGCTGCCCACCCGATAACTCACGCGGACGGCGCGTCAGCAGGTGATCCAGCTCCAGGCTCCGTGCGGCTTCCAGCACACGTTGACGAACATGTTCTTTACTCATGCCGCGGATTTTCAGGCCGTAAGCCATGTTCTCTTCGACGGACATATGAGGATAGAGCGCATAGTTTTGAAACACCATGGCAATGCCGCGGTCTTTTGGCTCTTCGTGAGTGACACGTTTATCGGCAATATAGATATCGCCAGAGCTCACCCGCTCCAGTCCGGCGACCATACGCAACAGCGTCGATTTGCCACAGCCCGAAGGGCCCACCATCACCATAAACTCGCCGTCGTTGATCGTGACGTTGAGCGGTTGGATGATCTGATTTTTACCGTCGTAAGACTTGGTCACCGCCTGAAGGGTTACGCCTGCCATCTTTATTTCTCGCTCTCAACCAGACCACGCACAAAGGCGCGCTGCATAACAAATACCACCACCACCGGTGGAATCAGGGTTAACAACATTGCCGCCATCACTTCGTTCCACTGGGTCGGCGAACCGCTGGTGGAGATCATGCTTTTAATGCCAGCCACGGCAGTGCCCAAGTTGGCGTTATCAATGATTAACAGCGGCCAGAGATACTGGTTCCAGCCATAGATAAAGGTGATCACGAACAGCGCCGCCAGGTTAGTTTTTGACAGCGGCAGCACGATGTCCCAGAAAAAACGCATCGCGCTGGCCCCGTCAATGCGCGCCGCTTCGATTAACTCATCCGGTAGCGACATAAAGAACTGCCGAAACAGAAAAGTGGCGGTAGCCGAGGCCATCAGGGGCAGGGTCAGCCCGCTGTAGCTGTCCAGCAGATTAAGATCGGCGATAACCTGCACCGTCGGGAAAATGCGCACCTCAACCGGCAGCATCAGGGTAATAAAGATCATCCAAAAGAACAGCGAACGCAGTGGAAAACGAAACCACACCAGCGCAAAGGCCGACAGAATCGACACCAGGATTTTGCCAATCGTAATACCCAGCGCCATGATGACGCTGTTCATCAGCATCACGCTAAAGGCCGGACCGTTGCCGTTAACCCCGCGCGTCCAGATGTTCGAAATGTTTTCCCACAGGTGCGTGCCGGGAATCAGCGTCATCGGGACGTTATACACGGCGTCGTTATCCAGCGTAGCCGCCACAAAGGCGACATAGAGCGGAAACAGAATGGTCAGGATGCCCAGTACCAGCACCACATGGCTGAATATGTCCAGCCCGCGACGGTTTTCAATCATTGGTATTGCACCTTACGCTCAACAAAACGGAACTGAATGACCGTCAGGCCAATCACCAGCAGCATTAACACCACGGACTGCGCGGCTGAAGAGGAGAGATCGAGGCCAGTGAAGCCTTCCCGGTAAATTTTATAGATAAGCGTGGTCGTTGCCTGAACCGGACCACCGCCTGTCGCGGCATCAATCACCGGGAAGGTATCGAAGAAGGCATAGATCAGATTGACCACCAGCAGAAAGAAGCTTACCGGCGTGATCAACGGGAGCGAAATCGAGAAGAAGCGGCGCACCGGCCCCGCGCCATCAATGGCGGCGGCTTCAACCAGCGACTTCGGTATCGACTGTAATGCCGCAAAAAAGAACAGGAAGTTGTAGCTCATCTGTTGCCACACCGAGGCCAGCACCACCAGAAACATAGCCTGACCGCTGTTTTGGGCAAAGTTCCAGTTATAGCCCATGTGGTTAAGCAGATAGCTGAGTAAACCCAGGCCGGGGCTGAACAGAAACATCCATAATACCGCGGCAATAACCGGCGCCACGGCGTAGGGCAACAGCAGCAGCATCTGATACAGCTTGCGCAGCCGCACGACATAGTCCACCAGTGCCGCCAGGAGCAAAGACGATACCATGCCAAAAAACGCCACCATCCCGCTGAACTTGATCGTGGTCCAGAAGGTATCCAGATAGAGGCTATCGGAAAACAGCCGTTTGAAGTTATCCAGCCCAACAAAGGTGCTGGAGATACCGAAGGGATCCAGGTTTTGCAGGGAATACCACAGCGCTTCACCCGCTGGCCAGACAAAGAAAATAGCGGTGATCAGGAGCTGCGGGAGCACCAGCAAATAGGGTAACAGGCGATTGCGAAACACCGGGCGAGATGGAGACATAACGTTCTCTGACTTTGGGGAAATAAGGCCAGCTGGAGCTGGCCTGCACACCGGATTACTTGTTCTGTTGCTCGAAACGACGCAGCAGTTCGTTACCGCGTTTCACTGCGTTATCCAGTGCCGCCTGCGGTGACTGCTTGCCGGTCCAGACGCCTTCCAGCTCTTCATCCAGAATGGTACGGATCTGAGGCATATTCCCCAGACGCATGCCTTTGGTGTAAGGCAATGGTGGCTTGTTCATCATCTGGCGAATGGCGATATCCGCGCCTGGGTTTTTATCGTAGAAGCCTTCTTTCTTCGTCAGCTCATATGCCGCAGTGGTAATCGGCAGGTAGCCGGTTTTCTGATGCCATTCCGCCGCAATTTTTGGCTCGGTGAGGAATTTCATGAATTCCGCTGCACCTTTGTAGGTGTTAGCATCTTTGCCCTTCATCACCCACAGGCTGGCACCGCCGATAATCGCGTTCTGTGGCGCATTCGGGATATCCGCATCGTAAGGCATCATGCCTACGCCGTAGTTGAATTTGGCATAATGACGGATGTCGGCCAGCGAGCCGGATGAGGCCGTCGTCATACCACAATCCCCGTTGTAGAACTTGGCGGTCGATTCATCTTTACGACCAAAATAGGTGAAGTCACCTTTCTTGTTCATATCTTCCAGTAGCTGGATATGACGAACCTGTGCCGGCTTGTTGAACTCCAGCACGGCATCAGTGCCGTCGAAACCATTGTTCTTGGTCGCCACCGGCAGACCGTTCCAGGCACTGAAGTTTTCAATCTGGATCCATCCCTGCCAGCCGCTGGCATAGCCGCAGCTCATGCCTGACTTACGCAGCGCGTCGGCATCCTTTGCCAGTTCCTGCCAGGTTTTTGGCGGCTGGTCCGGATTCAGGCCCGCTTTTTTAAACGCGTCTTTGTTGTAGTACAGCACGGGCGTAGAGCTGTTAAAGGGTTGAGAGATCAGCTGGCCTTGTGCGTTGCTGTAGTAACCGGCGACCGCAGGCACAAACTGCTTCTCATCCATTGGGATGCCAGCATCTTTAAACACCTGGTACACCGGCACGATGGCTTTGGAGGCCATCATGGTTGCCGTACCCACTTCATAAACCTGTAACAGCGCAGGGGCTTTTCCTGTGCGGACCGCAGCGATACCTGCCGCCAGACTCTGTTCGTAGTTCCCTTTATACACCGGGACGATCTTGTAGTCGGGGTGCTCCTGGTTAAAACGTTGTGCCAGTGAGTCAACTTCTTTGCCTAACTCGCCTTCCATTGAGTGCCAGAAAGGGATCTCAGTTACGGCCAGTGCATTACCACTGATCGCCAGACCGAGCAGTGCGCTCATCAGGCTACGACGAAAAGTAACAACGGACATAGAATTTTCCTGTTCAGGTAGGTACGCGCGTTATCACGCATTTTTTGCTCGCGAAGTAACATGACACGCGGAAATGACGGAAAAATAACAGTCAGATGACGGAAAAATGACGACAGAATGTCAGAAGATGACGGCGATAAGCGGGATTAATGCATGATGACGACAAGCGAGTGCAGAAGAATGCAGCTAAGGCAGCGCTGAGAAACAGCGCCCACACCTTTAAGAGGAGGGGCGCTGCCGGATCCTGGCCTGACAGGAACGTCAGGCCAGAAAGCTAGGCGCCCAGATACGCGCTGCGCACGGCCTCGTTAGAAAGCAATGCCTCACCGCTGTCCTCCAGCACCACGTGACCGTTTTCCAGTACGTAGCCCCTGTCGGCCAGTTTCAGTGCCTGGTTCGCGTTTTGCTCGACCAGGAAAATCGTCATGCCTTCGCTGCGTAACTGTTCAATCGTATCGAATATTTGCTGAATAATAATCGGCGCCAGGCCCAGAGAAGGCTCATCGAGTAACAACAGGCGCGGCTGGCTCATCAGTGCCCGGCCGATAGCCAGCATCTGCTGTTCGCCACCGGACATCGTGCCTGCCCGCTGAATTTTACGCTCAGCCAGACGCGGGAACAGCTGGTAAACACGTTCGATGCGCTGCAGATACTGCTGACGACTGGCAAAAAAACCGCCCATCGCCAGATTCTCTTCCACGGTCATACGTGAAAATACGCGACGACCTTCAGGCACGATGGCAATGGCTTCACGCATAATGCGCGCCGTTTGCCAGTCGGTAATAGCTTTGCCATCAAAAGTAATGGTGCCGCTGGTGGCGCGCGGTTCGCCGCACAGCGTACCCAGCAGCGTGGTTTTACCGGCACCGTTGGCACCAATCAGCGTGACGATCTCACCCTGATCGATATGCAGGCTTACGCCATGCAGGGCCTGAATTTTGCCGTAATGCGCACTGACGTTATCAATGGTTAACATGGCCATATTACGCCTCTCCTAAATAGGCACGGATCACGTCCGGATTGTTACGAATCTCTTCCGGCGTGCCGTTAGCCAGCGGCGTTCCCTGATTAACCACATAGATACGATCGGAAATGCCCATGACCAGTTTCATGTCGTGCTCAATCAATAAAACGGAAACCTTATGTTCGCCACGTAACTCGGCAATCAATTCATCAAGCTCGTGCGTTTCTTTGGGATTAAGCCCGGCGGCCGGTTCATCCAGCATTAAAATCTCCGGACGCGTCACCATGCAGCGGGCGATCTCCAGGCGGCGCTGCTGACCGTAGGCCAGATTACCGGCCTGGCGGTTGGCCATGTCCAGCAACCCGACGCGTTCGAGCCAGGTGGCGGCACGATCCAGCGCCTCGCCTTCACTGCGGCGAAAGGCGGGCGTTTTAATCAGGCCGGAAAAGACCCCGCTTTTCAGATGTTGATGCTGCGCGACCAGCAGGTTTTCTATCACCGTCATTTCGCGGAACAGGCGCACATGCTGAAAGGTACGGACAATCCCCATGCGCGCGATCTTCTGCCCGGATAAACCGGCCAGATTCTTGTCACGCAAGGTAATGCTGCCGCCTGTTGGCTTGTAGAAACCTGTCAGACAGTTGAACACGGTGGTTTTGCCTGCTCCGTTCGGACCGATAAGCGACACGATTTCCTGTGGACGCAGTTCCAGTTTGACGTTGTTTACGGCTAACAGACCGCCGAAGCGCATCATCAGGCCTTCAACGGCTAATAAAGGCTGACTCATGCCTGCTCTCCTTGTTTACCCTGCCTGAGTTTCAGGTGTGGACGCTTCATCGGCAATAAACCCTGCGGCCGCCAGATCATCATCAGCACCATCAACCCACCGAGGACCAGCATGCTGTACTCATTGAGGTCGCGCATCAGTTCACGCGACACCACCAGCAGAATGGCGGCCAGAATCACCGCAAACTGCGATCCCATTCCGCCCAGAACCACGATGGCCAGCACAAACGCGGATTCAACGAAGGTAAAGGATTCGGGACTGACAAATCCCTGGCGGGCGGCAAACAGCGTACCGGCAAACCCCGCAAAAGCCGCACTGATAGTAAAGGCAGTCAGCTTGATACGGGTCGGGCTTAAGCCCAGCGAGCGACAGGCAATCTCATCTTCACGCAGTGCTTCCCAGGCCCGTCCAAGCGGCATACGCAGCAGACGGTTAATCACAAACAGCGTCAACACCACTAACAGTAACGCCACCAGATACAGGAAAATCACCCTGTCGCTGGGATCGTACTTCATGCCAAAGACCTCGTGAAACGTGCCCCATCCCCCTTCACTGACGCGGCGGCCGAACTCCAGGCCGAAGAAAGTGGGTTTGGGAATCTGGGCAATACCGTTCGGTCCCCCTGTAATCGCGGTATTGTTAAGCAGCAGAATACGGACGATTTCGCCGAAGCCCAGCGTCACGATAGCCAGATAATCGCCGCGCAGCCGCAATACCGGGAACCCCAGCAGCAGGCCAAAGGCCGCGGCCACTAATCCGGCCAGCGGCAGGCTCTGCCAGAAACCGAAACCATAGTAATGATTGAGCAAAGCAAAGGTATAGGCACCGATGGCATAGAAGCCGCCATAGCCCAGAACCAGCAGCCCCGATAGCCCAACCACCACGTTCAGCCCGAGGCCCAGCATGATGTAGATGAGCGTGAGCGTCGCAATATCAACGCTGCCGCGCGAGACCAGAAAAGGCCAGATAACGGCAGCAGCGATCATTAACGCCATGACGAGTTTTTGCTTCGGCGTGGAACCATCAAACCCAGGCAGCACCAGACCGCCACTGCTGCGCTTCAGCTTGCCCTGAAGCAGCGGACGCAGCAGCTGGAACAGAAACACCACCGCACAACCGATAAATATCCAGTTCCAGCGCACGCTACCGGCATTGACCACCTGTAGCTTCGTACCATTCAGATCGAGGCGCATTCCCATAAAGAACGCGGCCAGAACCAGCAACATGACCGTAGAGATCAGCGCATTGACCAGACCAAGGCGTTTCATACTTTCTCTACCTCCGGACGGCCCAGAATGCCGGTCGGCATCACCAGCAGCACCACGATCAGTAAGGCAAACGACACCACATCTTTATATTCCGTGGAGAGATAGGCCGAGGTCAGGGCTTCAGCAATGCCCAGCACCAGACCGCCAATCATCGCGCCGGGAATACTGCCAATGCCGCCCAGCACCGCTGCGGTAAAGGCTTTCATGCCCGCCATGAAGCCGATAAAGGGGTTGATGGAGCCATAAAACTGGCCTAACAGCACGCCGGCCACCGCCGCCATCGCGGCACCAATCACGAAGGTCAGCGAAATGACGCGATCCGTATTAATGCCCAGCAGGCTGGCCATTTTCAGGTCTTCAGCACAGGCTCGGCAGGCGCGGCCCATGCGGGAATAGCGAATAAACAGGGTCAGCGCCAGCATGGTCAGGAACGTCACCACCCAGATCACCAGCTGCATCGTCGACAGCGTGGCCGCGAAACCATTGCTTTCTCCCAGCGTCCACTGGCCGGTAATTAAGCTCGGCAACGCAAGATCGCGCGAGCCCTGGGTGAGGCTGACGTAGTTTTGCAGGAAGATGGACATTCCGATGGCGGAGATCAGCGCAATCAGGCGCTTGGAAGAGCGAACCGGCCGGTAAGCCACGCGCTCAATGCTCCAGCCATAGGCGCTGGAAATAATCACTGCCATCACAAAGCCGGCGGCGATCATGAGCCATGAGGTATCAATGCCCATCATCATCAGGGCAGCAATCACCATAAAAGAGACATAGCTGCCGATCATATAGACCTCGCCGTGGGCGAAGTTGATCATGCCGATAATGCCGTAAACCATGGTGTAGCCAATGGCGATCAGCGCGTAGGTGCTCCCGAGGGTGACCCCGTTGAACATCTGCTGAATGAAATAGAGAAACTGCTCGGACATAATGAGGACCTACTCAGAAACCAGAAAACCCCTCTCCTGCCAGCAGGAGAGGGTTAGCAAGGCGAAAGCATTGCCCCACAGGGCGCATCGCTTTGGCCTGCTTCCCCGAGCAAAGGCTGCAGGGAAGCGTCATGACCTTATTTAACCGCGGTGGATGAACCGTCTTTGTGCCATTTGAAGACACCAAACTCGAAGCCTTTCAGATCGCCTTTCTGATCCCAGCTCAGGTCACCCATCACTGTCGGCACAGGCGCGCCGGTTTTCAGGTTCTTCGCAATCGCATCTGGCTCATCGCTCTTACTGCGTTCAATACCAGTTACCAGAGACTGAATCGCCGCGTAGGTTGTCCAGACAAAGGGGCCGGTTGGATCTTTGCGGTTAGACGCGGTATTCGCTTTAATGGCTTCAACAATCGCCTTGTTCTGCGGCAGCTGGTCGTAACGTTTTGGTAAGGTTACATACAGCCCTTCAGAAGCGTCGCCTGCGATGTTAGACAGCGAGGCGTTACCCACACCTTCTGGTCCCATAAAGCCGGCTTTCAGGCCTGCCGCTTTCGCCTGGCGCAGAATCTGGCCCAGCTCCGGGTAGTAACCACCGTAGTACACGAAATCCACGTTCTCTTTCTTCAGACGCGCAACCAGCGTAGAGAAATCTTTATCGCCCGCGGTGATACCTTCGAACATCACCACGTTGCCGCCTTTGGCCTTCAGGGTTTTTTGTACGGATTCCGCGAGGCCCTGGCCGTACTGCTGTTTGTCATGCACCACAGCGATACGTTTAGGTTTGATCACATCCAGAATGTAGTTCGCCGCCGTTGGGCCCTGGTCAGAATCCAGACCGGTGGTGCGCATCACATCTGCATAGCCACGTGCCGTGAGTTCAGGTGCCGTGGCCGCGGGGGTAATCATCAGCACGCCTTCGTCGTTGTAGATATCTGAAGCGGGCTGAGTTGAGGAGGAGCACAGGTGGCCGATAACATACTTAATGCCGTCGTTGATCACCTTGTTCGCCACCGCAACCGCTTGTTTTGGGTCGCAGGCGTCGTCATATTCCACACCGACCAGTTTGTCGCCGTTCACGCCGCCTTTGGCATTAATATCTTTAATCGCCTGTGCAGCACCGGTAAATTCCATATCACCGTATTGCGCGACTGGGCCAGTAGCGGCGCCTACGATAGCTATTTTAATCTCTTTCGCCATTGCCGCATGGCTCATCGCCAATGCAACGCATCCAGCCAGTAACGCGCGACCTGTCATTTTCATGCGAACTACCCCATCAGTTGTGTCGTGTTTGTTGTGAGTGGTTTTATTTTCTGCCAGATAAAGTGGAAAACTGATTTAACAATAATGAGTTAGCACGCTTTTCTGGCTTTTATTAATAATAAGGCTTTATATTTCAGTCTATTAAACAGGAAGTATATTCTGTAAAGCAACTGACATATTCATGATTCGCAGCCAAAAGCAGCATAATCCTCTGGAGCCAATGCGTGGCTTTTACTCACCAGGCCAGCGCGTTATGCTGCCTTTAAAAGCGGATATCATGTTTATAGCTATTATCCTGGCACTCTGTCGCTGTTTTGACCTGTTTTATTGCCTAAAATGTGCCAGGGTTCCGGTAACGGGAATTGACTACACTAACGACTTTTACACGCACAGGTGTTTATTATGAAGCTCACCATTTTGCGTCTCACCTCGTTGACGCTACAGGACCGGATAGATCTGGGGAAAATCTGGCCTGAGATCGATATAGAAAAGCTGGAGACAGCGTTGAATGAAAGCCATCGTCTTTATGCGGCGCGCTTCAACGATCGTCTACTGGCTGCATTACAACTTGAAATTTCAGGTATTCACGGCAAAGTGCATCATTTGGCTGTAAGAGATGTTACCCGGCGACGTGGCGTAGGACAGTATTTGCTGGAAGAGACGATGAAGCAGAATCCATCGTTAAACGACTGGTGGATTGCCGATGACGGCAGTGACGATCAACGTATTCGGGCGGCGTTTATGCAGGCCTGTGGTTTTCGCGCCCAGGTTGACGGCTGGGTAAAATAAAAAAACAGACAATAAAAAAGGGCGACCTGAAGTCGCCCTGTCTCGTCAGGCTTCGATAGCCATTCGGAGTTTCTTCATCGCGTTCTTTTCAAGCTGTCGGACGCGCTCTGCGGAAACGCCATAACGATCGGCCAGTTCCTGCAGGGTAGTTTTGTTGTCCTCATCCAGCCAGCGGGCGCGAATGATATGCTGGCTGCGCTCGTCCAGGCCTTCCATTGCGTACGTCAGCTTGTCGGCTGCATGTGACTCCCAGTTATCCTCTTCGATACCGTCGGCAAAATCAGAGGTTTTATCCTGGAGATACAGCACCGGCGCCATGGATTTACCTTCACCGCTTTCGTCATCAGCGGACATATCGAAGGTCATATCCTGAGCGGCCATGCGCGATTCCATTTCCCGCACATCTTTGCTGCTCACGCCCAACTCGCGCGCGACCATTTCTACTTCGTCCTGATTAAACCAGCCCAGGCGCTGCTTGGTTTTACGCAGGTTAAAGAACAGCTTGCGCTGTGCCTTCGTGGTCGCCACTTTCACGATACGCCAGTTACGCAGCACATATTCGTGAATTTCCGCTTTAATCCAGTGTACGGCAAAGGATACCAGACGGACGCCAACTTCAGGATTAAAGCGACGAACGGCTTTCATCAAGCCGATGTTACCTTCCTGAATCAGGTCAGCCTGAGGCAGGCCGTAACCTGAGTAGTTACGAGCGATATGAACAACAAAGCGTAGGTGAGACAGGATCAGCGTCTTAGCCGCATCCAGATCGCCCTGGTAATGCAGCCGTTCAGCCAACGCCTTTTCCTCTTCTGCCGACAGCATCGGCCAGGTGTTGGCAGCCCGAACGTAAGATTCCAGGTTGCCCAGAGGAGCAATAGCTAAAGTTTGCATTTCTTTGGTCATTCAAACCCTCACAAAATCAGTGGAATTGCCGCATCTTTCCTTAAGCGCACGTCACATTATGTCAACGTCGCAGGAAAACCAAAAGCAATCTGTGCTACTTGGAAAACAAAGTTATCCACAAGTTCAATTTTAGCAGTGAATATTTTACACACAGATGACAGCGGGGCAATATCCTCTGCACCCATTGTCGGCAGCAGAGGATGATTATAACAAAAAAATGTTGCAGAGGTTTACTGCGGCGTAAATCGGCGTAAATGTTGTACCGTAGCCAGCCAGGCCGCAACCCATCCAATAATCGCCGCGATCAGCAGCAGCAACAGTGCCTCATCCCAGGAGAACCCTTCCAGCGAGAAGGTCGTGCCAAACACCGAGGCAACATGGGCCACCACGGACTGCAAACGCAGGACCAGCACTTCGGAAAGAAGCAGCGATAACACGGCACCAGAGAAACCTAACAACGCACCGCCATACAGGAACGGACGCAGAATAAACCCGTCGGTCGCCCCGATCAACTTCTGCACGTTGATGGTATCGCGCCGGGCAAAAATGCTCAGCCTGACGCTGTTACCAATCACCAGGAACACCGCCACGATCATTAAGATACCGATCATGGAGGCAATCTGCCCCACCAGCCCGGTCAGCGCCGCAAGACGAGCAAACCAACTGTCATCCATGCGCACTTCGTCAACGCCCTGCACTTTCGCCACCCTGTCGCGCAGAGTTTGTAGCGTGTCGGAATTCTGGAAGGTAAGTTTAGGCGTAATAATGACCACGGCCGGGAGAGGATTCTGCTCCAGCATATCCATCGCGCCGCCAAAGCCTGACCAGTTACGGAATTCGTTCAGGGCTTCTTCGCGCGTAAGGTAGTTAACGTGGTCCACGCCATCGACCTGCTTCAGCTGAGTCGTCACATTTTCGGCGGCGGCATCATCCAGCGTTTTGGAGAGATAGACCGTCAGCTGCGGCGCGGGATACCACTGAGTGGCGGCCTGGCTAACGTTTTTCCACACCATGTAACACACGCTGGGCAACGTCAAAGAGATCGCGATAACCATCACCGTCAGCAACGTCGCTAACGGCTGACGCCACATGTCAGACAACGTACCGCGCAGCGCATAGCGCCACTGCTCCTGCCAGCCGCCGCGTAACGCTTTGCTTTTCGACGGTTGCTTCGCCTTCGGCGCGGGCGCGCGTTTGTTGCGTTTATTGACCATCGTGGCCTCCGTGCAGGCGTCCTTTATTTAGCGTCATCACCCGATAATTTCGGCGACCGATTAGCCCCACATCGTGTGTCGCCATCAGGACCGTCACCCCAACGCGGTTAAACTCTTCAAACAGGCGCAGGATGTCTTCAGACAGCGCCTCATCCAGGTTACCGGTTGGTTCATCAGCCAACAGCACCGCCGGTTTATTCACCACGGCGCGTGCAATACCCACGCGCTGCTGTTCACCACCGGAAAGTTGAATAGGATAACTTTTCGCTTTGTCGAGCAGGCCCACTTTATCTAGCGCGGCTGAAACACGCCGCCGGATATCTTCCCCGCTGGCACCGGAGATGATCAGCGGAATGGCCACGTTGTCATAGACAGAACGATCCATCAGCAGGTGGTGATCCTGAAAGATCATACCAATCTGACGGCGCAGAAACGGCACCTCGCTGTTACGCAGGCGTGAAATATCATGCCCGCTAAACCAGATTTGTCCGGCGCTGGGACGCTCAATGCCACAAATAAGCTTCAGCAAGGTACTTTTCCCTGCGCCAGAATGGCCGGTCAGAAACGCCATTTCACCGGGACGTAGATGAAAATCTACGCCCTGCAGCGCCTGACGTCCGCCGAGATATGCCTTACTGACCTCTTCAAAGCGAATCATCCTAATTAGTCCTCTCGGGCAAACAATGCCTCAATAAAATCCTCGGCCTTGAACGGCCGTAAATCTTCGATGCCTTCTCCGACACCGATATACCGGATAGGGATGCCAAACTGATCTGCCACCGAGAAAATCACACCGCCTTTGGCCGTGCCATCCAGTTTTGTCAGGGTAATACCGGTCAGACCAACCGCTTCATGGAACAGTTTGGCCTGGCTGATGGCATTTTGCCCGGTGCTGGCATCAATTGTCAGCATGACTTCATGCGGCGCCTGCTCATCCAGCTTTTTCATGACGCGCGTAATTTTCTTCAGTTCTTCCATCAGGTGCGATTTGTTTTGCAAACGGCCTGCGGTGTCGGCGATTAACACGTCAACGCCACGGGATTTCGCGGCCTGAATCGCATCGAAAATCACCGAAGCGGAATCGGCACCGGTATGCTGCGCCACCACAGAAATGTTGTTACGCTGGCCCCATACCTGAAGCTGTTCAACGGCCGCTGCACGGAAGGTGTCGCCCGCCGCCAGCATGACCGACTTGCCTTCTGCCTGATACTGACGAGCCAGCTTGCCGATGGTGGTCGTTTTACCTACGCCGTTAACACCGACCATCAAAATGACAAAAGGCGTTTTGCCTTCAACATTAAGCGGTTCTTCCACTTTCGCCAGAATGTCGGCCATTTCAGTTTTCAGCAGGCCATAAAGCGCCTCTGCATCGCGAAGCTGTTTACGGTCGGCATGCTGCGTCAGGCTGGTGATGATACGGCGCGTCGTTTCGACCCCCACATCCGCAATCAGCAGTTGCTCTTCGAGCTCTTCAAACAGCTCATCATCAATCTTTTTGCCACGGAACAGGCCGATAAAACCCGATCCCAGGTTCTGACGGGTTTTCACCAGGCTGCGTTTCAGGCGGGCAAAGAAGCCCTCTTTTGTCGGACGATCCTGCTCCTGCGTCACCAGTGGCGCGGCGGCTAAAGGAAGATCGCTGACGGTATCTGTTGGCTCCACCCGATCGGCGTTTTCTGGAACATCCTGAACGGCATCCGCGTCGGCCAGCGCCAGTGCGGCGAGTTCGTCATCGCTGAGCGGCGCCTCGTCTGCCTCCGGGACAGGTTCGGACTGAAGGATTTCAGGCTCGTGCGGCGTAACCTCCACGATATCCGCATCGGCCAGCGCCAGCGCGGCGAGTTCGTCATCGCTGAGCGGTGCCTCGTCAGCCACCGGGACAGATTCGGACTGAAGGATTTCAGGCTCGTGCGGCGTAACCTCCACGATATCCGCATCGGCCAGCGCCAGTGCGGCGAGTTCGTCATCGCTGAGCGGTGCTTCGTCTGCCACCGGGACAGGTTCGGACTGAAGGATTTCAGGCTCGTGCGGCGTAACCTCCACGATCTCCGCATCGGCCAGCGCCAGTGCCGCGAGTTCGTCATCGCTGAGCGGCGCCTCATCGTCCACTGGCTCGGACGCAGGTTCTGCGGGCGTGATAACGCCATCATGCGGATCAGGCACGTTTTCAGCCGATGGGGTAATTGCTGTCAGCTTTACTTCGCTATCGGGATCCGCTGTGTGTTGCTGTTCAACGACTTTTTCAGTCGTTGCAACGGTCTCTTCCGCGTGGATCTCCGCCTGACTTATTGCCGGGGCTTCCTGTTCTGGCTGCTGGACTTCCGGTTGTGCAGTTTGTGATGCCTGCGCTTCCGTTGAGGGTTGTTTCTCTTCTTCTTTGCCAAATCCCAGCCAGGAAAAAAAGCCTCGTTTTTTCTCTTTTGCCATTGTGTAACCACACTCCTCGATGGCTTCATCCCGGTAGCACAATGTTCCCAGGGTTAAAAACAGTATTGGTGATAAACGCCAGATGAGCGTCAAACCGCAGAATTATGCATAACAGCAGCAACGCTGTAGTCTAACACTTTCCAGCCAGCTCACCACAGCACCCTTTTTTAACGTTTCTTCTCATCGTTTCGCCCGTTAAACTACGCAACAAATTATGAAGATTTGTGAGCAAGATGATAAAACCTCCCCGTAAGACTGGTGGTGCAGGCCAAATCCGCATTATTGGCGGACAGTGGCGCGGCCGCAAATTGCCGGTGCCGGACAGTGCCGGACTGCGTCCGACTACCGACAGAGTGCGTGAAACGCTGTTTAACTGGCTGGCGCCGTCTATTCAGGCGGCCAACTGTCTGGACTGCTTTGCCGGCAGTGGTGCGCTGGGGCTGGAAGCCTTGTCGCGTTTCGCCGCGTCGGCAACGTTACTGGAGCTGGAACGCCCGGTGGCGCAGCAGTTGGCCAAAAATTTACAGACGCTTCAGGCCGCCAACGGCCAGGTTGTGCAGACCAATACGCTGACATGGCTGGCGCAGAGCGGTAAGCCGTTTAATATCGTGTTTATCGACCCGCCGTTTCGTCAGGGCCTGCTGGAACAAACGCTGCAACTGCTGGAGAATAACGGCTGGCTGACTGCTGACGCACTCATCTACGTTGAAAGTGAAGTTGAACGCGGTGCTCCCCCGGTTCCAGCACACTGGGATCTATACCGCGAAAAAATTGCCGGCCAGGTGGCCTATCGCTTATATCAGCGCCAACAGGAGACACACGATGTTACTTAATTTAGGACGCCTGCTGATGCTGTGCGTATGGGGTTTTTTACTGTTTAACCTGATTCATCCTTATCCTAAGCCACTGACCTGGTTTATCAATGTGGCTCTGATATTTATGATTCTGATGCATGGTCTGCAGTTGGTCCTGCTGCGCACCACCCAAGGTAAAGATGCGCCGCCGATCGATCGTGTCACCCAGATAAAAGTCTTTTTGTTTGGCGTATTCGAACTGGTCGCGTGGCAGAAAAAAAACTTTCCACGTAAGTAAGTCGTCACGGCGGGCACCTGGCCCGCCGTCAGTGCCGGGCGGGCGTAAACTGAATAAAGCGCGAGCCCTGCAGAGTCAGTTCCCCTTGCGTGCCCTTGTCCATCAGATGGTAGTCGCTTTCACTTACCCGCATCTTAATATCGCTTTCGCCGTTCAGCGGATGAAACCAGGCCTCATAGCGCATTTCATCACCGGCGATCACTTCCCGTTCACGCGAGCGCCGGCTGGAAACAGAAAACTCACGTTTGGTTTTCACTTCGACTGTCAGGGTGCGAACCGGCGAGGCATCGTTGACGGCGGCTTCACGCCGCTGTTTGATGAACTGGCGAGTCGCTAAAACGGCGATAACAGCCAGCACAATGATAAAAAGTAGCGGTGGTTTCATAATATCCCAACGTTTCTCAGGTTACAGATGGCGTACATGGCGCGCTAAAGCATACAACCAGAGTTGACCGATTGTCACATCAGGCTGGCGTAACCTAGACTGACAGGAGTATTTCAGGAACTGTCACCATTTTTGGTCAATAGGGAGAAGCAATGCTCTGGTCCTTTCTCGCGGTACTTTTCTCCGGCTGGCTGTATGTGGATGCCTCTTACCGGGGACCTCAATGGCAACGCTGGTTATTCAAGCCGGTAACCTTACTGCTGTTAGTCGGCCTCGCCTGGCAAGCCCCTACGCGCAACACGTCAGACTATCTGATTGTGGCCGGGCTGGTCGCCACGCTTGTCGGCGATACGCTGACGCTGCTTCCACGTCAGCAGACGCTCTACGCGCTGGGCGCGTTTTTCCTGTCGCATCTGCTCTATACGCTGTGCTTCGCCGCCAACATGACGATGAGTTTCTACTGGCCCATTCCGCTGACCTTTTTGATCATCGGGGTTGTCGTGATTGGCATTCTGTGGAGCAAGCTGGAAACGCTACGCTGGCCGGTCTGTACGCTTATCGGCATGACGCTGGTGATGAACTGGATGGCGGCAGAGCAATATTTTTTCCGTCCCAGCGATTACAGCTTTTCGATTCTCGTCGGTTCGGCCCTGCTTCTTTTGGCCAATATTGTGTGGTTTATCAGCCATTACCGTCGCCGCTTTAGCGCGGACAGCGCCATCGTCGCAGCCTGCTATTTTGCGGGCCACTTTATGATTGTCCGCTCCCTGTGGATTTACTAAGAAAGCGTCACAATAAATCTGAAGATGGAATAAACCGTCGGGTGTAAGATAAGGCGTGGGCATGGTGCCCACGTCTTCCGGAGGTTATATGCATCAACATCATGCTTGTGGCTGCGGTAAGCCCTGCGGTACGCACCGTGCCGCAAAACCGCTTTGTGCAATCCGCCCTGTTCGTTCTGGTTCGCTGTCTGTTACTGCGGCAACGCCTGAAATTTCTGACGGCAATGGCTGCGCTGGTGACTGCGCGTGCGGCAGTTCATCCAGCAGTGAAGCCAATGACGAAGGTGACCGACGACGGTCCTCAGATGCTTTTCAGTTCAGCTGGCTGGTCAGCGGCATGGACTGCCCCAGCTGTGCCCGCGCTATCGAAACGGCCGTTCGTCAGCTTCCTGACGTCACCCAGGCCCGCGTCGTATTCTCCAGTGAGAAGCTGATTGTTGACGCCCGCGCACCGGTTCAAGGCGCGATAGAAGACGCCGTCAGAAAAGCCGGATTTCAACTCTCCTCCACCGCTGCTTCCGCTTCTTCACCCGCCCCCTGGCAAACACATATCCCCCTTTTTCTGCTCGCCGGGTTAATGCTGGCCAGCGTTGCGCTCAGCCAGGTCAATGCTGTGTGGGGCGATCGATTATTTATTCTCACCACGCTGGTTGGTCTGGCACCGGTCGCGCGTAAAGCCTGGCAACGTCTACGAACCGGCTCCGCTTTTACGATCGAAACCCTGATGACGCTGGCGTCGGCGGGCGCGCTGTTGATTGGCGCCCATGCGGAAGCAGCCATGGTGTTGCTGCTGTTCCAACTGGGTGAACGCCTGGAGGCCTATGCGGCAATCCGTGCGCGCAGTGGCGTGAGTCAGCTGATGGCGATCCGTCCCGAATCGGCCGTGCGCCTGCAAAATGGCGTTCGCAGTGAGGTTCCACTGGCGGCGCTGCAGCCAGGCGACCGTATAGAGGTTGCCGCCGGTGGTCGCCTGCCGGTTGACGGATGCCTGGTCGCGGAAAGCGCCAGCTTCGATGAAAGCGCCTTAACCGGCGAGTCTTTGCCGGTTCTTCGCATGCGGGGCGATAAGGTGCTTGCTGGCGCCACCAGCGTGGACAGGCTGGTGACGCTGGACGTGGTGTCAAAACCCGGCGAGAGCGCGATTGACCGCATTTTGCAGCTGATTGAGGAAGCCGAAAGCCATCGTGCTCCGGTGGAACGCTTTATCGATAATTTCAGCCGCATTTACACGCCTGCAATCATGCTGCTGGCGCTGCTGGTCATGGTCATACCGCCGCTGCTCGGCGCGGGTCCATGGCTACCGTGGATCTACAAAGGGCTGACGTTACTTCTCATCGGTTGCCCCTGTGCACTGGTGATCTCGACGCCAGCGGCCATTACGTCTGGCCTTGCGACCGCGGCGCGGCGCGGCGCTTTAATCAAGGGCGGTGCAGCCCTGGAACGCCTGAGTACGGTGCAGACGATTGCGTTCGATAAAACCGGGACGCTCACGGAAGGCAAACCGCAGTTAACCCGCATTTTGTCATTCGGCGATCTCAGTGAAGACGAGATTCTGCTGCTGGGCGCCGCCGTTGAACAAGGCTCCACGCATCCGCTGGCTACGGCAATTGTGGCTGCGGCCCAGGCGAAATCCCTGACAATTCCGGCAGCCGCGCATCAACAGGCCATCGCCGGCAGCGGCATCAGGGCCGAGGTTGCAGGCCAGCGCATTGAACTGCTGGCACCGGCTTACGTCAACGCGCTCAACGCCCGGCAACTGGACATGATTAGCGAGCAGGAAGCCCAGGGCGAAACCCTGGTGATTGTGCTGCGTAATGGTGATGCGCTGGGTGCGCTCGCGTTGCGCGATCGGCTGCGCAGTGAAACGCCTGCCGCGTTGCAGGCGTTAAAGGCGCTCGGCATCAACAGCATTATGCTCACAGGGGATAACCCGCGAGCGGCGGCTGTGGTGGCGCAACAACTGGATATCGCGTGGCACGCAGGCTTATTACCCGCCGACAAGGTTGAGCGGGTTCGCCAGCTCAGTCAGCATCAGGTTGTGGCAATGGTGGGCGACGGCATCAATGATGCGCCAGCCATGAAGGCGGCCACGCTGGGCATCGCCATGGGCAGCGGCACCGATGTCGCGCTGGAAGCAGCCGATGCGGCCCTGACGCGCAATCAGCTCAGCCATCTGGCTCCGATGATCGGTCTGGCGCGTCGCACCCGGGCAATTATTCGTCAGAATATCGGCATTGCGTTAGGGCTTAAGGCGCTGTTTCTGGTTACCACGCTTCTCGGACTGACCGGATTGTGGCTGGCGGTGCTGGCTGATTCTGGCGCCACCGCGCTGGTCACGGCGAACGCGTTGCGGCTGCTGCGCACGCGGGATTAACAACCTGACGGCGGCAGGTGCCGCCGTTATTCGCCCATCCCTTTCCTGATCAAAAACTGATAAGGCAACGTGTCGGTTTGCGCGACCAACAGGCGATGCTCCATAAAGCGGCAAAAACCGGGAATATCCCGCGTGGTCGCCGGATCGTCAGCCACGATCAGTAGCGTTTCACCGTCCTGCATCCCACGCACGGTTTTGCGAACCATCATGACCGGTTCGGGACAGCGAAGGCCTAACGCATCCAGTTGATGGTCGGCGGAAGAAAATGCATCACTCATCACGATCTCAATTCAGGTTGGCGGGCGCTTATTCTAGCGCGTCAGCCCTTTGACGCAAGGCGATAACGATTGCGTTAAAATTAGCCATTGCATTAATAGCACACCAGGGTAAGATGCGGCCGTTTTTTGTTCATGAAACCGTAGTGCGCGGACCGTTCTGCGCCCTGCAATGGGTTCCCTCACCCCACGATTAAAAAGGCTAACTATGCTCGCATTTACCCCGCGTCAGCGCACTTATGCGCTTTTCTGGCTGTCCCTGTTTCACCTGCTGGTGATTACCTCCAGTAATTATCTGGTGCAGTTGCCCGTCTCCCTTTTTGGTTTCCATACCACCTGGGGCGCCTTTAGTTTCCCGTTTATCTTCCTGGCGACCGATCTCACCGTCCGCATTTTTGGCGCGCCGCTTGCACGGCGGATTATTCTGGCGGTCATGGTGCCGGCGTTGTTTATCTCCTATACCATTTCCAGCCTGTTTTATCAGGGCGAGTGGCAAGGCTGGCAGGCATTGCAGCAGGTGAACCTGTTTGTCGCCCGTATCGCCTGCGCCAGCTTTATGGCTTACGCGCTGGGCCAGATTCTGGATGTGCATGTCTTTAACCGCCTGCGTCGCCTGCCGCAGTGGTGGATAGCGCCCGGCTGTGCCATGTTTTTAGGTAATATCAGCGACACGCTGGCGTTCTTTTTTATCGCCTTCTATAAAAGCTCCGATGCGTTTATGGCGCAGCACTGGGTGGAAATCGCCCTGGTCGATTACAGTTTCAAGGTGCTGATCTGCATGGTGTTCTTCCTGCCTGCCTATGGTGTGTTGCTCAATGCGGCGTTGAAACGTCTGGCCGAACGCCAGGCTCAACCACAGATACATTTCGGCTAACCGGCAATACAGCCTTTCCTGACAATCCGCTAAAATCTTCTGACAATACTCAGGTTGCGTTTGCAGCCTGATTCCTGTTGTATAAACGCCTGAGTGGAAATTTAAAAAGGGATTCTGATGCGTAATTTAGTGAAATATGCGGGAATTGGTTTGCTGGTCCTCGGCCTTGCCGCCTGTGACCAAAAGAAAGATGACGCGGCAAACGACAACGGCGCATCTGCCAGTCAGTCGGCACAAACCGTGACGCTGATGGATGGCAAGTTAAGCTTCGCCTTACCGCCGGGCATGTCCGATAAGAGCGGCAAGCTGGGCTCACAAAGCACCAATATGCACGTGTATGCTGATGAAAGCGGCGCGCGGGCGATTATCGTCATTGCAGGTGATCCCACTAACGAAGGGCTGGATGTTTTATCACAGCGCATGGAACAACAGCAGCGTAACCGCGATCCGCAGCTACAGGTTGTCTCTAACAAAGCGGTCACCCTGGGCGGCGAACCTGCACAGCAGCTGGACACCGTGATCTCAGCCAATAACCAGACCTCCTGGTCTTCCGTCGTGTTGGCCAAGGTGGATGGTAAGCTGATGACCATGCAGATCACGCTGCCGGGCCAGAACCAGCAGCAGGCGCAAAGCGATGCTGAAACGGTAGTGAAGAGCATTAAACTGAAATAACCGCAACAGGCCCTTGCCTGATATGGGTGTTATTTCAGGTTCCCGCCCTGAAAACAGCGAGCCGCGTGGGAAAGCACGTCTCCACACGGCTCGATTCTGGTTCTTTTCACGCCTGCTCGCGTGCCGTGCGCCAGTAATCAATCAAACGCAGATAGTTATCTTTTACAGCCGTTACCAGCGCCGCGTCGTCAATTTCACCCTGCAACCACTGACTTGAAGGCTGGGCAAAAATCGTCCGTCCCACCGCGAAGCCTTTCACCCATGGCGCAGCCGCAGCCGCAGCGAAACCGAGTTTCAGCGTCTCCTCTGGCGCATCCAGCCCGAGCAACAGGATACCGCGACAGTGAGGATCCTGCGCCTCAATCAGGGTGCCAATGGCCTGCCAGCTCGCTGTTGACAGGGGCGGTAATTTCCACCAGTCCGGCTTGATTCCCAACGCATAAAAGTGGCTCAGAACCGCCAGATAACAGGCTTCGTTACGGTCTGGCTGCCCCTCTGGCAGAATCACTTCCAACAGCAGTTCATGCCCGCTTTTGTTACAGCCTTTCCAGACATCCAGCAACACGGCATCCTGCTCTTCACGCAGTTCGGCGCTGTCATGCGGGTGATAAAACACCAGACATTTTACCACGTGCTCCATTGGCCAGCTGGCAAGCTGTGTGCCGATATTGCCGTGTTCAAGGCGTAACGGTCGGGATCCCGGTAACTCTATCGGCCGCCCGATCCATCTGTTCTTGCCGGTAATGGCGTTAAGCGTTCGTTGTCCGAAGGTGGTATCGGCCAGAATGCCGCTTTTGCTTTCAATGCCTGCCTGCTGTACCGCCTGCTCTGCGGCCTGGAGCAGCAGGAGCTTGAGTTGAGGAATGTGGCTGACGTCAGCCCCCGCTGCCTTGGCCATATCGACCAGTTGCTTACGATGGTCAAAGGCAAAGATATTGAGTTCCGGCCAGGCACGCTGCCGGGTGGTCACGCGGTGCAGGTGCGTTAATCGACTGTCCAGATCCGGACGCTTGACGGCGTTTTCGCGGCTCAGAAAATCGTCCAGTTCTTCTCGGGTCGGCATCGCCGGCGCGCAACCGTGGCGTGAAACCACCAACGCACCGCAGGCATTGGCATAACGGCAGGCCTGCTCCCAGCCTTCATCATTTAACCAGCCACGCAGCAGGCCCGACATAAACGCGTCACCTGCGCCCAGCACGTTTAACACCTCGACGCGCACGCCGCTGTGCAGCGTTACCTGCTCCCAGCTTTCCGGAATCTCATGTTCAAAGACAACGCATCCCATTGCACCCCGCTTACAGACCAGCGTAGCCTTACTGACCTCACGGACATTTCTCAGCGCCGTCAGCGTATCGGTGCTGCCGCCCGCGATATGGAATTCTTCTTCGGTGCCTACGATAAGATCGAAATAGTGGACGACCTGCTGCAGTTGCGCCGTTACCTCTGACGATGCAATGAAACGTGTTTCACCGTCACCCAGCGAGGTTAATCCCCACAATACTGGCCGGTAGTCGATATCCAGCGCCGTTCGCAGGCCGTTTTTGCGGGCGAGCTCCAGCGCCTTTAGCACAGCCGCCCGGGTCTGGGGATGTGACAAGTGCGTGCCGGTGACCGCTACCGAGCGGGAGGAGGCGATAAAGGACTCCTCGATATCCTCTGGCACCAGCCCCATATCGGCGCAGTTATCACGATAAAAAATGAGTGGGAACGTTTCGTCGTCTTTGATGCCGAGAATCACCAGGGCAGTAAGGCGTTTTTTATCCGTTATCAGCGCATCGGTATTACACCCAACCCTTTGCAGGCTTTCACGTAAAAAACGGCCGTTATGCTCATCGCCTACGCGCGCCAGCATGGCCGAACGCAACCCCTGAATAGCGGTGCCATAAGCGACGTTACCCGATGAACCGCCAAGATATTTGGCAAAGGACGTGGTGTCCTCCAGTCGCGCGCCAATTTGCTGACCATAGAAGTCTACGGCGATGCGTCCAATACAAATCACATCAAGACGCTTCTGTTGTGTACTCATGCTTCTGGTTTCCTTCTGTGATGAGCAGACACTGTGGACAAGTTGGATATCGGGGTCTGAAGGTGTCTGATTAGCGATAAACACAGTATGAGGAACAAATATTCCAAACTCAATTCAAAATGAAACTTACAATGCAATTATGTGAACCAGTTAAAAATCTGTCGCTCCCCGGTACTTTATCGCCATGCCCTGCGCACCGCGTACCACAAGGCGGCAGACTCACCGCCCGTCTTTTAGGGCTGACCTGACAATGAAATGAAATATCTTAAAAAACGGCAACTCTCACCAATCATTCCAGTTCCCCCCTTTCCTGCGTATTACGTGGGATCGGCAGGAATGTAAATTTGATCCCCCTCGCAAAATGAAATATTTCTTCTGTAATTGTATTTTATGAAAAATGCATTTGTTTATAATCCTCTGACATTTCAGTTATCCCGGTAGCTCTCTCCGTTACGTCACGCCGTTTATACGCGGGGCCGGACGCCGCTACAGCCAGCACGTTGAGGAAAGTTTATGGCCACCATCAAACTGACTACCGCACAGGCATTAGTTAAATTTCTTGATAATCAATACATTGACGTAGACGGGCATGAGACGAAGTTTGTCCATGGCATTTTTGCCATTTTTGGCCATGGCAATGTACTGGGTCTGGGCCAGGCACTGGAACAGGACAGTGGGGATCTGGTGGTATACCAGGGACGCAATGAGCAGGGAATGGCGCACGCTGCAACCGGCTTTGCCAAACAATCCCTGCGGCGTCAGATCATCGCCTGCACCTCTTCTGTTGGCCCGGGTGCGGCCAACATGTTAACGGCGGCGGCCACGGCGACGGCGAACCGAATTCCCCTGCTGCTGCTGCCCGGTGACGTTTTTGCCACCCGACAACCTGACCCGGTGTTGCAACAGATTGAGCAATCCTGGGATCTGAGCATCAGCACCAATGATGCCTTCAGAGCGGTCAGTAAATACTGGGATCGCATCAGCCGCCCTGAACAGTTAATGAGCGCCTGTATTAATGCGATGCGCGTGCTCACCGACCCCGCTGAAACCGGGGCCGTCACGCTCTCTTTACCGCAAGATGTGCAAGGCGAAGCCTGGGATTACCCCGACTATTTCTTCCAGAAACGCGTGCACCGACTGGACCGTCGTCAGCCCACCGTGGCCCAACTTGAAGATGCGCTGAAGCTTATTATCCGCAAACGTAAGCCGCTGATTATCTGCGGCGGTGGCGTCAAATATTCGGGGGCGGGCGAGGCGCTGCAGGCGTTCGCTGAACGGTATCAGATTCCGTTCGCTGAAACGCAGGCCGGAAAAGGGACGCTGCTGTCCGATCATCCGCTCAACGTTGGCGGCGTAGGTGAAACCGGCTGTCTGGCGGCAAACCTGCTGGCAAAAGACGCCGATCTGGTGATTGGGATTGGCACACGCTATACCGATTTTACCACCTCATCGAAATGGATTTTCCGGCATCCCGAGGTGAGCTTTCTTAACATCAACGTCAGCAATTTTGACAGCTACAAACTGGATGGCGTGCAGCTGCTTGCCGATGCGCGTGAAGCCCTGCTGGCGCTCAGTCATGGGCTGGTTTCGCAGCACTATGGCAACGACTGGGGCACGCAGGTTGCCGAGGCGCGGCAACAGTTAGAAGAAGAAAGACAGCGCGTGTATCACGTTACACATAACGATGCTGAATTTGTGCCCGAGATTGCCGACCATCTGGATCGGGACGCCGTCTACGCCGAATTCAATCGCTTGACGCAGTCTCTGCTGACCCAAAGCAGTGTCTTGGGTACCCTCAACCAACATTTGCCTGCCGATGCCGTCATCGTCGGTGCTGCAGGCAGCCTGCCCGGCGACCTGCAACGCGTCTGGCGCACGCGCGGCTATAACGGCTATCACCTCGAATACGGCTATTCCTGTATGGGATATGAAGTGAATGCGGCGTTAGGCGTTAAGCTTGCGGAGCCCCAGCGGGAAGTCTATGCCCTGGTCGGCGACGGCTCTTTTATGATGCTACATTCCGAGCTGGTAACCTCAATTCAGGAGGGTGCCAAAATCAACGTGGTGCTGCTGGATAACATGAGCAATGGCTGCATTAACAACCTGCAAATGGAGCACGGTATGGACAGCTTCATTACCGAGTTTCGCTTCCGCAATACGGACAGCGGTAAGCTAAACGGCAGCCTGGTGCCGGTAGACTTTGCCGCAATTGCTGCCGGTTATGGGTGCAAGACCTATCGCGTCAGCACGCTGGAACAGCTTAACGCTGCGCTGGACGATGCGAAAACACAGCAGGTTTCTACGCTGATAGATATTAAAGTACTGCCTAAGACCATGATTCATAAATATTTCAGCTGGTGGCACGTTGGCGTTGCACAAACTGCTCAATCGGCGCGCACGCAGGATGTGGCGGACAAACTGAATGCGCATCTGGCACAGGCCCGCAAATACTGATTTCCGGGCCGTCTGACGGCCCTTGTTTCTTCTCTTCGATTTAACCCTACAGGTGTAATTATGACATTGAAACTTGGTGTGATTGGAACAGGCGCGATTGGTCAGGAACACATTCGCCGCTGCAACAATGTCTTACAAGGGGCAAGAGTGGTCGCGGTATCTGATATCAACGTTGAAGGCGCGCAGGCTGCACTGCAACGGCTGAATAGTGATGCGCAAGTCTGCAAGGATGGCTATGAGGTGATTCAGTCACCTGATGTGGATGCGGTGCTGGTGACCTCATGGGATCCGACGCATGAAGAGTTTACCCTGGCGGCCATCGCGGCGGGTAAGCCGGTGTTTTGTGAAAAACCGCTGGCCATGAGCGCAGAGGGTTGCCGTCGGGTAGTCGAAGCAGAAATTCAGCACGGTAAGCGGCTGGTTCAGGTGGGTTTTATGCGGCCTTACGATGCCGGCTACCGGGCGCTGAAAAAAGTGATTACCGACGGTGAAATCGGCGAGCCGCTCATGCTGCATTGCGCGCATCGCAATCCGACGGTGCCCGAAAATTACAATACGGAAATGGCGATCACCAATACGTTAATTCATGAACTTGACGTACTGCGCTGGCTGACGAGTGACGACTACAAAAGCGTGCAGGTGGTTTTCCCGCGCGTCAGTTCCAAAGCGCGTCCGCATCTGAAAGATCCGCAAATCGTCCTGTTTGAAACGCAAAAAGGCGTGCGCATCGATGTAGAAATTTTTGTTAACTGTACCTACGGCTACGACATTCAGTGTGAGGTAGTGGGTGAAGAAGGCATCGCCAGACTGCCGGAGCCTTCGTCAGTGCAGCTGCGCAAACAGGCCAAACTTTCCAACACCATTTTAGTCGACTGGAAAGACCGCTTTATCGAGGCTTACGACGTCGAACTGCAGGCGTTTATCAACGACGTGAAAGCCGGGCAGTTAACCGGTCCGTCTGCCTGGGATGGTTTTGCCGCCTCCGTCGCCGCTGACGCCTGTATCAAGGCGCAGAAAAGCGGTGCCATTGAACCGATTGAAATGCCCGCTCGTCCGGCATTCTATAACTAAATCTCTCGCCTTTGGCAGGTAAACAATGAACAACGATAACGTAAAGCTGGCGATAGCGCCCATTGGCTGGACAAATGATGATATGCCCGAGCTGGGCAGCGAGAATACTTTTCAGCAAACCGTCAGCGAGATGGCACTGGCGGGCTTCTCAGGAAGTGAAGTGGGTAGCAAATACCCACGCGATCCTGCCATTCTCAAGCCAATGCTCGATATTCGCGGCATTCAGATCTGCAACGCCTGGTTCAGCACATTTTTTGCGCAGGGTGACAAAGACGAGACCCTTGAGGGTTTTACGGCGCACATGAATTTTCTCTATGAAATGGGTGCCCGGGTGATCGGCTGTTCAGAGCAGAGTAAAAGTATTCAGGGCACAGCACGGGCAGTGTTCGATCACAAACCGGTGTTTAACGATGACGAGTGGCAGAGAACGGCGGAAGGCTACAATACGCTTGCCGACCTTGCCGCCGCGAAAGGGATGCGCGTTTGCCTGCACCACCATATGGGCACCGGCATTCAGACGCCCGCGGAAATCGACCGTTTCATGGCGCTCACGCATGACAATGTCGGTTTACTCTATGATACCGGCCACATCTATTATTCTGAAGGCTCACAGGACGTGATGCTGGCAGTGCTGAAAACCCATCTGCCGCGCATTTTCCACGTTCATCTGAAAGACGTGCGGGATGAGATTGTCGCAGAAGTGCGTGACCAGCACCTGTCGTTTCTGGACGGTGTGAAAAAGGGCACCTTCACCGTTCCAGGCGACGGCGTGATTGATTTTAAACCGGTTTTCAAAATTCTTGATGACTACGGCTATCAAGGCTGGATGGTGGTTGAGGCTGAACAGGATCCTGCGTTGGCCAATCCGTTCGAGTACGCGGTAAAGGCAAGAAAATATATTCGGGAGAATACCGGACTGTAAGACTGTTATCCGCCTTGAAGAGAATGATCAGGTCTTGTGTAAGGCTGTGCCCTCATCGGATGCAGCCTGTTTTAGTGGCCAGCTCGCCCGCGCGTCGCCCCTGTCGCGGTGAATCTGTGAGTCATTTCATAAACCAATGAAATAAAAGCTGCATACATAACAAAAAAATGAAATTTTCCAACCATCTGATATCATAGCGTTCATTATCCAGCCACGTTTTCCGCAAATGAGCAGATGTCATGAGTAATAATCCCTCCCAACTTTCACTGCTGCAGGACGAGATTCGCCGTCGCTACGAAACGCTGAGCAAGCGTCTGAAGCAGGTGGCTCGTTATATCCTTGATAACAGTAACAGTATTGCTTTTGACACCGTGGCCTCTATTGCGCAGCAGGCCGACGTTCCGCCATCTACGCTGATTCGCTTTGCTAATGCATTTGGCTTCAGCGGTTTCAATGAAATGAAACAGGTTTTTCGTCAGCATCTGATGGAAGAGACCGTCAACTATACAGAACGAGCGCGGCTGTTTCGTCAGACAGCAGCGGACGATGCTGCGAATTCGCCCGAAAGTCCGGCTGAAATTCTCAATGTTTTCACCATGGTCAACAGTCAGGCCCTGCAGCAGCTGGCCATGCAGGTGAGCCCGGACCAGTTAGACAAAACCGTGCAGCTTCTGAACGAAGCCGAAAACGTCTACGTAATCGGCCTGCGGCGGTCGTTTAGCGTTGCCTCCTATCTAGTGTATGCCCTGCGCCATCTGGAACGCCGTGCCTTCCTGATTGACGGGCTGGGCGGCATGTTTACAGAACAGCTTAATCTGGTTACGCCCAAAGATGTGGTGATTGCCATCAGCTGTTCACCCTATGCAAGGGAGGCGGTAGAAGTGGTCGAGTTGGGGGCCAAACGCGGTGCCAGCTTAATCGCGATCACTGACAGCCAGGTCAGCCCACTTGCCGCCTTCAGTGACGTCTGTTTCGTTGTACGCGAAGCCCAGGTTGACGGTTTTCGCTCTCAGGTTGCCTCGCTGTGCCTGGCACAAACGCTGGCCGTATCCCTGGCGCTGGCGAATGCGCAGTCCGGTCAGCTCTCCTGACATGCCGCCAGCTGCGGCGGCACTGCTTACACGTCATACCTGAACACATGATACACGCGCCCTCAGTAAAGCCGGGAGCATGACGCCCCCGCGCGTCCCGGCGAGAAACGCCCTCTGCAGCGACAAAAACGCAGTCCTCAGGCTCAATGCTGGTCACTTAGGTGACCAGCTTTTTTTTATCGGCATATTTCCGTGATCTTATTCGCAGCTCCCGCGGAAAGTTTCGTTCTCTTCGCCCCGGCAGTATCAGCCATCTCGCCTTTTTATACGGCGTTCTCAGTTCGCCCGGAACCGTGCCCGGGGTAACTCATCAGGAGCCGCGATATCTCACTGGTGGCTCTGCTGAGGCTCAGCGGGAATAAGATCAGAGAGCGAACGGGCGCGTTCGGGAGAAGTGGAATGAATGATGCCCAGAGCCTGTGAGAGTTCCATAAAAAAGGGTTCATGATGAACATGAACCCCTTTGATCCCTTCCACTGGATCGGTCAACCGGGCCTTAAATGACCCGCATTAGCCCTCAGGCTGCCGTTTTGCTTTCAGCAGTGATTAACGTGACGGATAGCGATCGCTGTTGATCCAGGCATGATCCTGTTCCCAGCTGAATTTCCACAGGCGAACCGGCCCTGCCATAACGTTAAGGTAGTAATTGTTATAGCCAGCCAAGGTTGCTACAGGATGGTAACCGCGCGGTACGGTGACGACATCCCGGTTATAAACAGCCATGCACTCATCCAGAGAACGATCGTCCGTATAAACGCGCTGCATCGCGAAGCCCTGTTCGGGTTCAAAACGGTGGTAATAGGTTTCTTCCAGATAGGTTTCGTTCTCGCTGTTTTCCTGGTCGTGCTTGTGACTCGGATACGAACTGGTATTGCCCTCATCGGTAAACACTTCCACCACCAGCAAGCTATTTGCCGGTTCACTGTCCGGCAGAATGTTGTGCACAAGTCGCTGGTTGTGGCCTTTGCCGCGCCGCTCAACGCCGACATCTTCTGGCGCAATCAGTCGGGCGGGCAGATTGTCGCCCTGCCCCGGTGCCTTGCAGACCGCCAGCTCAAGATCGCTGTCCGCTCTTACCGTCACTGCATCATCATGAGGGACATACACGGAATAAGGCGGCGTACGTTCAAACGGCGACATTCGCTTACCTAACCCCGGAAAGTTTGCATGACGTGTGCTAATCGAGGCCAGGCCTGCCACCAGCACCAGGCAAAGCTCGCTGTCACCGCTGGTCATGTCGAGCGTCTGTCCTTGTTTTAACAGGAAAGACTCGAAACCCACATAGCGCCAGCCCGCACTGTCTGGCGTTACCTGCTGTATGCGCCCCTGCTCATCGGGCTGTTTTACCTTTGAGAGTAATGACATCCGCCGTCTCCTAATCCATCGCCCTTTATCGTCAATACGCTGTCACTCAGCGCCCACTCAACCCAACGTCGGCATACTGAATTCAGAAACCGTTTGCTGGCCGCTCGGCCAACGGACGGTCGCTGTTTTCATGCGCGTATAAAAACGCACGCCGTCCGGACCGTGGACATTCAGTGCGCCAAACACCGAGCGCTTCCAGCCACCAAAACTGTGGAATGCCATTGGCACCGGCACGGGCACGTTGACGCCGACCATTCCGGCTTCGACGTTTTGGACAAATTCACGCGCCGTGTGACCATTACTGGTAAAAATGGCGCTGCCGTTGCCGAATTCGTGACTGTTAACCAGTTTCAGCGCACTGTCGTAATCCGGCGCGCGCATGATGCTCAGCACCGGGCCAAAGATTTCTTCACGCCAGATCACCATCTCTGGGGTTACGTGATCGAATAACGTTCCACCGACATAGTAGCCGTCCTCATAACCTGCAACCTTCTGGTGACGACCATCCACAACCAGCGTTGCCCCTTCCTGCTCGCCGATGTCGATATAACCCAGCACTTTCTTCTGATGGGCGGCCGAAACGACAGGCCCCATTTCATTCTCGTCACTGCCCTTACTCATGCCCGGCCCGACGCGTAATGCTTTAATCAGCGGCGTCAGGCGCGAAATCAGTTTATCGGCGGTGTCATCGCCTACTGCGACCACGACAGGCAACGCCATGCAGCGTTCACCCGCCGAGCCAAATGCGCCCCCCATGATGGCATTGACCGTGGCGTCCAGGTCAGCATCAGGCATGACGATAGCGTGGTTTTTGGCCGCGCCAAATGCCTGCACGCGTTTGCCGTGCGCGCTGGCCGTTTTGTAAATGTGCTCAGCCACACCCGACGAACCCACAAAGCTAACGGCCGCGATACGGGGATCTTTGTAAAGCTGTTCTGCATTCTCATTCGAACTGTGTACCACGTTGAAAACGCCATCCGGCAGGCCCGCTTCTTTCAGTAACTCCGCCATGCGCACGGCGGCAGACGGATCCAGCGCAGGGGGTTTAAGTACAAAGGTGTTGCCGCAGGCCAGGGCAATAGGGAACATCCACAGTGGCACCATGGCGGGGAAATTGAAGGGGGTAATCCCTGCAACCACGCCGACCGGCTGCATGAGCGAGTAGCTGTCTACGCCGCCGCCCACGTTAGGCGAGTTCTCCCCCTTAAGCAGGTGAGGAATGCCGCAGGCGAACTCAATCACCTCAATCCCGCGCGTCAGTTCACCCAACGCATCAGACCAGACTTTGCCGTGCTCGGACACGATCAGCGCCGCCAGCTCATCACGATGCTGTTCCATTAAGGCTTTAAAGTTGAACATCACGCGTGCGCGGCGCAGCGGGGCGGTTTTGGACCAGGCAGGAAAGGCTGCATGCGCCACGTCGATTGCCTGGGCCACTTCGTCTGCGCTGCATTGGGTAAGTTCACGGATCACCTTGCCGGTTGCCGGATCGAACACAGGAATGGTTTCGTTGCTGGCACTGAACGTGGTTTTACCGCCAATAAAATTTCCTACGATAGTCATGATGTTGCCTCTTTGGTATGTACGGTTCCAGCAGGCAAAGCACAAGAAGTGGCATGCTGGCTGGGCAGGAAAAGCCAAAAGCATGCTGAGAAGCTATTACAATGGAATAAATTTTTCAAATAAATATTTTTGAAAAATTACTTTTTAGCGGGGCAGATCGCATTTTTGCATGTCGCTCTGAACGGCTCGCCAGCAATGGCTGTACATGACTTGTCTAGGGGGAAGTTAGTGCCTGTATGCTGTGACGACAAACGCCAGCGTGAAGCCTGCACTGATGCGGTCGTCCCTTCCCGGTCAGGCGTCAAAATAAGCAGGGAGAGACAAAACACCGCCTTCCTTTTAAGTTTCATTAAATCGCATAGTGAAATGAATATTTCTTTTTACGCACCTCTTGCCCTCAGCCTGCCTTTGACAAGGTTCACTCTGCTGGCGCAACGCCCTTAAGCCAAACTGGTGCACGACAGTGGTGCAAAATCCCTCAACCACGGCCATTTTCTGAACCAATAATTTCCTGATTGCAAATCAGGAATCATGTGTTTCACAGCTTACCGCCTTTCCTGCATCGCAGAGTAACGGTCTATCTGTATGATTATTAGCATTATTTATGAGATCCCTCGACACAACGCAAAACCTGGCCTGCTTTATGCAATATCGTCGGACCTCCCTGCACCCGAAAGAGATAATCATGTCTGACCCAAAAAACAGCGGCTTACTGTACGGACTGGACCAGCGAATCCCACCACTCCAGGCTTTCTTCAGCGCTTTACAGCATGTGCTGGCGGGCCTGGTTGGCATTATTACGCCCCCGTTGCTGATCGGCACGGCGCTGGGTCTGGATGCGTGGCTGCCTTATTTGATCAGCATGTCGCTCCTTGCCTCCGGCATCGGGACGTTTCTGCAGTCAAACCGGGTATGGGGCATAGGTGCCGGCATGATATGCATGCAGGGCACCAGTTTTGCCTTTCTTGGTGTGGCCATCTCCGGCGGCCTGTGGGTCAAAGCACAGGGCGGCAGTCCAGAAGACATCATGGCGATGCTGTTTGGCGTCAACTTTGTCGCGGCGCTGGTGCCGGTCATCGTCAGCCGCTTCATCGATACCTTAAAGCGGGTTTTTACGCCGGTGGTGACGGGGAGCGTGATTGCGCTGATTGGTATCAGCCTGATAAAAGTCAGTGTGATTAACTGGTGCGGCGGTGAGAAAGCCCAGGATTTTGCCAGCCTCAGTAACCTGGCGCTGGGTGCGTTAACGCTTGGCGTCATCGTTGTGCTGAGCTGCTCCGGTAACCGCTGGCTACGCCTTTCATCGGTCGTGGCCGGCATCGCAGCAGGCTGTATTGCCGCTGCCCTGAGTGGCAAATTTCAGGTTCACGATCTGGGCGAGAGCGTCTTTCGTTTACCCTCTCTGTTTCCGTTTGGCTTTCACTTCAACAGTACGCTTTTCATTCCGGTGGTGCTGGTCTCTCTGGTCTGCATCATCGAGGCGGTGGGCGATCTTACTGCTAACAGCCTGATTTCCGGTAAATCTATTACCGACAAGACCTTTAGCGCCCGTCTCAAGGGCGGCATTCTGGCAGACGGACTGAGCTGCATGATTGCGGCGATGCTGAGCGCCTTTCCCAACACCACCTTTGCGCAAAATAACGGCGTGATCCAGATGACGGGCGTGGCGAGTCGTTTTGTCGGTCGTTACGTCGGCGTCATTCTTATCCTGCTGGGGCTGTTTCCGCCTTTCAGCGAAGCACTGCGTCAGATTCCCACACCGGTGCTGGGGGGAGCCACAATGGTGATGTTCGGCTGCGTCGTCACGGCGGGGATTCGCATCCTAAGCCAGGCTCCGCTAACGCGCAGGGAAATACTGATTGTCGGTCTGGCGTTTAGTTTCGGGCTGGGAATCGAATCCGTTCCCGCTTCGCTTTCCCATCTGCCGCCCATGTTTGAGAATCTGTTTGGCTCCGCGGCCACCACCGGCGGCCTGGTCGCCATTGTCCTGAATCTTCTCATTCCTGGCGCAGACAAGCCGGCACGTGAAGAAGTAGAAGAGGGCGAATCCGCACAGTCATTATAATCCTGCCACATTCACCCGCGACGCAGTCGTTGCGGGTGACCGCCTGTGCGCTCATGCCCCCTGCCCTTGATGTCTCCGACAGCTTTCTCACTGGATCCGCCCCAGAATCCTTTAACACCCAGACGGCAACACAGCAGGAAATCCGGCTTATTCCGCCATTTATCGGGTAAAAAACTCGCCTGATTTACCGTTTCCCTTAACAAATCAGACCGTTACTTTTCCTTCAACTACACTTTCATCAGTTATTTATGCGTAGAGATACAGAATGAACGCGTTACAGCAGGAAAAAATTGGACAAAATATCTTAATCAAACTCGCGATGCTGGTGATTATCCTTGCCGGGATAAGAGCGGCCTCCGACATTCTGGTCCCGTTACTTCTGGCGGCCTTTTTTGCCATCGTACTGAATCCGTTAGTCACGATACTGATGCGGCGCGGGCTGCGGCGGGGGTTGGCGATTACCCTGGTGATTACGGTGATTTTTATCGTGATTCTGCTGCTGGGAGCCATACTGGCAAGCTCGATGAGTGAGTTTTCCGACCTCTATCCTCAACTGCGCACCATTATGGAAAAGAAAATGGCGGTGGTTCAGCATCTGGCAGCCAGCATCCATCTCAATATCTCAACCGATGCCCTGGTTCAGCGTTTCGACCCAAATACCGTTATGAATCTGGCCAGTGTGGCGCTGAGTGGCTTTTCAGGCGCGATGACCAATACCGTGTTACTGATCCTCACCGTGGTCTTTATGCTGTTTGAGGTGCACCATCTGCCTTATAAAATGCGTAACTCGTTTGTGAACCCCAAAATTCGTATCGCCGGTTTACACAAGGCCTTAAAAGGGGTGACGCATTACCTGGCATTGAAGACGCTAATCAGCCTGATCACCGGCATCGCGGTCTGGCTGACGCTCTACCTGCTGGACGTGAAATTTGCGTTACTGTGGGGCGTGGTGGCCTTTATCCTTAACTTTATTCCCAATATCGGGCCGATTATTGCCGGTATTCCTCCTTTCCTGCAGGCGCTGCTGCTCAACAGCGTATTTGACGCGGCAATGGTGGCGGCGCTGTTTACTGCCATTCACATGGTTTTCGGCAATATGCTTGAGCCACGCATCATGGGGCGCGGTCTGGGCTTATCAACATTGGTGGTGTTTCTGTCATTGATATTTTGGGGCTGGCTGCTGGGCCCGGTCGGCATGCTGCTGTCCGTTCCTCTGACCAGCATCACTAAAATTTTAATGGAAACTACCCCGGGCGGGAGCCGTCTGGCCATTATGCTGGGAACCGGCCGCCCCAAGCCTTCGCGGCTGTTAACCAAGTAAACGCTGCTGCACATGCTGCAGATGATCTCTCATCGCCGCCTGTGCAGCCTGCTCATCACCGGACGCAATTGCCTCGGCGATGCGCTGATGGTCCGCGTTCATTTCATCTGCAAAGGTATTGTCGGCATAATGACGTTCCAGCCGGCGGAAATGGGCGCTGTCGCGTTTGTTCCACAGATTTTCCATCATTTCCCGCAACAGATCATTGCCGCTCATCTCGCTAATCAGCAGATGAAAGCCTTTATCCTGCTCGATGAAAGCCGCGTCGTTTTCATTAAATGCCTGGAGCGCTGCGCTAAGGGACAGCAGCTGCTGACGCTGGGCCTCACTGCCGTTTCGCGCCGCCATGCCCGCCAGCATGCTCTCATAGGCTTCGCGCGCCTGTAGCAGATCCTGCAGGCTGAAGTTCTCGGTTTCTTTGCCTGCTGAAGGTTGCGGTAAGGTCTGAGCGACAAAAACCCCCGTACCGGTGTGGATGCTGACGTAACCCGTCATCTCCAGCGCTATCAGGGCTTCACGCACCGATGAACGACTGACGCCCAGTTGTCGGGCCAGTTCCCGTTCGGGCGGCAGCGCCCCGCCCGGCACGAAATCGCCGCCATGAATGCCCGCAATGATGGCATTAGCAATTTGCCGATAAAGCCGCTCAGTTTTCAGTACCGCTAACCCCATAACTCTCTCCTGTTGCAGGCCGCCTTTCGGGCATCAGATGATACGTATTTATATTGCTGCGATCCGGATCACGGCCTTAATTTACGCGCTATCTTACTCTTGGTCCAGCGGCCTGACCACTGGGCCACACGTCCACCAAGGAGCAATAATGGAACATACATGGCGCTGGTACGGCCCGAACGATCCTGTGTCACTTGACGATGCCCGCCAGGCAGGTGCAACAGGAATTGTCACAGCACTTCATCACATCCCTAACGGAGAAGTGTGGCCTGTAGCCGAAATCAAAGCGCGTCAGGCGCTGCTGGCGGAAAAAGGTCTTACCTGGTCAGTCGTTGAAAGCATTCCTGTGCACGAAACGATTAAGACCCAACGCGGCGATTATCAGCACTACATCGCCAATTATCAGCAGTCAATTCGCAACCTGGCAGCCTGCGGGATTGATACCGTATGCTATAACTTTATGCCGGTTCTTGACTGGACGCGTACCGATCTGGCCTGGGAACTGCCGGACGGCGCTAAGGCGCTGCGCTTTGATGCCGATGCCTTTGCCGCGTTTGAACTGCATCTGTTACAACGCCCCGGCGCGGAAAAAGATTACAGCGCCGCCGAACAACAGGCCGCCGCAACGCGTTTCGCCGCCATGACCGAGGAAGAGAAAGCCACGCTGGTGCGCAACATCATCGCAGGCTTACCCGGCGCAGAAGAGGGTTATACGCTCGAACAATTTCAGGCACAGCTGGCGCAATACGACGGTATTGATAAAGCCAGGCTGCGCGAGCATATGGCCACCTTTCTGCGCGCCATCGTGCCGGTGGCGGAAGAAGTCGGCATTAAGCTGGCCGTCCATCCTGATGATCCTCCCCGTCCAATTCTTGGTTTGCCGCGCATTATCTCCACGCAAGAGGACATGCAGTGGCTGAAAGAAACGGTAGACAGCCTGCATAACGGATTCTGTTTCTGTACCGGTTCCTACGGCGTACGTGAGGATAATGCCCTTATCGAGATGGCAGAAACCTATGCCGACCGCATTAACTTTGTGCACCTGCGGGCAACAAAGCGAGAAACGAACCCCAACAGCTTCCACGAGGCGGCCCATCTGACAGGCGATGTGGATATGGTTGGCGTCATCAAAGTGATCCTGGCCGAGGAGCAGCGTCGCCGTAGGGCGGGCGAACAGCGAGCCATCCCGATGCGCCCCGATCATGGTCACCAGATGCTGGATGACTTGCGTAAGCGCACCAATCCAGGCTATTCCGCGATTGGCCGCCTTAAAGGACTTGCAGAACTGCGCGGCGTCGAAGTCGCCCTGAAGCAGATCTATTTCCAGGACTAAACGTTGTTGCCCCGACGTCGTTATGCTGTCGGGGCACAGGGTAATTTAGACAGGTTGCTGTACTCATATTTATGGCGCGTCATCAGTTGGTCAGCCGCGCTTTCCAGGCAACAAGAGGGTTCTCATTCCTCTCCCTTCTGGCTGCCGTGTTTTGGATTACTCCTCCCACGGCTTCGCTGCACCCTTTTCAGGACACCCCCAAGCTCACCTTTTCCACGACCGGTTTACAGCCGCCATCAAACTAATGTGTGAGCATTCACTAATAGCATGAATTTTTTGTCAATTAATTGCCTGCCAGGTCGATAATTGACCATATCGGAGAATAAGGGATTTCCGACCGTTCACCAGCGGCGTGAACTGGCGTGCTATGCTGCATTAACCCTTAGCACCTCTCAAAACACGATCACGATTCAGAGGTTTTTACGGTGCCGCTAATAAAAAGAAAACATGAGCATGCCAAATCGCTCATTGTCCTCGCAGGACTATTGCCGCTGCTCCTGGGGTTGTTGTTCACGATAATTGATGCCAGAAAAACAGTAAAAGAACAGCAAATTGATACGGCCGCGACCTTACTGTCTCAGGCAGAAAAAATCAGCGATAACGCCTGGAGCATGATCGCCTGGCTGCGCCAGTATGAGTACCAACCCTGTGAAAAGATAGAAAATACGCTGCGGATTAATAGCACTCTCCATCCCTATTTTCGCGGTATCGGCAAACTGGAAAGTAACACGGTAAGCTGCTCTTCTGCCTACGGTAACAAGCCCGCTACGCTTAAAGCCATGATTGGCGTCGCCCCGCCCGTGACCGGCAAAGACTGGTGGAGCCTGTCCATCGCGGGTTCTTACATCGTGCCAGACCGACCTGCCGTGATATTTGTGCGCCAACTGGCAGCTGGCAGAGCCCTCTGGGTGATGGTTGAAGGGCAGTATCTTATTGATTTTATGAGCGCGCTGGGCAGTACGCATCATTATCAGATAACCATGCGTTTTAGTAACGGTGCGCCAATCGTGTCAGGCGATCGTGAAATGGCCGACGACAGGTGGCTTAAGCCTCAGGTCTATCATGCCACCTCTTCCCGCTATAGCATCAAGGTCACCCTGATAGCGCCCGGTGCTGAGCTGGTTAAAACATGGACGCAGCTTCTTTTCGTGTTTATGCCGATGGCGGCGATTTTTTCCGTGCTGTTTATGATTCTTACCGCCTCCTGGCTTCGCAGACGTTTTTCCTGGGGAGATGAAATTCGTCGCGCCATTCAGTCCCGTCAGTTCAGCGTGCATTATCAACCTACCTACAGCTGCACGCTGCAACGTTGCACGGGCGCAGAAGCCCTGTTGCGCTGGACCCTGCCCAACGGTAACAGCGTGCGCCCGGACACCTTTATTACCGCCGCAGAAGCGGAAGGGATGATTATCCCGATTACCCATCATTTGATGGCGTTGATCGTTGAAGACACGCAAAGCTGGGCGCCTAACCCCGGCTTTCATCTGGCGATTAACGTGGCTGCCGAGCATCTTCAGCACCCGGATTTTGTTGACGATATGCTTAATTTTGCTGACAGGATGGCGAGAACCGAATTCAACATTACTCTGGAACTGACGGAGCGGAGCCTGATCAAAGAAGGGAGCCTTGTCGCGGCTAAGCTGGCGCAACTGCGTCAGGCAGGCATGAAAGTCGCTATTGATGACTTTGGTACGGGGCACTGCTCTCTGAGTTACCTGCAAACTTTTACGCTGGACTACCTAAAAATCGATCAGGGTTTTATCAATGCCATCGAATCCCTGGAGGGGGAAACGCCGGTGCTGGACGCCATTATCAGTCTGAGCCATAAACTGAAGCTGCAGGTATTGGGAGAAGGGGTCGAAACGGCAATGCAGTTCCGCTATTTACAGCAGCATGGTGTCACCTTTATCCAGGGCTATTTTTACGCCAGGCCCATGGATAACCCCACGATCGTGGCGTGGATGAAACAATATGGTCATTTGCCGGTTGAGGTTGAAAACACCTGAGCCGCAACTTACTGACGCACGCGGCACAATGACGGTGAAGAAACGCTAAATCAACGCGCTTTTCGCTGTGCTGCACGCTGCTTACTCGCCGCCCGCATTGCCACCGCAATGGCCTCTTCCTGTTGAATGACGTGCTCAACAGGCGCACTGGCGCGCTGATTCAGCCGTTGCAGCGTAGGCATCGACTGCTGCAACAGTTGCTGGCACTCCTCGTATTCCGAGCGTTGCTTACCTGTCACGGTCGATGTTTGTAGTGCTTCGCTCAATTGAGCCAGGCGGTCGATCCAGTATTTCGTGCGGCAGCTAAGCCATCCAGAACTGAGCTGCGCCTCAGGAGGCCGGGAAGCCGTGGGCACCTCAGAAGAATTCATTAATTTTCTTTCTACACTATCTATCTGCGCCACCCAAGGGCTCTGGCAAGTAAGGGGTGTTTTCCTTGACATTCTTCCTCCAAATCAAGGTGAAAGAGTATTGCCGAAGGCGTTCTGATAGGCAAGCCTCAAACCTTAACCCGCCCAATCCTTAATCTTTATTAATAGCTTTAAGCCAGACGGCTGAGTGAACTCAAACCGCAGCGCTCACTTAACACGCAAACGCGCGCAGAACCTGACTTTTTTTCGCTTCAGGGGCGGCTATAAACCACCGGTAAAATTGTTCGTTTTCAGGTCAAACATGACAAATATCACACAAAAACGTTATACTCTGCGGCCGATAAATCAGATAACAACAGTATTTGTTGTTTTGATGGATCGACAGATAATGCTGTTTTACGGCTATGCTTAAATTTCCTCAACGCAGCGGTCTGAACGCTGTTTTCGGTTCGCGCCGTTGAGGACTTTCATGTTCCATTACAGGGTAATTCTATGAAATTGCGTAGGAAGCGTGTAAAACCGATTGGGATAGATGATGTCACCATCATTGATGATTCCCGTTTACGTAAAGCCATTACCGCCGCCTCTTTGGGTAACGCCATGGAGTGGTTTGATTTTGGTGTTTATGGCTTTGTGGCTTATGCCTTAGGTAAGGTGTTTTTTCCGGATGCCTCTCCAGGGATTCAAATGATTGCCGCACTGGCAACCTTCTCCGTTCCTTTCCTGATTCGTCCTTTAGGCGGCCTGTTTTTCGGCATGCTGGGGGATAAATATGGTCGTCAGAAAATCCTGTCGATTACCATCGTCATTATGTCGGTCAGTACCTTCTGTATCGGCCTGATTCCCTCCTATGCCTCCATTGGCATCTGGGCGCCGGTTCTGCTACTGTTGGCCAAAATGGCCCAGGGCTTCTCAGTCGGTGGGGAATATACCGGTGCCTCTATCTTTGTGGCCGAGTATTCGCCTGACCGTAAGCGCGGCTTTATGGGAAGCTGGCTGGACTTCGGTTCTATCGCCGGCTTCGTGCTGGGCGCGGGCGTCGTCGTCTTAATCTCTACCATCATCGGCGAAGAGAACTTCCTTGCGTGGGGATGGCGTCTTCCGTTCTTCCTGGCCCTGCCACTGGGTATTATTGGCCTGTATTTGCGCCATGCCCTGGAAGAAACCCCCGCGTTCCAGCAGCACGTCGACAAACTGGAACAAGGCGATCGCGAAGGCCTGCGTGACGGTCCGAAAGTCTCTTTCAAAGAAATCGCCACGAAACACTGGCGTAGCCTGCTAGCCTGTATCGGTCTGGTTATTGCAACCAACGTGACCTATTACATGTTGCTGACCTACATGCCAAGTTACCTGTCGCACAACCTGCACTACTCTGAAGATCATGGCGTGCTGATTATCATCGCCATCATGATGGGCATGCTGTTTGTCCAGCCCGTGATGGGGCTGCTGAGCGACCGCTTTGGCCGTCGTCCGTTTGTGATTATCGGCAGTATCGCCCTGATGATCTTCGCCATTCCGGCCTTCATGATGATCAACAGTGGCATGCTGGGAATGATTTTCGCTGGGTTGTTGCTGCTGGCCGTTATCCTTAATGCCTTTACCGGCGTGATGGCTTCGTCACTGCCTGCTATGTTCCCGACGCACATTCGCTACAGTGCATTAGCCAGCGCCTTCAACATATCGGTACTGATTGCAGGCCTGACGCCAACGTTAGCGGCCTGGCTGGTAGAATCGACCAATAACCTTTATATGCCCGCTTACTATCTGATGGTGGTTGCAGTCATTGGCCTGATTACCGGCCTCTACATGAAAGAGACGGCGAATAAGCCCCTGAAAGGTGCAACTCCCGCCGCCTCTGACATGGAAGAAGCGCGCGAAATTCTGCAGGAGCATCACGATAACATCGAGCAGAAAATCGAAGATATCGACGCCGAGATGGCCCGCCTGGAAGCCAAACGTAAAAATCTGGTTGAACAGCACCCAAATATCAACGAGTAACGCCCCTCTCTCCCGCCCCTGAGGCGGGAGAATCTTTTGCTGCCTCTGCACACCGCACACAAACCTTCATCGCCTGCACCTAATCGGAGTAGACTGTGCGTCTTATTTAAACTGGCTACGTGAGTGTCTATGTCTGATTTTTCCCTTACCCAACGTCCCAGAAGATTGCGCGCCAGCGCGTCAATGCGTGCAATGTTTCAGGAGTCCAGCCTTAGCCTGAACGATTTGGCCCTGCCCATTTTTGTTGAGGAAGGTGTTGATGACTATAAAGATATTCAGGCCATGCCTGGCGTAAGACGTATTCCTGAAAAACGTCTTGCCTATGAAATTGAACGTATCGCTAAGGCGGGCATTCGCTCGGTCATGACCTTCGGGATTTCCCATCATACCGACGCGACCGGCAGCGATGCGTGGAATGAAAACGGCCTGGTGGCGCGTATGTCGAAAATCTGCAAAGACACCGTGCCTGAAATGATCGTGATGTCGGATACCTGCTTCTGCGAATACACCAGCCATGGCCACTGTGGCGTGCTGTGTGACCACGGCGTCGATAACGATGCCACCCTGATCAATCTGGGCAAGCAGGCCGTTGTGGCGGCGGCGGCGGGGGCCGACTTTATCGCGCCTTCTGCCGCAATGGATGGCCAGGTTCAGGCGATACGCCAGGCGCTGGACGCCGCAGGCTTTACCCAGACAGCGATCATGTCTTATTCCACCAAGTTTGCATCATCCTTCTATGGCCCCTTCCGGGAAGCGGCAGGTACGGCCCTGAAAGGCGATCGTAAAACCTATCAGATGAACCCGATGAACCGTCGTGAGGCTATTCGCGAGTCGCTAATTGACGCGGCTGAAGGTGCCGATGCACTGATGGTTAAACCGGCCGGAGCCTATCTGGACATTCTGCGCGATATCCGCGAGCGCACCGAACTTCCGCTGGCGGCCTATCAGGTTAGTGGTGAGTACGCGATGATTAAATTCGCAGCCCAGGCGGGCGCCATCGATGAGCGTAATGTCGTGCTCGAAAGCCTTGGCGCGATCAAGCGGGCTGGCGCAGATTTGATTTTCAGCTATTTTGCACTTGAGTTGGCCGAGAACAACCTGCTCTGAGCCATGGCCCTTCTGCGACGGTGCCTGCACCCTCGCAGAAGGCGTTATTCCTGTCCGGTAAACGGGGAAATGAACGCGATGCTTATTGGCGTGAATTAATCACATCACTCATTATGCCCTCTATTCAGTAAACAAATAATACACAAATCGCAACGTAATATAATCTTTTAGCCTTTACTTCCACATCGCAGGAAATAACCATTCACTTCCTTAAGAATCTTTACGCATGTAATGTTTTGAGAAACACAGGATAATTTACAATCACCTTCGAAATTTAAGGGGGTGTTATGAATGAGAACAAATACAATGAGAGCGTGATTATTTCTGTTACTGACTGGATTAATAAGAATCTGGACCAGCGCTTAAGCATTGACGACATTGCTGAAAAGGCGGGTTATTCAAAATGGTATCTACAAAAGTTATTTTCCCGTTATCATAATGAAACGCTGGCCCATTACATCCGTAGAAAGAAATTAATTGCCTGTATTAATGATTTAAAATACAGCCATGCGCCCATTATCAGCCTGGCGGTTAAATACCACTTTGAAAGTCAGCAGTCTTTTACCCGCTCCTTCAAGCAGATGATGGGCTGTACGCCTAGCGTATGCCGTAAAAGCCAGCGACTGAACGTTACCGACAGCAACGCCCATCCTTGCAGCGTATGTAGTAAGGCTGAAAACCCCCCAAAAAAGAAGTTATTTAGCGGAATAAACGAAACCTTCGGGGTTGGTCATTTAGTCCGCTTGCTTTAACCGTGGCAGCAAAAAACTAGTTATCATCAGGCTTATAGTACTGTACGCCAATCTGGATCCGCTCGCGACCACTGGCAACGCGATGACGATTGGTATCCCGTAGGGAGTAAACACAACCGCAATATTCCTGCTGATAAAAACTCTCACGCTTACTGATTTCAATCATGCGTGCCGATCCGCCGCCTTTACGCCAGTTGAATTCCCAGTAGGACAGATCGGGATAATGTGCGGCAGCACGGACGCCGCAGTCGTTAATTTGCTGCATGTTCTTCCAGCGGGAAATCCCCAGTGAACTTGTGATCACCGGGAAACCATTTTCATGGGCGTACAGCGCCGTGCGCTCGAAACGCATATCGAAGCACATGGTGCAGCGCTCACCGCGCTCCGGTTCCCACTCCATCCCTTTGGCACGTTTAAACCAGTCGTCACGATCGTAGTCCGCATCGACAAACGGCACGCCAAACTTTTCGGCAAAGCGGATATTTTCGTCTTTGCGCAGCTCATACTCTTTAAGCGGATGGATGTTCGGATTATAGAAATAGATGGTGTATTCAATGCCGGATGCCAGCATCGCCTCCATGACTTCTCCCGAACAGGGCGCGCAGCAGGAGTGCAACAGCACTTTTTTATGGCCGCCCGGTAAGGGTAGCGGTTGTCGCTCGTAGGGCTGAGACATAAGCACCTTCAATCAATGTAATCAAAAGCGCAGTGTAATGCCGGGGCGTGGATGTTGCAAAATTTCACGCTGACGGGCTGCCATTATCCCTGTCAGCCCGTCAGCGTTGCTGCAACCTTTACCTCACCACTGAAGCGTTTTGCCCGCGTAGTCCAGATAGTGGTGGCCGCCACGTCCCCGACTGGCGGTTAACTGCGTGACAATCCCATTGGCGCTTTCTTCAGGCGTGAGCGGTGCCGCATCGCCTCCCATATCCGTTTTGACCCAGCCGGGATGCAGGGTTAGTAGCGTGCCGTTTTGCGCGGCCACCGGTCTGGCCAGCGAGCGCGTGAGCATATTAAGAGCCGCTTTGCTGGCTGAGTAAAGTGGCGCTTCTGCATGTCGATTCTCATTCAGGCTGGCAAGTTGAGATGAGGTTAACGCCAGTACGCCGTGTTGCTGGTTCAGTAACGGCAGCAAAATTTCTGCGGTTCGTATCGGCGCAACGGCATTGGTCATAAACAGCTGGATTAGCTCAGCATCGTTGCTCTCTGACAGCTTCTGATGCGCAGGCCCGTAAATGCCGGCGTTGATCAGAATCGCGTCAAAAGGCTGCCCGCTCAGCCCAACCGCAAATTGCTTGACCGCCTCGGTCTGCGTCATATCGAGCCGACGCCAGTCAACCTGCGGGATTTCTCCCTGTGGGGGAACATCACTGCGATGGGTTGCCGTGACCTGCCAGTTGTTGGCCGCAAACGCCTTGACGACCGCCAGTCCTATGCCACGTGATGCACCAATCACTAACGCTTTGCCTTGATAAGCCATAGAGTTTCCTCGTTGATGAACGCAGTAAACAGCGTAGATACGTATTGGCAAACACACTGCATCATCAATGCTATTTTGCATTCAGAAAGCATTGATGGGGCAGTGAATACTTACGAACAGAGGTGTTGCTGTATTATTCAATTAGCTGGTCTGGCGGGGATGAATGGTCACCTTCACGACTTTTCTCAACGCTCTGCGGATGGTCTTCGCCCATTGACAGTGCCGTTGCGCTGGCGGGATCAAACAGTGAGAAGCTTTCAATCTGATCCACCATGATGACTTTTCGAAATGCCATCGCGTTTTTCGGCTCAGAATCCAGTGTGATGTCGTGCTCGGCATACCAACTGCTGTAGTTATGCTCGACCGACAGTTTCAGCGTATGGCTGTCGCGGTAGCCGCTCAGCATCGGGATGAGCACGATATTGGCCGTGCGCTCATATTCAAAGGTGGCAGCGTGTACCATGCCGATATAAATACGACGGGATTTTAAGGTGATCCACGCCAGCTCTCCTTCTTCCATGCACTGGAACAGCATCTGTTCAACACCATTGGATCGTGAAAGCTTCTGATAAAGATCTTTGCGACCTGACACGTTCAGTTGTGCGCTGCCTGCCCAGTTTGACCGGTAGAGACAGAAGAGGATGGCAAAGCCCAGCATGATTACCACTGGGGCCTGAATACCGAGAAAACTCCAGTTCATGAACTTCATTTGCAGTTGCAAATGATCGCCAGGAAACGCATACAGGAAATTGGAAACGCTTGAAATAATAAACAAGATAAACCAGATAAGGGCGGTGACGAAAACGCCCTGCAGTACAAAAATACAGCCGTAAAGTGCGACAAGAAAATAGACATCCCATCCTGAAGAACGACGCATTTTGAAACGGCTGGACAGATCCCGGCTGGTGTACCAATAACCACTCACCATCAGTACCATAAAAATTGCGGTTCCCACCTCAAACTCCCTTTAAGGTATTGACGTGCCGATTAAAATCTTCCTTTACTTCATCACTGAGAATATTGACGGCAGCATTGCCATTTTCATCAATAATTATGCGCTCACCATCCGCAATGGAGTCGTTTATGTCCTGGCGGCTCATTATCTGCAGGAATTTATCCGGGCTGGCGAACAAAGAACGAACGAAGCTAATCATGATGTGTCACTTAACGAGTCAAAAAAGCAAGTATGTGACTGAATCGTGTTTACTGCCATTTTATTGCCGGTAAACATTCTTAAAAGTCACTTTAGCGAAGCGGTAATCAGCCATAATTTTTTCTGCATGCAAAAGGCCGCCGTTTTTAAAAAATCACGCCAGAAACAGGTTATTTTAACGCTGAATTTTCCCCTTCGCGGCCACCGCTGATTTTTGCTTTACCTCACTCCCTGGGGTTCAAAACGCGACCTGAAAAACCGATCGTCTCTGGCTGGCCCTCAGCATGACGAGTAATGTCTCCGCATCGTTCAGGCCACTCAGGCCTTGTCCTCAGACCTCGTAGCGCAACGGCCGTAACCGCGCTGACCGGGTCCGCGCCGTGCTGAACCGTTTTCTTCACCTGCATCACATTTCCCGCCGATTTTGTTGCCCCAATGTGATGCAGGTTTCAAATATGTTGCACCCTAATTGCGCCAGATTGATGGACGGGCTATTCACTCCTCTCACTCCCTTTACTGAATCCTCTGACGTGCCGCTTATTTTCATACACCTCAGAAATATGGCATGCATTGTGCTTGTTACCTGACTAACAACGCAGCGGGCAATGACAGCCAGGTAACATTGAGGACAACATGAGCGCGAACGAAGCCCTGTTCAAAAAAATCGAAGCCGCTTTTAGCCTGCAAACGCCAAGCGAAAAGCGGATTAGTTCGTGGCTGTTAAGTCATCCCGAGCAAATTCCGTTTGAAACGGCTGACAGCATCGCCCAGGCGACCGGTACCAGCGGTATAACCGTAGGACGTTACCTGCGTAAGCTGGGATTTAAAAACCTTGATGATGTGAAAAACCTGCTGCGCGACGTCCCCAATACGCCCTACAAGCAATGGGGGGTTATTGACCGTCTTGATTCCTGGGAGCAGCAACGCACCCTGCCCGACCTGTCCAGCCAGTCCCTGCAGATGGAGCTGGATGCCATTCGCTATGTCTATCAGCTGGCCCAAACGGATACTTTCCGCCATATCAGCCAGCAAATCGCGGATGCCGACACGGTCATCGTGCTGGGTATTCAGTCTACACGCGGCATTGCCAACACCTTTTTCAGTCATCTGGAATATTTGCGCCCGCGCGTTACCTACGCCGATGGCAGCTCAGGCAGCTGGCTGGAGTCGCTGAATTCCGAGTCTTCAAGGCCTTACGTCATTCTTACCGATACCCGGGCCTATTCCACTGTAGCAAGGCAGTTTTGCCGGATTGCCACCGAGCGCAAGGTCGCGATGGCGCTCGTCACCGATATCTGGTGCCCATGGGCGCGTGATTACCCGGTTGATCTGCTTCAGGTAAAAACGGATACCGCCAATTTCTGGGACTCTCTTGCGCCCATCAGTTGCCTTTTCAACCTGCTGCTGTCTGCCATCGTGGAACGACTTGGCCCGGCGCTTTCTGAGCGTCTGGCACAGAACCGACTGTTGCAGCAGGAATTTGGCCAGTTTGAACATTAACAAAACAGGGATTACAGCATGATGCAGGAAACAGAGTTGGTCGATATTGCAGCGGCCTTTCCCGCGCTCACTATCGACCTGAAATATGCCACCGCCGATAACATCACAGGAAAGCCCATCTACAGCGTCGCCCGCTGTCTGCTGCACCCCGATGCGGTCAGCGCGCTGGCGAAAAGCATCGCTATCGCAAAAGTGGCCGGATTGAGTCTGCTGGTGCTAGATGCCTATCGCCCGCAAAAAGCCCAGGAGCTGCTGTGGCACGCCTGCCCCGATCAGAATTACGTGGTGCCTTTATCGCAAGGATCCAACCATAGTCGTGGTACCGCCATTGACGTCACGCTGGTCGATGCCGAAGGTCAGATCCTGGATATGGGTACCGGATTCGATGAAATGCAGGCGTTGTCCCATCCCTATCATCCCGACGTACCGCTAACGGCTCAACGTAACAGGCTGCTGCTTAATGCCGTGATGTTTGGCGGCGGCTTCACTGGCATTGCCACGGAATGGTGGCATTTCGAATTACCGGAAGCGGCCCGTTATCCGCTGCTCAATGATGTTTTTACCTGCATATCCCCAGCCCAGACTGACGGAGTATTACCATGAAAATGACGCACACAACACCCGGCTATTTTCGCCCTTTGTTACTGGCCATGACCCTTGCTGCCACCACGACATCCGTCCTGGCGGCGGTTCCCAAAGACATGTTGGTGATAGGTAAAGCTGCCGATCCCCAGACGCTTGATCCTGCCGTGACTATCGATAATAACGACTGGACCGTTACCTATCCTGCCTACCAACGATTGATCAAATACAAAACCGAGGACGGGAAGGGTTCGACAGACGTTGAAGGCGATCTGGCAGAAAGCTGGCAGAGCAGCGAGGACGGAAAGGTGTGGACGTTTAAATTACGTCCCGGCGCCGCGTTTGCGGATGGGTCAGCCGTTAACGCGGAGGCCGTTAAGCTGTCGTTTGAGCGCCTGCTGCGCATTAAGCAGGGGCCTTCAGAAGCGTTCCCGTCCGATCTCAACGTTGAGGTCGTGGACCCGCTTACCGTGCGCTTCACACTGAAGACGCCGTTTGCGCCTTTCCTTTACACTCTCGCTAACGACGGCGCTTCCATCATCAACCCTGCCGTGCTGAAAGCGAATGCCGCTGACGACGCGCGCAGTTATCTGGCCGACCATACCGCGGGCTCTGGCGCCTACATGCTGCAGCGCTGGCAGAAAGGTCAGCAGCTCGTGCTGGTGCCGAATCCACATTTCTCCGGACCTAAGCCTGCCTTTAAGCGCGTGTCCGTAAAGATTATCAGTGAAAGTTCGGCCCGACGCCTGCAGCTGGCAAAAGGTGATGTGGACATTGCGGATGCCCTGCCGATGGACCAGTTTGCCGCCCTGAAAAAGCAAAATGAGGTGGCAGTGCGGGATTATCCCGCTCTGCGCGTGACCTATCTCTATCTCAACAACAGTAAACCGCCTCTGAACCAGCCCGATTTGCGCAGAGCGATCTCCTGGGCCACCGATTATCAGGGAATGGTGCAGGGCATTCTGGGCGGCAACGGTAAACAGATGCGTGGACCGATTCCGGAAGGCATGTGGGGCTACGATGCCAAGGCCATGCAGTACAGCTTTAATCTTGCGAAAGCCAAAGCGGAGATGGATAAAGTGGCCACTAAACCGCAGTCGCTGTCGTTCCTCTATTCTGACAACGATCCCAACTGGGAGCCGATTGCCCTGTCGATGCAGGCCAACCTTCAGGCTATTGGCATCAATGTGAAGCTGGAAAAACTGGCCAACGCCACCATGCGTGAGCGCATCGGTAAAGCAGACTATGACATCGCGATTGGTAACTGGAGCCCGGACTTCGCCGATCCCTACATGTTTATGAATTACTGGTTTGCGTCAGACAAAAAAGGCCTGCCGGGTAACCGCTCCTTTTATTCCAACCCTGAAGTCGATGCGCTGCTGAAAAAAGCGGTATCGACCACGAATCAGGCTGAGCGGACTGCAGATTACCAGCAAGCGCAAAATATCGTGATTAACGATGCAGCTTACGTTTACTTATTCCAGAAAAATTATCAGGTTGCGATGAACAAATCGGTTAAAGGCTACGTGTTTAACCCGATGCTCGAGCAAATATTTAACATCGCCACCATGCATAAAGAATAACACCGCTCACGCCCGTTCATGCAGGGCCTGCCTGGCCCTGCTGAGGAAGACATGATGAGTTACTGGAGTTTATTAAGACAGCGTAGCTGGGGACTGCTGTTGGTGGTCGCCGGCGTCTGCGTCATTACATTTATTATTTCGCATCTTATTCCCGGGGATCCTGCCAGGCTGCTGGCGGGCGACCGCGCCAGTGATGAAATCGTCCAGCACATCCGTCAGCAGTTGGGGCTGGATTTACCGTTATGGCAACAATTTATCCGTTATGTGGAGCAGCTGTTACATGGCGACCTGGGCACCTCTATCCGGACAGGTCGCCCGGTCCTGGACGATCTGCGGGCGTTTTTTCCCGCGACTCTGGAACTGGCCTTTTGTGCCCTGACCATCGCCCTGCTCGTTGGCGTGCCGCTGGGCGTGCTCTCTGCGGTGTATCGTAACCGCTGGCTCGATCATCTGGTTCGTCTGCTGGCGCTGACCGGGATTTCCACACCGGCCTTCTGGCTGGGCCTGGGGGCGATCGTGCTGTTCTATGGCAAGTTAAACCTGCTGCCCGGCGGCGGACGGCTGGATGACTGGCTCGATCCCCCTGCGCGCGTTACCGGCTTCTATCTGATCGATGCCCTGCTGGAAGGCAACATCGAAGTCTTCTTTAATGCGCTTCAGCATCTGATCCTGCCTGCCACCACCCTGGCCTTTGTTCACCTTGGCATTGTGGCGCGCCAGATTCGCTCGGCCATGCTGGAGCAGTTGAGCGAAGACTATATTCGTACCGCGCTGGCCAGCGGGCTGCCGAAATGGACTATCGTCGTGCGCTATGCCCTGCCCAATGCCCTGATTCCCTCCGTAACCGTACTGGGCCTGGCATTAGGCGACCTGCTGTATGGTGCAGTATTAACCGAAACCGTGTTTGCCTGGCCAGGTATGGGCGCGTATGTGGTGTCTTCTATTCAGGCGCTTGATTTCCCGGCGGTGATGGGCTTCGCCATCGTGGTTTCCTTTGCTTACGTGCTGGTAAACCTGTTCGTGGATCTTCTTTATCTGTGGATTGACCCGCGAATGGGTCGGGGAGCGTAGAACATGATGATAACGCAAGAGCAGCCCGCCGTGCGTCAGGTAAAACCCAGCCTGTTCGCCTGGAAACGCCGCCTGTGGATGCTAAGTAAAAGCCCTCTGACCCTGTTGGGTGCCGCCATCATCACGCTGATGCTGGGATTAATGGTGTTTTCACCGTGGATTGTGCCGCACGATCCCAACGCCATTAGCCTGACCGATCGCCTCCAGCCACCCAGTGCCGCGCACTGGTTCGGGACTGATGAGGTGGGGCGGGATCTGTTCAGCCGTGTCCTGGTGGGGAGCCAGCAGTCGATCGCGGCAGGGCTGGCGGTCGTGCTGCTGGCAGGCATAAGCGGCTCGTTACTGGGCTGTCTGTCCGGCGTATTAGGTGGCCGCAGCGATGCGATAATTATGCGCCTGATGGACATCATGCTGTCTATTCCTTCTCTGGTACTGACCATGGCGCTGGCTGCCGCGCTGGGGCCGAGCCTGTTCAACGCCATGCTGGCTATCGCCATTGTGCGCATCCCTTTCTATGTCCGGCTGGCGCGCGGTCAGACGTTAATCGTCAAACAGCATACCTTTGTTGAAGCGGCAAAAACGTTCGGTGCTTCGCGCTGGCACCTGATTAGCTGGCATATCCTGCGCAATGCTCTGCCGCCCTTGGTGGTGCAGGCCTCCCTGGATATTGGCAGCGCCATTTTGATGGCGGCCACGTTGGGTTTTATCGGGCTGGGCGCTCAGCAACCGACGGCGGAATGGGGGGCAATGGTGGCTAACGGACGTAACTATGTTCTTGACCAGTGGTGGTACTGCACCTTTCCCGGGGCCGCGATTTTGATCACAGCGGTGGGATTCAATCTGTTTGGCGATGGCATCCAGGACCTGCTGGACCCCAAAGCGGGAGGACGTAACTGATGCAAGAAAGAATTCTGACGATCGAGGATTTACGTCTCAGCTTCCCGGTTTATCAGGGAGAGGTGAACGTGCTGAATAGCGTATCAATGCACATCAATCGCGGCGAGATTGTGGGCGTTGTCGGCGAATCAGGTTCGGGGAAATCCGTCACCGCCATGCTGGCGATGCGGCTCATTCCGGAACACAGCTATCACATCAAAGGCGGCAGGCTGGAGCTGGCGGGTCAGGATGTCCTCGCCGCCAGTGAAGTGGACATGCGCAAAATGCGCGGCAATCGTGTTGCCATGATTTTTCAGGAGCCCATGACCGCGCTGAATCCGACCCGCCGCATTGGCAAACAGATGGTCGATGTGATCAGACAGCATCGTCCTCTGTCTGTCCGTGAGGCAAAAGCCCGGGCGCTTACGCTGCTGGGCGATATGCAAATTGCGGATGCGAAGAACGTTATGGAGCGCTATCCCTTTGAACTGTCAGGCGGAATGCGTCAGCGCGTCATGATTGCCCTGGCCTTTTCCTGTGAGCCAGACCTGCTGATTGCGGATGAACCCACGACCGCACTGGATGTTACCGTTCAGCGGCAGGTACTGCGCCTGTTGAAACAAAAAGCCGAAGCGACCGGCACCGCCGTGCTGTTTATCAGTCACGATATGGCTGTGGTTTCACAGCTGTGCGATCGGATCTACGTTATGTATGCCGGGTCCGTCATTGAAAGCGGCGTCACTGAAACCGTGCTGCGTTCACCACGCCATCCCTATTCCATTGGTCTGCTGGCCTGCTCGCCTGACGCGATTGAACCGCGTGCTCCGCTGGCATCCATTTCCGGCACCGTGCCTAATCTGGCCTGTTTACCCGCAGGCTGTGCCTTTCGCGATCGCTGTTTTGCGGCAGGAGAACGCTGCACCACCACGCCGCGCTTGCATACTACCGACAACGCCGCGCAGCAGGTTGCCTGCTGGTATCCACAACAGGAGGCGCAGCATGTCTGACGCTCTGCTTACGCTGCAAAACGTACATGTCACCTTCCCGGCCAAAAAGAACTGGCGCGGCAAAGTCATGGAACAGGTCCATGCGCTGAATGGCCTGGATATGGAGGTCAGACAGGGAGAAACGCTGGGGATTGTTGGCGAATCCGGCTGTGGAAAAAGCACCCTGGCGAAACTGTTGATGGGCATGCTCAGCCCAACCTCAGGCCAGCTCGAACTGGCAACAGCGCCTGCCGATAACCGGGGACGTCGCATGCAAATGGTGTTTCAGGATCCGCTCTCTTCACTCGACCCCCGCCTGCCCGTCTGGCGCATTATCACCGAGCCGGTGTGGATTCAGTCGCGTGCTTCAGAAAAAACGCGGCGCGCGTTGGCGGAATCACTGGCTCACCAGGTCGGTATTCGCCCCGAATATCTGGACCGTCCGCCGCATGCGTTTTCCGGCGGCCAGCGTCAGCGCATCGCGATTGCCCGGGCCCTGTCATCGCAGCCCGATATTATCGTGCTGGATGAACCGACCTCGGCACTGGATATTTCTGTTCAGGCGCAGATTCTGAATCTGCTGGTAGAACTGCAAAAACAGCAAAACCTGACCTATATCCTGATATCGCACAACGTGTCGGTCGTGCGCCATATGAGCGATCGCGTTGCAGTCATGTATCTGGGACAAATTGTGGAGCTGGGTGAAACACAGCGCGTCCTTGACGCCCCGCAACATCCTTATACCCAGCTACTGATGGCGTCCGTGCCGCGCATCGGCGCAGTGTTGGATGGCGCGCCGCTGAACACCGAGCTACCGGGTAACCGCCACCTGCCAACGGGATGCTATTTCCGCGACCGCTGTCCGCAAGCCACCAGCGGCTGCGAGGCGCCTCAGTTACTTCTGTCGCAGGAAAAAGGCAGCGCGGTGCGATGCTGGCAGGCACAAAACCGGGGTCAGGCATAAGCCACAACGAGAACAGATGGCCCAGGCAACGCCTGCGCCATTGAGCGATAACGCATGCAGGATAACGATCAACATGAAAATTATTGTACTCGGCAGTGGTGTCGTGGGCGTAACAACCGCCTGGTATCTGCAGCAGGCCGGACATCAGGTGACCGTGATTGATAAAGAAGCCGGTCCGGCATTAGGCACCAGCGCGGCCAATGCCGGGCAAATTTCCCCAGGCTATGCCGCGCCCTGGGCCGCGCCGGGCGTTCCCTTAAAGGCGGTGAAATGGATGGTACAGCGTCATGCTCCCCTTTCCGTGCGCCCGGATGGCTCACGTTTTCAGCTTGCCTGGATGATGCAAATGCTGAAAAACTGCAATCCGCAGAGTTACGCCGAAAATAAGGCCAGAATGGTCAGGCTGGCAGAGTACAGCCGGGACTGCATCAGAGCACTGCGGGCCAGCACGGGCATTGAATATGAAGGGCGTCAGGGCGGCACGCTGCAGCTGTTTCGCACCGCTCAGCAGTTTGACAATGCGGCACGCGATATCGCCGTGTTGCAGGACGCCGGCGTTCCTTATCAACTGCTGGAAGCCTCACAACTGGCCGAGGTTGAACCGGCGCTGGCGGCGGTTAAGCATAAGCTGACCGGCGGGCTGCGACTGCCTAATGACGAAACCGGCGATTGCCAGTTATTTACCCAGCGGCTTGCGGCAATGGCGCGCGAGGCGGGCGTCGACTTTCGCTTTAACACAACCGTGGATGCGCTGCTGACACAGGGAGACAGGATCAGCGGTATGACCTGTGGCAGCAAAACGCTGACGGCGGACGGATACGTCATGGCGCTGGGTTCGTACTCCACGCCATTACTCCGGCCACTCATGTCTGTTCCGGTTTACCCACTCAAAGGCTACTCGCTGACGATCCCCATTGCCGATGCGTCAGCCGCGCCGGTGTCCACGGTGCTGGATGAAACCTACAAAATTGCCATTACGCGCTTTGATGATCGCATTCGCGTGGGCGGTATGGCGGAAATTGTGGGATACAGCAACACCCTGCTGCCTGCCAGACGGCAAACACTCGAAATGGTAGTGAACGACCTTTATCCCCGTGGCGGTCGCGTTGAGCAGGCAACCTTCTGGACCGGGTTACGTCCCATGACGCCTGACGGCACGCCCATCGTCGGCCATACACATTTCAGCAACCTGTGGCTGAATACCGGCCACGGTACGCTGGGCTGGACGATGGCCTGCGGCTCCGGCCAGCTGTTGAGTGATGTGATTTCAGGCAAACCGCCCGAGATTGCCCATGCGGACTATGCGGTTTCGCGTTATGCCTGAGTGCAGGGCGAGATGGCGACCTTACAGCGCCTGGGCACAGGCCCAGGCCGAACTCCAGGCCCACTGGAAATTATAGCCGCCGAGCCAGCCGGTCACGTCCACCACCTCACCGATAAAATACAGCCCCGGTACGTCCCGCGCTTCCATTGTCTTCGATGACAGTTGAGTAGTATCAACGCCACCGAGGGTCACTTCGGCGGTGCGATAACCTTCGGTGCCGTTAGGCTGAACCTGCCAGCCATGCAGCGTCTGCACCAGCTCTGTTTGCTGCTTGCGGTTAAGTTGCTTCAGCGTCACATCCGGCACGACGTTCATATCCTGTAGGACCTCCACCAGGCGCTTGGGCAGAATTTTCGCCAGGCTGTTTTTCAGGCTCAGATTCGGATGCGCCTCACGTTGAATCGTCAGGAAATCCTCAAGACGGGTGGCCGGAGAGAGGTCCACAGTGAGGTATTCGCCCGGCTGCCAGTAGCTGGAAATCTGCAACACTGCCGGGCCGGACAGGCCGCGGTGGGTGAACAACATCGCCTCTTTGAACAGGGTGCCGTCTTTTGCCGCAATGGTCGTATCCAGCGCAACGCCTGACAGCGTCTGCAACTGTTCCAGGAGTGGTTTATGTAAGGTAAAGGGCACCAGCGCCGCGCGCGTGGGCAGCACCTTCAGCCCAAACTGCTCAGCAATTTTATAGCCAAACGGTGATGCACCCAGGCCCGGCATGGAAAGGCCGCCACTGGCAATGACCAGCTTCTCAGCCTGAACCGCGCTGCCGTTGAGCTGCAGGCTGTAGCCCGCATCATCCCGGGTTACGCTAAGTATTTCGCTGCGCAGCCGAACGGTGACACCACCTTTGTCACATTCGGCCATTAATAAATCGACCACCTGCTGGGCAGAATCATCGCAAAACAGCTGCCCCAGGGTTTTCTCATGCCAGGCGATACCGTGGCGATTCACCAGATCGATAAAATCCCATTGGGTATAGCGCGCGAGGGCCGACTTACAAAAGTGGGGATTATTCGACAGGTAGGCGGCCGGTTCAGTGTAGAGATTGGTGAAATTGCAGCGCCCACCGCCCGACATCAAAATCTTGCGTCCCGGCTTCTTGCCGTTATCCAGCAGTAATACGCGGCGACCACGCTGTCCGGCCTGCGCAGCACAAAAAAGCCCGGCAGCGCCTGCCCCAATTACGATAACGTCAAACTGTTCCACTGCTTTTGCCCACCTGGTAAGAGAGGGGCAGATTGTAGTGATCTGCTCCTGTGGATGCCAGTGTCAAAATTTTGCCGTAAATATGTCACAATGTAACCAGCTAATTTTTAAAGCTTTTGTATCTGTTCACCGGGTTAATTGACACTTTTAGTCCAAATCATGACTATATTTTCCTTTCCCAGACAGCATGTTGTCGCGGATAATGCGCCGCGTTCATGTCCTCCAAAAATGGCGTAACGTCTATGCTACATCTGTTTGCTGGTCTCGATCTTAGCACCGGCCTGTTACTGATACTTGCTCTGCTGTTTGTATTGTTTTACGAAGCAATTAACGGCTTTCATGATACGGCCAACGCGGTTGCGACGGTCATCTACACCCGTGCCATGCGGGCGCAGCTTGCCGTTTTAATGGCAGGCGTCTTCAACTTCTTTGGTGTATTGCTCGGCGGATTAAGCGTGGCTTACGCTATCGTGCATATGCTGCCTACCGATCTGCTGCTGAATGTCGGATCGGCCCACGGTCTCGCCATGGTCTTTTCCATGCTGCTGGCGGCGATTATCTGGAACCTGGGTACCTGGTATTTGGGCCTGCCCGCGTCCAGTTCCCATACCTTAATCGGCGCGATTATCGGCATTGGCCTGACGAACGCGTTGATGAGCGGCACATCGGTCGTTGATGCGCTTAACATCCCGAAAGTGCTGAATATTTTCCTGTCTCTGATTCTTTCCCCTATTGTCGGACTGGTGATTGCGGGCAGCCTAATTTTTCTTCTCCGCCGTTACTGGAGTAACACCAAAAAGCGTGCGCGTATTCATATGACGCCCGCCGATCGCGAGAAGATTGATGGCAAGAAAAAACCGCCTTTCTGGACGCGCACGGCACTGATTATCTCCGCCATTGGTGTCAGTTATTCACACGGTGCGAACGACGGGCAGAAAGGCATTGGCCTGATCATGCTGGTTCTGATAGGCGTTGCGCCAGCCGGCTTCGTGGTGAATATGAACGCATCGGGTTACGACATTACGCGTACACGGGATGCGGTCAATCATCTTGAGCAGTATTATCAACAGCACCAGGCCTCACTGAACCACATCATCGAGATGGCGCCGCCTAAGCTGCCCACCCCGGAAGAAGTGGCGCCGGTATCATCGACAGAGTTTCATTGCGACAGTGCTCGTGCGCTGCAGGCCGTGCAACGTGCTCAGTTGCTGCTGAATAACCTGCAAAGCTACAGCGATCTGTCCGTCGAGCAGCGTAGTCAGATGCGTCGCCTGCTGCTGTGTATTTCCGACACCGCCGATAAAGCGGCGAAGCTGCCGGAAACCTCTCCAGACGATAAACGTTTCCTGGGCAAGCTCAAAGGCGATCTGTTGAACACCATTGAGTACGCGCCGGTATGGATCATCATGGCGGTTGCGCTGGCATTAGGCGTCGGCACCATGATCGGCTGGCGTCGCGTGGCCACCACCATCGGTGAGAAAATTGGTAAGAAGGGCATGACCTATGCGCAGGGCATGTCTGCGCAGGTGACGGCAGCCGTGTCGATAGGCATCGCCAGCTACACCGGCATGCCGGTCTCCACCACGCATATCCTCTCTTCTTCCGTTGCCGGCACCATGCTGGTTGACGGCGGCGGCTTGCAGAGCAAAACCATCAAAAACATCGCCATGGCGTGGGTATTTACCCTGCCGGTCTGTATTTTGTTGTCGGGTTCGCTCTACTGGATAGCGCTGAAACTCATCTGATTCGGCGGCATACCAGGGCGACTTCGGTCGCCCTTTTTAATGCCAGATTGCCAGCGCAATCAGGCTGATAATCACCAATCCACACAGTGAACTGGTTAAGATAAACAGACCTCTCACCCGCTCACACCGGCGAATGAATTCGTCGTCATGATGATCAAGATAGCGCCTTGCCCAGATGTAACGCACCAGCCGCACCTGCTTGCCGGGCTGACCATGGGATGTGAAAAACCCCGCGCCATCAACATACTGATAAAGCAGCGGATCACAGCCACGCAGAACCACCAACAGCGCACGCAGCGATGAGAAATAGCGCGCCATATTCACAATACATACCACACAAAGAGCCCAAAAAAGCGCGATAGTGCTGATCATGTCATCCTCCTTACCGGCACCGCAGCAGGGTGCTGAGCGCGCACCCTGTTGAACAGTCCCTGCAGAATTAGCCAACAACCCCGTAAAGCGATTTGTAGTTTTATTTTGAATCATCAGAAAAGTAGCAACCGTGTGACGCAGGCTGCTTTTTCCAGTTTAGGAGAAATGTTCAATTTTTTACCAGCGAGGATTTTCGTTTTATACGAGTAAAAATCGTTCATCATTGATCTTATTCACAACCCAGGCGGCTTCAGAAGCATTTGTTAACACACAGGGCTATACTTTCAGGTATAACAACATCATCGCCTGTGCTGTACATTAATCATCTCGGTGGCGCTCATCGCCCGTTCGCGCAATGGATTTCGCAACTGTGACGCGTCTGGAAACCGCTGCCATTCTGAATCTCGTGGAAGGAGTAATATCATGGCTTATAAACATATCCTGATTGCAGTCGATCTTTCGCCAGAAAGCCAGTTGTTAGTGGATAAAGCTGTCTCACTCGCGCGCCCTTACGACGCAAAAATCTCGCTGATTCATGTCGATGTTAATTACTCGGATCTCTACACCGGCCTGATTGATGTCAACCTGGGAGATATGCAAAAGCGTATTTCTGAGGAAACGCATCTGGCGCTAAAAAGCCTGTCCGATGCCGCGGGCTACCCTATCACCGAAACCCTGAGCGGCAGTGGCGACCTGGGGCAGGTGCTGGTGGATGCGATTAAGAAATACGATGTGGACATGGTGGTGTGCGGTCATCATCAGGACTTCTGGAGCAAGCTGATGTCGTCTGCCCGCCAGTTGATCAATACCGTGCACATCGACATGCTGATTGTGCCGCTGCGTGACGAAGAGGATGAATAATTCGCGAGCGTTAAGCCGGTGCGACTGAGGTGCCGACCGGCTTGAAACCACGATTAAGACAGAGGCGGATAGATATCGAAGCGGTGGCTTTTGGTGACCACCGCAGACTGCGTGGCAACACCGGCCAGCGGTGGCGCGTAGTCGGGACGCTTCACCACAATACGTTTCTTTGCCAGACGGCGAGCCGGTGCCAGCAGTGCGTCGGCATCTTCATCCGCCCCCACCAGCGACTGAAAGACCCGCATCTCTTTTTTTACCATGGCGCTTTTTTGCCGATGGGGATACATAGGATCGAGATATACCACGTCCGGCTGCGGGGTAATATCGGTCAGAGCCTGAATGCTGGAAGCATGAATCAGCGTCAGGCGTTCGCGCAGCCAGCCGCCAATTTCTGCATCTTCATAGCCACGCGTCAGCCCGTCCTCCAGCAGTGCGGCCACCACCGGATGGCGCTCCAGCATGCGAACCCGACAGCCCAGCGCGGCCAGCACAAAGGCATCCCGTCCTAATCCGGCGGTGGCGTCCACCACATTGGGCAGGTAGGTCCCTTTTATCCCCACTGCCTTCGCGACGGCTTCACCGCGGCCACCGCCAAAACGACGTCGATGTGCCAGGGCACCGGAGGCGAAATCCACAAAGATGCCCCCCAGTTTGGGCTCATCCCGTTTGCGCAGTTCAAGATGTGTGGCGGTCTTCACCAGCGCCAGCGCGGCGTCATCACAGTGCGTCAGTTGCCAGCGTGCGGCTAAAACAGGTAAGGCGCCGTCACCGGCGCCTGTCTCATCAAGCAAACAGATTTTCACGTACGGCTTATCCCTGAATACCGTAGTGTTCCAGCATGGCATCCAGCTGTGGTTCACGGCCGCGGAAGCGTTTAAACAGCTCCATCGGTTCTTCTGACCCGCCGCGCGTCAGAATATTGTCGAGGAAGGACTGCCCGGTATCCCGGTTGAAAATCCCCTCTTCTTCAAAGCGCGAATAGGCATCTGCTGCCAGCACATCGGCCCACAGATAGCTGTAATAGCCCGCTGCATAGCCACCCGCAAAGATATGGCTGAAGGCATGAGGGAAACGTCCCCACTCCGGGCTGGGGACCACGGCGACTTTGCTTTTCACTTCGCGCAGGGTTTCGAGAATCTGTGCACCTTTTTCCGGATTGAATTCGGTATGCAGGCGGAAGTCGAACAGGCCGAACTCCAGCTGGCGCAGGATAAACAGCGCCGCCTGGTAGTTTTTCGCCGCCAGCATTTTATCCAACAGTTCTTTAGGCAGTGGCTCACCGGTTTCGTAGTGCCCCGAAATAAACGCCAGTGCTTCCGGCTCCCAGCACCAGTTCTCCATGAACTGGCTAGGCAGTTCCACGGCGTCCCATGGCACGCCATTAATGCCGGACACGCCCGCCGCCTCAATGCGCGTCAGCATATGGTGCAGGCCGTGACCGAACTCGTGGAACAGGGTAATCACTTCGTCATGCGTAAACAGCGCAGGCTTGCCGCTTACCGGACGGTTAAAGTTACAGGTCAGGTAAGCCACCGGTTTTTGCAGGCTCCCGTCCGCTTTACGCATTTGGCCCACGCAGTCGTCCATCCATGCGCCGCCGCGTTTGTGTTCGCGAGCATAGAGATCGAGATAGAAACTGCCGCGCAGCTCGCCGCTTTCATCGAACAGATCAAAGAAGCGGACATCCGGATGGTAAACATCGACGTCAGTGCGCTCTTTCGCGGTAATACCGTAAATGCGCTTCACCACTTCAAACAGGCCGGACACTGCACGCGACTCCGGGAAGTAAGGGCGCAGCTGTTCATCGCTGATGGTATAAAGATGCTGCTTCTGCTTTTCGCCGTAGTAGCTGAGATCCCATGGGTTCATGGTTTCTACGCCGAACGCTTTCTGCGCAAAAGCGCGCAGCTGCGCCAGCTCTTTCTCACCCTGTGGACGGGCGCGATCGGCCAGATCGTTCAGGAAATCGATCACCTGTGCCGGGCTCTGTGCCATCTTGGTGGCCAGGGATTTATCCGCGAAGGAGTCGAAGCCCAGCAGCTGCGCCAGCTCGTGCCGCAGCGCCAGCTCTTCCGCCATAATCGGACCGTTATCCCATTTACCCGCGTTAGGGCCTTGATCGGAGGCGCGGGTCGAATAGGCGCGGTACATCTCTTCGCGCAGCGCGGCATTATCGCAATAGGTCATGACCGGCAGATAGCTGGGGATATCCAGCGTCAGTAACCAGCCTTCCTGCCCTTTGGCTTCCGCCTGGGCTTTCGCTGCGGCCAGCGCGCTTTCCGGCATGCCCGCCAGCTCGCTTTCGTCCGTAATCAGCTTGCTCCAGCCCATTGTGGCATCAAGCACGTTGTTACTGTAGGCCGAACCCAGCTCGGAAAGACGCGCGGCAATTTCGCCGTAACGCTGCTGCTTGTCTTTTTCCAGACCGATACCGGAAAGCTCAAAATCACGCAGTGCGTTATCGACCGCTTTCTGCTTTGCCTGATCCAGCGAAGCATAATGACTGCCTTCTTTCAGATCGCGGTAGGCCTGATAAAGCCCTTCGTGTTGGCCCACCCAGGTGCTGTACTCAGACAGCAGCGGCAGCGTTTGTTCATAGGCTTCGCGCAGTTCCGGACTGTTTTTAACCGAGTTCAGATGGCTGACCGGTGAAAAGATACGGCTCAGGCGGTCATCGGTTTCTGCCAGCGGCTGAACCAGGTTATCCCAGGTGTAAGGTGCGCCTTGCGCCACCACTTTTTCCACCATTGCGCGGCATTCATTCAAAACGTCGGTTACGGCGGGCACCACATGTTCAGGCTTAATCGCTGAAAATGGGGGAAGTGTGAACGAGGTGAGTAACGGATTGGTCATAGCGCAGTCCTTTAACAATGTGTGGGGCGCGACGGCTCGCGCGACGCAATTTAATTAACATGCGGTCGGATATCACGAAAATCAATGGCGCGACCGGCGGTGATTTCAACAATGGTGCGAATAGTGATCCTTCTGACAATGAGATCAATCATAGCTGACGCCAAAACAGGCTATCACTTTCCTGTCGCTGAATACGTAACGGAGGTTAACAGCCTGTGGCAGATTGCTATGCAAAGTGTAAAGCGGTCTGAACAGGGAAAACCGGCTTCACGGGCGACGGATGCGCGAAATGCCAGCAATTATTCCCGTCAGTCGGTATAATCGGGCCAATATCACTATTTTTAGCTTCAACCGCGGAAATCCCCTTTTTTATGCTGAGTTATCGCCACAGTTTTCACGCCGGCAACCATGCCGATGTGCTTAAGCACACCGTACAAAGCCTCATCATCACCGCCCTGAAAGAGAAAGAAAAACCGTTTTTCTATCTTGATACACATGCAGGCGCAGGACGTTATCTACTGAGCGGCGAGCATGCAGAGCGTACCGGCGAATATCTGGAAGGCATTGGACGCATCTGGCAGCAGCCGGATGCGCCCGCACTGCTGCAACCCTATTTTGATGCGATTCATGCCCTGAACCGCAGTGGAACGCTGCGTTACTATCCAGGCTCCCCACTGATCGCCCGCCACTTGCTCCGCCCGGAAGATAAGATTCAACTGACCGAGCTGCATTCCAGCGATTTTCCCATGCTGCGCACTGAGTTCAGTAAAGACAGCCGCGCGCGCGTCGAAAAGGCCGATGGCTATCAGCAGTTAAAATCAAAGCTGCCCCCGCTTTCACGCCGTGGGCTGGTGCTGATCGATCCACCTTATGAAATGAAGAGTGATTACCAGGCGGTCGTCAAAGGCATTCAGGAAGGCCACAAGCGCTTTGGCACCGGCGTTTATGCCCTGTGGTATCCGGTTGTCATGCGTCAGCAAATCAAGCATATGCTGCGCGATCTGCAGGCGACCGGCATTCGAAATATCCTGCAAATTGAACTGGCCGTGCGTCCTGACAGCGATCAGCGCGGGATGACCGCCTCCGGCATGATTGTGATCAATCCCCCCTGGAAGCTGGCCGATCAGATGAATACGCTGCTGCCGTGGTTACACCAGAAACTGGTACCGGCAGGTACAGGTCATTTCAGCGTAAACCAGATCGTTCCTGAATAACGCCTTTCCCGTTTAGCGTCGCCGGTTCAGTTACGGCGGCGTGATATCGCAGGTCATTTTTATGTGGATTATTCTGGCAGGCGCCCTGGCGGCTCTGCAACCGGCGAAACGCCTCTCTCTGTTACTGCTGGCACTGGCAACGGCTCTGGGTGTGTACCAGAACGTGCTGGACTGGCCCGTTACCCTCGTTTTTGCTGCGGTGGCAGCGCTGGTCGCGTTTCGTATTTACGATCGCCGCAGTCGCGTGTGGCAGGGCATAAGCGAGGTGCTCCTGGTCGTGATGGCCGCTGCGCTGCTGCTGCATCTTATTCCCGGCTTTAACAATCCGCCTCAAATCGATGCCGTTCAGGTAGGCGCACGCAGCCTGCCCTTCTCTTTTTCGTTTAATTTTGACAAAGCCCTGATCCCCTTCCTATTGCTGGCCTGTATGCCGACGCTGTTCAAAGCCGAGGCGCACCCACCGCGCACGCCTCTGTTATGGGTGGTACCCGTGGCGGCGATTCCGCTGCTGTTAGTCAGCGCGGTAGGGCTGGGTGGCCTGGCGTTTGAGCCACACCTGCCTGACTGGCTGGGCGCGTTCGCACTGGCCAACCTGTTTTTTGTCTCGCTGGCAGAAGAAGCATTTTTTCGTGGCTATCTACAGCAGCGGCTGCGCCAGAAATGGGGCGGCACAATCGCCCTGGTGGCCACCGCCTTGCTGTTTGGCCTGGCGCATGCGTCCGGCGGCGTACTGCTGATGATATTTGCCGGACTAGCCGGGCTAATTTATGGCCTGGTCTGGCACTGGAGCGGCCGGCTCTGGCTGGCAACAGCCTGCCATTTTGCACTCAACATGGTTCATCTGTTGTTGTTTACCTACCCGGCACTGATGCATTAGTCGTTACAGCGTAAAGACGGCCAGGTCATACGCCATCTCGGTTTCGGGGAAAATGGCCTGGCACTCTGCCAGCAAACGCGTCATGTCTCTGGCGAGATAGCGTGAGCTAAAATGCGTGGCGATCATCCGTTTTGCACCGGCCTGCTTTGCTACTGTAGCGGCCTGCACGGTAGTTGAGTGACCGCGCCCGTTGGCTTTTTCCGCCAGCGCATCCTCCAGCGTGGTTTCGTGCACCATCACATCCACATTGGCCGCCAGCTGTAACGCCACCTCGGTGGGCGCCGTATCGCCAAAAATCGCCAGGGTTTTTCCTTTAGTGGACGGCCCCAAATACGCCGCGCCATCAATGGTGCGTCCATCTTCCAGCGTAATACGTTCTCCCTGCTTCAGCTGTTGATACCAAGGGCCACGGGGCACACCTTCCGCTTTGAGACGTGCGGCATCCAGAAAGCCGGGCTTGTCTCGCTGTTCAATACGATAGCCAAAGCAGTCAATAGTGTGATTCATCGGCCTGGCCGTGACACGAAACTCGCCATCATCCAGCACCTCGCCCGCCGCAATCTCGATCACCTCAAGCGGATAGTCGGTGTACGAGCTGGACAGGGAAAGTGCGCTATCGACAAAGGCTTTCAGTCCTTTTGGGCCGTAAACCGTCATCGGCGTGGTCAGCCCGGCCATTGAACGGCTGGTGAGCAGGCCCGGCAGGCCAAAAATATGGTCACCGTGCAAATGGGTAATAAAGATTTTATCGAGCTTGCCGGGTTTAAGATCGGATCGCATAAACTGAAGCTGAGTGCCTTCACCACAGTCAAACAGCCAGGTGTCGCCACTGCTTGCCCGGGTGAAGGCAATGGCGGTGACGTTACGCTGCAAACTGGGCGCGCCACCGCCCGTGCCAAGAAAAGTCAGGTGCATGCTATGCTTCTCTGTAAGTAGTGGAAAAATATGGCCTGTTACAATCATAGGCGCAATTTTTGCGACACCGTGCCCTGCGGCGTTACACTCTATATCAATTTCCATGTAACCGGATGATACTTCAATGACCCGACATTATGACTATCTCGCCATCGGCGGCGGCAGCGGCGGTATTGCTTCGATTAACCGTGCAGCAAGCTATGGCCAGAAGTGTGCCTTGATAGAAGCCAAAGCGCTGGGCGGAACCTGCGTCAACGTAGGCTGTGTGCCGAAAAAAGTCATGTGGCATGCCGCGCAAATCGCCGAGGCCATTCATCTTTACGGGCCTGATTATGGTTTTGATACTACGGTAAACCGCTTCGACTGGGGCACGCTGGTCAAAAACCGCAGCGCCTACATCGACCGTATTCACCAATCATACGACAATGTTCTGGGGAAAAATAAGGTCGATGTCATCACCGGCTTTGCCCGTTTTATTGATGCGCATACCGTTGAAGTCAATGGCGAAACCATTACGGCCGACCATATTTTGATCGCCACCGGGGGACGTCCGAGCCATCCCTCTATCCCCGGAGCGGAATACGGAATTGATTCAGACGGCTTCTTTGAACTGGATGCGCTGCCAAAACGGACCGCGGTGATCGGTGCCGGTTATATCGCGGTTGAGCTGGCAGGCGTGGTCAATGCGCTGGGCTCGGAAACCCATTTATTCGTCCGTAAACATGCCCCGCTGCGCAGCTTTGATCCGCTGATTACCGATACGCTGGTTGAGGTCATGAATGCGGAAGGCCCAACGCTGCATACCGAGGCGACACCAAAAGCCGTCGTGAAAAATGCCGATGGTAGCCTGACGCTGCAGTTGGAAAACGGCAGTGAATACACCGTGGATTGCCTGGTCTGGGCGATTGGCCGGGTGCCGGAAACCGACAGCCTGAATATCGAGGCGGCGGGCGTTGCGCTGGATGAAAAAGGCTATATCAAGGTCGATAAATTCCAGAATACCAACGTGCCAGGCGTTTATGCCGTTGGTGATAATACCGGCGCCGTTGAGCTGACGCCGGTAGCGGTGGCGGCAGGTCGTCGCCTGTCTGAGCGGCTGTTTAATAACAAACCCGATGAGCACCTGGATTACAGCAATATTCCTACCGTGGTGTTCAGCCATCCGCCGATCGGCACCGTGGGCCTGACGGAACCGCAGGCGCGCGAGCAGTACGGTAATGACCAGGTAAAAGTCTACAAATCGTCCTTTACCGCAATGTATACCGCGGTGACCCAACATCGCCAGCCGTGCCGCATGAAGTTAGTCTGCGTCGGCCCGGAGGAGAAGATTGTGGGTATTCACGGCATCGGCGGCGGAATGGACGAGATGCTGCAGGGCTTTGCGGTGGCGTTGAAAATGGGCGCGACCAAGAAAGACTTTGATAACACCGTGGCGATTCACCCGACGGCGGCAGAAGAGTTTGTGACGATGCGTTAATCCGCTTACGCGCATAACGTAGCGCTGCCCGCTGACCCTGTGGTCTGCGGGCAGCAGCCTCAATTAAAATAGGTCTCCCGCAGCGGCGTCAACGCCGCCCCCAGCGCCGAACTGTCCCCTTCGATCTCGCTCAGCAGAATATCCGGATATTCCGCAGAAATATTCCAGCGTTTACCCGAACTGATGCGCGGCATGGCTAAAAACATTTCGCCCAGCTTACGGGGAATCTCGCCCCCTAATATGATGGCTCCGGGATCGATCACCGCATTCATGGCATCCATTGCCCGATGCAGGTTTGGCGTGACGTCTTCTACCCACTGTTGCGCAATCGGCCAGGCCGGATCGAATTTATGATTGAGATCGCGAATATCTTTAATTTCAATACCACCGTTACGTAAGCGATCGATCAAGATCCCCAGGGCCGGGCGCAGCTTGCCCTCTTCCGGCGTAAAAATACGGCTGATCTCCCCCGCATTTCCAAACGCACCCTGGAACGGTTTACCGTTAATCACGATGCCACCGCCAAAACCATAATTAAAAGAGAGATAGCCAAAGGTATCGTATTTCAGCCCGGCGCCTAAAAAGGCTTCAGCGTGCGCCGCCGTTGTGGCGTTATTTTCAATCCATACTGGTCGATCAAATAACATGGTAATTTCACGGCGCAGATCGATGCCCATCCAGTTTTTTAAAGGTTCAGGCGGATTGAAATACTTTCGTGATTCATAAAGAAAGCCCGCCATGCTGTATCCCACACCACAGACTTTGTCCGGCGAAATACCGTATTGTTTCAAGGTATCCAGATAGTGATGTTTGATATTGAGTAAGGTACGGGCAGGATCGCGCGGATGCGTATCCAGTACGCAGTATTCTGTAATACCGCCCCGGAAATTAATCAGGCTGGCGGCAACGCTGTCTGAGTTAATAGAGATGCCGTAACCATAACGCGCATTCGCATTCAGTGATAACGATGGGCTGGGCTTGCCTCTTCCCTGGGACGGTGATTCCCCCAGGCTGAGAAAGCCGTTTTCGGTCAGCGTATCAACAATGCGGTGAACAGATGACTGATTCAGAATGGTTTGCGAAACCAGCGAGGAGCGGGAAATGCCATCGTTGCGGCGGACAAGCTCAAGAATGAGTTTTTCACTGCGATTAAGTTCGACTTCATGACCAGCGGAATATCCATGAACCACAGCGTTGTCCTCACCGTATTTAATAATGGGTTCTGTTAATACCCTAGCATGCTTTTATGCAGGACGAATAGTAAAGGCCCCTGCCTTTACGTTTTAATAAAATGTGCTGCTTTTCAGCTTCTCCGGCCCGGTTTTTCCCGATCATAAAAGCATCATAATAGTGAAACATAACGGAGAGACACTCTAATATCATGCAATGAGCATTATATTAAAAGCGAGCCTTATGTCCGGATGGGCACTTTCATTTGCGTAGGGTTCTGTCTTCATTCACATGCTTCTTCTTATACATCAGGTAAACAATGGAAACGCGCTTAAAGGTTGCTGAACGCATCGCACAAGAGGCTTCACTTTTGGCTCTTGACTATTTCAGACAGCTGAGTGAATTAGCGATCTGCGAAAAAAGGCCGCAGGATGTCTTCAGTGAAGCCGATCGGGAAGTGGAAAATCTGATTCGGCAGCGCCTGGAACACCATTTCCCACAGGATTCTGTTGTTGGGGAAGAGCATGGCGGTGAGCTCAGCGCCAGCTACTGGTCTGTTGATCCTATCGATGGTACGAGTAACTTCCTGCGCGGCTCGTCATTGTGGGGGATTTCTGTTGGCTATGTGCACAATGGCGAGCCGGTTATGGGCGTGATCGTCCATCCGGTATTAAACCTCATGGTGAGCGGCGGCAAAGAGACAGGGGTTTATCTGAATGGTGAACCCTTTGAACGGCCAGTGGTCACCGAGGCGCTGAAAACCGTGGCGATTGGCGACAGTCCATCATGGGATTTCACCCATCAGCTCTGTATTGAAAAGGCCTATCGGGACGACGGCTGGAATGTGGTGCGCTATCGCTGTGCCACCGTAGGCTTAACCTTTAGCGTGCTGGGTTACGTTGACGGTTATCAGGAATGTTTTAGCAGCATGTGGGACGTTTCTGCGGGTTATGCACTCTGTAAAGCGGCCGGACTGGATGCGCATCTTGCCGGCACACAGGAAAAAAGCAGTACACATGTTAGTGTCGGTACGGCTGAAATGAACCGCCTTTCCGCCCAGTTTATCCCTCACCCTCGTTTTACTCCCGCCTGACCACGCATTGCCCCCGGCTTACCTCATCACTGCATTTCAGGACAGCGTTCCCACGCTGTCCTGCCCTCTGTGCGCTTGCTGATACAACGACCTTGTTCTTCGCCTCAAATATTAATCACAACGCATTAAAATAGTTAGCGCGTTAAACGTACGATTTCAAAGTAACCCTTCATTTAACTGTTATATATAGGTTTTAAAAAATTAATAAATTCTTAACCTGTCTGAAATTGCTTAAATTCACTACAGCAAATTATTATGCGTCTCGCATTAATTAAGAAGTCCCTGGCATTATATGACGGAGCAGCCCAACGTGAACACGCTAGAAATACACAATGCCATGCTGACGTTCGACGATTTTGTCGCGCTGAACGGCATTTCACTGCAGGCCAAAAAAGGACAATTTGTTTCCCTGCTTGGCCCATCTGGCTGTGGCAAAACCACGCTGCTTAAAGTTATTGCCGGCTTTTACAGTCTTGATAGTGGCGAAGTACTGATCCACCAGCAGGACATGCATCATGTAAAACCTGAACATCGCGACACGGCGATGTGCTTTCAGTCCTATGCGCTTTTTCCTCACCTTTCCGTTGCTGAAAATATCGGGTTTGGCCTCAAGCAAATGAAGATGGCGAAAACGGACATTCACGATCGCGTCGCGCAGACCGCCGCTCAGGTATCGCTGAATGCGCATTTGCCTAAACTGCCAGCACAGTTATCCGGCGGTCAGCAGCAGCGCGTGGCGCTTGCCAGAGCGCTGGCCGTGCGTCCGGAAATCGTGTTGTTTGATGAGCCGCTGTCAAATCTGGATGCCAAATTACGCGACAAGGTACGACTGGAGATCAGACAGCTTCAGCGCTCCCATGGGTTTACCGCCATTTATGTTACCCACGACCGTGCAGAAGCCTTGTCGATGTCCGACATTGTAGTGGTCATGAATGCCGGAAAAATTGAGCAAACCGGTACGCCGGATGAGATCTATTATTCCCCGGTAAACCGCTTTGTCGCCGGTTTCGTCGGTCAGGCTAACGTCATGAAAGCCCGCGTAGTGAATAGCGACAGCAGCACCGGTATTTATCGCATTGCGTGCGCACTGGGCGAAATGGAGATCCATAGCCATGTGCCGCCCGTCTCGGACAAGGTCTATACCTTCTGGCGCCCTGAGGATGCCTTACTCAGCGAACACAGTGCCGGGAAAAACACGCTGGCCTTCGAGATCGGTGCGGTGAGTTTTCTGGGCAACCTTTCTGAACTCCAGGTTCATCCGCTGGGCCATGAAGAAACGGAATATCAGTGGTGTATCCAGTTGGTCGGTAAAAACCACATCCGCGAAGGTGACAACGTTAATTTCTCTATTGCGCCAGACAAGATCCGCTTTTTACGGGAAAGCTATTCATGAAAACGCGCAACCGGAACAGGCTCTGTTGGTTGCTGGTCCTGCCTGCGGTCGCGCCGGTCATCATCACTCTGGTGCTGATTGTGATCATGGCGTTGGCGCAATCCGTTGGCCTGTTTAATTTTGGCGCACCGGCGCACTTCACGCTTCAGTACTGGCAAACCATTCTGAATGACAGCCAGCTGTGGCGCGCGACAGGTTATTCGCTCAGAATCGGCGTGCTCAGTGCGGTGCTGTCCGTTGCCCTGGCGCTTCCGCTGGCACTGTGGCTGAGAAAGCCGTTTCCCGGCTCGATGCTGATGGGCGGCTTACTCAAAGCCCCGCTGATGGTACACGGACTGGTGGCTGCGCTGCTGTTTATCAACCTGATTTCCTGGCAGGGCTTTATTAACCTGGGCTTGCTCAAGCTGGGGATCATCTCGCACCCCATCAGAATGCAGAATGACCGCTGGGGAATTGGCGTGATTATTTTGCAGGTCTGGAAACAGCTTCCCTATGCGCTGCTTATCATTACCGGCAGCCTGCGCGCGATTGGTGACGAAATTTTTAATGCCGCGCGGGATTTAGGCGCCGGCAAGACTGCCCGGTTGTTACAGATCATCCTGCCCTTATCTATCAAGTCCGTTCAGGTATCGCTGGTGCTGATCTTCATCGGCGCCTTGGGTGACTTTTCATTTCAGGTCGTTGCGGGGCCAACCAGCGTGTTCTCTCTTTCGCAATACATGCTGCGTTTCCCTGAAATCAGCGCGCAGGGCTGGAATCTTGCGGCCGTTGTCGCGGTAATTTTGATGCTGGCGGCTTTTATCGGTGCAGTGGTGCTTGCCACCCTGGCGAAGTGGCTACAACAAGCCGGAGAACAGAGATAATGAAAGCCAGAGAGACGTTATCCCCGCTGCGAATCGTCATGATGATCCTTATCATCGCCCTGTTTATGCTGTGGCTGGTTATTCCCTTTATGTTGACCGTCCTGTGGTCACTGGTCGATAAAACCCATCCGTGGGCATGGCCAGATGCCCTGCCGCCGGTTCTCTCACTGGGACGCTGGGTGGAGGTATGGACCACGACCGCGTTACCCCAGGCGCTCAGGAACAGCTATTTACTGGCGGCAACCGTCTCCGTCTGCACGCTGATGTTGTCTCTGCCTGCCGCGTGGGCGTTTGGCAGAATGTCGTTTACGGGCAAACACCTTTTACAGAATGCGATCTTACTGCCGCTTATCGTTCCGGGCTTTGTCGTCGCGCTGTTTTTTTCCATGTTGCTCAACGTGGCGGGCATTCACAGCCGGTTTGGTGGCATTTTGCTGGGGCATATTATTATCTTGATGCCTTATGCCGTGCGCATTCTGACCCTGTCATTTTCGCAGATACGCCAGGACACGCTCGATGCAGCACGAGATATGGGCGCTTCGGTGATCAACCGTTTTTTAGTGGCCTGCCTGCCCACCATCAGACCGGGAATATTTGCCGCATTAATTATTGTCTTTACGTTATCAATAGAAGAGTTCGCCATAAGTTTCATTGTTGGCTCACCCGATTTTATTACCGTCCCTACCATTCTGTATTCTTATCTGGGTTATAACTTTATTCGACCCAATGCGGCGGTTATTTCTTTAATGCTGGTTGTGCCAAATGTCATGTTGATGTTGATTGCAGAAAAATTACTGACAAAAAATCCTGTCGCCTCCTTTGCAGGAAAAGGATGACAGTCTTTAACACGCGTTATTGGGGAAAAATATGTTCAGACTCGTTGCTGCAATATTATTGCTGGCCGGGGCTTTCTGTAGCCAGGCTCAGGATTTAACCTCGATGAACTGGGAACAGATTGTCGAACAGGCGAAAAAAGAAGGGAAATTAACCTGGTATCAATGGTATTACCAGGACCGTTTAAAAGAGCAGGTCAGCCTGTTTGAAAAACAGTACGGTATTAACGTTACCCTGTCTGAAGGCACATTACAGGGCAACATTAATAAACTCATGGCTGACCGGGGACGGGAAACGGGCGATATTGATGTGTTTTCGATTGGCGGGGGCGCATTCGGTACCGTATCGCCTCAGCAAACGTTTTTTGGCCCGCTTAATACACTGCTGCCGGAAGGCAAAACCCTGAACTACACCATTGAGGGAACGGACAGTCAAGGCTATGGCGTGGCATTTTGGGGCAACCAGACCGGTCTGGCCTACGATTCGCGCCGCCTGAAAGAAAGTGAGTTGCCACGAACCCTGCCGCAGATTACGTCCTTCCTGCAAAGTCATCCTCAGGAATTTGGCTTCAACGTTGAAAACGGCGGTTCCGGCCCGGCCTTTATTGAATCGGTGACGCGCACGCTGGTACCGGGTTTTGATTTCACCAAAGGCGACGCAGATGTAAAAAGCCTGACGGCTCTGCAGCCCGCCTGGAACTGGTTCAAACAGCAGCGCCCCAACTACATCATTACGGCCTCCAACGCCGACAGCGTCACCCGACTGGTCAGCGGTGAGTTCCTGCTGGTCCCCGCCTGGGAAGATTACCTGGTGGGATTAGAAAACCACGGTGAAGTCCCGAAAACTATCCGGCTGTATATCCCCGATTTCGGCATGCCCGGCGGCGGAAATATGGTGGCGATACCTAAAAACGCGCCCCACAAAGCGGCAGCGTTGCTGTTTATCCACTGGTTGACCCTGCCTACCACCCAACGGCTGTTCCAGCAGGTTTATGGCATTACGCCTCAAAACAAAGAAGTGAATCGTGATGCCGGGCTGATCAATAGCAAAGAGCGCGTTCATGGCACTCAGTTCATGCCTAAACCGCTGGGTGATGAAGTCAGGACCGAATTCTCTAACCAGGTTTTGCTTAAGTAGACCTGCGATAAAACCCTAACAGAAGGTAAAGCCAAGAATGTCGACCAAAAAACACCCTGCACGCGTAGTGAACGCCCGCCTGATTGCCCATCGGGGAGCACCGCTGCTGGCACCGGAAAACACGCTGCCTTCGTTTCAGGCGGCGGTTGAACGCGGAGCGACGTGGATAGAGGTGGATGTCAAACTCACCAAAGATATGCACCCGGTCATTATTCATGACGATTCCGTCGACCGGACAACGAATGGCAAAGGCTATGTGGCAAATTTAACCCTGGATGAGATCCGGTCGCTGGAGGCTGGCGTGTGTTACGGCCACCTCTTTAAAGGCGTGAAAGTGCCTACGCTGGCTGAAACTGTGGGCTTTGTACTGGATAAAGGCGTCGGGCTGCAACTGGAAATCAAACCCACCTCCGGGCAGGAAGTGGAAACGGCGGAGATTGCGATCGCTCAGTTGAAGTCGCTGTGGCCAGCGAGCGAGAAGAAGTTATTTATCAGTAGCTTCTCTGAGATTTCGCTGCAGGTTGCCGCCAGGCTGATGCCTGACGTACCGCGTGGGCTGGCGGTTTGCGTCCCGCCAAAAGACCCGGCGGCGCTCCTCGCCAGAACAGGTTGCCAGATCCTGCATTTCCTGGGTGACTTCGCAACGGACGAAGACCTGACGCGCCTGGCCCGTTCAGGTATTGAATTCGCGATTGCCACAATCAATGACCCGGTGCTTGCCCGAAAATATATTGATGCGGGCGCACAAACGGTATTAAGCGATATACCCGACTTGGCATTTTGAATAAAAAGTTCATCAGGATGTTCTCTGCCTGAATGCAATAACACCAGGGAAAGCCATTATAAAAAATGGCCATAAACTTTATGGCCGCTATACCCATTTTATTATTTAGGCATTAAATAAGACGAAAGTGATATTGAAATAAATACCGCCCTGAGCGGTAACATCCTCATGCTTTAGTTAACTGATAAGGGTAGATGATATGCACAATAAAATAAAAACAGTCGCGCCGTATGCAATGTGTTTTCTGGTCTCATTTTCTGCATGCTCCGCCGAGATTTATAATAAAAGTGGAAATAAGCTCGACCTGTACGGTAAAGTCGATGCGCGCCATGTTTTCTCAGATAATATTGCAGAAGATGGCGACAACTCTTATGCACGCCTGGGTTTTAAAGGTGAGACGCAAATTAATGATAAGCTTACCGGTTATGGTCAATGGGAATATAATTTCCAGCTGAATCACAGTGAAGGCGGTAGCGATGCGCAAACGGGTAATGCCACACGTTTAGGGTTTGCCGGTCTGAAACTCGCCGACTTCGGCTCGTTCGATTATGGCCGTAGCTTTGGGGTACTGTATGTTGCCTCTGCCTATACGGATATGGCACCGATCTACGGTTCCGGCACCATGACCACCAACGATAACTTCCTGTCAAAACGCTCAACCGGCCTCGCGACCTGGCACTCTCCGGACTGGGGCGGGTTAAAGTTAACCCTGCAGTATCAAGGGAAAAATGACCGCTCAACCGCCAAACTGGCTAACGGAGATGGTTACGGTGCTGGCCTGACTTACAGCATTACCGATGGGCTGAGCATTGCGGCGGCAGGGATGAAAGCAAAACGGACACTGACTCAGCAAGCTGACGGTCAGGGAGACGATGCCACCGCCTGGGTAACCTCTGCAAAATATGACGCCAACCAGATCTATCTGGCCGCCATGTATGGCGAAGCCAATGACGTTACGCCTTATGGACAGCTGGCACAGGTCGCCGACAAAACCCATAACTTTGAGGCGATTGCACAGTACCAGTTCCTGAACGGTTTGCGCCCTTCTGTCGGTTTTGTCACGCAGCGTGGCGAAAACCTGCAGGGCGCTGGGAATTTTGCCGGGGGCAGCCAGACGATGCAGAAATATATTGCGGTGGGCACCTATTACTACTTCAACAAGAACATGCTGACCTACGTGGACTACCGCATTAACTTACTGAAGGAAAACGATTTTACGCGCGCCACCGGCATTACGACGAAAAACAGTATCGGTATGGGCCTGACCTATCAATTCTGATCCGCCTGTTGCTGCTTCGTCCTGTGTTGCTTCAATCCTGATCATCGCTCATTTAGCGAGGCCGGCAAATGCCGGCTTTTTTTATGCCTGCCGCAGGAAGCGTCAGTCAGGACAGAACGGAAGCGTGCCTGACCGCCAATGCGCCCTGACTGAGGTTTTCCAGCCATTTAACATAGGCCTGATCCCACAGCGCGGCAGGTGTACCCGCTTTGCCGAGTCCAAAACCATGCCCCCCGCTGGACAGCTGAATCAGCTGCACCGGTACGCGGTTGCGGCGACAGGTGTCACGCATGAGCTGGGTGTTAAAGGGTTTTGAGGTGTGATCGTCTCCGGCCTGAGCCAGGAACGTGGGCGGATAGAGATTCGTCACATAGTTTTGTACTGACCAGCTGGCTTCTTCTTGCGGACTGGCGTCATTACCCACCATCATCAGGTGCGTGTTGGTATGTTGATAGGGCGCTTCAAGCGTAATCACCGGGTAAATCAGCCCAACACTGTCGGCTTTAGGGACTTCCTGATCCAGCCTGTCCACCGGCGGATATGACTGAAATTCCGGGCGCGCCGCCGCCATGCCCAGTAAATGCCCCCCAGCCGAAAACCCCAGGACATGCACTTTTCGTTCAAACGAACGTATCAGGCGCAGCGCGCGCTGTGCATCCTGTAAGGGCGCGAGGTTGCCAGCCTGCCATTTCTCGCGCGGTAAGCGGTAGCTGAGCACATAGGCGGTATAACCGTTAGCATTTAACCAGTGCGCGACGGGCCAGGCTTCGCGTCCCATACCAATCCACCGGTAGCCTCCCCCGGCCGCAATCAGCACCGCTTCGCCATTGGGATTTTCTGGCCTGAAGCGTTGAATCGCCGGGCTGACAATATTCGACCATGAACCCCAGGCGTCCACGCGCAATGTTCCAGACGGCCCACCGCCGCCGGGCGGTTCGTCCGGCCAGAGAGGAATAATATCATCGCGGGCAAACAGTTTGCTGGTAGCCAGTGAAAGCGCAAGCGCTCCTGTGCCGAAAATAAAGCGTCGACGCGTAATCATGATGCCTGTTAAATCAATGCCATAAAGGTCAGCCGACCCTTTTGGCCCGCTGCGTTTTTATTATGTATCGCACATTTGGTTAAGACGCTGGCGATTATGTACGCAATCGGTAGGGAAAATCCATTAAAAAACGCGCCATTTTAGCGCGTTTATTGGCGAATTAACTGCGGTTAATCTTCCTGCTGAAACTGCGTCATCACCGTTTGTTCACACTGTTGAGTATTGGTGCGGAGTTTGGCGCGTTCTTCATCACCCAGCTGCAGCCAGGCGCTGGCCACTTCATTGGCCAGCTCTTCATCAAATTCAGGCTTGCTGACGGCAGAGGAGGACTGCGATCCTGCCACGCTGGCCTTCATTTTTTCCACATACTGGTCGGCTGTCGAAACGCTTTTTTCACTGCTGACAATGTGACACAGCTGGCTTGCATACACGCTTTCTTCACTATTGTCTTCCGCCAGCGCGCTGCCCGACGCCAGCATGCTCAGCAACAGTATCTGAGATATCTTCATCATCTACTCCCGTTATCAGTTAATTCACTCTCATGACTGGCGTTGTTTCGCCTCCAGTCGGGCCTGGCGCCAGTTGAGCAGCGGCGTCACCGAAATACCGTGAACCACGATACTGCACACCACCAGCGTCAGCGCCATATCAGCCATTATCGTTGCTTCTGCGCCCCCCATGCCATGGACCCAGGCGAACGCAATATAGTTAAGGCTCCCAATACCGCGGATACCCAGCCAGCCAATCAGCAACCGCTGAGGAAGCGGCATGCCCGTCCCGAGGGTAACCAACCATACCGCCAGGGGGCGCACCACGATAAACAGCAGCAGTCCAAGGAAGATGCCCTGAATGTTCCAGTGGTATGCCATGGTTACGCCCAGTACCACCATCATGATGGCAGCCAGCAAACGTTCAATAGTATCGCCAAAAGAAAGCGCGTCGCCTACTACTAAACCAACGGATTTCACCATGCCACTGCTGCGTTGCTGCAGGCGCTTGTTGGGATTGACCAATGCCTCTGCAGGCAGTAACCGATCGTCGTCCGACATATCGTCTGGCTGGTAACGCTTAAAGACGCCCAGCTCAGCACGGCGCAGCCCAAGACCGGCGGCAAAGGTGGCCAGAAAGCCTGAAGCACCCAGCCATTCCGCCAGGGCGTAGCTGAGCGCGATCAACGCCAGCGCCAGAAAGTCGTTGGGGGCGCAATCCCCATGCGCATTGCGAAGCCGGGTGGCCAGTAAGCCAACGAGTCGGCCCAGGCCAAATCCCAGCAGGATACCGCCGCCGATGGCCCACACGACGTCGACAGCAGCCCAGTGCGCCAGCATGCCTGCACTGAGGTTTTCGCCGTTGAACAGCAGCAAAGCCAGCACCAGCAACGGCAGCGCTGAACCATCATTCATGCCCGCCTCGCTAGAAATGGCGACGCGCAAGGCGTCATCGTCCTGCGCGTCGCTCACCGAAATCAGGCTAGCCAGTACCGGGTCGGTGGGCGCAACAATTGCGCCAAACGCCAGTGCAACGGGCCAGGACAACCCGACCAGCCAATGAGACAGCAGCGTCATGGCCGCCACCGTCATCAACATCGCCGGAAAGGCCAGTAAGCCTCCGGCTCGCCAGCTTTTCGCTTTAAGCGGCAAGCGTAATTTGAGCCCCGTAATAAACAGTGACGCAGCCATCGTGATTTCGGTAATGTGCGTCACCAGTTCCGCATGGCGAATGATATCAATCTCGATAACATCAAACATCCACGGCCCACAGGCGATCCCGGCTAACAAGAAAAGACCAAAAGAGGTCACTGGGCCACGGTGGATCCACCCTGATGCCAGTGACATTAATAACAGAAGACAGCCCGTCGCAGCTGTCCAGGCAATAAAGTTCATAACGCACCGTTTTAATTGAGTTTATGACTAAGCCTGGCACATTTGCTGACGGGCGGAAGGATCAGTCCTTGAGATGACGACTGGCGAGCCGCACCATCAGGCTGGCAGCGGCGGCGAGCGTGGACAACACCACAACGCCATTCCAGCCCCAGTGGGCAAGCGCCAGGCTGCCCAGCGCCGCACCGCTGGCCATGCCGATAAACACGATGGTAAACAGTAGGGCGTTAAGACGACTACGTGCATCGGGTACCAGACCATAAATCAGCGTTTGATGGGCGACCAGCGTGGCCTGCACGCCTAAGTCGAAACCAAGCGTGCTGATAACGATGACGACCAACTGACCGGGGAGCGACAGCAGCGGCAGCAAAAACATCAGGGCGAAGGCCGCCGTGACCAGGCCGGCACCAAACTGGGTCACGCGTGCCGGGCCGAGTCGATCGGCCAGGTTACCCGCCAGCGGCGCGGCCAGTGCACCCGCCGCCCCTGCCAGACCAAAGGCACCGGCGATGGCACTGTCAAAGTGAAAACGTTCGCTGAGCATGATCGCCAGCGTAGACCAGAAGGCGCTGAAGCTGACAGAAAGCAGTCCCTGAGCCAGGGCCGCGCGCCGCAGGGTCTGGTGTTCGCGCCACAGGTGAACCAGCGATAAAAGCAGGCGGGGATAGCTTACCGACGTGCCGGGCGTAAAGCGCGGCAGCACACGCCACAACGTCAGGCTAATCAGAAACACAGCCAGAGCCGCGATAATATACATGGTGCGCCAGCCAAAATACTCTGCCACCACGCCGCTGACGACCCGGGAGAGTAAAATGCCTACCAGTAATCCCGTCATTACCGTACCCACGGTTTTACCCCGGCTGTGCGCCGGTGCCAGCGCCGCCGATGCCGGAACAATATCCTGCGCCACGGTCGCCGTCAGGCCGGTGACAAAGCTGGCGATGAGCAGCGCGCTGATGCCGCCGGAAAACCCACACAGCAGCAGCGCCATCACCAACAGCAGCCCTTTGATCAAAATTATCGTGCGGCGATCGTGGCGATCGCCAAGCGGGGCCAGCAGCAGAATACCTAAAGCATACCCGGCCTGCGTTAACATCGGCACCATGCCTACGGTGCTCACACTGACCTGAAACTGCTTACCGATGATATCCAGCATCGGCTGACTGTAGTAAATCGAGGCCACGCTCAGGCCCGCGCCGGCAGCCAGCGTAAAGACCAGGGGGGCGGGCAGGCGTTCAGTTGAGTGGGGAGTCATAGTTTTTACCGCTGACATGGTTACATCCTCAAAAAATAGTGTGGCAAGTAAAGCCTGTTTTTGACATACGCGGTAGACTAATAAAAAGCAAAACGGTTATACGTGGAACGCATGAGCAATTTCAGTAACAGCGATCGTATCGAACTGATGCACACCTTTATTCGCATTGTCGAAAGCGGCAGTTTGTCTGCCGCAGCGTTGCAACTGGGTATTACGCAACCGACAATCAGTCGCCGGTTGCAGTCTCTTGAACAGGGGCTGGGGCTGAAACTGATTCTGCGCACCACCCATGCGCTAAAGCTGACTGATGATGGTGAGCGTTGCTATGCACAGGCCCGGCAGCTCCTGGCAACCTGGCACGCGCTGGAAGATGAACTGACCGGCGCCGGCAGCGATCCGGTTGGCATTTTGCGGGTGCGCGCGCCCCACGCTTTTGGCCAGGATCAGCTGGTCACACCGCTGGTGAACTTTATGCGCCGCTATCCGCGTTTGCGCATTGAATGGATGCTGAACGACAGGACGCCAGACTTCGTCGCCGAGAACGTGGACTGTGCGATTCAGGTGGGGGCACTGACCGACCCTTCTGTTGTAGCCGTGCTGCTGGCCGAAGTGCCGCGCATTGTTGTCGCTGCGCCCGCGCTGCTTCAGCAATATCCCCCGATTAACCAGGTGGCGCAACTGGGCGATTTGCCGTGGCTGGCGCTGACGAGTTTCTACCGTAACGAGATCGCATTACAACATAAAGACAAGGGGGAACCGATGAATCTGCCTATCGTTCCCCTGCTCAGCAGCGACAGCCTCTTCGCCGTGCGCAAAGCTGCGCTGGCGGGGCTGGGAACCGCTATTCTGTCGACATGGGTCATTCAGGAGGATCTGGCACAGGGCAATCTGATTCAGCTTATGCCGGAATGGCAGGCTCCCCCGTTGCCAGTCTGGCTGACCTATCCGTGGGCGAGCTATTATCCCGCCAGGCTGACCGCCTTCTTTGCCATGATCAAAGCGGTATTTCCGCATCTGACGGGCGCGCGGCCCGCTTCAGGCTGAAAAAGGCCTCCCCCACCGGGGAAGCCGTGTCACCGGACGGCGTCCAGGGGGTTGCCGTCGATCAGACGTTTTTCTTTTCCGCTCGCGACATGTTGTCCAGCCAGCCCATCACGAAGGCAGACAGGACAAAGGTCAGGTGGATGATGACGTACCACATCAGCTTGTCGTTTTCGACATTGCGCGCATCCATAAACACCCGCAGCAGGTGAATGGAGGAAATCGCCACAATCGAGGCCGCGACTTTATTTTTCAACGAGCCGGAATCCATCTTGCCCAGCCAGCTCAGCTTCTCTTTGCCCTCGTCAATGTCGAGTTTGGACACAAAGTTTTCGTAGCCTGACAGCATAACCATGACCAGCAGCCCACCCACCAGCGTCATATCCACCAGCGACAGCAGCAGCAAAATCAGATCGTTTTCTGCAATGCTAAAAATGTTGGGCAACAGGTGAAAAATTTCCTGGAAAAATTTGACGGTGAGCGCCAGCAGTCCCAGCGAAAGTCCAATGTAAACCGGAGCCAACAACCAGCGCGATGCATACATCAGGTTTTCGGTAAAACGTTCCATAATTTCCCAATCATAATCAGTAAGGTCGCGCATTATAACCGATCATCTGTGAAGTTATTTCAAGCCTTCAGGAGAAATTTCAGGAACGGGTGGAAGTGGTAAAGAGAGACGAAAGCAGGCACCGCCTTCAGCACGATTTTCCGCCCAGATCTGACCGCCGTGGCTTTCGATAATCGTTTTACAAATCGCCAGTCCCAGCCCAACGCCCGGTACGGCCGATTCTTTATCACCGCGTGAAAATTTGTCGAAAATCCGCGTCAGGTCGTTTTGGGCGATGCCCGGCCCGCCGTCCCAGATGGCGATTTCCAGCCGGGTATTTTCACACCAGGCACGTATGCCGCGGGGCGCACAGTTGCCAGCGTACTTCAGGCTGTTTTCAATCAGGTTGGTAAATACCCGCTCCAGCAACGTACTGTCGCCTTTGATCAGGACAATATCTTCAGGCAGATCGAGTTCGACCTCTCTTCCCTTGAGCGACGGCGCCATGCTACTGAGCGCGCCACCAATCACCTCTTCCAGCGCCAGCCACTCTTCGCGTAAATTCAGGCCGCCTGACTGAATACGCGCCATATCCAGCATGTTGCTGACCAGACGAATGGTACTCAGGGTTTGTTCACGAATCTGGCTGGCCTGGGGCACATACTTTGAGTTATCGCTGGCCAGGTCCAGCATCAGCATTTCTGCCTGACCAAACAGCACCGTCAGCGGGGTACGTAAATCATGGGAGAGCGCCGACAGCAAAGCATTACGCAGCTGCTCACGTTCAGCTGACAGCCGGGAAGCCGCCTCACTCTGGGACAGCGCCATCCGCTCCAGGGCATTGGCAATCAGCACGGTGAAGGTTTCCAGCAGCCGTTGCTGTTCCGGCACCATCAGCTGACGCACATTCTGCGGTTCAACCACCAGCAATCCGCGACACAGATCGCCCACTTTCAGCGGCAGAATCTGGTAGGGCACCGCCGGTAAGGTGTCCGTGCCTGCGCCTGCTGGCTGGCCCTTGCTGAAGCTCCATTTCGCGATAGCCCAATCCGGTTCGTTGCCCGGCAGCGCGTTGCCCAGCGTGTGCAGTTCGCCCTGCTCATCGGGTAGCAGCAGCAGGCATCGCGCCTGTAAGGTCGCCTCCAGCACCCGCTGGCTGGTTGCGGCGATATCTTCAGGCGTCAGGCCGCTTCCCAGCGACTTGGCCATTTCGTAAAGCTGCCGCGTGCGCTGCTCCCGGTAACGGGCAACCCGCGCCTGGTAGCGAACGCCGGCCGTCAGGTTGCCAACAATAACCCCGACCGCCAGCATCACCCCAAAGGTCACCAGGTATTGCAAATCCGAGACCGCGACCGTGCCGGTAGGTGCGACGAAAAACAGGTCAAAGGCAATGATGTTCATGACGGTGGCGATAACGGAGGGCCATCGTCCATAGCGCAACGCGACGATCACCACCGCCAGCAAATAGATCATCACACAGTTGGCCGGATCGAAGCTGATCAGAACCGACTGCCCTGCGGCGGTGACCACAATACACAGCACCAGCGCCATCAGTACGCCGCGCAGCTGCAGCCGCCATTTGTCGCTGTTAACCCGATCCTCGGCTAACGGATGGGGCGCATCCTGGATAGGCTCATTGAGCGCCACGACCAACAGATCCAGATCGGGACCCAACTGCCCCAGCCGCTCGGCAAAGCTGTCACGCCGCCAGCGGCGCGCCGGGCGTCGGCCTGTCACAATCTTACCCAGATTGTGTTCCCGCGCGTAACGCAGGACCGCCTGCGCCTCATCAGGGTCGGACAGCGTCGCCGTCTCCGCCCCCATATCCTGCGCCAGCTTCAGCGTGCGTAAAATGGCCCGACGCCGCGCTTCCGGTAGCCGGTTAAGCCGGGGCGTTTCCACGTAAACGGCATGCCATTCGCTGCCCAGCCTGGCGGCCAGCCGCGCCGCCGTCCGCACCAGTTTTTCGCTGCCGGTATCGTCCCCAATACACAATAAAATGGCATCACGTGTGTGCCAGACCCGATCGCGGCCCTGACTGTCGCGCCAGGCGCGCATCTGGTCATCGACCCGGTCGGCAGTGCGGCGCAGCGCCAGCTCACGCAGGGCATACAGGTTGCCCTTACGAAAGAAATTTTCGATGGCGCGTTCGGCACGATCGCCAATGTAGACCTTGCCCTCTTTCAGACGCTGGCGGAGATCGTCAGGTGGGAGATCAACCAGTACCACTTCGTCGGCAGCGTCGAAAAAGGGATCGGGAACGGTTTCACGCACCTGAATGCCGGTGACGCCACCGACCACATCATTCAGACTTTCCAGATGCTGAACATTCACTGTCGTCAGGACATCAATGCCCGCCTCCAGCAGTTCCTCAATATCCTGCCAGCGTTTGGGATGACGTGAGCCCTTCACGTTCGTGTGCGCCAGCTCATCCATCAAAATTACTGCCGGATGGCGTGCCAGCGCGGCATCAAGGTCGAACTCCGCATGCCGCGAACGGCCCGTCGCCCGGCGCGGCAACAGCACCAGTCCGTTAAGAAGCTGCGCTGTTTCCGGACGTTCGTGCGTTTCCACTACGCCCACCAGCACATCCAGCCCCTGGGCACGCAGCCGCTGCGCCTCCTGCAACATGGCATAGGTTTTTCCTACGCCCGCACAGGCGCCAAAATAGATTTTCAGTTTGCCGCGATGGCTGTCGCTGCTGGTCTGCAGCAGCGCATCCGGATCGGGGCGCAGCGGTTCGTGGTTCATAGCGTCCTTACAGTTATTTGAGGTCGTTCAGCGCCAGATTAAGCTGCAGCACATTGACAGTCGGTTCGCCGATAAAGGGCAGCAGCGGGCGCTGCGTCATGCTGTCTACCAGGGCATCCACTTTCGCCAGCGGCAGCTGACGTGCCGCCGCGATACGCGGTGCCTGCCACAGCGCAGCCTCAGGCGAAATCTCCGGGTCCAGTCCACTGGCCGAGGTGGTAACCAGCTCGACCGGTACCGCCCCGTTAGCCTGCGGATTCGCCGTGCGCAAAGCCGCCACGCGCTCGGCTACAGCCTTATCCAGCGCCGGGTTGCTGGCCGCCAGGTTGCTGCCGCTGGAGGCCAGAGGATTATAAGGCTTATCACCGGTTGCAGAAGGACGCCCCCAGAAATAACCGGGCTGGCTAAAATTCTGACCAATCAGCGCTGATCCCCGTTCTTCGCCATCGACATTCAATACTGACCCGTTAGCCTGCCAGGGAAACAGCAGTTGCGACAGTCCCGTGGTAAGCAAAGGATAAACGACGCCGCACACAACCGTTAGCAGCAAAAGCAGGAAAATCGCCGGACGTAACTGACTCATTTTAATCTCCTCAGGCCATACCAGACAGCACGAGCAACATATCAATCGCTTTGATGCCGACAAAGGGCACCAGCAGCCCACCTAACCCATAAATCAGTAAATTACGGCGCAACAGCGATGCGGCACTCAAAGGACGATAGCTGACACCTTTAAGCGCCAGAGGGATCAGGAATACAATCACCAGGGCGTTAAAAATCACGGCCGACAGGATGGCCGATGCGGGCGAGTGCAGCTGCATCACGTTGAGCATATTTAACTGTGGATAGGTTGCCGCAAAGGCCGCCGGGATGATGGCGAAATACTTGGCAACGTCATTGGCGATACTGAAGGTGGTCAGCGAACCGCGCGTCATCAGCATCTGCTTACCAATGTGCACCACTTCCAGCAGTTTGGTGGGGTTCGAGTCCAGATCGACCATGTTGCCCGCTTCTTTCGCCGCCTGAGTACCCGAGTTCATGGCAACCGCCACGTCCGCCTGGGCCAACGCTGGCGCGTCATTGGTGCCGTCACCGGTCATCGCGACTAAGCGCCCCTCCGCCTGATACTGACGAATCAGTGCCAGCTTGGCTTCCGGCGTCGCTTCTGACAGAAAGTCATCCACTCCCGCCTCTGCCGCGATGGCGGCGGCGGTGAGCGGGTTATCACCGGTGATCATCACGGTTTTAATGCCCATCTTGCGCAGTTCCGCAAAACGTTCTTTGATGCCACCTTTAACGATATCTTTTAGCGCCACCACGCCCAGCACCTTTGCGCCTTCCGCCACCACCAGCGGTGTGCCACCGGCCCGCGCCACCTCTTCAACCCGGGCGTTCACCTCAGCCGGAAAGGCACCGTGGCTGGCTTCAATATGACGGCGCACCGCATCGACCGCACCTTTACGAATCAGGCGGTCCTGTACGTTGACGCCGCTCATACGGGTTTGAGCCGAGAAGGGAATAAAGCTGGCGCCCATGCTGCTCAGGTCACGTTCACGCAGGTTAAACTTTTGCTTCGCCAGCACCACGATGCTGCGCCCTTCCGGGGTTTCATCCGCCAGGGACGCCAGCTGCGCCGCATCCGCCAGCTGTTCTTCCGTGACGCCGGGAGCCGGTAAAAACTGCGTTGCCTGACGGTTACCCAGCGTGATGGTGCCGGTTTTATCCAGCATCAGCACATCCACGTCGCCAGCGGCTTCAACAGCGCGGCCACTGGTGGCAATGACGTTAGCGCCCAGCATCCGGCTCATCCCGGCCACGCCGATAGCGGACAGCAGACCGCCAATGGTGGTCGGGATCAGGCATACCAGCAGCGCCACCAGTACGGTGATGGTGACCGGCGTGCCGCCCCAGGCTGAAAAAGGCCACAGCGTGACGGTGGCTAACAGAAACACAATGGTGAGCGACACCAGCAGAATGGTCAGGGCAATCTCATTCGGGGTTTTACGACGCTGTGCGCCTTCAACCATGGCGATCATCCGGTCCAGGAAGGTTTCGCCTGGGTTGGCGCTGCAGGTAATGACCAGCCAGTCAGACAGAATGCGTGTCCCGCCGGTCACCGAGGCGAAATCCCCGCCCGATTCACGGATCACCGGTGCCGATTCACCGGTGATCGCGCTCTCGTCTACCGATGCGCCCCCTTCCACGACTTCACCGTCGCAGGGGATCACATCACCGGCCTCTACCAGCACGGCATCCCCTTTACGCAGCGCATCGGCCGCCACCTGCTGCCACGCTGCACCGTAGTGCGCCGCCGACAGTTTTTTGGCGAAGCTGGTCTTTTTAACGCCTTTCAGGCTGTTTGCCTGGGCTTTACTGCGCCCTTCCGCCAGGGCTTCTGCCATGTTGGCAAACAGCACGGTGAACCATAGCCACAGGGCAATCGCGCCGGTAAAGCTGGCGCTGCCGCTCTGGTGTCCGGTAAACATCATTATGGCCAGAATCGAGGTCAGGATACTGCCCAGGTAAACCACAAACATGACCGGATTGCGAAACTGCACGCGAGGATCGAGTTTTTTTACCGCATCGATCGCTGAGGTACGTAACAGCGCTGCGTCAAACACCTGTTGTTGACGACTCATGATGATTGTCCCTGAATAAGTTGCAGGTGCTCGGCGACCGGACCCAGCGCCAGAGCAGGAATAAAGGTCAGCGCGCCGACCAACAAGACGGTACCAACCAGCAGTGCGATAAACAGCGGACCGTGCGTAGGGAGCGTGCCGTTACCTACCGGCTGCACTTTTTTCACCGCCATTGCCCCCGCAATCGCCATGACCGGAATAATGATGCCGAAGCGACCTACGAACATGCACACCGCCAGCAGCAGGTTCCAGAACGGCGTATTGGCGTTCAGGCCCGCAAAGGCGCTGCCATTGTTATTGGCGGCCGACGAAACGGCATACAGGACTTCACTAAAGCCATGCGTTCCGGGGTTTGCCATACCTGCGCGTCCGGCGTCGGTCATCATCGCAATCGCCGTACCGATCAACACCAGCGCGGGCGTGACCAGAATCGCCAGGGCCGTCATTTTCATTTCCCATACGTCGATTTTCTTGCCGAGGAATTCCGGTGTGCGGCCAATCATCAACCCGGCAATAAACACCGCCAGTAAGACAAACAGCAGCATCCCGTACAGACCGGCACCCACGCCGCCAAACACCACCTCGCCCAGTTGCATCAGCAGCATCGGCACCATACCGCCCAGCGCCGTAAACGAGTCATGCATCGCGTTAACCGCACCGCAGGACGCCGCCGTCGTAATCACCGCAAACAGGCTGGAGTTGAGAATGCCGAAGCGCGTTTCTTTGCCTTCCATATTGATGGCGCTGTCAGCCCCTAGCGTCAGAAAGTGCGGGTTGCCACGTAGTTCGGCCCACATCACCAGCGCAGCAGCCACGACAAACATCAACGTCATGGACCACAGCAACATTGAGCCCTGGCGCCGATCTTTAACGCTTTCGCCAAAGGCAAAGCAGAGTGCTGCAGGAATCAGGAAGATACTAAGCATCTGTACGAAATTGCTCAGCGCGGTAGGGTTCTCAAACGGATGCGCAGAGTTGACGTTGAAAAAGCCGCCGCCGTTGGTGCCCAGCATTTTGATGGCTTCCTGAGAGGCAACCGGCCCCATTGCCAGCGTTTGCTGCGCACCTTCCAGGCTGGTGACGTTGTGATACGGCAGGAAGTTCTGGATGCTGCCCTGGCTGACAAAAAACAGTGCCATCAGCAGGCTGATCGGCAACAGGACATAGAGTGTAATGCGCGTTAAATCGCGCCAGGCGTTACCCAGGGTTGCTACCGAACGATTAGCAAAACCGCGAATCAGCGCAAACGCCACGGCGATGCCGGTGGCGGCGGAAACGAAGTTCTGCACCGTCAGCCCGACCATCTGGCTGAAGTAACTCAGGGTGCTTTCACCGGCATAAGACTGCCAGTTGGTGTTGGTGACAAAACTGATAGCGGTATTCAGCGCCAAATCCCAGCTCAGTCCGGGAAGATGTTGCGGATTGAGCGGCAACGCTCCCTGAAACATTAGGATGGCGAGCAGCACCACGAAGCCAAGCAGGTTGAACACCAAAATTGCCAGCAGGTAGTGCTGCCAGCGCATACCGCCTTCTTGTACACCCGAAAAACGCCACAGCAGGGCTTCAGCACGTGCAAAGAGGGGTTTATCGGCAACCAGCGCGGCCAGCCCACGCCCCAGCGGTTGCGCCATCACCATCAGCAACAGCAGATAAACCGCGATCAGTAAAAACGCATTGGCCGCCATCAGAAGGCCTCCGCATTTAACAGGGCATAGATCAGATAGCCCAGCAACAACACTACCAGCACAATGCCGGTTATTACGCCTGCACTCACAGCAACCTCCAGAGGATTGGATTTGCTGAGTAGCTTGCGCTGGCGCACATAAAGAAAGGGTTAAAATGCGGGTCGGGGATGTAAAAAATGTATAAAAACGACCCGCAATATCAGGCGGCGTCCAGCAACCAGATTCGGCGCAGATCGACGTTGTCCCAACGGCCGTTATCTTCGGCACACACAATGCTGTCAGTACAAAAACTGTCGCCCAGATCCAGCACCTCGGGTTTGATTTCCCGCTGCGCGTGCAGTGACCAGAAGACATGCACCGTAGGTCGCTGTAATGACTTATCGCCGCCCTTCACCACCAGCGCAATGCGTCCAGACGCCAGGCGAACCAGGGAACCGACGGGATACATCCCTATCGTACTGACGAAAGCGTGCAGTAAGGTACTGTCGAAATGCCCCGGCCAGCTCAACATCATTTGCAGGGTTTTGGCTGGGGTCCAGCCTTTACGGTAAGGCCGCGTTGAGGTCAGCGCATCGTAAACGTCACAAATCGTCGCCATGCGAGAATACACGCTGATCTCATGGCCTTTCAGGCCATAGGGATAGCCGCTACCGTCATATTTTTCATGGTGATGCAGCGCGATATCCACAAGATCATCGCCTGCCTGTGCATCCATCAGCATTTGCGCACCGGCAATCGGATGTTCACACATGATCTTAAACTCTTCGTCGTTGAGCGTGTCCGGTTTGTTGAGGATAGCGAGTGGTACGGCTGCCTTACCCAGGTCGTGCAGTAATCCGCCCATCCCCACCCGCTGAAGCTGCTGAGCATCCAGCCCCAGTTTTTTTCCAAAGGCGATCATGAGCCCACAGACCGCCATGGAATGCAGGTAGGTGTAATTGTCATGATCCTTTAGCTGCGCAACGCGTAACAGCGCAGAGGGCTCACGCTCAATAGAGCCCGCAATCTGATCGACAATGGCAATCATGTCATTGAGATTCAGACCATGGCCCAGGCGTGCCTCGCTGAACATGGCCAGCACTTTTGGCTTTCCCTGTTCAAAGATATGCTGCGCCTGCTCCATTTCCTGAGAAAAAGGCGCACGCAGGCCTGAATCGACCTTTTTCGGCACAGATGGCGTCACTGAAATCGATTTCTCCATATCGATCCATAAACGCTGTATGCCCTCATGACGAAACATCGAAACCTGACGTTGATCGGTGATCAACATCTGATTACGAATGCGTTTGTCTTTAAACCACCAGACTTCAAGCTTGTGGACGAACATACCCGGTTTTAGTTCGTCAATGGTGATGAGTTTAATCACAATCTCCCTCCAGAGTATCAGCGGGTGATATCGTGATATCGGCAGGCACTCGGTTTTGTGCAGGTCATTTTGTGCGAACTGTGGCACAGCACAAATTTTAGCCGCTGAAGGGAGATTTTTCCTGTTAACCGGTAAAAAAAGAGCGTGGTCAGGCTGTCTCAGTGAGCAATTTTGCCATCATCACCACATCGTGAAATTTGCCTTCACGCAGTGACGCCTGGCGGCGGATGCCTTCGCGTTCAAAACCCAGTCGCTCATACAGCGCCAGCGCCCGGTGATTATCGTGAAACACCTCCAGCTCCATACGGGTGATGCCCAGCCAGTTGCGCGCATAATCCATGGCGTTACGAATCAAATGCTCTCCGATTCCCCGACCAGAGAAGGCGGGATCGACGCCAATACCGAAACTGATGCAGTGGCGGGTACGCGGATTATGATTGGTAAACAGTGTGAGTTCGCCCACCATTTTCCCCTCAACTTCGGCGATAAAATTGATAAAGCCTTCCGCATCCATCTTTGCAAACTTCTTTTCCCAGGTCGCGACGCTGGAGAAAGGCAACTGAAGCGTCCAGGGATAAACCGCCGGATGACCGTAAAGACGTTGGTATGCCGCAGCATCGCCAGGCTCGCGGCCGCGCAGAGTGATATCCATATTTAATCCTTTTTAATCGGGCGTACACATGCACTAAGCTGTAACTCTTCCCGAACGGAAAGAGTAACTCTATGTTGTATCGTCGTTTCGAACGTTTTATCAATATTTTTCAGGATGCGCCAACCGATATGCCGCCTTCACGGGTCTGGCCATTTTACTTTTACTATCTGCGTCAGGTGTGGCCGAGCTTTGCCGCACTACTGGTGGTGGGATTAATTGGCGCACTGATTGAGGTTGCACTGTTCAGTTATCTGAGCCGCATTATCGATTTGGTGAATCACGCTACGCCAGCAACGTTGTTCAGGGATAACTGGCAAACGTTGTTATGGATGGGCTGTGTTGCGCTAATACTGCGCCCGGTGTTTATTGCACTGCACGATATGCTGGTCCATCAGAGCATTAACCCCGGCATGACCAGTATGATCCGCTGGCAGCACCATAATTATGTCCTGCGGCAGAGCATGAACTTTTTTCAGAACGACTTCGCCGGGCGGATTGCGCAACGTATTTTGCAAACCGGTAATTCGCTGCGCGACTCGGCAGTACAGTTGGTGGATGCGATCTGGCATGTGCTGATCTATGCCGCAACGGCGATGGTCCTGTTTGCAGAAGCCGACTGGCGTTTGATGATTCCGCTGATAATCTGGATTGTGGCCTACGTTGCCGCGCTGCGCTTTTTCGTCCCCCGGGTAAAAGCCCGTTCGGTGGTGTCATCGGAGGCCCGTTCGAAGCTGATGGGCACCATTGTTGACGGCTATACCAACATCGCCACCATCAAGCTTTTCGCGCACAGCGATCTTGAACGTCAGTATGCTCGCGAAGCGATTCAGGAGCAGACGGATAAGACGCAGCAGGCTAACCGGATGGTGACCAGCATGGACCTCACCTTATCAACGCTGAACGGGATCCTGATTGTCTCAACGTCAGGACTGGCGCTGTGGCTGTGGAGCGAGTCGCTGATCAGCGTTGGCGCCATTGCCCTGGCAACCGGCCTGGTGATCCGCCTGGTCAACATGTCCGGCTGGGTGATGTGGGTGGTAAACGGGATTTTTGAAAACATCGGTATGGTGCAGGACGGGCTGAATACCATTTCACAACCGCTTAGCGTGCAGGATTCCTCAAAGGCAACACAGCTAAAGGTGACGCAGGGCGAGATTCGTTTCGACGCTATCCGTTTTGACTATGGCGGCGGCCGTCAGGTCATTGATGGCCTGAACCTGACCATCAAACCCGGTGAAAAAATTGGCCTGATTGGGCCTTCCGGTGCGGGTAAATCCACCCTGGTGAACCTGCTGCTGCGCCTGTACGACCTCAACGGCGGTCGTATCCTGATTGACGGTCAGAATATTGCTGAAGTGACGCAGGAGAGCCTGCGCAGCCAGATCGGGATGATCACCCAGGATACCTCGCTGCTGCATCGCTCTATTCGCGAAAACCTGCTGTACGGGCGACCAGATGCCAGCGAAGAAGAACTCCAGTTAGCCATTCATCGCGCCCGCGCCGATGAGTTTATCCCCTTGCTGTCGGATTCTCAGGGCCGGTTTGGTCTGGATGCACATGTGGGCGAACGCGGCGTAAAACTGTCAGGCGGGCAGCGCCAGCGCGTAGCTATCGCCCGTGTCCTGTTGAAAGATGCGCCGATCCTGATTATGGATGAAGCGACGTCCGCGCTCGATTCCGAAGTGGAAGCCGCGATTCAGGAAAGCCTGGAATCCCTGATGCAGGGCAAAACGGTGATTGCCATCGCCCACCGCCTGTCCACCATTGCCAAAATGGATCGTCTGGTGGTGCTGGAAAAAGGCCAGATTGTGGAAATCGGTAGTCACTCTGAGCTACTGGCTCAAAATGGCCTGTATGCCCGTCTGTGGCAGCATCAGACGGGAGGATTTGTTGGCGCGGATTAATCGCCGCGTCGATATGGCAGGGCGTCACGGGCTTCTTCGGCCCAGAGATGGACGCCTTGCCGCTCCTGCTGCAGAAAGTCATCCACGGCCGCGCGCAGGCCGGGATGGCCCAGATAGTGCCAGGAGTGGGTCATCTGGGGTTCAAAACCACGTACCAGTTTGTGCTCGCCCTGCGCGCCCGCATCAAAGCGTTGCAGCCCTTCCGCAATGGCGAAATCCATCCCCTGATAAAAACAGGTTTCGAAGTGAAGCCGGTCAAATTCCGCCAGGCAGCCCCAGTAGCGGCCATACAGGCTTTGGCCGTCCTTGAGGTAAAAGGCCATCGCCGCCGGTTGTTGCTGCAGACGGGCAATGACCACGCGAATATTGTCCGGCAGCCTCTCAGCCAGCAGGCTGAAGAAGGCGCGGGTCAGATAGGGCCGCTGGCCGCGCACTGCATAAGTATTGGCGTAACAGGTATAGACAAAGTCCCACTGATCCTCGCGCAGTTGATCGCCGCGATACCAGTCAAATTCAAAACCGCTCTGCACCACCTGCTCGCGCTCTTTTCGCAGCTGTTTACGTTTACGCGACATCAGCGTATCCAGGAAATCCTGAAAGTCGCGATAGCCTCGATTGTGCCAGTGATACTGGCAGCCCAGGCGTGACAGCCAGTCAGGTTGCGCCGCCAGCAAGGCGTTCGCTTGCGGGTCGGTGAAGTTGATATGCGCACCACTCAGCCCCTGTTCAGCCAGCGCGTCCGGGAGAGCCGCAAGCAGTCGGGCGGCGGCATCCGCTGCGCCGAGTACGCGTGCCCCTGTGACCGGGCTGAAAGGAATCGCGCCCAGCCATTTCGGATAGTACGGAATCCCGGCGCGCTGACAGGCATCTGCCCAGGCGTGATCGAAAACGTATTCACCCTGAGAATGAAACTTTTGATAACCGGGAAGCGCGGCGCGAAGCACACCGGCCTCACGCCAGAGAAGGTGATCGGGCTGCCAGCCCCTTTCCGGCCGGACGCTGCCACTTTCTTCCAGGCTCAGCAAAAACGCGTGGCGTAAAAAAGGCTGTTGATCGGGTAACAGCGCATCCCATTCAGCGGCAGAGATATCTGAAAGCGAACTCAGGTGGAACAACGACATGCATAACTCCAGACAGCAACCGATGACACGTCAGTCAAGCAGGTTTTAGGGTTCAGGGAAAGCAGAACGGCACGGAATGCCTCATGCCAACGCGCGACCTGAAGCGTCGTTAGGTTTTGACGTTAATCCCGCCAGCTGTTCAAATGCCTGCAGACTCTGACAAAACAGCGAAGGAACGGACATGGCAAAAGCATTGGTGATCTTCCTGCACGGCGTGGGCAGTAACGGCGACGATCTGGCCCCCATTGGCGACGACTGGGCAACCCTGCTCCCGGATGTGGCCTTTGCCTCACCGGATGCGCCTTACGCCTTTGAGCATGGCGCGGGCTATCAGTGGTTTAGCCTGGCCGGGATTACGCCGGAAAATCGCCCGGGTCGGGTGCGTGAAGCCCGCGAGGCCTTTGACCGCGTTATCCGTCATCTGATGGCGCAGCACGGAATGGCAGATCGCTGGGAAAACGTCATTCTGGTGGGCTTTTCGCAGGGCTCAATTATGGCGCTGGATCTGCTGGCTTCCGGGCGTTATCCGCTCGCGGGCGTGGTGGCGTTTTCCGGACGCCTGGCCTTTGACGGCCCGCTGACGCCAGCACCTCACACGCCAGCCCTGATAATTCATGGCCGTGCTGATACGGTCATCCCGGCCAGTGAAAGCGAGTCGGCGGCCACTCGCCTGAAGGCGGCTGGCGTCCTGGTCGAAGCGGTATTTGAGCCGCAGACCGGTCACTCGATTTCGGGTCAGGGCGCGATGCACGCCGCCGGGTTTATTGCTCAGTGCTTGCAGGACTAAACCGCAGACATGCCGGTTTGGCCCTCAGGCTAGCCCAACAGGTTAATGAGCGCGAAACCGGCAAAACTCATCAGTAACGAGCCAATGACATGCACCAGCGCACTGCTCATCGCCCACAGGTATTTGCCGGTCTGCAATAAGGTCATTAACTCTGCTGTAAACGTGGAAAACGTGGTGAGCCCGCCGCATAAGCCCGTAATGATGAGTAACCGCCAGGCGGGATCGAGTGAGGGATTTTTGATAAACCAGGCCATTGCACCGCCAATCACGAATCCGCCAATCAAATTCACCAGCAAAGTCCCCGGTGGCAGATTGGGGAAAAACGCATTAAAGCGCATACCGAACCACCAACGCAGTACACAGCCCACACTGCCGCCCAAAATCACAGCCAATAGCGGTTTTAACATCACAGACTCCATTTCAGGATTTGCGCAGAAGAGGGTGGAGGGCCAGAAAAAATGCATGCACCTGACACTCCAGCTCCCGCGAAAGGATTAAGGATAATGTCAGGCGTCATCAGCCGCAGGTTTCGCCTGCAGGCGGTTGGGAAAGGTGGAACGCCATCACCTTATGCGCGCCATAATACGACGCCTTTTTCTGACTGGCAACCACAGTTGAGCGGGGAAATCAGCAATGCCAACCGACGCCGCCTGGACAGATGACCCCGCTCAGGCTGCCGCAAAGCAGACGGTTTTGGGCCACACAATTCAGGTTTCCTCTTGAGCCGTTTTCCGCTTAAATGGTGACCTGCCAGCGGCCTTAAAGGGCCGTTTAATGCCCTTCACGCATAGCGAAGGGATGAGCCTGTTCTGGAGCGGCCTGTGCGAACTGTCATTTTAGATACTGATATCGGCGTAGACGATGCCTTTGCTCTGGCTTATGCCGCCCGCACCCAACATTTGCTGGGCATTACTACGGTGTTTGGCAACGTTGCGGTGGGGCAGGCCGTGAAAAATGCCCGACTGTTTTGCCACAAAATGGCGATTGAGGTACCGGTATACCGGGGCTGTTCACGTCCATTGGCCCAGGCGCCGAGCGCGCCTGCCCGACTGCATGGCGAAGATGGTTTAGGGGACGCGTTTGATAATCCCTTCAGCGATGAGGCACCCGGTGCCGTTCAGTTTATTATCGACAGCGTGCGGGCCAGTCCGGGTGAAATCACGCTTGTCGCGATAGGTCCGCTGACCAATATCGCCAGCGCAATCAATCAGGCGCCGGATATTATTCCGCTGGTGAAAGAGCTGGTCATGATGGGTGGCGCATTTGGCACGGATGGGCACAGCGGGAATGTCACGCCCTTCAGCGAATTTAATATCTGGAAAGATCCTCACGCCGCCGATCAGGTTCTCTCTTCCACCTTGCCGATCGTGGTGATCCCGCTCGATGTCACGCATAACGTCTTGATCCACAGCGATGAGGTCGATCGACTTCATCAACCCGTCCTGCATGCGATCTGCCGCCCCTATCTGGCATACAGCCTTGAGAAGGAAGGCTTTTCTGGTATGGCGCTGCATGACACGCTGACGATATCCTGGCTGTGTTTGCCTGACGCGTTCACGCTGGTGGAAAGCCCGCTTCGTGTCATTACGGAAGGCATTGCCTGCGGCCAGACGGTGCGTCAGTTGAGTGCCATGGCGTCCCGGCATGATCCCTTCCGCAATCTGCCTCGACAGCGCATCGCACTGGGGGTTGATGCGGAGGCCGTGCGGAAACACTTTTTTCAGTTACTTAGCCGATAAGCCTGGCGGCGAGACGGCTCCTGTCATCCACCGTTAGCGATCAAAATCGATAACGCCTTTAATCAACTCACGATTGTTGATAACCGCTTCCTCAAAATGCTCTGCCAGCGTAGAGAAGGCGAAACGGCGGTTCAGCATCATGTCTGCTCGCAGTTTCCCGGCGGCCATGAGTTCATGCACCCGGTCAAAATCTTCGCGCGTAGCGTTCCGGCTGCCCATCAACGTACTCTCTTTTTTGTGAAATTCACTGTCAGGGATGACCAGATCGCCTTTGTGCAGGCCTACATAAACCACCGTACCGCCATGCCGAATCAGGTTAACCGCCGCGTTCATGGCCGCCGGGTTGCCCGTGGCATCGATCAGGGTTAACGCCAGCTGACCGTTGAATCCAGCGCGCAGCTTGGCGATGAAATCGGCGTCAGCCGGGTTAAGCGCGGGAAGACCCAGCTGTTGACTGACGTGCTGGCGGCGGTATTCACTGGTGTCCGCCACGATGACCTGCGCGCCATTGGCCGCCGCGATGGCCGCCGCCCCCAGCCCAATAGGGCCAGCGCCCACCACCAGCACGGCATCGCCCTGTGCCACTGCCGCACGCCTTACCGCATGGGCGCTAATCGCAAAGGGTTCAATCAGCGCCGCCGCCTCAGGTGCCAGCGCGTCCACGGCCAACAGGTTTGACGCAGGCACGCTCAGATAGTCACAAAAGCCGCCATCCTGATGTACGCCAATAACTGAGATATGTTCACAACAGTTGGTTTTACCGCTTTGGCAGGCATCGCACTGATAACAGGAGAGATAGGGGATCAGCGCCACGCGCTGGCCAACGGCAAACCCCTCCACGGCGCTGCCTGTATCAACAATGTCTGCGCAGAGTTCATGCCCGAGTACCCGTGGATAGCTAAAAAAAGGTTGGTTTCCCGCCCAGGCATGGATATCCGTGCCGCAGATGCCCGCGCTGACAATTTTAATCAGCACCTCCCCTGGCGCGGGTTGAGGCGTTGCGCGCGTGGTCCAGACCATATTGCGTGGTTCGGCGATGACTAATGCTTTCATTGTTGTCATGGTAAGACTCCCGTTATCGTTAGCGCAGTTATGGCTAATCTTGCCGCGACAAGGCATTTCCTTTGCGCGTTCTGTGAAGCGTGACGGTTTTTTTGGGCCTTCAATGGTTTTTAATGCATAAAAAACCGGAGCCGCTCATGAGCCGTAGTCAGAATTTACGTCATAACGTGATCAACCATATGCTGGAAAGCATTGCCCAGGGTCATATTCAGTCGCCCCTGCCGCCACAGGCCGCCCTGGCTGAAATGTTTAATATCAGCCGCACCACGGTGCGGCATGCTCTGCGCTATCTGCACCAACGCGGCGTGCTGGAGAACGTAAAAGAGAGCTGGGTCATCGTGCGCGAGCCTGAAGAGCAAGACAGCCTCAGCGCCGTCACGCCAGCCATTGAGCAGCAGGCCAGCCAGGTGGAAAAACGCTTTTTTGATATGATTAATCAGCGACTGCTGCAGCCCGGTGACACGTTCAGCGAACTGCAACTGGCAAAACAGGCCAACGTCAGCCCGGTAGCGGTACGGGAATTCCTGCTGCATTTTATGCGTTATAACCTGCTGGAACCGGTTAAACGCGGCCACTGGCAGATGAAAAAGTTTTCACAGGAGTACGCCGAAAAGTTATTTGAGCTGCGCGAGATGCTGGAAACTCATGCGCTTACCCGCTTTCTAAATTTGCCCAGAGAGGATGAACGCTGGATCCAGGCCAGAGATCTACTGGATCGCCACCGATCGATGCGCGAAACGATCGCCAGCAACTATCGCCATTTTGCTGCCCTCGATAAAGAGCTGCACTGGCTGATCCTGTCTGCCGCCAACAACCCCTTTTTTAATCAGTCGCTGGAGATTATTTCAGTGATTTTTCATTCGCATTATCAGTGGGATGAAAGCGATCTTAAGCAGCGCAACATCGTCGCGCTGGAAGAGCATATGGCGATTCTGTCCGCCCTGATTGGCCGCCGGGATGTGGATGCGCTGTGCGCATTGCATAACCACCTGGCTACCGCCAAGCGCTCTATGGTACGGAGCATTAATCAGTACAATTAAAACCCGATTAAAAACCACAAAGCATTAGCTCCCGCACGATTTTGAAACAACTTTACAACATATCCTGTTCATTCCCCCTACTCTCAGCGCAACGCCCCGACGGCCTTGTACCGCCGGGCGACCGTAATACTCACAATAATGATGAATCGCCTGCCCGGGGAGATTGCCATGGAACACAGATCGGTTGTTGATCACGCGAACCCGTCCGACACTTCGCCCGATGAGGCGTTTGTGCCGTGGCGCAGTGATATCGTGCGCTCGCCGCGCATTCGTAAAGTCCAGATTACCGCCATGCTGCTGCTGCTGTTTGCTGCCGTCATTAACTACCTGGATCGCAGTTCGCTGTCTGTGGCCAACATGACCATTCGTGATGAAATGGGGCTGAGCGCCACCGAGATCGGCGTGCTGTTGTCTGCGTTTTCGCTGGCCTATGGGCTGGCGCAGTTGCCCGCCGGTGCGCTGCTGGACCGTAAAGGACCGCGCATTATGCTGGGCCTGGGAATGTTTATCTGGTCCCTGTTCCAGGCCGCGTCCGGACTGGTGCATAACTTTACGCAGTTTGTCCTGGTGCGTATTGGGCTCGGCATTGGTGAAGCCCCCATGAATCCCTGCGGGGTCAAGGTCATCAACGACTGGTTTAACATTAAAGATCGCGGTATGCCGATGGGGATGTTTAACGCCGCCTCGATGATTGGCTTATCCATCGCGCCGCCGATCCTGGCGGCCATGATGCTGGTTCTGGGCTGGCGCGGCATGTTTGTCACCATCGGGATTCTGGGTGTGTTTCTTGCCATCGGCTGGTACCTGGTTTACCGCGATCGCGATAACAAACAGCTAAGCGCTGAAGAGATCCACTACCTGCAGGCAGGCAGCGTCGCATCGCGTAAAGAGCCGATCAGCTTTCAAGAATGGCGCGGGCTGTTTAAACAACGCACCATGTGGGGCATGATGATTGGCTTCAGCGGCATCAACTATACCGCCTGGCTGTATATCGCCTGGCTGCCGGGCTATCTGCAATCCACCTATCATCTCGACCTGAAAAGCACGGGATTACTGGCGGCCATTCCCTTCCTGTTCGGTGCCGCAGGCATGCTGTTAAATGGCTATGTGGTTGATGCGCTGGTCAGACGCGGCTGGGATGCGGTAAAAACCCGTAAAGTCTGCATTGTCAGCGGTATGATTCTGTCTGCCGGGTTTACCGCTATCGTGACGCGCGCGACCGACACCACCAGCGCCGTGACGCTGATTGGGATGGCGCTGTTTTGCATCCACTTTGCCGGTACTTCCTGTTGGGGTTTGATTCATGCCAACGTCACCGCGCGTATGACGGCGTCCGTGGGCAGCATTCAAAACTTCGCCAGCTTTATCTTTGCCTCGTTTGCGCCGGTCGTGACCGGATGGGTGCTGGATACCACCAAATCATTCAGCCTGGCGCTGATGATTTGCGCCTGCGTCACCCTGGTTGGCGCCCTGGCGTACCTGCTGCTGGTGCGCAAACCCATCACGGACGGCGCCTGATATCCCCGATTCAGGTCAGCGGGTGGAGGGTCACGCCATGGCGCGCACCATAACGCTGAATGCCCGCAATCGCTTTATCAATACTGAGCGGCGGCGGCGCAGGCAGTAGCGGGGCGCGCTCCCGGAGCGCCGAATCGAACCGGGAAAAGGTGGCAAAATCGTGGGGGAAGCGCGTTTCATCTACCCCGACTAATGCGCCCTCTTCCCTGGCGAAGGCTAACAGCTGTTTCCAGCGATCGACGTCCGCCAGGCCAATGCTGTCGGTGCCGTGCGAATACAGCATCATATCGATATGGTTGAAAGGCGGCTGCTTTTCAAGAAAGCGCTGCAGCGCATCAGCCGACGGCACGGATGGAAACATCAGCCAGAACGGAATCGCGTGCTGCTGCATGCTGCACCAGGGATCCATAAGTAAAAAGCTGTCTACCGTCAGCCGGGCAGGCAATATGCCCGCCGCCAGATACCAGTCGCGATAAATTTCAGCGACCACGAAACTCAGCGCTTCGGGATGGTCGTAGCGAATCTCCATCAGCCGCCAGCGCTGGGCTTCTGCCAGCTTTTTCAGTGGCGAAATCAGGTAGCCATCCAGCCCCCATTCGGCTTCAGGGACGTGGTCGGTGATAGCAGGCGCTTCCCAACGCGCCCGATCCACGCCTGCCCGCGCCAGATATTCCGCCACTCTCGGCCCGCCCTGCAAATACTCCTTTTCGGTTGCGCCGCCGGGGGCGCCAAACTGAAAGAAAGAGCGGTCACTGGTGCGCGTTACCGGCCACTGTCGCGTACAGTGATTAATGAACAGTGTTGATCCCGCCGGTAATCCTCCCAGCAGAAACTCATTGAAGGCCAGCGGCATGTCGCGCAGCTTCAGGCGGAAATAGTGCATTTTTTCCAGCAGGAGGCGATCCTGACTCGGATCCTGCATGTGGTGCACGGCAAGCTTAGGCCAGGTCGCCAGCAACGCTGCTGCCACGGCCTTGCCGTTTTCAAATTCGGACTGGGCGTCATCCGGATCGCTCTGCTGTACCCGCACCGGGCACAAAAACGTTTGCGGTAGCCACGGCGTTCCCATCGCCGCGGCCAGATGCACCATGGCACCGTTAGTGGCACCGACAAACGCAGCCGGATAATCGCGCTGCGGATAGGTACTGACCATCCATTCGGCGATGCCTTCGACGTCCAGTTCACTGGCCTGTTTGTGACTGATGCCCTCGGCCAGGCCACTGACCGCATAGCCCCACTCACGCAGCCGGGTCGGTAACCGATCAAGCGAAGGCAGTAAGCGGTCTAACATGGGCGACTGGCCTGGACTGGCAAAAGGCCGATCGTGCAGCGCATTCGCTAAGGCCAGCAGCATCGTGGCGGCTGAATCAAACCGGGCAATGCCCTTGGGAGGTTTACTCATGCTGGCTCTCCTGCTGAATACGCGCCAAAAAAGGTCGGATGGCGTGGCAGAAACTCCACGGATAGACATAGTGCAGCCGGTGCGTGCCGCCGCGCAGGGTGATTTTTTCACTGTGCGGCAGCAGCCCCGCCAGCTCATCCAGCCAGCGCGCCGGGCAAACCGGATCGCGCGAGCCTCTCAGCAAGAGGGTTGGCGCGGTGAGATAGGTCAGGTGGTGTTCGATAGGATCGTTCAGCATGGCGCGCAGGGTGCCAAAGGCTCGCGGCAAACCGGCTTTCGCCCAATCAATTCGGGCCAGCGAGTCGGGCGATCGATGCGCTTCCATTCGGCTGTTACGCCAGCCTCGCCATATCTGACGAACCACGCTGCGCGCGTGGCGATCGGCGGTGGGCCCCTGTAATACCAGGCCTGCCACCGCTTCGGGGTATTTATCCGCCAGAGCCGCCAGCACCTGGCAGCCAAAAGCGCTCCCAACCCAGATCGCCCGCTGAAAACCGTTATGCTGTAACCATTGCCACAGGATATCGGCCAGCGCTTTCACCGAAAGAACCGGTGCGGATGCGGGCAACGCACTACCGCCAAAGCCTGGCAGGTCGGGCACCAGAACGTGATAATCCCGTCCCAGCGCCAGTGCCAGTGATTCCATCGACCGCCCCGACATTACCAGGCCGTGAATCAGCACCACGGGCAACCCCTGAGGTTCCTCAGGCGTGACGCGGGTAAACATGCGCCAGTCACCGATCTGTTGATAATAACCCGCCAATCCCGCGTGATGACTGCGTGGTGAAACCGGCGGCGTTTGCTTCATTTGCTGCCAGCGTTTCGTGCCCCACATGACCGCCGCGACACCTAAGCCGATCCCGGCGGCAAGCGCCATGCCCTGCCGCTTTCTACACTGGATGGTACGCCTCATCAGCTGCTCCTGTTCCTGGGTATCCATTGAGTGTAGGACGGGAATGGCAGAGGCAGGCGGTTAATGCATTGGGTCAGGCAATGGTATGGCGCAGGCGGCCGATTTTTTCGATCTCAACCTCAACCACATCGCCACTGAACATGAACAGCGGCGGCGTGCGTTTTTTACCCACGCCACCCGGTGAACCCGTGATAATCACATCGCCTGGCGACAGCGGGCTAAAGGCGGAAACGTATTCAATAATGTTGGCTACCGGATGCACCATGCTGCCGGTGGTATCGTTTTGTACTTCCTGACCGTTCAGCACCGTTTTAATGGTCAACTGCTGCGGATCAGGGATCTCGTCGGCGGTAGTCATCCAGGGCCCGAAGCCTCCGGTTTGCGGCCAGTTTTTCCCTGCGGTAAACCAGGTAAACTGCATGTCGCGCACCGTCGCATCCATAAAGCAGCTGTATCCTGCCACCGCGCTCAGCGCCTCTTCCGCCTTAACCTGATGCGCAGGCTGGCCGATGATCACCGCCAGTTCCCCCTCGTAATCAAACTCCTGGGTGGTGGTGGGTTTTTGCAACGGTTGCTCATGGCCGACCAGGGAGTCAGCAAAGCGTACAAATAACGTGGGGGCATCCAGCGTGGCGGCGAATTCCTGGCGTTTATCGGCATAGTTCATGCCCACGCAAAACACTTTACCAGGCTGCTCGATGACGGGCAGAAACTGCACAGTTGACCAAACATGATCGGCGGGCATCGCCTCAAAAGCAGTCAGGTCGGCCAGTGACGAGCGCGTCAGGAAGGTTTTTAAATCCGGGCAGGCTTTTCCCAGGCGCATACCGACATCCACTACGCCTTGAGCCTTAACGATACCAAAGCTTTTCTTCCCCTGTTCAGGAAGGTAAAAACTGCATAGCTGCATGACCGCCTCATGATGATTACGGGTTATAACCGCATGTTTTACAAGAAATTGGCGCGCAGAGTAGCAAAAATAGCGATGAAAATCGTACCTCGTTTGGCACATCGGATGTCCAGATGTATCACGTTGTGTCAACAGGAGGATGTCAGGAAGGTCACGCAGATAAGGTTGTCGTTATGACAGGGGACAATCAAAAGGGGGGCGAGATAACGAGGTGATAATCACCGGTCAATCCCTGACCGCGACTATCGAGGGTATTCGGTGGGCGCTTAGTTCAGCGCGCCTGGCGGTACGTGTTTAAAGGTTTCGACATAAGCGTGGAACACGTACTTAAAAAAACGTTTCATACATCATCCGGTTAAAAATTTGTTGAATATCTACAGCAAAAGTATAGCGCCTGCTGTTTAAAGCATCAATAAATTTTGAACCAGATCACAAAATTCACTTTTAACTGCGTTACTGAAACAGGGCCAGGTGCTCTGCAAGAATGGTTGACCCAATAGCAATCAGGACGAGGCCGCCCAGCACTTCAGCCCATTTGCCCAACACCGGTCCGATAAAACGCCCAATCAGCACGCCGGTGGTGGCCATTACGGTGGTTGCAGCACCGATAGTCAGGGCCGTGGTCACGATATTGACCTGCAGGAACGCCAGTCCAACCCCGACGGCCAGGGCATCAAGACTGGTTGCGACCGCCGTGGTGGCCAGTACCATGAAGCCGTGACTCTGCGGTGCTTCACAAGGCTCTGTGGCTGTTTTGCGGAAGCCTTCCATCATCATACGCGCGCCAAGAAAGGCCAGCAGGAAAAAGGCAATCCAGTGATCCCATGCCGCTACGTACTGGCTGGCTGCCAGGCCCAGCGCCCAACCGATAAGCGGCGTCAGGGCTTCGATACAACCGAAAATCAGACCGGTCCGCACGGCTTCCTTCAGGCCAGGACGATGCAAGGTTGCACCTTTGCCCAGTGCGGCGGCAAACGCGTCCATTGACATTCCAAAAGCAAGAATAAGCGTGGCAATAAAGGTCATGATTCGTTCACTTGGGATGAAAAAGCACGGCTTCATGCTAAATCCATCACACAATTTGCTCGGTTATTTAAAAAGTGCGCGCAGTCTATCACGCGATAATCGATATAAAAAGACAATAAAATCAGGGATTTAAGTATAGCAAAGGCTATAACTCATAACAGTCGCTATGAATGCCGCTAAGTTAATGTCATTTAAGCCTTTTCTCGACAGCTTTCCTCCGGGAATGACAGGTAGCGGCAGAGCATGATTGAACCTCTGCACGGAATACCGGAAAATGTCCGGCTGATAAACAGAGAACACTGCTCATGAATAACCCTTTCGAGTCCTTAATCCTTCCCGGTGGCATTTTACTGCTGGGCTTTCTGTCTGCCCTGCTGCTACCCGCACCGGCTTTTAGCCTGACGGTGGCGCAGCATTTGCAGCAGCTGTTTCATTTACAGGATCTGAGCCAGCTGTACACCCTGGTGTTCTGCCTGTGGTTCCTGGTGCTGGGCGCGCTGGAGTTTTTTGTTATCCGCTTTGTCTGGCGTCGCTGGTTCAAGGTGTGACAACGCTGTCCTGCAAAAGCGGCCTGGATACAGGGCTGCCGGGCGGTTGGCCCTGGCCGGTTTTCTGTTCTGAAGAAAATCTTAAAATTGCGCTGTCACGCGTATTTCCTGAGGCGTCGCAACCGTGCTGGCATCCTGCATGGGGTCACTCCTGAGGTCACAAAAATGTAACATTTGTTTTACACAAATGGGCCAGATACACCAACGATTAAAAATTCACCTCAAAGAATAAAATTAAATAAACGCCATTTTTCATAAGTTTAAATTATTCCTTCCCTTGGGTGACATTTTCACCCTGCACCATAAAGAGGCAATCTCGCAACATCCATTTTAACTTAACTCACTGAGTTAAAAGAAAAATCCCCCTTATACCCAGCCAGGCATTATGATTATTTCTTATGCTGAATCATTTCTGCATTTAAAAAATAAACAAATGTTTAAATCCGATACGAGAATGTTATATTTGGGCAACAAAGCATAACGTTGAGTTAACTCGTTATCGTCGCTTTAACCCATACCTGAGTCTTAACCCGGAAATAGCGCAACGCGCTCATCAGAAGCGTGACTATTTCGCCTGCAACGCTGTTGAGCTTCAGGTCAACAGAAGAGGAGATGTCGCCTCATGTGCAAATCAGCTGTAAATCTTGCGCTCATGATGAGTGTTAGCGGAAAGGACACCACCAGGGCGCAGGAGCGTAAAGACGTTGATGTACTGCTTATTGGCGCAGGCGTCATGAGTGCTACGTTAGGAACCTGGCTTCAGGATCTGGAACCTGACTGGTCCATCGAAATGGTGGAGCGGCTGGGACACGTAGCGGAAGAGTCTTCAAATGGCTGGAACAACGCGGGTACAGGCCATGCGGCGCTGGCCGAGTTGAACTATACGCCTCAGCGAGCCGATGGCAGTATCGATATCGCCAAAGCCGTTGCGATTAACGAGTCATTCCAAATTTCTCGCCAGTTCTGGGCTTATCACGTTCAGAAAGGCAACCTGCATACGCCGAAAAGCTTTATTCACAGTACTCCGCACATGAGCTTTGTCTGGGGCGATGATAATGTCGCGTTCCTGCGCAAGCGCTTTACTGCCTTACAGAAAAGCACGCTGTTCCGCGGCATGGCTTACTCTGAAGATCCGCAACAAATCGCACAGTGGATTCCGCTGGTCATGAAAGGCCGTGCGTCGAATCAGAAAGTGGCAGCAACCTGGACAGACATGGGCACCGACGTCGATTTCGGTGAAGTGACGCGCCAGCTGATTGCTTCACTGGAGCAAAAAGCCAACTTCCGTTTACGGATGCATCAGGAAGTGCGCGAGATTACCCGCCTTAATGATGGCCGCTGGCAGGTGACGCTCGTCTGCATGAAAGAGGGTACACGCCGCACGTTGACGGCTGGAAAGATCTTTATTGGCGCGGGCGGTGCGGCGCTGCCGCTGCTGCAGAAAGCCGGCATTCCGGAAGCCAACGGCTATGCGGGCTTCCCGGTTGGCGGTTCCTTTCTGGTCACCGAGAATCCAGACGTCGTGAAACAGCACATGGCGAAAGTCTATGGCAAAGCCAGCGTGGGCGCGCCACCGATGTCCGTGCCCCATGTCGATACGCGTGTGCTGAACGGCAAGCAGGTGCTGCTGTTTGGTCCCTTTGCGACCTTCTCGACCAAATTCCTGAAGCAGGGCTCGCTGCTGGATATGTTCGCCTCACTCAACAGCACCAACGTAATGCCCATGATCAAGGTCGGACTGAAAAGCTTTGATCTGGTGAAATACCTGATGGATCAGGTGCTGCAAAGTGACCGCGATCGTATGGATGCACTGCGTGCTTATGTGCCACAGGCAAAACAGGAAGACTGGCGCCTGGTGACGGCCGGGCAGCGCGTGCAAATCATCAAGAAAGATGAGAAAGAAGGCGCAGTGCTGCGTTTAGGCACGGAAGTGGTGTCGTCCGAAGACGGCTCTGTCTCTGCGTTGCTGGGTGCCTCGCCAGGTGCCTCGACCGCCGCGCCGATTATGCTGGAGCTGCTGCATAAGGTCTATCCGGAGCAGATGGCGTCGCCGGAGTGGCAAAATAAAATCCGTGCCGTGGTACCGTCCTGGGGCCGTAAGCTGAATGGCGATGTGGCGCTGACTGAAAAAGTACTGGCAGAAACCAGCCGCATCCTGCAGCTCAAATACACGCCGGTTACGCCAGTGGCTGCCAACGATGAAGGCCGTGAAACCGCCTATGTCATAGGCAAATAACCCACGGCAGCTCGCAAAACATCATCGCTACGGGCGCATTCGTGGCGATGATGTGTCGGAAATCCAGAACGAAACGTCGCTCTTGACGACCGCGTCAGGCCCACCGGACTAGAGAAGCCTGAAGGCATCGACCAGCATCCAGATCGTGGTCGCCACCAGCGACAGCGCCATCAGGCTGTTAAACAGCTGGCGTTTCCAGTTGATTTGCAGGTGACCGCGCAGGCGGTCACCCAGTGCAGCCCATAATAAAATGCACGGCAGATTGAGCAACATAAAAGCCCCCATCACGGTCAGCACGCCACTGCTGGCGCTGTAGAGCAGTGCCACGTTGCTGGCCATTAACCAAGCTTTTGGATTGATAGCCTGAAAACAGGCCCCACCCACCAGGGTCATGGGCTGCGGCTTTGCACGCGCTTCGGGTGCATTCGCCCGAAATATTTTCCATGACAGCCATAACAAATAACCACATCCCACCAGCGTCAGCGGCAGACGCACAGATGCCATCCAGTGCAGCAGGACTTCCAGCGCCAGCCCCGCAATGGCGGTTTGTAGCGCACAGCCAATCAAAATGCCAAACACCATCGGTAACGTCCGGCGCATACCAAAGTTAACACCGGAAGTGGCGAGCAACAGATTATTTGGCCCCGGCGTAATCGACATCACGGTGACATAACTAAAGAAGGAAGGATCGAGCATAGTGGCGTTCCTGATGAAAGAGAGAACACCATGCTACGATCAGAAAAGCTATGGTAACAGAGACAAGAAATCGCTATTTTGATGGGTACAATCAAAACTGATTCCAACTGTACCTGTTACCTGCGGAGGCAATTGTGTCCCCTGAAACTCAGTCCGAGCACAGGCTTTATCAGCAACTGGCCGACAGCTTTGCCGAGGCCATTCACAAGGGCACGCTAAAACCGGGCAAGCGCTTACCCGCCATCCGGCGCGTTGCTCAGTCACATCAGGTCAGCGTGAACACCGTGCTGAATGCCTGGCAGCTGCTGGAGAATCGCGGTCTGATTGAGGCGCGCCCGCAATCGGGCTACTACGTGCGCGGCGTGCTGCCGGTGGTGACGCGAGATGCCCAGCACTCTGCCCGGGTGGTTCGCGATCCAGGCAACGAGAAGCTGGACTTGATTGATAAGGTTTTCGCCGCACAAAATCATCCGGATTACACCAATATTTCGCTGGCCTGTCCGCAGGACAGTGACCTGTTTCCGTCAGCCAGACTGGCGCGCATTACGGCCTCTCTGCTACGTCGCGATCCACAACTTATTGGTCGCTACGCGCTTCCGCCGGGTAGTGAGCGCTTACGGGAGGAGATTGCGCGACGTGCCTTGCATAGTGGCCAGTCGCTCGCCGCCGATGAGATCACCCTTACCCATGGCTGCATGGAGGCACTTCAGCTGGCACTCAGGGCGGTGACCCGGCCGGGTGATTGTGTCGGTCTGGAATCCCCCACCTATTTCTTCCTGTTTCCCCTGCTGGCATCGCTGGGCCTGAAGGCACTGGAGATTCCTACCGATCCTCAGCGCGGCCTGTCGCTGGATGCACTTGAGATGCTGCTCCAGGAAAGGCGTATTCAGGCGCTGGTTGCCATGCCCTCTGCGCAGAACCCGCTGGGCTTTGGAATGTCGTTGCCCGACAAGAAAAGGCTCGCAAAGTTAGTGAACACTTACAACGTTCCTTTGATCGAGGACGGGCTTTACGATGAGTTGCAGTTTGACTGGCCGCTGTCTCCTACGGTTAAGTCATTCGATCAGCATGGCTGGGTGCTCTACTGCACCAGTTTCACGAAAACCGTTGCGCCCGATTTTCGCATCGGCTGGATTGCAGCCGGCCGCTTTCATGATGCCATTGCACGCCTTAAAGCCGTGTCATCCATGGCGGAATCGGCCCTGCTGTCTGAAACCCTGGCAGAATTTCTTGCCAACGGAGGTTACGACCACCATCTGCGCAGCCTGCGCCGTAGCTATGCCAGCAATCTGGATGAAGCGCGCGGTTTGATTGCGCAGCATTTTCCTCAGGGTACCCGGGCTACGTTACCGCGCGGCGGCTTCGTTTTTTGGGTCGAACTGCCCGGCAATGTGAATACCACAGAGATGTTTACCCGTCTGTTGAAAGAGCAGATTTGTGTCACGCCAGGTGCACTGTATTCGCTGAGCGAGCGCTATAACCATGCATTGCGCCTCTCATGCTGCTATCCGTTTGATCAGCGCTATGTTCGCGCCATCATCCGCGCGGGGGCGGTTGCCTGCGAACTCGCTGGCCTGCCACCGGGCCGGGATCAGGGCGTGCCATTACGTCCCCAAATGGTATAGCCATGCCGTTCAGTGAGGCGTTCGTAGTAGGTCCGCACGGCCGGTAAATCAGGATGGTCAAGCGGCGTTTCAAACCAGCGGTTAACGGCCAGCCCAATAGGGATGTCCGCCAGACTGAAGTTACGCCCGGCAACGTAGCGACCGGTATGTTCCAGCTGCTGATTGAGGATGCCCATGGTGTGGGACCAGCCTTTACAGGCGGCGGCCAACAGTCTTGGGTCCTGATGAGCGGGCGAATTACGCACCAGTGACATAAACGCATAGCGCCATGAGGTGTTAAGTTCCGTCGACTGCCAGTCCATCCACTGATCCACCGGCGCACGCGCACGCGGATTGTCGGGATAGAGCCAGTCGCCACCGTAGGCGGTGGCCAGATAGCGTAGAATGGCGTTGGACTCCCACATCGTCAGGTCTTCATCAATCAGCACCGGGATCATGGCGTTAGGATTAAGCGCGATAAATTCAGGAGAGTGCGTGGATTTGTACCCTTCTCCCCACTCTTCACGTTCGTAGAGCAGGTCCAGTTCGTCACACAGCCAAAGTACTTTGCGCACGTTGATTGAGGAGGCGCGTCCAAGAATTTTTAACATAGCAGGCTCCATCCAGTTGCTTAACTTATTCATAGCCCTGTTAACTGACATAAGCAATTGCCGGAGCAAGAAAAAACATCTTTACCTCATTCACAAGGAGTCAAAATGCACGTTGCGTTTAAACAAGTAGATGTATTTACTTCGGCCGCGTTTAACGGCAATCCCCTGGCCGTCATCATGGATGCACAAGGTCTGGACGACAGCCAGATGGCGGCCATCGCACGCTGGACTAACTTATCTGAAACGACCTTTGTCCTGCCGCCGCAGGATAATCAGGCCGACTACCGCGTGCGTATCTTCACCGTAGAGGGCGAACTGCCCTTTGCCGGCCATCCGACACTCGGTACCGCTCATGCTTTACTGGAAGCGGGCTTCCAGACAAAAACGCCGGGGGTAATAATTCAGGAATGCGGCGTGGGCAACGTGAAGATAAAAATTGCCGACGACAGCACGCTGGCCTTTGCCGCGCCAAAAGCCACCTTAACACCGTTTCATGATGCGCTTATCAGCGCGGCGCTCAACAGCCATGCGCTCGATACCGCGCAGGATGCCGTGGTGGTCGATATGGGCATCCGCTGGCTGCTGATCCCGATGATCAGTGCCGATGCGGTCCTGGCAATTAAGCCTGATATTGCGGATTTACAGCGGCTTGTCCATCACGCCAACGTCACTGGCATTATGCCATTCGGCCCACTGCCCGCAGGAGAAGCGGAACAGTACGAGGTTCGCGGCCTGATAATTGAGCATGGAAGCCTGACCGAAGATCCGATCACCGGCAGCGCCAATGCCTGTCTGGCACGTTACTTCGCCGCTCAGGGCAAAACGCAGGATTATCGCGTCCGTCAGGGTACTCAGGTAAACCGACAGGGACGCGTGACGGTGGAATATCAGGGCGATACGATCTGGATCGGGGGGAAAACCGTGACGGTGATAGAGGGCACCATCAGGCGCTAACCCGGAAGCTGGCACAAGGGCGGCAAAGCCGCCCTAAAATTACAGCGCCTGACCACCCGATGCTTCGATACGCTGCGCAGTGATCCAGCTGGTTTCCTCACTGAGGATGGCGCAAACGGCATCGCCGATATCGTCTGGCAGGCCCACCCGGCCCAGGGCGGTTAATGCGGCGATAGTGTCATTGACCGTTTTATCATCGCGCACGCGCCCGCCGCCAAAGTCGGTCTCAATGGCACCCGGCGCCAGGATGTTAACGCGAATGCGCCGCTCGCCCAGTTCTTTAGCCTGATAGCGCGTCAGCACTTCCATCGCGCCCTTCATTGAGGCATAGGTTCCGGAACCGGGGTACGTCAGGCGGGTTAATCCGCTGGAGATATTCAGAATGCGCCCGCCGTCTGCTATCGCAGGCAATAGCGTCTGAGTCAGGAAGTAAGGCCCCTTGAAATGCACATTCATCAGCGCATCAAATTCAGCCTCGGTGGTCTCAATAAAAGGTTTATAGTGCCCATGGCCGGCATTGTTCACTAAATAATCAAACGTCTCACGCTGCCAGTGCTGTTGCAGTGCATTTTTCACTTCAGACATGAAACGATCAAACTGGCTCAGGTCGCCGACATCCAGCTGGAGCGCCACTGCGCGGCCGCCTGCGCTTTCAATTTCCCTTACCACGTCCTGCGCTTCATGTTGATGACTACGGTAGGTCAGAATGATATCCCTGCCCTTAGTCGCCAGTTTTACCGCTGCATTCCGGCCTAAACCGCGATTAGCGCCCGTGATCAAGACGATTTTACGATTCATGTTGATTTCCTGTTGCAAAATTGAACACAGGTTGAGGATATTCTTTAATAATTGTTCTATAAACGCTTAAGAACGAGCAGCACTGTTCCACTTACAACAACAATCGGCAGGCCATATGGATAAAATTCATGCAATGCAGGTTTTCGTCAGAGTTGCAGAGATGGGCAGTTTTACGGCAGCAGCAGAAAGTCTTGGGCTGCCAAAAGGAAGCGTCTCGCGACAAATTCAGGCGCTGGAAAATCAGATGGGAACGCGTCTTTTGCACCGCACCACTCGTCGGGTGCAACTTACCCAGGATGGCTTAGTTTATTACGACCGCTGTCTGGATTTGCTGTCGATGATTAGTGATATGGATAGCCTGTTCCAGCACGATCCCGCCACTTTAAGCGGTAAGCTACGGGTGGATATGTCCGCCGCGATGGCGACCGATCTGATCCTGCCCCGCCTGCCAGAATTTTTGCAGCATTATCCCGGCGTTGAAATCGAGCTCAGCAGCAACGATCGCCAGGTTGACGTTATCCGCGAAGGGTTTGACTGCGTGATCCGCGTTGGCGAGCTGAAGGATTCGGGCCTCATCGCCCGCCGTATCGGCACCCACACCTTAATTAACTGCGCTAGCCCTGGCTATCTTTCACGTTTTGGCCGGCCGATTCGGCTTGAAGAGCTGTCGCAGCATGCCATGGTGCATTACAGTCAGCAGCTCGGCCAGCCTGCCCAGGGCTTTGAGTTTTTCGATGGCAAGCAGTGCCACTATGTGCACACCGGCGGCGTTGTCACCGTCAACAGCACCGAAACCTATCGCGCGGCATGCCTCGCGGGGCTGGGCATTATCCAGGTGCCGACCGTGGGGATTCACAAATATCTGGAAAGCGGTGAGTTGGTGGAGGTGCTGCATGCCTTCCCGGCAAAACCGATGCCGATTCATTTACTTTATCCCCATCGCCGTAACGTCGCCCGTCGCGTTCGGGTATTTATGGAGTGGTTAAGTCAGGTGCTTCAGGAGTATGTCACCTGAGAGGCTATAATGTGTTTTTTACGTTTAACAGGAAGTGAATGTCTATGACAGACGAACAGGACAACGCAAAAGACGCACAGTCACCCAAACCACTGATTGATATCAAAACAGGCAACAAGTCTGTCGATCGTTCGATCGTGCGGGTTTCACGTTTTGCCACCTGGTTTCAGGCCATACCCGCCGTTGCCCATTTTATTCGTGCGCTTGACCGGTTTAACGATCGTCTCGGTAGCCAGTTTGGCGCAGCCATTACCTATTTTTCATTTTTATCATTAATTCCAATTTTAATGGTGTCCTTTGCCGCCGTGGGTTTTGTGCTGGCATCGAATCAGGATCTGCTGACCGATATCATCAACAAAATCGTCAGCAGCATCAGCGATCCCTCACTGGCAACGACCTTGAAAAATACCGTCAACACGGCCATTCAACAGCGCGCGACCGTGGGGATTACGGGTCTGCTGTTGGCGCTATATTCGGGCCTGAACTGGATGGGCAACCTGCGGGAAGCGATTCGCGCTCAGTCGCGTGACGTCTGGGAACGCCAGCCTGACGATAAAGAGAAAATCTGGAAACGCTATATTCGCGACTTCTTATCGCTGACAGGATTGATGCTGGCTCTGGTTATTACCCTGTCGTTAACCTCTGTCGCAGGCTCTGCCCAGGCGATGATCGTGAGCGCGTTAGGTCTTGATGGCATCGAATGGTTACGTCCTGCGCTGACAATTATCGCCACCTCGATTTCCGTAATGGCAAACTATTTGTTGTTCCTGTGGATTTTCTGGATTTTGCCTCGCCATAAGCCCCGTAAGAAGGCGCTGCTGCGCGGTACGCTGCTGGCGGCAGTGGGTTTCGAAATCATCAAGTTTGTCATGACGCTGACCTTACCAAAACTGGCCACCTCGCCCTCAGGTGCCGCATTTGGGTCGGTATTGGGATTAATGGCCTTCTTTTATTTCTTTGCTCGTCTGACGCTGTTTTGCGCCGCATGGATTGCCACCGCGAAATACAAAGACGATCCGCGTATGCCGGAAAAAGGCGCGCTAACCACTCACAAATGACAATACTGCGTTAAACCAGCGTAAAATATCCCCCTCGGGTTATTTATTCATCAACTTACAGGATGAATAACTGAGGGGTCACTTTTCTTCAGCGCTTTCTTAGAGTATCTCGCCATATTTGCGTCACTTAACGCTGCCATTCTCCGGCATTTAACACATCACAAAAATTTTCCACTTTTGCCGGCGCAACGTCGCTAACCACGCGGCTTTCCGCCATTGAATGCCGTTATACAGGTGCGTAAGATTCCCTATCTGTCATTAAAAATAAGAAACATTTATGCAAGCCTCCATCTCAGAATCGCTCGATCAGCAAAACGATCCCACGCCAGTAAACTCACGAAGTAAAGTGGTTATCGCCTCGCTGGTTGGCACCGCTATCGAATTCTTCGATTTCTATATTTATGCCACCGCAGCCGTCATCGTTTTCCCTCATATCTTCTTTCCTCAGGGTGATGCGACCGTCGCGACATTGCAGTCGCTGGCCACCTTTGCGATTGCGTTCATCGCCCGTCCCATCGGCTCTGCCCTGTTTGGTCACTTTGGCGATCGCGTAGGCCGTAAAGCCACCTTGGTTGCCTCACTGCTGACGATGGGGATCTCGACCGTGGTTATCGGTTTATTGCCCAGCTACCAGAGCATTGGCGTTCTGGCTCCGCTGCTGTTGGCGCTGGCGCGTTTTGGTCAGGGGTTGGGTCTGGGCGGTGAGTGGGGCGGCGCAGCCCTGCTGGCGACGGAAAATGCACCAGCCAAAAAGCGGGCGCTGTACGGCTCCTTCCCGCAGCTGGGCGCACCTATTGGCTTTTTCTTTGCCAATGGCACCTTTTTACTGCTCTCCTGGCTGCTGACCGATGAACAATTTATGCAATGGGGCTGGCGCGTCCCTTTTGTTCTGTCTGCCGTACTGGTCTTGATTGGTCTGTACGTACGCGTATCGCTGCATGAAAGCCCGGTATTCGCCAAAGTACAGAAAGAGAAGAAACAGGTACGTGTGCCGATTGCCTCGCTCCTGAGCAAACATCTGACGGCAACGATACTTGGCACCTTTATCATGCTTGCCACCTATACGCTGTTTTATATCATGACCGTTTACTCAATGAGTTACGGCACCGCCGCCGCGCCAGCCGGACTGGGGATATCCCGTAACAGTATGCTGTGGATGCTGATGATGGCGGTGATTGGATTTGGCGTGATGGTGCCGATTGCGGGCCTGCTTGCTGACCGCTTTGGTCGCCGTAAAACCATGATCGTCATTACGCTGATGATTATTGGCTTTTCATTCCTGTTTCCGGCCATGCTGGGATCCGGCTCTCAGGCGCTGGTGATGGCGTTCCTGCTGCTGGGCTTGAGCATTATGGGGCTGACGTTTGGCCCGATGGGTGCGCTGCTGCCTGAGCTGTTCCCGACGGAAGTGCGTTATACCGGCGCATCCTTCTCCTATAATCTGTCGTCGATTTTAGGTGCGTCGGTTGCGCCCTATATTGCGACCTGGCTGAACGCGCACTATGGCCTATATGCTGTCGGATTGTACCTGGCTTCTATGGCTTTTCTGACGCTGATTGCACTGATTGCCTGCAAAGAAACCCGGCATCAAACGCTGTATGAAGTGTGATACCCGATAACGTTAAAGACACTCAACCCGGCTCAGGCCGGGTTTTTTATCGTTTCCGATCACGCTATTTCGCTTTAAGCCAGGCCATAAAATCGTCGATAAAGACACGGGTTTTTAGTGGTAACAGACGGTTGGGTAAGGTAATGGCGTAAGTGGTCATTGAGAGCGTATTTTCAATCCGCCAGTCTGGTAACACGCGGCGTAACTGCCCGTTGAGCAAATAACCATTTGCAATAAAGGTGGGGATTAACGCAATACCCACACCCTGCAATATCGCATCGATCATGGCATCACTGTTATTTATCATCAGCCGGGGCGTAAGTGTAACGCTCTCCATCGTGTCGTTTAACCAGAAACGCCATTCACCGCGAAACTGTGCGTCGTCAGGGAAGAAAATATTATGCTGTTTGAGGTCGCCCGGCATATCAGGCAGCCTTTGATCGTAGTGCTCTGCACATACTAAAACATAGTCAACAGGCATTAATGCCCGCGCTACCATATTGATGGGTGGTGTATCCGTGACGCGTAATGCCAGGTCGTACGACTCATGCGTGAGGTTAATCAGATGGTCAGTGAGATTGAGCTCAATATTGATTTCAGCATAGCGTCGCAGAAAACCAGGCAGGAACGGCGTCAGTAAAATCTTCCCAAGCGTTGTCGGCGCAGTAATACGCAGTAACCCCTTAGGGACATCGCTGTAACTGTCTGCCTGAGAAAACAGGGATTTAGTTGCGGCGATAACTGATAAAGCCTGGTGATATATTTCCTGTCCGGCCTCGGTCACAGCGAGCGCGCGCGTCGAGCGGGTAAAGAGTAAAACATTTAGCCTTTTTTCCAACCTGTCTATCATACGACTCACTGAAGACGGCGTCATGGATAGCGCTCTGGCAGCTGAGGAAAAGCTACCACTTTCAACCACCTGAACAAACAAAACCAATCCAGGCAAGACTTCCGTTAATTCATTTATGTTCTTCACGCACAGCTCTTTTGCATCTCAACTATCTAGCCAAGCTAGCACTGAACAGTATGATGTTCAACAGAGGTTTACATCCGTGAAACCTTATTATTCTTAATACTTTAATTACAGGCTAGCTATGTTTGAACATGCAGTAATCAAACGCATTGAACAACATGACGTATTAAATGTTGGTGTGAGTTTAGGTTTTAAAGGCCTTTCGCAGCGCGATCCCTTCAACAACAGCTGGAATGGATTTGATATTGATTTGGCACGCGCTGTGGCTATCAGCGTGCTGGGAGACGGCGGCAAAATCCATTTTATACCTTTGCAATCGGCTGATCGCTTCCAGGCCCTACGTGATGGCGTCATCGATCTTGGCACCTTTAACGCTAGCGTGACCTTTCAGCGCGAAGCGGAGTACGGCATTAATTTCCTACATCCGATGTTGTTTGATGGGGAAGTGCTGATGACTCCGCGCAGTAACCTCACTGAAGAAACGCCACAAGCCAGGTTCACTCGTCAGCGTCGTATTGCTGCGATGCGTGGCTCAACAACTGAAGAGAACCTCACTCGCTATTTTGATGAACTTAACCTGCCCTGTGAGATTCTGCTATTTGACTCTCCGCAGCAAGCGAGGCAAGCCTACGAATCAGGAGAATGTGACATCTACTGTCTGGATGGTTATCTGCTAGCGGGTGAACATCACCAGTTAAAAGACAGCAGCCAACATCTTATCCTGGACGATCGCATTTCACTTGAGGCAATGGCACCCGCCGTTAGCGCCAGTGATTCACAGTGGTATATTGCGACAAAATGGGTTATGCGCGCACTGATTGAAGCTGAGAATCTGGGTATTACCCAAAAAAACATTTTAGAAAAAAGTGATAATCCTGAGGGTTATTTAAAAACGTTTCTCTATCCCGATGTGAATTTGTGTTCGCAACTCGGTCTACAACCTGATTTTATTAGAGAGATAATACGTAAAATTGGCAACTATGGTGAGATTTTTGAGCGTAATCTGGGTAAAAACTCAGAATTAAAACAACAGCGCCGCGACAATAAACCTTGGGCGGAAGGCGGAATGCTCTGGTCACCTCTTTTTATTTGATTTCTTAAATTCAAATGGCATGGAAACATTATGACTGATTTACTGACCTTAGAACCTACGCAAACAATATTAACGGGTTCAAAAAAAACAAACTTTGGCTATCTGGAATCAACAGATGGCGTTATTAACTTCTCCATTGTTAAAAACATTATTCTTAACGGCCATCATCATGGCAATGTTTTATATGTTATTCGTAATTACGCATCAAAAGCCGTGTGCGAAAAACTTGCAAAAAACTTTGATTACAGGGTCACCCAAAGTGGAGGGAATCGCGCTGACGATGGCTTTGTTTTAACCAATCAGATCGGTGCAACGCAGTTTTCGCGTAATGGTGAACAATATATTCATGAGGTCAATCGTGTGAATCAAAGCGTCGCCGACCTGATGAAAGCAACCACCGCAGAAGATAGTGAATCACTTTTCCTCAACCTGACGCTGGAAAAAGAATTTTTAGAACGAGGTATTCATTTTGGTCCGGCACGATTCAAAAACGGCTATGCCTGTTTTGCAACCTTTCGTCGCTGGCTTGATAACGGTGTGATGTCACTTATGCCACATGAAGATATGGCACAGGTTGACTTTGCAAAAGAAGACGGCTTTGAGATTGCGAATACTCAAACTGTAACAGCCTATAATGTTTGTCTGGAAGCTGCGCAGGGTGGTGGCCAACTTAAAATCTGGAATCTCATTCCCGACCAGGTGTGCCGTGAAACACTTGGCGTAACACGAACAGGTTATCCTTATCCACCCCATCTGTTAAATGAAACCGAATCCCTTTCTGTTCAGCTCAATGCTGGCGATCTTTACTTTATGAATGCTTGTCACTTACATGGCGTAAGCAGTGTAAGTGAAGGAAGCCGACTCACTGCTGGACGATTTATTGGAAAACTGAATGACCGTAAGGTGGTTTACTGGACATAGCTTATGGAATGTATTTAAAACTATCCTTTTAATGCAGAGATAAATAAACGATGGAATATGCAACGCATCTCTCCAGGCAAGGCTATGCCTTTATTCCCGGTGATTATTATCGTTCAATTGAAGCCATGCAGTTTTCGAATAAAGAAGATTTCTTAGATGAGCTGGAAGAATTAAAAAAAGGCTATGAGAATTTACTTCTTGATCCTTATTCGCCAGGAAACCGCTGGCGCGGTTATGCTCAATGCAAAAAAAATGAAAAGGGCGAATTAACCTTTGGAAAATTCAACCCTTATAAACAAACAAAAGCCTTTAATCCTGATACTGGTGATACTATTCGCGATTATCCGCTATTGCCTGAAGCGATCACCCGCAATCGTCTGTTTCAAACGCTGTTGCACGATGATTTATCGTTAGTAGACGCTTATGAAAGCATTGGCCCTGTCGACAGCCTGACCATTGGCATTCATTTTTTTCGTTATCAGGCCACGGAAAATGAGCCTGCTTATAGCTCGCCCGTCTGGCTGCATAAAGACGATGAAGACGTGGTGTTTGTGCATATGATTAATGCCTCACCGAATATGCTGGGCGGAGACAGTCTGATTGCCAGCCATCCTCGCAGCATTGATCGCGTGCTGCGTCTGGAACAGCTTTTTGACACCTTAGTGGTTAATCACGACAAACTTCATGCCGTCACTCCCGTTGGCGCACGTGAAAACAGTGGCCCTGCTCAACGCGACATCATTCTGATCACGTTTCAGAAAAACGAGGAGAAGACAGCATGTCCGGTCTGAAGCTTAAAGCCATTATCACGGGGGCATCCAGCGGAATTGGCCGCGCGCTGGTCAAGGCTTTCCTGGACAAAGGTTATCAGGTTGAGGGTATCGATCGTTCATCATCGGAATTTAACGATACGTCAGCCTATCGCCATCATCAGCTGGACGTGACTGACTCAGTCAGCCTGGCTGCACTTTTCGAAACTCTGGAGTACGGCGAGGCTAATAACGTTCTGATTAACTGTGCCGGTACGCGTGAAATTTGCAGTATCGCGGATTTAACGCTGGCGCAGTGGGAATCCGTTTTTGCCCTTAACGTGACAGCCAGTTTTATAGCAGGTCGTGCTTTTTGCCAACAGTTGGTAAACCAGAACTGCCCCGGAAATATGGTTAATTTGGCCTCCGTTTCAGGATTGATGGGCGAGCCTGATCGAACGGCTTATGTCTCATCGAAACATGCCGTCATTGGACTGACGAAACAACTGGCACTCGAATACGGCAAACACGGTATTCGTGTCAATGCGATTGCGCCCGGCGTTATTCGTACGCCACTGACGGAGTCTTATTACCACGATGACTCGCAGCTTGAAAAAATTAAGCGTGGCCAGTTTTTACCGGTACTGGGTGAGACAGGTGACGTTGCCGAAGCGGCACTTTATCTGACCGCCCCGGAGAATCGTTTTGTCACAGGTTCAACACTGGTCATCGATGGTGGCTGGACGCTGGGAAAAGATCTTTAACTTTCTTGGGTCAGATAAACGGCCCAACCTCTTTGCAGGAGAAGCAACATGGATAAGCGTTATATATTAATTTTAGGCGGCGAGTTTTCCCTTCGTGAACGTGTATTAGCCGGTGCACTGCGCGCAGCAGGCGGAATGCAGGTGCTCACCATGGCAAAAAATCGTACCAATGCCGCAATCAAATTTTTTGACGGCTATTTGTCAGGTGATGTCGCCGATGAAAACGCCGTATTGGATGCAGTAAAAGCCCATGAAGCCTCAACCGGCTGCAAACCCGCCGCCGCCATTCCTATGAATGATTTCACTGTCCGCGCCGCCAGTCTGGTGGCTGAACATTATCAGCTTCACGGTAATAGTCGTCAGACTATTCATAATTGCCGTGACAAGTTTGTCATGAAGCAACTGCTGGAGAAGGCCGGATTACCGGTGCCACGTTTTGCCGCATTCAGTACGCTGGAAGAACTCAGACACCATATTCGTGATATTGGGCTGCCTGTCGTTATTAAGCCCCGTGAAATGGCAGGTAGTCTTGGTGTTCTGAAGATTACCCGTGAAGAGGAGATTGAACCGAGCTTTGCCAGAAGTGTGGCTGACGTCATCTCACTTAACGGTGAATCCTATGCTCCCGAAGACCTGTTCCAGGTGGAAGAGTACATTCCCTCCCTTCAGGAAGTCAGCGTCGAGGTAATAAATCAAGGTGACTACCACAAAGCTATTGCGGTAACGGATAAATACCTGGGCGAGGAACCTCATTTTGTTGAAGTGGGGCATAGTGTCCCTTCCGTTCATGCCAGTAACGCACAGTTGCGGGATATCGCGGAGCGCGCCTGTCATGCCCTGGGCATTCATTATGGCGTGGCGCATTTTGAAGCGCGAATTACCCCTGCCGGAGAGATCAAAATCATTGAAGTGGGTGCCCGCACCGGCGGCGACACGATTATGGATCTGGTTGAACGGAGCTATGGCATTAATCCTTATGAGCTGCATGTAGCAAGCCATTTAAACGCCCTTAAACCTCTTGCAGAACCTTTAGTGCCGAAAGGCCTGAGTGCGGTGGCCTTTATAAAAGCGCCTGTCGGTACAATTGAGAAAGTGACACTTCCTGCCAGCCTTCCTGATCACATTGTGAATATGCAGATCACCGCAAAACCGCTGGATACATCGAAGAAGCTCGAGTCCTGGAAAACACGTGAGGGATCGGTAGAGTTTTTTTGGCCCAGCCGGAAACCGGAAACCGGTTTTAATGAGCATCTACGCACAGCGGATGACCTGGCGACGACGCTCTTTACCTTACGCCAGGCGTAATTATTTTTGAGCCGCTGCAAAGCGGCTTTCAAGCAGGAGTACCCTTATGTCTGCTGAAAAATTCGGTTTAAAGCGCTTCGTTTTTTCCCGTTTTGTCGGCGCGTTGTGCGATCAGTTCTTACTGTTTGCTGTTCCTCTGGCTATTCTCAAGGCGACAGGGTCGCTTACGCTTTCATCCCTGGCCTTTGTCATTGAATGGCTGCCACGCATTATTTTCTTCCCGTTATCAGGATTTATGGCTGACCGCATCAAGCCCCGTTTCATCTTTTTCAATGTCGATGCTCTTCGTGCCTTACTGATGGGGGCCGTCTTCGCCCTTCTTTACTGGTATCCGGGGTCAACTTTTCCGGCCCTGGCCGCGATGATGGCTTTGTTGTCTGTAGCCTATGTACTCAACTTTGTGGCCACGGATGCCCTCTTGCCTCGTCATTTGTCCAGTGAAGCCTTGCCGAAAGCCCACTCCATGCTCCAGGGCGTCGATCAAATCACTATGGTATTGGGGCCTGCTATCGCGGTTGCGATTTCTTCGTGGGGCGGCATCGACAGCATTTTGATCGTCGCAGCTGTTCTGTTTGCCATTTCGGCTATTAATTATCTTTTTTTGGAAACACACGATCTAGAGGTGACGGAAAAGCTAGGGTTTCATACCTTACTGGCATCTAACCGAACGGCATTGCACGTGCTCAAGAAAAACAAAATACTGCTGCATCTTTGCGCCCTGACCTGGGTCGTGAATCTGGTTTACGGCGCGGCACTGGTCGTGAGCGCAGCGGTCATTTTAAAAGAGTTCAACCTGTCCGATCGCTACTTTGGCGCCTTGCAGACAACAGCAGCTCTCGTCACTATCGTGGCATTCTTCTTTGTTCCCAGGTTTGCCAGCCGCTTTGGTTTGTCCACGTTGGGAACATTTTCGTTTTGCGCCATGATTCTTGCGGGTGCCATAATGTCGCTGTCCGTTGATTACGCAATGTATCTGGCAGGCTATGCTGTGCTGATGGCTTTTGACGGTGCATTCAGTGTTTATTTGCGCACGTTGAGAAGCCAGGTCATTCCTAAAGAACATTTAGGGAAAACCATGGGAATTATTGGCTTGATGAACATGTGTTCAGTACCGGCGAGTGGGGCTGTGGTATCGCTGCTGTCCGGGCATTTTATGCCGCTGCAAATCATTAGCATTATTCTGGTTGCCGCATTAGTGTTTGGCTTGCTTTTGATTTTCTTCGGGCGCCGTGTCTTTGGCTATAAAAGTTTATTACCCCCAGTGATCGTGTCAGAGCCATCCTGTTAACTTTTTTCATACCTGAATTTTCATAACAAGCCGCAGGCTTAATACATAAAAAGGGCGCAGCCAGATGGCTGCGCCCTTTTTGCATGTGCTGTTTTGCTGAAAACAGTGGCGGTGCGGCTTAGCCCGCAACCGCGATGCGTTTCATATCCGTCATGTAGCCACGCAGTTTGCGACCTACCTGCTCGATAGGATGCTGACGAACGGCCTCGTTAACGTCGCGCAGCTGTGCGTTATCCACCTGAGTGCCTTCAATGGCTTTGCCCAGATCGCCCGGCTGCAGCGTGGTCATGAACTCTTTCAGCAGTGGAACGGCCGCGAAGGAGAACAGGTAGTTACCGTACTCAGCGGTATCAGAAATCACCACGTTCATTTCGTACAGGCGCTTACGGGCAATGGTGTTGGCAATCAGCGGCAGCTCATGCAGCGATTCGTAGTAAGCCGACTCTTCGATGATGCCTGCATCAACCATTGTTTCAAATGCCAGCTCAACGCCCGCTTTGACCATCGCAACCATGACAACGCCTTTATCGTAGTACTCCTGCTCTTCGATTTTGCCATCGAACTGAGGTGCGGTTTCGAACGCGGTTTTACCGGTCTCTTCGCGCCAGGTCAGCAGTTTCTTATCGTCGTTAGCCCAGTCGGCCATCATGCCCGCAGAGAAATCGCCGGAAATGATGTCATCCATGTGCTTCTGGAACAGAGGGGCCATGATGCCTTTCAGCTGCTCAGACAGCGCGTAAGCACGCAGTTTGGCCGGATTCGACAGGCGATCCATCATCAGCGTAATGCCACCAAACTTCAGGGATTCGGTGATGGTTTCCCAGCCAAACTGAATCAGTTTTTCGGTGTATGCCGCATCGTGACCTTCTGCCACCAGCTTGTCGAAGCACAGCAGAGAACCGGCCTGCAGCATGCCGCATAGAATGGTCTGCTCACCCATCAGGTCAGATTTCACTTCGGCAACGAAAGAGGATTCCAGCACGCCCGCGCGGTCGCCACCGGTAGCAGAAGCCCAGGCTTTGGCGATCGCCATGCCTTCACCTTTTGGATCGTTTTCCGGGTGAACCGCGATCAGCGTCGGAACACCGAAACCACGCTTGTATTCTTCACGCACTTCGGTGCCGGGGCACTTCGGCGCAACCATGACAACAGTGATGTCTTTACGAATGGTTTCGCCCACTTCAACAATGTTGAAACCATGTGAATAGCCCAGCGCGGCACCGTCTTTCATCAGTGGCTGTACAGCCTGAACAACGGCGGAGTGCTGTTTGTCCGGCGTCAGGTTGACCACCAGGTCCGCCTGTGGAATCAGTTCTTCGTAAGTGCCAACTTTAAAACCATTTTCTGTCGCTTTACGGAATGAGGCACGTTTTTCAGCAATCGCTTCTGCACGCAGCGTATAGGACACATCCAGACCCGAATCACGCATGTTCAGGCCCTGATTCAGACCCTGAGCACCACAGCCCACAATCACAATCTTTTTGCCTTTCAGGAAGCTGGCGCCATCCGCGAATTCGTCACGCCCCATAAAACGACATTTGCCCAGTTGCGCTAACTGGTTGCGCAGATTCAGTGTATTGAAGTAATTAGCCATGGGTACTCCGGTTAAATTTTGTGTTTGCTTTTGTCTGATGACGGCATAAGGTTCAGCGCCGCGAATGACCCCATCATATGACAGGATTTCTGTTGCTTAAATTGATATATTAACAACGTTACATTGCAATAATTGCAATGCCGTCCTGAGGTGGACCCCCTATGGATTTACGCGATCTCAAATTGTTTTTGCATCTGGCAGAAAGCTGCCATTTTGGCCGCACCGCACGCGCCATGCACGTCAGCCCTTCCACGCTGTCGCGCCAGATCCAACGCCTGGAAGAGGATGTGGGCCACGCCTTATTTCTGCGCGATAACCGCACCGTGGCGCTCACCGAAGCGGGCGAAAGACTTAAGCTGTTTGCCCAACAAACCTTACTGCAGTATCAACAATTGCGCCATGCTATGGATCTCAATGGTCCTTCACTTAGTGGTGAACTGCGCCTGTTTTGCTCGGTGACCGCCGCGTACAGCCATCTGCCCCCTATTCTGGATCGCTTTCGCGCCGAGCATCCTCAGGTCGAAATCAAACTCACCACCGGCGATGCGGCGGATGCGATTGAAACGGTGCAGTCGGGCAATGCAGACCTGGCTATCGCGGGCCGGCCTGAGTCGCTACCGGCCAGCATCGACTTCACCACGCTGGGGCTGCTGCCGCTGGGGCTGATTGCGCCTGCGCTGCCCTGCCCGGTACGCAGTCAGGCAACGGAAGAGGCACCTGACTGGGCGCAGATTCCGTTTATTTTGCCCGAGCAGGGGCCGGTTCGTCGGGCCATTGAGCTGTGGTTTCGTCGTCACCGCATTGTTAACCCGTTGATTTACGCCACGGTTGCGGGCCATGAAGCGATCGTTTCCATGGTGGCGCTTGGCTGTGGCATTGCCCTGTTGCCGGATGTGGTGCTGGAAAACAGCCCTGAGCCGGTACGTAACCGGGTGTTACCGCTGGAGAACGTGGAGTCCGTTGCACCGCTGGAGCTGGGGGTTTGCGTACAAAAAAAGCGGCTCGGGGAGCCGCTTATCAGTGCGTTCTGGCATCAGTTGTAGTTACTGACCGGCCAGGAAAAAGCGGAACGCCGGGTTATGAGTTTCGTCGTGGAAATCATAGCCCAGGTCGGTAAGGTGCTCTTCAAAACGTGGCTCATCGCTGCCGAGCTCAAACGCCGTGAGCACCCGACCATAATCCGTGCCGTGGCTGCGGTAATGGAACAACGAGATATTCCAGTGCGTGCCCAGCGTTTGCAGAAACTTGAGCAACGCACCGGGCGCTTCCGGGAATTCAAAGCTAAACAAACGCTCACGCAGCGGCTTGGAAGGCCGTCCGCCCACCATGTAACGCACATGCAGCTTCGCCATCTCATCGTCAGACAGATCCACCACCTGATAGCCGTTTTCCGTTAACTGACTAATGATCTCTGCTCGCTCTTCCATCCCGCGCGTCAGGCGCACCCCCACAAAGATGCAGGCTTTGTCGGTGTCGGCATAGCGATAGTTGAATTCGGTAATCGAGCGACCACCCAGCGTCTGGCAGAACTTCAGGAAACTGCCCTGCTGTTCCGCTATGGTGACGGCCAGAAGCGCTTCACGTTGTTCACCCAGCTCGCAGCGTTCAGAAACGTAGCGCAAGCCATGGAAGTTAACGTTAGCACCCGACAACACGTGCGCCAGGCGCTCGCCTTTGATGTCATGCTGCTGAACATATTTTTTCATGCCTGCCAGCGCCAGCGCCCCTGAAGGCTCCGACACGGCGCGCACATCTTCAAACAGATCTTTCATGGCCGCGCAGATCGCATCGCTGTCCACGGTGACGATATCGTCGAGAAATTCCTGACACAGGCGGAAGGTTTCATTACCGATGCGTTTCACCGCCACACCTTCGGCAAATAATCCCACGCGCGGTAAATCTACCGGCTCACCGGCGTCCAGCGCTGCCTTCAGGCAGGCTGAATCCTCTGACTCTACGGCAATCACTTTGATTTGCGGCATCAGCTGTTTGATCAGGACGGCCACACCGGCAGCCAGACCACCGCCGCCCACCGGGACAAAGACCCGATCGAGATGGGCGTCCTGCTGCAGCAGTTCCATCGCCAGCGTACCCTGTCCGGCAATAACCGCCGGATGGTCAAACGGTGGGACAAAGGTGTAACCCTGCTGCGTCGCTAACTCGATAGCTTTAGCTTTTGCCTCATCAAAGTTGGCACCAAACAGAAAGGCTTCTCCGCCAAATGCACGCACGGCATCCACCTTAATGTCGGCAGTAGCAAGCGGCATCACGATCAGCGACTTGATGCCCAGCTTCGTGGCGGATAAGGCAACGCCCTGAGCATGGTTACCCGCAGACGCGGTGACGACGCCGCGTGCTTTCTGCTCTTCGTTAAGTCCGGCAATCATCGCGTAAGCACCGCGCAGTTTAAAACTGTGCACCGGCTGGCGATCTTCTCGCTTGACCAGAATGGTATTGCCCAGTCGCGCAGAGATTTTTTCCATCTTCTGCAGCGGGGTAACCTGTGCCACTTCGTATACCGGTGAACGCAATACAGCGCGCAAATACTCGGCGCCGCAGGGCGCCTCGGGTAGCGGTTGAGCCTCAGCCATTTTAGCCTCCCAGCTTACTCTTATCGCGCACGGCACCTTTGTCGGCACTGGTGGCAAGCGATGCATAGGCGCGCAGGGCAAACGACACTTCGCGCTGACGGTTCATCGGCGTGTAAGCGGCATCGCCACGTGCTTCCTGCTCTTCACGGCGCGCGTGCAGTTCATTATCCGGCACGGCCAGCTTGATGCCGCGGTTAGGAATATCAATTTCAATGATATCGCCGTCTTTAACCAGCGCGATGGTGCCGCCATTGGCTGCCTCGGGTGAGGCATGACCAATGGAAAGGCCAGAGGTACCGCCAGAGAAGCGACCGTCAGTGATCAGGGCACAGCTCTTACCCAGCCCCATCGATTTCAGGTAGGTGGTGGGATACAGCATTTCCTGCATGCCCGGTCCGCCTTTTGGCCCTTCGTAGCGAATCACAACCACGTCACCTGCCACCACTTTGCCACCGAGGATGGCTTCTACTGCGTCATCCTGGCTTTCATACACCTTGGCCGGGCCGCTGAAGGTCAGAATCTCTTTATCGACGCCCGCCGTTTTCACGATACAGCCATCTTCGGCGATGTTGCCGTACAGCACGGCCAGACCGCCATCCTGAGAATAGGCGTTTTCGCGCGTACGGATACAGCCTTCAGTACGGTCATCATCCAGCGTGTCCCAACGGCAATTCTGTGAGAACGCCTGGGTGGTGCGAATACCGGCCGGGCCCGCGCGGAACATGTCCTTCACGGCCTGGTCCTGGGTCAGCATGATGTCGTACTGATCGATCGTTTCACGCATGCTTTGCTGCAGGATGTTGCGTGCGCTGGTGTCAATAAGTCCGGCACGATCCAACTCGCCGAGAATACCGATCACGCCACCGGCGCGGTGCACATCTTCCATATGGTATTTGGGGGTACTGGGTGCGACTTTGCACAGCTGAGGCACTTTGCGCGACAGGCGATCGATATCAGAGATATTGAAGTCGATCTCGCCTTCCTGCGCGGCAGCCAGCAAGTGCAGCACGGTATTCGTTGAGCCGCCCATGGCGATATCCAGCGTCATGGCATTTTCAAACGCTGCCTTAGTGGCAATGTTACGCGGCAGCATGTTGGCATCGTCCTGCTCGTAATAGCGTTTGGTCAGGCTCACGATGCGCTTACCGGCGTTGATAAACAGTTCTTTACGGTCGGCGTGTGTGGCCAGCAGGGAACCGTTACCCGGTTGCGACAGGCCCAGCGCTTCAGTCAGGCAGTTCATGGAGTTTGCAGTGAACATGCCTGAACAGGAGCCGCAGGTCGGACAGGCGGAGCGTTCAATCTGCTCGCTGTCGGCATCGCTGACGTTCGGGTTAGCGCCCTGGATCATGGCATCCACCAGATCCAGCTTGATGATCTGATCGGAGAGCTTGGTTTTACCGGCTTCCATCGGGCCGCCGGACACAAAGATAACCGGAATGTTAAGGCGCAGTGACGCCATCAACATGCCGGGGGTGATTTTGTCGCAGTTAGAGATGCAGACCATGGCATCGGCACAGTGCGCATTCACCATGTACTCGACGGAGTCAGCAATCAGTTCCCGGGAAGGCAGAGAATACAGCATGCCGCCATGGCCCATGGCAATACCGTCATCCACCGCTATCGTGTTGAACTCTTTGGCCACGCCACCAGCCGCTTCGATTTGCTCGGCAACCAGCTTACCCAGATCACGCAGGTGAACGTGGCCCGGCACAAACTGGGTGAAGGAGTTCACGACGGCGATAATCGGTTTGCCGAAATCATCGTCGGTCATTCCTGTTGCGCGCCAGAGGGCACGGGCACCGGCCATGTTGCGGCCGTGGGTGGTGGTAGCGGAACGGTACTTAGGCATGCTCTTTACTCCAGTGAAAATAAGTTCGCGGACATCCAGCGACATCCGCGCAGGTCTGGTTATGCGTTAACCGGGTCCAGCCAGCCCCATTTGTCTTCAGTCTCGCCGGTGAACAGGCCGAAGAAGGCCTGCTGAACGCGTTTGGTGACGGGGCCGCATTTGCCTGCGCCAACCTGAATGCGGTCAACGCTACGCACTGGGGTAATTTCAGCTGCGGTGCCAGACATAAAGACTTCATCAGCCAGATAGAGCGACTCACGGGACAGCGTCTGTTCACGTACTTCGATGCCCATATCACGCGCCAGCGTAATAATGGCATCGCGGGTGATGCCCGGCAGTGCAGATGAAGTAAACGGCGGGGTAAACAGCACACCGTCTTTCACTTCAAACAGGTTTTCGCCTGCGCCTTCTGAGATCAGGCCATTGGTGTCCAGTGCAATGCCTTCCTGATAACCATGGCGGCGCGCTTCGCTGCCCACTAACAGTGAGGAAAGGTAGTTGCCGCCTGCTTTCGCCGCGGTTGGCAGCGTATTGGGCGCAACACGGTTCCATGAAGAAACCATCGCATCAATACCGTTTTCCAGCGCTTCAGCACCCAGATAAGCGCCCCACGGGAAGGCCGCAATGATCACGTCGGTCGTAAAGCCATCCGGCGGGTTCACGCCCAGTCCCACATCACCGACGAAAGCCAGCGGGCGGATATAGGCGCTTTTCAGGTTGTTGACGCGAATGACTTCACGGCAGGCTTCCATCAGTTCATCAACGCTGTGTTTGATTGGGAAACGGTAGATTTTGGCGGAATCGTGCAGGCGCTGCATGTGCTCACGGTGACGGAATACAACCGGCCCTTTATGGGAGTCATAGCAGCGAACGCCTTCAAATACCGATGTGCCGTAGTGCAAAGCGTGAGACATCACGCTGACTTTTGCCTCTTCCCACTTAACCATTTCGCCGTTGAACCAAATAAAGTCTGCTTTCTTCGTGCTCATTATTATTTCCTATAGCGACTACGCGCGTATTTGTTGTGATGTCTGTTGTTGAGTCTGGACGCAGGCGACATCCATCAGTTTTCTTAGCTGGGAAGACAGTAAATCGACAGAGCGCTGGCTGGCAACGGTCATTTCGATATTAATGTTTTCAGTGTTAGCCACGGTGGCCATGTTCATGGAACACACCTGAAAACCACGATGGCGTACCACACGTAAAATACGTTCCAATATTTCAGGTCGAAAGCGCGCTTCGATAGACAATTGATGCTGGTTCATACGGTTTTCTCCATCATGTTGGCGTTGCTGGCACCAGGCGGTACCAATGGCCAGACGTTTTCATGCTCATCGATTGAAACATGCAGGAAGTAAGGTCCTTCACTGCTCAGCAGAGCATCGAGTGCGGCGTCGACCTGATCTTTACGGGTGATTCGCTGGCCTGGGATATCAAACGCGCTGGCCAGCGTAAGGAAGTCGGGATTATCAGTCAGGATGGTTTCACTGTAGCGACCATCAAAAAACAGTTGCTGCCACTGGCGCACCATGCCTAAACGCTGGTTGTCCAGCAGCAGAATTTTTACAGGCAGCTTGCCACGCTTGATGGTGCCCAGCTCCTGAATGTTCATCATGATCGAGCCATCGCCCGAGACGCAGATAACCGTATCGTTGGGACGCGCAACCTGCGCACCGATCGCCGCGGGCAGCCCAAAGCCCATGGTGCCTAATCCGCTGGAGGTGATGAAATCTTCAGGCGCGTCACAGGAGATATGCTGGGCCGCCCACATCTGGTGCTGGCCGACGTCGGTCGTGATCACGGTGTTAGCAGGCTTGCGGTCGGACAGTTGTTTCAATAATAACGGCGCATAGATCGCTTCGCCGGGATGATCGTAGCGCCATGCATGCTGGGCTTTCAGGGCGGCGACTTCGTCACGCCATGTCTGAATCTGTAAAGGCTGGCTCAAGGCTGGCAGGACATGGTTAAGATCGCCCTGCAGTGAAACATGCGCACGGCGCAACTTGTTCAGTTCTGCGGGATCAACATCCAGATGAATCACGCTGGCCAGCGGGGCAAACGTATCCAGTTTACCGGTGACGCGGTCGTCAAAACGCGCGCCAACGGCAATCAACAGGTCACAGGACTGCACGGCAAGGTTTGCGGCCTTAGTACCATGCATGCCCAGCATGCCCAGATAGCCTTCGCTGTGGGCGTCAACACTTCCCAGGCCTTTCAGCGTGGCGACAGCAGGGATGCCGGTCTCCTGCATCAGCGCGCGCAGCGCCGGCACGGCCTGCGCCATCCCTACACCGCCGCCCACATAGAATATCGGCTTTTTAGCCTGAGCCATCATGGCGCGCGCTTCAACAATGGCCTGGTGCGGCATCGACATCACTTCTTCGACCGGCATCAACTGCGGCGAAGGCTCGCCTTTTGCCATCTGGATATCTTTCGGGATATCCACTAATACAGGACCGGGGCGGCCTGACTGGGCAATAGCGAAGGCTTCGGCCATGACGGAAGGCAACTCGTCCAGAGACTCAACCATAAAGCTGTGTTTCGTGCAGGCTAATGACAGGCCAAGAACATCGATTTCCTGGAATGCATCCGTGCCGATGAACGCAGAGGCGACCTGCCCGGTTAAGGCGACGACCGGAACAGAGTCCATCATGGCGTCGGCAAGACCGGTGATCAGATTCGTCGCGCCGGGGCCAGAGGTTGCGATGCAAACGCCGGTTTTGCCGGTTGAACGGGCATAGCCGATTGCGGCCATTACCGCGCCCTGCTCATGACGGCACAACAGGTGTTCTACGCCGCCGTCGTATAGCGCATCGTATACTGGCATGATCGCGCCACCAGGATAGCCAAATACGATATCAACGCCCTGTGCGCGTAAAGCCTGAACTACCCATTGTGCACCTGTCATCGCTATTCTCCTGTATTCCGAGGGGAACAACAGAATTTTATGCTACTGTTCATTGTTTGTTCCTTGCAGATTTACTAAGTTTTTGCCAGGTCAAAAAAAAACCCCCGGACCTTTCGGTGCGGGGGGTTTTTTAGAGTTCTGGCTTGATTTTTAAGCCTTTCTTGCTCCAAGCGTTGCCCCGCACAGTGGGTTAATAATCACCACCACGCTAATCACGACAAGGCTAATCACTAGTAGAAGGGCTTTCATAACGTATTCGATTCTTTAACTCGTTCGAAGTAATGCCTACAGAGTTATCATAGTTACCTCTCTAATTACAATATTTTTTATCAGGTTTTTTAATCACGCAGGTTTACCGTATTCATTATCGAATTGTTATTAAAAGATTATTTTATCATCCGGGGTTCCGGACAAAAAAAGGCCGCTCATTGCATTTTGACGATTTCACAGTCTGCTTCTGCAAAATGTGAAACCCGATGTATGGCAGATAAAAAGTTTGCGGGGCGACATACATTTCCTTGTTCTGGGCTTCGCTACACCTGAATTCCGCGTACAGAATGGCCGCATTTGGGGGCCGCTATGTCATTGTCAAAGGTGCTGACACGGGCAGCCATCGGTGTTGAAGCGCCGCTGGTGACGATTGAAGTGCATATCAGTAACGGATTGCCCGCCCTCACGTTGGTAGGGTTGCCTGAAACGACCGTGAAAGAGGCGCGTGAACGCGTACGCAGTGCCATTATCAACAGCGGTTTTGACTTCCCTGCCCGACGTATCACCATCAACTTAGGCCCGGCAGATTTACCCAAAGAAGGCGGCCGCTATGATTTGCCTATGGCTATCGCCATTCTGGTGGCCTCTGAGCAGCTTCCTGCGGACAGGCTCAACCACTACGAGTTTCTGGGTGAGCTGGCGCTTAACGGTGGCCTGTGTGGCGTTAAAGGCGCCATTCCGGCGGCACTGGCTGCGACAGGAGCCGGCCGGCAGCTGGTGCTCTCTGCTGAAAACCAGCCTGATGTGGGATTGATACGTCAGGGCGCGACTTTAGTCGCCGCACATTTGATCGAGATTTGTGCCTTTTTGCACGGTAAGTGTGAGTTAGCGACCGCAACCGCTCATGTTAAAGATGATGACGGCATTACCGAAGATCTTCGCGATATTGTGGGTCAGGAGCAGGGACGGCGTGCCCTGGAGATTACCGCTGCAGGTGGACATAATCTGTTGCTGATCGGTCCGCCGGGAACCGGTAAGACCATGCTCGCCACACGCTTACCCGGTATCATGCCGCCGTTAAGCGATCAGGAAGCCCTGGAGTGCGCCGCCATCGCCAGCCTGAGCCAGACATCTCCATTACATCTGCGATGGCGTAAGCGGCCTTTTAGAGCCCCTCATCACAGCGCTTCACTGTATGCCCTTATCGGGGGCGGTGCGTTACCACGACCCGGAGAAATCTCGCTGGCACATAACGGCGTGCTGTTTCTGGACGAACTGCCTGAGTTTCAGCGCAGCGTGCTGGACGCGTTACGTGAACCCATTGAGTCCGGCGAAGTGGCCATTTCGCGGGCCAGGGCCAACGTCGTTTATCCCGCACGCTTTCAGTTAATCGCAGCAATGAATCCCAGCCCAACCGGACACTATCAGGGACAACATAACCGTACGTCGCCACAGCAGGTTTTACGCTATCTCAGTAAACTTTCTGGTCCTTTCCTGGATCGCTTTGATCTGTCACTGGAAGTTCCGCTGCTTCCTGCGGGAATGCTGAGTCAGCAACGGCAGGCAGGGGAAAGCTCTGCAGAAGTGCGTGAGCGCGTTTTTGCCGCGCGTCAGGTACAGATGGCGCGCTCAGGGAAGATTAATGCGCAGTTGGCTAATTCAGATGTACTACAGTGGTGTCAGATTTCGCCGTCGGATGCACGGTGGCTTGAATCTGTTTTAAATCAGCTGGGCTTATCGGTGAGGGCGTGGCAACGTATCCTGAAAGTGGCGCGCACGGTGGCCGATTTAGCGGGGGAAGAGGTGATTGGACGTCATCATCTTCAGGAGGCCGTAAGCTATCGAAGCATTGACCGACTGATGATCTATTTGCACAAAAGCTTGCAGTAAAAAGGGGCTTTCACCCCTTCTCGTTAATCGTCGCTTTCGGTGTAGTCTTCAACGGTATCCATCTGTGGTTTACCGCCTGACAGCGTGTGAAAACGCTTAGGACGCTTAATACGTGTCATGTATTTGGACCATACACGTTCTGCTTCCGTTTGTGGCTCACGCACGCCACGACAAACCTCAATGAACAGACGCTCTTCTTCTGTCGCTGGCTCACGCTTGGCGAGGTCCAGCTCATTAAACGCTACGCCGTGACGTTCAAGTAGCTGTGCTTCTTTAATCGTAAAGTCACCATGTCGCGAAAAACCGCGTGGGTAATGTTTGTTGTCAAAGAAACGATTTTCCGTTGAGAAGCTTTCCGCCATGTTACACGCTCCTGTTTCTCTTATGGCCGTGCTATTTATGGCGCGGAGTATTAGATAGGCTTGACAGAGTGTAAAACAAAACATTTAAATCTATACGACAAACAAATTTTGGGAGAACGCTGTGGATACGGAATTACTGAAAACTTTCCTGGAAGTGAGCAGAACTCGTCATTTCGGGCGCGCTGCAGAAGCACTTTACTTAACGCAGTCTGCTGTCAGTTTTCGCATCCGCCAGTTAGAAAATCAGCTTGGTGTTAATCTTTTTACCCGACATCGTAACAATATCCGTCTGACCTCCGCAGGTGAACGGCTGCTGCCCTATGCGGAAAGCCTGATGAATACGTGGCTGATGGCCAAGAAAGAAGTGTCGCATACGCAGCAGCACCACGAGCTCTCCATTGGTGCCAGTGCCTCGTTATGGGAGGCGTATTTAACACCCTGGCTTCAGACGCTCTATGAGAACCGTGAGAGCCTCCATCTGGAAGCGCGTGTGGCACAACGCCATTTACTGGTTAAGCAGCTTCACGAACGTCAGCTGGATTTATTAATCACCACTGAAGCGCCGAAGATGGATGAGTTAACCAGTCAGCAGATCGGTCATATTTCACTGGCGCTGTTTCGCTCACGACAGACAGACAAGCGTGAAAAATATGATTATATAAAACTGGAATGGGGAGCCGACTTTCATCAGCATCAAAGCTATCTCTCTGGCGGTGACGATGTGCCCGTGTTAACAACCACATCCGCTCAGGTGACGCGTGAGTTGCTTCATACGACAGGTGCATGTGCGTTTCTACCTGATTTCTGGCAAAGCCTTTACAGCGATCTGATGGTAATGCCTGATACTTCTGTAGCCGTTCGCCCTCTTTATGCTGTGTGGTTACAAAACAGCGATCAGCAAACGTACATCCGTCAGCTGTTAAAGTTTCCTGTGGTACCTAATTAAAAACAGGGGGAAGTCAAAGAGGATTGGGCCAGTATCTGCTGGCTGGTTTTCTTTTTCACTTTTCTGCAGGCAAAAAAAAATCCTTCGCCGAAGCAAAGGATTTTTCTCTTTCTGGCAGGGGCGGAGGGACTCGAACCCCCAACACCCGGTTTTGGAGACCGGTGCTCTACCAATTGAACTACGCCCCTAAAAAGGGTGGCGGAACGGACGGGGCTCGAACCCGCGACCCCCTGCGTGACAGGCAGGTATTCTAACCAACTGAACTACCGCTCCACCGATTCTGTACTGAC
>NZ_QGTU01000008.1:0-228090 GCF_003182295.1 Pantoea sp. AG702 | reverse complement strand
AAGTCAGAAGCCGCTTAAGGATGCGGGCTGGCTCATGAAGCTGCCCGAAGCTGAGTTAGCAGAACAGACCGCCGCGCTGGCGAAAAGCCTTCCGGCTGACTGGCAGCCCCGCATTCAGCAACTCCAGGAAAAAATGATGGCCTGGGTGGAGGCCAGAAAGGCCGAAGCCGCCGCCACGGAGAGCGTTGAGGCGCTGCGCCAGAGCCAGGCACAGACGGAGCAGGCAGGCCAGGACAACCGTGCGCGCTTTCGTGAGCTTCTGGAGCAGAATGGCGGCACCGTCACGCAGGAGATGAAGGCGCTGCGTGCGGAGTACCTGGAGCAGCAGGAAACAGCGACCGAGCTGGCCGGACTGATTACTCAAAGGGAAAAGCAACTGCCGGGGCTGGCCGACGTGACCGGGCAAAAGGCCCACGCTTACATCACCTGCCATGAGCGCATCATGGACGAGCGCATCGATGCGCTCATTGATGAATTCTTTATCTTCCACGCCATTGAGCTGACCAGCCTGCTCAGAATGAAGTACAGCCAGTTTGAACGATATGGCTCACCCCATGCGCCGGGTGTACTTGAAGGGGCGAACGATGCAGACACGCTCTACCGTGGGTATATTATGAATCTGATGCTGAGCTGGACAAATACAAAGCTGCCGCTGATGTTCCGTGATGATGTTATCAGCCTTGCCGGACCCTACCCCTTCAGGGGGGCCGGAACTGACCGGCGCAAGCGTAAACGGTTCCCGGGCCAGAAATAACACCCCACAGCCCGGCACCTGCCGGGCTTTTTTACGTCTGCTGCGTGAGTGCATGTCTATGCTGCATGAAAACGCATGAGTCTCAGACACCCAAAAGCGGCAGCAAAGGCCAGTGGCGGCGCGGGCCGGAGCCACTCATGCAGATGCATGAAAACCGCTACATGAAGTGCGCAGGCGTGGCGGGGCTACGAGAGCGCGCTGGCATCATTATGCTACGCGGTACTGACAATTGCGTGATATGTAAATTTATTTCACTGTACTGATGCATCAGTTACTCTACGTAGATTAATCAAGTAATGACTGGAAGATCATAATGTTCCAAATATCTGCTGGCGTATTCTTCGAACAGAATAAAATTGAAAAACACGATGGTATTTTTGTTTTTTATTCCAATGTTGATGTTTTTTTTCCAATAGAGAATGAGTTGCCCTATTTTAAAATCAATAAAACAAGTCATGATGGTGTGAATTCATATGTCGTTAATTACAATCTTCTCACTGAAAAGCCTGAAAGAATTGAAGCGGGCGTTGTTATCCGAGCAGGAGATGAAGACTATATGCAGCAGTTTATTTTGTTGTGGGAGTTCTATTTTGATTGTGTGGCTCGGGTAGAAAAAGAATCGGTAAAAAATATATGCGCACAGCTAAATTTCAATAAGAAGTATTCAAAAACTGTACTTGAGGTTGCACCTTATTTGGTTGAGATAAACAAACATATCTCAATTGAAAATGCTAATGGATTTTCTGAGTTCGTTAAAAATGTAGTTAGCTTAGAACGTGCTGCTTATAAATCAACAATAGCGGCTCTAAAAATAATTAGTGACTCAAAAGAATCTTTATCAACTAACTTTGACTTAACATATTCAATGTTAGTTTATGCACTTGAGTCCCTATCTCAAAAAAATGATAGTTATAGATCAGTTTGGGATGACTACGATCAAAAAGGTAGGGGGGAGCTTGATGTTGTGTTTAAAAATATTTCAAGCGAACAAGTTGATAGGATTAAGGGTATTCTAATTGATGGTAAACAGTTTAAATTGCAAAAAAGATTTAAAGATTTTATATTCAACAATATTGAAGATTCTTATTTTTACGAGTCTACACGATATCCTATTCGTTATAGTTTTCTTGGTAGGGCGTTAGATAATTTATACAAAATAAGATCTTCTTTTGTACATGAGCTTAAACCATTAGATGCAATGATATCTAAGGCTTACAATCCTGTTGGTGATAATCTGGTTCTTTTTGGTGAGCCTTACTTTACTTACTCTGGACTACTTCGATTACTACGCCATGTGATAATGAATTTTTGTAAAAAAAATCCTAGTCATAAACGTGAGTCCATCAATTGGGTTATGGAAACATCTAGTGTGATGGTTGCTCAAGTATCAGCACACCATTGGCTTTGGGAACCAAGTGGCTTTACAGCGCAAGGCGTAAATAAATGGTTCAGTGAATATCTAAATATGCTGAATTTTAAAAAGGTAACGAATTTGCAAGCTATAATGGATAAGATTGAAAATATTTACGATCAATCAAAAAAAGAATATAAAAATGGCCTGCTAAGCTTCTATTTTTTTTACAATTTAATTCATAACGAAGATAGGTGTGAATGGTATGAATTTGCCAATAAGCGCAGTTATATACTAATTGAAGATATATATTGGTATGCAAGTTCTCCTTATTTGTATTCATCTTTTACAAATACTATTAATGGAGTTGCCAATCTTAAGACGCTTAGGAATTTTTTAAATGTTTTTGAAGTTTACGATAAAAATAAGTTTAAGCCCAATCGTTTGAACCTTCCTGCCATGACTGAAGTGATTATGTTACTTTGCGCAGCAAATTCCTTCTTTAGAATTGGGCTTTATAAGGATTATATTTTAATGGTTAATCGCGCCCTAAAGGAAATTGCAGCAGTCAAAACGCTCTTTGATTATATCAAAAAATGCGCAACTAACTCCCAACTTATTGATTTGGTTGAATGTTTAAGGCTGTGCCGTGAAGTAAAAGATTAAGTCTTTGCACTCTTAATATATCTTCCCCACCAATCCATTAATTCAATACGCTGCACCAGATAAGTGGAGCGATTATATGCTTTCCTTATTTCATTTCTATCAGTGTGAGCTAAAGCTGCTTCAATAACATCAGAGTTTAAAGCAGCTTCATTCATAGCTGTACTGGCGATAGAACGCAAACCATGTGCAACAAGCTTTCCACCATATCCGATTCTTTTAAGCGCAGCATTAGCAGTCTGACTATTCATTGGCTGCTTAGGGTCATTTCTACTAGGAAAAACAAATTCTCGATGGGAACTGATAGGCTTCATAACTTCAAGAATTTCTAGTGCTTGTTGGGAGAGAGGAACTAGGTGCTCTCGCTTAGCTTTCATACGCTCAGCTGGAATTGTCCAAATTTTTGTATCAAGATCGATCTCTTTCCAACGTGTGCCTGAAGCTTCGGATGGCCTCACGAGCGTCAAGAGTTGCCATTCTATTAGGCAGCGAGTCGAAACTGATAAATTTGACATGGCTAAGGATTTCATCAGCCTTGATAACTCTTCTGGCCGCAGCGTTGGCATATTCTGCTTTTTAGGCTTCTCAAAAGCCATACCAATACCTGATCCTGGATTGGCATCAATCAAACCAGTATTAGTCGCGTAAATCATTATTTCGTTGATACGTTGTACTAAGCGACGAACTGTTTCCAGCGCACCACGCACTTTGATAGGCTCAAGTGCTTCAACCAATGTTCTAGCTTTGATTTGCTGAACAGGTATCTCACCAATGGCAGGGAATACATCTTTTTCTAATGAGCGCCAAATGTCTTTTGCGTAATCCGGTGTAACGCTTTTGCTTTTGAGCTGAAACCAATTAGCCGCCACGGTTGAGAAAATGCTGTCTAAGGCAATCTGCTGCTGTTCTGTAGCCTGTTCGGCCTGAGTTTGTGGGTCAATGCCGTTAGCTAACAACGAGAGGTATTCAGCGCGTAGGCGTCGGGCATCAGCCAGCGACAGAGCAGGGAAGGCACCGAGGCCCATCATTGTACGCTGCTTTGTCGCTGGCCTTTGATAGCGGAAACGCCAAAGCTTCTTTCCTGTGGTTTTCACCACCACAAAAAGTCCATCGCCATCATGCAGCGTCAGATCTTTATCAATGGCTTTGGAACGAAGTATTTCTGTGTTGGTGAGAGGGCGCGTAGTCCTTGCCATGCGGGGCTTTCCTGCGTGAATTGGTATACGTTATTGGCATACATTCTATCGTATACCAATTCGTATACCAATAATCACCGGATTTCACCGGATTAGCTCGGACTATTACAGACACAAAAAAGCCCGCAGGGCTTGTGCCGTGCGGGCTTTCAGGATTTCACCGGACGTATCCGGATCATTGTGTGGTGGAGCTGGCGGGAGTTGAACCCGCGTCCGAAATTACTACACCGTCGGCACTACATGCTTAGTACAGTCTTTACATTCGCCGGTCAGCTGCGGACAGACACGCCACTAACAGACTAGCCTGATTCAGTTTAACGCTTCAACCCCAGGCAAGGCATCCACGCGATCTCTTTTGGGTTTGACCTCTCTTGATCCCCGTCCTAAGAGCGGAGGCTAGGGAGAGAGGGCTCTAAGCAGGTTATTAAGCTGCTAGTGCGTAGTTTTCGTCGTTTGCGACTATTTTTTTGCGGCTTTTTACGAGGCCAACCGCCCCTCGGCATGCTCCTAAGGCTTCACAATCCCGTCGAATCCAGAATCAGCCCCAGAACTTCAAATACTAGCAAAAAAGCGTATCGAAATCCAGTGTTTAACGATTGGCGTTCTTCATGATACGCGCTTTATCCATTTGCCATTCGCGATCTTTGATGTCATTGCGCTTGTCGTGCTCTTTCTTACCGCGAGCAACGCCAATTTTTAACTTACACCAGGCGTTCTTCCAGTAGAGCGACAGCGCCACAACGGTATAGCCTTCGCGGTTCACACGGCCGTAAAGTGAGTCCAGCTCACGCTGCTTTAACAGCAGTTTACGGCTGCGGGTGGGATCGCAGACCACGTGCGATGAGGCCACCGCAAGCGGTTGAAAAGTGGAGCCGAACAGATAAGCTTCACCATCACGCAGCAGAATGTAGCTGTCGCTGATGTTGGCTTTACCTGCACGGAGTGATTTAACTTCCCATCCCTGTAGCGACAGGCCGGCTTCGAACTCTTCTTCAATGAAGTATTCGTGGCGGGCGCGCTTGTTCATGGCAATGGTGGCAGAACCGGGTTTGTGTGCTTTTTTCTTTGTCATAATGCCGCGTATTTTACATCACTTGGTCGGTTATCGCATCCCCAGTCCAGCGGGGCAGCAGGAAACAGGGTATTCTAGCACACCATGGCAATGAGGAATTTTTGTTTAATCGCTGAAAATGCTATTATTTAGCGGTTTTGTGACGAACAGGAACCATTATGGCTCAGATTAGTCGTTCGGCGCTTGTCCCCTTTAGCGCCGGACAAATGTACCAACTTGTAAATGATGTGGATGCTTACCCGCAATTCCTGCCGGGCTGCACCGGAAGCCGCGTACTGGATGCCTCAGAGAATCAAATGACGGCTTCAGTCGATGTGTCGAAAGCGGGCATCAGCAAAACATTTACCACCCGAAATACGCTGACCGACAACCAGAGCATTCATATGCAACTGGTCGATGGGCCGTTCCGTAAGCTCACCGGCGGCTGGCGCTTTGTCGATCTCGGGGATGATGCCTGTAAGGTCGAGCTGAGCCTGGAGTTTGAGTTCACCAACATGCTGGTCGAAATGGCATTTGGTCGAATCTTCAAAGAGCTGGCCAACAGCATGGTGCAGGCCTTTACCCAGCGCGCCAAAGAGGTTTACAGTGCCTGATATCTCTGTCGAGGTGGTGTACGCCCTGCCTGAAAAACAGTATCAGCATTACGTAAAACTGGAAGAGGGCAGCACGGTTGAGCAGGCTATCCGCAAATCAGGCTTGCTGGAACTGCGGCCTGAAATCGATCTCGCCAGCAACAAGGTGGGGATTTACAGCCATCCGGTAAAACTGAGCGATACCGTGCAGGAAGGCGACCGGGTTGAGATCTATCGCCCGCTGATTGCCGACCCGAAAGAGCTTCGTCGTCAACGAGCAGAGCGCGCGGCAAGCAGTAAAAAATAATCTCGGTTCGATTTCTGAGCATGAAAAAGGCGCTGATTAGCGCCTTTTTACGTTCTGTCTTTTACGTTCGCTCTTACTGCGTTCGATGGTGCTAAGTCGCTTGTCGGTAACGAACCTGGCGTCCTGGATTAATTATCCTGTGAAGAAGACAGCGCGGGCTTGTTATCGATGTTGGTCAGTACGCCGCTACGGTCAAAGGTCAGGGTCAGCGTTTGCTGTTTTACCTTCTCGTGGCCTGGCTCCTCACGGAAGACGTAGTACCAGACATTGCTGCCAAAGGGATCTTTCATCATTGGCGTACCCAGCGTATAGGCAACCTGCTGCTGAGTCATACCGGTGTGAATCTTGGCAACATCGTTAGCAACCAGATAGTTGCCCTGATTGATATCGGGGCGATAAACAACGCGCTCTAAAGTGGAACATCCGGCGGTCATCATTAACATTACCACTGCCGCGGCAGTCAGCGTTTTACAGCGCATCTATACATTCCTTTTCCGGGGCGAAACGCCTTTTACAGGCTGTTCTTCTGCCATCAAATTCTGAACTCTGCCTGCGGCAGGCTTTATTATTCAGGCGACATTAGCTGTCGATGATAATAAACCTTTTCGCTATTGGAAACCTCTACAGAGCATGCATATGACCACGCTGTGGTAAAAAAGTGCATATCAGGCCGCTAAAAGTTCTTTCGCGTTAGCCAGTGTGTTGCGGGTGACCTCGCTGCCGCCCAGTAACCTCGCCAGTTCCTGCAGGCGTGCGCGCTTATCCAGAGGCTGCATATGCGTTTCTGTCATTTCGCCATCGGTTTCCTTGCTGACAAAGAAATGCTGATGGCCACAGCCCGCAACCTGCGGCAGGTGGGTTACGCACATCACCTGGGTAGATTCGCCCAACTGACGCAACATTTTACCCACTACCGCAGCCGTCGGACCGCTAATCCCCACGTCAACTTCGTCGAAAATCATCGCCGGCGTTTCCATTTTCTTAGCGGTGATAACCTGAATCGCCAGCGCGATACGCGACAGCTCACCACCCGAGGCGACTTTCCCCAGCGGCTGCAACGGCTGTCCGGGGTTGGTTGTTACCTGAAAATCAATGCGGCTGGCGCCGTCGGCGGTCAGTTGCTCCGGGTTAAAAATCAGCTCAATGGCAAAGCGGCCGTGCGGCATCGAAAGCAGATGCATGCTTTGGGTAATCAGCTGCTGTAGCTCGTTGGCATAAAGGGTGCGTTGCGCATGCAGTTGCTCCGCGCACGCCAGGGCAGCCTTGTAGTGTTCGGTTACCAACGTCTGCAGGCTTTCCTGATCGCTTTCCTGCTGTGACAGCAGTTCCGCTTCATCGAGTAGTTGCTGGTGCACGGCGGGCAGGCCCTCTGGTGCCACATGGTGCTTGCGGGCCAGGGCGATTTGCCGGGAGATGCGCTGTTCCAGCTCATAGAGGCGGTTCGGATCCAGATCCAGACTGTCGCAGTAGTGACGCAGTTCGTCACTGGCTTCGCTCAGTTGAATGGCGGCTTCTTCCAGCAGGTTATAAACGCCGCTGACTTTGTCATCCATCGCAGTGAGTTCAGACAGCATCTGACGCGCGCTGTACAGCATGCTGTTCAGATTGGTGTCATCACTGTCGGCTAACAGCTGCAGCGCCTGCTGGCTGGTCGACAGCAACTGGCCGCTGTTCGCCAGGCGTTTGTACTCTTCGTCAATCTGCTCAAATTCTCCTGCCACCGGCGCAAACTCGTTCAGCTCTTTAAGCTGATACTGCAACAGCTCACGGCGGGATTCCCGCTCCTGCGCCTGTTGTTGATGCTGCGCCAGCGTGCGGCAGCTCTGGTGCCATGTCTGATAGGATGCCCGCATCTGAACGAGCAGGTCGTCATGACCGGCGTAGGCATCCAGCAGGTGCTTTTGATGATCGGGTTTGAGCAGCAGCTGATGGGCATGCTGGCCGTGGATTTGGATCAGCAACTGGCCCAGATCGCGTAACTGCGAGAGAGGAACGGCCGTACCATTGATAAAGCCGCGTGAGCGACCATCGGCGCTGATGACGCGGCGCAGCAGGCACTCGTTGCCGTCGTCGAGATGATTATCACTCAGCCAGCGCTGGGCAGACGGCGACGCTTTAATTTGAAAGCGCGCACACAGGTCAGCACGGCTGGCCCCCTGACGCACCATGTCCGCATCGGCGCGACCGCCGAGGCACAACCCAAGCGCATCGATAGCAATAGACTTGCCTGCACCGGTCTCACCGGTGATGGCGGTCATACCGCGTTGGAAATCAATGTCGAGCTCACGAACGATAGCGAAATTGCTGATGGTCAGTTGTGCCAGCATAGCGTCACCTGTATGAATAAACACATATGGTTTTTCATACAGTATAAACTGGTTTTTTATCCAGTAAAGAGGGCGCGCTCATTTTCAGAACAATTTTTTTGACCAGCCCAGTTTTGAACTCAGCGTATTGAAATAACTGTAATTTTTAGGATGGATAAGGTTGAGATGATTTTCGCTACGGCGAATCAGCACATCTTCTCCTTCCTGGATAGGCAGCGCAATCTGGCTGTCACAGCTGATCTCAAGGTCGTTACGCCGTGCCGAGAAACGCAGCCGAATCGTACTGCTGCTGTTGATCACCAGCGGGCGCGCCGACAACGTGTGCGGGAACATGGGCACAATGGTAATGGCGTCCAGAGAGGGCGTTAAAATCGGGCCGCCCGCTGAAAGCGAATAGGCGGTGGAACCGGTAGGCGTGGAAATAATCAGGCCATCAGAACGCTGCGAGAAGGCAAAGACTTCGTCGATGTACACTTCAAACTCGATCATGTGCGCGACTTTGCCCGGATGCAGCACCACTTCATTGATGGCGCTGCCAATACGCGGGGAGCAATCCGTCTTGCAGACCTGCGCTTCCAGCAGAAAGCGGCTTTCGACAAAATAGTTGCCGTTCAGCACTTCATCGAGCTGGTGATGGGCGTTATCGGGGTCAAGATCGGTTAAAAACCCTAAATTACCGCGGTTAATGCCAATCACTTTTATGTCATAACGCGCCAGTACTCTGGCGGCACCTAACATATTGCCGTCGCCGCCCACCACGACGGCCAGATCGGCCTGTTGGCCAATTTCAGCCAGCGTACCGGTCTGAACATCCCCCAGCGACAGTTCCTGTGCAATCTGCTGTTCAACGATAACGGGATAGCCTTTGGCAGTCAGCCAGCGACACAGCATCTCATGTGTGGTGAGCGCGGTAGGATGGCGTGGATGGCCCACAATACCAATGCAGTTAAAGTGTTTGTTCATCGAGTGGGTGTTCCTCATAAGCCAAATCGGCACGATGATGTGACGTGTTCCCTTGAATCCGTCAAACCAATCCCCATAATAAGCCAACCAGCGACGTGAATGTGCAAAACGCGGAGAAATTCATGAGTAGTAAAGAACAGAACACCCCAAACGAGCAAGTCTCAGACGAAATTCAACAGGATCAACACCAACCTCAGGACGCGGAGACAGCAGTAGAGGTGGATCCGCGTGATGAGCGCATCGCTCAGCTTGAAGCTGAGTTAGCCCAGTTGCAGACGGGCGTGCGTGATGCGCAGCTGCGTGCGCAGGCAGAAATTGAAAACGTTCGCCGCCGCACCGAGATGGATATTGAAAAAGCGCACAAGTTTGCGCTGGAGAAGTTTGCCAATGAGCTGCTTCCGGTGATCGATAGCCTGGAACGTGCACTGGAACTGGCCAACAAAGAAGACGAGAAGTCTGCCTCTATGGTTGAAGGTATTGAGCTTACGCTGAAATCCCTGCTGGGCGCGGTGCGTAAATTCGGTGTTGAAGTGGTCGGCGAAACCGGTGTGCCCTTTAATCCTGAAGTGCACCAGGCGATGTCGATGATGGAGTCTGAGGATGTCGAGCCTAACCACGTCATGATGGTCATGCAACGCGGTTATACACTTAACGGCCGCCTGCTGCGTCCGGCCATGGTTGCCGTGGCGAAAGCGAAAGCCTGATTACTGTCTTACCCTGCAAACGGCCGCGCACTGACGCGGCCGTTTGTGTTTATGGCGTTTACTCAGGTAATACCGGCGTCCAGTTAATCGGCGTTTTACCGGCATCGCGTAACAGCGCATTGGTTTGGGAAAAATGCTGGCAGCCAAAGAAGCCACGATGCGCGGAAAGCGGGGAAGGGTGCGGCGCCTGCAGCACGTGATGGCGCTGGCGATCGATAATGCTGCCTTTCTTCTGGGCGTGCGAGCCCCACAGTAGAAAGATCACGCCTTCACGCTGTTCGTTGATAGCTTTAATTACCGTATCGGTAAAGGTTTCCCATCCCAGTCGGGCGTGAGAGTGCGCTTTACCGGCTTCAACGGTCAGTACGGTGTTCAGTAACATCACGCCCTGTTCCGCCCAGCTTGCCAGATAACCATGGCTGGGCCGCTCAAACCCCGGAATGTCCTGCTGCAGCTCTTTGTACATGTTCTGCAGTGACGGCGGCGTCTGCACGCCCGGTAGCACAGAGAAAGCCAGCCCGTGTGCCTGGTTCGGGCCGTGATAAGGGTCCTGCCCCAGAATCACGACGTTAACGTCACCTAATTCGGTTAAGCGAAACGCGTTAAACACATCTTTCTGTGGCGGATAAACCGTTACGCCTGCGGCCCGCTGATTCGCGACATGCTTCAGGGTTTCAATGAAGTAGGGTTTTTCTTTCTCTTCGGCCAGCACGTCGTGCCAGGTCAGCTTTTCAGCCATGATCAACTCCCTTGTATTTCGAACCCTAAGCTTAGCGGTTCAGTCTTCAGACATGAAGCCCAAAAATTTTTGAAGAATTAAACAAAATTTTCCTAAGGCGGGTTTTTAAAATCAAAAGCTTACCAGGGTGGCGATAAAACGCCCGGCGGTAATTGATGCAGGTCAAAACTATGGCAGACATCGGGTGGTATACCAACAGCTCAAATTGACTGAGTCACGGTGTAGACGAAGGTCGCACCTTGCAGGAGGGATTGAAATGATCACAGGTATTCAGATTACCCAATCGAGTAATCCGGCGTTAATTAACTCTTTCTGGCTGCTGGACGAAGAAAAAGCCGAAGCGAGCTGCCTCTGTGCCGTTGCAGGCTATCAGGAGGATCAGATTGTGAAGATTGGGGAGTTAGGCGACGTGGCTTACCGCGACGTGCCGGTTGAGGTGAAACCTCAGGTTCGCGTAGAGGGCGGTCAGCATCTCAACGTCAACGTATTGCGCCGCGAAACGCTGGAAGATGCCGTGAAACATCCCGAAAAGTATCCCCAGCTGACGATCCGTGTTTCGGGCTATGCCGTGCGCTTTAACTCACTGACCGCGGAACAGCAGCGCGATGTGATTGCCCGTACCTTTACTGAAAGTTTGTAACGGATCGGGCGCTGAAATAAAACGCAGCGCCTGTCTGCAAAATTTATCAATGTTAACAATATGATAAATTTTATTGGGTAAGCGCGCGTTTGGGCTGGCAGGCCAGCGTGGGCTGTTCGATGCTAAAATCACGCTAAACGCATATTTACAGGCCTTTCAAAAACAAAAATCGCCTCACTGGAGGCGATTTTTTTAAGTCCGTGCTGATTTATTCCGCACTCTCGCTGCCCGGCGTACTGCCGCTCGGCTTGCGACGCTTGCCCACGTTTTTGAGGTCACGGTGACGCTTTTTAACCCGCGGTTTCTCTTCTTCTTTCGCTTTTTTCTCTGCACGCTTGGCAAGCGCCTTTTTCGACGGTTTTCCCGTCGTTTTCGCCGATGGCGCGCGCGTAACAGGACGCAGCTCGTCAATCACCCGGGCTTTAATCGGTTCATCAACGTAGCGGCTGACTTTACCCAGCAGCAGATGGTCGTGTGCTTCAACCAGCGAAATCGCGATACCTTTACGACCGGCCCGGCCAGTACGGCCAATGCGGTGCAGATAGGTGTCAGCGGTGCGCGGCATATCGAAGTTGATGACGTGGCTGACATCGTCGACGTCAATGCCGCGTGCGGCAATATCGGTCGCCACCAGCACATTGACGCGGCCCTCGACCAGGCGTTTAATCGCCTCATTGCGTTTAGCCTGCACCATTTCACCTTCGAGGTAGCTGGTGCGGATACCGGCATCATGCAGCCAGCTGACCAGCTCATGCAGACGTTCGCGCTTGCGCACAAACACAATTGAACGGGTCACTTCCGGCTGCTTTAACAGATGAACCAGCAGCTTTGTCTTGTGCTCAAGATCGTCGGCGCGGTGATACCACTGCTGAATCTTCTTACGCTCGCGACGGCTGGGATCGGCTTCCAGTTCAACCGGTTCATTCAGCAGGCGCTCGGCAAAATCCTTGATATGCTCGCCTTCCAGCGTGGCAGAAAACAGCATCGTCTGTTTGCGCCAGCGCGTTTCGCCCGCGATGGTTTCAATATCCTGAGCAAAGCCCATGTCCAGCATGCGGTCGGCTTCATCCAGGATCAGCGTTTCTACGGCGCGGCAGTCAAAGTTTTCTTCTTTAATGTATTGCAGCAGACGACCAGTGGTGGCAACCACGACATCCTGATTTTCGCTAAACACTTCAGCGTGGTTCATGAAGGCCACGCCGCCAGTGATGGTGGCGATATCCAGATGCGTGTGTTTCGCCAGTTCCCGTGCCTGGTCGGCAACCTGCATGGCCAGCTCACGGGTTGGCGTTAAAATTAAAATACGCGGCGGGCCAGACTTCTTGCGCGGAAAATCGAGCAGGTGCTGCAACACCGGTAATAAATACGCGGCGGTTTTCCCGGTCCCGGTAGGTGCCGAACCTAGAACGTCGCGGCCCTCCAGCGCGGGGGGAATGGCAGCAGCCTGAATTGCTGTCGGGCGCGTATAGCCTTTCTCCTGCAGCGCTTCAAGCAGGCTTTCGTCGAGTTCAAGTTCGGAAAATGTGGTTACGGTCATGTTCTACCTCAGTTTGGGGCGCTGATTATAGACAGATCGAACATAATCTTCATCTGTTTATCGGTATTGACTGCGCCAGATTACGTCAACGGCGTGAATTCCCCAACCCACCACGTTACACTTACGCCTTGCCGTACGGCAGGATAAAAGGTGAATGGTCGCTGAGTATGATGCAGGACAAGCCGCAGGCGCGGCCACAATTAAAAAAGAACGGTTTTACCTTCAAGCAGTTTTTTGTTGCACATGACCGCTGTGCGATGAAGGTCGGCACAGATGGTATTTTGCTGGGCGCATGGGCACCGGTCGCCGGGGTGAAGCGGATTCTCGATATCGGCACCGGTTCGGGCCTGATAGCCCTGATGCTGGCCCAGCGTACTCCGTCGAATGTCGACGTGGATGCCGTAGAGTTAGATCCGGACGCCGCACAGCAGGCGCATGAAAACATCCAGCAGTCGCCGTGGGGAGCGCGAATGCAGGTTCATCAACAGGATATCGCCCAGTGGGCTGAAAACTGCGAAGCGCGTTACTCGCTTATCGTCAGTAATCCTCCTTACTTTGATCCCGGTGTGGCCTGCGCAACCCCGGCTAGAGACAGCGCACGTGCCACCGGTTCATTAGATCATCAGACGTTATTGCGCTGTGCGGCCGCGCTGATCGAAGAAGAGGGATTTTTCTGTGTGGTCTTACCCGAAGCGACAGGGCAGCAGGTTATCGCGCTGGCACAGGCTGACGGCTGGCACTTACGCTTTCGTTTTGATGTCGCAGAGTACGCACATCGTCCCCCGCATCGGGTTCTGCTGGGCTTTTCTCCCAGCCCCGGCGAAACCCTGTTTGAGCGGCTGGCTATTCGCGATGCAGACAGACAGTACTCAGACGCCTGGCAAAGCCTGACGCGTGACTTCTATTTGTTTATGTCCTGACCCGGTTGCAGCACGGTAGGCTGGGCCTCAGGGAGCAAATCCGGATAGTCGCGGATAAAATGCAGCCCGCGGCTCTCTTTTCTCTGTAGCGCACAGCGCACCATCAGCTCAGCCACCTGCACCAGGTTACGCAGCTCCAGCAGGTTATTGGACAGGCGGAAATGATGGTAATACTCGTCTATCTCCTGTTGCAGCAGGGTAATGCGGCGCAGTGCCCGCTCCAGCCGTTTGGTGGTGCGGACAATGCCCACGTAATCCCACATAAACAGCCGCAGCTCATGCCAGTTATGCTGAATCACCACCCGTTCATCGGCATCATCCACCTGGCTGTCGTCCCAGGCCGGCAGGTTATCAACGGCTTCGACCTCCGGTAAAATACGCAGCAGATCCTCTGCTGCCGACCAGCCATATACAAGGCATTCGAGCAGCGAGTTGGAGGCCATGCGATTGGCACCGTGCAGGCCGGTGTAGCTGACTTCACCGATGGCATACAGGCCGTTGATATCCGTACGGCCCTGCGCGTTGACCATGACGCCACCGCAGGTGTAGTGCGCGGCAGGCACCACCGGGATCCTGTCTTTGGTCAGATCGAAACCAAAGGTCAGCAGTTTTTCGTAGATCATCGGGAAGTGTGAACGCACAAAGGCTTCAGGCTGATGGCTGATATCCAGATACATACAGTCAACGCCAAGGCGTTTCATCTCGTGATCGATGGCGCGGGCGACAATATCGCGCGGCGCCAGTTCAGCGCGCGCATCGAAGTCGGGCATAAAACGCGAGCCGTCCGGCCGCACCAGCCAGGCGCCTTCGCCGCGCAGTGCTTCAGTGAGCAGAAAGTTTTGTGCCTGGGGATGAAACAGGCAGGTCGGATGAAACTGGTTAAACTCCAGATTAGCCACGCGACATCCCGCCCGCCAGGCCATCGCAATGCCATCACCGGAGGCGATATCGGGGTTAGTCGTGTACTGATACACTTTGGCCGCGCCGCCCGTCGCCAGCACCACGGCACGTGCGCGGCAGGTCTCAACCCGTTCACGATTACGGTTCCAAATCCAGGCGCCGGTCACCCGGCGCGGGCCCGGCAGGCCGAGCTTATCCGAAAGAATCAGATCCACCGCGTTGGTGCGCTCGAGAATGCGGATATTGGGATGATGCAACGCTTTGCCTACCAGCGTGGTTTCCACTTCGCGACCCGTCGCATCCGCGCTGTGCAGGATACGGCGGTGGCTGTGGCCGCCTTCACGCGTCAGGTGATAGCGCATCTCGCCTGCAGCCTGCGGATCGGTATCAAATGCCACGCCGTTATCAATCAGCCATTGCACGCAGTGCCGCGCATTGCTGGCCACAAAGGAGACGGCGGCCCGATCGCATAAACCTGCCCCCGCGATCAGCGTGTCTTCCACATGTGAATCAATGCTGTCGGTTTCGTCAAAAACCGCCGCAATCCCGCCTTGCGCATACAGCGTCGAGCCTTCATTGACCTGCGCTTTGCTTAATACGGTGACCTGATAATGCTCTGCCAGACGCAATGCCAGCGACAATCCTGCTGCACCGCTGCCGACGATAAGGACATCACACTGATAATCAGAGGAAGAGAAAGTTGTCATAGTGTTTAATTTACTAAACAAGAATGGACCGAGCATAAGCTTTTGGACGTTTTTTGTGAAGTATTTTGAACACAAACGCGGCGATATGCGTGTCTGAAAATTAATTCATTAGTGATATCAAGAGGTTAATGTTTTGCAGGTTTAAATCGGGTTTTTTATACCAAACTTAATCGATTACAAGGATTTAAAGATGAAAAAGCTGTTGTCATAGGTTACTCTGCCTGCGATTTGCGCGCGTTACACTGAACGAAAATGAACAAACTGTGTGATTTTGCCGCAAAGTGGCTTAAAAGAGGCCGAGAGTGAACTTTTTGCCACGCAATGACTCAAAGCGCATGCTTGCTCAATAGCGGTGTGCTGGCAGTTCCTTAACGCATAAGAAAGTATTTGGGGAGACATTACCTCGGATGAGCGAGCAGTTAGCGGACCAGGTTCTTGTTGAACGGGTTCAGAAGGGGGATCAAAAGGCGTTTAACTTACTGGTAATTCGTTACCAGCATAAAGTGGCGAGCCTGGTCTCACGATATGTCCCTTCAGGCGATGTGCCTGATGTCGTTCAGGAATCATTTATTAAGGCTTATCGTGCGCTGGACTCGTTCCGGGGCGATAGCGCGTTTTACACCTGGCTGTATCGTATAGCAGTGAATACAGCAAAAAATTATTTGGTCGCTCAGGGGCGTCGTCCGCCTTCCAGTGATGTTGATGCAATTGATGCTGAAAACTTCGAAAGTGCGGGCGCATTGAAAGAAATTTCGAACCCTGAGAACTTAATGTTGTCAGATGAACTGAAACAAATCGTCTTTCGTACCATTGAGGCGCTTCCTGAGGACTTGCGAATGGCAATTACCCTCAGGGAACTTGACGGTCTGAGCTATGAAGAGATCGCCGTCATTATGGATTGCCCGGTGGGCACGGTCAGGTCCCGCATCTTCCGTGCACGTGAGGCCATTGATAATAAAGTTCAACCGCTTATCCAACGTCAGTGATAACGGCTACTGGAAGGGTATTAGGCATGCAGAAAGAAAAACTTTCCGCTTTAATGGATGGTGAGGCTTTAGACAGTGAGCTGTTTTCAGCGCTGTCCAAAGACGCAGAATTACAAAAAAGCTGGGAACGCTACCATCTTATCCGCGATACCATGCGCGGTGACGTGGGCGAGCACCTGCATTTTGACATTGCTGCACGCGTCGCTGCTGCGATTGAAAAAGAGCCTCAGCGCAACGTCACAACCTTGATCCCCGAAGCACAGCCCGAACCTTCTCGCTGGGAAAAAATGCCGTTCTGGCATAAAGCTCGCCCGTGGGCGGCACAGATTACCCAGGTTGGTGTCGCCGCCTGTGTTTCCCTGGCTGTTATCGTTGGCGTTCAGCACTATAACCAACCGGGTAGCGGCAGCGTCGAAAGTTCTGATTCGCCGGTCTTCAACACCTTACCTGTCATGGGTAAAGCCTCTCCCGTGAGCCTTGGGGTGCCATCGGATGCCTTTGGCAACGGTAATGCGACTCAGCAGGTGCAGGATCAACGTCGTCGCGTGAATGCCATGCTGCAGGACTATGAACTCCAGCGTCGCCTGCATGCGGATCAGCTGCAGTTCGAAACCAATGCGCCTAAACAAGCGCAGGCCAATGTCCCTGGTAATCAGTCATTAGGAATGCAGCAGCAGTAATGAAGCCGCTATGGTATGCCGTCAGCCTTCTGGCAGGCAGCCTGTTGTGGTCATCTGCCGCCCCAGCGCAGGTTTCTGCGTCTGGGGCGTTATTGCAGCAGATGGAGCAGGCAAGCCAGACCCTCAACTACGAATTCGCCTACATTAACGTTTCCCGCCTTGGCATGGAATCTCTGCGCTATCGTCATGCGGTTATCGACGATCGCGTTTATGCGCAGGTGCTGCAGATGGACGGTCCGCGTCGTGAAGTGATTCAACGCGGCAACGACATCAGCTATTTTGAACCTGGCATTGAGCCTTTCTCGCTACCGGGCAACCACATTGTGGATGCGCTACCGTCCATTATTTACGCCGACTTTGGCAAGCTGGATACCGCCTACGATTTTATCACCGTGGGCCGTTCACGCATTGCCGACCAGATGTGCGACGTAGTGCGCATCGTTTCACGCGATGGCACGCGCTACAGCTACGTTGTCTGGCTGGACGTGGATACCAAGCTGCCGCTCCGGGTCGATTTGCTTGACCGGGATGGTGAAACGATGGAGCAGTTTCGCGTTATCAGCTTCGCGGTGGACGATGGCGTTCGCAATCTGATGCAGGGGCTGGAGAAAGCGAATTTGCCGCCATCGCTGTCGTTAACTAAAACCGATAACGTTTCGTTAGACTGGCAGCCCGCCTGGCTCCCCGCCGGCATGACGCTGGTCTCGCAAAGTCGTCGCACCATTCCCGCGTTAAATAAATCGGTTGAATCACGGCTCTACAGCGATGGCCTGTTTAGCTTTGCGGTCAATGTCACTCCGGCAGATAAAAACAGCACCGCACAGACATTGCGCACGGGACGTCGTACGGTGCAAACCGTAATACGCGATAATAACGAAATTACGGTCGTCGGCGAACTACCGCCCGTGACGGCCAAACGTATCGCAGACAGCGTCGAATTCGGGGCAAAAAAATGATGAGAGAATGGGCCACTGTGGTGGCATGGCAGGATGGCATCGCCACGCTGCACACTGAAGCTAAAACGTCCTGCAACAGCTGTCAGGCACGTAAAGGCTGCGGTAGCCATATGCTGAATAAGCTGGGGCCAAAGAACGCGCACGTGATGCAGATCGCCAGCAGCAAGCCGTTGACGCCGGGCCAGCGTGTTGAACTCGGTATCAAAGAGAGCAGCCTGCTGGGTTCCGCGCTGCTGGTTTATATGACGCCTCTGTTTGGCCTGTTCCTGTTTGCCGGCCTGTTTCAGGCGCTGTTTGGTAGCGACCTCGCTGCGGCCTGCGGCGCGCTGTTAGGCGGCGTGGGGGGCTTTATCGTGGCCAAAGGTATTTCGATGAAATTTGGCGATCGCGAGGCATTCCAGCCCGTTATTTTGAACATCGCTTTGCCGCCGGATGCACTGCGCGTTGAAAGCGAAGCCTGATCCTCACTCAAGCCGCACTTGCTGCGGCTTCTGTCATTATGGCGCCTCGCCAAAAACTGTTTCGCTTCCACAACGTTCCATTCTTTTATGCGCGGCCTTAACAGTGTAATATGCGTCGTCATTAATGAGGCTGACAGGATTGTGGGTTAAGAGCGATCTTCCTGAATGTGTCTGTGCTCAGGTTTCTAACTGATTCTCTACGTGAAGATATTCCTATAAATGAAGCACATAAGAAATTTCTCCATCATCGCCCATATTGACCACGGTAAATCCACGCTCTCTGACCGCTTAATTCAGATTTGCGGGGGATTAACCGATCGCGAGATGGCCGCGCAGGTTCTTGACTCAATGGACCTGGAGCGTGAACGTGGCATTACTATTAAGGCGCAGAGCGTAACGCTCGATTACAAAGCAAAAGACGGCGAAACTTACCAGCTCAATTTCATCGACACGCCGGGACACGTTGACTTCTCGTATGAGGTTTCCCGCTCACTGGCCGCCTGTGAAGGCGCACTGCTGGTGGTTGATGCCGGACAGGGCGTTGAAGCACAAACCCTGGCCAACTGCTACACCGCGATTGAGATGGATCTGGAAGTAGTGCCGGTGCTGAATAAGATCGATTTGCCAGCCGCCGATCCCGATCGTGCCGCGCAGGAAATCGAAGACATCGTAGGCATTGACGCGACCGACGCCGTGCGTTGCTCAGCCAAAACTGGCGTGGGCGTACCTGAAGTGCTGGAGCGTTTAGTTCGCGATATCCCGGCACCAGGGGGCGATCCGGATGCCCCTTTGCAGGCGCTGATTATTGACTCCTGGTTCGATAACTACCTCGGCGTTGTATCGCTGGTGCGCGTGAAAAACGGCACTATGCGCAAAGGCGACAAAATCAAGGTGCTGAGCACCGGGCAGGTCTACAATGCTGACCGTCTGGGTATCTTCACGCCGAAGCAGGTTGACCGTACCGAGCTGAACTGCGGTGAAGTCGGCTGGCTGGTGTGCGCCATTAAAGACATTCTTGGCGCACCCGTGGGCGATACGCTGACCACGGCACGCAACCCTGCGGATAAAGCCTTACCCGGCTTTAAAAAAGTGAAGCCGCAGGTTTATGCCGGTCTATTCCCCATCAGTTCTGATGATTACGAAGCGTTCCGTGATGCGCTGGGCAAGCTGAGCCTGAACGATGCCTCGCTGTTCTACGAGCCAGAAAGCTCAACGGCGCTGGGCTTTGGTTTCCGCTGTGGCTTCCTTGGGCTGCTGCACATGGAGATCATTCAGGAACGTCTGGAACGCGAATACGATCTGGATCTGATTACGACCGCGCCGACGGTGGTGTACGAAGTGGAAACCACAAGCGGTGAAGTCGTCTACGTGGACAGCCCTTCGAAGCTGCCACCGCTTAATAATATTGAAGAGCTGCGCGAACCGATTGCCGAGTGTCATATGCTGCTGCCGCAGGAATACCTGGGCAACGTCATCACGCTGTGCATCGAGAAACGTGGCGTTCAGACCAACATGGTTTACCACGGCAACCAGGTGGCGCTGACCTATGAGATTCCGATGGCGGAAGTGGTTCTCGACTTCTTTGACCGTCTGAAATCAACGTCTCGGGGTTATGCCTCACTGGACTACAATTTTAAACGTTTTCAGGCCTCTGACATGGTGCGCGTTGACGTTCTGATTAACTCAGAACGTGTTGATGCGCTGGCGCTGATTACCCACCGTGAAAACGCACCTTACCGTGGACGTGATCTGGTTGAGAAAATGAAAGAGCTCATCCCACGTCAGCAGTTTGATATTGCGATTCAGGCGGCAATCGGCAACCACATTATCGCTCGCTCAACCGTTAAACAGCTACGTAAGAACGTACTCGCCAAGTGTTACGGCGGCGACGTCAGTCGTAAGAAAAAGCTGTTGCAGAAGCAGAAAGATGGTAAGAAGCGAATGAAGCAGGTCGGTAACGTTGAGCTGCCGCAGGAAGCATTCCTCGCCATTCTGCATGTCGGAAAAGACAGCAAATAAGGATCTCAAATGGCTAATATGTTCGCCCTGATACTGGCGATAGCGACGTTGATTACCGGCATTCTTTGGGTGATCGATCGTATTAAGTGGGCACCAAAGCGCCGTGCGTTGCAGGCAGCGGCGCAGGCGCAGGCGGGCGGAACACTCGACAGCAAAGCGCTGGCGAAGATGGCCCCTAAGCCGGGCTGGATTGAAACCGCCGCATCGGTGTTTCCGGTGCTGGCCGTGGTGTTCTTTGTGCGCTCGTTTGTGTATGAGCCATTCCAGATCCCGTCCGGCTCTATGATGCCAACCCTGCTAATTGGTGACTTTATTCTGGTCGAAAAGTTTGCGTATGGCATTAAAGATCCCATTACGCAAACGACGCTGATCCCTACCGGGCATCCAAAACGGGGCGATATCGCGGTGTTTAAATACCCGAAGGATCCCAGCCTGGATTACATCAAGCGCGTGATCGGTCTGCCTGGCGATCGGGTGACCTACGATCCGTACAGTAAAACGCTGACCATTAATCCGGCCTGCGATAACGGCAAGCCCTGTAGCAAAGCGCTGCCCGTCACCTATAGCAATATTGAACCCAGCAAATTTGTTCAAACGTTTAGCGGGTTTGATGGTAACGAAGCGGGTAACGGTTTCTATCAGCTACCGCTGAATGACACCATGCGGGGGGGATTACGTCTGGCCACGCGCAAAGAAACCCTGGGCGATGTAACGCATGACATCCTGTTGGTGACAGAAGCACAAAGCCAGGCGAGCATGTACTATCAGCAGCCCGGCCAGCCGCAGGCCAGCTGGGTCGTGCCGCAGGGGCAATATTTCATGATGGGTGATAACCGCGATAACAGCGCCGACAGCCGCTACTGGGGCTTTGTTCCCGAGCGTAACCTGGTGGGTAAAGCGGTCGCCATCTGGATGAGTTTCGAAAAACAAGAAGGTCAGTGGCCAACCGGCGTACGACTCAGTCGTATCGGTGGTATCCACTAACCATAGCCTGACAGTCAGGTGAAAAGGGTGGCCCTCCAGGTGGGGGGCCACTGCACACCAAACAGAATGAGTTGGTTCTCCAGCCCTGTTTGGTATGCAGAGTGACAGACGCAAAACAGAACTGGAATCGCATGAACCCCATCTTGATTAACAAGCTTCAGCGCAAACTGGGCTACACTTTTACACATTCTGAACTTTTACAGCAGGCCCTGACCCATCGAAGCGCCAGCAGTAAACATAACGAACGTCTTGAGTTTTTAGGCGATTCCATTCTCAGCTATGTGATTGCTAACGCGCTCTATCACCGTTTTCCACGCGTGGATGAAGGGGATATGAGCCGTATGCGTGCAACCCTGGTCAGGGGAAATACGCTGGCAGAGATGGCGCGCGAGTTTGATTTGGGAGAATGCCTGCGTTTAGGCCCCGGTGAATTAAAAAGCGGGGGCTTTCGCCGTGAGTCCATTCTGGCGGACACCGTCGAAGCGCTGATTGGCGGCGTTTTCCTCGACAGTGATATTCAGACGGTGGAAAAACTGATCCTCGACTGGTATCAGACGCGCCTGGATGAAATCAGTCCGGGTGACAAACAAAAAGATCCCAAAACGCGCCTGCAGGAGTATCTGCAAGGCCGGCATCTGCCACTACCCAGTTACTTAGTCGTGCAGGTACGTGGCGAAGCCCACGATCAGGAATTCACCATTCACTGTCAGGTGAGTGGCATGGCAGAACCGGTGGTGGGCGTAGGCTCCAGCCGCCGTAAAGCCGAACAAGCAGCCGCCGAACAGGCGCTGATTAAACTTGGTCTGGAATAGTATTATCCCGGCGCTTTAACCGGCGCTAAAACCTCAGGATTCGAATGAGCGAAAACGTTACATACAGCGGCTTTGTCGCGATAGTTGGCCGACCCAACGTCGGTAAATCCACCTTACTGAACCAGCTACTGGGGCAGAAGGTTTCGATTACGTCGCGTAAGCCGCAAACCACTCGTCACCGCATTATGGGTATCCATACGGAAGGCGCCTACCAGGCGATCTATGTGGATACGCCAGGCTTGCACATGGAAGAGAAACGGGCGATTAACCGCCTGATGAACCGTGCTGCCAGCAGTTCTATCGGTGACGTTGAACTCATCATCTTTGTGGTGGACGGCACGCGCTGGACGCCGGATGACGAAATGGTATTAAACAAGCTGCGCGATGGTAAAGTGCCCGTGCTGCTTGCGATCAATAAAGTCGACAATATTCAGGACAAAAGTATTCTGCTGCCGCACCTGCAGTTCCTGAGCCAGCAAATGAACTTTATCGATATTGTGCCGATTTCAGCAGAAACCGGTAAAAATGTGGATACCATCGCCGCCATTGCCCGTAAGCATCTGCCGGAATCTGACCATCACTTCCCGGAAGATTACATTACCGATCGTTCGCAGCGCTTTATGGCCTCAGAAATCATCCGTGAAAAGCTGATGCGTTTTCTGGGGGCTGAACTGCCTTACTCAGTCACGGTTGAAATCGAACAGTTCGTGTCGAATGCGCGCGGCGGTTATGACATCAACGGTCTGATTTTGGTCGAGCGAGAAGGGCAGAAGAAAATGGTGATTGGCAACAAAGGCGCCAAAATCAAAACCATCGGTATCGAAGCCCGTAAAGACATGGAAGAGATGTTCGATGCGAAAGTGCATCTCGAACTGTGGGTCAAAGTTAAATCCGGCTGGGCGGACGACGAACGTGCGCTGCGCAGCCTGGGTTACACAGACGATCTCTGATTAAATGGAAGGCTGGCAACGCGCCTTTGTGCTGCATAGTCGTCCTTTCAGCGAGACCAGCCTGCTGCTTGATCTGTTTAGTGAAAGTGAAGGCCGCGTACGTGTTCTGGCAAAAGGGGCGCGTTCACGGCGTTCCCAACTGAAAGGCACCTTACAGCCTTTCACGCCTTTACTGGTGCGTTGGAGCGGGCGTGGGGAAGTCAAAACCCTGCGCAACGCTGAAGCGGTCTCCCTGGCATTACCTCTCAGTGGCATCACGCTATACTGCGGCCTGTACGTTAACGAGCTGTTATCTCGAGTACTGGAACAGCACATTCCCTTCTCGGAACTGTTTTTCGACTACCTGCAATGCATTCAGATGCTGGCGGCAGGCGAAGGATCACCAGAGCCTGCGCTGCGCCGTTTTGAGCTGGCGCTGCTGGGGCATTTGGGTTACGGCGTAGACTTCCTGCACTGTGCGGGCAGTGGTGAACCGGTCAGCGAAGCCATGACCTACAGCTACCGTGAAGAGAAAGGCTTTATTGCCAGCCTGGTGCTGAACCAGCGTAGCTTCACCGGGCGTGAACTGCAGGCGCTGTTTACCCGTGAATTCCCGGATGCAGAAACCCTGCGCGCAGCCAAACGTTTCACGCGTATGGCCCTCAAACCCTACCTGGGCGGTAAGCCGCTAAAAAGCCAGGAGCTTTTTCGCCAGTTTACCCCGAAAAAAAAGCCCACTATTTCTGACGAGACAGAGCACTGACCGTAGCCTGGCCTTATCTCTGCGCGGTACACTCAACGCAATGACCATAATGAACCGAGGATTGTCATGGCTGAGTTACTGTTAGGCGTGAATATCGACCACATCGCTACCGTTCGCAATGCGCGTGGAACCCATTATCCCGATCCGGTACAGGCGGCGTTTATCGCCGAACAGGCGGGTGCAGACGGCATTACCGTGCACCTGCGCGAAGATCGTCGCCACATTACCGACAGGGATGTGCGCATCCTGCGCGATACCATTGAAACGCGCATGAATCTCGAAATGGCCGTGACCGAGGAGATGCTGGCTATCGCCTGTGAAATCAAACCGCATTTCTGCTGCCTGGTGCCGGAAAAGCGCGAGGAAGTCACCACCGAAGGCGGACTGGACGTCGCGGGCCAGCAGGAGAAGCTGAACGCCGCGGTGAAACAGCTCAGCGAAGCGGGCATTCTGGTGTCCCTGTTTATCGATCCCGATCACCGCCAAATCGAGGCGGCGGTGACCAGCGGCGCGCCCTATATTGAAATTCATACCGGTGCCTATGCTGAAGCGCCTGAAGGCCCAGCGCGCGACGCTGAGCTGGCACGTATCCGTCAGGCCGCCACCTTTGCTGCCAGCCGTGGGTTAAAAGTTAACGCCGGTCATGGGCTGACTTACCACAACGTACTGCCAATCGCCGCCCTGCCGGAAATGCATGAGCTGAATATCGGTCATGCGATTATTGGACGTGCCGTGATGAGTGGTCTGCCTGAGGCGGTGAAAGCCATGAAAGCACTGCTGCGAGAAGCGCGTCGCTAATGGCTATCCTGGGACTGGGCAGCGATATCGTCGAAATAGAACGCATTGCCGATGTGATTTCACGTTCAGGCGATCGTCTGGCGCGGCGTGTCCTGAGCGAGGCCGAGTGGCAGCAATATCAACAGCACCGTCAGCCGGTTCGTTTCCTGGCCAAACGTTTTGCGGTTAAAGAGGCGGCGGCAAAAGCCTTTGGTACCGGCATTCGGGGCGGGCTGGCTTTTAACCAGTTCGAAGTTTATAACGACGCGCTGGGTAAACCGCTGCTGCGTTTCTTCGATCATGCCGCCGAGGTGGCGCAACGTCTTGGCGTGCAGCATGTGCATGTCACGCTGGCAGATGAGCGTCACTATGCCTGCGCAACGGTGATCATCGAAAGTTAACCGTGCAACTGCATAAACTTATCCCACAGCGCATCGCGTGATTCGATGTGCTGTGGATCAATGACGATCGTGTTATCAATCGGGCAAACGCGCTGACAGGTTGGAAGATCGTAATGACCCACGCACTCCGTGCAGCGGCCCACATCAATTTCATAGATTGCCTCACCCATCGCAATCGCCTGGTTCGGGCATTCAGGTTCGCACATATCGCAGTTAATGCATCGTTCGGTAATCAGTAGAGACATCGCGGTATCTTAATCGATAAATAATTTTTGTCGTTTATGCGTTGCCTGGCAAAGACGGCGATCGAGACAGCCTGCCATGACACTTTCATTTCCCGACATACCTTACAATATTGCCTTTTTAAGCTAGCAGACTGTGTCAATGACCTGCAAACTGGATTCGGCTGTGATAAACGTGGCGAACAGTATCATATTCTGCCTTAAGCAAAAATGACGGCGAGGGGCTAAAGTGACAAATGCTGCTACAGCATTGCATAACTCAATGTTTATAAATTTCTTTTTTTGTGGATGAAGTTCAGAGCTGAATTTTATGATGAATGATGGCTTTCTTTGAGCAGCAACCTGAGTGGTTAAAGAGAGAGAAGGCGTTAAAAGTGCCTCACGTCATCCCGTCCACCATTTGTAAGGATTTAGCAGGGAAAATGTTCAATAGAAATATTTTGTCATAGAAAATGCGAAGAACAGATGCGGGCTTAGGATTTTTCCGATAATATCTATTCATCAACAATATCGATGGATTGTGTCAGGTGAAAAAAAGAATTCTTTTGATTGTGGGCGTAGCTGTTCTTGCCGCAACAACCGCTTACGGAAGCCTGTCAGCGGGCGGATCTCGACCAGATTTCGTTGCGTCGGCAGAAAATAAAACGAATAATTTCCTGCAATACACCTATGGAAAGGGAAAATGTAAAGCGACACCTGGCTCGACTATTAGCTGGGACATGGAATGTAAGTATGAGGGTGGAAAGAAAGTCGTAAAATTCGCGCTTTATTCCGCAGATCACGCTCCGCATTCTTATGCTGACACCTTCTATCTGGTTGCTAAAAACAAGGCTGCTGTGGATTCTGCCAGCACCGGTATGAGCCAGTACCTGCCTATTTCGACGCAAGATACCAGCGGTAGCTAATCCGTTCATACCGGTTAACAGTTAAAGTTCTCTGAGAAGCCAGCGCGAATGCTGGCTTCTTTCGTTATGTTCTCGGCAAAATATCTGCGTTGAGCTTTCTGGCTAGATCAGTTTCTTAACCAGAGCTTCGCTGTGACGAATATGGCTGGATGCTCGCTCAGGATCGTTCTGCACCAGGGCCATAAACAGCAGGTCGGTCAACGCCAGCTGCGCGGTGGTAGATGAAATGGCGGCGCTGCGCGTGCTCTGCTCTTCTGCCACGGTGTACAGGCAATGCGTGGCGCACTGCTGCAGTGTGTTAGGCGTAAAGCCGGTAAAGGCCAGCACATCCGCCCCTACGCGAACGGCTTCCTGAGCGGCAAGGTTGATTTCACGTCGTTCGCCGGTGTAGGAGATCGCCAGCAGCACATCGCCAGATGACATAGCCTGAACACTGGCCAGCAGCGCGTGCATATCCTGTTCCGCCACCGCATTGATACCAATTTTCATCAGCTTCCATGAAAAATCCTTTGCCACCAGGCCGGACGCGCCAATGCCGACCAGCAAAATGCGGCGTGCGCGCTTGAGCAACTGCAGGATGGCGTTTAATTTCTCTTCACTGTTGATATCCAGCGTGGCACGAATCGCAGAGAGCTTCTCCGTGAGTAATTTTTCCCCCACGGCTTTGAGCGGATCGTCGCTCAGGATCTGGTTGTGCACGGTGATGGCATCTTTATCCGCCAGCGACTCACTCAGCGCCAGCTTAAGTGCCGGAAAGCCTTTGTATCCCAGTTTTTGTGCGAATTTAACCACGCTCGACTGGCTGACCCCGGATTCTTCCGCCAGCTTTTGTGAACTCAGATGCCGTGCCCGATCCGGTTGTGACAGTAAAAAATCCGCCAGCCGACGCTCGTTCAGCGCCAGAGAGGGATAAAGCTGGCGAATGCGCAGCAATGAACTCATGCTCAATCCTCATGATTTAGCGGATGTTCCGCATGGAATAAATGATTCTATGCGCATTGTAGTCACTGGAATAAAAAATGACAGCCATCGCCTCGTTGGACGAAGATGACTACAATAGAGGCTGTTGATGCCAATTAGGTAAAAAGGAGTGTTGTTTGACCAACGATATACAACGTCGCGTGGTGTTTTTCGACCTTGATGGCACATTGCACCAACAGGACATGTTTGGCACCTTCATGCGCTATCTGCTGCGCCGCAAGCCGCTTAATCTGCTGCTGGTGGTGCCGTTGCTGCCGGTTGTGGGCGCGGGTTTATTGTTTAAGGGACGCGCCGCGCGCTGGCCGATGAGTTTGCTGCTGTGGTCGATCACCTTTGGCCGCTCTGAAGCCACACTGCTGCGGCTGGAAGCCGAATTCGCGCAATGGTTTCGACAACGCGTTAAAGCATTTCCCGTGGTGCAGAAACGACTCAGTGAATACCTTAGTAGTGATGATGCCGATGTCTGGCTGATTACGGGCTCACCGCAGTCGCTGGTGGAGCAGGTCTATTACGACTCCGCATTTCTACCGCGGGTGAAGCTCATCGCCAGCCAGATGCAGCCCGGTTTAGGCGGACGCATATTGAAAATGCGCTGTCTCGGCCATGAAAAAGTGGTGCAGCTTGAAGAGCAAATCGGCACGCCCTTACAGCTGTATAGCGGTTACAGCGACAGCAAACAGGATAACCCGCTGCTGTTCTTCTGCCAGCACCGCTGGCGCGTCACCCCGGGTGGCGAATTACAACAGCTGGAATAACCGCTGTCACGCTTCGGTTTTACGGATTCGATGGTTATAATGCGCCGCTTTTTTGCTGCCGGGAGTGGTCTGCGTGACTCAAGAACAAGATGAATACTGGATGCGCCGGGCGCTTACGCTGGCGCAGCGCGCATGGGAGCAGGGCGAAGTGCCGGTCGGTGCGGTGCTGGTTCAGGGCGATCGGGTGATAGGCGAGGGCTGGAACCGGCCTATCGGGCAGCACGATCCCACCGCCCATGCGGAGATCATGGCCTTACGTCAGGGCGGGAAAGTGCTGGAGAATTATCGCCTGCTCAATACCACGCTTTACGTCACGCTGGAGCCCTGCATTATGTGTGCGGGCGCGATGGTGCACAGTCGCATTGGCCGTCTGGTTTATGGCGCGCACGATGTAAAAACCGGCGCAGCCGGCTCACTGATTGATATTCTGGGACATCCGGGAATGAATCATCAGGTGGCGCTGCATCAGGGAGTGCTGGAAGAGGAGTGCGCGGCAATGCTGAGCGACTTTTTCCGCATGCGCCGCCAGCAACAAAAAGCGCTGCGTCAGGCGCAGCGCGAAAGTTAATTCATTGCCACCTCAGGCGTGACGGCAGGATAACCTTTGCCCAGCTCTGCCTCCAGGGCCGCCTGTTGGGCAATGCGTTTTTCCTGCTCCTGCAAATAACCCACCAGGCTAATTTCATATTTGCGGATATTCTCCACGTAATTATAGGCTTCCTGCCCGCGTGCATAGCCATAGGTGGTTTGTGAGTAGTAGCGCTTCTGGCTCAACATGGGGAGCCGCAGTTTGACATCTGCCCAGCTGTCGGGATTTCCACCCTGTTTAGCCGTGAGCTTACGCACATCCAGCATATGCGCATAGCCCATGTTATAGGCCGCCAGGGCAAACCAGATACGCTCATCTTCCGGAATCGTTTGTGGCACCTTTTCCATCATGTTTTGCAGATACTCGCTGCCGCCACGGATGCTCTGCTCAGGATCGGTACGGTCACCTACGTCAACGCTGTCAGCGGTATTCCGCGTTAACATCATCATGCCGCGGACGCCGGTAGGCGACGTCGCCTGCGGATTCCAGTGCGACTCCTGATAGGAGATCGCCGCCAGCAGCCGCCAGTCGATATTTTTGGCGTACTTTTCAAACAGGGGTTTTATATCGGGCAGCACGTTGTCAATAGAGCGCAGGAAGGTGCGGGTATCCACGTAGTCGAAGGTGCCGACGTGACCGAGATATTTCTCTTCAAGTCTTGCCATCGCCCCTTCTTCTCCCATGCTGTTAAAGAAATCCAGCATGGCGGCGTTCAGGCTGTCATCGCTTTCGTGCGGTAAATACCACGTTACCGGTTCTTCATCGGTGACGTCGAAAGCCACAGCCAGTTGGGGATGAATGCGCTGAAGCAGGGCAATCGTCACGGAATCGCCAATCGTATAATCCAGCTTGCCTTCCGCCACGGCTTCCAGCAGGGCTTTCGGACTTTGATCGGTCGAAATGGCCCAGTCGAGATCGGGATAGTGATTCGCCCGGGCGTTTTTAAGCGTCGACAGATAAGCCGATCCAGAGGCAACAACCAGTCGCCCCTTTAAGTCACCCAGGTTTTTTGGCCGCGGTTTGTCCACGCGATAGACCAGCTGCTGTGAAACGCTGTAGTAGCCCGGGCCGATCTGATAACGCGACAAACGCTCATCGTTATAAATCAGACCTGCCGCCAGCAGATCCGCTTTGCCGTCGTCGAGGGCATCGAACAGATCGCTGAGGTTGGCGCGCACCGTTATATCAAGCTTAACGCCCAGATAATCGGCAAAACGCTTCGCCAGCTCGTAGTCCATCCCGGCCGGTGCTTTATTCACGGTGTAGTAAGTCAACGGCGAGTTTACGGTACTGACGCGTAGCACTCCCCGTGATTTAATCTGTGAAATCGTATCTTGTCCTCCCCCGTACCAGGGAATAGACGGCCACAGTGCCAGAGCCAGCAGCACGGTAAGCAGACCGATAACCAGATAATTAAATTTTAGGCGTTTCAAATAGTTATCTCTCGATGGCTCCAAGGCCTCTGTCTTTTAAGGCAGTATTGATCTTGTTTTAACTCCCAGAGCGAGGGGCATTTTGCGCAACAAACACCGGCAGAGCAACTTATAAAGCAATTTTTGCGCAAATTTCAGGCAAATCTTGATGGCCATAAATTTTGCGCAAACGGTTTCGTCGCGGAGTGGGTTTCTTTATAATACGCCCCGTTTTCCCCTGTTGCGCCCAATGAAGCGTCGCCCGGCGCTTCGAAGACGAGAGATCTTATGATGGAAATTCTGCGTGGTTCGCCCGCCCTGTCGGCATTTCGTGTAAACAAATTGCTGGCCCGCTTTCAGGACGCTCATCTGCCGGTGAGTGATATTTACGCTGAGTACGTCCATTTTGCCGATGTCAGCGCGCCGCTGAGTGAGGATGAAAAATCCCGTCTGCAGCGCCTGCTCAAGTACGGTCCTTCTCTCGCTGAACATGCGCCACAAGGGCGTTTAATTCTGGTCACGCCACGTCCTGGTACGATATCGCCGTGGTCATCAAAAGCCACAGACATTGCTCATAACTGCGATCTGTCGCAGGTGCGTCGTCTGGAACGAGGCATGGCCTTTTATGTCCAGGCACCTCAGCTTTCTGAAAGCCAATGGCAAACGCTCTCCGCACTGCTGCACGACCGCATGATGGAAACGGTTTACAGCGATTTCAGCGAGGCTGAGCAGCTGTTTGCTCACCATGAACCTCAGCCGGTCAAAAGCGTTGATGTGCTGGGTGAGGGCCGTCAGGCGCTGGTTCAGGCCAATATGACGCTCGGCCTGGCGCTGGCCGACGACGAAATTGACTACCTGCTGGCGGCCTTTACCCGGCTGGGACGCAATCCGAACGACATTGAACTTTATATGTTTGCCCAGGCGAACTCTGAGCACTGTCGCCACAAAATCTTTAACGCTGACTGGATCATCGACGGCGAAAAACAGCCTAAATCACTGTTTAAAATGATTAAGAACACCTTCGAGCAAACGCCGGATTATGTTCTGTCAGCCTATAAAGATAACGCGGCGGTAATGGAAGGCTCGGAGGTCGGTCGCTTCTTCGCGGACGCAGAAAAGGGTGAGTACGCCTATCACCAGGAAGCCGCGCACATTCTGATGAAGGTTGAAACGCACAACCACCCAACCGCGATTTCGCCCTGGCCTGGCGCGGCAACCGGCTCCGGCGGTGAAATTCGTGATGAAGGCGCCACGGGGCGCGGTGCCAAGCCGAAAGCGGGCCTGGTCGGGTTCTCGGTGTCGAACCTGCGCATCCCCGGCTTCGAACAGCCCTGGGAGGAGGATTTTGGCAAGCCAGCGCGCATCGTCAGCGCGCTGGATATTATGACCGAAGGCCCACTGGGCGGCGCAGCCTTTAACAACGAATTTGGTCGTCCGGCCTTAAACGGCTACTTCCGGACCTATGAAGAGCAGGTTAACAGCCACAACGGGACTGAACTGCGCGGCTACCACAAGCCCATTATGCTGGCTGGCGGCATCGGAAACATTCGTGCGGACCACGTTCAGAAAGGTGAAATCACCGTCGGGGCCAAACTGGTCGTGCTGGGCGGGCCGGCGATGAATATCGGCCTGGGCGGTGGTGCGGCATCATCCATGGCATCAGGCCAGTCCGATGCGGATCTCGACTTTGCATCGGTGCAGCGTGACAACCCTGAAATGGAGCGTCGCTGCCAGGAAGTGATTGACCGTTGCTGGCAACGGGGCGATGACAACCCGATTCTGTTTATCCACGATGTGGGCGCGGGCGGCCTGTCCAACGCCATGCCGGAACTGGTCAGCGACGGTGGACGCGGCGGTCGCTTCAACCTGCGCGACATCCTGAGTGATGAACCGGGAATGAGCCCGCTTGAAGTCTGGTGTAACGAATCACAAGAGCGCTATGTGATGGCCGTTGCCCCTGAAAAGCTGGCCGAGTTTGCTGCCATTTGTCAGCGCGAACGTGCGCCGTATGCGGTGATTGGTGAAGCCACCGAAGAGCAGCACCTGACCCTGAACGACAGCCACTTTGATAACAGCCCGATTGATATGCCGCTGGACGTCCTGCTGGGCAAAACCCCGAAAATGACGCGCGATGTGGTGAAACTGCAGGCGAAGGGCGATGCCTTGCAGCGCGAGGGCATTACGCTGACGGACGCGGTAAATCGCGTGCTGCACTTGCCAACCGTAGCGGAAAAAACCTTCCTGATCACCATCGGCGATCGCAGCGTAACCGGCATGGTGGCGCGCGATCAGATGGTGGGCCCCTGGCAGATCCCTGTTGCTAACTGCGCCGTTACGACGGCCAGTCTCGACAGCTACCATGGCGAAGCCTTCGCGCTGGGCGAGCGTGCGCCTGTCGCACTGCTGGACTTCGCCGCCTCGGCCCGTCTGGCCGTGGGTGAAGCGCTGACTAACCTGGCGGCGACGCCGGTCGGTTCGCTGAAGCGCGTGAAACTCTCGGCTAACTGGATGTCTGCAGCAGGCCATCCGGGGGAAGATGCGGGCCTGTATGACGCTGTAAAAGCCGTCGGTGAGGAACTGTGTCCGGCGCTCGGGATCACCATTCCGGTGGGTAAAGACTCTATGTCGATGAAAACCCGCTGGCAGGAAGGCACCGAACAGCGCGAAATGACCTCGCCGCTGTCGCTGGTGATCACGGCTTTTGCAAGGGTCGAAGACGTACGTCGCAATGTGACGCCACAGCTGGTCGCCGATCGGGACAACCTGCTGCTGTTAATCGACCTTGGCAACGGCGCTAACACCTTAGGCGCGACGGCGCTGGCTCAGGTTTATCGTCAACTGGGCGACAAGCCTGCTGATGTCCGTGATGCAACGCAGCTGGCTGGCTTCTTTAATGCCATTCAGGCCCTGGTCAGCCAGCAAAAACTGCTGGCTTACCATGATCGCTCAGACGGCGGCCTGCTGGTTACCCTGGCGGAAATGGCTTTCACCGGTCACTGTGGTATTGAGGTCGATATCGCGGCGCTGGGCAGCGATGCACTGGCTGCGCTGTTCACCGAAGAGCTGGGGGCGGTGATTCAAATCAACGCGGCGGATCGCGAAGCCGTGGAGCAGATTCTTGCTGAACATGGCCTGGCGCACTGCAGCCATGTGCTGGGCAGCGCACAGTCGGGCGATCGCTTTGTGATTCGCTCAGGCGACAGCGCGGTTTACAGCGAAAGCCGAACCACCTTGCGGACATGGTGGGCAGAAACCACCTGGCAGATGCAGCGTCTGCGTGATAACCCGACCTGTGCCGATCAGGAACATCAGGCAAAGCAGGATGACGCCGATCCCGGACTGAACGTTAGCCTGACCTTTAAGCCAGACGAAGACGTTGCGGCACCGATGATTGCGACGGGCGCGCGTCCACGCGTTGCCGTGCTGCGCGAGCAGGGCGTTAACTCGCATGTGGAAATGGCGGCCGCCTTTGATCGGGCAGGGTTTACGGCGGTTGACGTGCATATGAGTGACCTGCTGGCGGGCCGGATCGATCTGGAACCTTTCCAGGCGCTGGTGGCCTGTGGCGGTTTCTCCTACGGTGACGTATTGGGCGCGGGTGAAGGTTGGGCGAAATCCATTCTGTTTAACCCGCGCGTACGCGATCAGTTCGAGTCGTTCTTCCATCGCCCACAAACGCTGGCACTGGGCGTGTGTAACGGCTGCCAGATGATGTCTAACCTGCGTGAATTGATTCCGGGTAGTGAGCTGTGGCCGCGCTTTGTCCGTAACCAGTCTGAACGTTTTGAAGCACGCTTCAGCCTGGTTGAAGTGGCTGCCAGCCCGTCGTTACTGTTGGATGGCATGGCCGGTTCCCGTATGCCGATCGCCGTATCGCACGGCGAGGGCTTCGTGGAGGTGCGTGATGGCGCGCACCTTGCCGCACTGGAATCGAAAGGGCTGGTGGCGCTGCGTTATGTCGATAACACAGGCAAGGTGACGGAAGCCTATCCGGCAAACCCGAATGGCTCGCCAAACGGTATTACTGCGGTGACCAATGAAAGTGGACGCGTCACAATTATGATGCCGCATCCAGAGCGTGTGTTCCGCACGGTCAGCAACTCATGGCACCCGGCTGAATGGGGCGAAGACAGCCCCTGGATGCGCATTTTCCGCAATGCACGGAAACAATTGGGTTAAGAACGGCGAAAAAAGACCGGGAGGCCTGAGTGCCTCCCTTTTTTTATTTCCCACTTGTTGGCAAAAGGAGACATACGTCACCTTTTGTTGTCGCCGATTGGTGACATCTATCTTTATGATTTTTATAGGTTGAAAGGGAAAGGCAAAATTGTGTTGGTATCTGGCGACACTTTTAGCGGACCAGACAGTCTGAAATGAGCGAAGTCAGCTGAATGGTTTTTTCAAAATATTGATTACAAAGGTATTTTAAAAACTGGCATGAACCTTGCTATACTATGACTGTTGCTCATTCATCTGTTTATGATCGCCACCCCACAGCGGGAAGAGCTCATAAAATCCGAATGACGCACCAAACGGAGCCTGTCGTCCACCCAACCGATAATCGTATGTTCTGCATCGTTATCAAGCATCGGACGCAACGTTGAGTTAGGCTCCACCCATTCTCGCGTACTGCTATGGCGGTGCGTCAACGGCAGGCCGTCGCGCCTGCCGTTTTCTTTTCTACCTCTTCCTTCTCTGGGCTGACTCCGCTAGCATCCGGTAAGCGTATCTTTAAGGAAGCCGTCGCGTGAAAAAATGGCGTTTATTTCCCGGGTCCCTGCGCCAGTTGGTGCTGATGGCCTTTTTGCTGGTGCTCCTGCCGCTGTTGGTGCTGGCCTGGCAGGCCTGGGAAAGTCTCTCAGCGTTAAGTAATCAGGCTGCCGACACTAACCGAAATACCTTTACTGACGTCAGGCGCAGCGAGGCGATGGCACGCACCGCTATCGAGCTGGAACGGAGTTATCGCCAGTACTGTGTGCTGGGCGATACGTCTCTGGCAAAGCTCTATCAGACGCAGCGTATCCGCTATGGTCAGATGCTCAGTTCCCATGCCGACAGCCTGCCCGATTTACCGGCGTTTAAAACGTTGCAGGCCATTTTGCCGCAGCTGGAAACCATGCAGTGCGATAATGGTAATCCTGTGACCGGTGCGTCACAGGCGCTGGAAAAATTTTCAGCGACAAACGTGCAACTGGTGCAGGATACGCGAGAAGTGGTGTTTGCACGTGGTCTGCAACTGCAACGTGAAATAGCCGACCGTGGTCAGTTTTTTGGCTGGCAGGCGCTTATCCTGTTCATTATCAGCCTGACGTTAACCCTGCTGTTTACCCGCATGATCATCGGCCCGGTAAAAAGCGTAGAGCGGATGATTAACCGACTTGGCGAAGGACGCGAACTGGGCAGCAGCATGGTGTTTCGCGGTCCGCGCGAGTTACGCTCCTTGGGGCAGCGTATTATCTGGTTAAGTGAACGCCTGGCCTGGCTGGAAACCCAGCGACATGAATTTTTACGTCATCTTTCACACGAACTTAAAACGCCGCTTGCCAGCCTGCGTGAAGGTACAGAACTGCTGGCTGATGAGGTTGCGGGCATACTGAATCCTGAACAGAAAGAAATCGTCTCAATACTGGATAACAGCAGTCGCCACCTGCAACGCCTTATCGAACAGCTACTTGATTACAACCGCAAACTGGCTGATGGCCCGATTACCCTGGAAACGGTGGATCTGAATGACATCGTGTATGACGTTGTTAATGCGCATGCACTCTCAGCCCGAACCAAGCTTATGCATGTCAATATCGATCTTAAAGCCACAGATTGCCTGGCAGAACCTATGCTATTGATGAGCGTGATTGACAACCTCTACTCTAACGCCGTGAACTATGGCAATGAATCCGGTAACATTTGGCTGCACAGCCAGCGGCAGGGTGATCGGATAATCATCGATGTCGCTAACAGCGGTACGCCCATTCCCGAAAATGAGCAGGAGATGATTTTTGAACCTTTTTTCCAGGGCAGTCATCAGCGTAAAGGGCCGGTCAAAGGCAGCGGACTGGGGTTAAGCATCGCAAAGGATTGTCTGCGCCGCATGCACGGTAGCCTGCAACTGGTTACCCGTGACGACGCTGATGTTTGTTTTCGCATCGAACTGAACACCACAGCCGGGAAAGTCTGAAGCATGAAATTTTTCACCGCCCTCGTGATAAGCGCACTGAGCAGTATGATGCTCAGTGGGTGTGCCTCATCCCCGGTCACCACAACAGCCCAGCCCGCTTCGGGCAGCGTTGTGGTGCCCGAAGCACGGCTGGTCGACTATCTCACTATGCGCTGCGTCGATATCTGGCGTATTGAGAATAGCGCCGCCATGACGAATCCCCTTTACTGGATGCGCAGTATAGACTGTGCCGAACGACTTTCTCCCGCTGAAGCACGAGCGGAGGCCCACCGCTGGCCGGTGGACAGCTGGTCGCGCGCCTTTAAGCAGGGGGTATTAATGGCAAACGGCAATGTGACGCCACTGGAACGCCGCGACTACATCAACGTGCTTGATGGCTACAGCGAGCAGTTCCCCCCCAATATGCGTGCGTTAATTCAGCTCTGGCGCAGTAATCAGGTCGCCCAGCTTGAACTCAGCGCCATGCGGTCACGCTACGCCCATTTGCAACAGAGCAGCGATGCCCAGTCAGATTCGCTGCGTCAACAACAGATAAAACTGCGTCAGCAGCTCAGTGATACCCAGCGCAAACTGGAGCGGCTAACCGATATTGAGCGCCAGCTTTCGTCGCGCAAAACCTCTGATATGCCTGACGGCAGTCACGGAACGGCACTGCCACAAGAGGAAGATCAGTAATGGTGAAACAAGCGGCCCACCTGCTTTTAGTGGATGATGATCCCAGCCTGCTCAAACTGTTAGGTATGCGCCTGACCAGTGAGGGATATCAGGTGACGACCGCGGCCAGTGGGCCCGATGCGCTTCGGCTGTTGCAGAAAGAGAAGATCGAGCTGGTCATCAGCGATCTGCGCATGGATGAAATGGACGGCCTGGCATTATTTGCTGAAATTCAAAAGCGTCACGCGGGTTTACCGGTCATCATTTTAACGGCGCATGGTTCAATTCCGGAAGCCGTAGCGGCAACGCAGCAGGGCGTGTTCAGCTTCCTTACCAAGCCCGTTGATCGCGATGCACTGTATAAGGCGATAGACGAAGCCCTGGCGCAGCGAGCGCCAGTCAGCGACGACCGCTGGCGTGAAGCCATAGTGACCCGTAGCCCGCAGATGCTGCGCTTACTTGAACAGGCACACATGGTTGCCCAGTCAGACGTCAGCGTGCTGATTAACGGGCAAAGCGGCACCGGTAAAGAAGTCCTGGCACAGGCTATCCATGCCGCCAGCCCGCGCGCGCAAAAGCCGTTTGTGGCCATTAACTGCGGTGCCTTACCTGAGCAGCTTCTGGAATCAGAGTTGTTTGGTCACGCCAAAGGCGCCTTTACCGGCGCGGTCAGCGCGCGTGACGGCCTGTTTAAAGCCGCAGAAGGCGGCACGCTGTTTCTGGACGAAATTGGCGATATGCCGCCTGCACTGCAGGTGAAGTTACTGCGCGTGCTGCAGGAGCGTAAAGTCCGGCCGCTGGGCAGCAATAATGATATCGATATTGATGTCCGGATTATCTCGGCCACGCACCGGGATCTGCCTAAAGCGATGGAAAAGAATGCGTTTCGCGAAGATCTCTTTTACCGCCTGAACGTGGTGAACCTGAAAATCCCCGCGCTGCATCAACGTACCGAAGATATCCCACTGCTGGCTAACCATTTGCTGCGTCAAACGGCAGAACGGCATAAGCCGCAGATCCGCAGCTTCTCCGTCGATGCGATGAAGCGGCTGATGTCTGCCAGCTGGCCAGGTAACGTGCGTCAGTTGGTTAACGTTATTGAGCAGTGTGTCGCGCTCAGCTCCTCGCCCGTTATCAGCGATGCGCTGGTAGAGCAGGCGCTGAGTGGCGAAAACAGCGCGCTACCGACCTTTGTTGAAGCACGGAATCAGTTCGAACTTAACTATCTGCGTAAGCTGTTACAGATGACCAAAGGGAACGTCACCAACGCCGCGCGTCTGGCTGGACGTAACCGTACCGAATTCTATAAGCTGCTGTCACGGCATGAACTGGACGCCAGCGACTTTAAAGAGTAATTTTTTGCCCCCATAGTCTGCGGCGCTGCCAGCGACATTTATACTTTAATAACCCTCTAACCATGGAGGGCTCGAGGAAAGGATCTGACATGAAAAAGATCGATGCAATTATTAAACCCTTCAAGCTCGATGACGTGCGTGAGGCACTTGCTGAAGTCGGCATTACCGGCATGACCGTGAGCGAAGTAAAAGGATTTGGTCGCCAGAAAGGCCATACGGAACTCTACCGTGGCGCAGAGTACATGGTGGACTTCCTGCCCAAAGTGAAAATCGAAATGGTTGTCGGAGATGATATCGTTGATACCTGCGTCGAAACCATCATGCGCACCGCACAAACCGGAAAAATCGGCGACGGTAAAATCTTTGTTTTCGATGTTGCCCGCGTAGTGCGCATCCGTACTGGCGAAGAAGACGAAGAAGCGATTTAATTCACTTTAGATGCAAAATCTTTAGCTGAAATCCCGGCGATGTTGGAAAAGTTTCATTCGTCGAGATCTCGCCCCGTCCTGATATAAGGGAGGGGCGAAAAGCTGTCTGTTTCACCACAAAGTGTTACCCCGCCCGCGTTAACGCAGCACTGCACACCGAACGGCTGGCACCACTGCTTCAAGGGCGCCGTTCGCAGTCGCCGATCATATCTCTTTATGTGGACCGAACAGCTCATAGTGAATTCTGTCCGCCGTAATGCCGACCGCATGCAACTGCTTAACGATAAATTGCATAAAGCCAAGTGGCCCGCAGAGATAAAAGTGGGTATTCACATCCCGCAGCCGCGCTGACAGGGTCGCCAAATCCATCATACCTTGCGCATCGTAGCGGCCTGCATCGGGTTCGTCCGGCTTGCGATACCAGATGTGCTGTGCAAAATCAGGAAGCAGGGCACCGGTGGTGGTCACTTCGTCTGCGAAGGCATGCTGTTTGCCATTTTCGGCGGCGTGAAGCCAGTTGACGGGCGCCAGATGCCGCTGTGCAGCCAGCGCGTGGAGCATTGCCAGCATTGGGGTTTGTCCAACGCCGGCGGAAATGAGCGTGACCGGCGTTGTCGGGCTCACCTGCAGGAAAAAATCGCCGTGCGGAGCGGCCAACTGCACTTCACTGCCCACTTCTGCATGCTGATGTAGCCAGCCGGACAGGATTCCCTGCGGCGCCTGTTTCACCGCAATACGGTACATTTTCTCGTTGCTCCCTGTGGTTAGTGAGTACTGACGAATTTGATGATATTCACAACCTGCGGGCTGCAAGTGAAGCGTCAGATACTGACCGGGTTTAAAGGGGGCAACCGGACCCCCGTCCACAGGCGTAAAAGTAAAGCTTTTAATCACGGCACTCTGCTGCTCAATCGCGCTGATGCGAAACGGCCGCGTCCCGCGCCATCCGCCTTTTTGCTGCTCCGATGCCTGATAAATCGCTTCTTCGCGCTGGATAAACACATCCGCCAGTACACCGTAAGCACGTCCCCATGCTGCCAGCACGTCATCACCGGGATTCAACAGGGTTTTGATGGTAGCAAGTAAATGCTCACCCACAATTGCATACTGCGCGGGCTGAATATTCAGGCTGGTATGTTTTTGCGCAATTTTTTCAACGGCCGGCAGTATCGCCGTCAGGTTTTCGAGGTTTGCGCCGTAGGCACATATCGCATTGAACAGGGCTTCACGCTGCCCGCCGTTACGTTGATTATTCATGTTAAAGACATTTTTTAGTTCAGGATGCTGAGCAAGCATGCGGTCATAGAAATGAGCAGTCAGATCGGGGCCGCAGGCGGCAAGGGCGGGAAGGGATGATTTCACGGTAGCAATAGTCTGAGCATCAAGCATGGCAACACCTCATTTAAAGTTGCATTTTAAATACATCTTATGATCGTTTCTTTCATGCTGTAAATCTCATGCTGGGTTTTACTGGCAGCAACTGGCCGGTTTTCGCGACAAAAGCGCAAAAAATCTTTTACAGAGTGAAAAAATGATATTGGCGGGCAATCGTTGCAAAAAAGGGATAAAAAGGCATGGCGTCTCGGTAGCCAAACGTTTGCGTAAAAAGAGGGAATTCACCCTACCTTACCCCGATAAAACGGTTTACACTGTCTGCCTTCGCCCTCAGGGGGCGTAAATTGCCGATTTAAAGATAGCCAGTCAGGAGATGCGGATGTTAAAGCGTGAAATGAACATTGCCGATTATGATGCCGAGTTGTGGCAGGCGATGGAGCAAGAGAAAGTGCGTCAGGAAGAGCACATTGAACTGATTGCTTCTGAAAACTACACCAGCCCGCGTGTTATGCAGGCGCAAGGTTCTCAGCTCACTAACAAATATGCCGAAGGCTATCCGGGCAAGCGCTACTACGGTGGCTGCGAATACGTAGACATTGTTGAACAACTGGCTATCGACCGTGCTAAAGCCCTGTTTGGCGCTGACTATGCGAACGTGCAGCCTCATTCTGGTTCTCAGGCTAACTTTGCCGTTTTCACCGCGCTGCTGCAGCCCGGCGATACCATTCTGGGCATGAACCTGGCACACGGCGGTCACCTGACACACGGTTCACCGGTTAACCTGTCGGGCAAACTGTACAACGTTGTGCCTTACGGCATCGACGAAACCGGTAAAATTGACTATACCGAACTGGCCGAGCTGGCACAGACTCATAAGCCTAAAATGATCATCGGCGGTTTCTCGGCGTATTCCGGGATTTGCGACTGGGCTAAAATGCGTGAAATCGCTGACAGCGTTGGCGCATGGCTGTTTGTGGATATGGCGCACGTTGCCGGTCTGATTGCTGCGGATGTTTACCCTAACCCGGTTCCACATGCACATATCGTGACCTCTACGACGCATAAAACCCTGGCTGGTCCGCGCGGCGGTATCATCCTGGCGCAGGGCGGCGATGAAGAGCTGTACAAAAAGCTTAACTCAGCCGTCTTCCCTGGTGGACAGGGCGGCCCGCTGATGCACGTGATCGCCGGTAAAGCCGTGGCCTTCAAAGAAGCCATGGAGCCTGAGTTTAAAGCCTACCAGCAGCAGGTCGCCAAAAACGCTGAGGCAATGGTAGAAGTGCTGATCGCGCGTGGCTATAACATCGTATCAGGCGGCACCTATAACCACCTGTTCCTGATCGATCTCGTCAGCAAAAACATGACCGGTAAAGAAGCCGATGCCGCACTGGGCCGCGCGAATATCACCGTAAACAAAAACAGCGTGCCAAACGATCCGAAAAGCCCGTTTGTCACCTCTGGTGTTCGAATTGGTACGCCTGCCGTTACGCGCCGTGGCTTTAAAGAAGCAGACGTACGCGAACTGGCCGGTTGGATCGCGGATGTGTTAGACAACATCAACGATGAAGCCACCATTGAGCGTACCAAGCAGAAAGTACTGGATATCTGTGCGCGCCTGCCGGTTTACGCGTAATCCTTTCTGTTGAAAACACAGTCTGACAAGAGGATGGCCATGGCCATCCTTTTTTATTGCCTGCATAACCCGGCTCTGACAAAGTAACGACCACATATCATTGCCTGGAAGCATCATTGCTGGAGGGAACATGGCAATCGGCTCCGCCAAGTGGCTTGGACTAAGCTACTTCACCTACTTTTTCTGCTACGGCATTTATCTTCCTTTCTGGGGCGTCTGGCTCAAAGGTGTGGGCCTGAATGCTGAACAAATTGGTCTGCTATTGGGGTGCGGCATGGTGGCGCGCTTTGTGGGAAGTTTATTCATCGCCTCTCAGGTTAAAAATCCCGGACAACTGATTACGGCATTACGCCTGCTGGCCCTACTGACCTGCTTTATTGCGGCGGGCTATTGGGTTGGGCAGCAGTGGATGTGGCTGCTGTTAGTCATGACCGGTTTTAACCTGTTTTTCTCGCCGCTGGTTCCTTTAAGCGATGCACTGGCCGCCACCTGGACGCAGCAAATTGGCCTTGCCTACGGGCCCGTTCGCTTGTGGGGTTCGCTGGCGTTTGTGATCAGCTCAGCCCTGACCGGTATGCTGGTGAGCGCCTTCTCTTCGCAGGCGATCTTAATGCTGCTGTCGGTTGGGTTGGTCAGTATGCTGGCAGGAATGCTGCTTACCCCGCGTACCCATCCCCAGGGCAGCGAAAGGCAGGGCAGAGTGGGTGGAGGCTGGCAGGCCTGGCGCGATCTGATAAAGGAAAACGCGGTCTGGCGCTTTATGGTGTGCGTGACGTTATTACAGGGCGCACATGCGGCTTATTATGGCTTCAGCGCCATCTGGTGGCAGGAGAGCGGTTATTCTGCATCGGTAGTGGGTTATCTTTGGTCGCTGGGCGTGGTAGCGGAAATCGTGGTGTTTGCCTTAAGCCATCGACTGTTTCACCGCTGGCGCGCACGGGATCTGCTGTTGCTGTCAGGCATCTGTGCGCTGGTTCGCTGGGGACTGCTCGGCGCCAGCACCGCGTTGCCGCTGCTAATTGTGGGGCAACTACTCCACTGCGGTAGCTTTACGGTATGTCATCTGGCCGCAATGCGCTTTATCGCTTCACGGCAGGGGGCGGATGTGATCCGTTTGCAGTCGCTCTATTCGGCGCTGGCAATGGGCGGCGGAATTGCCGTCATGACCATGATTTGCGGCGTACTCTTTACTCACCTGCACGGTCATCTCTTCTGGGTGATGGCGCTGGTGGCACTGCCCGCACTGTTCCTGCGGCCGCGTCAGGATTCCAGCAAATAGCGAATGCGTTGCTGATGGTATTCAGTCAGCGGCAGTTCGGCGTGGATAAGTGGGGGAGAGAAAAGGGGCAGCGAGGTGACATAAGGCGAAATAATGACATCGACTTCGCGCGGTGCGCCGTCGCGCTGGAAATCTTCAACGCGCTGATAGGTGATGTTAACAGGCAGCAAGGTGATCTCGCGGATTTGCTGCTCGACATCCTGTTCCAGTTCGGGATCGTCACCGGTAAGCAGCAGCACCTGTTTTTCCTGCAATGCGCTGCTTTGCATCAGCCACGCACCGAAAATCACCGTCACCAGGCTGACCTCTTCCGGCGCGAACTGAACCTGAAATGTCTGCTCGAAAGCGTCCAGTGCCTGCTGTGTGGTGCGCAGCAGGCGCGGATAAAGCCTGGTTACGTCTTGTGCCACACTGTCATCAATAGCCATTGTAAAGTAGGTGCGATCCAGCGCCTGTGCCAGGTGGGTATATAACTGCTGCTGGAGTTCGGTGCGGTCATGAAAAGTGGTGCCGGCGACGTGCTCAAAATCATCAATGAGCCGCTGTGTGGCGCGCATCAGTCGCTGCTCGCTGGGATGGTCGACAAGGCTGGCGTCCGGAAAATGGATCAGGCTAAATAACAGCGTCCAGAAATCCGTTTCGCTGGCGTCCGGCGTCAGATGACAGCGCTTTTGCCAGTGATGAATAACATCTTTTGCGGCCTGACGTTCTGCTTTCGCTGACAGCCATGCCTGTTGCTGCGCCGTAAAGATCGCAGGCTGGCGCTGGCACAGGCCGTATTTCATAAATATTTGTAAAAAGAGTTGATCGCGCGTGCTGAACGGGCGATTAAGGCACAGGCTGCAGTGCTGGATCAGCGCCTGTAAATTGGTTTCATCGTACAGCGCTTTTTCAATTTTCATCTGCTTCAGACGCAGGCGTAAGGGCGCGGCAAAATGCTCGCAGACAAAGGCCTGCGACAGTCGCAGGCTGCGTCGCAAATTATGGATTAAACAAATGCGTCGATCCAGCTCTGTACCATGAATGCGCAGGCTGCCATCCACCATCTGATGAAGTTCCAGTCGATGATAGCGCTGTATCTCATCACCCACTTCCGCGAGGTCCTGTCTCGCGGTGGCGATGTCCACTCCGTTTAGCAGGCTTAATCTTTTAAGCGTCAGTGCGGGAGCGGGCAGAAACAGCAGTAACAACAGATGACAGCGACGCTGTGAACCGGTGAAGAGTGGTGCTGAAGATGTAGCAGAACTCATCAATCATTATTCCAGCAGGCTATTTTTAGCTAAGAATAGTCAACCTCCTGAACCCTTGAACGGTTTACCCGTTTTTTTGTTCAGAGGTTTAAGGCGGGTCACAAAATTTTGTTACTTAAGAAACCTTTTCATCAGGAACGTTACTTTATAACATTATGAGACGCATGTTTTTTGCACTATTTACCCTGGTCAGTTCGTCAGCGCTGGCACATCCACACAGCTTTATTGATATGAAAACCGAGCTGGTCACGAAGGACGATCGTTTTACCGGCCTGAAAATGACGTGGACCATGGATGAGATTACCTCCGCCGACCTGCTGTATGACGCGAGCGATGCCAAACCGGGAACGGTGGTATGGAAGAAACTGGCGGCGGGTGTGATGGCGAACGTGCTCGGGCAACATTACTTTTCCGAAATCTGGCATAACAAGCAGCGGGTGAAGTTCTTGAATTTACCAACGGAATACAATCTGTCGCGCAGCGGCAATAAGGCGGTACTGGAATTTGTTCTGCCACTGGCCGAGCCGCCTTTACTCAAAAATGAACGCTTTGAGATTTTAACCTTCGATCCGACCTACTTCGTGGATATGTTCTACGACAAACCTGAGGCGTTAACTGTACCGCAAGCTTTACAGTCACGCTGTGCATTCACCTTACATACGCCCAAACCGGATGACTCTTTGAAACAGTATGCGCTCTCGCTCGACAAGGCAGATGCGCCGCCTGAGGATATGGATCTGGGAAGGCAGTTTGCACAAACGGTGATACTGACATGTCACTGACGCTCACGACCCAAGCCAAAAAACGGCTGTGGCCGCTGGCACTGTTTACGGCAGGGTTGGTTACTCTGGGCGCGGCCATCTGGCTGCACTGGCCCCAGATACTTCTGCAAAGCGTGCTCTGGCAAAAAGTGCTGCATCGCCAGATGACTCAGCTCCTGCAGCAGGTTGCCGAGCAGCCTCATCATGCCGGACTGTCGTTACTGGCATTCAGCCTGATCTATGGTGTCCTGCATGCCTTAGGGCCGGGTCACGGTAAAGTCGTGATCACGACTTTTCTGGCAACGCATCCGGCAAAACTAAAAACCAGCATGAAACTCACGCTACTGGCCTCGTTGCTACAGGGCTCAGTGGCTATCATCCTGGTCACGCTGATGCTGGTGGTGCTGAAAACCTCATCGCGGCAGCTGCACCTCAGCAGTTTCTGGCTGGAGAAGAGCAGTTATGTGTTGGTTATTGCCTTAGGTATCTGGATAGGCTACCGGGCGATAAAAGCGCTTTTGCTGCTGTTGCGTCCTCAGCCGACAATGAGGATTCATGCGCTGCGCCCTCATCATCAGCATGATGAACACTGTGGCTGTGGCCATGCGCATTTGCCCAGCGCACAGCAAATGGCGGGCGCCGTTAATGGCAAAACGCAGCTGTTGGTGGTGATCTCCATGGGGCTGCGTCCCTGTTCAGGCGCGATCATGATGCTGCTGTTTTCTAAAGTGATTGGCGTGTATCTGTGGGGCGTCCTTTCTGCCGCCGTTATGGCGGTGGGGACCGCCCTGACCATTTCTGCCATTGGCTTACTGGTGCAGCGTTCCCGCGCGCTGGCGCAGCGTCTTGGCGCGGACAGCCAGGTGGGTAAAGGTGCGCGCAGCCTGTTGCCTGTGCTGGCGTTAGTGGGCAGCCTGACGTTGATTGTTGTGGGCTGTGCGCTCTGGCAGTCTGCTCAGCCTGGTTTTACCGGCGGTATCCGACCCTTTTAATTTCTGCGGCGGCGGAAGATATTCCCCGCTGCCGGGATCCTCACATTTTCGCATCGCAACTATTTTTATTTTCTCTTGCACGTTGAGTGGTGAAAATAGTTTTCACTGACTACGCTGTTTATAGTTATTGCGAACCCCTATCTGGGAATGAAAAAAACGACACTCACCTGCTATGTGTTGCGAGGGAAATATCTCATGGCTGATACCCGTATTAATAATGGCTACAACGATCCGCTCGTCACCGGAGCGGCAGGCTTACCCCTTAAACGCATTTCCTGGAGTGCCGTTTTTGCCGGTGTAATTTGTGCTTTGATTATTCACATATTATTAACCTTGCTGGGTACGGCAATTGGTGCTACCACCATTGACCCTTTGCAGGAAGATAATCCATTTAAACATCTGGGAACGGGTGCCCTGGTCTGGACGGCCATTGAAATGCTGATCGCTATTGCCGCCGGTAGCTACGTCGCCGGTCGCCTGGCGCAGCGTGAAGGCGCACTGCACGGCTTGCTGATGTTTGGTATTAGTACCGTCTTAACTATTTACCTGGCCGTGAGCCTTGCCAGTAGCGTATTAGGCGGCGCCATGAATATTCTTGGTACGGGTTTCCAGGCAGTAGGAAGTGGTATTTCAGCCGCTGCGCCATCGGTTACCCAAATGGCTAAAGAAAAACTGCAGCAAAATAATATTAATTTAGACAATATGCAGCAAGAACTGGAAACGACGCTGCGTCAAACGGGTAAGCCTGAATTACAACCGGAAAATCTGAAGCAGGATGCGAATAATGAAGCGCAGAATGCCGAAAATCAGGCAAATAACACGTCTAATCATCCACAAACGGCAGACACAGATTTAGCAAACTGGTTTAAAGGCGTTATTGCTCGTCATTCAGATACTTTACAGGCCGCCGATCGTGATGCTTTAAAAAATATTATTAAAGCGCGGACCGGAAAAAGCGATCAGGAAGCTGAACAGATCGTCAATCAGGCAGAACAAAGCTATCAACAGGCTATGCAGAAATATCAGGAACTGAAAAAACAGGCAGAGCAGAAAGCGCGTGAAGCCGGCGAGCAGGCGGCGAAAGCAACCGCGAAAGCCAGCTGGTATGCTTTCTTTATCCTGATTATTGAAGCGGTACTGGCAGGCGTGATGGGAATGGTAGGACGTCGTACTCAGCCACGTCAGGTGTTAACGCACGAACGTCGTTAATCCCAAGGCAATAAGAAAGGCGGCACGTTATCGTGCCGCCTTTTCTTTTAGCGCTTCAGCGCTTCGCTCAGCTCTTCGCGCATCGCCGATAACAGCGATTTCACCACGCGAGGGTTACCGGCAACGATGTTGCCTGAATGCAGGTAGCCGTGGTTGCCGGTGAAGTCAGTGACCAGTCCGCCCGCTTCGCGCACCAGCAGTTCACCCGCCGCGAAATCCCACGGTTTCAAACCAATTTCAAAGTAGCCATCAACGCGGCCTGCGGCGACGTACGCCAGATCCAGCGCAGCGGAGCCGGTGCGACGGAAATCGGCACACTGCGTAAACAGCTTGGTCATGATGTTCATATAAGCTGGGGCGTGCTGTTTGAGCTTGAAGGGGAAACCGGTGGCAAGAATGGTGCCATCCAGATCGCGAGCGATACTGCCGCGCAGGCGGTAACCATTCAGCTGCGTGCCCTGTCCGCGTACGGCGCTGAACAGTTCATTACGCATAGGATCGTAAACGACAGCCACTTCTGTACGGCCTTTAATACGAACGGCAATAGAAACAGAGAAGTGGGGCAGGCGTTTAATAAAGTTGGTGGTACCATCCAGCGGATCGATTACCCATTGAATATCCTGATCTTCGCCCTCAAGCTCACCGCTTTCTTCAGTGATGATGGTATGTTTTGGGTAAGATTTACGAATGACTTCGATAATCAGGCGTTCTGCGTCGCGGTCAACATTCGTTACGAAGTCGTTGCTGCCTTTCTGGCTGGCCTCGACAGCGTCCGGGGTTTCATAATTCTTGGCAATTAAATTTCCGGCCTTGCGCGCTGCGCGCACGGCAATGTTGAGCATTGGATGCATCGGTATCTCTCGCTGGATGTTAAAGAACGGGGAAAACGGCGCGGAGTATAGCAGGGTGTTCGGTAAATGTCCTGCTTTATGTTAGAGTACGCGTCATCATTTTCTGACCGATCCCAACTCTTATGCTGCAAAATATTCGTATCGTGCTGGTGGAAACTTCTCATACCGGCAACATGGGCTCCGTAGCGCGCGCCATGAAAACCATGGGGTTAACTAACCTCTATCTGGTGAATCCGCTGGTGAAGCCAGACTCTCAGGCTATCTCTCTGGCAGCGGGTGCCAGTGATGTTATCGGTGAGGCAAAGATTGTAGACTCCCTGGATGAAGCCATTGCCGGGTGCAGCCTGGTGGTCGGCACCAGCGCCCGCTCGCGATCTCTGCCGTGGCCGATGCTGGACGCCCGGGAATGCGGCGTGAAAAGTATTGAAGAAGGGCAGCAGGCGCCTGTCGCGCTGGTGTTTGGCCGTGAACGCGTCGGACTGACAAACGACGAATTGCAAAAGTGTCACTACCACGTGGCCATTCAGGCGAATCCGGAATACAGCTCGCTGAATCTCGCGATGGCCGTGCAGATCATTGCTTATGAAGTGCGTATGGCCTGGCTTCAGGCGCAAGAGAACCAAACCCCAAAACCGCAGTACGACGCTTCCCCTTATCCGCTGGTGGATGATCTGGAACGCTTCTATCAGCACATGGAAAACATGATGCTGGAAAGCGGGTTTATCCGTGAAGCCAACCCGGGCCAGGTCATGAGCAAACTGCGTCGTCTGTATACGCGCGCCCGTCCTGAACGCGATGAGCTCAATATTTTGCGCGGTATGCTCTCGTCTTTCGAGAAGCGAAAAGGAACCAGAACGGACGGCGAATAATAGTTGAGTAAATTACCAGGTTAAATACTTGAGTAATTTACTTGGTTAAATAGTTGACCAAATTACTCAGGAATGTCAGACTTGCTGCCATCTTCGCTAATCCTCCGATAACCGGACGCTATTGAGGTTGTATGCTATGAGACTGACATCCAAAGGACGTTATGCTGTTACCGCCATGCTGGACGTTGCCCTTCACTCTCACCAGGGCCCGGTTCCACTGGCAGATATCTCTGAACGCCAGGGCATTTCGCTCTCCTATCTGGAGCAGTTATTCTCGCGTTTACGCAAGCATGGCCTGGTAGCAAGCGTCCGCGGGCCGGGCGGCGGTTATCTGCTAGGTAAAGAAGCCAATGCGATTGCGGTGGGAGAAGTGATCACGGCGGTAGATGAGTCCGTGGACGCCACCAAGTGTCAGGGCAAAGAGGGCTGCCAGGGCGGCGAACGCTGCCTGACTCACGTCCTGTGGCGCGATCTGAGTGTGCGCATTAGTGAGTTCCTGAACAACATTACGCTGGCTGAGCTGGTGAATAATCAGGAAATCCTGGACGTGGCCGACCGTCAGAACGCCAATGACAACCGCCGTTTCCAGAACTCCCGTTCTCAGGAAATCAACGTGAACCTTCGCGCCTCGTAATCCTCCTCTTCTCCGGCCCTTACTGCTAACGCGGTAGGGGCTGAATCTGCTATAAATACGTATGATTTTCTATACGGAGCTGTAGCGCAATGAAATTACCGATTTACCTGGATTACGCCGCTACCACGCCGGCCGATCCGCGTGTGGCCAGCAAAATGATGCAATTCCTGACGCTGGATGGCACGTTTGGTAACCCGGCCTCCCGTTCACACCGTTTTGGCTGGCAGGCCGAAGAAGCGGTAGACGTTGCGCGTAATCAGGTGGCAGAGCTGGTGAATGCTGACCCGCGTGAAATCGTGTTTACCTCCGGTGCCACCGAATCCGACAACCTCGCCATTAAAGGCGTAGCCCACTTTAATCAGGCGCGCGGCAAGCACATCGTTACCAGCGTAACCGAACATAAAGCGGTGATTGATACCTGCCTGCAACTTGAACGTGAAGGCTTCGAGATCACCTGGCTGACGCCCGCCGCGAATGGTCTGATCGCGATTGAGGATTTGCGTGCTGCACTGCGCGATGACACCGTTCTGGTGTCGATCATGCACGTGAACAATGAAATTGGCGTGATTCAGGATATCGCCGCGATGGGCGCGCTCTGTCGCGAACGTGGCATCCTGTTCCATGTTGATGCCACACAGAGCGTAGGTAAGCTCTCTGTCGATCTGAGTGAACTCCCTGTCGATCTGATGTCCTTTTCCGCCCATAAAGTGTATGGCCCCAAAGGGATCGGCGCGCTGTATGTGCGCCGTAAGCCGCGCGTTCAGATCGATGCACAAATCCATGGTGGCGGCCATGAACGCAATATGCGCTCGGGCACCTTACCTGTGCACCAGATCGTGGGGATGGGTGAAGCCTATCGCATTGCCCGTGAAGTCCGCGAAGAAGAGATGGCCCGCTTGTCTGCCCTTCGGGATCGGCTGTGGCAGGGGCTGCGCCAGACCGGCGGCGTCAGCGTAAATGGCGATTTGCAGCACAGCTGTCCCAACATTCTCAACGTAAGTTTCACTGACGTTGAAGGTGAGTCATTGATCATGGCGTTAAAAGATCTTGCGCTGTCGTCTGGATCGGCCTGTACTTCTGCCAGTCTTGAACCCTCCTATGTCCTGCGTGCGCTTGGCCTGAACGAAGAGCTGGCACACAGCTCGCTTCGCTTCTCGCTGGGCCGTTTTACCACGGAAGACGAGATCGATTATGCCATCGCGCTGGTGCAGAAGTCCGTTACGCGCCTGCGTGAACTCATGAAGTCATGATGCATTTGCCAGCCGAGGCTGACAAACTGTGCGCCGACAACATCTGCGGCGTGCAGCGTAACATCTGAATGAAAAAGCCGTCTTAAAACAGGCTGGATGAAACGAATAACGAATACGGAGCCCTACAATGAATACACAACCGATGAATATTACGCTCAGCAGCCAGCCCGCCGATGCGCGCTGGGGCGAAAAAGCGCTGTTAAGCAGCAATGATAACGGCATGACCCTGCACCTGCGTGAAGCGGATGCCTTGATGACCATTCAACGAGCCGCCCGTAAACTGGATGGCCAGGGCATTCGTCATGTGTCACTGGCTGGCGAAGGCTGGCACCTTGAGCAGTGCTGGGCATTCTGGCAGGGTTATCGCGGGCCTAAGGGCAAAAACCAGGTGGACTGGCCGCAACTGGGTGAACACGAGCAGGCGGAGTTCGATCGCCGCCGCAAAATTGTTGGCTGGGTGCGCGACACCATTAATTTACCAGCCGACGATCTGGGCCCGGAAACGCTGGCGCACAGCGCCATTGACTTACTCAGTGAGCTGGGTGGTGAGGCCGTCAGCTATCGCATTACCAAAGGCGACGACTTACGCGAACAAGGCTACATGGGCCTGCACACCGTGGGTCGCGGCTCTAACCGCCCGCCGGTCTTTCTGGCGCTGGATTTCAACCCAACCGGAGACAGCGAGGCGCCTGTTTACGCCTGTCTGGTGGGCAAAGGCATTACCTTTGATACCGGCGGCTACAGCCTGAAACCGAGCGCTGGCATGGACTCAATGAAGTCGGACATGGGCGGTGCGGCCACCGTCACCGGTGCGCTGGCGCTGGCGATCGCGCGCGGGCTGAATAAGCGGGTTAAACTTTACCTCTGCTGCGCGGATAACATGGTCAGCAGCAATGCCTTCAAACTGGGCGACATCATTCGCTACCGTAACGGCAAGTCGGTAGAGGTGATGAACACCGACGCTGAAGGCCGCCTGGTACTGGCTGATGGCCTGATTGATGCCAGCGAGCAGAACCCGACGCTTCTGATCGATGCGGCAACCCTGACCGGTGCCGCGAAGACGGCGGTCGGCAATGATTATCACGCGCTGTTTACCTTTGACGATGGCCTGGCGCAGTCGGTGATGGGCAGCGCAGTCAGCGAAAACGAACCTTTCTGGCGTTTGCCGCTGGCGGAATTCCATCGCAACCATCTGCCATCGAACTTTGCCGATCTGAACAACATTGCCAGTCCGGCGCATTCGGCAGGTGCCAGCAGCGCTGCCGCGTTCCTGTCGTACTTCGTCAGCCACTATCAGCAGGGCTGGTTACATATTGACTGCTCAGCGACCTATCGCAAAAGCGCGGTCGATCAGTGGGCTGCCGGTGCAACCGGTCTGGGTGTCCGTACCCTCGCCAACCTGTTACTGAAATAAGCGCAATCCAGCGGTGACCTGGTCACCGCTTTCTCAAGGTAGAAGTAAACTATGAACCGTCTTGAAGAGGTGCTGAAGCTGGCCGCGACCGAGCCTGCGCACCGGCCTGAATTTTTCCAGCTGTTGCTGGAAGCTGACGTCTGGGTGCCCGGCGAAAGCACCAGCCAGCAACTGGATGCCAGTACGCCGGTGGATCTCCAGCACTGGGAAAAAGAGGATGGCAGCAGCGTTATTCCGTTTTTTACCTCCGAACAGGCGATGAGCGAAGCCGTCGAGAGCGAACAGGCGTATTTACGTTTACCCGTGCGCACCCTGTTTGACATGACGCGTGGCGAAACCCTGTTTTTGAACCCAAAACTGCCGACGGGAAAAGAGTTCTCCGCGGCGGAAATCAGCCATCTGCTGGGCGAGGAGGGCAGTGCACTCACTCAGCAAAGCGTGCTGGAAGGCGGGCAGTCACTGCTGCTGTCGGAAGTGGCACAACCGCCTGCCCAGATGATTGACTCTCTGACCCAGCTGCTCAGCAAATATAAGCAGGTGAAACGCGCCTTTGTTGCCAGCATTCGTGAACGCGCGGATGAGGAACCCAACCTGCTGATTGGGATTGAAGCGGACTGCGATATTGAGGCCATTATTCAGGCCGCTGGCAGCGTCGCCAGCGACACGTTACTGGATGACGCACCCATTGATATCTGCGAGGTCACGGCAGACGATCGCGGCATCAGCCACTTCTTTACCGCCCACATCACGCCCTTTTATGAACGTCGCTGGGGGAGTTTCCTGCGCGAGTTCAAAGGCGGTCAGCGTATTATCTGACAACGCGCGCGGCCTCACCGGCCGCGCGTCTTCTTATTTCGCAATCGGCAAATCGTCCCGGCTTCCCCATTCGCCCCAGGAACCGTCATAGAGCGTAGCCTCCCGAACGCCCAGCGACGTCAGCGCCAGAATCAACACGACCGCCGTAACGCCTGAGCCACAGGTGGCGACAACGGGTTGCGTCAGGTCCACGCCCGCCTGGGCAAACAGGGCGCGCAGTTCGGACTCTGGCTTCAGTTGTCCCTGTTCAACCAACAGGTTCCACGGCAGATTCAGACTGTTGGGAATGTGCCCGCGATGTAAACCAGGACGCGGTTCATCTACCTCGGCATTGAAGCGGTTAGCCGCACGGGCATCCACAATCTGTGCGCCACCTTCATGGCTAATCAACAGCACGTCAGTCAGGCGTTTCACCAACCCGTCATCGAACTCAGCCTCGAATTCGCCCTCAGGCAGGCTCACTTCCCCCTCCGCCAGCGCAAAGCCTGCGGCTTTCCAGCCCTGCAAACCGCCAGCCAGAATGGAAACCTGGGCGACGCCGAAAGCGCGCAGCATCCACCAGGCGCGCGGGGCAGAAAACAGGTTGCCCTCATCATAAACAATCAGATGTTTATCACTGTTGACGCCAAGCTCGCGCATGGCCACGGCAAAGCTTTCAGCGCGCGGGAGCATATGCGGATAGGGGCTGGTGTGATCGGAAAGTGCTTCAATATTAAAGAAAGGTGCCTGGGGCAAATGACCCGCCAGGTATTCAGCCTGGATATTGCGAACCGCATCCATGCCTGGCGGCAGCATACGTGCGTCCAGTACCTGCAGCGTTTCATCGTTGTAGTGTTCTTGTAACCAGTCGGCGGACACAAACAGTGGCGTCGTCATAACAACCTCATCTCAGCAATCTGTCATGCCAGTGTCGGGTAATGTGCACACCATCTCAAGAGAAGCGTTGATTAAATGCGAGCGTTGATGTGAAATTGCCCAGCGTTATATAACAATTCCCCTGGGGCCCGGTGAAGGATTTACCATGAAAAAACGCATTAACCGGCTGCTGTTCAGCATGCTGATCGGTGGTTCGCTGCTGTCTGTCGCCACCTTACCTGTTTTTCCTGTCAGTGCAGAAACCCCTGCAGCCAGCGCGCAGGCCAGCAAACCACTCACCATTATCGATCTCTCTGAATTACAGCTTGATGGCGCGGCGGCGCTGGTTTTAACCTTTAATCAGCCGCTGTATGACAAGCAGGATCTGGCGCAAAAGGTCAGGTTGATCGACGATAAACACGGCAAAGTCGATGGTGGTTGGGAGCTTTCCAGCAATCGTAAAGCCCTGCGTTTTCGCCATCCTGAACCCTCTCGTCACTTCACCGTGACCGTCGATTCGGGCTTGCGCGCCGCCAGCGGTGAGACGCTTACAACGGCCTACAGCAAAAAAATCACTACCCGCGACATTGAGCCGATGGTGGGCTTTGCCAGCCGAGGCTCCCTGTTGCCGTTGCGTATCGCGCAGGGGCTGCCGGTACTGGCGTTGAACGTAGACCAGGTGGATGTGGATTTTTTCCGAATCAAAAATGCGGGCCTGGCGGAATTCCTTTCCCAGTGGAATTACGGTAACAACCTCTCTACCTGGCAATCTCAGGAACTGCTGAAAACCAGCCAACTGGTGTATACCGGCCGCTTTGAACTCAACCCGGCCCGTAACACGCGGGAAAAACTGCAGTTGCCGCTGAAAGACATTAAGCCGCTTCAGCAGCCAGGGGTTTATCTGGCGGTCATGAAGCAGGCGGGCACTTATCACTACAGCATGCCTGCGACGCTGTTTACCCTGAGCGATATCGGCCTGTCGCTGCACCGCTTTCCCACCCAGTTTGAACTCTTCGCACAGAGTCTGGAAAACGGCGCACCGCTTTCCGGCGTCAGTATCAGGCTGTTGAATGATAAAGGCCTGGTGCTGCAAAACGGCACCAGCGACAGCAGCGGTCATTTGCGCCTTAATGCAGACGAAAAAGGCAAGTTCCTGCTGGCCATGAAGGGCGAACAAACTTCGCTGATCGACCTGGCGCGCCCTGCTCTGGATTTAGCCGAATTCCCCGTAGCGGGGCCCGAAGGCTATGACAAACAGCTCTTCGTCTTCGGCCCACGAGATATTTATCGGCCTGGCGAAACAGTGATCGTCAATGCGCTGCTGCGCGATGCGGACGGCAAGCCTTTACCTGCCCAACCGGTTAAGGCTGAGCTGGTACAGCCCGACGGCGAGGTAGTGCGCACGGTGGTCTGGCAGCCGCAGGACGGTTTCTATCAGCAGCGGTTTGCTTTACCGGCTTCGGCGATGACCGGCGGCTGGATGCTGCGGCTGAATACCGGTGATAACCAGCTGCGGCAGTGGCATTTCCGCGTTGAGGATTTTCTGCCTGAGCGCATGGCATTAACGCTGAAAAACGATGAACAACCCCAGCCTGCGGATGCCGATATTACGTTCGACATTGAGGGGCGCTATCTGTATGGCGCGCCTGCGGCAGGGAATCAGCTGCAGGGACAGCTCTATCTGCGTCCGGCCCGTGAGGCGGTTGCTGCGCTGCCGGGCTACCAGTTTGGTGACATCACCGAACAGGGCCTGAAGCGCAGTCTGGACGATGTCGATCTTAAGCTTGACGCCAACGGCAAGGCGCAACTGACCGTGGATAATCAGTGGGATCAGCTTCACTCACCGCTGAACCTGATACTGCAGGCCAGCCTGCTGGAAACCGGCGGTCGTCCGGTCACCCGACGTGCTACTCAGGCCATCTGGCCGGCGGACGCGTTGCCCGGTATCCGTCCGCTGTTTGGCAATAAGGCGATCTACGATTACCGCAGTGACAGCTATCACGATGAGCCGACCGTGCCGGAAAACAGCCTGGCAGAATTCGATATTGTTTATGCCAACAGTCAGGGCGCTAAGCTGGCGGCAGATAAGCTTGACGTACGCTTAATTCGTGAACGGCGTGACTACTACTGGAGCTTCTCGGACAGTGAAGGCTGGCAGTCACGTTACGATGCCAAAGACCTGCAGGAAGATGAGCAATCTGTCAGCATTCCCGCTGACGGCAGCACCAAGGTCAGCTTCCCGGTTGAGTGGGGCAGCTACCGGCTAGAGGTCCAGTCGGGTGAAAAAATCATCAGCAGCGTGCGTTTTCAGGCGGGCTATGACTGGCAGGATAATACCAATGGTACAGGCGCACTGCGTCCGGACCAGGTCAAACTAAAGCTAGATAAAGCGGCATACCAACCGGGTGAAACCGTCCATTTGCAGGTCGAATCGCCCACGGCCGGAAAAGGCTATCTGATGGTGGAATCCAGCAGCGGGACGCTCTGGTGGCAACCCTTAACGGTGCCGCAGGGTGGAACCCAGGTGGACGTGCCGATCGCGGCCAACTGGCAGCGCCACGATCTCTATTTCAGTGCCATTGTGGTGCGGGAAGGGGACAAAACCAGTGGTGCCACGCCGAAACGGGCGGTCGGACTGTTACATCTGCCGATGGCGACCGAGGCGCGACGTTTAACGCTGACGCTGGACGCACCCGATAAGGTTCGTCCTGAGCAGAACCTGACGGTGAACGTTCAGGCCAGCCGTGAAGGCGGCCCGCTGCCTGACAAGGTGCACGTCCTGCTGTCAGCGGTAGACAGCGGTGTGTTAAGCGTGACGGATTATAAAACGCCCGATCCCTGGACGGCTTTTTTCGGTCGCAAGCGTTATAACGTCGATCAGTACGATGTGTTTGGTCAACTGATTGAAAGCGGTGGACGGCTGGCTGCTCTGCGCTTTGGCGGAGACGGTGAAGACGAATCCATGACGCGCGGCGGTAAAAAACCGGTCACCCACGTCAATATCGTGGCGCAGCAGTTGCAGGCCGTTACGCTGGATAAAAACGGCAAGGGTGCCATTACGCTGCCCATTCCGGCCTTTAACGGCGAGTTGCGCTTAATGACGCAGGTCTGGAGCGATGACAGCTTTGGCGCTGCCGAACGTAAGCTGGTGGTGGCTGCCCCGCTGGTGAGCGAACTGGCCACGCCGCGTTTTCTGGCCAGCGGCGACAGCGCTTCACTGGCGCTGGATATCACCAATCTGACGGACCTGCCGCAAACGCTGAAGGTCGATTTGACTGCCCAAGGTCTGATAGGACTGTCGGGCGCGGCCACACAAAATGTGACGCTGGCAAAAGGCGAAAGGACCACCCTGCAGGTGCCCGTGACGGCGAAAACCGGGTTTGGTGACGGCGAAGTGCAGGTGCAGATTTCAGGGCTGAACCTGCCCGGTGAGACGGTGCGGCCCAGCCAGCAGACGTGGAAGATTGGCGTCAGGCCGCCTTATCCTGCGCAAACCCTCAATTTTGCCGCTGTGATTGACCACGATCGCCCCTGGCAGGTCACGGCGGCGGCATTTGCGGGTCTGGATGCAGAAACCCTGAGTGGACAACTGACCCTGAGTAATCGTCCGCCTTTAAATATCGCCAGCTACATCAGTGCGCTTTATGCCTATCCCTATGGCTGTCTGGAGCAGACCACCAGCGGTCTCTGGCCGTCGCTCTATACCAGTCAGGCGCAGCTCAGCGCTATGGGGATAAAAACCAGCAGTGATGACGTTCGTCGGGCCGCCGTTGACACCGGCATCGCCCGTCTGGCCGGGATGCAGCGTGCTGACGGCAGCTTTGGGTTGTGGAGTAAGCAGAGTGAAGAGGAGTTCTGGCTCACACCTTACGTTACTGACTTTTTACTGCGCGCCAGCGAAGCGGGCTATGCCTTGCCCCCTGACGTGATTGATCGGGCTAACGCTCGGTTGCTGCGTTATTTACAGGACCCTTCACAAATCACCGCCGGTGGCAGTGCCGACACCGATGCATTGCGTTTCAGCGTTCAGGCTTATGCCGGCCTGGTGCTGGCGCGTCAGCAGCGTGCGCCACTGGGCGCGTTGCGTGCGCTTTACGAAAAGCGTGACAAGGCCAAATCGGGGCTGGCGCTGATGCAGTTGGGTGTCGCGCTGAAGCTGATGGGCGATGGGCAGCGTTCGCCGCTGGCTGTGATGCAGGGCGCCACGCTGTCACGACCTGAAAGCAGCTGGTTTGGCGACTATGGCAGCACGGTGCGCGATGAGGGGATGATGATCGCCCTGTTAGCGGAATATCAGCTGCAGCCGGAACTGCAAAACAGCCTGCTGCTGTCACTGTCAAAAGAGCTGAACGGCAAGCGCTGGCTCTCTACCCAGGAGAACAATGCGCTTTACCTGGCGGCGCGCACGCTGCAAACCGCACAGGGTAAGGATTGGCAGGCGATACTACAGGGTCATCAACCGCCCGTAAGCAGCAGTGGGCCTGTGAATAAAGGGCTGGATAGTCAACAGCTGACGCAAGGCGTTGACGTGAGCAATCCCGGCACGGCACCGCTGTATGGCAGCCTGAACGTGGTGGGTTATCCGCTGACGCCGCCGCAACCCGTCAGCCATATGCTGTCCGTTAAGCGAGAGTACTTCACCCTGGACGGTAAACCGGCGGATCTCAATAATCTGCGCAGCGGTGAATTGCTGGTGGTCCGTCTTACCGTGGCCGCGAAACGCCGCATCAGCGATGCGCTGGTCGTGGATCTGTTACCGGCCGGACTGGAGCTGGAAAACCAGAATCTGGCAGACAGCAGTGCCAGCCTGGGTGACAGTGCGGATGCGCTAAAAGAGAGCATGATGGATATGCAGCAGGCCAACATCCGGCATATTGAGTTCCGTGACGATCGCTTCGTTGCCGCGCTGGCAGTGGATACGTATCGTCCTGCAACCCTGATGTATCTGGCGCGCGCAGTGACGCCGGGTATCTACCATATGCCGCCACCGCAGGTGGAATCGATGTACGTACCTGAGTGGCGGGCGATAGGTGCGACGCCGCAACAGCTGCATGTACAACAGTAGCCGGGCCGGGTTGTGATCAAAAACCGGCACATCAAAAAGCGGTGGGTAGCCCTGCCGCTTTTTATTCTGGCCTTGCTGCTTATCCCGCTGATTCTGGATCGGTTATTCCCCTTGCCCCTTAAAGAGGTTCAGCCCGCACGTGTGGTGGTCGCCGAGGACGGCACACCCCTGTGGCGCTTCGCTGACGACCAGGGCATCTGGCGCTATCCGGTCACTCCCGCTGACGTGTCGCCGACGTACATACAGGCGTTGCTGACCTATGAAGATCGCTGGTTCTGGTACCATCCCGGGATTAATCCGCTCGCCCTGCTTCGCGCGGCCTGGCAGGACCTGCGTCATGGCAGCGTCATTTCGGGTGGCAGCACTTTAACCATGCAGGTGGCCAGAATCATCGACCCACAGCCGCGAACGCTGCGGGGCAAGCTGATTCAGGCATGGCGCGCTCTGCAACTGGAGTGGCATCTCTCTAAATACGATATCTTAACGCTTTATCTTAATCGTGCGCCCTTTGGCGGGACGCTGGAAGGGATTGGAGCGGCAAGCTGGAGCTGGCTGGGTAAAGCGCCGTCACAGATGACAAGGGGCGAGGCGGCGCTAATGGCCGTATTGCCACAGGCACCCAGTCGTTTGCGGCCCGATCGCTGGCCAGAGCGGGCTGAAGCGGCACGTAATAAGGTGCTGGATCGGCTGGCGCAGTATCATGTCTGGTCGCCCCGACGGGTCGCTGAAATCCGCCAGGAACCGGTCTGGCTCCCGCCGCGCCAGATGCCGCAGATGGCGCCGTTACTGGCGCGGCGACTGTTATCGATGACTACGCACGATAAAATCGTCTCTACGCTGGATCCGTCGCTGCAGCGCGAGCTGGAAAGCATGGCGCTGAATGTGAAAAACCAGCTTCCTCCGCGCACCTCATTGGCGATACTGGTGGTGGATCACACTACTATGGCGGTGCGTGGCTACGTCGGTTCCGCCGATTTCGGCGACGACAGCCGTTTTGGTCATGTGGATATGATTGCCAGCGTTCGCTCGCCGGGATCGGTCCTGAAACCCTTTGTCTATGGCATGGCGCTGGACGAGGGGCTCATCCATGCCGAGTCTTTACTGCAGGATGTTCCACGTCGTTTTGGCGATTACCGTCCGGGTAACTTCGATACCGGTTTTCATGGCCCGGTCAGCGCCAGCGAAGCGCTGGTGCGATCACTCAATCTGCCCGCCGTGCAGCTGCTGGAGGCGCTGGGCCCAAAAAATGTGGCCGCACGCCTGCGCAATGTGGGGCTAAATCTACGTTTCCCACCGGGTGCAGAGCCTAACCTGTCGTTGATTCTCGGCGGCACCGGAGCGCGCATGGATGATATCGTGGCGGCCTATAGCGCCTTTGCCCGACATGGCAACGCCGGTCAGCTGCGCTGGATGGCAGACCAGCCCTTACAGGAACGCCCACTGCTTTCGCCCGGTGCGGCCTGGATTATCCGCCGTATTCTGGGCGGTGAGGCTCAGCCTGCGGGTAATGGCAGCGCGCCTGCGGTGGTACCGCTGGCATGGAAGACCGGCACCAGCTACGGCTACCGTGACGCCTGGGCCGTGGGAATCAATCCGCGTTATCTGATTGGCGTTTGGGTCGGACGACCCGATGCAACGCCGGTTGCGGGGCAGTTTGGTTTCGCGTCTGCGGTTCCCGTCATGAATCAGGTTAACAACGTACTGATGAACCGCCTGGCCGGGCGGGCAATCCCCACCGATCCGCGACCGGCGTCGGTCAGCGTGGCAGGCATCTGCTGGCCCGGCGGGCAGCCGCTGCCCGAGGGAGACGAAAACTGCCGACAACGGCGGCAGAGTTGGGTGCTGAACGACACGCTGCCGCCGACCTTGCTGGCACCGGGGCAGGAAAGCCTGAGTGGATTGCACCTGCGTTACTGGCAGAACGAACAGGGCTTACGGGTTGCGGCGGATTGCCCGCGAGCCATCAGCCATGAACGTCTGGTGTGGCCTTTGCCGCTGGAAGCCTGGCTGCCGCCGCAGGAGCGTCGGGCGCAGCGCTTACCGGCGGTTGATCCCCGGTGTCCGCCCTTGCATCAGGGCAGTAGCGCGCCGCTGATTGTGACTGGCGTTATTGACGGGCAGCGCGTTCAGCCGCTGCCGGGCAATACTACGCTGGTGATACCGGTTGCGGTGCAGGGCGGTCAGGGCGTTCAGCGCTGGTGGTTTTTAAACGGCGAGCCGCTCGAAACGCAAAGTCAGAACGGCACCCTGTCGCTACCTCTTGATCGGGCTGGGGATTATCAGCTGGTGGTCATGGATGAGGCCGGTCAGCTGGCCTCTGTCGTTTTTACCCGTGGGTGAGTGTTTTTTGCGCTAAATCAGAGTTGAAAAGTATTAGCCCCGACTCAGATCAAGATTTTTCAATAAATTATGGGTTCGGTGATAGGCAACGTCACACTCAACCCCTATAATCGGCGCCGTTTCTTAGCCGGGGCGCGCGCCCTCGGTTTCTTCAGAACGTCAAGACAGAGGTCATCATGGCAATCGAACGTACTTTTTCTATCATCAAGCCAAACGCCGTCGCTAAAAACGTGATCGGTGCCATCTACAACCGTTTTGAAAGCGCAGGCTTCAAAATCGTTGGCGCAAAAATGCTGCAGCTGAGCAAAGAGCAGGCTGAAGGTTTTTACGCAGAGCACCAGGACAAGCCGTTCTTCGACGGTCTGGTTGAATTCATGACGTCTGGCCCGGTTGTGGTTTCTGTACTGGAAGGTGAAAATGCCGTTCAGCGTCACCGTGACCTGATGGGTGCAACTAACCCTGCTAACGCGCTGGCTGGCACACTGCGTGCAGACTACGCTGACAGCTTCACCGAGAACGCAACCCACGGTTCAGATTCTGCCGAATCAGCCGCTCGTGAAATTGCCTATTTCTTCGGCGAAAACGAAATCTGCCCGCGCACCCGTTAATTGCTTAGCGACTGACGCGTACAGGGCTTTACAAAAATCTGCTGAACACGGGCAACTCTAGCCTGTTATCAGGCAGCAGATGTTGTACAATATTGCGCCTTCATTGAGCCAGCTTAGTGAAGGCGCAATTTTTTTCTTTTCCCAACAGCGCCATAACGTGTAACAACGAGGCCAGAGAACATTATGTCCGAACAGATTGTGACGTCCGCGTCCACCTCGCCTATTTCCGTCTCACCCAAAAGCCAAAAAATCAACCTGCTGGATCTCAACCGTCAGCAAATGCGTGAGTTTTTTGTCTCGCTCGGTGAAAAACCCTTCCGTGCCGATCAGGTGATGAAGTGGATTTACCACTACTGCTGCGATGATTTCGAGCAGATGACCGACATTAACAAGAAGCTGCGTAACCGGTTAATGGAACTCACCGAAATTCGCGCCCCGGAAGTGGCTGAAGAGATGCGCTCGACGGATGGCACCATTAAATGGGCTATTCGCGTCGGCGATCAGCTGGTTGAAACGGTGTATATCCCGGAAGGGGATCGCGCCACCTTATGTGTCTCCTCTCAGGTGGGTTGCGCGCTGGAATGTAAATTCTGCTCGACGGCGCAGCAGGGCTTTAACCGCAATCTGCGCGTGTCAGAAATTATTGGTCAGGTCTGGCGTGCCGCAAAAATCGTCGGTGCGGCCAAAGTGACCGGTCAGCGTCCTATCACCAACGTGGTGATGATGGGCATGGGTGAGCCGTTGCTCAACCTGAATAATGTGGTTCCGGCCATGGAAATCATGCTGGATGACTTCGGTTTTGGTTTGTCGAAACGCCGTGTCACCCTGTCGACCTCGGGCGTTGTGCCTGCCCTGGACAAGCTGGGCGACATGATCGACGTTGCCTTGGCGATTTCGCTGCATGCGCCAAACGACAAATTGCGTGATGACATCGTACCCATTAACAAGAAATACAATATTGAAACCTTCCTGGCGGCGGTTAAACGCTATATTGGTAAGTCCAATGCGAACCAGGGACGCGTCACGATCGAATACGTGTTGCTGGATCATGTCAACGACAGCACCGATGACGCGCATGAACTGGCGGCATTGCTGAAAGAAACGCCGTGTAAGATCAACCTGATTCCATGGAACCCCTTCCCTGGGGCACCTTATGGTCGCAGCTCGAACAGCCGGATTGACCGCTTCTCCAAGGTGTTAATGGATTACGGCTTTACCACTATCGTGCGTAAAACCCGTGGTGATGATATTGATGCCGCCTGCGGCCAGTTGGCCGGGGAAGTGATTGACCGTACGAAACGCACCCTGCGTAAGAAAATGGCGGGCGAAGCCATATCTGTGAAGGCGCTCTGAAAGGCTGACTAACAGGGTTTTCCATTCCGTCTCTGCGTGGCAGGCTGCTGCCAGCCACAGGGATAACAGGATGGAAAGGCGATGGGCAAAGGGATGTGCACGGCATTACTGGCCGTTTTTGTTGTAAGCGGTTGTGTCCGTTCGCCGACCCAATCGGGGGCAGCGGAGCTTCGTTTGCAACTGGGTATGCACTACCTCGCGGTAGAGGATTATCCTGCTGCGCGCCGTAATCTCTTACGGGCGCAGGCGGCCGCTCCCCAGGATTACCGCGTGCCCCTGGCATTGGCCCGGCTGGCTCAGCGGCAGGGGCACACTGCCGCAGCGCATTATCATTTTCAGCACGCGCAGCGAATTGCGCCACATAATGGTTACATCCCTAACAATTACGGTGCGTTTCTTTGCGCTTTAGGGCAGTATGATGAAGCGCATCAACAGTTTATCCGGGCGAAGGGTGCGCAGGAAGGAGACGCCCGTATCGATGCGTATGAACTGTCGGGGTATTGTTATCTGCGGGCAGGAAACAGAGAAGCAGCGCGTGCTGCTTTGTCGTATGCGCTCGATGCGGACCAGAGTAAAGGAGCGTCGCTACTAGCCGAAGCTGAAAGCGCGGTCGAAAATGACCAGTGGGCTAACGTAGCGCTATTATTAGAGCTTTACCAGCCGCTGCCGGAGACGGCACGCAGCCTGGCGTTACACATACGTTTCGCCGCGCAACAGGGAAATGCCGCAGACGTTTCACGTTATGGCGACCAGTTAGCGCGACGTTTTCCGCAATCGATACAGTACCAGCGTTATTTAGCTAATGAATACTGAAGCCACTCAAGAAAATTCTGCAGTTCATTCCACAGGTACACGCCTGCGTCTGGCCCGTGAACAAATGGGACTCACGCAGCAACATGTTGCTGAACGCCTGTGCCTGAAACTTACTACCGTACGTGATATTGAAGAAGACAAATCACCTGCGGATTTAGCCTCTACCTTCCTGCGCGGTTACATCCGTTCTTATGCGCGTCTGGTGCACATTCCTGAAGAGGAACTGCTGCCGATGATGGAAAAGCAGACGCCGGTTCGTGCCGCAAAAATTGAGCCGATGCAAAGCTTCTCCCTGGGCAAACGGCGTAAGAAACGCGACGGCTGGCTGATGATTTTTACCTGGCTGGTGGTCTTTGTCGTGATCGGCCTGACAGGCGCCTGGTGGTGGCAGAACCATAAAGCCTCACAGGATGAGCTGGTGTCGATGGCCGATCAAAACGGCAGTAACAGCGACAGCAGCCAGTCTATCCCCCTGGGACAGACGAACGGCGCATCAACCGATAACAGCACCAGCGTGCCGTTGAGCAATAATGCCGCCAGCACACCGGCGAACGCCGATGAATCCACCGGCACGGCGCCTGCTGAAAACAGTAACAGCACTGCCGCGGCTGCCCAGCAGGAAGAGAATAACGCCGTTGTTTCGCCTTCTCAGGCACCGACTTCGACCAGCCCCGCACCGGCCAGCACCAATACGGCGCAGCAGATGCCAGTGGGCGCGGCGGCGGTTAGCGAACCAGCGGCGGATCCGAATGCCGTGGTGATGACCTTTACCGGCGACTGCTGGCTGGAAGTCAGCGATGCAACGGGTAAGAAACTGTTTAGCGGTATCCAGCGCAGCGGTGGCAAGCTGAGCCTGTCTGGCACGGCTCCCTATCGTCTGAAAATTGGTGCGCCATCCGTGGTTCAGGTGCAATATCAGAATAAACCCGTTGATTTAAGTCGCTTTATCCGTAATAACCAGGTTGCTCGCCTGACGTTGGGTGCGCAATAACAGCGTATCGCGTGTACCGGGCAATTGTGGAGAAGAAATATGCATAACCAAGCACCCATTATCCGTCGTAAGTCTAAACGTATTTACGTCGGCCAGGTGCCCATTGGCGACGGTGCGCCAATCGCCGTTCAGTCGATGACCAACACCCGCACGACTGACGTAGCCGCGACGGTCAATCAGATCAAAGCCCTTGAGCGCGTAGGCGTCGATATCGTCCGTGTCTCGGTGCCCACCATGGATGCCGCCGAAGCGTTTAAGCTGATTAAGCAGCAGGTGAACGTCCCCCTGGTGGCTGATATCCACTTTGACTACCGTATCGCGCTAAAAGTCGCGGAGTATGGAGTGGACTGCCTGCGTATCAATCCGGGTAATATCGGTAATAACGAGCGTATTCGTGCGGTGGTTGACTGCGCCCGCGATAACAATATCCCCATTCGTATCGGTGTTAACGCCGGATCGCTGGAAAAAGATCTGCAGGAAAAATACGGTGAGCCTACACCGCAGGCCCTGCTGGAATCGGCGATGCGCCATGTCGATCATCTGGATCGTCTTAACTTCGATCAGTTTAAAGTCAGCGTGAAAGCCTCTGATGTTTTTCTGGCGGTTGAATCCTATCGTCTGCTGGCAAAGCAGATCGAGCAGCCGCTGCATCTTGGTATTACCGAAGCGGGCGGTGCACGTGCCGGTGCGGTGAAATCGGCGATTGGTCTGGGGCTGTTACTGGCCGAAGGCATTGGCGACACGCTGCGTATTTCTCTGGCAGCCGATCCGGTTGAAGAGGTAAAGGTTGGCTTTGATATCCTGAAGTCGCTGCGCATCCGCTCTCGCGGGATCAACTTCATCGCCTGTCCGACCTGTTCACGTCAGGAGTTTGACGTCATTGGCACGGTAAACGCGCTGGAGCAGCGACTGGAAGACATTATCACGCCGATGGACGTCTCCATCATCGGTTGCGTGGTGAATGGGCCTGGCGAAGCCACCGTTTCTACGCTTGGCGTGACCGGCAGTAATAAGAAAAGCGGCTTCTATGAAGATGGCGTGCGCCAGCGCGAACGTCTGGACAATGACGATATGATCGATCAACTGGAAGCGCGCATTCGTGCCAAAGCGGCCATGCTGGATGAAACCCGTCGTATTGACGTGCAGCAACTGGAAAAATAATCCGTTGCGTGTACGGCGTGCATGACTTTTTTAGCTGAACCTGTGCGGTTTCATCCTCATGAGGTATGATGCCGGACAGGTTTTTTTGCATTAAGAGATTTTAACGTGGCGAAGAATATTCAAGCGATTCGCGGGATGAACGATTTCCTGCCTGCGGATACGGCCATCTGGCAACGGGTTGAAGATGTACTGAAGTCAGTGCTGGCGAGTTATGGTTACAGCGAAATTCGCTTACCCATCGTAGAGCAGACTCCTCTTTTCAAACGCGCAATTGGTGAAGTCACCGATGTGGTTGAAAAAGAGATGTATACCTTTGACGATCGCAATGGCGAAAGCCTGACGCTTCGTCCGGAAGGCACGGCGGGCTGCGTGCGCGCAGGTATCGAACACGGTCTGCTTTATAACCAGGAACAGCGCCTGTGGTACATGGGGCCGATGTTCCGCTACGAGCGTCCTCAGAAAGGACGTTATCGCCAGTTTCATCAGATAGGCGTTGAAGTCTTTGGTCTGCAGGGGCCGGACATCGATGCCGAACTGATCATGCTGAACGCACGCTGGTGGAAAGCGTTGGGCATCGCCGACCATGTTCGTCTGGAACTGAACTCCATTGGTTCGCCTGAAGCCCGTGCCAACTATCGCGATGCGCTGGTGGCGTTTCTGGAACAGCATAAAGAGGCGCTGGATGAAGACTGTAAGCGCCGTATGTACAGTAACCCGATGCGCGTGCTCGACAGTAAAAATCCTGATATTCAGACGCTGCTGAACGATGCGCCTCAGTTGGGCGATTATCTGGATGTGGAGTCACGCGAGCATTTTGACGGGCTGCGCGCGCTGTTAGATGACGCGGGTATTGCTTACAGGGTGAATCAGCGGCTGGTGCGTGGGCTGGATTATTACAACCGCACGGTGATTGAATGGGTTACCGACAGCCTGGGCTCCCAGGGTACCGTTTGCGGTGGCGGTCGTTATGATGGGCTGGTAGAACAGTTGGGTGGCCGTGCCACACCGGGTGTCGGTTTCGCAATGGGAATGGAACGCCTGGTGTTGTTAGTGCAGGCGGTAAATCCGGAATTTGAACCCGCGCGCAATGTCGATGTCTATGTTATCGCTTCAGGTCAGGGCGTTCAGTCAGCGGCGATGCAGCTGGCAGAAAAACTGCGCGATCACCTGCCTGAAATGAAACTGATGACCAACTTTGGCGGCGGTAACTTCAAGAAGCAGTTCGCCCGTGCGGATAAATGGGGCGCCCGCGTTGCCCTGGTGCTGGGCGAAGATGAACAGAAGGCCGGTCAGGTCGTGATTAAAGACCTGCGCAATGGCGAACAGCAAACGCTGGCGCAGGCGGACGCGGCTGCTGCACTGCGCACGCTGTTGCAGTAAGCGTGTCAAAGCACAACCATTGAAAGGAGAAGGATTGCGTGGAAGTTTATAGCAATGAGAACGAACAGGTTGATGCGCTGCGTCGCTTTTTCGCCAACAACGGTAAAGCCTTAGCCGTAGGCGTGGTTATCGGGATTGCTGCACTGGGCGGCTGGCGCTACTGGTCCAGCCATCAGCAGGATTCCGCGAAAACCATATCGGCAGAATACCAAAAAGTCACCCGTGCGATGCAGGCCGGTAAGCCAGAAACCCTGGAAGCCGTCAACACGTTCGCCAGCGAAAACAGCAATACTTACGGCGCCCTGGCGGCCCTGGATTTGGCTAAGCAGTATGTCGACAGCAATCAGCTGGACAAAGCCGCTACCTTGCTGCAAAACGGATTGAAAGATACTAAAGATGCCAACCTGCAGGCGGTTATCAACCTGCGCCTGGCACGCATTCAACTGCAACAGAATCAGGCTGATGCGGCACTTAAAACCCTTGACAGTGTGAAGGGTGATGGCTGGACAGCCATTGTCGCTGATATCCGCGGCGAAGCGCTGCTCAGCAAGGGCGATAAGCAGGGCGCGCGCGATGCATGGAGCAAAGGCGTAGAATCTGACGCGTCTCCTGCACTGAAGCAAATGATGCAGATGAAGATGAATAACTTAAGCTAAGCCAGTCAAGAGAGAGCGCATGGAATTACGTAAATACCTGCTGCCGGGGCTGATCTCAGTCACCTTGCTCAGCGGTTGCTCGCTGTTCAGCGGCGAAGAAGATGTAGTGAAAATGGCCCCATTGCCGAAGGTGGAAAACCAGTTTACGCCTCAGACGGTATGGAGTACCGGCGTGGGTGATGGTATCGGTGATTTTTACTCCAACCTGCACCCCACCTGGCAAGACGGCACCGTTTATGCTGCTGACCGCTTTGGTATCGTAAAAGCGCTCGACGCGGCCGATGGTAAAGAAAAATGGAAAGTCGATCTCTCTGAGAAAACCGGCTTCTTCTCGAAAAACCGTTCTGCCATGCTGTCCGGCGGCATCACCGTGAGCGGCGATCGCCTCTATATTGGCAGCGAACGCGGGCAGGTCTATGCACTGAACACCAGCGATGGTGCCATTGCCTGGCAGGCGAAAGCAGCGGGTGAAGCCCTGTCGCGTCCTGTGGTCAGCGATGGTCTGGTATTGATTCATACCAGTAATGGCATGTTGCAGGGCCTGGATCAGGCCACGGGAGCGGTGAAGTGGACCGTCAACCTGGATATGCCTGCGCTGTCACTGCGCGGAGAATCTGCGCCGTCTGTGGCCTTTGGTGGCGCCATTGTGGGCGGCGATAACGGCCGTGTCAGTGCCGTTATCCTGAACCAGGGCCAGCTGATTTGGCAGCAGCGTATTTCACAGCCCAGCGGCGCAACGGAAATTGATCGCCTGAGCGATGTGGATACCACGCCGGTCATTGTCAACGGCGTGGTCTATGCGCTGGCTTACAATGGCAACCTGACCGCACTGGATTTACGCTCAGGTCAGATTTTATGGAAACGTGAAATCGGCGGCGTTAAAGATCTGATTGTCGATGCGGGTCGCATCTACCTGGTCGATCAGGACGATCGTGTGATTGCGCTGAATGCGGATGGCGGTGTCGCTATCTGGCGTCAAAGCGAGCTGCTGCATCGTAATCTGACTTCACCGGTTCTCTATAACGGCTACCTTGTGGTCGGCGACAGCGAAGGTTACCTGCACTGGATGAACACCACCGATGGTCGTTTTGTTGCCCAGCAAAAGCTGGACAGCTCAGGCTTCCAGACTGAGCCAGTGGTCGCCAGCGACAAACTGCTGATTCAGTCGAAAGACGGTGAAGTTTACGCCATTACTCGCTAACGGGTAAGTTGTCAGGCAGGGTGGTTCCCTGGCACAACGGCTCCTGATTTCATCAGGGGCCGTTTCGTTTTTAGTCAGGCATGGTATCCTTAGTGCCTTAAGCCTGAACTGAGCGGCTAAAGCCGTTATAATCACGCCATTCGGGCGATTTAATACATTATTGAGGCATTGTTATGGTACCTGTGGTCGCGCTGGTTGGGCGTCCCAATGTGGGAAAATCTACGCTATTTAACCGTTTAACCCGCACACGAGATGCGCTGGTAGCGGATTTTCCTGGACTGACTCGCGATCGCAAATATGGTCGCGCCGAAGTGGAAGGGCGCGAATTTATTGTTATCGATACCGGCGGTATTGATGGCACCGAAGACGGTGTTGAAACACGCATGGCGGAGCAGTCGCTGCTGGCGATCGAAGAAGCCGATGTTGTGCTGTTTATGGTCGACGCTCGCGCAGGCATGATGGCCGCCGATCAGCAAATTGCAAAGCATCTCCGCTCTCGTCAAAAAGCAACGTTTCTGGTGGCGAATAAAACCGACGGACTGGATCCGGATCAGGCGGTGGTGGATTTCTATTCTCTGGGCCTGGGTGAAATTCACGCTATCGCGGCCTCGCACGGTCGTGGCGTAACCAGCCTGCTGGAAACGGCGCTGCTGCCGTGGATGGAAAAGGTCGATCCGGTTGAGGTCACCGAAGAAGATGAAAACGAAGCTTACTGGGCAGCCTTAGCTGCAGAAGAAAACGGTGAGGAAGAGGAAGAAGAAGACGATTTCGATCCCACAACCTTACCGATTAAGCTGGCGATTGTTGGCCGTCCTAACGTAGGTAAGTCTACGTTGACTAACCGTATCCTCGGTGAAGATCGCGTGGTCGTTTACGACATGCCGGGCACCACCCGTGACAGTATCTACATTCCGATGGAACGTGACGGTCGCGAGTATGTGCTGATCGATACGGCGGGCGTACGTAAGCGCGGTAAAATTACGGATACGGTAGAGAAATTCTCAGTCATTAAAACGTTGCAGGCGATCGAAGATGCCAACGTCGTCATGCTGGTGATTGACGCCCGCGCCGGCATTTCCGATCAGGATCTGTCGCTGCTGGGCTTTATTCTCAACAGTGGACGCTCCCTGGTTATCGTCGTGAATAAATGGGATGGCCTGTCGCAGGAAGTGCGTGACGAAGTCAAAGAGACGCTGGATTTCCGCCTGGGCTTTATCGATTTCGCACGCGTGCACTTTATTTCTGCGCTGCACGGCAGCGGCGTAGGCAACCTGTTTGAGTCCGTTACGGAAGCCTACGACTGCTCTACAAAACGTGTCAATACCTCCCTCCTGACGCGCATCATGAATATGGCGGCGGAAGACCATCAGCCACCGCTGGTTCGCGGTCGTCGCGTTAAACTGAAATATGCCCATGCGGGCGGTTACAACCCTCCGATTGTGGTGATCCACGGTAATCAGGTTAAAGACCTGCCGGATTCCTACAAACGTTATTTGATGAACTATTTCCGCCGTTCACTTAACGTGATGGGAACGCCCATCCGCATTCAGTTTAAAGAGGGTGAAAACCCTTACGAAGGCAAACGCAATCTGCTGACGCCGACGCAACAGCGCAAGCGTAAGCGTCTGATGGCGCATATGAAGAAGAATAAGCGTTAATTGATCGAGGGCCAGGTGGCCCTCTTTTTTTTGCCCTAAGATTGCGTTTATTTGCATAGTCGGATGAAAATATGCGCGCAACGTGTGAAAAATGTTATCAACCCCTGGCCCCTGACGAGATCGATCTTATTTGCACCGGGTGCGGTGTTCGTTATCGCTACCAGCCTGTCTGCCCCGACTGCCATCAGCCCCTTGAGCAACTCAAAAGTTGCGGCGCGACCGACTATTTTTGTCATCATAGTCACGGCTTAATTTCCAGACGTCGTCTCACTTACAGGATTTTTCCTGTCTGACGCCTGGCCACTTCAACCTGCAACACATGAAGATCCCAACGCTGCGAACCGTAACGGCGTAAAAATTTGTAGCGAAAATGCTATTGCTTCGTAACAAACCCGTTTAAACCTTCACGGGATAACGTACCAGGTGGTACAATTTTGCCGCGTCATGACGGGGGCGCCCCGTGCGGGCTGTCTCCGGAACACATCATTCATTTCATGAACGCGGGTCCGCTTTAATTGGAATAAAACAACGCTGCTTCTTTTACCTGCAACGTGACCGGCGATGAGCCGGGTCGCGCACAGGGCTGGAGCGGTTTTGTTTATCAGGAGAGTAAGTGTTATGGCTGAAACATCATCTCGATCCGGTAAAGGGTTGAGAATATGGTCCGTGCTGCTCGGGCTGGTGCTACTGGCAACCGGCCTGTTCTTTGCGGTTGGCGGGGGACAACTCGCGACGCTTGGCGGCAGTTGGTATTTTCTGGTTGCAGGCATCGTTACGGTGCTGTCAGCCATTCAGTTTTTCCGTGCGAAATCCTCCGCGGTTGTCCTGTTCCTGCTGGTGTTTGTAGGAACGTTAATCTGGGCCGTCATTGACGCCGGACTGCAATTCTGGCCTCTGGTTTCCCGCCTGATGGTGCCTGCAGGTCTGATGATTCTGGCGTTCATCACCTGGCCTGCGCTGCGCAAGCGCGAAAACAAGCCTTCGCTGGCAAAAGTGTCGTATGCCTTTTCTGCCGTGATTGCCGTAGGCATGGTCGCTACCTTAGTTCAGATGTTTCAGCCCCATCCTACCGTTGCCTCAACCGGTCAGGAACTGCCGCTGATTCCGGTAGATAAGTCAAAGCAACAGCAAAACTGGGATCACTACGGGAATACCGCAGGGGGAAGCCGCTTTGTTGCGCTGGACCAGATTACTCGCGATAACGTGAAAGATCTGCAGGTCGCCTGGACTTATCACACCGGTGATATCCCTGAAAGCCCAACCGGCAATGGCGCTGAAGATCAGCAAACGCCGCTGCAGGTGGGAAATACCGTTTATCTTTGCACCCCGCACAACAACGTGATCGCGGTGGAAGCCGACAGCGGTAAGCAGATTTGGAAGCGTGAGATCAATGCTCAGGCAGAAGTCTGGCCGCGCTGCCGTGGTCTGGCCTATTTTGATGCGACGAAACCGCTTACCCAGCCGACCCAACCGGGTTCTACGCCGGTTCCTGGCGTTACGCTGGCGGCCGGAGACAGCTGCCAGCGCCGTATTCTGATGAATACCATCGATGCGCGCCTGATTGCCATTAATGCTGATAACGGCGAGTTCTGTGAGGACTTTGGTAACCACGGCATCGTGGATCTCAAAAAGGGCCTGGGCGATGCGCCCGATCCGCTTTATCAGCTCACCTCTGCACCCACGATTGCCGGTACCACCGTTGTCGTAGGCGGGCGCGTGGCTGACAACGTTAAAACAGATATGCCTGGCGGCGTGTTACGCGGTTTTGACGTGATCACCGGCCAGATGCGTTGGGCCTTTGACCCGGGCAATACCGATCCCAATGCTATTCTGATGCCGGGCAAGGACTATACGCGGAGTACGCCAAACTCATGGGCGCCGATGTCCTACGATCCGGCCATGAACACCGTGTTTATTCCGATGGGAAGCTCATCGGTTGACCTGTGGGGCGCAAACCGCAACGCACTCGATCATAAATACGGTGCCTCCGTACTGGCACTCGATGCAACAACCGGTAAAGAGAAGTGGGTTTATCAGACCGTGCATAACGATCTGTGGGACTTCGATCTGCCGATGCAGCCGAGCCTGATCGACTTCCCGATGAAAGACGGCAGCACCAAGCCTGCGGTCGTGATCGGCGGCAAAACCGGCATGATCTTTGTGCTGGACCGGATGACCGGCAAGCCACTGACCAAAGTGGAAGAGCTGCCAATGCCGCAGGGACATATCCCTAACGAGCAGTACACTAAAACCCAGCCGCATTCGACCGGTATGCCGATGATTGGTAATCAGACGCTGAAAGAGTCCGATATGTGGGGGGCCACGCCGTTCGATCAGCTTGCCTGCCGTATCGCCTTTAAATCTATGCGCTATGACGGCCTGTTTACCGTGCCGGGCACGGATAAGTCGCTGAGTTTTCCGGGTTCGCTGGGCGGAATGAACTGGGGCAGTATGTCCACCGATCCGAATAACAACCTGTTGTTTGTTAACGACATGCGTTTAGGATTGTGGGTACAGATGATTCCGGTTGATACCAGCAAGGTTTCCCGTGGCAGCAACGGCGGTGAGGCGATCAATACCGGCATGGGCGCCGTTCCACTGAAAGGTACGCCTTATGCGGTGAATAAGAACCGCTTTATGTCACCACTGGGCATTCCTTGCCAAGCACCCCCGTTCGGTACCTTGTCTGCTATCGATATGAAAACGCAGAAAATCGTCTGGCAGGTTCCGGTGGGTACCGTGCAGGATACCGGTCCGTTCGGGATCAAAATGCGCGCGAAAATGCCAATCGGCATGCCAACGCTGGGCGGCACGCTGGCAACCCAGGGCGGCCTAGTGTTTATCGCCGGTACGCAGGATTACTATCTGCGTGCGTTTGATAGCGCAACGGGTAAAGAGGTGTGGAAAGCGCGTCTGCCCGTTGGCAGTCAGGGCGGCCCGATGAGCTACGTCTCGCCGAAAACCGGCAAGCAGTACATTCTGATCTCAGCAGGCGGCGCGCGTCAGTCACCGGATCGCGGTGACTACGTGATTGCTTATGCGCTGCCAGACAGCAAGTAACAGCGATAACGGGTAAAATAAAAGGGCCGCTCGCGGCCCTTTTTTTGTGCTTATTTTCCGTCGCGGAAGAGCGATACCAGCTCCGGCGGGGCCGACTGTTCCGGTATCAGGATCACCACCGTACCGGCCTCACGGCGCGTGGCGTACTGGATCTGAATACGAAAATAGCGCTGATCCCCGCATCCTACCTTAGTGGCTTTATCCTCTGACTCGCCCAGCGGCATCGCCTGCTCCAGCACTTTGCAGACGCGCTGTTTCTCTGGCGCAGGAAGTTCACCTAAGGGAAAACGACGCTCGCTGCGTAAGCCGGGGATAAAAGCAAAGCCACCTTCGCGCGTCACCACAATGGTGGCGTCGTCGGTAAGTTCGGGGAGTTGACTCATAATACGCCTACCTCTTTCCACGCCTGTTCAATTTTGCTGCCGACGGAACGATCAAAGCGCTTTTCACCGTGCTGCACGGTCAACTGTGCAAAGGTTTTGAAGTCAGCATCCTGATGCAAATTATCATCACACAAGGTGTCATACCACGCTTGCCCTGCCTGTTCCCAGGCAAAACCACCTAGTGCTTGTGCTGCCAGATAAAAGGCACGGTTAGGAATGCCAGAGTTCAGGTGCACGCCGCCGTTGTCTTCTCGCGTTTTAATATAGTCGTCCATATGGCCCGGTTGCGGATCTTTACCCAACATTGGGTCGTCATAAGCGGTGCCGGGGTGCGACATCGATCGCAAGCCTTTGCCATTGATGCCTTTCGCCAGCAGGCCTTCACCAATAATCCAGTCGGCCTTATCGGCAGTCTGTTTTTTACTGAACTGCTTCACCAGGGAGCCAAAGACATCGGACATGGATTCATTTAGCGCGCCAGCCTGTTCAAAATAGATCAAACCGGCTTCGGTTTCTGTGACACCGTGCGATAACTCATGCGCAACAACATCGATAGCGATAGTAAAACGGTTAAAGATCTCACCATCGCCGTCGCCGAACACCATCTGCTGTCCGTTCCAGAAAGCGTTCTGATATTTTTCACCATAGTGAACGGTTCCCGCTAATTTCAAACCGTTATTGTCCAGAGAATTGCGTTTATATATCTGCCAGAAGAAATCGTGTGTGACGCCAAGATAGTTCCAGGCCTCGTCGGCGGCAACGTCACCATTTGAAGACTGGCCTTCTTTACGCACCAGGGTTCCCGGCAACGTTTCTTTGTTTTTGGCATCATAGATTTCACGCTCAATCTTCCCGGCCTGCGTGGTTTTCGGCGCAGCCGTCTTTTGCCAGTGCTCCGCCATCAGGTGCTGAACGTGGGTGAGGGTACGGCGCGCCTGCTCCTGCTGATGACCGGAACCGTGGGCGATAATCTTACGGAGAATATAGGGAGGGATAACGCTGAAAGCCATTGTAGACTCCTTGGCACGAGGGATGTACCAGGAAGTATAGTTAAGAAATGCTTTTCTTTCGTTTCGGTTTTTCGGGAATAAGCTGCGTGACCTGACTTTCTACCCAACCATCATCGAGACGGGTACGCAGTAAATCGCCTGTGCTCACCTGACGCGTTTTCTTCACCACCTGGCCAGCGTTGTCGGTCGTGACGCTAAATCCACGCGCCAGCGTGGCTAACGGACTGACGCCTTCCAGCTGGGCCGCAAGCTGACCGAAGCGGTTTTTGTCACGGTTAAGCAATTTTTCCATGCTTTGTTGCAGGCGATAGTGCCAGCTTTGTAGGCTTTTTTGCGCCAGATACAGGCGCTGCTGTGGCTGCTGCTGCGCCAGGCGCTGTGACAGGCGGTCCTGCTGGCGAGTGACATTGCGAAGCCGCTGTTCCATCGCCTCGCCCAACCGCTGCTGCAGGCGAAACAGTGCGGTTTGCTGGCGGGCCAGACGCAGTTGAGGATGCTGCTGCTGCAGGCGATGATCCAGGCGACTGAATACCCGCTGCTGGCGCGCCAGATAATAATCCATTGCCATCTCCAGCCGCTGCTGCTGTGACTGCAGCTGGCGCAGGAGTTCAAGTTGATTACGGCTGACAATCTCTGCCGCAGCGGAAGGCGTTGGCGCGCGCAGGTCAGCAACAAAATCGGCAATGGTGACGTCGGTTTCATGGCCAACCGCGCTGACCACGGGAATGCGACTGGCAAAAATCGCACGCGCAACGCGCTCGTCATTAAAACTCCACAGATCTTCCAGCGAACCGCCGCCGCGACCCACGATCAGCACGTCGCATTCGGCACGTTGGTTCGCAAGCTCAATGGCGCGCACGATAGCGGCAGGCGCATCTACACCCTGAACGGCAGTGGGATAAATCACAACGGGCAGTGAGGGATCGCGACGATGCAGCACGCGCAGAACATCGTGCAGGGCTGCACCCGTCGCAGAGGTGACCACGCCAACCTGCTTAGCCGGCTGTGGTAAGGGCTTCTTGTGTTCGGCTTCGAACAAGCCTTCCTGCGCCAGCCTGGCTTTCAGTTGCTCAAACTGCTGCTGCAGCAGGCCTTCACCGGCGGGATGCATACTTTCAATAATCAGCTGATAATCGCCGCGCGGTTCATAGAGTGTGATATTTGCGCGAACCAGGACCTGCTGGCCGTGCTGGGGACGGAACGTCACACGACGATTACCGTTACGGAACATGGCGCAGCGGACCTGGGCGCCATCATCTTTCAGGGTAAAGTACCAGTGGCCAGAAGCGGGCTGGGTGAAATTGGAGATCTCGGCGCTGAGCCAAACCAGGCCCATCTCATTCTCCAGCAGCTGACGCACTGTCGTATTGAGACGGCTGACGGTAAAAATATTGGCGTTTGGCGGCAGCGACATGTGACGAAGATCAAATTCCAAATCAGTAGGTTAATCAGTCGATACTACATTGCTGATTGCGCGGATCAAGACTTTTTCTCAAATAATAGTGGAGGCAATCGATTACGGCCTGTATAATGCCGCGGCAATATTTTATCTATTCTCACGCACCCGAGGTGGAGTATTGCCATGTTAAGAATCGCTAAAGAAGCACTCACTTTTGACGACGTCCTGCTCGTTCCTGCACACTCCACCGTCCTGCCGAATACGGCCGATCTCAGCACTCAGCTGACCAAAAACATTCGTCTGAATATTCCCATGCTTTCTGCTGCAATGGATACCGTGACCGAAGCGGGTCTGGCTATTGCGCTGGCGCAAGAGGGCGGTCTGGGCTTCATTCACAAAAATATGTCGATTGATCGCCAGGCAGATGAAGTGCGTAAGGTTAAAAAGCATGAAAGCGGCGTCGTCACCGAACCGCAGACCGTGTTGCCCACCACTACGCTGGCGGAAGTGAAAGAACTGACCGAACGCAACGGCTTTGCCGGTTACCCGGTCGTGAACGCGGATAACGAGCTGGTGGGCATTATCACCGGTCGCGATGTGCGCTTCGTCACCGATCTTACCCAGCCCGTGACGGCCGTGATGACGCCAAAAGAGCGCCTGGTGACAGTGAAAGAGGGTGAAGCCCGTGATGTCGTCCTGCACAGAATGCATGAAAAGCGCGTAGAAAAAGCGCTGGTCGTGGATGACAGCTTCCACCTGCTGGGGATGATCACCGTTAAAGACTTCCAGAAAGCCGAACGTAAACCTAACGCCTGTAAAGATGCGCAGGGTCGTCTGCGCGTCGGTGCGGCTGTAGGCGCCGGTGCGGGCAACGAAGAGCGCGTAGATGCGCTGGTTGCTGCCGGTGTGGACGTACTGCTGATTGACTCGTCACATGGCCATTCAGAAGGCGTACTGCAGCGTATCCGTGAAACCCGCGCTAAGTATCCTGACCTTGAAATCGTCGGCGGCAACGTTGCAACAGGTGCGGGCGCGCTGGCCCTGGTTGAAGCTGGCGTGAGCGCAGTTAAAGTCGGTATCGGCCCGGGCTCCATCTGTACTACGCGTATCGTTACCGGTGTGGGTGTCCCTCAGATCACCGCCGTTTCAGATGCCGTGGCTGCGCTGGAAGGCACCGGCATTCCGGTTATCGCGGACGGCGGTATTCGTTTCTCTGGTGATATCGCGAAGGCGATTGCCGCAGGCGCATCCTGCGTCATGGTGGGATCGATGCTGGCAGGTACCGAAGAATCACCGGGTGAAATTGAACTTTATCAGGGCCGCTCTTTTAAATCCTACCGTGGAATGGGCTCGCTGGGCGCCATGTCTAAAGGTTCGTCGGATCGTTACTTCCAGACCGATAACGCTGCGGACAAGCTGGTGCCAGAAGGTATTGAAGGCCGCGTGGCTTATAAAGGCCGCCTGAAAGAAATCGTGCATCAGCAAATGGGCGGCCTGCGTTCCTGCATGGGCCTGACCGGCTGCCAGACCATTGATGATCTGCGTACCAAAGCCGAATTCGTGCGCATCAGCGGCGCGGGCATCAATGAAAGCCACGTGCACGACGTGACCATCACCAAAGAGTCACCGAACTACCGCATGGGTTCATAACCCCGTAAGATTTCCCGCCCGGCAACAGCCGGGCGCTTTACTTTAAGTCACCGTTCTGGAAACCCCTCAATGACGACGGAAAATATCCATAAGCACCGCATTCTGATTCTCGATTTTGGTTCTCAATATACGCAGCTGGTTGCGCGCCGCGTACGTGAGCTTGGCGTGTACTGTGAACTCTGGGCCTGGGATGTCACCGAAGAGCAGATTCGCCAGTTCAATCCAAGCGGCATCATTCTGTCTGGCGGCCCGGAGAGCACAACTGAGCATGGCAGCCCGCGCGCGCCTGACTATGTGTTCACGGCTGGCGTGCCGGTTCTGGGTGTTTGTTATGGCATGCAGACCATGGCGATGCAGTTGGGCGGCAAGGTGGAAGGATCCAACGAGCGTGAGTTTGGCTATGCGCAGGTTGAAGTCAACACGGCAAGCGCCCTGATTCGCGATATTGAAGACGCCATCAGCGCAGCCGGTAAACCGTTGCTGGATGTCTGGATGAGTCACGGTGACAAAGTGACCGCTATCCCTGCTGACTTTGTTACCGTTGCCAGTACAGAAACCTGTCCATTTGCCATCATGGCGAACGAAGAGAAACGCTTCTACGGCGTGCAGTTCCATCCGGAAGTGACGCATACGCGTCAGGGGCTGCGCATGCTGGAACGTTTTGTTATCGATATTTGTGAATGTGAAGCGCTCTGGACACCGGCAAAAATCATCGAAGATGCCGTCGAGCGTCTGCGCGTGCAGATCGGCAACGACAAAGTGATTCTGGGCTTATCTGGCGGTGTGGATTCGTCAGTGACCGCCATGCTACTGCATCGCGCCATCGGTAAAAACCTGACCTGCGTATTCGTCGATAACGGCCTGCTGCGTCTGAACGAGGCCGAGCAGGTGCTGGACATGTTTGGCGACCATTTTGGTCTGAACATTGTTCACGTTGATGGCGAAGCGCGTTTCCTGGACGCCCTGGCCGGGGAAAACGATCCGGAAGCGAAGCGTAAAATCATCGGCCGCGTCTTTGTTGAAGTCTTTGACGAGCAGGCACTGCGCCTGGAAGACGTGAAGTGGCTGGCGCAGGGTACCATCTACCCTGATGTGATCGAATCGGCTGCCTCTGCTACCGGTAAAGCGCACGTGATCAAGTCGCACCACAACGTCGGCGGCCTGCCGAAAGAGATGAAGATGGGCCTGGTCGAGCCGCTGCGCGAGCTGTTTAAAGATGAAGTGCGCAAGATCGGTCTGGAGCTGGGCCTGCCTTACGATATGCTCTATCGTCATCCATTCCCGGGGCCAGGCCTTGGCGTGCGCGTACTGGGTGAAGTGAAGAAAGAGTACTGTGACCTGTTGCGTCGTGCGGATGCCATCTTTATTGAAGAGCTGCATAAAGCCGATCTCTACAACAAAGTCAGCCAGGCCTTTACCGTGTTCCTGCCTGTACGTTCTGTTGGCGTTATGGGCGATGGCCGCAAGTATGACTGGGTCGTTTCACTGCGCGCGGTAGAAACCATCGACTTCATGACCGCCCACTGGGCGCACCTGCCGTACGACTTCCTGGGCCGCGTGTCCAACCGCATCATCAACGAAGTTAACGGTATTTCCCGGGTAGTTTATGATATTTCGGGCAAGCCACCGGCGACGATTGAGTGGGAATGATTTAGCGTCCGGCTCAGACCGACAGTAAGCAGTGTAAAACGAAGCCCGCGTTATGCGGGCTTTTTGCATTTTAGATCCCGCATTGTCTGGCCGATAGTCGCTTCGCCGGAACGGCGAGGGATATCACTGAATTTCGCCTGCAAAATGAGTTCGCGTTGAACAGCGCACGGCGCTGAAGCGAACTTAGGATCTACGCCAGGCGGCAGGCAGGAGACGTACGACGCGAAGCTCGGTGACGACAATCCCCACCAGGATTAGCGCCGCTCCTGCAAGTCTTTCCGGCGGCAGACGATCGCCCGCGAGAAAATAACCAAAAATCCCACTAAACACAGGTTCGCAAATCAGTATCAGGGCGACCTTTTCCGGGGCCAGCACAGCCTGAGCACGATTCTGAATGGCGTACGCCAGGGCTGTTGCGAACAGGGCCAGTGACAGGATTGTTAATGCTGTCGGCAGCGAGTGAGGTAAAGAAAACTGGTCACGGGCGACGCTCCATAACAAAGAAAGCACGCCAACGATGCCGAGTTGTATCGATGTTGATGCCAGGGAAATGTCAGGCGTTGTGAAAGTCGACACGATGACGATGTGTACGGCGAAGCACACCGCACAACCCAGAATAAGTAAGTCACCATAGTGCACCCTGAACCCGTCAAGGCTGAGTAAGCCAAGCCCAAACACGGCAATGGCGGTTCCTGCTGCCTGTTTAGCACTGGGGCGTCCTCTGCCGATGAGATAGATACACAACGGCGTGAAAACGGTGCACAAGCCTGTGATGAAGCCGGCATTGGAGGGCGTTGTGTAAGCTGTGCCGGATGTCTGTAGGGAAAATGCAGCGAAGAGCACGATGCCTGCCAATACCGCACTCACCGAGTCACGTGGCTTCAGGTGGCGAAAAGAACGGATCGAAAAGGGGAGAAGCGCAAAAGCCGCCAGGGTAAACATCCACGCGTTCAGGGTGGATGCGGCCATGACGCCCAGCGTGTCGTGCTTCGCAACGAAGCTCCAGCCCCACACCGCCGTGACGGCTAAAAGCGCGATTGACCAAAGGATGCGATATGACATAGTTGTCCCTTAGGCAGGCATTTATACCGAATGCCTGGCCCAGAATTGTATGTCAGCGGTACCCAAAGCGGCTTACGATAATTCAGTAAAAAGATCCTGGCAATCCTTAACGCTGTTCCTGCGGCGGCTATCCGAAATCTCAACTGTTGATGACGCGAAGTAGCGAGTTAGAAGGGGGCAGTACAAGGTGCCAGCAACCGGGAATTTGATAAGGTCAGGGTTCTGTGGCTGGTGGTGGTCGGGATGAGCAATGAGCAGACGTTGATAACATTACTGCCTCGCTACAAGCCTGCTTAACGGCGGGTTTTTCCTTTCACTGGTCGAAGGCCGTTTTTGGGTGAAGGCATAAATACTTGCGCGGAGTGGAGAAGGGTGATCACGCCCTGATGCCTGTCAGCCTTTAAGCCAGAAAAAAATCAGCCGGTGCTATCCGGCTGATTTTATTTACCGCATGTCTGTACGAACAAAAAATATGAATCCGCTGTCGGGCGATGTTTACTTAAGGTGTTCCTTCAATTCCGCTGACGCCTGGCTAATCGCCGTACGCACGGTAGGCTCTTTACTCAAGGCATTCAGCAAACCAAAGTCGTGAATCATGCCGTTATAGCGGGTCACCGTCACCGGTACACCGGCGGCATCCAGCTTACGTCCAAAGGCTTCACCTTCATCGCGCAGCACGTCGAGTTCGGCAGTCTGAATCAGCGTTGGCGGTAAACCGGCCAGTTGCGCCTCAGTGGCACGCAGCGGAGAAGCCAGAATGTTATTCCGATCTTTATCTGACGTGGTGTAGTTATCCCAGAACCACTTCATCATGTTTCGGGTCAGGAAATAGCCGTTGGCGAATTGCTGATAAGACGCATCATCAAAATGGGCATCGGTGACGGGCCACAGCATCACATCGTAACGAATCGCCGGGGTTTTATGTTGTTTGGCCTGCAGCGCGACGGCGGCCACCATGTTGCCTCCCACGCTGTTACCGACCAACGCCAGGCGCTTACCGTCAACGCCAATTTCAGCACCGTGTTCGGCTACCCATTTTGTCGCTTCATAAGCCTGGGTAATCGCGACCGGATAATGGGCTTCCGGTGATGGCTCGTAATTCACAAATACCGCCGCAGCGCCGGATTCGTTCACAAGGTCTCGCACCAGACGTTCGTGCGTCGGGAAGTCACCCAGCACCCAGCCGCCACCGTGGAAGAACATGAATACCGGGAGCACGCCGGTTGCGTGTTCGGGTTTGACAATCGTCAGTTTGAGCGGCTTGCCCAATGCTGTGATGGTTTTTTCAGAAACCTGTGCGGGTGGCAGTGTGGCACCTTGCTGCGCGCCGGTGAGTACCGCGCGTGCTTCTTTAGGCGTTAAGGTCTCAATGGGCTTACCGCCGCCACTGTTCAGTGCTTTAAGAAAGGCGGCGACGCCAACGGTAGGTTCAGGCGCATTCTCCACAGGGCTGGCCCATGCTGATGTGATCTGGCTGGCTAACAATAAAGCACCTGCGGTGAGTTTCACGTTCATTTTAATTTCCTTGTGTTTGCGATTAAGTAGTGCGCTATTTAGTTTGGCTAAGATGGCAGGTATTTCTTGAGTTGTAAACTACTAAATAGTGCGCTATTTAAATTTCATGACTGACGCGAGAACAATGCTGATGGCGAAAAGGCGCGGGAAGAGGCGTGGCGTCTGTATTGGATGGCATTTTTTACGATTTACCCGTGGGTGAATCAATTTCGTGCCAGTTGTTTTTTTGAGCGCTACACTCATCTCTGAACCGCAACGCTGTCAGCTTGTAAAACAGCCTGCGTGTGTCCATTTCACGGCATGATAGCGACGGGCAATCAGGCTTTTTGATGACTCAAACTCAAGGACTGAATTAACCATGTTTAAGCGTCTTCTCTCTTCTCTGCGCAATAAAAACCAACCCGCCGATACCGCACCAGACGAGCCCGCTCAAGAACGGGAGATGATTGTTGCTTACGATGCTCATGGACAGGAAATGCACATTGCACGCAATGAATGGCGTGAGAAGGTCTTTCTGCCGGATCTGGAAAAGAAGTGGGATGATGCGGACGCCTTGTACACCGCGATTCTGATGGGGTTGAAAGATGCCTTTGCTTCCGATCTGGTTGCGGCAGCGGAGCGCCTGGTGGACATTGACCGTAATCCTGAACGAAGTCATACCCTCCACGGCATTGTACTGATGGAAACCGGCCACCTGGATGCGGCAGAACAAACCCTGCGAGAGGGAATGGATAAATCAGGCGCGACAGGAACCTTACTCACCAATCTGGCGAAAGTCTTTGCCGAGCGCGGTGAGGACAAACGGGCAGATGACACGCTCTGGCAGGCTATTCAAACCGATCCGAACCTGGATAACGGCTTACTCTGGTGGGTGAGCATTCAGCGCGAGCGCGGAGGCGAGGGCGCTTACATTGAGGGATTGCGCAGCGTTGCCGCGATGCCGGGAAGCTGGCGAGCACAGCTCTGGATGGCCCGTTTTTATCTGGAGCATAACGAAACCGACAAGGCTCGTGGACTTTATGAAGAGGTGCTGTCGGGTGGACGGTACGATGCTGAGGCGCTGTATATGATCTCTGGCGACCTGGGGAAAAATGGCGAGATTCCGCTTCTGATTTCGCTGGTTGCGCCCCATTACGATGTTCAAAAGCACGATCCTATGGCCGGTATAAATTTATTGCAGGCTTATCTTGAGTTGGGGCAGACGGATCAGGGGCTCACGCTTCTTAACCAGCTGTATGCACTCAATTTTGCCCCGATCAAGCAGCATCTTGATTATTACAGACAAGCGTTTGAAGAGAAACGCCGCCAAACGGAACCCGTTCAGCAGGTGGCGCCTGATGATGTGAAAATCACAACGTTATCCGTTACGCAGCCCATTTGGCATTACGGCTTATGCAAAGCCGACTGGCTGTTTAACCAAAAACCTGAAGAGACAGCGAAGATCGGTTTCTTTGCGTTATCAAAAATACCGGATGGCACCGCAGCCCAGGGCATACAGCGCGAAGATGAGCTTGGCCGACTGTCGCGCGCGATTCCGCTCTATCTCGCTGAAGCCGTACATTACTGGAGTGATTATGCGGCGTGCACCTATTTTCTGATGGCGGAGGGCCACGGTCCTGTTCTCACTGGCCAACCGATGGTGGGTGAGGATATTTATGAGATCCTGCCGCCTGACATGAAGTATGTGGTGACGGGGGAAATTGGCTGCACTGGCGAGGGCGAACAGCGTCGTTGGCAGATTGCGTTGTCGCTGTGGAACTGTACCACGCGCAGTAAACAGTCGACTGAAACTGAAGAGGTAACGGATGCCGGGTTAGGCAACGTGATGCAGGCGTTGGAGCAAAAATTACTGATGCAGGCCGGCCTGAAGCGTGAACAACCACTGGATGCCTTTTATCAACGTCCTCCGGCTGACGCGTTGCCTGTCTATCTGACCGGGCTGGGGCAATCGTTAATGCTGACGCTGCTGGCTAACCAACAGGTTCCGTATTCGGAGGTCTGGAATGAGCGCGCCATGTTGGACTGGCCGCTGAATATTCTCCGTCACTGGCCATCTCTGACTGCCGCTAAAATCATTTATCTTTCCGGGTTGGGCAAAGCTTTCGATTATCACTCGGAGGCACTGCCGGGCTACCAAGCATCCAGCCTGGAATTGCTGAGAATGGAGAGCAGTCAAAGCAGCGTGATTGCAGGACTCGCGCCGCTGATGTGGAAAATATTTGGCATCGAAGGTGAGATAAACTCACGCAGCCAACCTGTCGCGCCGGAGGCGCAGCAGCGCTATGAAGCGTGGTTGCAACGTGTAGCGGAAAAGGCGATAACAGGCTAGTTTTCAGACGGCGGGTTCAAGACAACCTATGCTGTTGTTGAAATCGCCAGGCATGAAATGCATCTGGGATCTGTTATCTGCTTCGAGCATGGGTGAAGTGCAGGTTTCGCGTGCCTTCGGGATTGGCTCTGACGCCTTCTGTTTTGAACGCAAAGCAAAGGGTAGCCCAGACCGGTCGCCTGCTAAATGCGCGCGGCGAGTATCCCTGCTTGCTTCCTGAGCCTGAGTCGCGGCGGGTTTCAGGCTGGCTGATTCTGCGTATAGCCCGCCTCTGAGCACACTGGTGGTGACAGCCATCACGGCCCCTTGACGTCGGGTGATGGCGGGCGTTGCGTCAGCAGCCACTCACCAGCGTGAGCAAATATTGCGATGACATCGCAGCATAGTTAGTGAATACAAACCCTATATTTCATTGCAAAATCATCCCTTATCTTTTACCTGCAGGAACCGCGATGCTGCCTCTGAAAATCTTCAGTCTCTGTTTTCTCACCGTGATTTTGCTGTCGCTTGCGGCCAGCCTGGCGCAAGCCACTCATGGCAACAACGCTACCGGCCAGGGTGGCTGGGCAACGGCCCGAAGGGATTCGGCCGGTGTCGCGCCCGATCCACAGGCCAACGCCAGTCAGGCCATCGTTCAGGTCTATGCCGCACCGACATACGGCTGGAAAGGCGCCATCGCGGTGCACCCGTGGATTATCTTTAAACGTGCAGGTGAAAGCCGCTATACACGTTACGAAGTCATTAGCTGGGGGAGCGGCGATAAGGTAAGACGTAATTCATCGTTGCCTGACGGCTACTGGTACGGGGCAAAACCACGGCTGTTGGTCGAGCATCGTGGCCCGGATGCGCAAAAGCTGATCCCGCAGATTGAAGCCGCCATAAAATCCTACCCCTGGCCCACCACCTATCGCGCCTGGCCCGGGCCGAACAGTAATACCTTTATGGCGCACATTGGTCGCAATGTGCCGGATCTCAAGCTTGATCTGCCTGCCAACGCCCTGGGAAAAGACTACCGGCCATTATGGCGCCCCGTGGGCTTGCCGCCGTCAGGTCGTGGGGTTCAGGTATCAATACTTGGCGTCGCGGGCATTACGCTGGGGGCGGAAGAAGGGGTTGAAGTGAATCTTTTGGGACTGAGCGCGGGGATAGGCTTTGCGCCGTTTCGGCTGAGACTGCCTTTTATTGGCGGTTTAGGAAAAAATAATCTGCAGGAAAATAAAATCTGACAGCCGTTTGGTGGATGACGCGGCAGGCGAAACAGGTTACCCGAGTGTTGGGTTGCCGCGTAACCCCACTTCGGGTTGTCTTAACCGTTACGGTCTGCCTGAGTCACATCACCCGTTTTAACAGACGCCAAAATCGCCATCTTCATGGTAGAGATTTACGCTGTCCGCGTTAACTTCGATTTCTTTTTGAGTGGCATCGTCCACGCGAGCGCACCACAGCGTTTCTCCTTCGGCACGTAGCACCACCATTTTGGGGCCGCCCGTTTTCGATTGTACCAGGTCATCAGTTTTAAACATATTTCCTCCGTTGTGAGTATTGATTTTAGTCCATCACGCCAGACTGACACTTTTTTGCGTAACCTTTTCCATTTTAGCCGCAACCTGTTTTACCTGCTGCCCGACAACCCCCATGCTGCTCATCTACCGCATTAAGTATAAATAAGTTGTCAGTTGACAACCTATTAAAAACAAGGAATGATATGCACCATGGTGGACAGAAAGCGACATCCCAGCAAAGAGATAGAAGCCGCATTATGTTACGCAGAGTTCCATGGGTGGCTGGTGGTTGCTAAGGGCCATCACGCATGGGGCAAAATGTACTGCCCGGCAAATCTGTCGGCGTGCCGCTGTGGTGAATACTGTCTGACCTGTATCTGGCGCACCCCGAAAAGCGCGCAAAACCATGCCAAAGCGCTGCGGCGCGTGGTAGACAACTGTATCGCCACCCGTGAGTGGAAAAAGAGGGAAGGATTATGACGGACTATCATTTCACCCTGCGGTTTGAACTGCCTGAATCAGCCAAATCCATCGACGCATTACTGGAAAAACTGGCGGAGGCAGGATGCGACGACGCGCTGGTCGGTGCCGGTATGGCAGGTAAGCTGGCACTGGAGTTTACGCGCCACGCCGACTCGGCGAGTCACGCACTCGGCAGTGCGATAGAGGATGTGCAGTCTGCCATTCCGGGCGCAGTCATGGTTGAAGCCGCACCTGACTTTGTCGGCTTAACCGATGTCGCCGATCTTATCGGCGTATCCCGTCAGAACATGCGGAAACTGATGATCACGCACAGCAAACAGTTTCCGCTACCGGTTCACGATGGCAAAACGGCCATCTGGCATTTAGCCGATGTGCTGGAGTGGCTGGCGCAGCGTAATCACTACCAACTGCCTGCGGTCACCTGTGAGCTGGCACAGGTGACGCGTCGGCTTAACGTGATGGGATCCCTGCAGCGCTACGGTTATCAACATTCGTGATCAGTGCGGTATCAGAAAGATTGTCGCCAGGCCCAGAAAAATAAAGAAACCACCAGTATCGGTGATGGCGGTAATCAAGACGCTTGAGCCCACGGCGGGATCGCGTTTCATTTTCGTCATGACCAGCGGCACCATGACACCCATAACCGCAGCCAGCAGGAGATTCAGCACCATCGCCAGCATCATGACGCCGCCCAGCGCCATGTTATCGTACATGAGCCAGGTCACTCCGCCCATAATGGCGCCCCAGAACAGGCCGTTAATCAAAGCGACGCCGAGTTCACGCATAAACAGGAACGAAAAGTTGCCCGGCTCAACCTGATGCAGGGCCAGGGCGCGAACAATCATGGTGATGGTCTGATTACCGGTGTTCCCACCAATCCCGGCAATAATCGGCATGAGCGTAGCAAGGGCGACAATCTGCGAGATAGTGCCTTCAAACAGACCAATGACGCGCGAGGCAATAAATGCCGTACACAAATTGATTGCCAGCCATGCCCAGCGGTTGCGCACGGATTTGCGCACCGGCGCGAAAACATCTTCTTCCTGGCTGATCCCGCCCATTTTTCGGATATTGCTTTCGTTCTCTTTGTTAACCAGATCAACAACATCTTCAATGGTGATGCGGCCGATGAGTTTACCCTGCGCGTCAGTGACCGCCGCTGAGATCAGATTGTAACGTTCAAAGGCACTGGCTGCATCTTCGGCTTTATCATCAAGCTGAAACGTGGTGGGATGCGAATTCATCACGTCGCTCACCATGGTCTTGGGTTTATTCAGCAGAATAGCGGTTAACAGCAGTTCGCCCAGCAGTTGGTTGTTTTCATTGGTGATAAAGATTTTGTCTGTACCGTCCGGCATGCTTTTGCCTTTCCGCAAAAAGCGCTGCACTGTGGCTAAGGTCACATCCTCGCGCACCGTGAGGATATTGAAGTCCATAATCCGGCCCACGCGATCCCGGTCGAACTGCATCACGCTCAGGATGCGGGCGCGCAGGTTAGGCTCAAGCGAGGTCAGCAGGCGTCCGGTGAGGTCGCGTGGCAGGTAACGTACCAGCCAGGCCTGATCGTCAATGTCCAGGGGTTCCATAGCCTGCAGGATGGCGCGATCGCTCATCTCTTCGGTCAGGCTGTCCCAGACGGTTTCAGAGGCTTCAACCAGCACATGACCGCGTTTCTCACCCGGTACCAGGCTCCAGAGTGCCAGACGCGCTTCTTCAGGCAAGGCTTCAAGAATATCGGCAAGGTCAGCGGCATGAAGCTGGCTGATGTCTTGCTGCAGAATTTCACGATTTATCGCATTTTCACGTTGCTGCTCAGCGGTGAGATGGCTGGCTTTATCCAGCAATTCATCCACCAGATCGTGCTCATTGAGCAGCAGCGTCAGAATACGATGACGAATTTCACTTAAACGTTGAGTGTGTGAGGCAGACACATTGCATCCCTATAGTCTGAAAGCACTTGCACGAAGTGTAGCGTTTTGACCGAAAAAGGGATGTAAAAAATGGCGCTGATGCAGGGGATCGCGCGTCGATTAATCAGGTTATGACATCTTATGATTAACGGCTGTCAGAAAGCGTGGTGATCGCCGGAGGCGAGTCGGTTTGTTTTTGCTGATGATGCTCGAAAGCCGCGGGCAGGATAAAGATGAGGCGACTAAACAGAATGATAAAACTGATGAGTAAAACAATCCGCGTCATGCTGACGCTTTTTTTACGTCTTCGTGGAGAAAGGGCGCTGTTCACGCAGTGTAATTCCTGTAAAAACCCAAGACGGGCGACAGCAATATTTAGTCACAGTCGCCCGCTGAAATCAACCGCTGTTTAAAAAAAATACAACAATGTTAATAACTGGCTTTCTGCGCCAGGAGCGTCGCAAACCGGCAGTTTATCCGGTTGCCATTTTCATCTTTGCGGTGTAAGTGACCCCAGTTTTCGTTGTACTTCACAATGTGCCAGTTGCGATAGTAATGACTTAACTCGCCGGATTTAAAGGCAAAAGGGAAGTCAGACGGACAGGGGGCATCCTCGGTATTCATGGCGGCAACAATCAGGTTGAAGCCATTTTTCACGGTGCAGGCCTGCATATCGGCAATCAGCTGGGGGATAGTTTCCGGCTGTAAAAACATCATCACCACCGTAGAGATCGCCAGCTGGTACGCGCCGTTGAAACGCACCTGGTTTAAATCCTGCTGCGCCGTATGAATGCCGGTCAGCCCTTCGGCGGTAATAATCTGATTCAGGCGTGCCAGGCTTGCCGGATTATGGTCCCAGGCAGTCACTTCGAATCCATGTTGATTCAGAAACAGCGTGTTGCGCCCGCTTCCGCATCCCAGGTCAAGCGCTTTGCCGGGCGTCAGCTTAGGCAAGGCGTCAACCACTTCAGAATGGGTGGGCGTTAAGCCGTAGGTATCGGCAAAATAATGTTCAGTTCGTAATGTCATCGTCATCGGTTCGGTGATGCGGGCAGTCAGTGCCCGCACGATCAGGCTTCTGCGAGAATCAGTTTCCAGCCGGTTACTTCATCCCAGTAGGTTTGCTCACGCTCCAGGTCGAGTTGCACCAGGTTATTCTGACTGAAATAGCCTGCCGGAAAAGTGAGCGTCCAGTGGCCGTCATCGCAGGTGAGTTTTAACGCGTCCGGGCGAGTCGTGGCCTGGCGCTGGTTATTCAGCAAGGTCCCCAGACGAAGCAGAAAGATAAGGGGCAAAAACTGCTTCTTCTTAAACAGCGTCACGCGCGGCAGCTCATCTACCTTCACCGCTTTACGGTGAAATCTGACCAGCGCCGCCAGCAGCATTTGCTGATCCTGATTAAAGCCTGGCAGGTTGGTGTTCTGCAGGATATAGGCTGAATGGCGCTGTAAAGCACTGTGATTAATGGTCAGCCCCACCTCATGCAACATGGCAGCCCATTTCAGTAGCGCAGCCAGCTGCGGATTCGCCAGTTTGGGATTTTGATCGCGCCACTGCAGATAGAGCTGTTCCGTCGTCTCCAGTACGCGTCGAGCCTGATCGCTGTCGATGGCGTAGTGATTCGCCAGGCTCTGAGCCGTACGGCTGCGAATATCCCGATGGCGGAAACGGCCTTCCATTTCGTACAGCACACCTTCACGAAGTGCGCCATCACTTAGCGTCAGTTCACGGATAGCCAGCGCGTCAAAGACGCCGCAGAGAATGGCCAGGCCCGGAACGAACACGCTTTTACGCTCCTCAGACAGGCCCGGCAGGCTCAGCGCAGCAAAGGACTTGTGCTTAATGACTTCGTCATACAGTTTCGTCAGGCGCTCAGGGGTAATCAGCTTCTCTTTCTCACCCATCGCCAGCAGCACCTCACAGGCGGCTTTGATGGTGCCAGACGCGCCCAGCGCATATTGCCAGCCGTGCAGACGGTACTGCCAGGCCAGCGTTTCCAGCTTCTGCGTGGCGGCCAGGCGGGCGCGACGAAAGTTCTCAACGCTGATTTCACCGCCGGGAAAATAAAGCTGGGCAAAACTCACGCAGCCCATGCGACGGCTTTCTACCAGCTGCGGCTCAAAATCTTCACCGATCACTAATTCCGTTGAACCGCCACCGATGTCGATGACCAGCTTGCGGCCTTTTTCCGGCTGCGTATGTTCAACGCCCATAAAAATCAGGCGCGCTTCTTCGTGACCGGAAATCACCTCAATCGGGTAAGGAATAACGTCAGCCGCGCGCTGCAAAAAGGTTTCGGCATTCACCGCCTGCCGTAACGTATGTGTGCCCACGATCGTCACGTTGCTGGCGTTAAAGCCCTGCAGACGTTCAGCAAACAGCGCCAGGCAGTTCAGCCCGCGTTCCATCGCCTCTTCGCTCAGGTAATTTTTGGCATCCAGCCCATCGGCCAGATGTACCCGTTGCTTCAGACGCCCCAGAACCTGCAAAGCGCCATCCACCACGCGGGCAATTACCATGTGGAAACTGTTGGAGCCAAGGTCAATTGCCGCAAACTCTTGAGGTTTCGGCGTACTTTTTTGGGAGATAGGCATAGGCGTTATTCAGGTTGTTCCAGCTTCTTAATGTAATCGTAAATGGCCATCTGCGACCGTACTTTACGACGATTACCGCGCTGAACGTACTGGTTAGTCAGCTCTTTATCCACAACACGTGCTTTAACGGTGTCGCTAAGCTGAATAGCAATAATGTCCAGGATGCGCTGCTTTATCTGTGGATCAAGGATCGCCACGGCCACTTCGATGCGATAATCAATGTTACGCGTCATCCAGTCCGCGGACGAGAGAAACACTTTCTTATCACCACCGTTTTCAAAAATGTATACGCGGTCGTGTTCCAGGAAGCGGTCAACAATACTGATCACACGAATGTTTTCACTGATCCCGGGCAAGTCTGGAATCAATGAGCACATTCCGCGCACCAGTAAATTAACATTTACGCCAACGCTGGATGCGGTATAAAGCCTGTCTACCAGCCCTTTGTCCACCAGGTTGTTAATTTTCAGCGTAATCCCACTGGGGCGTTTTTGCTGCGCGTTGGCGATTTCGTTATCGATCAAATCATACAACATGCGACGCGAGTTTTGCGGAGAAACCATTAAATGGTCAAAGGTCACCGGGCGATAGGGATTTTCAATAAAGTTGAAGACCCGGCGCACTTCATTGGTGATACGCGCATCGGCGGTTAACAGGGAATAGTCCGTGTAAAGGCGTGCCGTTTTTTCATTGAAGTTACCCGTACCGATGTGGGCGTAGCGCACGATCTCCTCGCCTTCCCGGCGGGAAATCAAAAACAGCTTGGCGTGAATCTTCAGCCCGGGCGCAGAGAAAATAACGTGTACACCGGCTTCCGTCAGGCGTTTTGCCCAGTAAATATTGGCTTCTTCGTCGAAACGGGCCTGCAGCTCGACTACAACGGTCACTTTTTTCCCGTTATAGGCGGCATGAATCATCGCATCCATAATGCGCGAATGCTTGGCGACGCGGTAAATATTGATTTTGATCGCCAGCACGCTCGGGTCGAATGACGCCTGACGTAACAGTTCAAGAACATGCTCGAAGGTGTGGTACGGATAGTAAAGCAGCACGTCGCGATTACGAATGGCATCGAAACCGTTGCGGAAACCGTCAAAGCCAATATGGCGGATTTGCGGCATCGGCCGGTTAATCAGGTTGTTCTTCCCGACATTAGGGAAGCCGATAAAATCTTTAAAGTTGTGGTAGCGCCCCCCCGCCAACACGGAGTCGTAATTTGAAATCGACAGCTTGTCGCACAGCAGCGCCACCATCGAATCCGGCATGTCGCGCTGATAAACAAAACGCACCGGTTCAGCGGTCAGACGCTGTTTCAGGCTGGATGACATCAGTTCCAGCAGGCTGGATTCCATTTCTGTCACCAGGTCGTACTCCGCATCACGCGTCATTTTCATCGAATAGGCGTTGAGCGTGTCGTAGTCATAGAAACCTTTAAAAATATCATCCAGACAATACCGCAGGATGTTATCAAGCAGGATCATAGGTTTACGGCGACGGGGAGGTTCGGCTGGCAGATTGATGAAGCGTGGCACTTTATCCGATGGAATTTCCAGCAGGGCGTACTGAATATCCTGACCGCGAATAATTTCAACCGCCAGGTAGGTGTAATCGTCTTTCAGAAACTCGGTTAAATCGGTTTCATGAGTAATCAAAATCGGCGTGATGTGCTGACGCAGCTCATGCTTAAAGTAGTGGCGCAGCCAGCTTTGCTGGTTAGGTGACAGCTGACGTTCGTTTATCAGGAATATTTGATTACGCGCCATCTCCAGCAGCAGGTCGTTATACAGGGCGTCAAATTCCTGATCTGACTTCAGGACGCGCTGTTGGATCTTTTTTAACAAATGGCGTGGCGTGCTGGCGGAGCCTTGCTCTTCGCCAATCAGGATACGGCGTTTCAGATCGGCAAAACGTACCTTGTAAAATTCGTCGAGGTTGTTCGAGTAAATACCTAAAAAACGCATACGTTCAATCAGCGGATTACCTTTATCTGCCGCTTCCTGCAAAACACGTTCGTTGAAGCACAACCAGCTCATTTCTTTTTCGATATAAAGCTTTACCTGACCCATTCTCACTCCGTATGACGGTTGCAGGACTGACGACGATACAGTATCCAACAGCATTATGGCGAGAGTATGGCAGGGTTGTCCAACAGCAAAAGTTGTCTTATCAACCAGCTACGGGCAACATAGCGACTCATTTCCGCCGCATAACCAGGGCCGCATGAGCGTAAACCATATTCCTGTGCAGTTTAGCGATCGCCGACGTCGTGCTATTGACCGTTTCACGCGGCGCCTCGTCACGTGTTGCGGAGCGGCCATTCTGCTACTGATGATGCTGTTGTTCTTTTGGTTGCTTTGGGTGGTCCTGCCGTTATTCAGCGCGCCGGGCGTGCAAAGCGTCAGCAGCCAACGTCTGTGGGATTCGGCACCGGCTCTGGCGATAGGCAATCTGGGCGACGTAGGCTGGCGCATCAGCCGCGATGGAAGGGCGCGCTTTATTCCGCTGAACGGACAACCGGCAGCTCCGGCATTAGGGCTTTCGCCCGTGCCGGAGCAGATAGTAACCAGCGCAGACGACAAGACGTTGCTGCTTAATGCCCAGGGCAGTTTAACCCTGCTGCAACCGGTGATAAGCCAGGGCGAAGGCGAATGGCATTTCCCATTGGGCGATAAGGTGTTTCGCCTGCCACAGGGCGGAATAAAAAAGATGGCGCTGGCCACGATTAGCCCTGACCAGTGGCGCATCGCCGCCTCCGGTGAGTCCGGAGTAAACCTACTGACGCTGGGCACCAACCAGCAGGCGTCGCTGATTACGCTGCCGGCCCAGCAACCTCAGCATCTGTTACTGTCACCCAAAGGCGACCTGCTGTATACCACCGAAGGTAACCTGCTGCAGGTCTGGCAAATTGATGACGGGCGAGCCTGGCTGCGCGAAACGCAGACGCTGGCTCAGCCGCCCCGGCAGTTGCTGTTACTGGCTGGCGGGCAAAGCCTGCTGATCCAGGATGACAGCGGCATTTCTCAGTGGTTCTCCATAGCGGGTCAGCACGGCCTGCGCTTACACCGCATCCGGACCTTTGAGCACAGCGCCGGACAGGCCACGATGATCGGTGAGCCACAGCGACGGGTGTTTGCCACGGTTGATCAGACCGGCATGCTGAAGGTGTTTGCCAGTAAACAGAACGGGCCTATCCTGCAACGGCAACTGGCCGCTGGTATTCTTCAGGCCCAATTCTCCCCCCGTGGTGACAGCCTGCTGCTGGAGCGGCAGTCAGGCTGGGAAACGCTGAAGCTGACGAATCCCTGGCCGGATGTGACCTGGCGTAATTTCTGGCAAAAAATCTGGTATGAAAACTATCCCAAGGCCGACTGGGTCTGGCAATCCACCAATGCTGGAGACAGCTACCAGGCGAAATTCAGCCTGATCCCAATGGTCGTGGGCACGCTTAAAGCGGCCAGTATGGCTCTGCTGTTTGCCACGCCGCTGGCGCTGGCCGCCGCGATGTATACCGCGTGGTTTATGGCACCGGGCCTGCGTCGTTGGGTTAAGCCCGCCATTGAGATGATGGGGGCGCTGCCCAGCGTGGTGATCGGACTGATCGCCGGATTATGGTTAGCGCCGCACATAGGCCAGGCGTTAGTGGGCGTGCTGCTGCTGCCCGTGACGCTTGCCGGCAGCCTGCTCGGCTGTGGCGTAGTGAGCCGTCGCCTGCCTGAGCGCTGGCGCCAGCCAGGACGAGAGGTGTTGTTGCTTCTGCCTGTGCTGCTGAGTGTCACTCTGCTGACGTTAGGGTTGCCGACCCTGATCGTACCCGATGCCGGCGACTGGCTACCGCATTACGCGCAACGTAACCTGTTGGTGGCGGCGCTGGCGATGGGGTTTGCGCTGGTACCGTTAATTTTTACCCTGGCTGAGGATGCCCTGTTTAGCGTGCCCGCTTCGCTGGGACAAGGATCGCTGGCGCTGGGTGCCACGCCCTGGCAAACCCTGACGCGAGTTGTGCTGCCGGGCGCGTCGGCGGGGATTTTTGCCGCCTTGATGATTGGCTTTGGCAGGGCGGTCGGCGAAACCATGATTTTATTAATGGCGACGGGTAATACGCCGCAAAGTGAAGGCGGCTTGTTCAGCGGCCTGCGTACGCTTTCCGCCAACATCGCGATCGAGATGCCTGAAGCGGCCGTGGGCAGCGCCCATTACCGAATTTTGTTCCTGAGTGCGTTTTTATTGCTGATATTTACGTTAATGATTAATACCCTGGCAGAACTCATCCGGCAGCGCCTGCGTCATCGCTTTAGTCAGTACAAGGAGCAGGCATGACGGTGATGCGACAAAACGACCGCTGGCGCTGGTTAACGGCCGGGGCCGTGACGGTGTGCCTGTTGGCGTTTACCTTATTGATAGGATTGCTGGGATGGCAGGGGCTGCGTACCTTTTGGCCTCATAAGGTTGAGCTCTATACCTTTACGCAGCCTGACGGCAGTCACACCCGGCTGCTGGGTGAAACCCTTGAGCGGCAGTCACAGTATCCGGCCCCGGCTGGCAATGCAGATGACCCGCACGCGACGCTGCATCGCTATTTGATTAAAACCGGCAACCGTGACTGGGCCGCACCGGATTTTCGTATTGCGCTCAGCAAGAATACACCGGCAGTCAGCCAGCCGGAGGCCATCATGGTGTTACAGCGCCGCAGTCACGGCAATGCTTACGGCTGGCTTGTGGGCCTGCGCGAAGACAATGAAGCGCTGACGGCCAAAAACATCAATGCACTTTTACAGCAGCGCCTTGAACAGGTGCAGATCCTGGTACGTCAGGCCAACGAAATCCGTCGTGTTGATATGGCCCGGCTGAACCAGCAACTGGATCAGCTAGACGATCAGGCTGAACAGCAGCGTGAGGCAAAGCAGTTTGATTTGCAGGCGCAGTCAGAATATGACGCCAATCAGGCTGCACTTGAGCGTCGGCTTATTCAGCTCAATGACAGGCTGAACAATCTGCAAGAGGAAAGTCAGCGTGACGCCTTAATTCTGCGTGACGTTAACGGTATCGAGCACAGTATCCCGCTGTCGCAGATCGTGGCGGCCTGGCAACCCAATGCCATGACGTTGACAGAAAAAACAGGGCACTTCTTCCACCAACTGTGGCGCTTCGTCAGTGATTCGCCTGCCGAGGGCGAAAGCGATTTTGGCGTTTTCCCCGCCATCTTCGGCACGGTTCTGATGGTGCTGCTGATGTCCGTGGTTGTTATGCCGTTGGGGGTGATTGCAGCCGTCTGGCTGCATGAATATGCCGGACGCAATGCCTTGACCCGACTGGTACGCATCGCGGTGGTGAACCTGGCGGGCGTGCCATCCATTGTCTATGGTGTGTTCGGTCTGGGCTTCTTTGTCTGGCTGGTGGGCGGTTCGGTCGATCGGCTGTTCTACAGCAGCGCGCTGCCGAATCCCACCTTCGGTACGCCGGGCTTGCTCTGGGCATCGCTCACGCTGGCCCTGCTGACCCTGCCGGTGGTGATCGTGGCAACGGAAGAGGGCTTATCCCGCATACCGAACAGTCTGAGGCAGGGATCGCTGGCGCTCGGGGCGACGCAGGCCGAAACCTTATGGAACGTGGTGCTGCCGATGGCGGTTCCGGCGATGTTAACCGGGCTGATTCTGGCGGTAGCGCGCGCCGCGGGCGAAACCGCGCCATTGATGCTGGTCGGCGTGGTAAAAATGGTACCGGAATTGCCGGTTGATGCGGTGTTTCCCTATCTGCACCTCGACAGAAAATTTATGCATCTGGGCTTTCAGATTTATGATTTAGCCTTTCAAAGCCCCAATACCGAAGCCGACCGGCCGCTGGTGTTTGCCACGGCGCTGCTGCTGGTGCTCATTATTCTGTTGCTGAACCTGCTAGCCATGGGCCTGCGTCACCGTCTGCGTGAACGCTATCGCCTGATGACTCAATAACTGACGATGACTACAATGCCCGAAACTGATATTGCGCTAACCGTTGATCACCTTTCGCTCTGGTATGGTGAGCGCCAGGTGCTTCAGGATGTCTCGCTGCAGCTACCCAAAAACCGTATTACCGCCCTGATTGGGCCGTCCGGCTGCGGCAAATCAACGTTGCTGCGCTGCTTTAATCGTATGAATGACGTGATCGATAACTGCCGCATCGACGGCGAGATTCTTCTGGAGCAGCAGTCGATCATGCGGCCTGCCCAGGATGTCTCTGCGCTGCGTCGCCGGGTCGGTATGGTTTTCCAGCGGCCCAATCCTTTTCCGAAGTCGGTCTACGAAAACGTGGTGTACGGATTGCGCTTGCAGGGCGTGCGCGACAAGCGGGTACTGAATGAGGCCTGTGAACGCGCACTCCGTGCGGCGGCGTTATGGGGAGAAGTGAAAGATCAGCTGGCACAGAATGCCCTGACGCTCTCCACGGGGCAGCAGCAGAGGCTGGTTATCGCCCGCGCCATTGCGATTGAGCCGGACGTGCTGTTACTGGATGAGCCGACGTCGGCGCTGGACCCGATTTCAACGCTGGTGATCGAAGAACTGATGAGCACCCTGAAACAGCACTTCACGCTGGTGCTGGTCACCCATAATATGCAGCAGGCCTCACGTGTGTCGGATTACACGGCCTTTATGCATCAGGGATCGCTGGTGGAGTTCGACACAACAGACAAGATTTTCACGACGCCGAAGGTGCGCCGGACGGAAGATTACATCACCGGACGCTATGGCTGAAAAGGGCAGGGAGCCTGGCTCCCTGCCTGTTACTCGTGGGCGTAGCCCTGAAGCGGTAACGGCTTACCATCCAGCCAGGCCTTTCCCTCACGCATGGCCAGGCGGCCTTCAACAAACCAGTTAATTACCAGCGGATAGATGGCATGTTCCTGATGTTGTACGCGCTCGGTAATGTCCGCTTCGCTGTCTTCGGCAAAAACGGGCACCTTGGCCTGCAGAATCACCGGACCACCGTCCAGTTCATCCGTTACGAAATGCACTGACGTGCCATGCTCCGCATCGCCATTTTCCAGGGCCTGGCGGTGAGTATGCAGTCCGGGATATTTGGGCAGGAGCGACGGGTGAATATTCAGCAGTCGGTCGTGATAATGCGCCACAAAACCCGGGCTTAAAATGCGCATATATCCTGCCAGCACCACAACATCCGGCGCACAGGCGTCGATCTCACGCATAAGCTGGCGATCAAAACTTTCACGGTCGCTAAAGTCACGGGCGTCCAGGGCAATAGCCGGAATGCCTGCCCGCTCTGCGCGGACTAAGCCATAGGCGGAGGCTTTATTACTGAACACGGCAGCGACGCTGCCGTGAATACGCCCGTTTGCACAGGCGTCAAGGATGGACTGAAGATTACTTCCGTTGCCGGAGATCAGCACAACCAGCTTTTTCATGACGTGATGACCACACGCTCTTCCGCTTCTGATGCCTTAATCACGCCGATTTTCCAGGCATTTTCACCGGCGGCGCGCATTAGTTCAACGGCTTTATCCGCGTCGGCAGGGCTCAGAGCAATCAGCATACCCACGCCACAGTTGAACGTACGGTACATTTCGTGACGGCTGACGTTACCAGCCTGCTGCATCCAGCTAAACACAGCCGGCCATTCCCAGCTTTTTTCGTCAATCACGGCCTGGGTGTTATCGGGCAGCACGCGTGGAATGTTTTCCCAGAAGCCGCCGCCGGTGAGATGCGCGATAGCATGCACATCGACCTGTTCGATCAGGCTCAGAATGTTTTTGACATAAATGCGGGTAGGTTCCAGCAAATGATCGGCCAGCGGTTTGCCTTCGAGCTGCTCAACCTGCGGATCGGTCCCGCTGACTTCCAGAATTTTGCGCACCAGAGAATAACCATTGGAGTGCGGGCCGCTGGAGCCTAATGCGATCAGGACATCGCCGTCCTGCACTTTGCTGCCGTCAATGATTTCTGATTTCTCAACGACGCCAACGCAGAAGCCGGCCACGTCGTAGTCTTCGCCATGATACATGCCCGGCATTTCGGCCGTTTCGCCGCCCACCAGTGCACAGCCTGACTGCAGGCAACCCTCGGCGATACCGGTGATGACCGCCGACGCGGTATCCACATCCAGTTTGCCGGTGGCGTAGTAATCCAGGAAGAAGAGCGGTTCAGCGCCTTGTACCACCAGATCGTTGACACACATCGCGACCAGATCAATGCCGATAGCATCGTGGCGCTTAAGATCCATCGCCAGACGCAGTTTGGTGCCTACGCCGTCGGTGCCGGAGACCAGCACGGGTTCACGGTATTTTTGCGGCAGCGCACAAAGCGCACCGAAGCCGCCTAGTCCACCCATGACTTCCGGGCGACGCGTCTTTTTCACTACGCCTTTAATACGGTCAACCAGAGCGTTACCAGCATCAATATCAACACCGGCGTCTTTGTAACTGAGAGAGGTCTTGTCGGTCACTGCGAGGTCCCCACGCGAGTTGCGGTTGGTGGTTTAATATAAAGCGCGGCAATTCTACCAGCGCAGGCAAACGTTTGCGAGTCTCAGATTGCGTCCCCGGCGATTTTCATCAATCCTTACTTTGCCATGACAAAATGCCTCTGATTGCGCAAGCACATGTGGCACTGCGGCGAAAAGGCGGTATAATCCCGCGATTTTTTTTTAGCTCAACTCACTCCGGGAGAACAACAATGAAGATCGTGGAAGTCAAACACCCGCTGGTCAAACATAAACTGGGACTGATGCGTGAGCATGATATCAGTACAAAGCGTTTCCGCGAGCTGGCCTCTGAAGTCGGCAGTCTGCTGACGTATGAAGCGACCGCCGATCTGGAAACCGAAAAGGTCACCATTGAGGGCTGGAATGGCCCGGTTCAGGTTGATCAAATCAAAGGTAAAAAAATCACCGTCGTGCCTATTCTGCGTGCCGGTCTGGGCATGATGGAAGGCGTACTGGAGCACGTACCCAGCGCGCGCATCAGCGTTGTTGGCGTCTACCGTGATGAAGAAACGCTGGAGCCGGTGCCTTACTTCCAGAAACTGGTTTCGAATATCGAAGAGCGCCTGGCACTGGTGGTTGACCCCATGCTGGCCACGGGCGGCTCAATGATTGCCACGATAGACCTGTTAAAGAAAGCGGGCTGCAGCAGTATCAAAGTGCTGGTGCTGGTTGCGGCACCTGAAGGGATTGCCGCGCTGGAAAAAGCGCATCCGGATGTGGAGCTTTACACCGCTTCTGTGGATCAGGGGCTTAACGACAAGGGTTATATCATCCCAGGCCTGGGTGATGCCGGTGATAAAATCTTCGGCACCAAGTAATGACGAAAATCCGCGGCGCCATGCATCACGCTGTTTTCAGCCTGCAGAAGCAGGCCGAGCCGCTTTTTTCTGTTGTAACACATAAAGAAATGAACCAGCCGACCAGAGAGTCGGCTTTTTTTTGCCTGAAAACAGACCACTCACTCAAGGGGACTTTTAATGACTCGTCGCGCTATCGGCGTTAGCGAACGGCCGCCATTACTGCAAACGATTCCGCTCAGCCTGCAGCATCTGTTCGCCATGTTTGGCGCCACCGTGTTAGTGCCAATTCTGTTCCACATCAATCCGGCGACGGTATTGCTGTTTAACGGTATCGGCACGCTGCTGTACCTGTTTATTTGTAAGGGAAAAATCCCCGCCTATCTGGGTTCCAGCTTTGCCTTTATTTCACCCGTGTTGCTCCTGCTGCCGCTGGGTTATGAAGTGGCGCTGGGCGGTTTTATTCTGTGTGGCGTGTTGTTCTGCCTTGTCGCGCTGATCGTTAAAAAAGCCGGAACAGGCTGGCTGGACGTGATGTTTCCGCCAGCAGCAATGGGGGCCATCGTCGCCGTCATTGGTCTGGAACTGGCTGGCGTGGCCGCGAATATGGCGGGGCTGCTTCCAGCCGAAGGCCAGTCGCCAAACGGCACAACCGTGTTGATTTCGCTGGTGACCCTGGCGGTTACCGTTTTTGGATCGGTTTTATTCCGTGGATTTATGGCGATCATTCCTATCCTGATCGGTGTGCTGGCCGGTTACGCGCTTTCCGCCTTCATGGGCATCGTGGACTGGAGCGGTGTTGAACAGGCGCACTGGTTTGCCTTGCCGACGTTTTATACGCCGCGCTTTGAATGGATTGCCATGTTGACCATTCTGCCCGCCGCTCTGGTGGTCATTGCCGAGCATGTGGGCCATCTGGTCGTGACGGCGAATATCGTTAAAAGAGATCTGGTGCGCGATCCCGGACTGCATCGTTCCATGTTCGCCAATGGCTTATCGACGGTCATTTCCGGGTTCTTTGGATCCACCCCGAACACGACATACGGCGAAAACATTGGCGTCATGGCGATTACCCGCGTTTACAGTACCTGGGTGATTGGCGGCGCGGCCATTTTCGCGATTTTACTCTCCTGCGTCGGCAAACTGGCGGCCGCTATTCAGGCGATTCCGGTGCCGGTGATGGGCGGCGTATCCCTGCTGCTGTATGGCGTTATCGGCGCGTCAGGTATCCGTGTCCTGATTGAGTCCAAAGTGGATTACAACAAAGCGCAAAACCTGATTCTGACCTCCGTTATCCTGATTATTGGCGTCAGCGGGGCGAAAGTGCATATCGGGGCTGCCGAGCTGAAAGGCATGGCGCTGGCCACGCTGGTCGGCGTTGCGCTGGCTTTAATTTTTCGCGTCATTTCCCTCCTGCGTCCAGAAGAAGTGATTCTGGATGCGGAAGACAACCGCGAGCCGTAATCCCACCGTCAGCGGTCAAAAGTCGGGCAGGGATGCCCGATTCATCTCTGGCCGAAAACTATGATAGACTTGCCCCGATTTTTGCTTGTTCTCTTGCTGAGGTGCTTCTGAACACGCCGGCACAATTGTCATTGCCACTCTATTTACCTGACGACGAAACCTTCGCCAGCTTCTGGCCGGGTGAAAACCCCTCGCTTATTGCCGCGATTAAGGGTGCGCTTAGCCAGCAACATGGCAGCTATCTTTATTTCTGGTCTCGTGAAGGGGGCGGTCGCAGCCATCTGCTGCATGCCGCCTGCGCTGAAATGTCTGCACGCGGCGAAGCCGTGGGCTATGTGCCGCTCGATAAACGCACCTGGTTTGTCCCGGACGTGCTGGAAGGCATGGAGCAACTGCCGCTGGTTTGCATCGATAATATTCAGTGCATTGCGGGAGAAGAGGCCTGGGAAATGGCGATTTTCGATCTTTATAACCGCATTCTGGAAACCGGAAATACCCGGTTGTTTATTACCGGCGATCGTCCTCCGCGTCAGCTCAATCTGCATCTGCCCGATCTGGCATCGCGCCTCGACTGGGGGCAGATTTATCGTCTACAGCCGCTCTCCGATGAGGATAAACTGCAGGCTTTACAGCTGCGCGCCGGACTGCGGGGATTTGAACTGCCTGAAGACGTCGGGCGCTTTTTGCTAAAGCGCCTTGACCGAGAAATGCGCACGCTGTTTGATACGTTGGATCGTCTCGACAGCGCATCCATTAGCGCCCAGCGTAAGCTGACGATTCCCTTCGTAAAAGAAACCCTTGGCCTCTAAAGGATTTCCAGTACCGCTTCTGGCGGACGTCCCAGGCGGGCGCGATCGCCGTTGATCACAATCGGTCGCTCAATCAGTTTGGGATTTTCCAGCAGCGCGTCCAGCAACGCGCTTTCCCCGATGTCAGGCCGATCCAGCCCCAGCGCCGCATAAAGCGGATCCTTACGACGCATTAACTCACGGGCACTTTGCATACCCAGCTTTTGCAGCAGGATCTGTAACGTCTGGCGATCCGGCGGCGTGTCCAGATAGTGCACGATCTCCGGGGCGATGCCGCGCTCTGCTAGCAGCGCCAGGGTTTCCCGGCTCTTGCTGCAGCGCGGATTATGATAAAAGGTCACCATACTGTTTATCCTCGTTGATACTGCTTAAAGCGTTGCTGGAGCTGGCGTAGCTGGTCGATGCGGGCATCGTAACGGGCCTGTTTCAGGCTGCCGAGCGGCACCAGTGAACTGGCCCGGCTTAGGGCGCTAATGGCCTGATCCAGCTGGCCACTCAGCGCCAGACTTTCGGCGCGGGCAAAGAGCTCCTCATCTGTCAGCCCCTGCTGCGCGGAAGCCTGGGCCAGCAGATCCCATCCGTTGGTATCGTCTTTATGGGTCCAGGTATAGCGGTTGAGAATGCGGCTGGCGTTCGCCGGCTGTTTCGCTTCCACATAGGCATTAGCGAGGTTCAACTGGACGACCGGGCTGGTTTTTGAGGCCTGGGTCGCGGTCAGCATCGCTATCGCCTGCTGCGGCTGATTCAGGCCGATATCAATGTCAGTCATCAGGTCCAGCAGCCAGACATTTTCAGGTTGTTTCGCCAGTAACGGTGCCACGATCCTTTTCGCCTCACCAAAGCTTTTAGCCTGCAGGAACTGCACAGCTTTACCGTACTGCGAGGCCAGCTGTTCGCGGGAATTACCGTTAGCATATTGCGTAAGCAGTTCGTCCGTTAACTGGTTACGGCCAGTCGAATACATGCCTAAGGACCGCACTTTGGCCAGATAAAAGTCTTGAGACGACTGCACCACCACCGGACGCATCTGGTTCGCACGGTTGCGCGCATCGGCAAGACGGCTGTCAGGCAGGGGATGGGTTAACAGGATTTCCGGAGGCTTCGAAGAAAAGCGGCTCTGATCGGCCAGTTTTTGCAGGAAGTTGGGCATGGCTTGCGGGTCAAAACCGGCGCGCTGTAACACCTGAATACCGATGCGATCGGCTTCCTGTTCATTATTTTGGGTAAAGCTGATAATCCCCTGTTGGGTGCCGGCCAGCGTACCGGTCAATGCCGCCATGCCCATTTGTGGGCTGGCCATCGCCAGTAAAATTGAACCCAGCGCGCCCACCCAGGTGAGCGGGGCATTACGTTTTTGATCTTCCATTGCCCGCGCCAGATGGCGCTGCGTGACGTGGGAGATTTCATGGGCCATGACTGAGGCCAGCTGGCTTTCGTTATCCGTAAAACGGAACAGGGCCGCATGCAACACCACGTTGCCACCAAAGAAGGCGAAGGCGTTGAGCTCATCGTTCTGAATCAGGAAAAAGTGGAAGGGCGTTTTAACGGCGTCCGCATGCGAAACCAGCCGCTGCCCAAGTTGGTTGATGTACTGATTCAGCAAAGGATCGTTAATCAGCGGGGCACTGGCGCGGAGCTGGCGGACGTAGAAGTCGCCCATCTGTAGCTCCTGATTAATCGACAGGGTCGATCCTGCCGTGGTCCCCATATCCGGCAGCGAATCACTGATATCCGCACGGGCGGTCAACGGGCCGGATAACATCAGTGCAGGGAGTAGCGCAGCAAGCAGCGTCTTTTTAAACCGGTTCAACATGCCTTAATCCTGTAATGAATCCCTGATTTGGACAGGTAAGCAGCGGAAATGTTCTGTTTTTTCATCAACAGCGCTACGGTCTTCGTATCTTAACCACAGCCAGGGAAGAATGAAATGGCGTTATGGTAGTCGGGATTGGCGCATTGCCCCTTCCGGGCTTATCGGGTGCTTGCCAACCCCAACCGCCCTGTATCAGTAGTCAGAAAAAGGCATTCGTCTTGCTGCCCGCGCATTGACGACGTGGTGAACCGCTGTCACCGCAATGTCATCTTCCCGTGATGTTGATGTCACACAACCCCGTTAGGTTAAGCGCCAATGAGATCGATCTCATTATCGATTAACCGGGGGTGAAATGAGTGATTTAATCAGCGTGGCGGTTCTGGCCGGCGTTTCGCGAGCAACCGCGGCGCGTGCCTTTTCCGATCCCCATCTGCTTAAGCCCGGCACGCTGAAAAAAGTGCTGGAGGCCTCGGAGCAACTGGGTTTCAGACCTAACCACATTGCGCGCCAGCTCCGTACGCAAAGCTCCACGACGCTGGGCGTTTTGCTGCCTTCGCTCAGTAACCCGGTGTTTGCCTTGCAGCTTCAGGCCATGGAGCAACAGGCGCGTCTGGCGGGCTATGGCCTGCTGGTGGCCACGACCGATTACCAGCCAGAGCGTGAAGCCGCCATGATTGAACATATGCTGCGCCAGCGCGTCGCGGGCATGGTGCTGACCGTCTCCGACGCGGACAGCAGCACCGTATTAGCCCCGCTGGCAGAGGCGCGAATGCCCTTTGTTCTGGCGCATAACGTGCCGCAACAGCAAAACTGGCGCTGTGTCTATGTCGATAACCGCCGCGCAATGGCCGAAGCCACGGCGCACCTTATTGCGCTGGGTCATCAGCATATCGTGATGGCGGCGGGACCGATGCTGCAGTCGGATCGTGCCCGTCAGCGCTATCTTGGCTATTGCGATGCGATGCAGCAGGCAGGATTTGTCCCGAGGGCGCTAATTGATATGCCCAGCCATACCCAATCCAGATTCGAGCCCCTTTTACCGCTGATCAACAGCCCGGACCCACTGACCGCCGTCATCTGCAGTAACGATCTCCTGGCGATCAGCCTGCTGGGCGCGGCCGCCCGTGCCGGCATTCAGGTCCCGCACCAGCTGTCGGTCATGGGGTTTGACGGCATTGCTATAGGCGAACAGCTTTCACCCTCGCTGGCCAGCGTGGTACAGCCCAGCGATCGGTTAGGTGCCTGTGCCATCGATATGCTTCTTCAACCCTCTCATGATGACTCGTGCCTGCTGGACCACTGGTTGCGTTCAGGCGAGAGCATCGCTGCAGTCTTTCATTCGTCAACATCAGGGAACCATCATGTCTACACACAATAAAATCACCGTGCTTGCCAGGGCGGCGCTCTTCACCGCCTGTGCATTTTCCAGCCAGCTGGTGCAGGCTGCTGAGAATGCTATCTGCTACAACTGTCCACCTGAATGGGCAGACTGGGCGACCGAGCTTCAGGCCATCAAAAAAGATACCGGCATTGTGGTGCCGCAGGACAACAAGAACTCCGGGCAGGCACTGGCTCAACTGGTCGCCGAGAAAGATAATCCCGTTGCCGACGTGGTGTATTACGGCGTCAGCTTTGGTATCCAGGCGGCTCAGGCAGGCGTGATTGCTGACTATAAGCCGGCCAATTGGGATCAGGTGCCGGCAGGCATGAAAGATCCGGAAGGGAAATGGGTTGCGCTGCATTCCGGCACGATGGGCTTTATGGTCAACGTAGATGCGCTGGGCGGTGCACCCATTCCAACATCCTGGGACGATCTGCTGAAGCCAGAATACAAAGGGATGGTGGGCTATCTCGATCCGGCCAGTGCGTTTGTGGGTTACGTGGCCGCCGTGGCGGTGAATCAGGCCAAAGGCGGCAGTATGCAGGACTTCACTCCCGCGCTGACCTGGTTTAAAAAGTTGCAGGCGAACAAGCCTGTCGTGCCGAAACAGACGGCCTATGCCCGGGTGATCTCCGGCGAGATCCCCATTCTGCTGGATTACGACTTCAACGCTTATCGCGCCAAATATAAAGATCATGCCAATGTGGTGTTCGTGATCCCGCAGGAAGGGACGGTCACGGTGCCTTATGTCATCAGCCTGGTGAAAAACGCCCCGCACGCCGCTAACGGCAAAAAAGTCATGGACTACGTGCTGTCGGATAAAGGCCAGGCTATCTGGGCCAATGCCTATCTGCGCCCGGTACGGCCTTCAGCCATGTCTGCCGAGGCCAAAAAGCGCTTCCTGCCAGACAGTGATTACGCGCGCGCGCATACCGTGGACTATCAGCAGATGGCCGATGCACAGAAAGCCTTCTCTGCCCGCTACTTGAGTGAGATTCGGTAATGGCAGCGTCTGACGCCCGCAGCGATTTACCGGTGGCAACGCGCCACCGGTCACGCCGACGCGAGCAGGGGGCAAACTGGCCATGGATGCTGCTGCCAGCCTTACTGTTTTTTGCCGCGTTCTGGCTGTTACCTTTTGCCCGATTATTACAGATGGGCATGACGCCGGATCGCAGCACACATCACAGTGGCTACTGGACGGTAATTACCCAGCCGCAGTATCTGCAAAGCCTGGTGAATACCGTGCTGCTGTCGCTGACGGTAACGCTACTGACGTTGGTCATCGCCACCGTCGTAGGGTGCTTCCTCGCTCGCCAGCGTTTCACCGGACGCGGCACTCTGCTGGCACTGCTGACCTTTCCTCTGGCGTTTCCCGGCGTGGTGGTGGGGTTTTTAGTGGTGATGCTGGCAGGACGACAGGGCGTGCTGGCGCAGATCAGCCTGCGCCTGTTTGATGAGCGCTGGACGCTGGCTTACTCACTCACCGGGCTGTTCATTGGTTATCTCTACTTTTCGCTGCCGCGCGCCATTGTGACGTTGGTGGCCGCGAGTGAAAAACTGGATCGCTCGCTGGAAGAAGCCGCCCGTTCGTTAGGCGCCAGCCAGTGGCGCATTGTCTGGGATGTGATCGTGCCGGGACTTAAACCGGCACTGCTCTCCAGCGGTGCGCTGTGCTTTGCCACCAGTATGGGCGCATTTGGCACCGCGTTTACCCTGGGAACCGACCTGAGTGTGCTGCCGCTGACCATTTATGGCGAATTCACCAACTACGCTAACTTCGCCACGGCGGCGGCGTTATCGGTGGTCATGGGCGCTGTCGCCTGGGCTGGCTTAATGCTGGCGCGCGTACTCACCCAGTCAAAACAGGAGCCGTCATCATGAAGCGCCGTGGGCTGTTTTACCTGCAGGTCGCGATCACCACACTGACTGCACTGTTCATGATTGTGCCGGTGATCCTGTCTATGCTGGCGGGCGTGACGCAGAACTATTTTGTTGGCCTGCGCAGCGGACTGACGCTGAAATGGGTGGCGCAGGTTTGGGAGATGTACAGCGACACCTTTTGGCTGTCGTTGCTCATTGCCGTCAGCTGCTTGATCGTCAACGTGGCGATCGGCGTACCGGCCGCCTGGGGCTTACTGAAATCGCCCTCTCGCTGGGCATCGCGCATTGAAGAGTGCCTGATGTTGCCGGTGGCGCTTCCGGGCCTGGCCACCGCACTGGGCATTATCCTGCTGTATGGCCAGTTCAGCAGCCTGCGTGACAGCTGGGTGTTTATCCTGATTGGTCACGTCCTTTTTACGCTGCCGTTTATGATCCGCCCGGTACTGGCGGTGATGCAGGCGATACAACTGCCCCGACTGGAGGAGGCTGCCGCCAGCCTCGGGGCCGGCTTCTGGCGTCGCTTTTTCACCGTGGTGGTTCCCAACTGCCGCAACGGCATTCTCGCCGGGGCCTTTATGGTAATTACGTTATCGGTAGGCGAATTTAATATCACCTGGATGTTGCATACGCCACTGACCAAAACCCTGCCAGTGGGCCTGGCCGACAGCTACGCCTCGATGCGGCTGGAAGTCGGTTCTGCTTATACCCTGATCTTTATTTTAATGATTCTACCGCTGCTGTTGATGCTCAACGCCTGTAATCACTGGCTTGAACGCCAGTCTCGCCAACAACCAAGGGAGGAAAAAGCATGATTGTTGATGCGGTTAACGTCACGCTACGCGGCTGTGCGCGTCGCTTTCATCACCATCAGGCGCTGCACCCGCTGGATCTTAGCGTACGCGCAGGGGAAACCCTGGTTCTGCTGGGCCCGTCCGGCTGTGGCAAAACGACAACGTTGCGCATTATCAGTGGGCTGGAGAGCACTGACGCGCCGGGTGAAGTCTGGTTTGACGATCGCAACGTGACCGACCTGCCTATTGAGAAGCGTAACGTAGGAATGGTGTTTCAAAACTACGCCCTGTTTCCCACGCTTAACGTGGCGCAGAACGTAGCCTATGGGTTGAAAGTGCAGGGCATTCCGCGCCACGAGCGTGAGGCCCGGGTCAATGAGATGCTGGAACTGGTCGATCTCACGTCACTGGCACATCGTCATATCGACAAGCTCTCCGGCGGGCAGAAACAGCGCGTGGCGCTGGCAAGAGCGCTGGCGGCACGGCCTAAAGTGCTGCTGTTTGACGAACCGCTGGCGGCGCTGGATGCCAAACTGCGTGAGCGTCTGCGTCTGGAAATCGGGGGCCTGTTAAAAAAGCTGGCTATCACCGCCGTGTATGTCACTCACGATCAGCAGGAAGCTATGGCGCTTGGCGATCGTATCGCCGTCATGGAGCAGGGGCGCCTGGTGCAGATCGATACGCCGCAGGCCATCTATCAGCGTCCGGCCTCGCGTTTTGTGGCGGATTTCGTTGGCGCGATTAACTGCATCGCACGTGACGATCAAGGCCATCCGGTGCGTTTTTGTCGACCAGAGGATGTGCTGCTGGCAGACGAAGGCCGCTATGCGCAGCACGGCTGCATTGTTGCCAGCACCTTTCTCGGCGCGTCTCAACGCCTGATGATTGATATCGGGCTGGACAAGCCGATTCAGGTTGAACGTCACGCACGGGAAACCTGGCACGCCGGGCAGCGAGTGAGCTGGTCGCTGGCTAAGCAGGCCGCACTCGAATTTACCCTTTAAGGAGTCAACGTTTGTCCGTTAAACCTGTGCTGATTGCTCAAATCAGCGACTTGCATATTAAAGCGCACGGTCGTCTGTCGTATAAAAAAGTCGATACGTATAATGCCCTGTTACGGGCGATCGCAACCCTGAATGGCCTGACGCCCCGGCCCGATGCGGTGGTCATAACCGGCGACCTGGTGGATTTTGGTACGGCAGAAGAGTATCAGACGCTGCGGCAGGCGCTGGCCACCCTGGCGTTGCCGTTTTACCTGATGGCGGGAAATCATGACGATCGCCAGGCGCTACGGGCGGCGTTTCCCGATCATCCCTATCTGCAACAGGGCCCGACGCTCAACTGGCAACGGGAGGTTAAGGGGGTTCAGCTACTGGCGCTCGATTCCAGCGTGCCGCAGCAGCCGTGGGGCGAGCTTGATGAACAGCAGCTTGACTGGCTGGATGCCGCACTGACCGCGTCACCGGACAGCCCCGCGCTGGTGATGCTGCATCATCCGCCCTTTGTCTGCGGTATCGATCATATGGATCGCCAGCGTTTACGCGCCCCTGATGCGCTGGCGGCGATCGTCAGTCGTCATCCGCAGGTCGAACGTGTGCTGTGTGGCCATGTACACCGCGCGATTCAGACCCGCTTTGCCGGTACGCTGGCCTGCATTGCCCCCGGCGTATCTCATCAGGTTGCGCTGGATCTGCAACCGGATGGCCCGGCAAACTTCATGCTGGAACCGGCAGGATTTTTACTGCATCGCTGGCATCCGCAGCAGGGAATGACCACGCATCAGTGTGCGATTGGAGACTATGATGGCCCCTGGCCCTTTTATGATCAAAACGGGTTAATCGATTAAAAGCCATACGGGCTGACTTTTTGGTTAATGCCGCGCTTAAACCTGCTCAAATTGTCCTACAGCGTGTAAACTTACACGCTGTAGGACCCAAATCACGATAAAAACAACAGAGTCAGGCACAGCAAAATGAATCTTTGCACTGTGGCGTTCCCGCCATGCTCATAAATTTCCGTCCCCGGGCGGACTTACGCACGCTTATTGCGCTGCTGGTTATTGCCAGCATAGTCATCACGCTTGCCAATAATTTATATGCAACCTGGCGTGTGCAACGCATGGTGCTGATCGACAGCACCCTGGAAGCTAACCGCGCTTACGCTGCCAAACTGGCCTCCACCAGCGAAGTCTTTTTCCGGCTGGCGCAGTCCCAGTTGCACTTCAGTGCTAATTTACTGGGAAAAGATTTCAATAATGAGGCACTGCTCAAAGCGGAAGTGAACCGTCTACGTGAGCAGACCGACAGTTTTAACTCGGTCGCCGTGGTGGATGAAACGGGTACGGTGCGCGCAATTTCTCCCGAATCGCTGACCTTAACCGGGATGCATCTGACCAGCGATGCGGCCCGCGAAGCGCTGCAGACCCGGCAACCGCTGATTAGCAGACCGACACTCTCTGCCGCCAATAACCTGCTGATTTTTGTCTCATGGCCCATCTGGAATAACCAGGGACGCTATCTGGGCTATATTGGCGGGACGATTTACCTGAAAAAGAAAAGTATTCTGAATGCGCTGCTGGGTGAACAGTTTTATCGCGACGGCACCAGCGTATTTGTTCTCGACGGCGATAATCAGGTGCTGTATCACCAGAACCGCCAGATGGTGGGCAAAACCATGTCGCCACTGATGAGCGATCGGGAACGTCAGGAAAAAGATAACGGCTCGCTGGTCTTAACTGAGCCCGACAAACCGACCCGGCTGGCCGGCTACGCCATCGTCCCCACGACGGGCTGGATGGTGGTGGCGTTGAAACCTGTCGACGTCACGCTGCAACCGCTGTCGGGGTTGCTCCTGAAAGTCCTGAAGCATTCAGTGCCCTTTGCCTTACTGACCTTGCTGGTGGCGGTCATTCTGGCACGGATGATTGCCATGCCGCTCTGGCAACTGGCCCGCAAGGCCAGCAAGATTGATGCCTCAAGCGCCACCTACGAAATTGGCGGCATTCGGGCATGGTACTTTGAGGCCGCCCAGGTTAAACGGGCGCTGTTAACCGGTATTGGGCTGGTACAGGACAAAATTGGTCGCCTGAGTTCGGAAGCGCAGACCGATTCGCTAACGCTGTTACTCAACCGCCGCGGGCTTAACGCGGTACTCGATTACTACCAGACGATGCGCCAGCCTTTTGCCGTGCTCGCCCTGGATATCGATCATTTCAAAAGCGTCAATGACAACTGGGGACACGACGTCGGCGATCGGGTGATTCGGCAGGTGGCGCAGACGCTACGACAGAGCGCCCGGCAGTCGGATGTGGTCTGCCGTAACGGTGGTGAAGAGTTTTTAATGCTGTTGCCTAACACGCCTCTGAAAGAAGCTGAGGCGACGGCCGAGCGCATTCGCATCAGCATCGCGGATAACGCTATCGAGGCGGTCGGCCATATCACGATTTCCATCGGCGTAGCGGAATGGGATGCCCGGCGGCCGCCGCTGGAAAGCAGCCTGAAGCGGGCTGACGATGCCCTGTATCAGGCTAAGAACAGCGGTCGCAACTGCACCGTGGTTGCCAAACGCGTAAAAGCCTCTTGATCAAGACTGTGCGCTAACGGTTTCTGGCCCGCCCGGCAATCCGGGCGAGCCATCAGGAATTGATATGCTCGCGGCAGTAGCGTCGCTTCCAGCTGGCAGGTGTTAAGCCTGTATGCTTACGGAATATCTGACGGAAATAGCCCACATCATTGAACCCACACTGACGCGCTACCTCGGTTAACGGCAGCTTATCGCCGATCAGCAGCTTTTCTGCCATTAATACGCGCTGCCGGTGAAGGGCTTCCGTCAGCGTCAGGCGAAACACGCGCCGGTAAACACGTCCCAGATAATCGGCATTGCAATGCAGCGTTTTCGCCAGCGTGGAGGGTGAAAGCGCCAGGTGATACTGCGTGCGAATAAGCTGATTGGCTTTCCAGGCCAGGTCAACGCCGGGGCTGTCGACAACATCCTCGTGCAGCGCCGGAGCCGCGAGCTGCTGCAGTATAAGCAGTAAAATACATTCCAGTGCGACGCTGCGATGAATGTTTTCCTGCTCGCTGAGGAACTGCCGGAACAGGGCGATGATATAGGCCGGATCGCCAACACGAGTATGCTGGGGAAGGTGGAGCAGTGCCTGGTGTAAGCCATGCTGCTCAGGCTGTTTCTGCCAGTCAAAATGCAGCCAGTAAAATTTCAGATCGGCCGGAAAAATCCCTTCCCCCACATGCAAATGCCCTGGCCTCAGCAGCAGGCTTTCGCCCGCCTGCACGCTGAACAGCTCGCCATCCTCCCGAATCGTTAACTGCCCGCGTTCAACGAAAATGATCTCCCAGGAGGTCAGCCTGCGTGCAGGATGGGTTCCCACGCCGCGCGAAATAAACAGCCCGCCATTTTGCACCTGTATCGGAAACGTTATGGATAATTCGAACATCGTTATTCATTTTCCCGCTGCTACAGAGGTAATAAATGTCTTTCTCTCTGATTATTAACTAAAAAAAAGACATGTACCTGATCCAGTTCACACTTTGCTTCACAGGTCGGAATTACCCCGTTTTTATACTTTTTTGTGCTCTTGTTGGTGAACGGATTCCTGACAAAATAAATCGGGTTAAGCGCTAAAACACCAATAAGCCCGGCATAAAGCGGGCAATCCTCTCTGTCCTGCATGAGGCATTTTAAATGACTTCTACGACTATCGCTCAGGCCGATCTTAGCCCGTCGGCTACGCAGAGTGCGCTGTCCCTGCGAGAGAAAATAGGTTACGGCTTGGGTGACGCCGGTGGCACGGTGATCACCTGCCTGATCACCAACTTCCTGACGTTTTTCTACACCGATGTGTTTGGCTTAACGCCCGCGCTGGTCGGCACCCTGTTTATGGTGCTGCGCGTGTTTGACGCGGTCTCCGATCCGGTGATGGGCGTCATTGCCGACAGAACCCATAGCCGTTGGGGGCGCTTCCGCCCGTGGCAGCTCTGGGTGGCCGTTCCCCTTGGCCTCATTGGTGCGCTGACGTTCACCGTGCCCGCCGTCAGCATGGACATGAAAATTGTTTGGGCGTTTGCCACCTATCTGCTGCTCTCTGTCAGCTATACCGCCATCAACGTGCCCTATTGCGCGCTGATCAACACCATGACCACCCGCCACACAGAAGTGCTGGCCTGCCAGTCATGGCGCTTTGTATTGTGCGGGGTGGCCGGGTTTCTGGTTTCGGTAGGGCTGCCGTGGCTGGTCGCGGTGTTGGGTAAGGGAAATGCGGCCCTGGGCTATCAGTCTGGCGTCGGTATCCTGTGCGCTCTGGCGGTCGTGATGTTCCTGTGTTGCTTCTTTTGGGTCCGCGAGCGCGTACCGCTGGACAGCCTGGGCAAATTTACCCTGCGTGAGCATCTGGCCGGGCTACGCAAAAACGATCAGCTGTTGCTGATGCTGGTGATGTCTTTTTTGCTGATTAACGTGTTTAACATTCGCGGCGGCGGCTACATGTACTTCATTACCTATGTGTTACAGGGCAGCACGGCTTTCACGTCGCTGTTTTTTACCATGGTGACGTTAGCCTCCATTGTGGGATCGGTGATCGTGAACCCGCTTTCCAGGCGGATTGACACCGTCCGGCTGTATTACTGGACCAACCTTGTGCTGGCCGCACTCGCAGTCATGATGTGGTTCCTGCCGGTCGGGCCGTCATGGCAGATATTGTGGCTGGTGGTGATCCTCAGTAATGGCATCATCCTCGGGTTCACTCTGCCGCTGCATTTTGCCCTGATGGCCTTTGCTGATGACTACGGCGAATGGAAAAACGGTGTCCGCTCGTCGGGCATGAATTTCGCGTTTAACCTGTTCTTTATCAAGCTTGCCTGGGCCTCCAGCGCCGTCATTATCAGCCTGCTGTTTGTCATCGTGACTTATAAGCCGGGGATCGGCAATCAGACGGCTGCCTCCCTGCACGGTATTACCGCCACGGAAACCCTGTTACCGGCGCTGTTCCATCTGTTGCTGGCATTCACCATCAGCGCCTGCAAGCTCACTAACCCGATGATGGCGCAGATCGCCCACGACCTGCGTATTCGCCATGTTCCGTCTTGAGGAGAGTAAGATGTCTGTCAATGAAGTCGATCTGCATAAGCTGACTATCCACGATCCGTTTCTCGGTAAGTATCAACAACTGGTGCGGGAGGTGGTCATTCCTTATCAGTGGGAGGCGCTTAACGATCGGATCGAGGAAGCCGATCCCAGCCATGCCATCGAAAACTTTCGCATCGCGGCTGGCCAGCAGGACGGGGAATTCTATGGCATGGTGTTTCAGGACAGCGATGTAGCGAAATGGCTGGAGGCGGTGGCCTGGTCGCTTTGCCAGAAGCCTGACGCGGAACTGGAGAAAACGGCCGATGAGGTGATTGAGCTGATCGCGGCGGCGCAGTGCGAGGATGGCTATCTCAACACTTACTTCACCGTGAAAGCGCCGCAAGATCGCTGGACCAACCTTGCTGAGTGCCACGAGCTTTACTGCGCCGGGCACATGATTGAGGCGGGCGTGGCATTTTATCAGGCGACCGGCAAACGCCGTTTACTGGAGGTGGTGTGCAGGCTCGCCGACCATATCGACAGCGTGTTTGGCCCTGAGGAGCATCAGCTGCACGGTTATCCTGGCCATCCCGAGATCGAGCTGGCGCTGATGCGGTTGTATGAAGTGACTCAGCAACCACGCTATCTGGCGCTGGTGAATACGTTTGTCACGCAGCGCGGCACCCAGCCTCACTTCTATGATATTGAGTACGAGAAACGCGGACAGACTTCCTACTGGCATACCTATGGCCCGGCATGGATGGTGAAGGACAAGGCTTACAGCCAGGCGCATCAGCCTCTTGCCGAACAGCAGCACGCAGTGGGCCACGCGGTGCGGTTTGTTTATCTGATGACCGGCGTAGCGCACCTCGCGCGTCTGAGTCAGGACGAAGGAAAGCGTCAGGACTGCCTGCGGCTGTGGCACAACATGGCTCAGCGGCAGCTTTATATTACGGGCGGAATCGGCTCCCAAAGCAGCGGTGAGGCGTTCAGCAGCGATTATGATTTACCTAACGACACGGTATATGCCGAAAGCTGCGCGTCCATCGGCCTGATGATGTTTGCCAGACGTATGCTGGAAATGGAAGCCGACAGCCAGTACGCCGATGTGATGGAGCGCGCGCTGTATAATACGGTACTGGGCGGTATGGCGCTGGACGGGAAACATTTCTTCTACGTCAATCCGCTGGAGGTGCAGCCGAAAACCCTGCATTTCAACCATCTTTACGATCATGTGAAACCGGTGCGCCAGCGCTGGTTTGGCTGTGCCTGTTGCCCACCAAACATCGCGCGTTTACTGACCTCGCTCGGTCACTATATCTATACGCCGCACGAGAATGCGCTCTTTATCAATCTCTACGTCGGCAACCGGGTTGATGTGCCCGTCGGCGATCGCACGTTGGGTATCCGTATCAGCGGTAACTTTCCCTGGGAGGAAACGGTCACGATTTCTGTGGATGCCACCCAGCCCGTAAAACATACTCTGGCGTTACGACTGCCTGACTGGTGCGAGGCGCCGCAGGTGAGCTGTAACGGTGAGGTGGTGACGGATCGCGCCCGCAAAGGCTACCTGTACATTGAACGGATTTGGCAGGAGGGCGACACGCTCACGCTAACGCTTCCGATGCCGGTGCGCCGGGTGTACGGTAATCCGCTCGTGCGTCATGTGGCGGGTAAGGTGGCTGTCCAGCGCGGGCCGATAGTCTACTGCCTGGAGCAGGCCGATAACGGCGAGCAGTTACACAATGTATGGCTGCCCGCGTCTGCGGCGTTCAACACCTTTGAAGGGAAAGGCGTCTTTGCGCACAAGGTGTTAATCCAGGCTGAAGGGGTGAAAAAGACCGCCCACGAGCCAGCGCAACAGCCGCTGTGGAACTACGACCGCGCACCGGCTGCACCGCAGAGCCAGACGTTAACGTTTATTCCCTGGTTCTGCTGGGCGAACCGGGGAGAAGGGGAGATGCGTATTTGGGTAAACGAAGCCTGACCCCAGAACATTGACCGACAGCGGGCCGGAAAGGCGTTCGGCCCGCTGTAAATAGAATCGGTGGTGATTCGCCTGCCAGTGGACACAGCCTCAGCCAGGTTCAAACTCCCGTTAACAGGGCCGTGCAGGCCTGCCATCGCCCGGTCAACGAAAGCTGTCAGGCCACAGACTGCTTTTCACATCTTTCCCGCACCAGAATATCCGGTACAATCATGGCCCTTTTTGACGTTATGGACCCAACGGCATGCTGGCTTTATTGATTCAATGGTACAAACGCCGTTTTAGCGATCCGCAGGCGATTGGCCTGCTGGTGATTCTGCTGGCGGGATTCTGCATTCTTTTCTTTTTGAGTGGGTTGCTGGCGCCCTTGCTGGTGGCGCTGGTTCTCGCTTACCTGCTTGAATGGCCGACGGTACGGCTGCAACGCATTGGCTGTACGCGGAGCTGGGCGACCAGCATCGTGTTGGTGCTGTTTGCCGGGATTCTGCTGGTCTTGGTCTTGATTGTCGCCCCCGTCGCCTGGCAGCAGGGCATTAACCTGACGCGGGATCTGCCCAACATGCTGAACAAGCTCTATCTGTATGCGGCGGGTTTACCCCGACGTTTCCCCGCGTTGGTCGATGCGGGCATCATTGACGTCATCGTTGAAAACCTGCGCGGTCGTCTTAGCGGGGTAGGCGATTCGCTGGTGAAATATTCCCTGGCCTCGCTGGTAGGCTTGATGACCCTGATGATTTATCTCGTGCTGGTGCCGCTCATGGTGTTCTTCCTGCTGAAGGACAAAGAGCAGATGCTGAACGCCGTTCGGCGCGTGCTGCCGCGCAATCGCGGGCTGGCGGGGGAAGTGTGGCAGGAGATGAATCAGCAAATTACTAACTACATTCGCGGCAAGGTGCTGGAAATGGTGGTGGTTGGGATCGCCAGCTGGCTGGCTTTCATGTTCCTCGGCCTTAACTACTCGCTTTTGCTGGCCGTATTAGTGGGGGTTTCGGTTCTGATCCCCTATATCGGCGCGATGCTGGTCACCATTCCGGTTATTGGCGTAGGGTTGTTTCAGTGGGGGCTTGATAGCGAGTTCTGGACGCTGTTAACCGTCTATCTGGTGATTCAGGCACTGGACGGCAATGTGCTGGTGCCGATTTTGTTCTCAGAAGCAGTCAATCTGCATCCGCTGGTGATCATCTTGTCAGTGGTGATCTTTGGCGGAATGTGGGGATTCTGGGGCGTGTTTTTTGCGATTCCGCTCGCCACCCTGGTCAAGGCGGTGGTGCACGCGTGGCCTGAAGCCCCGCTGGATGAAACGCTGAGTCGCTAAACGTTCAGGGCGCGGACGATGCCGCGCCCTGAAGACATCAGGCTGACTTGAGGTAGTCCATCACGATGTCGTGGTGGTTTGACGTTTTGAAATCGTCGAACACCTTTTCGATTTTGCCATTCGCATCCACCAGGAAACTGATGCGATGAATGCCGTCGTAGGTTTTCCCCATAAAGGTTTTTTCACCCCAGACGCCAAACTGCTCGCAAACCTGATGCTCCTGGTCCGACAGCAGCGTGAAGTTAAGCAGCTCTTTTTCTGCAAAACGTGACAGCTTTTCGGGTTTATCCGTGCTGATCCCCAGCACCTCGACGCCAGCTTTTTTCAGCTCATCCATGTTGTCACGCAGACCGCATGCCTGCACGGTACAACCCGGCGTCATGGCTTTTGGATAGAAATAGACCAGAACACGCTGCCCCTGGAAGTCGGCTAAATTTACTTGTTCGCCATCCTGATCGGGCAAGCTAAATTTCGGTGCGGTATCACCGGCTTTCAGTGGATTCATCACATCTCTCCATTTTGAGTTCATGCTGTGGTTAATACACCAAGAGGCGAGAAACTGCCAAATGGAAAATTATCTGTTTCAGACGTATTCCTCACCTGACTGCACTTTTAACGTAGCAGAACAGTCACGGGGGCGCTCGTCTTTACCTGCCGGGTGCGGCCAGTTCACGATTATCGGCATCGCTCAGGCTGTAGAGACGCAACGAACCCTGCGCGTTAAGCTCCTGGCATAATTCATTAAAGGCCTGCTCAAAGGCCGGACCATCGCTCCGCGTCGGGCTGTGCGCCGTCATCTGAATATAGAGCGTAGCGGGCCTGTCGTGCTGGGCTGGCTGAATGCGTGACACCAGTTCAGCGATGTTCATCAGGTGCTTGTCCGTTAAATCCGTAAAGCGCTCAATAATATGCGGTGAGTCAGCGACTTCGACCTGAATAAACGCCGTATCCGGCATCGGAGGGCGGGCGGTCGCATGGGTGCGTTTCATCACGATGAGCAGCTCCAGCTCTGCGCCTTTAAGCGGCAGCGTTGACTCAATCAGCGTAATGGCGTTCCAGCTACCGGACAGCAGCATAATGAACGTGAATTCATCCCCAAGCATGGCAAGGCGACTGTCTTCGATGTTGCAACCGCAACTGCTGACGTGACGGGTAATCGTATTGACGATACCCGGGCGGTCAACACCCAGTGCGGTGATCACCAAGTGGTGGGGTTGAGATTGCTGCAAAATAGGATTCCCTGTGCATTTGCTAATAACCATAAGGTAAACATAAAAAAAACTGCTGACAAGCGCGGGAATAGCGGAGCTTGCTTGCTTTTCCCTAAGTGTAAAACGTACCATGAAGCACTTGTTTGTCGAGGGGATCGCCAATGTTTACGGGAAGTATTGTTGCACTCGTTACGCCGATGGATGACAAAGGTAATGTCTGCCGTGCGAGTTTGAGAAAACTGATTGATTACCATGTCGCCAGCGGTACGGCGGCGATCGTTTCCGTCGGCACCACCGGCGAGTCTGCCACGCTGAGCCATGACGAACATGGTGATGTCGTGCTGCAAACCCTGGAACTGGCGGATGGGCGTATTCCCGTGATTGCCGGAACCGGTGCGAATGCCACCGCTGAAGGCATCTCTCTAACCAAACGCTTTGAAAATTCTGGCGTTATTGGCTGCCTCACCGTCACGCCTTACTATAACCGCCCCACGCAGGAAGGCCTGTTTCAGCACTTTAAAGCGATTGCCGACAGTACCAGCCTGCCACAAATGCTGTATAACGTACCTTCGCGCACCGGCTGTGATATGTTGCCGGAAACCGTTGCCCGCCTCGCCGAAATCAAAAATATTATCGGAATCAAAGAGGCAACGGGGAACTTATCCCGTGTCAGCCAGATCCAAGAGCTGGTTAATGATGAGTTCATCCTGGTGAGCGGCGACGATGCCAGCGCACTGGACTTTATGCAACTGGGCGGCAAAGGCGTCATTTCGGTGACGGCTAACATAGCAGCACGCGAAATGGCCGAGCTGTGCAGGCTCGCACAGCAGGGTAATTTCGTTGAAGCTCGCCGTCTCAATCAGCGTCTGATGCACCTGCACCAGACGCTTTTCTGTGAACCTAATCCAATCCCGGTTAAATGGGCGGCAAAACAGCTAGGATTAATCGCTAATGACACGCTGCGTCTGCCAATGACACCACTGACTGCGGTTGCACAGCCGAAAGTGGAGCAGGCGCTGGTGAAAGCGGGTTTGCGATAATTTAGGGAGTTTGAATGAATTACTCAGTAAAGCGGTCAACGATTGCAACAGTGGTGGGGCTTTCCACCCTGATGCTATTGTCGGCCTGTTCGAACGATCAGCGTTACAAACGCCAGGTCAGCGGTGATGAGTCCTACCTGCAGGCCAGTGGTCTGCGGGAGCTGAAGGCACCGTCGGGCATGATTCTGCCTGTCCAGAACGGGGAATACGATATTCCGCCTTCAACCAGCAAAGCACCGGTTGGCAAGCAGCTAGATATTCGTCCACCAGCCCAGCCTCTGGCTCTGATGAACGGCTCACGCGCCCAGTTCAGTAATAACACTGGTGTGCTGATGTTTGATAACAGCCGCGGATCGATTTGGTCGCAGGTTGTGGGTGTCGTCCAGTCTAATAACTTCCCGATCGCTTCCCGTAATGACGCCGGACAACAGCTGACCACCGACTGGGTACAGTGGAACCGTGCAGACGAAGATAAGCAGTACCGTGGTCGTTACCAAATCAGCGTTCAGTCGCAGAGTTATCAGCAGGTCCTGACCGTCCGTCTGCTGGAGCTGCAGCAGGAAGGCAACAGCGTGACCTCGCCAGTGCAGATTCAGCGTTATACCGCGCAGATGCTGAACGACATCGCCGCAGGGATGGACAAGATCGCCACCGCGAATGAAAACGCTGCCGCCGGCCGCGTCAGTGGTGCGATTGATGTGCAAAGCGGTGCCGACGACACCGGCCTGCCTATGCTGGTGTTACGCACGCCGTTCAATGTTGCCTGGCAGCGTCTGCCTGCGGCCATGAGCCGTGTAGGAATGGACGTCACCGACAGCACGCGCTCAACCGGCAGCATGAAAGTGACCTACAAAGCGCCGGGCAGCAGCACCTGGGACAGCGTGGGCGCCAAAGATCCTGAGTTGCCAAACGGCGATTACAAGGTTCAGGTTGGTGACCTCGACAACCGTACCAGCCTGCAATTTATTGATCCTAAAGGCCATGTGCTGACGCAGGCGCAAAACGACGCGCTCGTGGCAGTGTTCCAGGCCGCAATGAACAAATAAAAAATTACCCCAGGCCGGAGATTCTCCGGCCTTTTTATTTCGTTTTTTGGCATAATAGCGCGAGACGAGGTAATCGATTGCGTCACGGCAATCAACGCAAAATGCCTGCCTCAGAACCGGATCTTTCATGTTTGGAGTTAAATAAGATGCAAAAGCGAGCTGAGTTGTATCGCGGTAAAGCGAAAACCGTATACAGCACCGATAACCCGGATCTGCTGATACTTGAATTCCGCAACGATACATCAGCAGGCGACGGCGCCCGCATTGAGCAGTTTGATCGCAAGGGCATGGTGAATAACAAGTTCAACCATTTCATCATGACGAAGCTGCAGGAAGCGGGCATCCCGACACAGATGGAAGCCCTGCTGTCAGATAACGAAGCGCTGGTGAAAAAGCTGGACATGGTCCCGGTCGAATGCGTAATCCGTAACCGTGCGGCCGGTTCGCTGGTGAAGCGTCTTGGCGTCGAAGAAGGGATTGTGCTGAACCCGCCGCTGTTCGACCTGTTCCTGAAGGACGATGCTAAACACGATCCGATGGTTAACGAATCTTACTGCGAAACCTTTGGTTGGGTCAGCAAAGAGAATCTGGCCCGTATGCGTGAGCTGACCTATAAAGCCAACGACGTACTGAGCAACCTGTTTGATAAGGCAGGTTTGATTCTGGTGGACTTCAAGCTGGAGTTTGGCCTGTTCAACGGCGAAGTGGTACTGGGGGACGAATTCTCACCCGATGGTGCGCGCCTGTGGGACAAAGAAACCCTGGATAAAATGGACAAAGACCGTTTCCGTCAGAGCCTGGGTGGCCTGATTGAAGCCTATGAAGCGGTAGCCCGTCGCCTGGGCGTCAAACTTGACTGAGTAACGCTCAGCAGGTCACGAAAAGGAGAGCGCAGGCTCTCCTTTTTCATTTTGGTGTAAAGCTGGTGATTGCGCCGTCACGCATCTAAAATCATGCCATCTGAGTTAATACGCCACAGGGAGCAAAAACCATGCGCTGGCAAGGACGTCGCGAAAGCGACAATGTCGAAGATCGCCGTAATCAGTCATCCGGTAACCGGGGAGGACGCATTCCTCTGCCACGCGGCAAGGCGGGCATTATCATGCTGATTCTGGTCGCGGTGGCGGGTTATTACGGTTATGACCTGACCCCGTTGCTGACCGGGGGCGAGGTGACATCGGGCAACCAACAGCAGCAGCGCACCGCCAACCCGAATCAGGATGAGGCGGCAAAGTTTACGTCGGTCATGCTGGCGACAACCGAAGACACCTGGGACAAGTTGTTCAAACAGATGAACAAACAGTATACGCCGCCGAAGCTGGTGATGTATCGCGGCGCTACGCGCACCGGCTGCGGCACCGGACAGTCTGTTATGGGGCCCTTTTACTGCCCGGCAGACCAGACTGTTTATATCGATCTGTCATTCTATGACGAAATGAAAAACAAGCTTGGGGCAGGCGGCGATTTTGCCCAGGGCTATGTCATTGCGCATGAAGTCGGCCACCATGTGCAGAAGTTGCTGGGCATTGAACCCCGGGTACGTCAGATGCAGCAGGGGGCCAGCCAGACTCAGATTAATCAACTGTCCGTGAAAATGGAGCTTCAGGCCGACTGCTTTGCGGGCGTCTGGGGCCACTATATGGAACAGGAAAAAATCCTCGAAGTGGGGGATTTACAGGAAGCGTTAAACGCAGCCGAAGCCATTGGTGACGATCGTCTGCAGCAGAAAACCCAGGGCCGGGTTGTGCCGGAAAGCTTTACGCATGGTACGTCCGCGCAGCGGTATACCTGGTTCAAACGCGGATTCGACAGCGGTAACCCTGGCCAGTGCGACACCTTTGCTCTTAAAGGATGAACCTGAAAGCAGCGACCTGCGCCATGCAGGCCGCCGGTATACGGCGGCTGGCCGTGATCGGCGGCGAAGCCGACTGGTGCCGGGACACCGCGCTCTCATGGAGCCAGACGCTGGAAGGCGACTGGCTGTGGCTGAGCGATAACCCGCCGGAAACCGGCACGCACTGCGCCCCGACCGCATTTCGTACGCTGCTGGGGCGTGAATTCCATCATGCCGTGTTTGATGCCCGTCAGGGGTTCCATGCCGAGGCGCTGGCGGCGCTGGCCGGAACGCTGACGGCCGGTAGCTGGCTGCTTCTGTTAGTGCCCCCCTGGGCGCGCTGGGCGCAGCAGCCCGATGCGGACAGCCTGCGCTGGGCTGATGTCAGCGAGCCGATTGCCACGCCCCATTTTGTCCATCACCTGCAACGCCTGACGGAAGACGATAAGCAGGCGCTGTTGCATCAGCAGCCGCAGCCGCTCGCGCTGCCCAACTGGTCGTCACGGCCGGCCTGGCACTGTCAGGCCGCGAGTCAGCAGCAAAGCATTCTGCAAGAGCTGGCGCATTTTTCCGCTGGCGTGGCGGTCATCACCGCCGCGCGCGGCAGAGGCAAATCGGCGCTCGCAGGCATGCTGGCGCGACAGAATACGCGCTGCCTGGTAACCGCACCGGCAAAAATTACCACCACAGTGTTAGCCTCTTTCGCCGGAGAACATTATCGGTTTATGGCACCGGATGCGATTCTGGCGCTGCCCGACCAGCCTGAGTTTGACTGGCTCATCGTGGATGAAGCCGCGGCCATTCCCGCTCCGCTGCTCCATGCGCTGGTAGCACGTTTCCCGCGCGTGTTGCTGGTAACGACCATTCAGGGTTACGAAGGCAGCGGCCGTGGCTTTATGCTCAAGTTCTGCGCTGAGCTGCAGCAGGTGCGCTACTTTACGCTGGACGAACCGTTACGCTGGGCTCGCCACGATCCCCTGGAACACTGGCTCAACCAGGCTCTGCTGTTTGAGGATGCCGCTGAAACCCCGTCCCTGGAGGAGCGTGCGCCCCGGCGAGCAGAGGCGTCTGATTTCGCCGCCCAGCAGGCGGCTTACCAACTGCTGACCAGTGCGCATTACCGCACCTCACCGCTGGATCTGCGTCGCCTGTTGGATGCGCCAGGCATGCATCTGTGGCTGGCGGGCGAGGTTCCGGCGCTACAGGGCGCGCTATGGCTGGTAGAAGAGGGCGGGCTGACGGATGAACTGGCGCAAGCGGTATGGGCGGGCCACAGGCGGCCTCGCGGTAATCTGGTGGCGCAGTCGCTGGCCGCGCACGCCGGGCTGACGGAAGCCGCCACGCTGCGCGCCTTGCGAATTAGCCGGATTGCCATTGCCGCACCTGCGCGCCGCCGGGGAATCGGTAAGCAACTGGTGGCCGCCGCCTGCGCGGATGCCGCCGGATATGATTACCTCTCGGTCAGCTTTGGCTACACTGAACCTCTCTGGGCTTTCTGGCAAGCCTGTGGCTTTACGCTGGCGCGAATTGGCAGTCAGCGAGAAGCCAGCAGCGGTTGTTATGCGGCGATGGCCGTGCTGGGGCTGACGACGGCCGGCAAAGCGCTGCAGCAGAAGGCGGAGGGAAGCCTGGCCCGTGACTGGCCGCTGCTCAGACCGCATATTCCGCTGGACCTGCCGCTACCGGCAGCCTGTGACCACGCGTTTACCCGGCACGATGCCTGGCTGGCCGCCGGTTTTGCCTGGGCGCAACGCCCGCTGGAAGCGAGCCTGGCGGTGCTTCAGCGGCTGGTTGGCATCAGCCAGCAGCCTTTGCCGCTCCTGCGACAGGCGGTGAATGCCGACACCAGCCTGGCTGAACTGGCTCAGTCTGCCCGGCTCAACGGACGCAAGACGCTGATTACGGCCTTACGCGCTGAAGCCGCCGCTGCGCTACTGGCGTTACCCGGCAGAGAAGGCGAAGCGTTGCGTGAGCAATTGCAATAAATCCACCAAGACATTCAAATATTCCCACTATCATCCTGCGCCCGGGGGCGTAGAGTAGTCGCAGGAGGTCGATATGACACTGAAATATGTAATTGTTCAGCAGCCCACTCAGGCTGCCCAGCTGTTTCTGCTTTATCATGCCGTGGGGGACAATCCCGACGCGATGGGCCAAATTGGCAGCTGGTTTGCTAAAACGTTTCCGGCGGCGCTGGTGGTGTCGGTGGGATCGCCGGGGCCGGGCGGTCAATGGTTTAACGAAGCCGGCCTGCATGATAAAAGCGAGCAGGCCTGTGTAGACAGCAGCATGCCGCAGTTTGTCGAGTCCGTGCGTCACTGGCAGCAGAAAAGCGGGGTGCGTCCCGAAGCCACGGCACTGGTGGGGTTTTCACAGGGGGCCAGCATGGTGCTGGAAGGCATCAAAGCCCACGACGATCTGGCTGGCCGGGCGGTTGCCTTTAGCGGTCGCTTTGTGACGCTACCGGAAAAGGCCAGCACGCGGACTACCGTGCATCTGATCCATGGTGATTATGATGACCATATCCCGCTGATGCAGGCGCAACAGGCGGAACAGCGTTTAACCGCGCTAGGCGGTGATGTCACGCTGAATATCGTAGAGGATTTGGCGCATGCCATCGATCAGCGCAGCATGGATTTTGCGCTGCATCATTTGCAGTATACCGTGCCGAAACGTTACTTCGATGAAGCCTCAGGCGGGGCAAAACCTGGCGATGACGATGTCATTATGATGATGTAACCGCGCGCCCTCGCGATGGCGGGGGCGCATGACCGTTATTTTTTCTTCGGCCAGTTGTCGTCCTCGTCCCACTTGTCGTTGAAATCACGATGAGGCGGGAGATCGGGTTTGTTATCCATAAATTTTTTATGATCGATGCGTTTCAGATCTTTATAGACGTTCATTAACACGCCCACCATCAGCAGGATCACCAGGATCCACCAGTAATCTTTAATAAACTCCATAGGCCCGCTCCTTCCCTCGCTGTCAGGCGATCAATTGTTCCATGATGCGTTGATACATCCGACTCAGCATTTGTAAGTCTGATGCTTTCACGCATTCGTTAATTTTGTGAATCGTGGCATTCACCGGACCCAGTTCCACCACCTGCGAGCCCATACGAGCGATAAAACGTCCGTCAGAGGTTCCACCAGAAGTCTGCAACTGCGGCTTAATTTCATTATAGTGCGTAACGGCGTTGACCACGGCATCAACCAGCTTGCCGCGTGAGGTCAGGAATGGCTGGCCGGAAAGCTTCCACTCAATGGTGTAACGCAACTGATGGCGGTCCAGCAGTTCTGCGACACGCTGCTGAATCAGGGTATCGGTGAGTTCCGTACTGAAACGGAAGTTGAACTGCACAAACAGCTCGCCGGGGATGACGTTGTTACTGCCGGTTCCCGCCTGAATGTTGGCGATCTGCATGCTGGTGGCCGGGAAAAAGGCGTTACCCTGATCCCATTCCGTGGCGACCAGCTCGTTAAGCGCCGGCAGAGCACGGTGCACGGGATTATCCGCCAGTTGGGGATAGGCTACATGGCCCTGTACGCCATGCACGGTCAGGTTCGCGGTGATGGAGCCACGACGACCATTTTTCACGACGTCACCCACGACTTCGTTGCTGGAAGGTTCTCCGACCAGGCAATAATCCAGACGCTCGTTACGCGCCATGAGGCGCTCAACCACTTTTACCGTTCCGTTCGCGCCGCTGGCTTCTTCGTCAGACGTAATTAAAAAGGCCAGACGCCCCTTGTGATGAGGATGAACGGCGACAAACCGCTCGGCGGCAACAACCATGGCGGCCAGCGATCCTTTCATATCCGCTGCACCGCGCCCAAACAGCATGCCGTCGCGGATGGTGGGTTCAAACGGGGGATTAATCCAGCGGCTGGCATCGCCCGGGGGAACAATATCGGTGTGGCCGGCAAACGCCAGGGTTTCGCCTTCGCCGCGCGTGGCCCAGAAATTCAGCGTGTCGTTGATGTTCATGGTTTCGATGTGGAAACCTATCGCTTCCAGGCGTGCAATCAGCAGCGCCTGACATCCGGCGTCATCGGGGCTGAGAGAAGGGCGACGAATAAGCTGCTGCGTCAGCTCAATGACCGGACAAAACATATTATGACTTCTCCTGAAGACGATTCTGGTAAAGAGATTCGCTGAAGCCCAGCAGCAGCGAGCCGTCGGGTGCGCGCAGGACAGGGCGCTTGATGATAGCGGGCTGGGCCAGCATCAGCGCTTTTGCACTGGCGGCATCGGTGACGGCCTCGCGCTCTGCCTCGGGCAGCTTACGCCAGGTCGTGCCGCGCGTGTTGAGCAGATCCTGATAGCCCAGTACGTCGATAAACTGCTGCAGCTGGTCACCGGTCAGGCCGTCAGCACGATAATCATGGAAGCGATAGTCCACGCCCGCCGCCTCTAAACAGCGACGTGCTTTTTTAATCGTGTCGCAATTTTTAATCCCAAACATGACCCACTGCGCGCTCATCGCCTGCTCCTGTCATTAAAATCAGCTCTGGAGTTTACCATAGTGTGATCTGATGCAGCATCCGCCCGATCGCGCCTGTACCGAAAAATACCCTGCATGGAGGCGTTTCCCGTCAGGGGTAAACGGTTTCAGTTTTGCCTCTAATGATTTCGCGGTTTATCATTTCGGAATTAAGAATTTCCTTAATTGCGATTTTTAGGCTACGTCCTGGTCAAAACCGCATTAAAACCTGTCAGCTTAGGCCCTTGCTGAAGTGTGCGTCAGCCAGCAGATCAGAAAATACTCAGCTTTTTGTCGCCTTTGCCGATAGTAATGACAGGTGTAAACGTATTCACCAGGCGAAAAAAAAGGCGTAATATTGCCACTACAATAAGAGAGGGTTCTATGATTGACACCGAAATGGGGAACTGGAAAGAATTCATCGAAGCGATGTTACGCAACAAGTAACACGTGAGGAGAAAAGCAGGGCACTTTCCCCTCTGCTGTAATTCTGACCACACACACGAATAAAACGGCCGCTGCGAACAGAGGCCGTTTTTTTTGCCTGATTGAGGCGCCGTCAGGAAAGCGGGTTAATCAGTCCCGATGCTTCTCTTTCAGGGGAAAGCGGCGACGCACCAGCACAAAGAACAGCGGCACAAACAGAATGGCCAGAATCGTGGCAGAAATCATCCCGCCCATCACGCCCGTTCCCACAGAATGCTGACTGCCGGAGCCTGCGCCGCTGCTGATCGCCATCGGCAGCACACCGAAGATAAAGGCCAGCGACGTCATCAGGATCGGCCGCAGGCGCTGGCGTGACGCCGCCAGCGTCGATTCAATCAGTTCGCCTCCCTTACTGTTAAGCTCGTTAGCAAACTCGACAATCAGGATGGCGTTCTTGGCCGAAAGCCCGACCACGGTCAGCAAGCCCACCTGGAAATAGACGTCGTTCTCCAGCCCGCGCGTCCAGGTGGCAATCAGCGCACCGATCACGCCAAGCGGGACGACCAGCATGACAGAGAACGGGATCGACCAGCTTTCATACAGGGCTGCCAGGCAGAGGAAGACAACCAGCAGCGAAACCACATACAGCGCGGGTGCCTGAGAGCCCGATAACCGCTCCTGATAGGATGCTCCCGTCCACTGGAAACCCACGCCAAGCGGCAGGGATTCGACCAGTTTCTCCATTTCATTCATCGCTGTACCGCTACTCACGCCCTCTGCGGCTTCCCCCACGATTTCCAGGGAGGAGTAGCCGTTATAGCGTTCCAGACGCGGTGAACCGGTTTGCCAGCGGCTGGTGGCAAATGCCGAGAAGGGCACCATGGTGCCACTGCTGTTACGCACGTACCATTTATCGACATCGCCGGGCAGCATGCGATAGGGCGCATCAGCCTGTACATACACTTTTTTTACCCGTCCACGATCCAGAAAGTCGTTCACGTAGCTTGAGCCCCAGGCAGTGGCTAGCGTGTCGTTAATGGTATCCAGTGATACGCCCAATGCCTGGGCTTTGCGCTCATCAATATCAATTTGCAACTGCGGGCTGTCATCAAGGCCGTTATGACGGACACGGGACAGGAGCTTATCTTTGCTGGCCTTGTCGAGCAGCATGTCGCGCATCGCCATGAGCTTGTCATGCCCGATGCCGCCATGATCCTGTATTTCCAGGTCAAAGCCCGATGAGCTGCCCAGACCGGTAATCGCCGGCGGACTGCTCGCAATGACCGTGGCCTCATTGATGTGTTTGAACGCTTTTCCGGCGCGCTTAATGATGGCGAACGACGTGCGATCGGCCCCGGGTCTGTCACCCCAGTCTTTCAAACGAATAAACAGACGCGCGACGTTCTGCCCGTTCCCGCCAGGGCCGGAACCGATCGTTGAGAAGACCGACAGCACGTTATCTTTCTCTTTCGTCAGGTAGTACTTTTCCACTTTTGCCACTACCGCCGAGGTCTGATTCATGCTGGAACCGGCGGGAAGCTGGACCTGGGTCAAAATCATGCCCCGATCTTCCTGGGGCAGAAAAGACGAAGGCAGATGAAGAAACAGGAACGCCATGATGCCAATAATCCCCACATACAACAGCAGCCAGCGGCCGCCCGTGCGCAGAATGTGGGCGACACCACGCTGATAGCGGTCGGCGTTGCGGTTGAAATGGTGGTTAAACCAGCGAAAGAAGCCGCGCTCGCCGTGATGTTCCCCTTTGGCGATGGGCTTAAGCAGCGTGGCACACAGGGCGGGTGTCAGGATCATCGCGACCAACACCGACAGGATCATGGCGGAGACAATAGTCACCGAAAACTGGCGGTAGATTGCCCCGACGGTGCCACCAAAAAAGGCCATAGGAATAAATACGGCGGAGAGTACCAGCGCAATTCCGACCAGTGCCCCCTGGATTTGCCCCATCGATTTGCGGGTGGCAGCGCGCGGCGAGATCCCTTCCTCGCTCATGATACGTTCAACGTTCTCCACGACCACAATCGCATCGTCCACGAGCAGGCCTATCGCCAGCACCATAGCGAACATGGTCAGGGTGTTGATGCTGTAGCCGAAGGCAAAGATCACACAAAAGGTGCCAAGCAGCACGACGGGCACCGCGATGGTAGGGATTAACGTGGCCCGGAAGTTCTGCATAAACAGATACATCACGCCAAATACCAGCAGAATAGCTTCCAGCAGGGTTTTGACCACGTCGGTGATAGAGGCTTTAACAAAGGGCGTGGTTTCATACGCGATTTTCGCTTCCAGCCCGTGCGGAAAATAGTGTGATAATTCATCCAGCCGCCCCCGCACCAGTTTATCGGTGTTCATCTCGTTGGCACCGGAGGCCAGTTTTATGCCCAGGCCGGAGGCGGACTGGCCATTATAGCGGCTGAGGGAATCGTATTTTTCAGCGCCGAGCGCCACCGTTGCGACATCACCTAGCGTCACCACGGAGCCATCGGGATTATTCTTCAGGGTAATCGCTTTAAACTGGTCGGGGGTTTGCAGCATCGCCTGCGCGTTCACCGTGGCGTTCAGCGCCTGATTATTGACGGCCGGTAGCCCGCCCACCTGGCCCACTGCAACCTGGGTATTCTGGGATTTGATGGCATTGACCACATCATCGGTGGTCAGGGCATAGGCGGTTAGCTTGTAGGGATCGAGCCAGATGCGCATAGCATATTGCGTACCGTAGGCATCCACTTCACCCACCCCATCAATACGGCTTAAGGGCTCCTGAATATTACTGGCGACATAATCAGCAATATCTTGTTTGTTCATGCTGCCGTCAGTTGAGACAAACGCCACCATCAAAATGTTACTGTCGCCGGTTTTATTGACGGTCACCCCTTGTGACTGCACCGGTTGAGGTAACTGGCGCAGGGCCGACTGCAACTGATTCTGAACCTGCTGACGGGCTTCATCAGGATTGGTACCCGCGGTAAAGGTGAGGGTGATTTGCGCCTGGCCGGTATTACTGCTGTTGGAGGACATATACATCAGGTTATCGATACCGGTCATGTTCTGTTCGATAACCTGAGTGACGGTATTTTCCAGCGTTTGCGCTGAGGCGCCGGGATAAGTGGCGGTAATACGCACGTTGGGCGGGGCGAGATCGGGATATTGCTCAACAGGAAGTGAAATAATGGCGAGCGTGCCGCAAAGACACAATAAAATAGCCAAAACCCAGGCGAAAATTGGGCGGTCGATAAAGAAATTCGACATTGAACCGACACTCCTCACTGCTTTTATTATTAATATGAGCGATGCAGCGCGTGACGCACGGAAAAATCCACGCAAACCACGCACGGGTAGGACTCTACTTTACGTGCGAGGCGGGTTTGAAAAGTGGAGAAATTGTAGAGAATGTGTAAGTTTGCGCGTTTTTTATCAACTGTTTCGGCGCTCAATCCACATAATTGTTGCAGCAACGCGTGAACGTACATCAAGTTTGCGCAGGACATTACGAATGTGGACCTTCACCGTTTCTTCCGAGATATGAAGTGCATGAGCCACGTCTTTATTGGACAAGCCCCGCGCCACTTCCTGCATCACGCCGCGTTCGCGTTCGGTCAGCAAGCGGAAGGGATCGTCACTGTTATGTCGCATGGACAGAGCGTGCCTTACCGCATCGCTAAACACCGTCTCACCCTGTAGGGCCTGCATGATCTGGCGCAACAAGATTTCGGGTTCGCTGTCTTTGAGTAAATAGCCGTCCGCTCCTGCATCCACCAGGGCGTAAATGTCACTGCGCGCGTCAGAGACCGTCAGCACCAGAATACGTGAGCTGATGCCTTCATGACGAAGCGCTTTTAACGTATCCAGCCCTGACATCCCTTTCATGTTGAGATCGAGCAGGATGATATCCGGTGTCAGACGGCGGGCTTCCGCCAGCGCTTCAGTCCCGTTACTGGCTTCAGCGATGACCTGCAACTGCGGCTCCAGCGCCAGTAGCTGGCGGATGCCGCGGCGCATAAGGGGATGATCGTCCACGATCATAATGGTTAAAGCAGGTTGTGCCATGTTAGCTCCCTGTGCACTGGATGTCAGACGGCGGTACGGGCAATGCGAACGATCGGCTTTCCAGACCGTTCCAGAATGGTGATGCGCAGAATGTTGATTGTAATGGTTAATTCTGCCTTCAGGTGTTGATCTGCCACATCTTGTATGATCTCAGGATGTTATTAAAATACACAATGGCGGGCAACAGCACTACTCACGCGGCAGCGCCGGACGCGATGGAAAGCGCAGTGTGACACGTGTTCCGCGTGGCTGTGCCTTAATCTGTAAGGATCCGGCTAGCCGTTCAGCCCGCTCCGTCATGGTCGTCAGCCCGTAATGCCCCTGCGGTTCCTCTGTCGTGCCGATCCCAATACCATCATCCGTCACGCTCAGTATATGTTCGCCTTCATCTGAGTGCTGATAGTCGAGGGTAATCATCTGTGCATTTGCATGGCGAATGGCGTTAAGCAGCGCCTCGCGGGCAATCTGGAGTACGTGTACCTGCTGTTGAGCATCCAGCGCCTCAAGCCCTGGCTGGCAGGTGAAATGGATGTCGGCCTCAGACTGCTTCTGCAAGGAGGCGATCATTGCGTGCAGTGCGGCCATCAGATCGGATTTTTCAATCGTTAAACGGAAGGTGGCAAGCAACTCACGGAGCTGACGGTAAGCTTCAGCCAGCGCAAGATCGAATTCGGCAATAATGTCATGTGCTGCCCTATCGCGCGCATCGACAGTGCGCCGCAGCAGCGTCAGTTGAATACGCAGGTAGGTCAGTGCCTGAGCCAGCGAATCATGCAGCTCGCGTGCAATGGTGGCGCGCTCTTCAATTAATAGCATCTGCTGCTGCTGTTTTTGGGTCTGCCAGATCCAGACTGACCGGGCCAGCATTGCCGCCAGGCTCTGCATTAATGCTGCAGGCGGCGTCGTAACGGTCGTTTGCCAGTGCAGGGTGCCAATAGGGTGATCGCCCTGCTGCAAGGGTAACTGATGCCAGGCCTGAGAAGGGGCGATTTGCCCGGACTCAAAGGTAAACTGCTCACCTTCCATGCGGATAAACGCAAGCTTTTCTCTGTCAAGCACGCTGGCTAACACGCTGTCGAACAGAGCCGGATGCAGGGGGCCGCGCGTTAAAATCTGAGAGCTCTGATAGAGCAGCGAAAGCGTGCGGTTTGCCTGGGTCAGATCCCGGGTTTTATCGCGGACCCGCTGCTCCAGAAGCTGATAGTGCGCGTGCAACTGGGCGGCCATGCTGCTAAAGGTGTGTGACAGCACCTTAAGTTCATTCTGCTGCTCGACGTGCAGAGGCGGGAACGCAAAATTGCCCTTTTCCACATAACGACTGGCGGTGACCAGCGCGTTCAGCGGCTTAACGACCTGCTGACGGGTAAAGCGTATCGTCATCAACGCCAGCGCCACGATCGCCACCAGGCCCGTCAGGCTACTGATCGCCACCACCCGCATTTTCAGTTCAGCATAACGCTGCAGTTCCAGGACAAAGCGGTCAATTTCCCCCACGTAGACCGGCATTTGAAGCTGCCAGGCTTCTGCTGCATCGGCATCAAGATGCTGAGCTAACTCCGGCCAGCCCGCGCGCAAACGTTGATAGTGGTTAATAACTTTATGTGGCACCCAGGGGCGGTCGAGGCCTTGTAAAACGGGGGCATCAAGGGTGTGCTGGAACTGCGCCAGATGCGCTACCAGCAGGCGAGGCTCCAGCCTGGCATCCCAGGCCAGCCGGTAACTCTGCATCCGTAGCGAACCGGCCAGATTAATGGCTTCCGCGTCACGCAGGCTGCTGGAAAGGGTGAGCAGAGCCAGACCGGTTGTCAGCAAAGCCAGCAACACAATCAGCGTTAAAGACTGCGCAATACTTCGGGTAACAGAGCGTTTAACAATCACAACAAATAACCCCTTCAGTAACAGGGAAGGATAAAAGAGGTGGCAGAGGACGCCAGGCGACCTGTCATGAAATAGCCCGAAATGAGACCGTTCAGCAGCTTTACTCACCCGGATTGACGTTTCCCAGGAATCCCGACGTCAGACCGACCATTACTCGCACAGCTTTACAACTCACAAAGGTTGCCTTGCATTGTCTCGCCAATAATCAATAACGTGTTTAACCACAGCGACCAACGCGAGTACAGGAGTATTTATGAAACGATTACCTGCTTACCTCACCGCCGCCCTGTTGGCCACTGCGTCATTTTCTACCTTGGCCGCCACGGCGGTGGACCAACGCGAGGCACAGGATCTGCAAAAAATCGGCAGCGTCTCTGTTTCCAGCGTAAATGGTTCACTTGACGATGTGACTCGCCAGCTTTCACAACAGGCGAAAGCCGAAGGCGCCAGCCACTTCCGGGTCATCGGTGTGAACACGCCGGGTGATTCCAGCCTCTGGACCGGCACCGCAGAGATTTACCGCTAAACCCTCTCTATTCCATCCCTGTAGTGTTTACCGGCCAGCCAATGGCCGGTTTTTTTGTGATCTCAGAAAAATTTTTTACAAATCGTCCCGCATATCCCCTCGGTATATTTTGCTTCGATGTTACATAACGGTTAGGATTCATCGCCGTAAATTCCCGCGCCGCTTTCCGTAAACTCACAGGCGGACGCACAGAGGAAGACAACCCATTTCGCAGTGCTGAACGCAATCGTTTGGATGCGCTATGACTTATGGTCAGGACAAACAGGAAGGCTATGAAATCTACAAAGAAATCCGCAGCGGACATGCGCGCTGCGAAACGACGCTGGCTCAATTCCCACGACTCCGGCTATAAGAAGGCCATGGGCAATCGTCACGTGCAGATGATTGCCATCGGGGGAGCCATCGGTACGGGGCTGTTTCTGGGCGCAGGCGCCCGTTTACAGGCGGCAGGCCCGGCCCTCGCCATCATCTATCTGGTCTGCGGTATCTTCTCATTCTTCATCCTGCGCGCACTGGGCGAACTGGTTTTACACCGTCCCAGCAGCGGAAGCTTTGTCTCCTATGCTCGTGAGTTCATGGGCGAGAAAGCCTCTTATGTGGCGGGCTGGATGTACTTTGTTAACTGGGCCATGACCGGGATTGTGGATATCACTGCCGTTGCGCTTTATATGCATTACTGGGGCGCGTTTGGTGATGTGCCGCAGTGGGTATTTGCGTTAGGGGCGCTGGCGATTGTCGGTACCATGAACATGATCGGCGTAAAGTGGTTCGCCGAAATGGAGTTTTGGTTCGCGCTGGTCAAAGTGCTGGCGATTGTCATTTTCCTGGTTGTCGGTGTCGTGTTCCTCGGCACGGGTAAACCGCTCGATGGAAATGCAACCGGCTTCCACCTGATCACGGATAACGGCGGCTTGTTCCCGCACGGCCTGTTGCCGGCGCTGGTGCTGGTGCAGGGCGTCGTATTTGCCTTCGCCTCGATTGAACTGGTCGGTACGGCAGCAGGCGAGTGTAAAGATCCGGAAACCATGTTGCCGAAGGCGATCAACAGCGTTATCTGGCGTATTGGTTTGTTCTATGTCGGTTCCGTGGTGCTGTTAGTGATGTTGTTGCCGTGGAATGCCTACCAGGCTGGGCAAAGTCCGTTTGTGACCTTCTTCTCTAAGCTGGGCGTGCCTTACATTGGCAGCATTATGAATATTGTGGTGCTGAGTGCGGCGTTATCCAGCCTGAACTCCGGTCTCTACTCGACCGGCCGTATTCTGCGCTCAATGTCGATGGGCGGTTCCGCACCGAAGTTCATGTCTAAAATGAGCAGCCAGCAGGTGCCCTATGCCGGGATTCTGGTGACCGTCGGCGTCTATATCATCGGCGTGGTGCTTAACTACTATGTGCCGTCTCAGGTATTTGAGATCGTATTAAACGTGGCGTCACTCGGCATTATCTCTTCCTGGGGCTTTATCGTGCTTTGCCAGCTACGCCTGCGTAAAGCGATCAAAGAAGGCAAGGCAGACGACGTCAGCTTCAAGCTGCCAGGCGCGCCTTTTACCTCATGGCTGACGCTGCTGTTCCTGTTCAGCGTACTGGTATTGATGGCGTTCGACTATCCAAACGGCACCTATACTATCGCCTCCATTCCGTTGATTGCGGTGATTCTGGTACTGGGCTGGTTTGGCGTGCGTAAGCGTGTGAACGCCATTGCAGCGACCGAACACGATCATCACGAGCACGACGGTAAATCGTCGTAACCGAGACGTTTCGCATAGAATGCCAGCCAGCGTGCTGGCATTTTTTTTGCCTGTGAGGATGGACGATGACGTGCGCAAGGCCCGTAATTCAGATAGTTTTCTTTTAACGTACGTCCTATTATCTCAGGCTCCCTTTCTGTCGCTGCGGAGCGTCCATGTCCTTCAAGATCAACATCATCAAAGATAAGCTGCTGTCAGAGAACTGGTTTGTCCTGCGTAATATCACTTATGAGATTACCGACAACCGGGGCGAACTCGTGCGTCACAAGCGTGAAGTTTACGACCGCGGCAACGGTGCCACCATTCTGCTGTATAACCGTGACAAGAACAGCGTGGTACTGACGCGCCAGTTCCGCATTGCCACCTACGTTAACGGTAATGAAGACGGTATGTTGATTGAAGCCTGTGCAGGCTTGCTGGATGATGACTCGCCTGAAGACTGCATTCGCAAAGAGGCCATTGAAGAAACCGGCTATGCGGTGGGCGAGGTGGAAACCCTCTATTCGGTTTACATGTCGCCGGGCGGCGTGACCGAGCTGGTGCATTTCTTTGCGGCTGAATATCACGACGCGCTGCGGGAAAATGCGGGCGGCGGTGTAGAGGATGAAGCCATCGACGTGCTGGAAATCACGTTTCCTGAGGCCATGCAGTGGGTGAAAGCGGGGCGCATCCGCGATGGCAAAACCATTATGTTATTGCAGCATGCGCTTATTGCAGGCTGGCTCACGCTCTGATGGAGTACAGAGCAGACGCGCCACCAGGCGCCTCTGCCTGAATGTTACGCGCAGGCCAGCACGCTCTCGGCCACGCATTCCGGGTGCGACTGCAGGCGCGCCAGTGCATCGGCATAAGCGGGCATAGCATGAGCGGCTCCCTGTCGTTCAACGCACAGGGAGGCAAACGCTGCGGCGAACAGTGCAGCCTGTTCCAGAGAAACGCCGGCGGCCAGCCGGGCAGCCAGCGCACCGTTAAAGGCATCGCCCGCGCCGGTTGTATCAAGCGGCGTGGCGGGAAACACCGGAATATGCAGCAGCTGTTGCCCGTCAGACAGTAAGGCCCCCGCCGTACCCAGGGTAATAATTACCTGACGTGCGCCCTTGCGGTGCAGCACAAGGGCGGCCTGCCGGGCGCTGGCGAGGTCCGTGACCTTCACGCCGGTCAGCAGCATGGCTTCGGTACTGTTGGGCGTCAGCAGATCGACCTTTGCCAGCAGAGCGTCACTGATTTTTTGAAACGGTGCCGGATTAAGGATGACAAAGGTATTTGCCGCCCGGGCATGATCGATCATGCGCTGAATCGCGCTCAGATTATTTTCCAGCTGTACCAGCAAAATATCCGCCGCGGCAACAGTCGGCCTGCAGCGCGTCACTTCCGCTGCGCTGACGGTGAGATTCGCCCCAGGATAAACAGAAATCATATTCTCAGCGTCATTACCGGCCACGTAAATCAACGCATTGCCGGTGGGTTTCTCTTTGCAGGTGAACAGCGTAATGGCATCAAAGCCGGTTTTTTCCAGATGCCGGCGGGCAAATATGCCGAAGTCGTCGTTGCCCACTTTGCCGATATAGTGCACCCGGGCGCCCGCACGAAGCGCGGCGGTGGCCTGATTCGCCCCTTTGCCGCCGGGCCCCATCATGCTGTGCTGGGCAATTAATGATTCACCCGGTAGCGGAAAGCGGGCCATGCCTGCCACGATATCCAGGTTGAAGGAACCGAACACGCACACTTTGCCTTTCATTTTTCCCCTCCAAAACAGCGCTCGGCGGCCAGACAGGCACCGCGACAGCCCGTATGATCGGTCGCATGGCTGAAAACGATTTTTAAACCCTGGCGCGTAACGGGCGGTCGCAGATGTTGCTGAATGGCGCTGCGCAACTGCACCAAGGGAAAATCCGCCATCGACAGTACGCCACCGCCCAGAATCAGGTACTCGGGATCCAGAATGTTCATTTCGCTGGCGATCAGCTGTGCCAGCCGCTGCACAAACGCCCGCAGATCAGGGTGATCGCCATGCCGGGTAAAGAGTTGCGAAATCCCCGTATCCGGCTGTTGTGCTGCCGCCCAGGTGCTGAGCCAGTGACCGGATATCAGGGTTTCGGCACAGCCCCGGTTGCCGCACGGGCAGGGCAGGTCGTTGTTCGCCAGCGGAATATGGCCCAGCTCGCCTGAGCCGCCATGATGACCATGATAAAAGCGGCCTTCCAGCCACAGGCTGTTACCCAGACCGGTGCCGGGATATAACCCCACGGCATTATTGGGTAACGTCTCCAGCTGCAGCAGATCCCACAGCATCAGGTGGTTCACATCTTTATCCATGGCAACCGGAACGCCAAGGCGCGCGCTGAGCCGTGCCACGACGGGTTGTTGATCCAGCGCCTGAATAAAGGGCAGCGAGATCACCTGCTGGCGGTCACGACTGAGAATGCCGGGCAGGCCAAGCATCACCCCGCTTACCGGCTGCGCCTCCAGCGTTTCGCAAATCAGATCGCCAAGCGCGACCAGCGCATCCGCCTGTTGCGACCAACTGGCGGTCGGCACTTTACGGAAGCCGCACCAGTTCCGGCCTTCTTCCATCAGCTGCAAACGGGTACTGGTGCCGCCAATATCAATGCCAAGCCAGCGTGATTTCATGCAGACTCCTGCGCCAGTCCCTGCGCGGCATCAATACTGTCGCGCATCATTGTCCAGGCGGTGGAGAGATCGTCATGCAGGTTGAACAGGCCCGAGGTGCCGACAATCAGCACTTCCGCTCCGGCTTCCAGCAGGGTGCGATAAGTGCGTTGATTACAGGAGCCATCGATCTCAATCAAATAGTGGTGGCCGTGGGCGCGTTTTAACGCACTGAGTGCCCGAATCTTCTCCACCATTTCCGGTATGAAGGGTTGCCCGGCATAACCCGGATCCACCGTCATCACCGTGATCTTATCCAGCAGATGCAGGTAATGGTGAATAAAGGACACCGGCGTGGCGGGGTTCAATACCACGCCCGGTTTTTTCCCCAAACTGCGAATCAGGTTGATCACCCGGAAGGCATCCCGATTGATCGTCTCTGCGTGCGGGCAAATATAGTCCGCTCCGGCGTTGGCGACTGCCTCAATAAAATCGGTGGGCTGCTCAACCATCAAATGCACATCGATAGCCACTGGCGTGTGCGGGCGAATTTGCTCAATAAAGAACGGTGAGAGCGTGATATTTTTGACGTAGTGACCATCCATGATATCAACATGCAGGAAGTCAGCGCGGGTGTTCAGCACAGCCAACTGCTGCTTGATCTCCATCAGGTTCATACACATCAACGACGGGGAGATTTGAATTCGCATCATACTTCCTTTTTCTCAGTCAGAGGATTCAGTACCGCACTCAGGCGCTTGCTGCGCTTCATGGCACGGCGTTCATTGAGTCGGGCTTTACCCTGTTTCACGGCCAGCACCACAATCAGCACTGCGCCCCACATCGCCAGGCTGACGTGCTGGCTGATATTCATCAGGTTGAAGCCGGTTGAGAGGATCTGCAGGGCAATCAGCGCCAGCACGACGCCGGTCACACGGCCAAAACCGCCGTTGGGATCGGTGCCGCCAAGAATAATGGCCAGCACGGTCAGCAGCAGGTACGCATCGCCATAGCCCATACGCGCAGAGTTAAATCGCGCCATCATCACGAGCCCCGCCAGCACGCATAGCAGGCTGGAAATCACATACACCAGCACGATCATGCGATGCGTATTAATTCCGCTAAACCAGGTGGCATTAATGTTGCTTCCGCCCATATAGATGCACTTACCTGCACGGGTTTTCCCCAGGAACACCGCCAGCAGCGCCGCGGCCACGAAAAAGACCCACAGCGGCAGAGGAATGCCCAGCAGCGTGTCGGCGCCCAAAGCGCGCACCACCGGCGGCATGCCGCTCACCGCGGCGCCTTTTGTCAGCCAGATGCCGATGCCGTTGAGGGTAATCATCGTGGCCAGGGTCACCAGAATGGGATGGGCACCGATGCGGGTTACCATCACGCCGGTGATCAGGCCAATCAGTGCAGCAATCAACATGGCACCCAGCACCGCCAGCAGCAGCCAGGCCAGCTGCTGACCGGTTCCCGCCCCGTCTGGCAACATGCCGAGTAGCACCCAGGCGATGAACAGGCTGGTCAGATTGGCGGTGGTAATAATCGCCAGGTTTAATCCGCCACTCAGAATGGCAATAAACATCGCCAGGGTGAGCAAGCCCAGCTCAGGCAGTTGAAAGGCCATGCTGAGAAAGGTGGAATCGGTAAAAAAACGGCCGGGCAGCAGGATGCTGAACAGCGCCAGCGCAAACGCGATGAGCAGCAGCAGGCCGGTATTGGTACCGTCAGGTTTCAACGCAGTTAAAGGTTTCATGTGTGCTTCTCCCATCAGACAAAGCTGACGTCAGTCTCTTTGCGCTTTTTATAGTGCGTGACGGCGATGGCGACCATAATCACGCCACCGACCACGATGTTCATGAAATAGTTGGATACGCCAATCAGGTTGAGGCCGTTCTTTAAAATGGCGATCAGGAAAACCCCCATTAAGGTGCCGCTGACCGTGCCTTTTCCGCCCATCAGGCTGGCACCACCCAGCACGGTGGCAGCCAGCACATCCAGTTCACCGCCGACCAACGCGTTTGGCACCACTTCACCCATGCGATAAACCTGCACCAGTCCGCCAATGGCCGCCATCGCCCCCAGCCAGCCGTAGGCAAAGAGGTGAATCAAACCAACGCGAATCCCGATGCGCCGCGCGGACTCCGCATCACCGCCCACGGCATAAAGCTGGCGGCCCAGATGCGTTTTGTTGAGTAACACGGCCGTCAGGGTGGCGATGACCAGCAGGACGAGCAGGGGCAGGCCAAGCTGAAACGTCTGGCCCTGCCACTCAAACGGCAGCACGCTGCGAAGGGTGATCCACCATTCAGGCAACTGATAGAGGCTGCGTCCGCCGGTTGACCACATCAGCAGCCCAAACAGCAGCGACTGCATGCTGATCGTGATGATGATGGAGACCACCCGCAGCCAGGTAATGAGCCAGGCGTTGATCATGCCGAACAGCGTGCCGCAGGCCACCGCCAGGCCAATACTCAGCAGGGCGTGATCAAACTGATAGTGCACAAACAGGGAGGCGATGAAGTACTGCACCACCGAGGCCACGGCAGCAAAGGAGATATCGATGCCGCCGGTGACCAGCACCACAAAGAGCCCAAGTGCGAAGATGCCGGTGACCGCATAGCTTTCGGCTAAATCCAGCAGGTTTTGTACGCTGAGGAACTGGTCGCTGGACAGCGAAAACACCCCAATAAACAGCAGTAAAACCCAGGTCAGCCAGCCCTGGCTGGAATGAGGACGTAAACGGGATAAGTCAGGCATTGATGACCTCCGCCAGTTGCTGTTCTTGCACTCGGTCTGGCTGGTATTCGGCATGGATCGTCCCCTCGCGGAAATGCAAAATGCGGTCGCAGTTGTGCCAGACCTCCGGGACTTCATCGGAAATCAACATAATTGATAAGCCTTCTCGCGCCAGTTCGTGGATCAGCTGGTAGATGCTGGCCTTCGCGCCGACATCGACGCCGACGGTGGGCGAGTCAAGAATTAACAGGCGAGGTTGAGTGAGTACCCACTTGGCTAAAACAATCTTTTGCTGGTTGCCGCCGGAAAGCGTGGAAATTGCCTGCTCGGGATCGGCAACCCGGACGCCAAGCTGCTGAATCCACTGCAGGATTAGCCTGTTCTTACGGTATTCATCAATCAGGTGAAAGCGGTTTTGCAGCTTATCGAGAATCGGCAACACCATGTTATCGGCCACCGACTGTTGCTGAACCAGCCCCAGCGTCAGACGGTCTTCTGAGACATAGCCAATACCGGCTTTGATGGCGTCTTCATGGCTACGGAAGCGTACCGGTTTCGTGTCCAGCCAAATCTTGCCGCTGTCGGGCTGGGTCATACCAAATAGCGACAGAGCCAGCTCGGTACGACCCGAACCCAGCAGGCCACAGAGCCCCAGCACCTCGCCTTCGTACAAACGAAAATTCACGTCGTGGTACTGCCCGCTCCGGCTGAGGTGCTCGACTTCCAGCAACACGCGATCGCGCCTGCGCGTGACGTTTTTCAACGGATATTCCAGCTTCTGTCCGGTCATCAGTTCCGTCAGACGGTGCGGCGTCATGTCCTGTGCTGGCCAGCTGCCAACCCTGCGGCCATCCCGAATAACCGTCACCCGATCGGAGATTTCCAGTACTTCATCTAGTCGATGGCTGACAAACACCACACAGATGTTTTTCTGTTTGAGATAGCGCACCGTGCGCAGCAGCTGATTCACTTCTGTTCGGGTTAGCGAGGCTGTGGGTTCGTCCATGATCACCAGCCTGGCATCGGCAACCAGTGCCCGGCAAATCGCGACCTGTTGCCGCTGAGCAATGGAGAGGTGCGCCACTTTCTCGTTGAGATCGAGTTCAAACTGAAGCTCGTCAACGATACGTCGGGCGCTGGCATGCAGTCTTTTACGCTGATGCCAGCCGAACAGGCCACGCAGGTTGTGTTCAAACGCAATGTTTTCGGCCACGCTCAGGTTAGGGAACAGAGACAGATCCTGATAGATCACCTGTATACCAAAGTCTCTGGCCTGCTGGGTCGAGAGGCGGGGCAAAATTTCCCCTTCGCCCAGACGGATCTCGCTGCCCTCATCCGGCGCATGAACGCCTGAAATCACCTTAATGAGCGTGCTTTTGCCACAACCATTGGTCCCGGCAAGGCAGTGCACTTCTCCGGCCAGCAGCGTCAGCGAAATATCGCTCAGCGCACGATGACCACCAAACGTTTTCGACAACGCATCTAACGTCACGAGCGTCTGCGGTGCGACAGGTCTCATCTCTACAGCCCCAGCTTAATCAGTTTCGGCAGGTTGGCTTTATCCAGGCTTTCGGTGTTATTGCCCAGAAGGGTGTGCGTCGTGTCATCGACCCGGACCTTGCCTAATCCCTCAATGGTCATGCCATCTTTAATGGGCGTGTTTTTCTCCATCATCTCGGCAAGACGGACAAACACTTCACCGGCCGTATGGGGATTCCAGATATAGCCGCCTTTGATCGCGCCCCGGTTGACGAGCTGCGCGCCCTGGCCCGGACTGAAGGCTCCGATGACGCACACCTGGTTAACCTTATTGCGGTTCATTACGGCCCGGCCTGCGCCGATAGGGCCCTGTGAGCCAAAGGCTAAAATCCCTTTCAGATTGGGATATTTAGACATCAGCTCGTTGGTGGTACGGATAGAATCATCCAGCGATTCGCCTACGCCAAATTTGTCGGTGACCAACTGCATTTTGGGATAATGCTGTTTTTGATACGCCAGCGCAGCGTCGGTCCACTGCTGGTGGAGCGGCACCGTCAGGCTGCCAACGTACATGGCGTATTGCCCTTCATCGTGCATACAGGCTGCCAGCGCTTTCATATGGTTGATGCCGTGGGTGGCTGCATCCACTAACTCAAAGTCCCAGTTGGCGAATTTCTGACCCGGTGATTCATGGGTAATCACTTTGATGCCCGCATCGCGCGCCCGCTGTAAGACGGGCTCCAGGACTTTAGGATCGTTGGGAACCACGCCAATGATATCGACTTTCTGCGCAATCAAATCCTCAATAGCGCGAACCTGCAAGGCGGGATCGGCTGCGGTGGGTCCGACCATCCATGCATCTATGCCGCTTTTCGCCGCTTCACTTTTAATCCCGGCTTCCATCGCGTTGAACCATGGAATACCGCCAATTTTCACCACGATGCCCATACGTATTTTTTCTGCTGCCTGAGCCTGGAATGCGAATAATGCGATCAGGGAGCAGGCGATAAGCTGTTTTTTCATAGTGACTCCATTTATTGATTAATAAGCTGCACGGACTGAGGCCGTTGTGAACAGTCGATAATATTTACCCCGTTCCACGCCAGTTCCTGTTCCAGCTCTTTATCTTTTAACTGGTCGGTAATAAGAAAATCCACATCGCGATAATGACAAACACGCGCGAATGAGGGCCGAAGAAACTTAGAGCTATCCATTAATAAATGTTTGCGTTCAGCTGCCAGAATGAGTTGTTGTTTTAAATGTGCATTATGTTCATTCCCCTCGCGTAAATAACCGTCGTTGCCCAAACTGCTACAGGAAAAAAAGATTTTATTTATTTGAAACTCTTTTAACGGTTGTTCAGTTACGATGCCGTGAAAATCTTCATAGCGATCGGAATATTCGCCACCCAGGCAGATCGTGCGAATACTGCTGCGCGCCGCCAGGGTCTGCACAATGCGTAAAGAATTAGTTAATACAGTTAATTCAATATCCGGTAACTGTCGGGCCAGATAAAAACACGTGGTACTACTATCGAGTAATAAACAATCGCCTGGGCTAATAAACCCCAGCGCCCGCTTAGCAATGGTCATTTTGGCATCGACATGTTCATTAATTCGCTGCCGGAAAGATAATTCATACTCATTAATGGCCCGGTTATTTATCTGAATGGCTGCATTATATTGTTTAACCGGAACAGCGCCGCCATGGCTTCGCTGGAGTATGCCTTTCTTTTCCAGTTGGGCTAAATCCCGACGAATCGTTTCCTGCGAAACCTGACATAAGGCGGTCAGTTCAGCGACAATCACGCGTCCATTACGCATTAATTCATCAATAATTCTCTGCTGGCGTTCAATCGGCAACATGCTGGCCTCCGAGGGTTATAAAGTACTGGAAGGCACGCGGCAAAAATGTGGCCTGAGCGTGGCTACGCAGGTCACTCTTCTCACAGCGTGCGTAAAGAGATATTTGTTGGGTTTTTTATGAAAAACTATGTAATAGGTATATTAAAGACGTGACTGATATCACTAAATTAGGGTTAATTAACCGTAAGAAACAGGCCTGACAGGCTTTTATGCCTGCACCTGTGGCGACTATAACATGCCTGTTTTTGACCGTTTATGTGTATTTGACCGATTCGACTGGCGGGAATGTCCGACGAATCCGATTGAGCGCAACAGAGTGAAACAGCATGATGACTATTCTGCAGAGATCACCGCCTTTCTTTTGTTGTAAAGCGGATGTTTTTTAGTCGGTTAGCTGCGCTTGCTGAGCACTTCACAGAATGCGGCCCTCGTGACGTGCGCTATTGCGCTATCATCTTCCACTCAAAGAAGTTGGGGTTCGATTTTCTTAATGTGGTATGGGATGAAATCGCTGTTTGCGTTGTCTGTTTTTATGGTTGCCGCTGCTCAGGCTGATCCGGTACAGAAGCTGTTTTCTGACTGGCAACTCACCTGCAATAATGCGGCGCATTGCGTTGCGCGCAGCATACCTGGCGACCAGGGCCTGGTTATGACGCTTTCCCGCAGTGCGGGATCCGATGACAAACCGTTACTGCGCATCGATTACGGCAGTGCATACAGCGGCGCGCTGCCCGGCCCGGCGCTGCAAGATAATCTTTTAGTCGATCAACGTCGGCTGCGGCCTGACTTCAAGCACTGGACGGTTGAGCCACACCATCTTGCTACCAGCAATCCTATCGCCATTAACGAATTTCTTGAACTGACCATGGATGCGAAAAGCCTGCAGCTGACGTTCAATGCCGGTCCGCAGATTTCGTTGCGCGGTATGAAAGCCGCGTTGTTATTTATGGACGATGTGCAGGGCCGGGTGAATAGCATGAGTGCCTGGGTCAGGCGCGGAGGAAGAACCGGCGTCCCGGCCGCACCGGCCGTACCGCAACTGCCGCCGGCGATGGCTGCGCCTGCGCCACTGACGCGTGACGAGACCAGCGGGCTGATCGACTACGGAACGTGGCGGGTAAATTCGGATACCTGTTCCCTTGATCCCCTGCGCCGCGAAGTCAGCGTCTCGCCGCTGACAGACAAAAAAGCGCTGCTGCTGGTCAGCTGTGAAATGGGCGCATATAACGTGATCGATCTGGCTTTTGAAGTAACGCGTGCGCCGCCCTATGTGGCGCGTGGGATTACGCTGACCTTGCCTTTTACCCCGCCGGGCGCATCAGAGCGCCAGCTGGAGCTGATTAACGCAGATTATGATGCGGCAAGCGGGCAGCTCTATACCTTTGGCAAAGGACGCGGACTTGGCGACTGTGGTACCGCGACCCGCTGGCAGTTTGACGGCGAGCATTTTGTTTTAGCCGAGTATGCCGAGGAGTCAACCTGCGATGCCTGGCACAGCAGTGACGACTGGCCCACGCTTTGGGTGAGCCAGTCAGCCTCATCAGCGGTGAGCGGTTAAGGAATCGCCTGGACCATCATCGGCGAGCCGTTCTGATTGCCTACCAGCTCAGCGAGCAGGTTGTTTACGCCGTCACTCATCGGCGTAAAGCGCGTCAGAGGCGAGCGGGTAACGACCACAAAAACCCCGACGTTTTGCTGGGGAACCATCGCCATATAGGTGATGAAGCCGCCGCCGCCGCCGGTTTTCTGGATAATGCCAGGGCGACCGTTGGCCGGCCCCATATAAACCCACCCCATTCCCAGCGCGTCGGCTTTGCCCGGCACGTCCATGCCGTCAACTTTATGCAACTGGTCGCGACGGTAGATCAGCGTCTGCAGGCGGTCGATCTGTGGCGTACGGTGATTTACCGAGGAGTTGAGGAACTGCTGCATCCAGCGGCCCATATCATCAGGCGTCGAATATACGCCACCGCTGCCGATGGCCGCCAGCGTGTTATTACAGGGGCTGGCGCCTTTTTCCGCCACCATCAGGCGTGCGCACTGCTCAGGTGACGGCGTAAAGGTGGTGTCTTTCATCCCCAGTGGACGGGTAATTAACTGCTGCAGCAGGGCAGGATAAGGCTTACCGGCCGCGCGCGACAGCGCATCGCCCAGCAGGTCATAACCGAGATTGGAATAGGCCGCATTGGTGCCGGGGGCGGCTTTCAGGCTGGCCGTGTTTAACCAACGCCAGCGTTCACTCTGTGTCGGCCAGACAAACACCGGACGATGGGGTTTGCCGCCGGGCTGCTCTCGCGGCAGACCGCTGGTATGGGTAGACAGGTTAATCAGCCGAATGGGCTGACCATCAAAACTGGGCACCCGCTTTCCGGGCGGTGCATATTTACTGAGCGGATCGTCAAGGCGAATCTCCCCGCGCTCGGCCATCTTCACCATGACTTCACTGGTCATCAGCTTGCTGAGTGAGGCAATACGAATTAACGAATCCTTTTGGGGACGAATATTGTTTCCTGGCCGCGTGTCACCAAAGCTGGCGAAAACCCGCTGATTACCATCTATTGCGACCAGCGCCATGCCTGTCGCACCGCTGGCATAGAAGATATGCTCCGCATAGCGGTCAACAATTTGGGATGCCAGCAACGGATCGGGCGCAACCTGCGCCATGCTTTTAAGGGGAAGCAAAGAAACCAGTAGAGCCAGTACGTAAGGAGTGCGCATTTTCAACGGAGAGGGCTTCGCTATAGGAATCGGGTGAAAACCTATAGTAATCAGTTTGCGGATGACGGGAAGAGCAAAGGACAGTTTTTTTTGTTTCGGATTACAGCATGCGGGCCAGACGTACCGGTGACGTCATGGGATTGGCGCCGCATTTTGCCCCTGAAAGCCACCTGACTGAACCGGCGCAGGGCGAGCACGGGACACCCGTTCGGTCAGGTGCGTTTGTACATGCGCCGGGGATGGCCCACCTTGCCATACAGCATTTCGACCGTCAGAAAGCCGGTTTCCACGCAGTGCTCCAGGTAGCGGCGGGCGGTCGTTTTACTCAGCCCGGTTTCTGTCATCACCTCATCGACCGAAAAAACGCGCGTTGTGGCGGGCGTAAACAGTGTCTGAACCCGGGCCAGGGTATTTTCCTCAATGCCTTTGCTGCCGTTATCGTGCGGGTAGTTCTTCGCCTGCAACTGATACAGCACATCGACATTTTTCTGATCGACAATTTTCCATGTGCGCTGTTGGTCTGCAAAGGCGATGAAGTTGGCAAGCGAGCGGTTAAGGCGTTTCCAGGATACCGGTTTAAGCACGTAATCAAAGGCACCGTTGCGAATGGCCTGGCTGCAGGTATCCATATCACTGGCCGCCGTAATAAAAATAATGGAGCAGTTCGCGTTGGCCAGCAACGGATCGCCAATCAGGGTGATGCCTTTGCCATCAGGCAGGTAGTTATCCAGCAGCACCAACTGTGGCGCGGTCAGTTCAAGCTGCTGTCTGGCTTCTGCCAGGGAGCTGGCTATGCCGACCAGCCTGAGCTCAGGGTGCTTACCAATCAGTTCTGCATGAAGCTGAGCCAGTTCAGGCTCATCTTCAACAATCAGGACGGTAACAGGATCATGTTGCATCGCGGACGTTCTCCGTTTCCGTTACGGGACAGCTGTTGGTTTGCGCACAGGGGATAAACAGCGAGAACACCGCGCCACGGGGCACGTTGTCGCTGACCTCAATGGTTCCCCCTGCACGGGTAATATAGCTTTCGGTTAAATACAACCCGATGCCGTGATCGCCTCGGGTTTTGGTGGTCATGCCACGTTCAAACATGCGCTCGCGGATTGCCGGCGTAATGCCCACGCCGCGATCCGCCACTTCGATGATCAGCTCACGGGTACTGAGTTTAATCAGTACTTCAACAGGTTCATGAGGCAACGGGGCGCGCTGGGTGGCTTCAATGGCGTTGTCCAGCAGGTTGCCAATCACCGAAATCAGTTCGGCATCGGAAAGCGCGGGAAACGGCTTATCCATCAGGCACGCGGGATCAAAGTGGAGAATGACGCCTTTTTCTCTGGCGCGAGCGGCTTTGCCCAGTAATAAGCCGCACAGCAGAGGCGAAGTGAATCGGGCCGAGACAAAGTCCAGCAACTCCTGCTCGTGCTCGGACTGCGCTTCAATGTAACCAATCGCTTCGTCAAAACGCCCCATGTGCAGCAGCCCGGAAAGCGTGTTCATGCGGTTAAGCTGTTCATGACGCATGATGCGCAGGTTATCGACATAACGTTTCACCTGGCTGAGTTGGGCGCTGAGGGAATCGATGTCGTTAAAATCGCGAAAGGTGATCACCCATCCCATTAGCGCGTCCTCCAGCATGATGCGCACCCGGCTGGCGATGACGGTCAGCGAGTTAAATTGGCAAATCTCATCGTGGGTATCTTTTTCCAGCATTACGGGCTGCGATAAAAAGGGCACCGGGGAGACGATCTGGCTGACAGACTCGCCGCGCAGCGCCTCGGCGGACTGTGACAGTCCCAGCAGCTTGCGGGCAGCCTGATTAATCACTTCGATCCGCAGTTGTTCATTGATAACAATGACGCCTTCATAGATCGATTCCATCATGGCTTTTTGCTGGCGGACCATCAGGCCGATCTCGCGCGGTTCCAGCGAGAAAATCTGTTTTTTAATATTACAGGTAAAAAACCAGGAGAAAATAAACAGGGCAATAAGCACCAGCGCCGCCACGATCAACAGGTTGATCATGTTGCTGAAGGTGATGGCATCCAGATAGCGGGCGAGGTAGCCAACAGAAACAATACCGACGACCTGGCCGCGATCGTTGAGAATAGGCGCCTTACTTCGCAGTGACATTCCCAGGCCGCCTGTCCGAATGGTGGTGATACTTTTCCCTGCCAGCACCGCTGCGTTATCGCCGCCCACCAGCGGTTTGCCAATTCGGTCCGCCGTCACCGAGTGAAAAAGATGCAGGGCCTGGTTATCGCCAATCACAATAAAACTGGCATCGCTTTTCCGAGCGATAGCCTTCATCAGCACATTGATGGTCGTGATGTCACGATCCGCCACCGCTTTTTTCAGTTCCGGAATCAGCGCGATCTCGTCTGCCTGAACCTTCGCGCGCATGCTCATCGCCTGATAAAGCTGCCGGGTGATGCTGACGTAATAATAGCTTCCCAGTAACACGAACAGGACAGACGAAAAAACCACGAGCGAAAGAAACAGCTTCGTTTGAAATGACAACTTCATGACTGTCACACGTATTTTGGAATAATAACTTCAATGTATCATCTTTTTAACAATAGCAACTACATCGGTTTAATTGTTTGATAAATAGTGATTTTTATCGATTACCTACGCTAAAAAAGCCCCTTGAAAGGCTGAGTAACGGCAGCGGGGAATAAAAACCATAAACACCACGGCGATTATCACGATGCGGATCACGCTCTGGAAATAACACCATTAAAACTTTATGCCAGATACCTTCTTCTTCACGTAATTCCGCCTTTTTTCCCGGCATCCTGAAAAAAAAACGATGACGCAAAGAGGATAATAATGAGCTCACCTGATAATTCTTTTCTGTCTGACACGCTGACCCGTTCACCGCGCAGGAAAACCCTGAAAGAGCAGTGGTGGCATATTATGGATAACTGGAAAGTCGGGATTATTCCTCTGCCGCTGTTTGTGCTGGCCGGTGCGCTCATTGCGGTAGACTGCCTGAGTGGAACGCTAAAAAGCGATATCGTGGTCATGGTCGCCACGCTGGCCTTTTTTGGCTTTGCCTGCGGAGAGTTTGGCAAACGCCTGCCCGTGGTGGGCCGTTTAGGGGCAGCAGCTATCTGCGCCACCTTCATTCCTTCTGCGCTGGTGTACTACGGTTTGCTTCCCGATATCGTGGTAACGTCCACGACGCAATTCTACAAATCGACCAATATTCTCTATCTTTACATTTGCTGCATCATTGTCGGCAGCATCATGAGCATGAACCGCACGGTGCTGATCCAGGGCTTTCTGCGCATCTTTTTCCCCATGCTCTGTGGTGAAATCGTGGGGATGATCGTCGGCATGGGCGTGGGTTTAGCGCTGGGGCTGGAACCCTTCCAGATTTTCTTTTTCATCATTCTGCCCATTATGGCGGGAGGCGTCGGTGAAGGTGCCATTCCGCTCTCCATCGGCTATGCGGCATTGCTCCATATGGATCAGGGCGTGGCGCTGGGCCGCATCCTGCCCATGGTTATGCTGGGCGGCGTGACCGCCATTATTATCTCCGGCTGTCTGAACCAACTGGGTAAACGTTATCCGCACCTCACCGGGGAAGGCCAGCTGATGCCAAACGTGACCAATGTTGAACCCGAGCCGCTGCAGTCCGTTTTCTCCGGTAAAGTTGACGTGACGGCGATTGCGTCCGGGGCGCTGCTGGCGGTGCTGCTCTATATGGTAGGGATGTTAGGGCAGAAGCTGACAGGGCTGCCTGCGCCGGTAGGGATGCTGTTTCTGGCCGTGCTGGTAAAACTGGTGAATGGGGTTTCTCCGCGTATTCTGGCCGGTTCTCAGGTGGTCTATCGCTTCTTCCGCACGGCGGTAACCTATCCGGTTCTGTTTGCCGTCGGTGTCGCGATCACGCCCTGGCATATTCTGGTTACCGCGTTTACGCTCACCAACCTGCTGGTGATTATCAGCACGGTCAGTGCGCTGGTCGCAACGGGCTTCTTTGTCGGGAAAAAGATTGGCATGCATCCCATCGATGTTGCCATTGTTTCCTGCTGCCAGAGTGGGCAGGGCGGTACGGGCGATGTGGCGATTCTTACCGCCGGTAACCGCATGGGCCTGATGCCGTTTGCGCAGATCGCCACGCGCATCGGCGGGGCCATTAACGTTTCGCTCTCGTTGTTATTACTGAGCCATTTTCTCAAGTAAACCTGTTACGCCGACTGAAGCGCTCGCAAAGCAGCATGGCTCCCGAACGGTGCAGGCGTGAGATAGCCTGCATCCCTTGCCGGGAGTAGGGCTGAGAAAGTGGGAGAGGCTGAGAGAGACGAAAACAGGCGTTCAGAAAAGCGACGTGCCAGCGCAGGGCTGGCACGTCGTGTTGGCCAGGCGACCTGACGCAAAGCAGCAGGTCGCTCAGCAGCAAGTGGATTATGCGGGTTTCAGCAGTGCTTCTGCATGGCTGACGATGTTTTCCACCGTAAAGCCAAATTCAGCAAACAGCTTCTCGGCCGGCGCCGACTCGCCGAAGGTCGTCATGCCCACAATGGCACCGTCCAGGCCAACATATTTATACCAGTAGTCGGCGATGCCTGCTTCTACCGCCACGCGCGCTTTAACCGCAGAAGGCAGCACCGACTCACGGTAAGCGGCATCCTGTGCGTCAAACAGGTCAGTGGAGGGCAGTGAAACCACGCGCACCTTGTGACCGCCAGTTGTCAGCTTCGTCGCGGCACCCAGGGTTATTTCTACCTCGGAGCCGGTCGCAATCAGGATGATGTCTGGCGTGCCGTCGCACTCCTTCAGCACATAACCGCCGCGCTTGATGTTAGCCACCTGCTCTGCGGTACGCTCAGGCTGAGCCAGGTTCTGACGCGACAGGATCAGCGCTGTCGGGCCATGGTGGCGCTCAATCGCTGCCTGCCAGGCTATTGCCGTCTCCACCTGGTCACAGGGGCGCCATACGCTCATGTTTGGCGTCACGCGCAGGCTGGCAATTTGCTCAACCGGCTGGTGGGTTGGGCCGTCCTCGCCCAGGCCAATGGAGTCATGGGTATACACCATGATCTGCCGGGCCTTCATGAGTGCCGCCATGCGCGCCGCGTTACGGGCGTACTCAACGAACATCAGGAAGGTGGCGGTATAGGGCACAAAGCCGCCGTGGTGGGCAATGCCGTTACCGATCGCCGTCATGCCAAATTCACGCACGCCGTAATGGATGTAGTTTCCGGCCGGATCGTCTTTGATGGATTTTGAGCCAGACCAGATGGTGAGGTTGCTCGGTGCCAGGTCGGCAGAACCGCCCAGAAACTCTGGCAGCAGTTTGCCATAGGCTTCCAGGGCATTCTGCGAGGCCTTGCGGCTGGCAATTTTTTGCGGATTGGCCTGCAGCTCGGCAATAAACTTCGCGGTTTCCGCTTCCCAGTTTGCCGGCATGCCGCCGTTCATGCGGCGCTCGTACTCGGCCGCCAGCTCTGGATAAGCCTGCTTATAGGCCGCCAGTTTGTTGTTCCAGGCTTTTTCGCGCTCAGCGCCGGCCTGTTTGGCATCCCACTGCTGGTAAATCTCTTTGGGGATCTCAAACGCCGGATAGTTCCAGCCCAGTTGCTTACGGGTCAGCGCCACTTCTTCTTCGCCTAACGCCGCGCCGTGGGCTTCTTCTTTACCGGCTTTATTCGGTGAGCCGAAGCCAATGACCGTACGGCAGATGATCAGTGACGGCTTGTCGGTGACGCTCTGCGCTTCCTGAATCGCGGCTTTAACCGCATCGGCGTCATGACCGTCGATTTCACCCACCACATGCCAGTTATAGGCTTCAAAGCGTTTGTGCGTATCGTCGGTAAACCAGCCTTCGGTTTCACCATCAATAGAAATACCGTTGTGATCGTAGAAGCCAATCAGTTTGCCCAGTCCCAGCGTACCGGCCAGCGAGCAGACTTCATGAGAAATGCCTTCCATCAGACAACCGTCGCCCATGAAAACATAGGTGAAGTGATCGACGATATCGTGATCGGGACGGTTAAACTGGGCCGCCAGCGTGCGCTCAGCAATCGCCAGACCAACGGCGTTCGCCAGGCCCTGGCCCAACGGACCTGTGGTCGTTTCCACGCCTGGCGTATAGCCAATTTCCGGGTGGCCCGGCGTTTTAGAGTGGAGCTGGCGGAAGTTTTTCAGTTCTTCAATCGGCAGATCGTATCCGGTCAGGTGCAACAGGCTGTACAGCAGCATGGAGCCGTGGCCATTTGAAAGGATAAAGCGGTCACGATCCAGCCAGGCGGGGTTGGTTGGGTTGTGCTGGAGGAAATCGCGCCACAGGACTTCGGCGATATCAGCCATGCCCATTGGCGCACCAGGATGACCTGATTTTGCTTTTTGTACCGCATCCATACTTAATGCGCGAATCGCATTAGCCAACTCTCTGCGTGAGGACATAAAGGGTCTCCCTTGTTAAGCATCAGGGCGGGAGTGCTCCCGCCCGGTAAAAGAGGGGGAAAACTACAGGCGCGCTGCCAGCACATCTTCCAGTTTTTGCTGGTCAACGGCGAACTGACGAATACCGTCAGCCAGTTTCTCTACCGCCATCGGGTCCTGATTATGTTCCCAACGGAATTCGGCTTCGGACAGCGGGGAAGGCTGGTGGAAACATTCGGTTGAGGGTTCGAGCTTGCGCTCTACGGGCTCCTCACTGTTTTGCAACTCTTCCAGCAGGTTAGGCGAAAGCGTCAGGCGGTCACAACCGGCCAGGGCAAGCACCTGCTCAACTTTACGGAAGCTGGCGCCCATGATGATGGTGTCATAGCGGTGCTTCTTGTAGTAATCGTAAATGCGGCGTACGGATTTCACGCCGGGATCTTCATCCACGTGATACGGGTCCATCGGTTTGCGGGTGTTGTACCAGTCGTAAATACGGCCCACAAAAGGTGAAATCAGGTAAACACCGGCTTCGGCACAGGCACGGGCCTGCGCGAAGGAGAACAGCAAGGTCAGGTTGCACTGGATACCATTTTTTTCCAGTTCTTCAGCCGCCTTAATGCCTTCCCAGGTGGAAGCCAGTTTGATCAGGATGCGTGAGCGGTCAATGCCGTGTTCTTCATACATGCGAACCAGCTTTTCCGCTTTCGTGACGCACATGCCACGATCGAAGGAGAGGCGCGCATCCACTTCGGTCGAAACACGGCCCGGTATGCTTTTCAGGATTTCCATACCGAGATTGATTGCCACTTTGTCGCTGGCGTTGATGATCTGCGTCTCTTTGCTGCCGCCCTGCTTTTTCGCATAGTCGATGGCGTCATCAATCAGGTGTTTGTAAGGCTGGAGAGCAGATGCTTTCAGAATAAGCGAGGGGTTGGTGGTCGCATCTTGTGGGTGATAATTTCGAATCGATTCGATATCGCCACTGTCAGCCACCACGGTAGTGAACTGTTTAAGGGCTTCAAGCTGGTTCATTTCTACACTCCTTGAAAAAAACGTTGTAACGAAAGGGAACACCTCTGGCCTCGTGCCCTAATCAGTGCAGACATTACCGGTCGCAGTAACGCCGACTCACCACCTTGCAACAGACAGGGTGCAGTGAAAATGCGTTTTCTCTGAATGTTGTGCGATGGGGGTAGCGCGCAATCATCCGAGATGACATTTCTGCGGATAACGACTGCCCGGTTATTAAGAATAGCAGCCATGACAAATGACGCAGACCAGACTGTAACAATCTGTGCCTTAAGAAATGAGGTTCTTTGAAGCGCCTCACCGCTTTGTGGTTGTCTGCTTTCTATACTGGGCGTTCACTTACCTTGCGAAGAAGGATGTCAAATGGATGACCAACTGAAGCAAAGTGCGCTCGATTTTCACCAGTATCCCACTCCCGGCAAGATTCAGGTCTCGCCCACTAAACCGCTGGCCACCCAGCGCGATCTGGCCCTGGCCTATTCACCCGGCGTCGCCGCACCCTGCTTAGAAATTGCCGCCGATCCTCTGGCCGCCCATAAATACACCGCACGCGGTAATCTGGTGGCGGTCATTTCTAACGGCACGGCGGTGCTGGGCCTGGGCAACATTGGTGCGCTGGCCGGTAAGCCGGTGATGGAAGGCAAGGGCGTTTTATTCAAGAAGTTTGCCGGTATTGACGTCTTTGATATTGAGGTCGATGAGCACGATCCCGATAAGCTGATCGAGATTGTCGCGGCGCTGGAACCCACCTTCGGCGGCATCAACCTGGAAGATATCAAAGCGCCAGAGTGTTTCTACATTGAGCAGCAGCTACGGCAACGCATGAAAATCCCGGTGTTCCACGACGATCAGCACGGCACGGCGATTATCTGCACGGCGGCGGTGTTAAACGGGTTGCGTATTATCAAGAAGGCGATTTCCGACGTGCGGCTGGTGGTCTCCGGCGCGGGCGCCTCGGCGATTGCCTGCATGAATCTGCTGGTCGCGTTGGGTTTGCAGAAGCACAATATTCAGGTGTGCGATTCAAAAGGGCTGATCTACCGTGGGCGCGAGCCCAATATGGCGGAGACCAAGGCCGAATATGCGGTTGAGGATCAGGGAAAACGTACGCTGGCCGAGGTTATTGAAGGCGCCGACATTTTCCTGGGCTGCTCTGGCCCGGACGTCCTGACGCCTGACATGGTCAAAACCATGGCCAGCGATCCGCTGATTCTGGCGCTGGCGAATCCGCAGCCAGAAATTCTGCCGCCGCTCGCTAAGGCCGTGCGGCCCGACGCCATTATCTGCACCGGCCGTTCTGACTATCCTAATCAGGTGAATAACGTCCTGTGCTTTCCGTTTATCTTTCGGGGAGCGCTGGATGTTGGCGCAACGGCCATCAATGAAGAGATGAAGCTGGCGGCGGTGCACGCGATAGCCGAGCTGGCGCAGGCGGAGCAGAGCGATGTGGTGGCCTCGGCCTATAGCGATCAGGACCTGAGCTTTGGCCCGGAATATCTGATCCCCAAACCCTTCGATCCCCGGTTAATTGTGCAGATCGCCCCGGCGGTGGCGAAGGCGGCGATGGATTCCGGTGTGGCGACCCGGCCCATTAGCGACTTCGACGCCTATCGCGAACAGCTCACGGAATTCGTCTATAAAACCAATCTGTTTATGAAACCGATTTTCTCTCAGGCGCGCAAAGCGCCGAAGCGCGTGGTGCTGGCAGAGGGGGAAGAGGTTCGGGTGCTGCATGCGACGCAGGAATTAGTGTCGTTGGGGCTTGCAAAACCTGTTTTGATAGGCCGCCCGAACGTTATCGCGATGCGCCTTGAAAAGCAGGGGCTGAAGATCGAAGCCGGAAAGGATTTCGAAATCGTCAACAACGAATCCGATCCCCGTTTTAAAGCATACTGGAACGAGTATTACCAGATGATGAAGCGGCGCGGCGTAACGCCCGAGCAGGCACAGCGCGCGGTGATCGGTAATCCGACGCTCATTGGGGCCATCATGGTCTATCGCGGTGAAGCGGATGCGCTCATCTGCGGCACCATCGGGGATTACAACGAGCACTACGAGATTGTGGAGAAAGTGCTGGGCCTGCGTTCCGATGTGAAAGTGGCAGGGGCCATGAATGCCTTGCTGCTGCCGCACGGCAACACCTTTATTGCGGATACCTACGTAAATGAAGATCCCACACCCGAGCAGTTAGCGGACATCACGTTAATGGCGGCCGAAACTGTGCGGCGATTTGGTATTGAACCGCGGGTTGCCCTGCTGTCGCACTCCAGCTTTGGCACCTCAAATTCTCCTGGCGCTCGAAAAATGCGTGACGTACTGGCGCTGGTGCAGCAGCGCGCACCTGAGCTGGAAATTGACGGCGAGATGCACGGCGATGCGGCACTGGTAGAGAGCATTCGTCGGGAGATCATGCCCGACAGCCCGCTGAAAGGCAGCGCCAACCTGTTGATTATGCCCAACGTGGAGGCGGCACGAATCAGCTACAACCTGCTGCGCGTCTCGCACGCTGACGGCGTGACGGTGGGGCCGGTGCTGATGGGGATGACCAAACCCGTGCACGTACTCACCCGCATCGCCTCCGTGCGGCGCATCGTTAATATGGTGGCGCTGGCGGTGGTAGAAGCACAAACCCAGCCGCTGTAACACAACGGGGCCGCATGCAGCCCCAATTTTCACCTTCGCGCATGAAAGCGCTGTTAACTTTGTCTTCCTGCCCGTTACGCGGGGCAGGAAGACGAACGTCACTCGGGCAGGTTAAGCCAGTTCTTCACCGGCAGAAAATCGCGGTAGAGCGCGGCCTCTGGCGAATCCGGCTCAGGATGATAATCATATTCCCAGCGTACCAGAGGCGGCAGAGACATCAGAATCGATTCCGTTCTGCCTCCGGTTTGCAGGCCAAACAGCGTGCCGCGATCCCACACCAGATTAAATTCCACGTAGCGACCACGACGATAGAGCTGAAACTGACGTTCACGCTCGCCAAACGGCAACGACTTGCGGCGTGCCACGATAGGCTGATAGGCGTCCAGGAATCCCCGGCCCACCGCCTGAATCAGCGCGAAGCTTTTTTCAAAGCCGGGCAGATGAACATCATCGAAGAACAGGCCACCAATCCCGCGCTGCTCGTCACGGTGTTTTAGGTAGAAATAGTCGTCGCACCACTTTTTAAAGCGCGGGTACACGTCCTCGCCAAAAGGCTGGCAGAGATCAAAAGCCGTCTGATGCCAGTGCAGCGCATCCTCTTCGAAACCGTAAAACGGTGTCATATCGAAGCCGCCGCCAAACCACCAGATAGGCTCGGCACCCGGTTTTTCGGCAATAAAGAAACGGACGTTGGCATGGCTGGTCGGAACATAGGGATTGTGCGGATGAATCACCAGCGACACGCCCATGGCTTCAAAACTGCACCCGGCCAGTTCAGGCCGATGCGCGGTAGCGGACGCGGGCATCTGATCGCCATGAACGTGCGAAAAGTTGACGCCGGCCTGTTCAAAGACGGCGCCATCACGCAGCACGCGGCTTCGTCCGCCGCCGCCGCCGGGGCGCTGCCAGCTGTCTTCAATAAAATGGGCACCGCCGTCTTCGGCGGTCAGCTTGCGACAAATCTCATCCTGCAAATCCAACAGGAACGTTTTTACACGGGAGATATCTGGCATGTGATGAGCTTCTCTTGGTAAAAATTGGACGTGATTATAGCTGATTCATTATGACATTCGGCGATCGTACTCATCAAAGTAGTTGATTATTCCCGTGGCGATAGCCGACGCGATTTTTTGACGAAACGCGCTGGTGCCCAATAGCTGCTCTTCCCGTGGGTTGGTGATAAACGAGGTTTCCACCAGTACCGAGGGAATCGACGGCGATTTTAATACGGCAAAAGCGGCCTGTTCGGTGTGCTGACTGTGAAGGTGGTGCACCGGCCGGATCTGATCCAGCACATGTTTACCCAGCGTCAGGCTGTTCTTAATGGTATCCGTTTGCACCAGGTCAAACAGGATCTGCTGCAGATAGTGATCCTGCGCTTCCACCTTTGCGCCACCGACCTTGTCGGCATCGTTCTCTCTGTTTGACAGATAGCGCGCCATGCTACTGCTGGCACCGCGGTTGGACAGGGCGAAGACTGAGGCGCCGTTGGCATCCGGGCTGGTGTAGCCATCGGCATGGATGGACATAAACAGATTCGCGCCATGCTGATGGGCAATTTCCACGCGCTGATAAAGCGGAATAAAGTGATCGCTGTCGCGCGTCAGCCGCACCTCAATGCGCGGATGGGACTGCAGCTCACGGCGCACGTTGTTGGCGATTTCTAAGACAATATGTTTCTCTTCCGCGCCTTCTTCGCCCACGGCGCCCGAATCAATCCCGCCGTGCCCCGGATCGATCATCACAATGCGTTTACCGTTACTGGCGGGTGGCTTGGGTGAGGAGTGACGAGAAGAGAGCGAAGCCTGCTGTTCTTTCGCCTGTACGGCGCGCGGGGACAAAACAGCCAGCGCCAGTCCTGACAGCAGAAGCTGGCGGCGGTGAATCAAACGTTTAAGCAAATGCATGTGCAGGTCCATAAGCAACAATCATGCAAAGTGTTATAGCGTAACGTTAGCGACAGGGCGATCTTTCAAGCATTTCAGGTTATTACTTTGTATTTCAGCCCACTAACAGCCAAATCCCTTTTTTTAACGTTGCCGCCAGTGGGGAGGGTTGCGCCTGACGAAGAAAGCGTGATAATCAGCAAATTGTGGTAAATAGCAGGAAAAGAAGATGGAAATCCGCACCTTCCGCCAGGAAGACTTTGAAGAAGTGATCACGCTCTGGGAACGCTGTGATTTGTTACGCCCGTGGAACGATCCGGAACTGGATATCGAACGCAAAATGCATCACGACGCCGATCTTTTTCTGGTGGCTGAAGTGGGCGGTGAAGTTGTCGGAACGGTCATGGGCGGCTACGACGGGCATCGCGGGGCGGCCTACTATCTGGCCGTGCATCCTGATTATCAGGGGCGTGGTTTTGCCAATGCCTTGATGAACCGGCTTGAAAAAAAACTCATTGCGCGCGGCTGCCCAAAAATCCATTTGATGGTGCGTGAAGAGAACGATCAGGTCGTCGCCTTCTATGAAAAACTCGACTATGAAACGGTCGATGTGGTGTTGCTGGGTAAACGTTTAATCGAAGATCGTGAATATTAATTCCGTCTGGCCGCCTGAAGAGTACGACGATAAAGGTCAGCTGCGTCTGCCGTTTCTTTTTTGGCTGATTCTGCTGCTGCAGTCGCGTACCTGGCTGCTGCTGATCATGGCTGGCGCCTCACGCCAGCAGGGAAACGATCTTCTGGCGCTCTTTTACCCCGATCGCCAGGCCTTCTGGGTAGGGCTGGCGCTTGGCTTACCGGCGCTGGCGGGCCTGCTGCTGACCGGCTATCGTTCGCGTCTGCCCCGACTGTGGCGCAGCTGGCGTCAGGTGTTGATGCTTTCCGTAGCAATTAACCTGATTTGGCAAGGCGTACAGCTGTATCTGGCGGACTTCCTCAGTTCACCGCTTCCCCTGTTACTGACGCTATTCGATCTGCTCGCGCTGCTCTGGTTATTCAGCAGCGTTCGGCTTCGCGCCTGCTTTTTACCCCAACCGCATGCTGAATAAACTTTTTGCTGCTTTGCGACTCCAATCAGTTCTGCCTTAATGTTCTTTTATTAACAGGAGTTTTCATGAAAGCTGTTCGTTACACGTTACTGACTGTGGCCATGCTGGTCAGTGGGTGTGCCAGTTCCTCCGGTACTGATGCTAACAGCAGCCAGCAGGTAAGCTGGTGGAATCCACTGAGCTATCACTGGTCTGCTGCGCTGCCGTGGAACTGGTTTGGTTCCTCGCTTACGGCCACAGAGCAGGGCGTGGGCGGCATCAATGGCTCAACGGCCATGACCGAAGCCGCCATAAAAGAGGGGTTAAAAGGGAAGTACGATCTGCGTCAGGGCATGCGCGGCCATAACGGCCAGGTGGTGTCGTTCTGGCAGGCTATGGATGACGGCAAAGTGATGCTGGTGATTTATGGTCAGACGCAGGTCGATCGCGTTGAGGTGCTGGACAGCCGTATCGCCAGCGCCGATGGCAGCAAAATCGGTGACGCGTTCAGCGCCAAATTCGACAAAGCCTTCAACAACTGCGTGCTGGCGAGCGGACTGGACAACCGTGACGTGGAGTGCCGCGCGCCCAACAGTCAGCATCTTCGCTATGTCTACAGCGGAACCTGGCACGGGCCAGAAGGGTTGATGCCGTCGGATGACACACTCAAGAGCTGGACGCTCAGCAAAATTGTCTGGCAGCGCTAAGTCTTTTTTCACACTGCTCAACCGCAGGGCATAACCGGCCCTGCGCGTCCAATTCTGTTTTTCGTCTGTCTTTTCCCGCCGCCTTATGCCTTTTTCGACTTTGAAATCAGCAAACGATATATAAAACCGTTACGGGTTTACGCTGAGTTATAAATAAACTGCTGTATCTGCAGATGAGATCTGCATCAAATTTCCTCAGGGTGAACCATGACCTTACCAGCGATGAAAAAAATCGTGAGCGGACTCGCACTGTCGCTGAGTCTGGCCGGTGCCGCAAACGCGACCGAGCTGTTGAACAGCTCTTACGATGTCGCACGTGAATTATTTGTCGCCCTGAATGCGCCTTTTGTCAGCCAGTGGGATGCCAGCCATCCTGACGACAAGCTGACCATTAAGATGTCCCATGCCGGGTCATCCAAACAGGCGCTGGCGATCCTGCAAGGCCTGCGTGCCGATGTGGTGACCTATAACCAGGTCACCGATGTGCAGGTGCTGCACGATAAAGGCAAACTGATCCCTGCCGACTGGCAAACCCGCCTGCCGAATAACAGTTCGCCGTTTTACTCCACCATGGCGTTCCTGGTGCGCAAGGGAAACCCAAAGCAGATTCACGACTGGTCCGATTTAACCCGTGACGATGTGAAGCTGATTTTTCCTAATCCCAAAACCTCGGGCAACGGACGTTATACCTATCTTGCTGCCTGGGGCGCCGCCAGCAACGCTGACGGGGGCGATCAGGCTAAAACCCGCGCTTTTATGACAAAATTTCTGAAAAATGTTGAAGTCTTCGATACCGGTGGCCGAGGTGCTACGACCACCTTTGCTGAACGCGGTCTGGGCGATGTGTTGATCAGTTTTGAGTCTGAAGTGAATAACATCCGCAACCAGTACGGCAAAGACGACTACGAAGTCGTGGTGCCTAAAACCGATATTCTCGCGGAGTTTCCCGTTGCCTGGGTAGATAAAAACGTCGAGCAGAATAAAACAGCCGATGCAGCGAAAGCCTATCTGACCTGGCTGTATTCTCCTGCGGCGCAGAAAATTATTACGGATTTCTATTACCGCGTGAACAATCCGCAGTTAATGGCGCAGCAAAAAGCCCGTTTTCCTGCCACGAACCTGTTTCGTGTTGAAGACATTTTTGGCGGCTGGGATAACGTGATGAAAACCCATTTCGCCAGCGGTGGCGAGCTAGACCAGTTATTAGCGGCGGGGCGGTGATCATGTTTGCAGCCAGCCAAAAACGCGTCCTGCCCGGTTTCGGTCTCAGCCTGGGCACCAGCCTGCTCTTTACCTGTCTGGTGCTGCTGCTGCCAATCAGCGCACTGATTATGCAGCTGTCGCAGATGACGTTGCAGCAATACTGGGACGTGGTCACCAATCCGCAGCTCATCGCAGCCTATAAGGTCACGCTGCTGTCGGCCGGTGTGGCCTCACTGTTTAATGCCGTATTCGGCATGTTAATGGCGTGGATCTTAACGCGTTACCGTTTTCCGGGCCGCACGCTGCTCGATGGTCTGATGGATCTGCCGTTTGCGCTGCCGACCGCGGTTGCTGGCCTGACGCTGGCCGGTCTGTTTTCCGTGAACGGCTGGTATGGACAGTGGTTCGCGCATTTTGATATCAAGATCTCCTATACCTGGATCGGTATCGCGCTCGCGATGGCCTTCACCAGTATTCCGTTTGTGGTGCGTACCGTGCAGCCGGTGCTGGAAGAGCTGGGGCCTGAATATGAGGAAGCGGCTCAAACGCTGGGCGCCACGCCCTGGCAGAGCTTCCGCCGGGTCGTTCTGCCTGAAGTGGCACCGGCCTTACTCGCGGGCACCGCGCTGTCGTTTACCCGCAGCCTGGGCGAGTTTGGTGCGGTAATCTTTATTGCCGGCAACATCGCCTGGAAAACCGAAGTGACCTCGCTGATGATCTTCGTGCGCCTGCAGGAGTTTGACTATCCGGCAGCCAGCGCCATTGCCTCGGTCATTCTGGCGGCATCGCTGCTGTTACTTTTCGCTATCAACACTTTACAAAGCCGCTTTGGTCGTCGTCTGGGAGGCCATTAATGGCAGAGATTTCGCAACTCAATCATGCCGACCGCCAGCCTGTTAACTGGGCCAAGTGGCTGCTTATTGGTATCGGTGCGCTGATATCCTTGCTGCTGCTGGTCGTGCCGATGGTGTCCATCTTCTGGGAGGCCCTGCATAAAGGACTGGGCGTCACCTTAAGCAATCTGACCGACAGCGATATGCTCCATGCCATATGGCTTACGGTGCTGGTCGCATTGATTACCGTGCCGGTGAATTTAGTGTTCGGCACGCTGCTGGCCTGGCTGGTGACACGCTTTACCTTTCCGGGACGTCAGCTGCTTTTGACGCTGTTCGATATTCCCTTTGCGGTATCGCCTGTCGTGGCGGGCCTGATGTATCTCCTGTTCTGGGGCATTAACGGCCCGGCGGGCGGCTGGCTGGATGCCCATAATATTCAGGTGATGTTCTCCTGGCCTGGCATGGTGCTTGTCACCGTCTTCGTTACCTGTCCGTTTGTGGTGCGCGAACTGGTGCCGGTGATGCTGAGCCAGGGCAGTCATGAAGATGAAGCCGCGGTGCTGTTAGGTGCCTCGGGCTGGCAGATGTTCCGTCGCGTGACGCTGCCGAATATTCGCTGGGCCATGCTGTATGGCGTCGTGCTGACCAACGCCCGCGCGATTGGTGAGTTTGGCGCGGTTTCCGTGGTTTCGGGTTCTATTCGCGGTGAAACCTACACCTTACCGCTTCAGGTTGAATTACTGCATCAGGATTACAACACGGTGGGCGCCTTTACTGCCGCAGCCTTACTGACCGTGATGGCAATCGTGACGCTGTTTCTGAAAAGCATTGTGCAATGGCGTTTAGAGCAACAGCACAAACGCCTGCAACTGGAGGACAATCATGAGCATTGAGATTAACCAGATCAACAAATCCTTTGGTCGCACAGCGGTGCTGAACGATATCTCACTGGATATTCCGTCTGGCCAGATGGTGGCCTTACTGGGGCCGTCCGGTTCCGGTAAAACCACGCTGCTGCGCATCATTGCTGGACTGGAACATCAGAACAGCGGTCAGATTCGTTTTCACGACCACGATGTCAGCCGCCTGCACGCCCGCGATCGCCAGGTCGGATTTGTCTTCCAGCACTATGCGCTGTTCCGTCATATGACGGTCTTCGACAATATTGCCTTTGGCCTGACCGTGCTGCCGCGCCGTGAGCGTCCGTCCAGTGCGGAAATTAAAAAACGCGTCACGCGCCTGCTGGAGATGGTGCAGCTTTCCCATCTGGCGAACCGTTTCCCGGCCCAGCTTTCGGGAGGGCAGAAGCAGCGCGTCGCGCTGGCAAGAGCCCTGGCCGTGGAACCGCAAATCCTGTTGCTGGATGAGCCCTTTGGTGCGCTGGACGCTCAGGTGCGTAAAGAGCTGCGCCGTTGGTTACGTCAGCTGCACGAAGAATTGAAGTTCACCAGCGTGTTCGTCACCCACGATCAGGAAGAGGCGATGGAAGTGGCCGATCGCGTGGTGGTGATGAGCCAGGGCAGCATCGAACAGGTGGGGACGCCGGATGAAGTCTGGCGCGATCCCGCCACGCGCTTCGTGCTGGAATTCCTGGGTGAGGTTAACCGCTTCGACGGTGAAGTGCATGGTTCTCAGTTCCATGTCGGGGCGCACCACTGGCCGTTAGGCTATACCTCTGCACATCAGGGCGCGGTCGATCTGTTCCTGCGCCCGTGGGAAATCGACGTTTCGCGCAGAAGTAGCCTGGAAACGCCGCTGCCCGTTCAGGTCTTAGAAGTCAGTCCTCGTGGTCACTTCTGGCAGCTGGTGGTGCAGCCAACGGGATGGCAGAGCGAGCCCTTCTCGCTGGTCTTTGACGGTGAACAGACCGCGCCGTTGCGCGGAGAGCGCCTGTTCGTGGGGCTGCAGCAGGCCCGACTGTACCAGGGCGCGACACCGTTACGGGCGGTTGCCTTTGCACACAGCGCCTGATATTTTCTTTTTTCACGCAGGGCGGGACAGTGTCCCGCCTTTTTAATGACCTGAATACCGCGATAACCCGGGCTGTGGCCTGGATCAGGGCGGAGAGGGTTTTGCCAGGAAATGCATCGTGACCACTCTGGAAGACACCATCGGCAATACGCCGCTCATCAGATTACAGCGCCTGGCGCCTGACAACGGCAGTGAAGTCTGGCTTAAGCTGGAAGGCAATAACCCTGCCGGTTCAGTGAAAGATCGGGCCGCCTGGTCGATGATCCACCAGGCCGAGTTGCGCGGCGACATTACGCCGGGCGACCAGTTGATCGAAGCCACCAGTGGCAATACCGGCATTGCGCTGGCGATGATTGCCGCGATGAAGGGGTATCGGCTGCGGCTGCTGATGCCCGACAACATGAGTCAGGAGCGGCAGGATGCGATGCGCGCCTACGGCGCAGAACTGGTGCTGATTAGCCGCGAGCAGGGGATGGAAGGCGCACGCGATCGGGCTCAGGAGATGGCGGCACGGGGCGAAGGAAGGGTACTGGACCAGTTCAATAACCCGGATAACCCGCTCGGCCATTACCAAACCACCGGGCCTGAGCTGTGGCAGCAGTCGAAACAGCGAATGACCCACTTTGTTTCCAGCATGGGTACCACGGGAACCATTACTGGCGTAGGCCGGTTTTTAAAGGATCACCAGACCGGCGTTAAAGTGATTGGCCTGCAGCCTACCGAAGGCAGCAGCATTCCCGGCATCCGCCGCTGGCCCCAGGCTTACATGCCGGGCATTTATCGCCCTGAGTTGGTGGATGACATCATTGATATGGGACAGCAGGAAGCCGAAGAAACCATGCGCGCGTTAGCGCGACGTGAAGGCATCTTCTGCGGCGTCAGTTCCGGCGGTTCGGTTGCTGGCGCACTGCGCATCGCCCGGGCGAATCCGGGGAGTGTGGTGGTGGCTATCGTCTGCGACCGGGGCGATCGCTATCTCTCAACCGGAATTTATCAGTAGCGTCCTCCTCAATACCGATGCGTTAAAAAAGGCGTGTGTTGCCCACCAGGGCGCATAAGCCTTTTTTATTTACCGGAGTTGGCACTATGCTTAGTCGCATCTGTAAGGATCGCGTAAAACCGGCTGCGCATTACGCTGGCTCGGTTCAAAATAGCGCCAGTTACGCATGAGAGATAACAATGAAAATCTTGCTGGTAGATGACGACGTAGAGTTAGGCACCATGTTAAGCCAATACCTGATAACAGAAGGTTTTGACGCTCAGCTGGTGTTAACCGGCAGTGCCGGGGTTCAGGGAGCGCTGTCGGGGGAGTTTAGCGCCATGATACTGGACATTATGTTGCCCGATATGAGTGGCACCGACGTGCTGCGCCAGGTACGTCAGCAAAGCCGCCTGCCGGTAATTATGCTGACCGCCAAAGGCGATAATATTGATCGGGTCATCGGGCTGGAAATGGGCGCGGATGACTATATGCCCAAACCCTGTTATCCCCGTGAACTGGTTGCGCGTTTGCGCGCGGTCCTGCGCCGGGTTGAGGAGCTTGCACCGCAGCAGGACAAAAAAGAGATACTGCAGTGGGGCGAGCTCACCCTTAACTCTGCCAGGCGGATTACGGAGTGGAAGGGCAAAACGTTTGACCTGACCGCCTCAGAATTTAACCTGCTCGATTTGCTGCTGCGTTCACCCGACCGGGTAGTGACGAAAGACGAACTGTCAGAAAAAGGTCTGGGCCGACCGCGCGAAGCTTACGATCGCAGCGTGGATGTTCACATCAGTAATATTCGTCAGAAGCTCAGTGCGCTCACGGCGGAGAGCATTACGATTGAAACCGTTCGCAGCATTGGCTATCGCATTCGATGAGTCACAGCTATCGCGGACGCATGTTCTGGAAAATCCTGCTGGGCTTTTGGCTGGTATTTTTCATCATCAGCCAGCTTATCTGGCTGGGGTTTTCACTTTCCGGAACCCGCCACCATCCGCCTGAACTCCAGGTAACACAGCGTCTGGCGGATGTGTTAATGGCATCCGCCACGTCCGTGCTGGAACGTGAAGGGCCAGCCGCACTCAAGGTGATGACAGCAGAGTGGACGCCTGAGGAACGCCAGTTCCTGAGCATAAGTCCTGTTGATGACCTTCAGCCCGCCGCCAGCGCGCCGCCGCCGGTTTCCGATACCACTGATAAATCGTTTTTCCCCAATCGGCTGGTGCGTCAGGTAAAGGGTGCAGACGGCAACGATTATGAACTGATGTACGACCTCAGAGGAATGCGTGAGCTGAGTCGGGAAGGGCGACCACACAACTTTCTGAACATACCTGAACCCATGTTTATTTTTGCTGGCTCGGTAGGGCTGCTGTTCAGTTTGCTATTGGCCTGGAACCTGACCCGGCCAATGCGACAGCTACGCGAAGGGTTTTCGCGCGTGGCTAATGGGGATTTACGCGTCCGGCTTTATCCGGCACTGCGTAAACGCCACGATGAGCTGTCGAGCGTGGCTCAGGCATTCGATGCCATGGTAGAACGGCTGGATACGCTGGTGAAGGCGCGTGAGGCGCTGCTTCATGATATCTCTCACGAACTGCGCTCACCGCTTGCTCGCCTGCAGTTGGCCACCGGGCTGGCACGTCAAAGGCCAGAGAATGTCAGTACCTCACTGGATCGCATTGACGAAGAAGCGCAACGACTTGATAAGATGATCGGCGAGCTGTTGACTCTGGCGCGTGCAGAACACGAAAGCATGCCGGGAGAACACTATTTTGACCTTGCGGGATTGCTGGAGGCGGTGGTGACAGACTTACGTTATGAAGCGCAGATCCCCGGTGTGGATGTCGTGTATGACGTTGATGAGCGCGCCGATCATACGGTGCGTGGTAATGCGGAACTGTGCCGCCGTGGCATTGAAAACGTATTACGTAATGCCCTGCGCTTCTCGCTGCCGGGACAACGTATTCATGTGAGCCTGAAGGTGGAATCGCAGTGGCTGGCTATTCACGTACGTGACCAGGGGCCGGGTGTGGAAGAAACCAAACTTTCCAGTATCTTTGACCCGTTTGTACGCGTGAATTCTCCGCTGATGGGCAAAGGTTACGGGCTGGGGTTGGCTATCGTACGTAAAGTGGTGTTGGCGCATCATGGGGAAGTGCACGCCGTTAACCGACCGGAAGGCGGGCTGGAGCTCACGCTGCGTTTGCCGCGCTGGCAGCCGGATTAACGCGGAAAACGAACATAAAAAAACGGCACCCTCAGGTGCCGTTTTTCGTTTACTTCCTGATGCGAATCACAGGGGTTTCACCCACAATGACCTGACCAGAAAGCTTCGTCAGATCTTTGATTTCATCCATGTTGGAGATGACAACAGGCGTCAAGGTTGATTTCGCTTTCTCTTCCAGCAGCGCCAGATCGAACTCAATAACCACGTCGCCTTTTTTAACCTTCTGACCTTCTTCAGCGATACGTTTGAAGCCTTCGCCTTTAAGTTCAACGGTATCAATACCGAAGTGAACAAAAAGCTCAATGCCGTTATCTGATTCGATTGAAAATGCGTGGTTGGTTTCGAAAATCTTGCCGATAGTCCCGTCAACCGGAGCAACCATTTTGTTGCCGCTTGGTTTGATCGCAATACCGTCACCCACGATTTTTTCTGCAAACACCACATCTGGTACGTCTTCAATGTTCACGATTTCGCCTGACAGAGGCGCTACGATATCAATTGTCCCAGCGCTATCTGTTTTTTCGCCAAAAAGTTTAGAAAACAAACCCATGATCTTCTCCTAAGCAGTAATTTGGGGCCAGCATCTCGTGGATCAGCAGAGCGTTTTTTCTTTAATGAACTTGTTAACCAGGTTCATTAAGTCTTCCGCCGTAGGTTGAGCCAGTGCCTGCTCTGCCAACGCCTTCGCATCTTCGAAATGTGTATTACGAATAATTTTCTTGATGCCAGGGATAGAAATGGCACTCATGCTGAATTCGTCCAGCCCCATTCCCAGTAACAGTAGTGTAGCACGTTCGTCACCTGCCAGCTCACCACACATGCCAGTCCATTTACCTTCAGCATGAGACGCATCAATAACTTGCTTGATGAGGTTCAGCACTGACGGTGTCATTGGGTTATACAGGTGCGAAATCAAATCATTACCACGATCTACTGCGAGAGTATACTGCGTCAAATCGTTTGTCCCAATGCTAAAGAAGTCGACTTCTTTAGCCAGGTGGCGGGCAATCACGGCTGAGGCAGGCGTTTCGACCATAATGCCGACTTCGATTGACTCATCAAACGCTTTGCCTTCTTCGCGTAACTGCGCTTTAAGCATGTCCAGCTCGGCTTTCAGACTGCGGACTTCTTCGACCGAAATAATCATCGGGAACATGATACGCAGCTTGCCGAACGAGGAGGCACGCAGAATGGCGCGCAGCTGAGCATGCAGGATCTCTTTACGATCCATCGCGATACGAATAGCACGCCAGCCGAGGAAGGGGTTCTCTTCTTTTGGCAGATTCATGTAAGGCAGGTCTTTATCACCGCCAATGTCCATGGTACGCACGATAACGGCCTGCGAGCCCATCGCTTCAGCAACGGCTTTGTACGCCTGGAACTGCTCTTCTTCGGTCGGCAGCGAATCGCGATCCATAAACAGGAACTCGGTGCGATACAAACCGACACCTTCAGCGCCATTACGCTCTGCGCCGGCGATATCTCGCACGGTGCCGATGTTGGCGCAGACTTCAACCTGATGACCATCCAGAGTTACCGCGGGCAGATCTTTCAGCTTAGCCAGTTCATGTTTTTCGGACAGGTACTGGTTCTGAACCGCTTTCAGCTCTTCCTGAACGGCGTCAGACGGATTGACGTGAATCGCATTGTTCACGCCATCCAGAATGATGAAGTCACCGTTTTTAATGGAGGTGGTCACGTTACCGGTGCCGACGATCGCAGGGATTTCTAACGAACGCGCCATGATAGACGTGTGCGACGTCCGACCACCCAGGTCGGTAATAAAGCCCAGCACCTTTTTCAGGTTTAGCTGTGCGGTCTCTGACGGCGTTAAATCTTTCGCCACCAGAATAGATTCGTCCTGGATTGCGCTCAGATCGACAATGTGCAGACCTAAAATATTTTGCAGCAGGCGTTTACCGATGTCGCGCACGTCCGCCGCACGCTCTTTCAGGTATTCATCATCCAGCTCTTCCAGCGCTTTAGCCTGAGCGTCAATCACGGAATTCACCGCGGCATCGGCAGTTGCGTGATCTTTTTTGATCAGGTCGGTGATTTCCTGCTCCAGCTCTTCATCTTCCAGCAACATGATGTGGCCTTCGAAGATCGCTGCTTTTTCTTCACCCAGGGATTCGCTGGCTTTGATGCGAATGGCTTCCAGCTGTTCAGCCGCTTTGCCGCGGCCCTGAAGAAAGCGCTGGATCTCCTGCTCAACCTGATCATCTGAAATCTTTTTACGGTTGATGACGATCTCGTCTTCTTTCAGCAGCAGAGCTTTGCCGAAAGCGATACCTGGTGATGCTAAAATGCCTGAAATCATAACCCTACCTTTTAATCACGATGGCTGACTGGACTCGTTGCATTGCCATAGTCGTGGGACACGTACTCTACGAAAGCAATAACGCGGACAGTTTGTCCGCGATCAAGATGTTGCACGCAATGGCGCAGAAGAGTCGTTTTAAAGCGGTGCAGAAAGGAGATTACTCCAGTTCCGCCATCAGCTTAACTAAATGCTCTACGGCTTTTTGCTCATCTTCACCTTCCGCAGAAAGGGTCACAACGGTGCCCTGGGTCAGACCCAGTGTCTGCAGCTTAAACAGGCTTTTAGCGCTGGCAGATTTACCATTGGAGGTGACAGTGATTTCTGACTGGAAGGCTTTAGCTTCTTTGACAAATTGCGCAGCAGGGCGAGTATGCAGTCCGTTTGGTGCGGTAATGGTAACTTCTTGCTGGAACATTCTATTTCCCCAACTTTTTCAGGATTAGTGTTATGGATCTAAAGTCTAGCCTGGAGCCCTAACTTTAGCCTGTGAAGGTGCGCGGGTATACATCTTACTGTCTAATAATGCGCTTGAATGAGTCTTTCATTCCCGCTGAGTGTCAAAAAGCGATTTGAGCACGTCACCGGTTAATTATGCCGTGATTTGCCCTTTCACTAAATCTGAATCTTGACTCAGCTTGATCCACTTCAAAGGAGGATTAATTTCAGGCTTCGAAATAATTGGCAGTCTAAATACCAGAGCCACGTGAGTGAAATCAATCTGCGACATGGTGAAAGTGAGATCTGGGCCACAAAAAAGCACCCATCCGGGTGCTTTTTAGGCATTTATCCGCACCCGTTTCGGGCTATTGCAGCTCTTTTTCGGTAAAGAGATCGGCAAACAGGGCGGTACTGAGATAGCGTTCGCCGGAAGAGGGGAGAATCACGACGATATTTTTATTGGCGTAAGCTTCATCTTCCTGCAGCTTCAGCGCGGCAGCAACGGCGGCGCCAGATGAAATACCGGCCAGGATGCCTTCTTCTTCCATCAGACGACGTGCAGTGGAGATAGCTTCTTCGTTGGTGATAGCCACTGCCAGGTCAATCAGCGACAGCTCCAGGTTGCCTGGAATAAAGCCAGCACCGATCCCCTGAATCTTGTGGGGGCCGGGTTTCAATTCTTCGCCCGCCATTGCCTGGGCAATGACCGGTGAGTCGGTTGGCTCAACCGCGACCGTGATCAATTCTTTTTTGCCTTTGGTGTTTTTTATGTAACGACTTACCCCGGTCAGGGTACCGCCGGTACCCACACCGGCGATGAACACGTCCACTTCGCCATCCGTATCTTCCCAGATTTCCGGGCCGGTGGTCTTTTCATGAATTTCCGGGTTAGCCGGGTTGCTGAATTGCTGCAGCAGCAGGAATTTGTCTGGATCGCTGGCAACAATCTCTTCAGCTCTTGAGATGGCACCTTTCATGCCTTTTGCGCCTTCGGTCAACACCAGATTTGCGCCTAACGCTTTCAGCAGCTTGCGCCGCTCAACAGACATGGTATCCGGCATGGTGAGTGTCAGTTTATAGCCGCGTGCCGCCGCCACGTAGGCCAGCGCGATGCCGGTGTTGCCGCTCGTCGGCTCAACCAGTTCAATGCCAGGCTTAAGAATACCGCGTTTTTCCGCGTCCCAAATCATATTGGCACCGATACGGCATTTCACACTGAAGCTCGGGTTACGGGACTCCACCTTCGCCAGGATGCGGCCGTTACCGATGCGGTTCAGTCGAACCAGCGGCGTATGACCAATTGTTAAAGAGTTGTCTTCATAAATCTTGCTCATAGCCTGTCCTTAACTGTATGAATTATTGGGAACCCTCAGAGCATACCTGTTCTTCTTTCTGGCGGAAGGAAAGAAATCATATATCTATATGTCTCATGGCAATAAGACCTGCCAAAAATTGCATAAGGATAGTTGATGATTTAGCTCAGGTGCCACGAGCAAGCTTCGCACGATAACGATCGACCCACATTGCCGTTGCGCCACAAACAGCTACCGGCATAATGGCCAGATTAACGACCGGAATCATCGTAAACAGGCTGACCAGTGCACCAAACTGCATGTTTGCCGTCTTGTGTTGACGCAGCGCCTGGCGCATCTGCTGAAAACCCACCTTGTGGTTATCGAAAGGATAGTCACAGTACTGAATTGATAACATCCACGCGCTGAACATAAACCATAAAACGGGCGCGACGGTCTGCCCAAAGCCCGGAATAAAGTAGAGCAGCAGTAAGCCCAGCGCGCGTGGCAGGTAGTAGCCCAGCTTCTGCAATTCGCGTTTCATAATGCGGGGAACATCTTTGAGCAGGCCTACCCAGCCGCTGTCAGGTAGCGGTTTCCCGGTCAGGCGCGCTTCCAGTTGTTCGGCCAGTAGCCCACAAAAGGGGGCGGCAATCAGGTTGGCAAGGGTGGAAAAGAAGTAACTGAACACCAGTACCACGGAAATCACCGACAGCGGCCACAGCAAATAGCTCAGCCACTGTAGCCAGTCGGGAACGTGGGACATTAACTGCGGGATCCAGCTATCAAGCTGGTAAAAAAGCCACACGAAAGCCCCGCCCAGCAGAAGGATGTTGACCAGTAAAGGGATAATCACAAAGCGTCGAATACCGGGCAATCTGACCAGCTTCCAGCCCTCGCTGAAGTAATGCAAACCGTTAAAAGCGGAAACCGAATTGTTGACAACCATAAAGCCCGTTCTCCTGAAGATGGTAAGGCGCGTCTACTATAACCTGGCTTTTTCACCTCTCCAGGTGCCGTTTGGGTAAAAAAACAGCGAAAAAGCGTGGGTGGTCTATCTTATTTGTGAGAAAATACTGCACAGACTTGCACTTATCTGGCAGGGCAAATACAGTTAGAGAATAAAGTTTGCCGCGGTGGCAAGGTATTGGAACAACAGAGAATACAATGATGCAGGATTTGCGTCTGATATTAATCGTTGTTGGCGCGATCGCCATTATAGCGCTTCTTATTCACGGACTGTGGACCAGCCGTAAAGAGCGCTCTTCAGTGTTCCGCGATCGCCCGCACAAACGTTTGAAACAACGTGATGAACATGATGATGAGACGCTTACCGACGACGTTGATGACGGCGTGGGTGAAGTGCGTGTGCGCCATGCCCGCGACCATCAGGAACCTCACTTCGATGATATTCGCGATACGCAGCCAGACGAGCAGCACGCGCCTGTAACGCCACAGCGTGCACGCCAGCCTGCCACATCAGCGCCGGAAAGCGATCCCCTGTTTGCGCCAGCACCTAAGCCTGAATCCGCACAGCCGCGGCCAGCGCCTGCACGCCAACAGCCCGCGCCTCAGCCAACCTTTGTTGCGCCACCGGTACAGGCAGATCCTCTGCTGGATTCTGACCCGCTGGATAGCGTTCAGCCCAATCCCGTTTATCAGGCTGAGCCTGAACCCGCGCCTGAGGTCGTCAGCCCGCCGCCGCCTAAGCAACCTGAAGCGCGCCCTGCAACCAGCAGCAAGCCGAAAGAAGCGGTGCTGGTTCTGCATGTCGCCGCTCATTCCGGTGGTCAGCTAAATGGTGAAGCCCTGTTACAGGGGATTTTGCAGGCCGGTTTTCAGTTTGGTGAAATGAATATTTTCCATCGTCACCTCAGCCCGGCGGGCAGCGGCCCTGTGCTGTTTAGCCTGGCCAATATGGTGAAACCTGGCTCGTTCAATCCGGATGAAATGACTGATTTCACCACGCCCGGCGTGTCTATTTTTATGATGGTGCCGTCGTATGGCGATGCGAATCAAAACTTTAAGCTGATGCTACAGTCCGCACAGCGTATTGCGGACGATGTGGGCGGTGTGGTTCTCGATGACGAGCGCCGTATGATGACGCCACAAAAACTGGAAACCTACAAAGCGCGTATCCGCGATGTGGTTGAATCCCGGGACTAATCCACACTTTTTCAATTTGTTATGATAAACCCCCGCCTGTCGGGGGTTTTTTATCTGATGGGGTTATATGAAATCCGTCCAGGAACACATCACCGAACTGCGCACGACGCTGCGCCATCATGAATACCTTTATCACGTTATGGACGCACCGGAAGTACCGGATGCGGAATATGACCGCCTGATGCGCGAGCTGCGCGAGCTTGAAGAACAGCATCCTGACCTGATTACGCCTGACTCACCCACGCAGCGCGTCGGGGCGGCTCCCTTAATGGTGTTTGAGCAGGTCCGCCATGAAGTGCCTATGCTGTCACTGGATAATGCCTTTGACGAAGCCAGCTTCAGAGCATTTAACAAGCGCGTGCAGGATCGGCTAAAAAGCAGTGACGATCTGGTCTACTGCTGTGAACTCAAACTGGATGGCCTGGCCGTGAGCCTGTTGTATGAAGACGGACTGTTAACCCGTGCGGCAACCCGCGGTGACGGCACAACCGGCGAGAATATTACAAGCAACGTGCGGACAATCCGCGCGATCCCACTGCGGCTCAAAGGCGAGAACATTCCTGCCCGCGTCGAAGTGCGGGGCGAGGTGTTTATGACGCAAAACGGCTTTGAAAAGCTGAATGCGGAAGCGCGCCGCACCGAAGGCAAAGTCTTTGCCAATCCGCGCAACGCCGCGGCAGGTTCACTGCGCCAGCTCGATCCCCGTATTACGGCAAAACGACCACTCACGTTTTTCTGTTATGGCATTGGCCTGCTGGAAGGCGGCGAGATGCCGCGCAGCCATATGGCGCGTCTGCAACAGTTTAAAGCGTGGGGCTTGCCGGTCAGCGATCGTATTCGTCTGGTTCATAACGTGGATGAAGCGCTGGCCTTTTACCACGAGGTTGACGCGCAGCGTGCAGAACTGGGGTTTGACATCGACGGCGTCGTGATCAAAGTCGATTCTCAGGATCTGCAGGAGAAGCTGGGCTTTGTCGCCCGTGCGCCGCGTTGGGCGGTAGCCTTTAAGTTTGCCGCTCAGGAGCAGATGACCGTCGTGCGCGACGTTGAATTCCAGGTGGGCCGCACTGGCGCGATTACGCCTGTGGCGCGCCTGGAGCCGGTGCAGGTCGCTGGCGTAATGGTCAGCAATGCGACCTTGCATAACGCCGATGAGATAGAACGTCTTGGTTTGCGTATTGGCGATAAAGTTGTGATTCGCCGTGCCGGTGACGTGATTCCTCAGGTGGTGAATGTCGTTGTCAGCGAACGCCCTGAAGACGCGCGTGAAATCCTGTTCCCTTCCCACTGTCCGGTATGCGGATCCGATGTTGAACGCGTCGAAGGCGAAGCTGTCACACGCTGTACCGGCGGGTTGATCTGTGGTGCTCAACGTAAAGAAGCGCTGAAACATTTTGTCTCGCGCCGCGCCATGGACGTCGAGGGGATGGGCGATAAGATTATCGATCAACTGGTAGAGAAAGAGTACGTCAAGACGCCGGCAGACCTGTTTCGATTAACCCGTGAAACCTTAACCGGCCTGGATCGGATGGGGGCGAAATCGGCGCAGAATGTGGTCGACGCTCTGGAAAAAGCCAAATCCACTACGCTGGCGCGTTTCTTGTATGCGCTCGGTATTCGCGAGGTTGGCGAAGCGACCGCGGCTAACCTGGCTAACCACTTTGGCGAGCTACAAAAGGTAATGGATGCCGATCTGGACGCGCTGATCGCAGTGCAGGATGTGGGCACCGTGGTGGCGAAGCACGTACGTCACTTTATGGAAGAAGAGAGCAATCGCGACGTGATTCGCCAACTGGTCGAAGACATTGGTATCAACTGGCCCCAGGTGATGGTGGTTAAAGCGGAAGAGATTGACAGTCCGTTTGCAGGCAAAACCGTGGTGCTCACCGGCTCGCTGTCACAGATGAACCGTGACGACGCGAAAGCGCGCCTTACCGAACTCGGCGCGAAAGTCAGTGGAAGCGTATCGAAGAAAACCGATCTGCTTATCGCGGGCGAAGCGGCCGGTTCAAAACTGGCGAAGGCGCAGGAACTGGGCATCGAAGTGATCGATGAAGCTGAAATGATTCGTCTGCTGGGAGCCTGACATGGACAAACAGTATCTGGTTGAAATAGCTAACACGGTCATGCCGTTTGGCAAATACAAAGGCCGGGTGCTGATTGATTTGCCTGAGCCTTACCTGCTGTGGTTCGCCCGCAGTGGCGACTTTCCTTCAGGACGTTTAGGTGAGCTGATGCAACTGACGTTGACGATTAAAATTGAAGGGCTGGAAGGCCTGGTGAAGCCCCTGAAGCGCGGTGAGTAATTACGCTGCCTCGTTATATTGAGCAAACGAGGCAGCGATTTCCTACGCGTTTCGGTTATTTCTGCGATTCCACCACGGCGGCTTTATCTTTTTTAGCCTGCAACGCATTGGTTTTCTTATAACGCCCGGCAATAAACGAACACACCATCAGCTGCACCTGATGAAAGATCATCAGTGGCAAGACGATAATGCCCACGGCGCTGGCGGGGAACAGAATGTTCGCCATCGGCACACCGTTTGCCAGACTCTTTTTGGAACCACAGAACAGGACAACGATCTCATCCTGACGGCTGAAGCCAAACAGGCGAGAGGCAAAGTAGTTAATCAACAGAACGATAGTCAGCAGCAGTAGACATCCCGCCAGAATCCACAGCAGCGTATCAACGCCAACCCGTTTCCAGATGCCGTTTACCACCGCTTCACTGAAGGCGGAATAGACCACCAACAGAATAGAGGTTTGATCCGTAATACCAATCAGACTCCGGTTTCTTTCCACCCAGCCGCTGATCCAGCGACGTGACAGATGGCCTAAAACAAAAGGCACCAACAGCTGCAGCATGATTTTACCCACCTGCTCAAGGCCATCACCCGGTCCGCTGTTGTTAACGTCCATAACCAGATTCACCAGCAGGGGGGAGATAAATACGCCCAGCAGGGAAGATGCCGAGGCGCTACAGACCGCGGCAGCAACGTTTCCGCCCGCCATTGAGGTAAAGGCGATAGCTGACTGTACCGTGGCCGGTAAAATACACAGATAGAGGAAGCCGGTATAAATCTCGGCACCAACTTTCACCGGATGCCACCAGACAATTAACATACCGATAGCCGGGAACAGCACAAAGGTACTGCACATAATCCAGAGATGGAGCCGCCAGTGGCTGCTACCGGCAATGATTTTTTCCCGCGACAATTTGGCGCCATGCATAAAGAAAAGCAGCGCAATCGCGGCGGTGGTCAGGTACTGAAAAAAGTCAACAAAATGACCTCTGGCAGGAATAAAAGAGGCCAATAATACGGTGATGATAAGCTTTATCATCATTGGGTCTATACGTAAAAATCCCATCGTTAAAATCCGGTTAAATTTAGGCTGAGGTGATTGTGCGCGATGTGGGTTTAGAAATAAAATTGATTTATTAGATTAATCTATGTGAGAAATCGATGAATTACTCTTTGCGTCAGCTACGCACCTTTGTTGCTGTAGCGCATTACGGCGGTTTTAGTCAGGCAGGGCAGGCTATTGGTCTGAGCCAGTCGGCCGTAAGCCACAGCATAAAAGAGCTGGAAAATGAAATTGGCGTTCGCCTGCTGGACAGGACGACGCGCGAAGTCGTGCTGACCGAGGCCGGCCAACAGCTGGCCTCCCGCATGGAAAGGCTGCTCGAAGAGATAAACACAACGCTGCTTGATATTCGCAGCTACGGTGAACAGCGCAGTGGCACGGTGCGAATCGCGGCCAGTCAGACCATCTCTGCGCACCTGATGCCGCAGTGCCTTGCTGCCAGCCAGCATAGCTATCCGGACATAAAAATCATTTTGCACGACCGCGTACAGCAGTGGGTGTTAGAAAGCGTCCGCAATGCTGAAGTGGATTTTGGCATCGTGATCGGACCGCTTAACGACACCGATTTTGACGGCTGCGCTATTCTGGATGAACCTTTTTTGCTGTTATGTCGTGAGGACGATCCGCTTGCCGACGTTGCTCAGGCAAACTGGTCTCTGTTAGATGGGCGAACGATGGTGCTGCAGGATTACGCGTCAGGTAGCCGGGTATTAATTGATGCGGCTTTACGCCAGCAAAATATCAACGTTAATGTCGTTCAGGAGATCGGCCATCCCGCGACGCTGTTTCCTATGGTCGATGCCGGCATTGGGATTAGCATTTTACCGGCGCTAGCGTTACCGCTTCCGGCAGGACGGGCGCTGACGGTGCGCCGTCTTTATCCGGAGATCAATCGCACCCTGACTTTAATTAAGCGTAAAAATCGCTCATTAACGCCAGCGGCCGAAGCGATCTGGCAGGAGGTGCGTCAGCAGGCAAGATTGCTGACGCAACAACGCGAGTCAAGACCGGCGTTTTAGATATAGACATCGAGTTGATTGGTCTGCGTCGGGCGGTTAACGCCATCTGCAGATGCAGTATTACCTTCTTTTTGCGCCTGCTTTGCTTCAGCTTTCTGTTGCTCTTTGCGTTGTAACTGCTGGATTTGCGCTTCTAAAACCTGGATTTGTGCCTTAATCGTATCTTGCTGCTTCTTTTTCTGCTCTGTGGTCATCGTCTTATCGTCACCCAAACTTTTCAGTTGGTCGTTGAGACGAGAAATCTGCTTATTCAGGCTGGCGATTTGTGATGCGGTATCACTTGAGTTGGTTGTGTCTGATGAACTGCTGCTTCCGATACTCGGCGTGCTGGTTAATATCGTTGTCATTATGATCTCCTTGCAAATAGACGTTTTAGGTTATCGGACGCTTGCCGCAAAAGCTTAATGCCCCAAAATGTTAATTTTACGAAAAGATTCTTACAGTCTGGCGTCAGGACGGATAAATTTGGTGGGTCGTGCAGGATTGCCTCGGCCCGGTGGGCCTCGCCCTGCGGGTGATGCTGGCGCATCAGCCTGAACCGCTTTGCGATTCAGTCGAACCTGCGGCAGGTTCTCATCCCGCACGTTTTACGCACAGCAAAAAGGCGCCTTTCAACATTGGTGGGTCGTGCAGGATTGCCTCGGCCCGGTGGGCCTCGCCCTTCGGGTGATGCTGACGCATCAGCCTGAACCGCTTTGCGATTCAGTCGAACCTGCAGCAGGTTCTCATCCTGCACTATAGACACTGGCGCACAGAAACGAAAAAAGCGCCTGAAGGCGCTTTTTTCTGAATTTGGTGGGTCGTGCAGGATTCGAACCTGCGACCAATTGATTAAAAGTCAACTGCTCTACCAACTGAGCTAACGACCCGAAGTGGTGGGTGATGACGGGTTCGAACCGCCGACCCCCTCCTTGTAAGGGAGATGCTCTACCAACTGAGCTAATCACCCACTTCGGTACTGCTTCACAAGAGTGTCATCTGACTAAGATATGGTGGGTGATGACGGGTTCGAACCGCCGACCCCCTCCTTGTAAGGGAGATGCTCTACCAACTGAGCTAATCACCCATATCTTATCTCTTGTCACTGCGGGCCACCTTAAACCTTCTTAAGAGTGGTGGGTGATGACGGGTTCGAACCGCCGACCCCCTCCTTGTAAGGGAGATGCTCTACCAACTGAGCTAATCACCCCCGCTGTGTGGAGTCGCATTATAGGGATAGTTGATTTTGAGTCAACGCTTTTTAAAACATAATTGTGCGTTCGGTTTAATTTTAAACATCCCGTAGGGATTTTATCCAATGTGCTGGTTTTCTTAGCAGAAATACAGGCTTTGCTGCCGCTCTGCTGTCTTGCATGCATTGAGGATTCATCATCAGATGCTAGAATATGCGCACTGTTTTCGCGTCTAACCCGTTTTTTGTCATCCAGACAACGAACCTGCGCATTTAAGGCAATACTGAATGAAAATCAAAACTCGCTTCGCGCCAAGCCCTACCGGCTTCTTACACGTAGGTGGCGCTCGTACCGCACTCTACTCATGGCTCTTTGCCCGTCATCATCAGGGCGAGTTTGTACTGCGCATTGAAGATACCGATCTTGAGCGTTCTACACCGGAAGCCATCGAAGCTATTATGGATGGGATGAACTGGCTGAGCCTGGACTGGGATGAAGGCCCTTATTACCAGACCAAACGCTTCGACCGCTACAACGCCGTCATTGATGAAATGCAGGAAGCGGGTACTGCCTATAAATGTTACTGCTCGAAAGAACGTCTTGAAGCGTTGCGTGAAACGCAGATGGCCAACGGCGAAAAACCCCGCTATGACGGCCGCTGCCGTGACAGCCATGAGCATCATGCCGCTGATGAGCCGCATGTAGTGCGCTTCCGTAATCCACAGGAAGGCTCTGTTATTTTTGACGATCAGATTCGCGGTCCGATTGAGTTCAGTAACCAGGAGCTGGACGATCTGATTATCCGCCGTACCGATGGCTCACCGACTTACAACTTCTGCGTCGTGGTCGATGACTGGGATATGGGCATCACCCACGTTGTGCGCGGTGAAGACCACATCAACAACACCCCGCGTCAGATCAATATCCTGAAGGCGATAGGCGCACAGGTACCGGTTTATGCCCACGTTTCGATGATTCTGGGTGACGACGGTAAGAAACTGTCTAAACGTCATGGTGCAGTAGGCGTGATGCAATACCGTGATGACGGCTATCTGCCAGAGGCGTTGCTTAACTATCTGGTACGTCTGGGCTGGTCACATGGCGATCAGGAAATTTTCTCTGTCAAAGAGATGACGGCGCTGTTTAGCCTGGACGCGGTCAGTAAATCGGCCAGCGCCTTTAATACCGAAAAACTGCAGTGGCTAAATCACCACTATATTAATGCGCTGCCGCCTGAGTACGTGGCAACCCATCTGCAGTGGCATATTGAACAGCAGAACATTGATACCCGCACTGGCCCGGAACTGGCAAAGCTGGTGACCTTGCTGGGCGAGCGCTGCAAGACGCTGAAAGAGATGGCCGCATCGTGTCACTATTTCTATCAGGATTTTTCAGAATTCGATGCCGATGCCGCGAAAAAGCATTTACGTCCAGTCGCGCGTCAGCCGCTGGAAGTGGTTCGCGACAAGCTGGTCGCATTGACTGACTGGAATGCAGAAACGGTGCATCAGGCTATTCAGCAGAGCGCGGATGAGCTGGGTGTGGGCATGGGCAAAGTCGGCATGCCGCTGCGCGTCGCCGTCACCGGCGCCGGTCAGTCTCCCGGACTGGATGTGACGGTGGAAGCCATTGGCCGTAGCCGCAGCGTTGAGCGTATTGAAAAAGCACTGGCCTTTATTGCTGAGCGTGAAGCACAGAGCCAGTAACCGTTCTCTTCCACGAGAGGCGGCTTGCGGCCGAGCGCTTTCTGGCATTAACCGATGAAGGCCAGGCCGCGGGACGTGATTGTCTGAGACGAAAAAAAACCGGAAGCATCGCGCTTCCGGTTTTTTTATTGTTCGTGAATGCCCAGTCGGTCAAGCACACCTTTTATCCCTTCCCGCAAAATCAACGCCGTGAGCTGATCTTGCTCGTTCTGACTCATTTGCTGGACAGAACTTATCAATAACGCAGGTAATGAATTCGGTGGGGGAGTATAATTTGCCGTGGGTTCATTAAGGTTGCGCGTCGACTGAATGAAACTTTTCACGCGTTCATCAATATGAATCAGTCTGGCTTTTCCGCCCTGAACGCCGGGTTTTGGCGTGGTCGTCCAGTTCTCGCGTTTGATCCATTTGTTCACCGTCTGCCGACTGTAGCCCGTTTCGATTGCCAGTTCTTCCGGAGTTAGCCATTCCTTTTTCACGATGCTGTCCCTGTTCAATACATTAGCCATACATATTACAGCAAATCGTAACGCGTGAAAGTAACAGGAAACGAAATTGCCTTTTGTCTCTCAACAAAAGGCAGGGGATTGTTTATTGCGCAGTGCTTGGCTGCTCGGCTGCGGGGCGGAAAGCGAGGAAGTAAGCCAGACCAACGAAAACGGCACCGCCGACGGCATTACCTAAGAATACCGCCACGAAGTTAGGCAAATATTCAGCCCAGCTCATCTGTCCGGCAAAGATCGCAGCAGGAATAATGAACATATTCGCCACAACGTGCTGGAAACCAATGGCCACAAACGCCATGACCGGGAACCACATCGCGAAAATTTTGCCGACCACATCTTTACTGGCGAAGGCCAGCCACACGGCAAGACATACCAGCCAGTTACAACCGATGCCAGAAATGAACGCATGCAGGAAATCGGCATGGACTTTGGCATTCGCAATCGCCAGCGTCTTTTTCAGGTAATCACCCTCGGTCATGGCCAGCATGTGGCCAAAGAACCAGGCGATAGCGATGCTGCCAAGGAAGTTGGCAATCGTTACCCAGAACCAGTTGCGTAATACGCTGTAGCCACTAATACGGCGTGCAAACCAGGCAACAGGCAACGTCATCATATTACCGGTTAACAGTTCGCCACCGGCCAGAATGGTCAGGATCAATCCCACCGGGAACACCGCAGCCCCTAAGAAGCCGCCAAATGAGCCCCAGTCAGCAGGGAGAGAGTTAATGACATGAACATCCAGCAAGAAACCTGTAGCAATAAAGGCACCTGCCATGAAGCCAAGAATGATTAAGGAGCTAATGGAAGCATGGCTTTTTGCCACGCCAGCCTGAATCGCCAGTTGGGCGATCTCTTTGGGTGTATGCAGCGACATATATTCTCTATTGATTTTAGTATTGGAGCGAAAACGCCTGGTTGAAGAACGGTGCGCTGGAGAAAACCATGCAGCCGTATTAGATAGCGGGCTAAGTTTTACACGACATTACCGGGAAGACAAGATAATTCCCATAACATATTTAACCGTGAATTAACTTAACTGCCGATAAAAAGTTACTCTTCAACCAGGCTCCTTTCACGATGTTAACAAGGGCAGGAGAGAAACAAACGCACGTCATCACGCTGAGTTTGCCGTCTTTTTCAGCGATCAAACACAGAATGTGATTTTGCCGTTGACACTCCATGGGGGGTTGCATATTATGCCGTCCGTCGCTTAACACGACGGTTTTTTCGGTTCGGGGCTATAGCTCAGCTGGGAGAGCGCTTGCATGGCATGCAAGAGGTCAGCGGTTCGATCCCGCTTAGCTCCACCAAACTTCTTCCCAAAAGTTTGGCACTGAAAAAATGATTTCCAGATGTGGGGGTATAGCTCAGCTGGGAGAGCGCTTGCATGGCATGCAAGAGGTCAGCGGTTCGATCCCGCTTATCTCCACCAAATCTCTGGCTTCTCAGCCTTTCTGATATTTCTCTTCGTCAATCCACACACAAGCGTATATAGCGTGCCTGTGCGATTTATCCTCTTTGACGTTATCTTTCTGCAACACAGCAGGCGTTTATCACCTGGCGTTGTGCCTGAATTCAGCCTAATTGTTGCGTCAGCCATCGACGGAAGTCATTAAGCTGTAGAATAAACGCCTCAGCCGTCGCCCGTGGTGCCTGACTTTCTGCGAAAAAGAAGGCCATTGCCGCTTCACGCGCCGGATAACGCGCAACAAACCGCTCAACGTGCTCCTCAAGGCTGCGCGGCCAGTCCGTGTCGCTATCTTTACGTAACATATTGGTGGCGCGAATCAGTTTTCTGGCAGCCGCGCGCTGAAGTGGTCGCTGCTGCCAGGGCTGGCTGGCGCGGGACAGGCGCGTTGCATACTCGCTCAGCACCTCTGTGACATCGCGGTTTATCGCCCAGGCCAGCGCGCGGGATGGCCTGTAAAGCCCAAAAAGCACAGAGAGATCCTGGCCATAGAGACAGCGGCAATGGTGCTTCAGCCAGAATCCCCAGGAAAGGCTGTTCTCCGGCGCGCGGGCCTCATTGAGCGTGCCGATATCAAAATCGACTTTACTCACTACCGGATGCTTCACGGCCAGCGCCTTTTTCAGATCGGCCATGCTGTTTTGCTGCGCCCGATCAGGTGAATGGCGGAATATCAGGCACAGGTCCAAATCAGATTCTCCCTCAACGGCGTTTCCCGACGCTACGCTGCCGTAAAGATAAACGCTGTGCAGGCTATCCCGATAGTCAGCGCTCAGGTGGGCCAGGGCATCGTCAATGACAGCCTGAAACGCGGGCTGAACGTCTGCAAAGGGCAGGGTAAGAATAAAACCCTGTGGATCCAGACTCATAATGGCTCCTGTATGGCAAACACAGTCGATAACTGAACGATGCGGAGGTGCGTGGTAAACCGCGAGATCTTCCGCTTAGCAGACAAGGGCAGTATTTATCAGGGCGACAGATGGGGTCAACTTTCTTGCCCGGCACTCAGGTTCCGGCGGACAAGGGGTTATGGATGAGAGGGTGACAAAAAAGGCGAGTCGTTTGACTCGCCTTAATGTGGGCAGAACGCGAACTCAGAATGCCAGTACCAGGCCTGCAATCGCCGCAGACAGCACGCTGACCAGCGTTGAGCCGTACAGCAGTTTCAGACCGAAGCGTGAAACCACGTTACCTTGCTCTTCGTTCAGTCCCTTGATGGCGCCAGCGACGATGCCGATAGACGAGAAGTTGGCGAATGAGACTAAGAATACTGACAGGATGCCTTCCGCGTTCGGTGACAGCTGACCGGCAATTTTCTGCAGATCCATCATGGCTACAAACTCGTTGGAAACCAGTTTGGTTGCCATGATGCTGCCGACCTGCAGGGCTTCGCCTGATGGCACGCCCATCACCCACGCAAAGGGGTAGAAGACATAACCCAGCACGCCCTGGAAGGTCACGCCGAAGATGAAGTCAAACAGCGCGTTCAGGCCCGAAATCAGTGCGATAAAACCGATCAGCATGGCTGCAACGATGATGGCGACGCGGAAACCGGCAAGAATGTACTCGCCCAGCATTTCAAAGAAGCTCTGACCCTGATGCAGATCCTGCAGTTGCAGATCTTCTTCGCTGTCAACGCGGTAAGGGTTGATGAGCGACAGCACGATAAAGGTACTGAACATATTCAGCACCAGCGCGGCGACAACATACTTAGGTTGCAGCATGGTCATGTAAGCTCCCACGATAGACATGGAAACCGTCGACATCGCAGTGGCCGCCATGGTGTACATACGGCGTTGAGACATTTTGCCCAGAATATCTTTGTACGCGATAAAGTTCTCAGACTGTCCCAAAATCAGAGAGCTTACGGCGTTGAAAGATTCCAGTTTGCCCATGCCGTTGATCTTAGACAGCACGGTACCAATTCCACGGATGACCCATGGCAGGATGCGGAAGTGCTGAAGAATACCAATCAGGGCTGAGATGAACACGATGGGGCACAATACGTTCAGGAAGAAGAACGCCAGGCCTTTATCATTCATGTTACCGAACACGAAGTTGGTACCCTGAGCGGCATATTTCAGAAGATGATCGAAGAAACCGGCAAATCCTTTGACGAATCCCAGACCGGCTTCCGAGTTCAGGAAGAACCATGCCAGAACGATCTCGATAACCAGAAGCTGTACGATGTAGCGAACCCGAATACTTTTTCTGTCGTGGCTGACCAGCAGGGCCAGCACGCCAACGACCACTAGTGCTAAAAGAAACTGCAAAATATGGGACATGATTGCTCCAAATTTGAGGAGGATTGTATTTTGCTGCGTATTCTATGTAACGGCTTACCGAAAAACGAGATCTCCACCACAATATAAGTATTCAATATCGCCAATTTTCTCAGAATACTCTCACCGATCACGCCCTGTAACCAAATTGTTCACATCATATTCACTTAAACCTATTGTCTGTAATTTAAACAACACGTAGAGTAGGGGAATTGCGCCTGACCTTGAGGCTTTCTGCACCTCCAATTTATAGCAATGGCTATACTTTATAGCACTATCTATTACACTGATTACTAAAACCGCATTTCACTTGCACCTGTGTCGCTTTAAGCTGCACAGGTAAACCAACGACAGGGTAGCCAATATGTTTGAAAGCCGTGCCGCCGAGCGCGCCGCTCGCGGAGCAAGAAAAGTGAAACTCGCCCTGTTGGGGCCCGCCTTTATCGCCGCTATCGGCTATATCGATCCGGGCAACTTTGCGACCAATATCCAGGCGGGTGCTGCTTACGGTTACCAGCTCCTTTGGGTCGTGGTATGGGCCAATATCATGGCGATGCTTATCCAGTTGATGTCAGCCAAATTGGGCATTGCGACGGGCAAAAACCTCGCGGAACACATCCGCGATCGTTTTCCCCGTCCGGCGGTGTGGTTCTATTGGGTACAGGCGGAGATCATCGCGATGGCGACCGATCTCGCAGAATTTATCGGTGCCGCTCTGGGCTTTAAACTGCTGCTGGGTGTGTCCCTGATGCAGGGCGCTGTGCTTACCGGCGTGGCCACCGTGCTTATTTTGATGCTGCAAAACCGTGGGCAAAAGCCGCTGGAGCTGGTGATTGGTGGCCTGCTGCTGTTTGTGGCGGCAGCGTACATTGTGGAGCTGTTTTTCTCCCAGCCCAAGGTCAGTGAACTGGTGACAGGCATGGCGCTGCCGTCTCTGCCCAACGCGGATGCGGTCTTTCTTGCTGCGGGTGTGCTGGGCGCCACCATTATGCCGCACGTGATTTATCTGCATTCTGCATTGACCCAGGGAAAAAGCAGTGACAGTCAGGCCCGGCGCTATTCATCCACCAAGCTTGATGTCGCCATTGCCATGACCATTGCGGGATTTGTCAATCTGGCGATGATGGCCACGGCCGCTGCCGCCTTCCATTTTAGCGGCCACAGCGGGATTGCCGAGCTCGATCAGGCTTACACCACGTTGCAGCCGTTACTGGGCCACGCTGCCGCCACGGTGTTTGGCTTAAGCCTGGTCGCGGCGGGGCTGTCTTCTACCGTGGTGGGCACCCTGGCCGGACAGGTGGTCATGCAGGGATTCATAAAATTCTATATTCCGCTGTGGGTGCGACGCGCAGTAACCATGGTGCCTTCGTTTATTGTGATCTGGGCCGGCTGGGATCCTACGCGCGTGTTAGTCATGAGTCAGGTGTTGCTGAGCTTTGGTATCGCGCTGGCTCTCATTCCGCTGCTGGCCTTCACCGGCAACCGTGAGCTGATGGGCGAGGCATTGGTCAATTCACGACTGATGCAAAACACCGGCCGCGTCATCGTGGTGCTGGTGGTGAGTCTTAACGCCTATCTGCTGATCGGCCAGATGATGGGAATGTAATGCCGCTGCCTGGCAACCCGTCAGGCAGCCCATCTTTAGCTTTTAAAGCCTGTTGCCTTGAGCTTTATCCGCATCCGTTTATATTTTCTTCTGTCTTGTTGATTCAGGAGCGGAACGATGCGGACACCGGATTATCCTTCAGAAGACCAGCCAAAATGGGCTGCGGTCGACGACTACTTTTCTCAGCAACTTATTCCTGCCGATAGCCATTTTCAAGCCGCGCTTGTCGCCAACCGTCAGGCGGGGCTGCCTGCTCACGATGTTTCTGCCCTGCAAGGCAAGATGCTCGGGCTGTTTATCAAAATGATTAATGCCTCACGCGTGCTGGAAATTGGCACGCTGGGAGGTTACAGCACCCTCTGGATGGCTCAGGCGCTGGGTGCGGAAGGGAAAATTACCACTCTCGAAGCTGACAGCCATCATGCGCAGGTTGCCAGGCAGAACATCCACCGTGCAGGGCTGGCCGAACGTGTCGATCTGCGTCTCGGTGCAGCGCTGGACGTGCTGCCTCAACTGCAGGGGCCGTTCGACCTGATCTTTATCGATGCGGATAAGCGAAACAATCCGCACTACCTGCGTTGGGCAGTCACTCTGGCGCGCCCCGGCACGGTCATTATTGCCGACAACGTTGTACGAGGCGGGGCGGTAACAGAGGCGGCTTCCACAGACTGCAACGTGCAGGGCGTGCGTGAATTTTTCCAACTGCTTACCAGCGATCCCCGGCTGGACGCGACGGCGATTCAAACCGTAGGCGAAAAGGGCTGGGATGGCTTTGTCATGGCCAGAGTGAAGTAGAGCTGGCACTACACCTCAGGTGGCCTGCCAACCCGTTCGGGCCAACAGGCGCGCTTTAGCGATAGCGTTCAGGATAGCGATGGTGTTCGCGGCGTTCAGCGTGCCAGTGGCGATGCTCATGCTCCCAGCGACGTTGTCTGTCGCGTGCGTGCCAGCGGCGTTCGCGTTCCCACTGCTGATGACGTCGCCACGCTTCGTGTCGCCACCAGCGACGCTCTTTATAAGCATAGCGATCGTTAAACCAGCGCGGCTCACGCCAGTGGTGACCGTCCCAGTAATAACCTCGGCGGTCGCGATCGCCCAGATGAAGCGTTACGCCGGGCGCGAGACGCACGGATGTATCTGAGGCCTGAGCGGTGTGCATTGCCAGCGGCATTAACATGGCTACAACGGCAGCCAGTAAGATTCCACGAATCATGATTTTCTCCTGACGGCAGCGTGTCTCCGCTGCTGATACGCTATTTTGTCGGTATCAGGCCGGAGAAACCTGTGGAAGCCGTCTGAAAAACCGTTAAAGCTAAAGGTTTGAGAGTTTTCTGGCGCAGCCGCCTGGCGAACCAGGCGGTGCGGTTACAGCAGCGCGGACTCAATTGCGGCCAGTTCATCATCCCTGAGGGGCGCCTGACTCAGCATTTGTAGGGCATCATCGATTTGCGCCGTTTTACTCGCGCCTATCAGTACCGAGGTAATGCGGGGATCGCGCAGTACCCACGTCAGCGCCATCTGTGCCAGCTTCTGGCCGCGCTGTTGCGCAATAGCATTAAGCCTGCGGACTTTTTCCATCTTTTCGTCGGTAAGCTGGCTTTCGTTCAGGAATTTGCTGCCGCTGGCAACGCGAGAATCCTGCGGGATGCCCTGCAAATAGCGATCGGTCAGCACGCCACCCGCCAGCGGCGAGAACGCAATACAGCCTGCTCCATGCGCATCCAGCGTCTGAAGTAATCCCTGTTCCGGTGTACGTTCAAAGAGCGAATAACGAGGCTGATGGATCAGGCACGGCGTACCCAGATCGCGCAGAATCGCCATCGCGTCGGCCGCCCGTTCCGCGGGATAGTTTGAAATCGCCGCATACAGCGCTTTACCCTGCCTGACCACATGATCCAGCGCCCGCATGGTTTCTTCTAGCGGCGTGTCCGGATCCGGACGGTGGTGATAGAAGATATCGACATATTCCAGCCCCATCCGACGCAGGCTCTGGTCCAGGCTCGCGACCAGATATTTTCGGGAGCCCCAGTCGCCATAAGGACCTTCCCACATGGTGTAACCGGCTTTGGTCGAAATAATCAGTTCATCGCGATGAGCCTGAAAATCTTCACGCATGATGCGGCCAAAATTCACTTCGGCGGAGCCGGGAGGCGGGCCGTAGTTATTCGCCAGGTCGAAATGCGTAATGCCGTGGTCAAACGCGTGGCGCAGCAGTTGACGGCTCACGTCCAGTTGCGTGTTGTCGCCAAAGTTATGCCACAGGCCCAGTGAAATCGCGGGAAGTTTCAGGCCGCTGCGCCCACTGCGACGCCACTGCATATGCTGATATCGGTCCGGATGAGGGAAAGCTGTCATAGTAAGGTCCTGAGTGAAAAACAAATAAATGTGCCAAAAACGCCTCAGTGTATACGCTTACACTCAGTATTAATTCGTGTGAAGTCGCATATTCACGGAATAATGCACGGTCGTAACGCGGGCTTGCCATGCAATGCATCGGCTAAATTTGCTGCCATTCTCGCCAAATTTTCGCCATGTCAGATACTTATCAGAACAATCCCCTCAAAGGAATTCGCTATGTCCGATTTTACGGTTGGTGATTATCTGTTGGCTCGCTTACAGGAGTGCGGCGTCAGGCATTTGTTCGGCGTACCGGGTGACTACAATCTGCAGTTTCTGGACCGCGTTATTGCGCACCCGGATATTGGCTGGGTGGGATGCGCCAATGAGCTGAACGCCGCTTACGCCGCAGACGGCTACGCGCGTTGCACGGGCGCAGCCGCCTTGCTGACCACCTTTGGCGTGGGAGAACTCAGCGCCATTAATGGTCTGGCGGGCAGCTTTGCCGAATACCTGCCGGTCATCCACATCGTGGGCGCGCCATCAAGCCAGGCGATGCAGCAGGGGGATTGTGTGCATCATACGCTGGGAGACGGGGACTTCGGTCACTTCATCCGAATGGCGAAGGAGGTCAGCGCCGCAACGGCAGCGTTGACGGCTGACAATGCCACGGCTGAAATCGACAGGGTTATACTGACTGCGCTTCAGCAGCATCGTCCGGGCTATTTAATGCTGCCGGTTGACGTTGCACAGCGGCAAACCTCTGCGCCTGATCAGCCGCTAATGCCCATTACCGCGTCGTCTGATGAGGTGCGCATCGCATTTCAGCAGGCGGCAGAGCGGTTGCTGGCACCTGCGAAGCGGGTTTCGCTGCTCGCCGATTTTCTTGCCCAGCGCTGGCAACAGCAGCCGGCGCTGGCGGCCTTACGGGCAGGACGTGCGTTTCCCTGTGCCACGTTGTTAATGGGTAAAGGTGTACTGGATGAACAGCAGCCGGGCTTTGTCGGTACCTATGCCGGCGAAGGCAGTGAAGGTGACGTGCGGCAGCAAATTGAAGAGGTGGACGTGACGATTTGTGCTGGCGTGCGGTTTACCGACACCATTACGGCGGGTTTTACGCAGCAGTTCAGTCAGGCACGACTTATCGATATTCAGCCGCACAGCGCGAGCGTAGCGGGACAGACGTTTGCCCCGTTGTCGATGGCAGAGGCATTGCAGGCGCTGCTGCCCGTCTTCGAACGCCTGGGGGCAGGCTGGCAGGCCGCCTGTGCGCCACGGGCGGCAGAGCCGGTTCCCGACGCCGCTCTTATCAGCCAGTCTGCTTTTTGGCAGGCGATGCAGGGGTTTCTGCAGCCTGGCGATATTATTCTGGCGGACCAGGGAACGGCGGCATTTGGTGCCGCATCTCTGCGGTTGCCCGTTGGGGCACAGCTTTTAGTGCAGCCGCTCTGGGGCTCTATCGGTTATACGTTACCCGCCGCGTTTGGTGCGCAAACGGCCTGGCCCGGGCAGCGCGTTATCCTGATTATTGGCGACGGTTCGGCCCAGTTGACCATCCAGGAGTTAGGATCCATGCTGCGAGATCAACAGCATCCCCTCATTTTTCTGCTAAACAATGAAGGCTATACTGTGGAGCGGGCGATTCACGGCGCCGCGCAACGTTATAATGATATTGCCCAATGGAACTGGACAGCGCTGCCGCAGGCGATGAGCCTGGAATGCCAGGCGCAGAGTTGGCGCATCAGTGAAACCGTGCAGCTCCAGGCGCTGATGGCGCAGCTCACACAGCAGCGCAGGCTGTCGTTTATTGAAGTGGTGATGCAAAAAGATGACCTGCCGCCGTTATTGCGCAAAGTCTCAGCCTGCCTGAGCCAGCGCAACGGCGGTTGAGATTCGGAAAGTTGCCTCTGTGCAGGCCAGCCTAACGCGGTTAGGCTGTTGCACACACGAGTCAGACGCTCACCAATAACTTCGGTGAGCGTTGTTGTTTTATCGGCAGGATTTTATAGTGTCCTCCAACTCTTTAAGACCCCCAAGCGGAGCACCAGAAGAATGACAACTTATGCCTTGGTCGGCGATGTCGGCGGCACCAATGCCCGTCTCGCTTTGTGTGAGGTGGAAAACGGCAGCATCTCCCAGGCCAAAACATTCGCAACATCAGACTACGACAGCCTCGAAGCCGTCATCCGCCACTATCTTGATGAACAAAAGCAGGATATCAAAGACGGTTGTATCGCCATTGCCTGCCCGATTACCGATGACTGGGTTGAGATGACCAACCACGACTGGGCATTTTCGACCAGAAAGCTGAAAGAAAACATCGGTTTTGAACACCTGGAAATTATTAACGACTTCACCGCGGTTTCCATGGCCATCCCTATGCTGGGTGCGGAACATGTCATTCAGTTTGGTGGCAAAGAGCCGATCAAGGATAAGCCTGTGGCCATTTACGGCGCGGGTACCGGGCTGGGCGTGAGTCATCTGGTCCATGTTGATAAGCGTTGGGTCAGTCTGCCCGGCGAAGGCGGCCACGTTGACTTTGCGGCCAACAGCGAAGAAGAAGATCAAATCCTCGAAGTGTTGCGGGAAGAGCTAGGCCATGTGTCGGCCGAGCGCGTTCTGTCCGGCGCGGGGCTGGTCAATCTCTATCGGGCGATTGTGAAAGTCGATCATCGCGTACCCGAAAATCTCAAGCCCAAAGAAGTGAGTGAGCGTGCGCTTGCTGACAGCTGCACCGACTGCCGTCGTGCACTGTCGCTGTTCTGCGTGATTATGGGACGTTTCGGCGGTAACCTGGCCCTGAACCTTGGCACCTTCGGTGGAGTGTACATCGCGGGCGGTATCGTGCCGCGCTTCCTGGAGTTCTTCAAATCGTCGGGCTTCCGGGCGGCCTTCGAAGACAAAGGGCGCTTTCGCGATTATGTCGCCACGATTCCGGTCTATATGATCACCCACGATCAACCCGGATTATTAGGCGCTGGCGCGCACCTGCGCCAAACGCTGGGCCGCATTATCTAATGCCTGCCGTTGCCCTTCCCGGTGGGAAGGGCTGTGTCCATTCCGCCATTCCCCTACAAACGCATGAGCAGCCGGAAGGTTTTGACCTTGCTACGACTGACCGGCACCTGAAAATCCTTGTCCCTTAGCTTCAGCAGATAAGTATTATTGAACCAGGGTTCAATCTCTCTGATCTTATTCAGGTTGACGCAGTACGAGCGGTGACAGCGAAAGAATTGCTGTTCAGGCAGGCGTGCGCAAAATTCGCTGATGTTCATCGACATCACGTAATCTTCGCGGCGCGTATACACGAAGGTTAATTTTTCGTGGGCTTCAACGTAGTAAATATCGTTTACGTCGGTCACGATGATGCGCTCATCTTTGATCAGGTTAACCGTGAGGGCATGTTGCGCACTCGGTGCCTGGGTAATCGTATGCTGCTGTTGCCAGCTGGCTTCCAGCTTGTTGAGCATCGTGATAATACGTGACTCATGATAGGGCTTGAGAATATAGTCAAATGCTTCCAGCTCAAAGGCCTCGACCGCATGCTCTTTCCAGGCGGTAATAAAGACAATGAGCGGCTTGTGAACGAACTGATGGATATTCTGCGCCAGTAACATGCCATCCAGAGACGGGATATTAATGTCGAGAAAGATCACATCAACCCGGTGCTGTTGCAGATATTTCAGCACGTCGAGTCCGTCATCAAAGCAGGCTTCAATGTCAATTTTACTGTGCTGCTGAATCATCCAGCTCAGCTCTTGCTGGGCAAGGAATTCATCCTCTACGATGATGGCTTTCATGCAAGATTCCCCACCAGTGGCTGTCCGTTTTTGCCCAGCGTAAAGGCAATCTCTGTGCCGGGTTGATGACGCACGATATGCAGCCCCTGGCCCGAAAGCAATTTGACCCGGTGATGCACGTTTAACAGACCGATTTTATTGCCCGGCATGTCGTTGCGCGCGACCTTGTCGATCACCTCATCGCTGATGCCTTGTCCTGTATCCCGCACGGCAATGCGGACCTTGTCGCCCAAATCGCGCACGCTCAGCGTGACCACGCCTTTGCCTTTACAGGGTTGAATGCCATGCACGATGGCGTTTTCGACCAACGGCTGAATCAGCAGGCTGGGCAGCGAGAAATGCAAATCCTCATCCACGTCATAAATCATCGTCAGCTTGTCGCCGAAGCGAGCCTGTTCAATGGCGATGTAATCCTTTACCTGCCACAGCTCTTTTTTAATATCGATCAGCTCATCGTCATTCAGTTCGAGGTTGTAACGCAGATAACGCGATAAGTTAATGACCAACTGACGCGCCGTATCCGGATTAAGGCGGATAGAAGATGAAATCGCATTGAGCGCATTAAACAGGAAATGCGGATTTATTTTACTCTGGAGCGCACGCAGTTCCGCTTTATTGGCCATCTCTCGCAGCTGCTCGGTGCGGGAAACTTCAAGCTGGGTGGAGATTATCTGCGACAGGCCCACGGCCATCTCTTTTAGTGAACCCGTGATACGGTACGCACGGCGATAGTAGATTTTTAAGGTGCCGGTAACCTGTCCTTTTTCCCGCAGTGGAATGACGATCATTGAATGAATGTCTTTTGTCCGATGGGCTTCATCATTGTTTTTAATGATGATTTTTCCGCTGTGAATCGCCTGAGCCGTGGTGGGGCTGATACCGTCATCGCCGTGCTGATAGTTGTGCTCGCCATAGCCAACATAGGCCAAAATCTTCTGTTTATTGGTCATGGCGACGGCATCCGCTTTGATTTCCCGCCGGATAATATCGCAAATGTTGCGAAGTGAATCGCTGTTCACCTGCCTGAACAGCGGCAGCGTCTGGTTAGCAATATCCAGCGCCAGCTTGGCCTGACGCGCTGCAATGGCCTCTTTCTCGCCCTCTACGCTCTGCACCAGCAACACGATTAAGCCAATGCTGGAGGCACCGAGAATCATCGGCAGGGCGATTTCAGACACAATCGCCAGCCCCAGCGCGACAGGTTTGGCCCATAGCACAATCAGCAGCATCGTCAGACTTTCACAAAACATACCGCCCAGAATCCCTACCAACCAGCGCCGTTCGCGCTGCACCCGACGGTTGATTCCCCCCGAGACGATCCCGGCTATGATGCTGGTGATCAGGCAAGGCACAGAGGTAACGCCATGAACATCAATCAGAAAGCGGTGCAGGCCGGCAATCACGCCTGTGGCAATTCCCACCCAGGGGCCAAAGAGAATGCCGCCCGCCATCACCGCAATCACCCGCACGTTAAGCAGTGATCCCTCCACGTTAACGCCTGACCAGGTACTGAATAAGGCGAACAGGGAAAAAATCGCAATGACGGCGGCTTTTTCCAGCGAGGTATGCTCATCCTTTTGCAACAGCTGACGAAAAGGCCGGGTTCGCGTCAAAAAAAACAGGCAGATCAGCATCAGCGCGGCGCGATCAAAGACGGCGAGGAGCATGTTAAAGTGTGAAGTCACAGGCGACTCTTCAGCTATGTTAAAGAACGCTATGATAAAAAATGTGATGATGATGCGCCAGCATGCCTGACGGTCAGCGCGGCTGTTCATGTTTTAGATCAATTTATCTAAAACAGGGAAAAGCGGAAATGTTGAGTGCATTAAAGGGGAACAGATTATTCCTCGCTGAATTTGGGGCAGGGCGCGGACGCCTGACAAGGTGATTCGCGCCGTTATCCTCGTTTAAGCCCTCGCTCGGGAGTAGAGTATGCAGGTAATGACTTCACGTTTGACGCTAACGACATTACGTCCTGAAGACTGGCAACTGTTCAGGGCTGTGCATGAAGATCGCGATACGATGAAGTGGGTGAGTGACATTCCCGACGAAGATGATATCCGTGAACGTTTCACCCAACGTCTGGCACCCTGGCAGGTGGGCAGCTTTCACATGTTGTGTCTGGTCGTCAGGCGGCGCGATAGCGGAGAGGCCATTGGCTTACTGGGCTGCACGCCGGAGTGGCAGCCTGCCCGCCAGGCCGAGATCGGCTACATGCTGCTGCATCGCCACTGTGGCCAGGGCTTTGGCAGTGAAGCCCTGGAGGCACTGTGTGAGTGTTTGTTTGATGCTGATTTCCTCAAACTCAAGGCGATGGTGGTAGAGGGGAACTGGGCATCACGTCGGATTCTGGAAAAAAATGGCTTCACGCTACAGCGCACACTACAACATAATTATCTGTTAAATGACCGCTGGGTGAATGACTGGCTGCTTGAGCGGCTCCATCCGCAAATATAAAAAATTTTCTGCTCCTATCGACAAAGTTGTTATTGGCACGTTATGTTCTTGTTGTGGTCACCGCAGTGACCAGCGTCGCTCGGACGGTCCGGGCGCTAACGTTTTCCAGAGGATATCATGGCTGATAACAGCACAACCCGTCGTTTCTCACGCATAGAACGCCTGCCGCCTTACGTATTTAACATCACCGCTGAACTGAAGATGGCTGCGCGTCGGCGCGGTGAAGACATCATTGATCTTTCAATGGGTAATCCTGATGGGGCGACGCCGCCTCATATCGTAGAAAAACTGTGCCAGGTGGCTCAACGCGAAGATACGCACGGTTACTCGACGTCGCGGGGAATTCCTCGTCTGCGCCGCGCGATTTCACGCTGGTATGAAGAGCGTTATCAGGTTGATATCGATCCGGAATCTGAAGCTATCGTCACGATTGGCTCCAAAGAAGGCCTGGCCCACCTGATGCTGGCAACGCTCGATCACGGCGACACGGTGCTGGTGCCTAACCCCAGTTATCCTATTCATATCTACGGCGCAGTGATCGCCGGTGCCCAGGTGCGTTCTGTACCGCTGGTGGAAGGCATTGATTTTTTCAATGAGCTGGAGCGTGCCATCCGGGAAAGCTATCCTAAACCTAAGATGATGGTACTGGGCTTTCCCTCGAATCCGACGTCTCAATGCGTTGAACTGGACTTTTTCGAACGCGTGATTGCGCTGGCGAAGCAGTATAACGTCTTGGTGATCCACGATCTGGCTTATGCCGATATCGTTTATGACGGCTGGAAAGCGCCTTCTATCATGCAGGTGCCGGGTGCACGCGATGTGGCAGTCGAATTCTTTACCCTGTCTAAAAGCTACAACATGGCAGGCTGGCGCATTGGCTTTATGGTCGGGAACAAAGAACTGGTCGCTGCGCTGGCACGTATCAAGAGCTATCACGATTACGGGACTTTTACGCCCTTGCAGGTGGCGGCGATTGCGGCGCTGGAAGGCGATCAGCAATGCGTGCGTGATATTGCCGAGCAATATAAACGCCGTCGCGATGTGCTGGTAAAAGGGCTCCACGAAGCGGGCTGGATGGTTGATATCCCTAAAGCCTCTATGTACGTGTGGGCAAAAATACCTGACCACTACGCTCATCTCGGTTCACTGGAATTTGCCAAGCATATGCTGCAGGAGGCGAAAGTCTGCGTCTCGCCAGGCGTGGGATTTGGTGATTACGGTGACACGCATGTCCGCTTTGCGCTGATTGAAAACAGCGATCGTATTCGTCAGGCAGTAAGAGGGATTAAAGCGATGTTTCGTGCTGATGGCATTCTGCCGGGCAGCGTGAAAAGCATGGAAGAACAAATATAGTACGCCACTGGGGCGACCGTCTGTCGCCCCCTACGGACTGCTTGCAGAAACTACAGCATCAGCACAAAGGTGCCGACCCAAAGCAGTACGAAGAAAGAAATTCCCATCAATGCATATTTCACACACGAACTCCTCTGAGCGGTTACGATATTGGCGATCCCGATCCAGCGCAACGCGGACAGAAGGGATAAGGCCGCCGTTCAGGTCAACGGTCAACGGTTTCCCGGACGAACTGAATAACTCAGTACAGGATCGGGGCTAATCTACGCGTATTCAGACCGAAAAGAAATAGTTTGGTTCTGAGAGTTTGTTCACATTTTTTACTGAGTGTTAATTTCCGGAACGGCGGACATCCCGACACGTAACTGGGCCAGATTCGGCTGCCCTTTATCCAGCACAATTTTCACCGGCAAGCGCTGAACGATCTTAGTGTAGTTGCCGGTCGCATTGTCGGGAGAAATCGCCGAGAATGTCGCGCCCGTCGCGGGTGCAATGCTGTCAACATGGCCGGTAAAGACCTGATCGGGTAACGCATCCACTTTGATGCGCACGGGTTGCCCGGGGCGAACATCTTTCAGCTGCGTTTCCAGATAGTTGGCTGTGATATAGGTTTGCTGCAGCGGTACAACCGCCAGCAGACGCGTGCCAGCGGAAACCCAGGCCCCCAGCCGTACCGTACGCTGTCCCACCATGCCTGCCACCGGCGCCACAATACGGGTGTAGGAAAGATTCAGACGTGCCTGATCGACGTTGGCTTTCGCCGCGGCGACATCGGCCTGTGACGACCTGACGGCCGCCTGCAATACGCCAACCTGCTTAATGGCGGCAGCCAGCGCCGCTTCGCTCTGGCGCACCGTGGCCGTGGCCGAACGCTGTGCAGAACTGGCTTTTTGCTGCTCGTCTGCGGCCACCGTGCCGCTTTTATAAAGGCGGTTATAACGTTCAGCACTCTGACCGGCATACTGAGCCGTGGCCTGGCTGGCCGCGACGCTGGCCTTTTGCTGCGCAATAACTGACTGCTGTTGCTCCAGCTGTGCCTGGCTGCTCAACAGTTTGGCTTCACTGACCTGCAAATCAGCTTCGGCGCTTTCAAGCGCCACGCGATAATCGCGATCGTCCAGCGTGGCTAAGCGTTCGCCCGCCGCCACCTGCTGGTTATCCTTCACGTCGATATGGGCGACATAGCCGGACACTTTTGGCGCGACGATGGTGTAATCAGCATTCACCCAGGCATCATTAGTACGATGATCGTTACGGGTCATGACCGCCCAGACAGCCAGCGCCATCGCCAGTAAAACCAGCAGCAGCAGTGAAAGCAGCAGGTTTTTTCTCATTACTAAAGCACGCATATTCAGTTATCCCGACGTGGAGGTTGCAGAGTGGATCAAGGTTTGTGGCGGCCAGACCCGTTTGGGTAGCAGAGCAGTGATCAGCAGCAGCAGTAGCGCAAAACCGATCAGCAGCAGCCAGGTATCACTCAGGCCGAGCACCAGCGCCTGGTGCTTGACCTGGGTGGCGAAAGCGCGCAGGTTTTCAACAGAGCTTGCGCTGCCGTCTGGCAGAAGCGGATAGCGGCCACTGGCCTGGCCGCTGTCGGGGGCCGTCATCAGCCAGGGTCTGCTGGCCGCCTGATTAATCAGGATGCTGGAGTGAAACTGCTCACGATGGCTGACGAACCATGACACCAGGGTTGAGGCGGCGATGCTGGAGAATCCCCGGACGGTATTAAACATCGCCGAGGCGAACGGGCCTTCCGGCGGGGCAACGACGCTGGTGGCGCTCATCAGGACCGGCAAAATGACCATCGGTTGGCCCGCGGCCTGTAAGGCCTGAATCAGCCAAAAGTTGTCTCTCGCCCAGCCGGTGGTGATCTGCATGCCGAGCAGACAAGCGGCGATAAGCAACCCCAGGCCGAGCGACAGCACCCAGCGACAGTCGATCCAGCGAATATTCAGCAGGGCGGCGATAAAGGGCGCGATAATCAGCTGCGGTAAGCCGATGGTTAAGGCCAGCGGCGCAAACTGGGCAATACGGAACCCCTCAACCTGAGCAAAATAGGTTGAGGGCAGCGCCGAGCCGGACAGTGACACAATGAGTACGCCCGCCAGTACCAGCAAGCCGTGCATCAAATTACGCCGCCTCAGCATCTGCAACTTAAACAGCGGCAGCGGATGAAACCACTCGTTAATCAAAAACACAATCAGTAGCGGCAACGCCGCAAGAAGCATGGCCGCAATGAGCTGCGAATCCAGCCAGTCGAGCCGTTCGCCTTGCGTGAGCACCAGAACGACCAGCGCCATGCCGCTACAGCCGGTAAGCATGCCAAACAGGTCGATCTGCTGAAACCGTTCGGTGCGCAGGGGATCCTGAGGTAATCCCCAGGCCATCAATACGAGGGCAATCAGCATGCCGGGCACGACCTGCCAGAACACAAACATCCAGCTGACTTCATCTGTCCAAAAGGCCGCCAGCGAGGCGGCCATGTTCGGGCCAAATGTGGCGGTAAGCGCATAGGCGCCCAGGCCATAAAGCTTAACCGGAGGGGGCAAAAATCGCAGCGCGACGGTCATCAGCATCGGGGGAAGCGCGCCGCCAAACAGGCCCTGCACGACGCGCAAGGCAATAAACAGAGCAGGGTTCGTCATCAGCGGCAGCAGCACGCCGGATAATAAAAAACCGGCGGACATGATCAGCGAAAAACGGCGCAGGGAAAACGTCACGGCAAACCACGGCGCAATCATCATGGCGGCGACTTCGGCGGCCTGATAAACAGAAACAATCCAGCTACCCTGGTCGTAGCCGATGCCCAGCGCGGCACGAATATCGGCCAGGGCGATATCACTGACCCGATCGTTAAGGCCTGACGTCAGTGCGGCGATCCAGACGCCAAGCAGGCCTAATGCCAGTCGCAAGGTAAAGGGATGCAGCGTCGGCGCATTGCCGGGCCGGGTTGTCATAGCAGGTGCTCTCATTATTATGGTTCGATGTATTGCAATGCGATACAGCGCGGCGATATTACATGGCAATATGCTGTATTGCAATGCGGTACATGCTGTAAAACGTGCGCTTTTCGGGTTACAGTAAGTCAGCTCAAAAAGGACGACGCTATGACTCATCAATCATCCAGCCGCGAGGATGAAAAAACGGGCGGCATTCAGGTGATTGCCCGGGCGGCAAAAATTCTTAATGCCTTAGGCGAACATCCCAGTGGCATGAGTCTGGGCGAGATTGCGCAGGTGGTCGATCTGCCGCGTTCCACCGTACAACGTATCGTGGCGGCGCTGGATAGCGCAGAGCTGGTGCGAAGCAGCGGGGCGGGTGGGCTGCGCCTGGGGCCGGCTTTGCTGAAACTTCTGTCCAGCGTCAACACGGATGTGGTGGATTTAGTGAAACCCCTGCTGGAAAAACTCTCTGCCGATACCAATGAAACCGTATCGCTGGCCCGCGCAAGCGGCTCACAGCTGGCGGTTGTGCATTATGTTGTGGCGTCACGCGAGCTGCGCGTGGTGCCGCGCATCGGACTGGATCTGCCGCTTTACAGCACCTCAGGCGGCAGAGCGTTGCTGGCGCTGGAAAGCGATGCCGACGTGCAGGCGAGAGTAGGCGATGACTGGCGCGAACTGACCGATAAGACGGTTAAAACGCTGGCGGCGCTTTTGCAGATGATTCACGAGGTGCGTAAAACCAGTATTTCCTACGATCGCGGTGAAACGCTTGAAGGCGTTTCAACCATGGCTTTCGCGCTGGATACGATCTTCGGCCGCTTTGCGGTGTCATTACTGGTGCCTACGGCACGTTTTAAGAAACACGAGGCACGTTATCGTGAGGAAATGCTGCAATGTAAACAGGCGCTGATTCGCGAAATTGGCAAAATCGCCGCTGTTGAAGGATAACGTCCCGATGAAAACAGTCTTAATGGCTATTGATAACACCCCCGTTGCGAAGAAAGTGATTTCCCTGACGATTGAAGAAGCGCTGGCACATCGTGCAGAAGTGATGGTGTTATGCTGCATCGATCCCGCTTATTCATCCTGCAACCAGCCTATCGATATTGATGCAGGTGAAGATCCGGCGGATTTTGTCGCGGCTCAGGATGAACAGAATACCGCTGAAATGGTGGTGCGCCATGCGCTGGCCCCCTTATTGCAGGCTGGAATCAAGGCGCGGGGCATGATACTGGCCGGCGAAGCGGCGGACACGATTGTGGCGCAGTCGCAACAGTTAAACGCCAGCATGATTATTATGGGGCGACGCCATTTGTCTCCCTTTAACCGTTTATTGAAAGGATCTGTGAGTGCGGCCGTTGTTGAACGCGCGCATTGCCCGGTACTGATTGATGTGCGTAAGGATTAACAACGTAGTATGACTTCCCTGCTTTTAATTACGCTGGTGGCCTTTGTGCTGCTGGCGATTATCATTTTTATGTTGGTCAGAACGACCCGGTTGCGCGTCTGGCAGGGCATCGTCCTGTTTATCCTGCCGCTCATCCTGTCGAATATTTTATTGTTCAAGTGGATTTTGCCTCAGCAACAGCAGGAAAAACGCTACGAACGGGCTGCGGACTATATGGCGCAGGCAACGGTCTATCGGGTATTGCGTACTCAGGAACCGGCCCTGTGGCAATTACTGACACGCGAACTCGCCCACAAACTGCGTGAAGGGGAACCCATGATTCAGGCCGTTGGCGAGCTGAGAGGCTGGCTGACGGATGTGATTAATCAGCGTCTGATGCGCGCGTCAAACCATGCCATCGTTAATTACATTGGCGTTTCTGTCGAAGAAATGCAGGCGCTAAATAAACGCGATCCCGGCCTCTGTTTTCAGTTTCTCTATCCGCAGGTAAAGGGCGGCGTGAATCTGGCAAAAACGCTGCCGGCCGCGCTGAACCAAAAAGAGGCGGAAGCCACTGAATATTTGCTGCTTAACAGCCTGGCGGAAGAACAGCCGATGGATCGCGATCAGGCTCAGGATGATTTGAAGAATATTGTTGATCGCCTTTACCAGAAATGGGGCGACAAGCTGCAGCAGCTCAATATGCCAGCAGACACGGCAGTGGACCGCTCTTCAATGTGTGCCATGTCCATCGATCTCTATAGTGCAATTCTCGCACTCCCGGACAAGCAGGCCGCGAATCTGCTTCGTAGAATGATTGCGCTTTCCGGTGAGGGATAAGCAAAAAAAGCCCGCTTAACGCGGGCTAAATTGAGAGGCTTTTTTTTAGTGAGGCTTTTTATTAGTAGAGTCATACCTGGTGTTGTGCTTTGACTGTTTCTCGTTAGATGCAGTTTCGCAGTTTAATGGCACATTATGCCAACTGTTTAACCGTATTGAATCAATTGGTAAAACTTCGTAAATACGCGACAGTCGCGTACTATTCCTATAGATACGCATTTTGCAGCACCTTACACTGCGTCAAAATGTGAGGGAAAAATGAAAAAAACACTTATTGGTGCACTGGCACTTATTTTGCTGAGCGGCTGTACCGCCAGCAAACCCGGGGCGTTTGAGCGGGTCGATGAAGACACCTCCTCAAATACGGTACAGTACCGTTTCGATCCGTCAAAAGTTAATCGCGATGCCATGGAAATTGATGTGGCGAAATACTGCATGGATAAGGGTTTTGATAAGGTAGAAAATCTGCCTGCTCAGGACAGCACAATACCAGGCCTGAAGAAAACCTGGTATCAGTGTAATTACGCGGTGAAGAGTTAACGAATAAAACGAGGTGGGATTGAATCCCACCTTCTTTTTTATATTATGCTGTGTGAAATCTTTGCCCTTCAGTTTTTCTCATATCTGGCGGACATCCTTTCCTGTTGCCGCCTGTCGCTATCCTGCCCTGATATCATTTTTGACCCGCTGATAAAATAACCCGCTGATACTGTGGACAGGACTGTGGTACTTAATGCTTTCATACGACATCTCCACTTTTTCGATGCTTAAAATATTACGCTGAAATAGTGGAGTAAACATGTAGCCAGTGTAGAGTTACTTCGATAATTATTTCTTTATATTTCAAAATGGGCGGTGGCGGATAAAGAATCTGACTATTCCAATCAGAACAGGATGAATAAGCGCTAATATGCGTAAGACCTGTCTTAAAAACAAGTAAGAAAAGCGTTGTCCCGGTTGGGGAAATCGGAGCTACATTATTAGCAGGTCTATAAAGGGAGGCAAACATGGCTCACAAGGTAAAAAATATTCTGCCACTTCAGGCGGAGTTAGGGGAATGCCCGCTTTGGTCGGTAAAGGAGCAGGTATTGTGGTGCGTTGATATCCTGGCACCGGCGATTCATCGTTTTGATCCCCTTAGTGGCGAACTGACGACCTTTCCTCAGCAGGAGGAGGTAGGGTGCATAGGCTTGCGTGAACAGGGCGGTATCATCGCCGCGCTGCGCGGTGGCGTGTGGCTGCTGGATGAGCAGGGCAAACCACAGAAAAAAGTGGCTGATAATCCCGGTATCGCGGAGAAAAGCCGGTTCAATGACGGACGTGTCGATCCCTGGGGCAATTTCTGGTGCGGCAGCTTGTGGGAGCCACAGGATAAAAACGGCGGTTTGCTGTGCCGTGTGACGCCAGACCTGAAACTTGAGGTGAAAGCGCGTGATATCAAGATCTCAAACGGCGTGGCATTCTCCCCCGATCGCCAATGGATGTATCACACGGATACGCCCAATGCAGTGCTTTACCGCTATCCGTTGGATGCGCAGGGCGAACCAGGCGAGCGGGAGGTTTTTCGACGTTTTGACGCCAGCGGCGGTTTACCCGATGGTGCAGCGGTAGACCGCGAAGGTTTTTACTGGTCGGCGCTCTTCGATGGCGGCCGGGTTGTGCGCATCCATCCTCAGAATGGTGAAATCGTCGATGAGATCAGGCTGCCGGTTAAGTGGCCAACGATGGTGGCCTTTGGCGGCAGCGAGTTAAAGACGTTGTATATCACCAGTTCACGAGAAAATCTCAGTAAAGAAGATCGGGAACGTTACCCGGAATCGGGAGATATTTTCGCGGTTGAGCTGGACGTGGCCGGCATGGCGGAACCGCTGTTTCGCGGCTAAAAATGGAGGCCAGGCTGTCCTGGCCTCTGAAATTACTGGCGTTGCAGCTGCGGCGCGCTCCCGGACTGACTCTGCGGCATCCGGATAGTGAGCGACAGCAGTAAGGACATGACCAATAGCGTCATGATAAGGCTGAACGTCACGGTAAAACCGCCAAACAGTGAGGCAACCAGCGATCCCAACACGCTGCCAATGCCAAACCCCAAATAAATCAGACCATAGTTTTTCGTCAGGTTATTCAGGCCGAAAAAGTCACTGACCAGGGAAGGGAACACGGTAATCGTGCCGCCGAAGCTGAAGGCGACACAGGCCAGCGACAGGAAAAAGGTGGTCTGGTTCATGTGCGTAAACAGTAATACGCTCATGCCTGTCAGAGCGATCAACTGGGCCAGGGAAATAACCCGGATACGAACCATTTTGTCCGACAGGACGCCCAGCACCAACCGACCACTCAGGTTAGCGACGGCAATGACGGTGACCGCGTTAGCCGCTGTCTGAGTGCTGAGGTGCACCAGGCCTTCCCCGATATCTTTGGCGACGCCAATGACGTAAAGCCCGCTCATGCACGCCGTCAGGAACATCAGCGCCAGCATCCAGTACTGCGGAAGGCGCACTGACTCAGCGAGCGTATAATTGCGGGTTGCCTGATGTTGCGCCGTTGACGAACGTTGCAATGGCGCATCGCGCATCATCAGCGCACCGATAACTATCATCGTCATGGCTAATAACCCCCAGAGAATAAAGGTTTTTTCAAGCCCAAACTCAGCGAGTAGCGCCCCACAGATAAATTTGAAACCCAGGCTGCCCAGGCCGTAGGCACCAATCGCGCAGGCGGATATCATCCCTTTACGTTCAGGAAACCATTTCACGCAGTTAGACAATGTCATCAGGTAACCTGCGCCGTCAGCCAGCCCCAGCAGAATGCCTGCGCTCAGGTACAGCATGACCAGGTTATCGGCATGTGAAGTCAGCCATAAGCCCAGCGCCATCATTACTCCCGCGCCAATCGTCACCTTACGGACACCAAAACGTTCCTGCAGCTTACCGGCAAGCGAAGAGGCTACCGCCAGGCCCAGACTCAGTAATCCAAATGAAAAGGCCACCTGGCTCACCGATGCCGCCAGCTTTTGCGACAGCTGACCGTTAAACAAACTCCAGGTATAAACCGATCCCAACGCAAACTGGGTAATCACTGTGCCGAAAAGGGTTAACCAGCGTGTACGCTGACCAACAGCCTGTTGTCGCTCATTCATTATTTTTACTCCCACAGGAAAACTGGAAACTGCGGCCAGATTAAACAAATGCCTGACGCGCGGGAGGGAAAAGAGCATGAACGGAATGCAGAATGGAATGAAATGCCGTGAGAGCGGCATGAATGGCAGGCACGATAAACGTAACCAGACTAACCATGGGATGAGTTCAGGTAAACAGAAGTAAGGGAATGTTACAGGTAGCGGTTTTTACCGGCAGGTTGCGTGTTTTTTTGCCAGGCTTAAAGTCCATTCAACAGGAGGAAATATGAAAGACCGGACATATGAATCCATCACCAGTGAGGATGAAGTTTGCTGCATTATCGGTCAGGCAGTGATCGAATTGAGCACAGAGCAGCAGCCTGTCACGAAATCTACGCTGGCGCTAAAATTATTGTCAATGGCGGATCGTGACAGCGACGATGAGCGAGTTCTGCTCTACTGGATTGCGCGCAAGGCGATCAATCAACCACAATATCTTGTCAATCAGCAGCAACAATGGGCATGAGGCTCTGACAGGAAAGGGTTCCACGCCCGGTACGGTTCAGCGTAACGCACAGCGCGTAATCGTAACGCGTACAGCACACCTGAAAACTGACCGTAAAATCGTGGTAAAGCCAGGGATGGCATCGACCTCCTCATCTCCTCCAGTGATCTCTTCCCTGACCCGGCTGCCGTTTCACTTTACATTCTGATCTGTCTCGCGCTGTGGCGCTTCCCGATGCTGCGGCCCGCGCTCTGGTGAGTCTGACGCAGGACGGGGCGGTTCAAAGAATCGGATGAAAGACGCCCGCGGACCTGTGATCACACTCAGACATATTCCCCCTGCTGACAGGCAACATCCGTTGTGGGAATAATGAATGCCTGTTTTCCCTGCCGGAGAGGTTTATGAATTCAGTCCCCCTCAAGTGCCTTGGCGTAATGATATTCGCTATCCTCGCTTCGGCATGCAGCCCTTCATCCAATGGTCACATTCCTCTGGGTAAATGTGACGTCAAAGGGACTTACAGTATAAATTTCCCACGCTTTGACGAAACGGCACAGCAGTTAGCCCATGCATCTGGCTGTTTTATTGAGACGGACTTGTCACGAACCGGCGCTGTCCACGTCAATCCTGTGCAGGGAACCATGACGATTCGGGAAGCGGTCAGTCAGGCGATTAAAGGCACCTCACTTACCATCGTGGCGCAAAAACCGGACACCATCACCGTTGAATAATCAGGGCGAAGAATATGCGTAACTTAGCGGCGCTAACAGGAATGGTGTGGCTCTTATCCGTGTCAGCCTGCTACGCCGGTCATGGCGGAGCGGACAGCAATGGCGGAAGTGGCCTTCCAGGAAAGAACGGGCAACGCGGGATGGCGGGCTGTCCCGGTGGCACGCCAAGCTCAACAGACGGTCACTTTTATTTGCCGGGTACACAGGAGCGGTGCAATCCGCCCTCTGCCAAAAAACACCACTGGGGCCCGCAGCGGAGCGTTGAGAGCATTTAGGCTAACCCGCCTGAATGCCTCACGGGCACGTTAAAAGGTGAGAACGATGAACCCTGACGCTTTTTTGCCCCTTGCGGGCCAGTTTTATCGTGCGGTGTTATCTGTGAATGCCCGGGCTGTCCTCGCTGCGCCCGGGCCGCAAAGTGCTGGTCGTTATCATCGGCAGGGGCAATCAGCGTTATATATGAGCCCCAGGCCTGAATGGTCTGTAATCGCGGTTTCAGGTTACATGCGGGAAGATGGCTTACCGCGCGTGCTCATTCCGCTACGCGTGATGGGGGCCAGGGTTGTCGATCAGCGGGATAAAGCGCGTTGTCTGCAAATGGGAATTATCCCCGAGCTATCCACAAAGTGGTGGCAGTTGTGTAGGCCCCGGGAATACCAGTGTGCCACCCGAAAATATCATTGCTCGCGGGGAAGGCTGCCCCACCGATGACATACATCAATTTATCGATTGTCTGCATGAGAAAATAGATCCAGGCGGGCAATATATGGCGACCGTCCCTGACAATGTGGGGTCAGATTCGCGGCTGACGCGCGGCCGGGTTTGTTTACGCTATCTCAATGATGTTAATTCGGTGCTCGGCACAACGTTTACCTCCAGTTATAACTCTTGCAAGTTATCGCCGCCGACCCAAACCTGGTGCGCGATGGAAACTCCTAATGTGGATATCGATTTTGGCATAGTCCATGTGGGAGAGGCTGAAGGACAGACGCGGGAAAAGGATATCAGCGTGTATTGCTCGGGACCGGCCAACTATATTATCGATCTGACAAGTGAAGATTCCTCTGTCCCTTTAAGTAACGGCATGAAAGCCGAATTAACTATCGATGGGCAGTTGATACAATCCCAAAGGCTGGTTTCAACGGAGCAAGGCTCAACGACTTATAAGCTGCAAGCGGAATTGAAGGGGCAACCTGTGGCAGGGGCTTTTAACAGTACAGCAATACTGTTTATTTCCTACCCGTAATCGTGCTGGCAGGATTGATATTTACCGGGCCTGACAGGGCACAATGTTGAACGGGCCATTCTGGTCGGATCTAAAAGCCTGTGGGAAGCCAGGCCTGTTAATCATCGCCCTCTGAGTCAGGATTACAGGGGGGAACTGTTTTCACGTTGAATGCGCCCCACTCATGGGCGCTGCATTTTAACCACGCAGTGAGACTGAGATGTCAGCTAAATCCCTGGCGATCCCCGCCATCCTGTTGGGCAACGTTATGCAGAACCATGGCGGCGGCCCCAAATGCGACGGTATCCGTGGCGGAGATATCCGGCAGGCAGATCTCGGGTTGCACGACACGGCTGCCCTTTAAGCTATCCAGCCTGGAGAAGTCGAGCCAGACCGCGAGCCGTTCACGAACGCTTTGAGGCAGTGTTCCCCCCACATAGATCGCCGCAGGGGCAAGAACAGCGTTCAGCATAAAGCCCAGACGGGCGATTTCCGGGCCTGTTCGTTCGATCCATTCGTCGAGAACGCTGACGTTTTCAGTAAGGAATCGCTGCCAGATGTCTTGTGAGCGCCCATCCGGTATCTGGCCGAGGCGATGCTGACACCACGCCGCAAGGTCAGTAAAGGAGGGGCGGGGCCTGTCGAGTGGCAGTAACAGACCAATTTCGCCCGCGTTGCCAAGATGACCGCGATAACGCTGTCTACTCAAAATAATGCCGCTGCCGACGCCTTCTGACAGATAGAGATAGAGAAAGTCTTCATGATTAGCCGCATTACCCAGTGCCATTTCACCCATCGCTGCAGCATTGGCATCATTCTCGATTAACACCGGACAGCCCAGCGCCTGCTGAATGGACTCGAATAGTCCGGGTTCATCCCAGGAAAGCACCTCGGGTGCCAGATGAAGGGGAGCAACGCCCCGTTGGAATCGCGTGGGCATGGCAATGCCTGCACCAATCACTAAAGTATCCGGAATGTGGTTTCTCTCAAGCAGGGCTCTGTGACCCTTCTGAATCGCTGATCGGGCCGTGGCGAAGGTATCGTAAAGGCCGCGCAGCTCAATTTCGTCAACCCGCTTCCCTGTGAAATCAAGCAGCATCAGCGTAATGGAGAAGCGGCTGGCATGAACTCCAACGGCATAACCAATGGCGGAATTCAGCGTGAGATCAATGTGCGGAGCGCCCCGGCCAGACGGGCGACGCGCCCCTTCGACGATGATCCCTCGCCTGATGAGATCGCGGGTCATCATGCTGACGGCCGCCGCTGTTACGCCACAGCCCTCGGCGAGCTCGGCACGCGATGCGGCGTGGTTGCGACGCAGATAACGCAGCACCGCAGACTGCGTTGTTCCGATTCCTTCCCAATGCTTCGATGAAGTCAATGCCGCTTCTCCCTGTCGTTGTCGCGTGGTCATGAACCTGTCATTTAAATAAATTAACTTACTTAAATAATAGGTACAACGGGAATAAAAACCATGTCGAAAAAACGCACTCTCCTGGCAAGCGTAATGATTTCCGCGCTCTGTGTCGGCATTGCCCATGCCGAAGAGATCACCATCAAACTCTCCACGCTTGCTGAGCGCAGCGCACCCAACCGCATCACCAATATTGAAGATGCCGCCGACATCATGAACAAGCAATTCAAGGCTGCGGGTGTCGATAAACATATTGTGATTCAGGCCAACAGCAGTGCGGTCAAAGGCTGGGACGACTTCGCGATGGACATGCTGAAGGCGATGTCCGTCGGGCAGGGGCCGGATATCTATGTACTGCCTCATGAGTGGATTGGCCAGTTTGCTAAGGACGGTTATGCCTTGCAAATGAACGATAAGATCGCTGCTGCGCCGTGGGTCTACAGCGATATCCTGCCTGTGCTGTGGGATGCAGCAAAAGCAAACGATGGCAAGATTTATGGCATACCGCAGGATGCCGAAATACGCATGTTTTTCTACAACAAAGATATGTTGAGAAAAATCGGCAAGGATGAAGCTTTTATTAACGCTATCCCTGCCAGGGTGGAATCCGGTGATTTTACGCTTGACGATCTGACTGCGCTGGCCAAAGAGGTCGTGGACGGTAAAGCGGCCCAGTATGGCATGCTGCACCGCCCGAACGTGGGTATTGATTATCTTATGGTTTTTCAGTCATACGGCGTGAAATTTATGGATGAGAAGACCGGCAAACTCATCTTCCCCAAAGCGGAAATGGCCGACGCCCTTGGCTGGTATGCGCGTAATGCTAAGCAGGGCGTCACGCCAGTCGATAATACGGCGATGAGCTGGGATGCCATTCAGGGTGCGTTCAAGCAGGAGAAGGCGTTTATTTTCCACCAGGGCGTTTGGGCGGTGGCCTGGCAACTGGGTGACAAAAATGGGGCTGTCTGGCCGTCGGACAAAGACGGTTATTTTCATAAGATAGGCTGGATCCCCGCCCCCGCGGCCAAAAAGGGCGGCCAGCCCTCAAACCTGTCGCATCCGCTTCTCTATACGGTGAATGCCAAAAGTAAAAATGCCGACATCGCTGCCGAACTCGTGGCATTAGCAACGCTGCCCTATTTTAACAACGAACATGCCGTAACCTCCTATCACACCGCCATCAGCAACGCGCAAACGGCGATGCCGAAATACCGGGATAACTGGGTGTTGTCTGCTGCCTCGCCCATGATGGCGCATGCGAAGTTCGTGCCCAATCAGACGCAGTTTGGCAGCTACAACAAGGTGCTGTTCAGCGGCCTTCAGGCCGTGGAAACAGGGAAAATGACCGCAAAACAGGCCGTGGATTTTATCGCTGAAGAGTTAGAACTCCAGTTCGGCGACGATATAGAAATCCGTTCGTCCGTTGCCAGCAAATAGGGTTTAGCCCGCCCAATGCGATCGTTAATATTGAGGGAGGTGAGATGATGTCGCAGTTCCAGCCTCGGGCGCACCGGCCCGCCCGGCCCGTCTTCTATCTCGCGCCCGCTATCGCGCTGTTGGTCGTTTTTTTCCTGGCGCCCATCATCGTCAATACCGTTATCGCCTTTACCGATATGGGCGCGAATCTTCGGGTCGGTCAATTTACACTGCATAACTTTGAGCGGATTGTGTCGCGTGATGCGCGTATTCCTGGCGTGCTACTAACAACGCTGATTTATGTAACGGCGACGCTGTTTCTTTTCAATGTCGGGCTGGGTGCGCTGCTGGCTATCACATCAACGGCAATCCCTGACCGACTCGGGAATCTGTTTCGCGGTCTCTGGCTTTTGCCGCGCATGTCACCGGCCGTGCTCTACAGCATTCTGTGGATATGGGTGGCCGATCCCACGCCGTCCGGTTTGCTTAATCAGATAACGGGTTCCTTCGGGCTGCAGCCGATGAATCTGCGCAATGATTTCCCCTTGTTTCTGATCGTGGTGGCAAATGGCCTGGTCGGCGCATCCTTTGCCATGGTCATTCTGACGTCAGCGATTCGTTCCATCCCTTCACATCTTGCCAATGCGGCACGGATAGATGGGGCGAGCGAGTGGGGCGTGCTGCGTTATGTTGTGGCCCCCGCGCTGTCTCAGCCCATTCGATTTATTACGATCTATCAGGGGCTCTCCCTGATGACGACCTACGAATACATTCTGCTCATCACCGGGGGCGGTCCCGTTTACGACTCCACACCTTATGCGCTCTACATCTACCGTCGTGCCTTTGAAAATGGTGCTTATGCCTATGGTGCGGCCCTGGCGCTGGGGTTGATGGTGATCGGCGTCGCCGCGACCTTAATACAGTGGCGTGTCAGCAATATGCGCGCGACATTCGCCGCGCCGAAAATCGAGGTATTGTGATGTCACTCGTCCAAACCACATCGGTTGCCACATCGAAATGGGCCCGTCTTGAACGCAGAGGTACCGTCAATCGTGTCGGCTTCCTTTCTGTGGTCATTCTCTTCCTGACGCTGATTTCGGTTCCGATCCTGCTGCCTTACCTCTGGCTTCTTGCGAAATCCCTGACCACCTCTGATGCATCTATCAGTCGGCTTGTTCTTTGGCGCACCAGCGCCATTGCGGGCGTGGCTTATCTCGGCGCGATCGTGCTTGCTTTTATGGCAGAGCGCTTGCGCAGGCCGGTATTGTCCTGGAGTGCGCTCGGCATCATCGTGCTGCTCCTCGTGATGATCTTTCTGATGCCCTATCTGACGTTGCACAACTACCGGTTTCTCTGGCTGCGGGATATCGCGAATACCGGCACAACGCGTGTGGATCTGATGCCGTCGGTCTGGACGGCACTGGGCAGCTCCCTGATCTTTGCCGTCTCTCAGACGCTGATTGTGACGATCGTCGCCACGCCAGCAGCCTACGCGCTATCCCGCTTTGCCTTTGCCGGCCGGGAAAATTTTCTTCGCGGTTTGCTGCTGTTACATGCTTTCCCCGCGCTGGCACTCACCATCGCCATCTTTATCCAGCTCCACTATATGGGCCTGCTCAACCATCTCTCCGGCGTGGTGATGGTCATGAGTGCGCTGGAACTGCCCTATGCGATCTTTATTCTTAAAGGCTTTTTTGACGGCGTGCCCTGGGATATTGAGATGAGTGCGGTGACTGATGGTGCCACCCGTTTTCAGGCCTTCCGCATGGTGGTGTTGCCCCAGGTGCGCAGCGGACTGATTGCGATCGCCACCTTTACCTTTCTGCGCGGTTGGGAGGAGTACGTCTTTGTTCAGACATTACTCATCGACAAAAGCCAGATGACGATGAGCCTCTACCTCTTCTTTGTTGCACAGGACAATACCGGCGCGGATTACGGCATGATCGCCGCCGTCGGCATTATTTACCTGCTCCCCGTGCTCGTTCTCTACACCTTCACGCAGAAATACATCACCCAAATGAGTTTTGGCGGTATTAAGGGATAATTGTCATGGCCTCGATCACTCTCAACAATGTCACCAAAAACTGGGGCGAGACCCAGGTCCTGAAACCGATCAATCTTACCATTGAGAACGGCGAATTCGTCGCCATCCTCGGGCCATCTGGATGTGGTAAATCAACGACGCTGTTTCTGCTGGCGGGGCTTTATGCGCCAAGCAGTGGTGAGATCGCGTTTGACGGGCACAATGTCAATCGCATTGATGCCCGCGATCGTAATGTCGGTATCGTCTTTCAGTCTTATGCGCTTTACCCGAATTTGACGGTGCGTGAGAACATCGCGTTTCCGTTGCGCTTTAAAAAATTAGATAGAGATCAAATCGCCAGGCGCGTGGAAGAAGCGGCCAGTCTTGTACAAATCAGCGCACTACTCGATCGACGTCCGTCGCAGCTTTCAGGTGGGCAGCAGCAGCGCGTGGCGCTGGCTCGCGCCCTGGTCAAGGAACCGAATATCCTGTTACTTGACGAACCCCTTTCTAACCTTGATGCAACACTCCGTATCACCATGCGGACAGAGCTTAAGAATCTTCAGAAGCGTCTTGGCTTCACCACCTTGATCGTCACTCATGACCAGATGGAAGCCATCACCATGGCCGATCGGATTATCTGTATGAATCAGGGCGAAATCGTCCAGATCGGTACGCCAGAGGATCTTTACCGACGTCCTGACGATCTTTTTGTGGCAGGATTTATCGGCTCGCCGCCAATGAATCTGGTGAAGGGGCAAGCCCTGGGGCGCTTTCTGCAACTGGGACAAATGTCACTCGAACTGAATCACGGATACGATGGCCCCGTCTGTTTTGGTCTGCGTCCGGAGGATATCAGCCTGGTTGCCCCTGATGATGCGCCGCTGTGTGGAGAGGTGATGACCGTTGAGCCGATGGGACGCGAAGTGTTTTACACGATCGACACGCCAGCCGGCAGGCTCCATGCACTGGAATACGGTGAAGCAGTGCGTCATGCGCCCGGTTCCCGAATCGGTATCGCATGCCAATCCGCGCTGACCCTGATTTTTAATTCGTCCGGTAAACGCATCGTCGATCTTCATGCCAACCTCTCCGTATTCTGCCATCCCGGCAAACATGTCCATGCTGCCAGCTAACAGGAAATTACCCTAATGACCCGAATCGTCTCACACCGTGGCGCCAACCATTTCGCGCCAGAGAACACCTTCTTTTCCGCAGACCTGGCGCTGGAACAGGGGGCTGATTACATTGAGCTGGATGTGCGGGAAAGTGCCGATGGCGTGCTCTATGTCATCCATGATGAAACGCTGGATCGTACCACTAACGGCACCGGCCCTGTGGGTCATGCCTTATCGCGCGATATCGATGCGCTGGATGCAGGAAGCGGGTTCGACGAGCGCTTTAAAGGTGCCATGGTGCCGCGGCTTGATGCTTATCTTGAACATCTGCGCGGTCGCGCGGGCGTTTATATCGAGCTGAAATACTGCGATCCGGTTAAAGTAGCTGCATTGGTACGGGATCTCGGTATGGTCCGCGACACGTTCTTCTTTTCGTTTTCCGAGGAAATGCGCCGCGGTCTTCAGGCCGCCGCGCCGGACTTTCGTAAAATGATCACCCTTGATATCGCGATGTCGCCCTCTCTTGTGAGAACCGTCCATCATGCATCGCTCATTGAGTTGAGCGTAGAACAGATGCGTAATCGAGCCATCCTTGAAGCGAGCCGTCAGGCCGAGCTTGAAATCATGGTTTATTACGGTGGTGACGACATAGCAATTCATCAGGAAATCGCGGCGGCGGGCGTCGATTATATTAACCTTAATCGGCCGGATATTTTTAGTACCGTTCGACGTTAGTGCTGGAGATAGGCTAATCGTTAAGGCTCGATCTTGTCTGCAAAATTTACGCGGCGGTGGATGAACAGACAGGGAAGGGATGTCGGGAGATTGCCCTTCAGAGATTCGTTGAAGCGATAACTTATGTACGTATTTTATGCGATCGAGTATGCTTTTCTCGCGATGCCAGATAATAGCCTCAGGCAGGGATGCCGCCAGAACATTTTCACTATAACTTCGATGTTGACGGTGAGCCGGAAGCAGTTGTCGCTATCAAGAACATACTGTCTATCCCGAATATGAGATACGGATAGTACTGTTTTGTAACGTCCGGCAATCATGAATCGTAATTCTAATTTAAGCTAATTAGGTATTAATAAGTTTAATAAACCTTAGGTAAAAAACTGTTTTAAGGTGACGGTGCAGGAACTAGTGGTTGATTATTTGAAATTATTAGTTTTATGTGACTTTTAATTGTATGGAGGGTTTTTTATATATAAATTAAAGTAACACTCATAAAGCCAGGTTTTTTGGTACTGGTATATCACGTCTATTTCCGATGCGATAAATTCGAGAGTGCTGAACAGGTATTGAAAGATGTTTTTTAATTGCTTGTAATGCTGATAAAGTTAATTTTTAAAAAAAGATAAACGAGGTTTTTATATATTTGATTTCAGCATCAATTAGACACAACTTCACCACAAGGCAGTCAATCTAATTTGAGGGCAGATTTTAAATATACATGCTTAATGTTTTATCGTTAAATATTAATCTGATGTGTAAATGTCTATGAGACATGGCTTATACGTTCTGACTTGATGGTGAGTATTCGGCAAACGAATTTTGTGGTAAATTGGCTTGATTTAATGATATATTCCAGTTGTCTTATATCGATTCAGGAATAATTAAATGAGCAATTTTGAGCAAGAGCTTCGTGATAACGGCTTTTCAATCAAGGATATTGATAAACTCAAAAGCATCTTAAAAAAAGATGGAAAAAATAAAGACACTCTTCAGAAACTTGTTAGCGATCTTAGTAAGCGGTTTTGGGGAGGGATGATTGCTTTTTTTATTTTGGCCCTTATTGGATTCGATGGTATTATGAATGCTGAAGCTTCAAATACTATTCCATATATTGTTGTTCTGGCTTTTTCATTCGTTATTATCTACTTTGTAACTCCTATAAGGTTGGCTTGGAAATCATACCGATTCACCATGAGAAATTAGTTTAGGATTGAATTTTTTGCATTTGGAAAGTTAAAGTTTATTTAACTTACTCGAAGTGTCATTTATTCACTGTTGCAAGTAAACACTCGCTCAGACTTATGTGATAAGCTATTATACAACATGTTATGTTATGCGGTATGTGAAAATGTATGCAGGGTGATTTAAATGAACGAGTATGAGCAAAATCTTCTTAAAAATGTTTTTTCAGTGAAGGGCATCCGTAAGCTTAATGAGATTCTCACCAGAGATGAGAATAAATCAGACACGCTCCAGTCTCTTGTGTAAGCATCACAGTAAGAAATGCAACATTTCACTAATGTAGTTATAGCCATGCTATATGTGATGATGAATATTAACAGAGGATCAATTTCAATTTTTCGATTGAATCTCATTTAAGTAACCATCCTTTATTACAATATAGCTCACAGCAGTAAGAGAAGCTGAAAAATAAAGTATAAAATCGACAGGGGACTTAATGGTTTTTTTGTATTTGGGATAAGCACAACGAGTAAAAGTTATTGCAATTAAAACTGGAAGAAAAAGTAATGCTGATTTTGTTCCTAATCTAAATTTAACAGCGATTATCGTAAGAAAAAATCAAAAAAAAGCAACTATAAGAAGAGTTTTCTTTAAGTTATAAATCTTAGATTTTTTTTCATCTTCTTCACCTTGGATATAAAACACTATACGCAGCTCAAATTAAAATGGGGGTAAGTGCTTCCGTTCAGCATATATGCTTTTAAATTAACAGATCCGAGCGAGCTTAACGGGGGCTCTTTATTAAGTGAGACACGAGAATGATATTCTTGTGTCTCAGGTTTCAGCGCATTTAGCGGCCTTAGAGTGCAAGCCACAAAAATAGTATCACATGATATAGTACATTGGTTCTTTAAAAACGATTTTATTATCACTTTCCATTTTTTGAATTATGGAAGTGATGATGCCTTTTAAAGTACCACTTGTAGCCTTGAAGCCCATAGCCCTTGATACAGAATTGACTAGCTCGTCTTGGGTAGCACCGAAACTTTTATTAATAATTTCAATAATTCCTGTCTCCATTTCCTTATTAGATATGTTTTCCGACTTTCTTAATCCTGCTGATTTAACATTCGTTCTGTCTCTCAATGTTATGGAAAGATTATCGTTGTACAAAAAGTCATCTTCCATGAAAAATGAGGAATTTGAGGTTGTAATTTTTATCGCATCTTTAACAATGGCTTCAATACGGGCCCCTGCACGTTGCAGACCCCATGCGGACCTGACACGTGTAATCACTTCATTCACATGTATTGGGGCTTCCACAAGAACAATTTGCTCAACTATCTTAGCTAGCACGCCAACTGGGGTTTCATGAATCTGGAATCTTGTGTCAACGTCAGGAACCGCCTCAACATATGCCACAGCTTCATTGAAACTGCCTTCAATTGTCTCAAGACCAATCTCTGTGACAGTCTCTCTTTCAACTGTCACTATCTCGACAGGTACAGCTCTTGACCGAGATAGAGAAGTTTCAGAACGATTTTCGAGCTCTTTCTTAGCCGCCTGAATAGCAGAGAGAGTTTTCTGTAGTTGCTCTTCGGGGCGCTGGAACCAATCCGTGCTCCAAATCCTGTGAATGATCCAACCATGATCCTCAAGCACTGCCTGACGTAAGCGATCTCTTTCTCTCGAAGAACGGGAAGAGTGGTAAGTCATACCATCGCATTCAATCCCGATAAGGTAGCGGCCTGGCATATCAGGGTCGGCAATGGCTAAATCAATAAAGAAACCTGCAATACCAACTTGAGGGTGAACCTGAAAGCCTTCTTTTTGCAGAGCATTTGCAACCTGTTCTTCGAAAAGACTGTCCATTGAACGGCCACTCTGCTCTGCTACTGACAAGCGACCTGTTCTTGCATATTGCAGGAAAAGTTTAAAAGCGAATACACCTCTGCCTTTAGCTCTTTCAAGATCGATATCATCGTCATCAATAGAGGCATAGACTTCGCAACGCCTTTTGGCGCGACTGATTAGAACGTTCAAACGTCTCTCACCGCCCTCAGCTCCAAGGGGACCAAATCTCATTGCCATATAGTTTTGTGGATTTCGGGCATATCCAACAGAAATGATAATGACGTCGCGTTCGTCACCCTGAATGTTTTCAAGGTTTTTAACAAAAAACGGTTCGCTTGGGTGCGCATAGAAAAAATCCTCGAACTCAGGGTTCAGCCTGCGAAGCACTTCAAGCTCGTCCTGAATACGCTTTCTCTGGGTAACAGAAAAGGTAGCCACACCTAAAGATAAATGAGGGTGGCTTCTTGCATGTTCGAGAATTGCTGTTGCTACGCGTTTTGCTTCATTTGCATTGCTTCCAGATTCGAATACGCCATCTTCAACTTTATGGAAACGCAGGCCCATACCTGCTTCTTGTGTATAGGGGCTGGGAACTATAAAAAGCTTGTTTTCATAAAACTGACTATTCGACACAGCAATCAATGACTGGTGACGACTTCTGTAATGCCAGCGAAGCATTTTTTGAGGCAACCCTCTGGCAACAAAAAGTCCCAGTATGCTCTCAATGTCTGCCACTTGTGCTGACTCGTCATCATCCTGCTCATCTGCGGAACCTGTCATTTTGGCGAAGAAAGAGGTTGGAGGTAACTGACGTTCGTCTCCGACAACAACTATCTGCTTACTTCGTGCAATAGCTCCTAATGCATCTACAGGTTGAATCTGACTGGCTTCATCCATTACCAGTAAATCAAACGACTGCTTACCTGGCACTAAAAACTGGGCAACTGACAGAGGACTCATCATCATAACTGGCTTTAATGCCTGAATAGCTGCTCCAGCTTTTGTCATGAGCTGTCGAATCGCCATATGACCGCGTTTGCGTGCCATCTCACCCCGCAGTACACCTATAGGGCCTACGCCAACTTTAGAGGGAATTGCTCTGTGGTGAGCTCTTACGACTTCAAAACTCGAAGCTTTAATTCTTCGCAGATCCATCTCAGCGAAGCTTGCTACTCTTCTTGAATGCAAATCACCATCAAAACGAGCCAGTTCTGGCTCATCTTCGACCATTAAAGACAGAATTGAGTCGAAATAAGTTCTGTCAAAAGTACCTAGTAAACGTTCGGAGGAAAGAACTCCACTACTCAAATCGGAGATTAATGGATAAATACCAAATGTTTTCGCCAGCTCTACACGGTTTTGCCAGGCAACCCATTTTGAAAGTTGTTCAGAATTATCTATCCAAAGAGTAATCTTGTCATAGACTAGATTAAATGGTATTTCATGAACATTTTCATTTTTGAAAATTGATCCATAGGAAGATTTAAGAGAAGTAATCACTGATGTGAGTTTCGCAAATTGCGCTTGGATAGACTCACTCAAACTTCTTGATTTATGAACTAAACCCTGTCTGTCATCTATTTTAGACGCTAAGATTCTTAAGTCGTCATTTGATTCAATCCAGGAATGAGATTGAAGTAACAGATCCCAGTCACTGTTTTCTTTCAACCATAATGGATACATGGTTGACTGAGCTAAATTATCGAAAGTATAAATGATATTCATTTTTTGCTGGGCGCTTGATAACAAACTCAACAATTCAATACGATCAGAAACAGAGGATTCATTTTTGACGAAAACATCTTTATACGCGGAGTCCATAGTGCTTAGCACATCAGACTTTACAAGGAGTGATTCCAGTGGAATGCTTTTAACGGAATAATAGTTATCAAAATACTCTTCTGGTGTGGCTCCCAATGAATCCCAAAGAATACGGCTTTCATCTAAAACTTCATGGGTGAGTTTTTTAAGCTGACTCACTTGATATGCTAAGGCGTCTTTATTGGAGAGGCGACTTGCAATTATTCGAGCTTCAGAGTTGATACCACGTAAGGTACGCATCCATTCTACAAGTGATTTCAGCAATTCACTATCGCTATTCTCACCTCGCCAGTCTGAACCAAATGCAGACTGTCCGAACTCATTCAAATCAATGATGGATTTTCTTAATTTCTGTGCTTTTATCAACAGATCGAGGTACTCAACCTGCTGAGGGATCGTCAAACCTTTATCATTTATCAATGAAAGGGTAAGCTTTTTCGACTTTCGCCATTCGCTATTAAGGAATTTAAAAGCGCCAGTGTTGTTTTCAAGGCTGTTTCGTGTGCTTTCTACATCTGTTTCCCACGCCTTTTCAACAAAGATGAGATTGATTTTTTCTTTATAAATACTAAGTTGTTTAATATCTGCAACCAGACTTGCCGCTTTTTCAATACCACCTTCCCAGACAGTGGCAATGAATGCTTCTGGACTCACATTTGGAGCTTGAGTAATACTTTCACCCAACTCAATAAGACTTTCAATCTCACTTAAAGTCGAGAATCCGATTTTAGAACCCAACTCCTGCTGTAATCTTGAAGACTCTTTTAAGATTTTAGGTGTAAGTGTCTTCAGTTTATTGGCAGTAGTAAAAGCATTAATATTAATATCTACAGGTAATTTACGATAGTCTTCTGTAAGGCTGGCGACCTCGGTGTTGAATTTATCTGCATGTAATTCTTTTTCAAGCTTGCTGTAGAGCTCTTTAAATGAGAATCCAGTTTCAATTAACGTTTTTGTCTCATATTTAGAAGTGGCCCACAATGGCGAACTTAACGATTCAGGTGATAAATTAGGCGCTGAGTTAATTAATTCAGCTATTTGAATGAATTCCTGTAATTCTTTTAATGAGCTTATATGATAGGCTTCATTTGTTAGTTTAGAAAGATTGATAGACTCTTCAATAGAATCTGAAAGTTCAGACTTCAGGTTCGTTAATGAAGCAGTGAGTCTTTCAACTTCACTAGGAAGTATCTCAGTTCTATCGATACCATTCCATGGGTGCGAATCAGGAATGCCAATATCACTTATCCTCTCAATTAATTCATCAATAAGTGCATGTCTTTTGGCGAAATCGTCGTTACTCCATGATTCATACCCGCTAAGCTTATAATCATTAGGATCAAAACCTGATTGTCTGAGACGTACCAGTTGCGCCATAACCTTATATGGCGTTAATCCAGATGGCATGTACGTTTTATGAATTCTTGCGGGGTGATTGTTGAGAATATCTCGGCTTTCTGTGAGATTATTGACTAATGTATCTGGAAATTCTCCTCGAGGTGAACCGAGTTCCCAGACTCGCTTCAGTTCTTCAAGGAATGCTCTTTTGTTGGTTTTATTGCTATGTAGCTCTAAACAAGCATCTCCAACACCCGCCTGATCAAGTCTGCGCTTAACTACTTCAAGGGCCGCCATTTTTTCAGCTACAAACAATACTTTTTTACCGTCTGCTATAGCTGAAGCTATGATGTTTGCGATTGTCTGAGATTTACCAGTTCCTGGAGGACCCTGAATAACCAAGCTTTTACCATTACGTACTTCGTGAATGGCAAGAGTTTGTGAGCTATCACTGTCCAAAATATGAAGCATTTCTCGGGGGGGAATGACTGAGTCAATTACAATGTCGTCAGAGATTAACTCTCCACCAGAAAAGCCTGTTTCTAAAAGACACTTTATTGATTCCTGATCTGTGATTTTTGAATCCGAAGGCCAGTTATCAGGATCTAAATCCATATACATCATAAATTTAGCGTAGGAAAATAGACCTAGATTGACTTCATTTTCTAATACTTCCCAGCTTTCTTTAAATGATACAGCTTGTTTTATCTCTGCGAAGTAATTCGTTAAAGAAAAATCGTCATCGATACTCAGGGGAGGTAGGGTGATTTGGTGAACACGGCTGAGGAATGTCTCAAGCGACAGGTTGCTAATGATGTCCTCATCCCTGACTTTAATTTTAAAGCGTTCTCCTGCTTTAGCTCGCATTAATTCAACTGGCAACAATACAAGAGGTGCATGCCGTATGTTTGCTTTGTTATTAGGATCTATCCATTTAAGCGCTCCTAGCGATAGAAACAGGATGTTTACGCCTTGCTCTTCCTCAAGGGTCTTTGAGTCATAATATAAATCTAATAATTTTTTTTGTAATGTTTTTGGCGTGAGCTTTGTCTGAAGTTTTGTATCATTATGGTTGGTTTCAGAGTCATCTAAGAAAATAATATCTTCGGAATCTGAGTCTGTCTCACTATTCTCATTGTTTTCATCTGCCTTTTTATCTTCTCGACCATGAAGAAAAGTGAACGGCTTGCCTTCTTCAAAAAGCATCTTGTACAGAATGTCAGACCTTTCATTAACTACTTCTAAAAATTTTGTAGTTTTTGATTTTGGTATGTTGAGTAAACGATTTCTTGCTGTCAGATCAAGTAACTCTGCTCGCGACTTTTCAAGTTTCTGGCTGAGTGACAGATTGGAGTTTTTGTAAAGCGAGCCTTCAATTTCGTCCATTACGCATAACCTTGAATTGAGAATTTATCGTTTAATCAGTGAGTTATGCTAATAGCTTTAAATCACTGCAATTTTTCTGTACATATTAGAATGTTTCAGTGGAAAAATTAAGAATTTTCTAATTAATTGTAGTCTCTTCCTTTAAATTAATTTTAAAACAACTAGTTAAGAATTTTCCTGTCATCTGGATTGGTTGTTTTTGAAATTATACATAAGCTTGGCTTATATTTGACTTTGGAGAGTAAAAACTGTGTAAGTATCCCGGTAAACCGAACCATTCACTTTTAGATATCTTCCGACATACTGATTATGTCCTGTGAGGAGATCACCATGCGTAAAGCCCGATTCACCGAACACCAGATCATTGCCGTTCTGAAGTCCGTCGAAGCCGGACGTGCCGTTAAAGATGTCTGCCGTGAAGCCGGTATCTCTGAAGCCAGCTATTACAACTGGAAAGCGAAGTTTGGCGGTATGGAAGCCTCTGATATAAAAAAGATGAAAGACCTGGAGGATGAAAACCGTCGCCTCAAACAGATGTTTGCTGATCTCAGCCTTGAATGCCGGGCACTTAAAGAAGTCATCGAAAAAAAGCTTTAAAACCAGCGATAAAGCGTGAGCTCGTCGGTTACCTGACTGCGCAATTTACCATGAGCATTCGCCAGGCCTGCAGGACGTTATCGCTGAGCAGGACGGTCTGTTGTTACCAGCCCGATACCCGGCGTGATGAACCGGTGATCCAGGTGCTCACTGAGCTGGCAGAGCGCTACCCGCGATACGGCTTCAAAAAGCTGTTCCAGCTGCTGCGCAGGCAGGGTAACACCCGGAACCATAAACGCGTTCACCGGATTCACTGCCTGCTGAAACTGAATTTTCGTCGCAAGGGAAAACAGCGTTTACCCGCACGTAACCCGGCGCGACTGGCTACGCCGGAAGCGCTTAACCAGAGCTGGTCCATCGATTTTATGCATGATGCGCTGGTCTGCGGCAGACGCTTCCGGACCTTTAATGTGGTTGATGACTTTAACCGTGAGGCCCTCGCCATAGAAATTGATCTGAATATCCCGGCACAGCGGGTGGTCAGGGTGCTGGACAGAATCGTGGCAAACCGGGGTTATCCACTGAAACTGCGGATGGACAACGGACCAGAACTGGTCTCACTGACGCTGGCACAGTGGGCTGAAGAGCATAGAGTGATGCTGGAATTTATCAAGCCGGGAAAACCAACGCAGAACGCCTTTATCGAACGGTTTAACCGGACGTACCGAACAGAAATCCTGGATTTTTACCTGTTCAGAACGCTGAATGAAGCTCGGGAAATCACAAGTCGCTGGCTGATGGAATACAACAGCGAGCGGCCTCATGAATCCCTGAATAACCTGACGCCGGAGGAGTACCGGCTGATGGCCGAAAAACCGGAAACCTCAAAAAGTGCGTGGAACTAAAACGGGTGTGCTTACAAAACCTCAGGATATACACCCAGTGCGAGAATTTTCTGTTTGCCAGCGAAGCGATACTGGAAACGCCAGTATTTGGAACCACTTGTGGTGATCAAAAGATGCATACCATTACCGTCTGTCAATTTGACAGGTTTATCAGAAGGCTTTGTATTTCTTACTGTTAACTCAGTTAGCGCCATACTAAAAACCCTCTTCTGATGGTATCTGCATTATCGAACTTAAAATACCAACATATGTACCAACAAAACAGCGTGGATTTTGAAATATGACAGTGTACGTTAACGGGCTACAAACGGAAGGTAAGTGTTTGAAGTTGAAGAGTTGACTAGACTTTAAAATACTTAGGTGGGCTAACATATGGTGTCCCCTGCAGGAATCGAAAAAGGCCCTATGTGACTGTTTTTAATTATTATTTTTTTATGAGGTTCTTTCGATACCATCAGTGATACCATCAGTGATACCATCAGTGATACCATTAGTTCATAAATATTATTGGTTAAGAAAGAGCATTGAGAGCAATTTATATTTTGAACTTCATGATGGATTAATAATCAAGAGATTCGAGCTGAAAAACTATTAAATATCCGCGCTGACTATATTCTCTAACTACCAGGCGCGAGAATGATCAGTAAGAATGTATGTTTCATAAAGCCGCTCTTAAGAGCGGCTTTTATTATTGAATAGAATCAAGATAGTCACTGTTCATCATGCTTGAAAAACCTGAGCCAATCATACTAGACCTATAGTTGGATGAGTATAGCCTGTCGGCACCAGCATTAATTTTATCTTTAATATCTTGTGTAGATTTCCCTCCAACAAGGAATGCTAGTTTTTGAAAATATGAATGTTGAGTGGCTCGTATAAATAACTCTGGTTTATAGTTAAAACCTGCATAATGAAGGGTGTTAGGATACCAATATATACCTTCGTTACAGAATGCATAAAAAAGAATTAAGAGGTCGGCTTGCATTAGGTCATTGAAATTAAAATCATTTCTATCAGCGTTTCTTTTTATCAGTTCTGCTACTGGAGAGTAGTATCTGGAGCTCTCTTCAAATCCTGCTTGCAAGGTTTCTGATTCGGTTAAAAAAGCACTTATTGAAACAAGTCTGCGCTCTGGTGCCAGATTGTTATCAATTGAAAGAAATCTTGCAGATAATACATCACGAATTAACTGGAATTTCTCCAATTTAATGAAGGTGGCTATGGTATATAGAAACATTTCAAATGCGAATATTTTTTGCGCATCATACCAATTTGAAGACCAGGAGTTGACGCCGCTTGGGACATAGGTTAGTGCGAGTATTCTCTCAAAGAACTTTAATAACTCTGAAGAAAGCACTTGGTGCTCTGTAAACTCTGATTCGAGGGCGAGCCATTCACATATATAATCTCTGACTGGTTTCATTGCAGCAATATCGCTAATAATTTTTTTACCTAACGAAATTGTGTCATTATTTTCAGGTTGAATACGAATTCTCATACCATCAAGGTAGAGTACTACTGAATCAATAAAATCACGGCGATAATAATTAATTCCAGATCTACCTTGCATGAGAGCCTGCTTTAGACTATTGAATTTAGCATGGGGCTCACTTACAGGCTCATATTGACCGCTCTCTAAGTAACTAGGGCTCTTTCCTAACTTTGGTTTGATATCTGCTGGTTTTCCATGGAGAAGTCTAACCAGTCTTTCCCAATTATGATTTTCTTTCTCAGGGGTTGACAAATCAATCCATATTAATGAACTCATGAAAATCGGTAGGCAAGGCTCAGATTGTTCATCGTATTCACAAACAATAGGAATAAATTTCGACTGATCGACTTTTGTATATACTTGCTGCGAAATGATTTGCGACTCAGTTCCCACCCCATTTTTTTTATGGTCTGCTTTTTCAGAATATGCCTTGTCACACATTACAAGTACGTTTGTAATGCTGGTATCAATAACCATTTTTTCCATAAAGGCATTTTTGTCATTGCCTTCCTGTAAATCGTAAATGTCAATTACAACATCTACTCCGTCACTTAAAAGCCTGTCTGCAATTGACTTAACCCTTTCCTTATGCGCTGGGGTGCTCCAACTATACGATATGAAAACTTTGGGCTGGGTCATCCATTTCTCCATTTATGATTGAATAGTCCACAATATTGTATCACTCGCTGTTATCTTAAGTGAGAGTGATATCACTTTATTATGATCTTGCCATGTTTTCTTAGCTTGGCTCTTACTTGTTGGAGGTGAGTTGTCGTTGGCACCGAGATACGGATTAACTTTACCTCGTCAATAGTTTCAAAGGCCGCATTTCTGAGTAACTAACGATAACGTCAACAAATTCGGTCATATCTAAAATAGTTAGTATGGCACCCATTTGACATCACCGCGCGCGCTCGTAGCCCCGCCACGCCTGCGCACTTCATGTAGCGGTTTTCATGCACCTGCATGAGTGGCTTCGCGCCGCGCCGCTGCTGGCCTTTGCTGCCATGTCTGGATGCCTGAGACTCATGCGTTTTCATGCAGCATAGACATGCACTCACGCAGCAGACGTAAAAAAGCCCGGCAGGTGCCGGGCTGAGGGGTTATTTCTGGCCGGGGAACCGTTTACGCTTACGCCGGTCCTGCCAGGCTCCCCGGAAGGGGTGCGTGCCTGCAAGGCTGATGACGTCATCACGGAACATCAGCGGCAGCTTTGTGTTCGTCCAGCGCAGCATCAGTTCCATAATATATCCACGGTACAGCGTGTCTGCATCGTTTGCCCCTTCAAGCACACCCGGCGCATGGGGTGAGCCATCGCGTTCAAACTGGCTGTACTTCATTCTCAGCAGGCTGCTCAGCTCAATGGCGTGGAAGATAAAGAATTCATCAATGAGCGCATCAATGCGCTCGTCCATGATGCGCTCATGGCAGGTGATGTAAGCGTGAGCCTTTTGCCCGGTCACGTCGGCCAGCCCCGGCAGCTGCTTTTCCCTCTGGGTAATCAGTCCGGCCAGCTCGGTCGCCGTTTCCTGCTGCTCCAGATATTCTGCACGCAGCGCCTTCATCTCAGGCGTGACGGTGCCGCCGTTCTGCTCCAGCAGCTCACGAAAGCGCGCCCGGTTGTCCTGGCCTGCCTGCTCCGTCTGCGCCTGGCTCTGGCGCAGCGCCTCAACGCTCTCCCTGGCGGCGGCTTCGGCCTTTTTGGCCTCCAGCCATTCCATCATTTTTTTCTGGAGTTCCTGAATGCGCGGCAGCCAGCCAGCCGGAAGGCTTTTCGCCAGCGCGGCGCTCTGTTCTGCTAACTCATCTTCGGGTAGCTTCATGAGCCAGCCCGCATCCTTAAGCGGCTTCTGACTC
>NZ_QGTU01000007.1:0-232253 GCF_003182295.1 Pantoea sp. AG702 | reverse complement strand
TCGTGAGGCTTTGATATTTTTTACGTCCGGAGACGCTGATATCAATCCTGCGAGTGCCCACACAGATTGTCTGATAAATTGTTAAAGAGCAGTGCGAACAGCGGGTTAACCGCCTGTCGCGAGGTGGCGTATATTACGCTTTCCTCCTTCAGAGTCAACCTCTTTTTCAGAAGTTTTTCTCCGGCGGAAACTCCTGGGAGCCTCCTGCTGAACACCGCGTTACGTAAGCCGTTGTGCCGTGTCAGTGGAGGCGCATTATAGGGAGTTCTTTCTGAGTGACAAGCATTAATTATAAAAAAATGACTGAGCGGTTTATTTTTAAACGAACGAGGTAAAAAGCACCACTTCCTGCCTAAACAACGCACGGAAATCACCACGTAGTCTCTGAAAGAGGCGTATTGTGCATTTCTGCCAATGCTATTCTTCTTCATTATCTTTGCTGAAAACATTACGAAGGACGCTCAATGATTAAATCCGCGCGCAGTATGGCCGGTCTGCCATGGATTGCCGCTATGGCATTCTTTATGCAGTCACTGGATGCCACGATATTGAACACAGCCCTGCCCGCGATCGCCACCAGTCTTGACCGTTCCCCGCTTGCCATGCAGTCCGCCGTCATCAGCTACACCTTAACCGTTGCCATGCTTATCCCCGTCAGCGGCTGGCTTGCAGATCGTTACGGCACACGCAAAATCTTCATGATTGCCGTTTCGCTCTTTACCCTTGGCTCGTTAGCCTGCGCCTTGTCGCCTTCTTTATCTGTTCTGGTTACCTCCCGTGTCATTCAGGGCGTTGGTGGTGCCATGATGATGCCGGTAGCGCGCCTGGCACTCTTGCGCGCCTATCCGCGCAGTGAACTCTTACCCATCCTTAACTTTGTGACGATGCCGGGGTTAGTGGGACCGATCCTGGGGCCGCTGTTGGGCGGTGTAATGGTGACGTATGCCACCTGGCACTGGATATTCCTGATTAACATCCCTATTGGCATACTGGGCATATTCTATGCGCGTAAATATATGCCTGACTTTACTACGCCTAAACGCCGCTTCGACTTTCTGGGCTTTTTACTCTTCGGCATCGGGTTGGTGATGATCTCCACCGGGATAGAGCTATTTGGTGAGCGTATCGTCTCCCCCTGGATTGCGGCCGGGGTGTTGTGTGGCGGTGTTGTGTTATTGCTTCTTTATATTGCGCACGCCCGACGTCACCCCTCTCCCCTTATTAATCTGCCGATGTTTAAGACCCGCACCTTCTCGGTAGGTATCATTGGCAACATCGCCTCGCGGCTTGGTACAGGCTGTGTGCCGTTTTTGATGCCGCTGATGCTTCAGGTGGGTTTCGGTTACTCGGCTATTCTGGCGGGATGCATGATGGCGCCCACGGCCGTAGGATCTATTCTGGCAAAACAAAGCGTGACGCAGCTGCTGCGCTGGTTTGGTTATCGCCGCTTGCTGGTCAGCATTACGGTGATTATCGGGTTCATGATTGCCAGCTTTTCACTGCAGTCACCTTCTGAAAGCATCGCATTATTATTGATACCGCTCTTTCTGCTGGGTATGGCGATGTCCACCCAGTTTACGGCGATGAATACCATTACGTTGGCTGATTTAGATGACGACAACGCCAGTGGCGGCAATAGCGTGCTAGCCGTGACACAACAACTGGCGATCAGTTTCGGTGTAGCGGTCAGCGCTGCTGTACTGCGTTTTTATCAGGAGTTTGATAGCACGACGGTAGAACAGTTCCATTCCACCTTCCTGACGATGGGCATCGTAACCGTGCTGTCGGCGCTAACATTTATGATGTTGCGCAATGGTGATGGACGTAACCTGATCAGCAATCGCGATAAAAAGAAAAAGGCTTAAACCGAGCCTCGCGGCACCAGCTCCGGCGTCAGTACCAGCGTTTGCTGGCTGACGTCGGGATTGCTCAGGCGGTGAATCAGCGTATCTATCGCCAGTTCGCCCAGTTCGTCTTTAGGTTGATGAATAGTACTCAGCGGCGGTGACATATAGCGAGCCAGTTCAATATCGTCATATCCCATCACCGCCATATCCTGTGGAATCTGCAGTCCGGCCTGATGCAATGCGTGATAAACGCCAACCGCCATCGCGTCGTTGCTGGTAAAAACAGCATGCGGCGGCGTTTCCAGCGCCAGCAATTCAAACATTGCGTTGTAGCCGCCTGAAAACTCAAAGTCGCCACTGACAACATATTCTGGCGGAACATGCAGACCGCTTTTCTGCATCGCCTGGTAATAACCTTCCAGTCGCATGCGTGCAGGTGTTTTATCAAGCGGCCCAGAAATACAGGCAATACGCGAGTAGCCACTGTCAATTAGGTGCTGCGTGGCCAGCTCTCCCCCTAACAACGCGTTATCCTGAATAATATCGCCATGGCCTTCAAAAGGTGCCCAGTCCATCATCACCGTTGGGATAGAAGGATAACGATTAAGGATTTCGGCCGAAGGCAGATGACTCTCGGTACACATGATAAGCAAGCCATCAACGCGCTTTTGCAGCAGCGTTTCCAGGCTACGATTCATGCGCGCTTCGTCGCCAGCGGTATTACAAAGAATCAGACTGTATCCCCGCTCATAGCAACTGTCTTCCACCCCACGCACGACTTCTGCATAAAAAGGGTTGCTACTGGCAGTCAGCAGCATGCCGATGGTATTGGTTTGGTTAAGCTTGAGGCTACGCGCTAATGCCGACGGCGCGTAGTTGAGTTCGCGGATCGCCTGTTCAATTTTTTCACGCACGCCGTCACTGACAAAACGGTTCTTGTTGATGACGTGTGAAACCGTTGAAGTTGAGACACCCGCCAGTCGGGCGACATCTTTCATCGTAGCCAAGCGCTTAACCCTGCTGCTGTAAAAAGTCGTCGATTTCCGCACGCCACGGTACAGAAGGCTGCGCACCTGAACGGGTTACCGCAATTGCCGCGGCGGCATGGGCAAAACGAACGGCATCATGCATGGCCTTACCTTCAAGGCGCGCAGTGATAAACGCACCGTTAAAGGTATCGCCAGCAGCAATGGTGTCGACCGCGTTGACCTCAAAGCCGGCAATACGTTGTCCCTTCCCATTTTCACTGAGCCAGACGCCACGGCGTCCCAGGGTGATCAAAACGGTAGCAATACCTTTTTCATGCAATGCGGCGGCGGCACGTGCTGCATCATCATCATTATTTACCGCAATACCGGTCAGAATTTCAGCTTCAGTTTCATTCGGCGTAATGATGTCGATAAGCGCTAACAAATCATCAGACAGTTTCGTTGCCGGAGCAGGATTTAAAATCACGCGGGTCTGATGCTGTCTGGCCAACGTCGCCGCAGCCAAAACGCTGTCCAGGGGCGATTCCAACTGCATCAGTAAGGCATCCGCCTGGGCAATGACCTGCTGGTGACGTTCAACATACTGCGGCGTCAATGCCGCGTTGGCGCCGGAATAGATGCCAATGTTATTTTCGCCTTCGCCATTCACGAAAATCATCGCCACACCCGTAGATTCACCCTCGACGGCTTCTACTGGATGCGTATCAATATTGTCCTGCGCGAGCTGCTGGCAAATACGTTCGCCAATGTCATCAGCGCCAACACAGGCTATAAAAGCGATATTCGCACCCGCACGACCCGCGGCAACCGCCTGATTCGCGCCTTTACCGCCAAACGCAATCTGGTATTTCTGCCCGATCACCGTTTCGCCAGGGCGGGGAAAATGAGCCAGATTAAGAATGTGGTCAGCATTAATGCTACCAAGAACGGCCAGTTTTGCGTTTTTGCTCATTGGAGGAGTCCAAAATAAGTGCGCCACCGACGGGTGGCGCAATGCCCTGCTTTTCTTTGATTTATTTGGTAACCAGTTTCAGATCGACCGGATTGACCGCCTGCACTTTTTCACCTTTCAGCACTTTATCAGCAGTCTGAACGCCGATCATGCCAATTTTCTCTGGCATCTGAGCCACGGTTGCGGCCAGCTTGCCACCTTCAACGGCTTTCACGCCATCAGGTGTGCCATCGAAACCGACGACCATCACATCGGTTTTACCTGCAGTTTGCAGTGCACGCAGCGCGCCCAGTGCCATTTCGTCATTCTGTGCAAACACCGCCTGAACATCCGGGTGCGCCTGCAGCAGGTTCTGCATAACGTTCAAACCCTTGGTACGATCAAAGTCTGCCGGCTGGCTGGCCAGGATCTGGAATTTATGTGCGTCAGCAGCCTGTTTAAAACCTTCGCCACGTTCACGCGCAGCAGAGGTCCCTGCGATGCCTTCTAACTCGATCACTTTCGCGTTATCACCCAGTTTACGTGCGATGTAGTCACCCGCCATCTTGCCGCCAAAGCGGTTATCAGATGCAACGTGACTGACTACCGTACCCTGTGCAGCTACGCGGTCCAGGGTGATCACCGGGATCTTCGCCTGGTTAGCCATTTTGATGGCGTTGCCGACAGCGTCAGAATCGGTCGGGTTAATCAACAGCACTTTCGTCCCGCGCACGGTTAAGTCCTGAACGTTAGCCAGTTCTTTTGCCGGGTTGTTCTGTGAATCCAGCACGACCAGGTTGTAGCCCAGTTTATCGGCTTCTTTCTGTGCGCCGTCTTTCAGTGAAACGAAGAACGGGTTGTTCAGCGTAGAGATAACTAAGGCAATGGTATCTTTAGCCATTGCGCTGGCGCTGAGCGTTGCACCAAGGATCACAGCTAATGCAGTTAACTTTTTCATCATTTTATCCTGTATTAAGGTCTGAGTTATTTGCTGCTTTTATTGTCCACCAGCACCGCCAGCAGAATGACTACCGCTTTTACGATCATCTGGTAATACGACGATACACCCATCAGATTTAAACCATTGTTCAAAAAGCCAAGGATTAATGCGCCAATTAAGGTGCCAACAATCCGGCCCTTACCTCCGGCCAGGCTGGTACCGCCTAATACAACGGCGGCAATCGCATCCAGTTCATAGCCTGTTCCGGCTGTCGGCTGCGCGGACGAAAGACGGGCGACTTCGATAGAACCCGCCAGCGCCGCCAGCATGCCAGACAGCGAATAAACAATGACTTTGACCCGATTGACGTTGATACCGGAGAGACGTGTTGCGGCTTCATTCCCCCCCAGTGCATAGATGTAGCGGCCCAACCGCGTGTGGTGCAGCATGTACCAGGCCGCCACGAACACCAGCACCATCAGCCATACGGGTGTAGGAATCCCCAACGGACGACCAATACCAAACCAGCCGAACAGATCGGCATTGTCATTAAAGCCGGTATTCACAGGGCTGCCGTTGGTATAAACCATGGTGACACCGCGCAGTAACAGCATCATCACCAGCGTGGCGATAAAAGCCTGCACCTTACCGCGCGCGACAATGGTACCGGTCACCGCGCCAATGGCTGCGCCCAGCGCCAGCGAGGCCGCAACCGCAACAAAGGCATTCACCTCCATTCCCACCAGCGATGCCGCCACCGCACCTGTGAGCGCCAGTAGCGATCCCACAGAGAGATCGATACCTGACGTCAGAATAACCAGCGTCATGCCCACCGCCATAATGGCGTTGACCGATGTCTGCTGCAAAATGTTGAACAGGTTTGCCACGGTAAAGAAATTAGGGCTCTGGCTGGCGACCACGGCAATCAACACAATCAGCGCAATCAGCGACTTTTGCTCAAGCAGCCAGGCTTTGCTGAACCAGCGACGGTTAGACGGAACGGTTTGGGTGGTCATACAACTAAATCCTCACTGTGTTGCTTACCAACGGCTGCGGCCATCAGGCTTTCCTGGGTAGCGTCTTCACGGGTAAATTCGCCGCTTAAACGGCCTTCATGCATCACGACAATACGGTCACTCATGCCCAGAACTTCTGGCATTTCCGACGACACCAAAATAATGCTCAGCCCTTCTGCCTTAAACTGGTTAATGAGCTGATAGATCTCTTTTTTTGCCCCCACGTCAACACCGCGCGTCGGTTCATCGAGAATCAACACGTTGGGGCGCGTCATTAATCCGCGGGCAATCGCGACTTTCTGTTGATTACCGCCGGATAGCAGGCCAATCGGCTGCTCCATTGACGGGGTTTTAACGTTAAACAGACGGATAAAATCGCTGACGGCGAGCTGCTCTTCAGCGTGCCTGAGCCTGCCGCCCAGGTGACTGAAGTAGCGCAGTGCGGTCAAAGACATGTTCTCTTTGACTGACATGCCCAGCACCAGGCCATCGCGCTTACGGTCCTCCGATATATACACGATGCCATTGCCAAGGCCATCCTGCGGTGAGCGGGTCACCACTTCACGTCCACTCAGCCAGATCTGCCCGGCGCTGCGGGGCGCAGCACCGTAGAGGATTTTCATCAGTTCGGTGCGCCCAGCGCCCATCAGGCCAGACACGCCAAGAATTTCACCTTTGCGCAGGGTAAACGAGACGTTATCGACGCCAGGCCCGCTGAGGTTTTCGACTTTAAGGCGCACGTCGCCAGGCGCCTCGTCCAGATGGGGATATTGATCTTCCAGCTTACGGCCCACCATCATCTCAATGAGGCTTTCTTCGCTCAGATCGCTGACGGCACGCTCAGCAATAAACTGACCATCACGGAACACCGTGACATCATCGCAAATCTCAAAAATCTCTTTCATGCGATGGGAGATATAGACGATGCCGCATCCCTGTGCTTTGAGCTCGTTGATAACGCGGAATAACGACAGGGTTTCGGTATCGGTCAGCGCGTCGGTCGGCTCATCCATAATGATGACTTTCGACTCAAAGCTCAGCACTTTAGCGATCTCGACCATTTGCTGATCGCCGATGGATAAATCGCCCACCAGTTTGTGGCTGTTAAAACGTAAATTCAGGCGCTTTAGCAGCGCGTCAGCTTCGGCATACATCCGTTTCCAGTTGATGCAGCCCAGGCCATTAACGAATTCGCGGCCAAGAAAAATGTTTTCCGCGACGGTTAACTGGGGGATCAGGTTAAGTTCCTGATGGATAATACCAATGCCCGCTTCCTGAGAAGCCTTGGGTCCGCTAAACGTCGTTTCTTCACCCAGCCACAACAGTGAACCGGCATCACGACTGTAAATGCCGGTAAGCACTTTCATCATGGTCGATTTGCCCGCGCCGTTTTCCCCCACCAGCGCCATAACGCGTCCCGGCCAGACTGACAACGATGCGCCATTCAGTGCTTTGACGCCCGGAAATGATTTTTCGATGCCTTTAAGCTGCAGTAACGGTTGCATAATGGCCTCAGAAGGTCACACCTGCGCTCAGGATGACATTCGCAAACGGAGAACACTCTCCGCTGCGAATGACCGCCTGACTACGCTGTGTTTGTTGTTTGAACTGTTCGTGACTGATGTAGTGGATACTAATGGTATTTCCCTGGTGCTGTTGCAATGCGTCGAGCACGGCGATCAGTTCGCTGTGGAGCTGCGGATTATGCTGCTTAATTTCTTCCGCGATAAAGGCGCTTTCCACCTGCATATCATGCGTTACCGCTTCAACCACCTGCATAAATCCTGGCGTACCCGGTATCAGTGCCAGATCGATACGCTGCGTTTCTGCCGGAATCGGCAACCCCGCATCGGCGATCGTCAATGTATCCGTATGGCCCAGGCGGGCGATGACGTAAGAGAGTTCAGCGTTTAACAGGCGACCTTTTTTCATTTTTCCACTCCAGAGCGAAACGTTTCGCTTTCAGGAGTGTATTAAATGAAGGTTACAATTCAACCACTGAATAAGAAATTTGTGATCGCTATCGAAACGTTTCGCTGTTGCAGACCAGAATTTGAGTTAGGGGGCAGTCAGAAGGGAAAAATGGACCGCCTGGGCGGTCCATTGGGGCAGAATCAGGGCAACTTTTTGACCTGTTTGACGTCCAGCTCGATGCTGTTGAAATCTTTGTCCAGTTCCCCGGTCAGTTCAACACGGTCTTTGGGTGAAACGGTCAGCCCATTCCAGCGCTTATGATCGATTTCTACTTTCATCGTGCCGGTCTGATCACGGAACACGTAGTCTTCGTCACCAATCTGCTTTTCAAGCTGGCCACGAACGGTAATCCAGCTATCATCTTTCATCTCTTCAGCCTGTTTCACCGTTACAACACTGCTTTGATCGGTTTTGAAACCGCCCTGCTGCTGATGTGCGGCCGGCGCTGGCGCATTTGGATCAACAAATCCGCCTTGTTGTGCAGCAAAGACCGGCGCGGAAGCCAGCATGGTTACGGCTAATAGTGCAGCATACTTTTTCATTTTGTCACCTCTTGTCCATGAAGCAGTTAGGGTAGTGACTGTAGTAAAACATAGAGTTCTTAACAGGATCTTAAGGCAAAAATAAACGCAGTTTTTAGCCAAACTCACTGTACAACCCCCATTCGCCTTCGTATAAATCGCTTACTAAAAGGGAGAAGCGATGCGAATTTTACTGATTGAAGACGACCGCCTGATTGGAGACGGCATTAAAGCGGGACTCAGTAAGCTGGGATTCAGCGTTGACTGGTTTGTCTCTGGCGAGGCCGGTTTTCAGGCATTAACGGCGGCGCCGTGGGATGCGGTCGTACTCGATTTATCACTGCCTGAGCGTGACGGGCTGGACATATTGCGTCAATGGCGTCAGCAGGGGCACGATGTCCCGGTTCTTATCCTTACCGCCCGCGATGCGCTTGATCAACGCGTTGAAGGATTACAGATGGGGGCTGACGATTACCTGTGCAAACCCTTTGCCCTTACAGAAGTTGCCGCACGCTTACAGGCACTGATTCGCCGCCGCCACGGGCAACTCCAGCCCGAACTGCGTCATGGCGATGTAGTGTTGATTCCCGGTAATCTCTGCGTGGAAAGAAACGGCGAAAATATCGCGTTAAAAAGCCGTGAGCTGGCCCTGCTTGAGCTGTTTATGCGAAATCCGGATCGGGTACTGACGCGAAGCCAGCTTGAAGAAAAGCTCTATACCTGGGATACCGAAGTGTCGAGCAATGCGGTAGAAGTGCATATCCATCATCTGCGTAAAAAACTCGGTAACCGCTTTATCCGCACCATCCACGGCGTGGGCTATACGCTGGGGGAAAGCGAATGCGATCGATGAGTTTGTTTTTACGCCTTGGCATTGGCCTGGTGCTGATACTGGCCATTTGTTGGGGAGCGGCCACGCTCAGCGCCTGGTATAAAACACGTGACACCGTTAACGAGCTGTTTGATACGCAACAGATGCTGCTTGCTAAGCGCCTGCTGACCCTGGACTTCACGACGCTGAACGGCACGTCGCTGCCAAAAACAAAAAAGTTGCTGGATCACAATCGTGGCAAACAGGACGATGACGCGCTGGCTTTCGCGGTATTTGACCGGGAGGGAAAACAGGTTCTCAACGACGGTGATAATGGCAAAGATCTGCCCTTTAATGCGGAGCATCAAGGTTTCCAGGATGGCCAGCTTAACGGGGATGACGATCTCTGGCGTTTTGTCTGGCTGACTACGCCCGATCAACGTTACCGCGTCGTGGTGGGTCAGGAATGGGAATACCGTGACGATATGGCAAAAGATCTGGTCGATGCCAGCATGTTGCCCTGGCTGATCTCATTACCTTTTATGCTGCTGATGTTAACGGGCCTGGTGTGGTATGAACTTCGTCCGCTGAAGAAACTCAGCCACCAGCTTGCCGGGCGGGCACCTGACGATGATGCGCCCTTGCAGGCCGATCGCGTTCCCAAAGAGGTACGACCATTAATTGACGCCCTGAACGGCCTGTTCAGCCGTATTCATACCATGATGCAGCGGGAACGCCGTTTTACGTCGGATGCCGCACACGAATTACGCAGCCCACTCGCCGCACTGCGAGTGCAAAGCGAGGTCATTCAACTGGCCGCCGATGACGAGGCGATGCGCACTCACGCGCTGCAACAGCTGGATGCGGGTATTACCCGCGCCACTCGTCTGGTTGATCAGCTGCTTACCCTTTCCCGCATTGAAGCCGAGGATGTTCGCAATACGTTCCAGCCCGTCATGTTAAAAAAGGTGGCACAGGACACGCTGGCTTCACAGCTGCCACTGGCAGATAAGGCTGACATTACGTTGCGCCTTAACGCTGAAGCCGATCCGGTTATTTCGGGACACGCGTTGCTGCTGTCGCTGCTGATCAGAAACCTGTTGGATAACGCTATCCGCTATACACCGCCGGGCAGCCGCGTTGACATCGTGATCAGCCCGAATACGTTGCGGGTGGAGGATAACGGAAACAGTCTATCGGCAGCCGAGTTGCAGCGTTTAGGCGAACGTTTCTGGCGTCCGCCGGGGCAGGAGAAAAGCGGCAGTGGGCTGGGTTTATCGATCGTACGCAATATTGCCCAGTTGCACGGTATGTCGCTGCACTTCAGTCAACATCCCGGCGGCGGATTGTGCGTCACGCTGCACTGGTGAAACGCTGTGCCTGACAGGCAGGCACAGCCGTTTAAATCTCGACCTGCGTTCCCAGCTCGATAACCCGATTCGGCGGGATCTCAAACTGATCGGGCGCACGCAGCGCATTGCGTTGTAACGTCATAAACAGCTTGCCGCGCAGACGCAAATACCAGGGGCGTTTTCCAATGATCAGCGACTCATGGGACATAAAGAAAGAGGTCTCCATCATGCGGCAGTTAAGTCCTTCCAGGCCACAGCGGTGGAAAATCTCTTCAACGTTCGGCGTTTCACGCCAGCCGTAACTGGCTACCACGCGCCAGAAGGTGGGCGACAACTGCTCAATGGTGACGCGCCTGACGTTGTGTACGTATGGCGCATCTTCGGTACGCAGCGTTAACAGCACGACGCGCTCATGCAGCACCTTGTTATGCTTAAGGTTATGCAACATGGCAAAAGGAATCACGTTCAGCGCGCGAGACATGTAAACCGCAGTGCCGGGTACGCGAACAGGCGGTGACTTTTCCAGAGAAGCAATCATTGCTTCCAGGGAATTGCCGTGCTCATGCATGCGGCGCAGCAACCGAAAGCGTTCACTCTTCCATGTTGTCATCACAATAAACATCATCAGCGCCAGCGTCAGGGGCAGCCAGCCGCCGGAGAAAATTTTAATCAGGTTGGCCGAGAACAGCGACACATCAATGCACAGCATCGCCACTAAAATCAGCCCCACCAGATAACGATTCCAGTGCCAGTTCAGTATCGCAACGGTCGCACACAGAATGGATGTCAGCACCATGGTGCCCGTGACCGCAATCCCGTAAGCCGCAGCCAGGTTACTCGAATGCTCAAAGCCGATGATGACAATCACGACAGAGAAATAAAGCAGCCAGTTAATCACGGGGATGTAGATCTGCCCCGACTCTTTTTCCGATGTATGGACGATGCGCATTGGCGGCAAATAACCCAGACGTACCGCCTGTCGGGTTAATGAGAAGACCCCGGAAATCACCGCCTGTGAAGCAATAACGGTGGCTAAGGTCGCCAGAATCAGCATGGGGATCAGCGCCCAGTCGGGAGCCAACAGGAAGAACGGGTTTTTAATCGCTTCCGGCTGCTTCAGTAACAGCGCGCCCTGACCAAAGTAGTTGAGCACCAGCGAAGGCAGCACCACCACAAACCATGCCAGCCGGATAGGGAATTTACCAAAGTGCCCCATGTCCGCATACAGCGCTTCGACGCCTGTAATTGCGAGCACCACCGCGCCGAGCGCAAAGAAGGAGACAGACTTGTATTCGACAAAAAAGTGCAGCGCCCAGTAAGGATTGAGCGCCTGCAATACTTCGGGATTATTGAGAATGCTGCGCGCACCCAACACGGCCAGGACAATAAACCACAACAGCATGACGGGCGCGAAGAGTTTACCCACGATGCCGGTCCCGTGTTTTTGAATGACAAACAACAGTGTCAGGACGGCGATGGCCATGGGCACGATGTAGCTATCGAGACTTGGCGCCGCAATTTCCAGACCTTCAATCGCCGACAGGACAGAAACCGCCGGGGTGATCACCACCTCGCCGTAGAAAAAACTGCCGCCAATCAGCCCCATAATCACCAGAATTGCGGTGGCTCGCCCGCCCGTATGTCGCCCCGCCAGGGACATCAGCGTCAAGATGCCGCCTTCTCCGGCATTGTCTGCGCGCATGACGTAGCTGATATATTTCAGCGATACCACCAGCACCAGCAGCCAGAAAATCAGCGAAAGAAAGCCAAAGACCGCATCCCGCTCCACGCCAAAGCCAAACTGCCCCGAAAGACATTCGCGTAAGGTATAAAGCGGGCTGGTGCCGATATCCCCGTAGACGACACCAATGGCAGCCAGCGTTAATCCGCCTAGTGAGTGCTTATTATCCGAGCTCATAAAATTATCTTTTGTTGGAGTCTGAGAGGCGCACAAGCCATCAAAAAGCGCACAGTATGCACGTATTCACAAAAATTCCTACACCGCCGTCCGGGTAACCGATGGTCATTCACTGTTTTTTGGTGCTGCATTAACATTTAAAGTCGCGCTGTCGAACCTTCTGAAACAAAAAAGCTGACATCGATTAACGCTTTCGCGCATCATACCCTATAGAGTATTGCGTTCGCTAAAACGCGGCGGCTCGACGATCGTAAGGACATTGATGTGATTATGGCTCAACCCCATCTTTTGGCAGAAAGAATTTCTCGTCTCAGCAATGCGTTAGAAAAAGGTTTGTATGAGCGACATCATGCCATTCGCCTTTGCCTGCTCGCCGCACTCAGCGGCGAAAGCGTATTTTTGCTGGGTCCGCCAGGCATAGCAAAAAGCCTGATTGCCCGTCGCCTGAAATGCGCCTTCCAGCATGCCCGCGCTTTCGAATATCTGATGACCCGCTTTTCTACTCCGGAAGAAGTCTTTGGTCCGCTGTCTATTCAGGCTTTAAAAGATGAAGGACGCTATCAGCGGCTGACCAAAGGCTATCTCCCCGATGCCGAAATCGTTTTTCTGGATGAGATCTGGAAAGCCGGCCCGGCAATCCTTAACACGCTGCTTACCGCCATCAACGAACGCCGTTTCCGAAATGGCGATAGCGAAGAAAAAATTCCGATGCGCCTGCTGGTCACGGCCTCCAATGAGTTGCCGGAAGCCGATAGCGGGCTCGAAGCCCTGTATGACCGCATGTTAATTCGCCTGTGGCTGGATAACGTGCATGAAAAGCAGAACTTCCGCAGCATGCTGACCCATCATCAGGATGAAAATGACAACCCGGTCGCCGAATCGCTGCGCATCAGCGACGAAGAGTATGTGCGATGGCAGCAAGGCATCAGCCAGGTCACCCTGCCCGATAACGTGTTTGAACTGATCTATCAGTTACGCCAGCAGCTGGAAAAGCTACCCGAGGCGCCTTACATCTCCGATCGCCGCTGGAAAAAGGCCATACATCTGTTGCAGGCCAGCGCCTTTTACAGTGGGCGAAACACCATTGCGCCACTGGATCTGATCTTATTGAAAGACTGTTTGTGGCATGACGTTGCATCCATGCAGCTTCTGGATCGTGAAATCGATCAGCTCATGACTCAACATGCCTGGCAACAGCAGGCGATGTTGCTCAGGTTGCAGCAACTGAAAGCCCGACGTCTGGCCCTGCAACAGCAGCAAAGCGTGGCTGCCGCCATTACGCTTGAGAAGCACAGCGGCATGTTCAGTCGTAAACCGCATTACGACATGCCCGAAAGCCTTACCGACGCGCAGTTAACGCTGATGCTGCAAAAGCCGCTCACGCTGCATGATATGCAGGTCACGCATCTGGTTATTGAGCGTGAAGCACTGAACCACTGGTTACAGAAAGGCGGCGATATTCGCGGCAAATTAAACGGTATTGGATTTGCTCAAACGGTGGATATGCTGGTGGATGCGCAGCATTGCCTGGCGGTTCGCGATGTCAGCTTACAAACGGCAAGACTGACACTGCCCGGCAGCAGCAGCAGTGAGGCGTTGCCGGAAGAAATCAGTGAAGCGCTGGATGAACTCGACAACCAGCTGCGTCAACAACGCCACCTGTTCAGTCAGCAACAGCGTTGCCTGTTTATCAGTGATGACTGGCTGGCTCGCGTCGAAACCAGCCTGCAGGACGTTGCGGAACAACTTAAACAGGCGCGTAAATGATCTCACTGGAGACGCTGAGTACCCTGCTGTCAATCGGCGAGACCGAGCTGATTGAAGAGTTAATTCTGGTACTCCTCGCGTCTCCACAGCTGGCCCTGTTCTTTGAAAAATTTCCCGGCATGAAAAAGGCGCTGTTACGGGATGTTCCTCGCTGGAAGGCAGAAATTGATGCCGAACTCAAAGCCACGCCGGTCCCGGAAGCACTGGCGGAAGAGTTTCAGTTATTCCAGCGTATTCAGTTACTCAGCGATCGTGAATTCAGCCAGCAGCTTGATGAAACCCTTTCTCACCTTGAACGCCTGGCATCCCCCTTCCAGGAAGAAGCAAAACGACTGCTTCTTCATAACGATCCCGGCCATCTCAGCACTGCCCAGCATACGCTGTTCCTGCAACGCTGGCGGCTCAGCCTTACGCTGCAAACGTTAACGCTTAATGAGCAACTTCTTGAGCAGCAGCGCGAACGTCTGATGGCGGAGTTACAGCAACGTATGGCCCTGAGCGGGCAACTGGCACCTGTGCTGGCAGACGATGACGAAGCGGCAGCCGGACGGTTATGGGATATGGGCAAAGCGCCGCTTCAGCATGGCGATTACCAGTTGATGCTGCAATACGGCGAGTTCCTTGCACAGCAGCCCGAATTAATGAAGCTGGCCCAGCAACTGGGGCGGAGTCGTGAGGCAAAATCGGTTCCCTCCCAGGATGCGCCGATGGAAGCCTTTCATCATCTGGTGCGCGAACCGGATGCCGTACCGGAAGAAGTCAGCGGTATTCATCAAAGTGATGACGTATTACGCTTGCTGCCACCTGAACTGGCAGCATTGAGCGTCAGCGAGCTTGAACTTGAGTTTTACCGCAGGCTGGTAGAGAAGCGACTGCTTACTTACAAACTTCAGGGCGATGCCTGGCATGAAAAAATCACTCAACGTCCCGTCAGCCACCAGCAGCATGAAGAACAGCCTCGTGGCCCGTTTATCGTTTGTGTCGATACCTCAGGGTCAATGGGAGGGTTCAATGAACGTTGTGCAAAAGCCTTTTGTCTGGCCCTTCTCAAAGTGGCACTGGCCGATCGCCGTCGCTGTTACATCATGTTATTCGCTCATGACGTAATTGGTTACGAATTAACGGGCGATGACGGGCTGGAGCAGGCCATCCGTTTTCTCAGCCAACGTTTTCGTGGCGGAACCGACCTCGCAGCCTGTCTTTCCGCGGTGGTCAAACGGATGGAAGGCCCGTTGTGGCAGGATGCCGATGCCGTCATCGTGTCAGACTTTATTGCGCAGCGCCTGCCGGAAGAGGTGGTACGCAGCGTTAAACATCGCCAGCAGCAACAGCAGCAGCGCTTCCACGCCGTCGCCATGTCCACGCACGGTAAACCCGGCATAATGCGCATCTTCGATCATATCTGGCGTTTCGATACCGGCTTAAAAAGCCGCATATTACGTCACTGGCGGCGCTAAGCGAGACAGCAGAAATTCCATTTTGCTTTATAGTAAATATCTGCAATTACTTATTCAGCAATCAGGAGTGTCCTGTGAACACCGTTCAACCCCATCGCGATTTACCTGCGCCAACCCGGACGCTGATGCTCTCTGGCCAAAATGTCGAACAAAAACGTGCCGAGCTGCTGGCTTACTTTAGTCAGACATGGGCGCTGTACGAAGATCTCTTTACCTGCCTCAACGATCAGCGCGCATGGTTTACGAAAGCGATTCCCCTGCGCCATCCGCTGATCTTCTACTTTGGCCACACCGCCACGTTCTACATTAACAAGTTAATGGCTGGACGTTATATCGATGACCGCATTGACGATCGCATCGAAGCCATGCTGGCTATTGGCGTGGACGAAATGAGCTGGGATGATCTCAACGACAACCACTACGACTGGCCTTCTGTAGAAGCCGTTCGCGACTATCGCGGTAGCGTAAAAGCCTTAGTGACACAATTTATTCAGGAGATGCCGCTTGAACTGCCCATCACATGGGACAGCCCGGCCTGGGTGATCCTGATGGGGATTGAGCATGAACGAATTCACCTGGAAACCTCCAGCGTGCTGATCCGTCAGCTGCCGGTCGAATGGGTGAAACCTCAACCGCAGTGGCCAGCCTGCGCGGAAGCGCGCCGCGATCGTCAGTTGGTGCCCACCAACGCACTGGTCTCCCTGCCCGGTGGCCACATCACGCTTGGTAAAACCGATGATACCTATGGCTGGGACAACGAGTACGGTACTCAGCAGGTTGAGCTAAAGCCTTTCAAGGCCAGCAAAATGCTGGTCAGTAACGCAGAGTTTTATGAATTTGTGCAGGCTGGTGGCTATCAGGAATCCCGCTGGTGGGATGAAGAAGGCCTGGGCTGGCGCCAGTTTGCACAGGCAGAAATGCCCACCTTCTGGGTGGGTAACGCTTCGATGCCCGATCAGCTGAAACTCCGACTGATGTGTGAAGAGGTACCCATGCCGTGGGACTGGCCAGCTGAGGTCAATCAGTTGGAGGCCGCGGCCTTCTGTCGCTGGAAAGCGGAAGAAACCGGTAAGTCAGTCCAGCTACCCTGTGAGGCGGAATGGTATCAACTGCGCGAACAGGTCGAAGGCGATCAGCCAGACTGGCAGCAGGCGCCAGGCAATATTAATCTGGCTTACAGGGCCTCTTCCTGCCCGGTCGATCGGTTCCCGCAGGGGGAGTTCTACGACATCGTGGGCAACGTCTGGCAATGGACAACCACCCCAACCAATGGCTTTGAAGGCTTTAAAGTCCATCCGCTCTATGACGATTTCTCAACGCCCACCTTTGACGGTAAGCATTCACTTATAAAAGGTGGAAGCTGGATTTCCACCGGCAATGAGGCGATCAAATCATCGCGTTATGCCTTCCGCCGTCACTTTTTCCAGCATGCGGGTTTTCGCTATGTGATTTCTTCCCACCAGGAAACCATGGCCTTAAACCCCTATGAAACCGACAGCATGGTTTCTCAGTACCTCGATTTCCAGTATGGCCCTCGTTATTTCGGCGTCGATAACTATGCAGAAGCCCTGGTCAAACTGGCGCTGTCGCACAGCCAGAATCGGGGAGAGGCGCTGGATATTGGCTGCGCCACGGGCCGGGCAAGCTTCGAACTGGCCCGCCACTTTGAGCATGTCACCGGCATGGATTATTCGGCCCGCTTTATTGATGTGGCGCTCCAGCTCACCACTGGCGAAGATTTCCGCTACGTGGTGCCTGAAGAAGGCGATCTGGTGGAATACCGTCAGGTACGACTTAAGGACTTTGCTATCACCAATGAGCAAGCGAAGCGCATTCAGTTTGTTCAGGGCGATGCCTGTAACATGAAACCTCAGCCAGCACGTTACGATCTGGTCCTGGCCTCGAACCTGATCGATCGCCTGCGTCAGCCGGCACGTTTTCTTCAGGACGTCACGCCCATGTTGCGTTCTGGTGGGATCTTAGTGCTGTCGTCACCTTACACGTGGCTTGAAGCCTTTACCCCGAAGGAAAACTGGCTGGGCGGCGTACGTGAAAATGGAGAAGCCCTGACCACCCTGCAGGCACTGCAACGGTTGCTGGCCGCCGACTTTGAGCAAATAGGTTCACCACAGGATATGCCATTCGTCATCCGTGAAACGGCGCGTAAATTCCAGCATACGCTCGCGCAGGTCACTCTGTGGCGTAAACGTTAAGGCAACCGGCAGCGGCTTATGCCGCTGCCGGTGTGTTGCCAGTTACGTTATTTTGCTGCACATTCTCCTCAGTTCATTGAAGAAAAACGATAACGAGGACGATCATGCCCGAACATCTGCAACTGGATAACCTTGACCGGGGGATCCTGAATGCACTACTGGAAAATGCACGCACCGCGTATGCCGAACTGGCAAAACAGTTCAACGTCAGCCCGGGAACCATTCATGTCCGTGTCGAAAAAATGAAGCAGGCAGGCATTATTCTGGGAACGCGGGTTGAGATCGATCCCCGCCAGTTGGGCTTTGATGTCTGTTGTTTTATCGGCATTATTCTCAAAAGCGCCCGTGATTACCCGGCGGCGCTGAGTAAACTGGACGCGCTGGATGAAGTCGTTGAAGCCTGGTATACCACCGGGCATTACAGTATTTTTATTAAAGTCATGTGTCGATCTATCGATGCTCTCCAGCAGGTATTGATTAACAAGATCCAGACGATTGATGAAATCCAGTCAACAGAAACCCTGATCTCCCTGCAGAACCCCATCATGCGAACCATCAAGCCCTGATCTTTCCATCCGCTTGTGCACAATCTTATCCTTTAACGATCGGCCGCCTGACAACGGCTGTATCGCCCTTGTCAAAACTAATAACCTTGTTTTCCACAGGTGGATCACCGCTTGATCACAGCGTACAATGCTCACCTTGATCTCAGGAGAGCACGATGGCCGACATTACGTTAATCAGTGGCAGCACCTTAGGCAGCGCCGAATATGTTGCTGAACATCTCGAAGAAAAACTGCAGGAAGCGGGCTTCTCAACGCAGATGCTACATGGTCCTGAGCTTCATGATGTGCCCCTGCAGGGGATCTGGCTGGTCGTGAGTTCTACCCACGGAGCCGGAGAGTTGCCTGATAATCTGCAACCTTTTTATGACGCCATTGAGGAAAGCCGTCCCGATCTGTCAGCCGTGCGTTTTGGCGCAGTCGGCATCGGCAACCATGAATACGATCTGTTTTGTGGTGCGATACGCAATCTTGACGCTCTGTTAATTACCTGTGGCGCACAGCGCATCGGCGAAAGGCTGGAAATTGATATTCTGCAACATGAGATCCCCGAAGATCCGGCTGAAGAGTGGGTGATGACCTGGAAAGACGCGATCTGAGCCGGTCAGGGATCGGGAAATCACGACGATCCCCAGCAGAAGATACTGTTTTTCCCCGGATCTGGTCTTTTATTTTGTGGATAACTACCCTGTTTAGTTGCGTATAACCGGTAGTTATCCAAAGAACAACTGGAGTTTACTTTATGAGCTGTGGATAAAGTCCTCTTTTGATCCCAGCTTATACGGATCAGGATCACCGATCATTAACAGGTAACGATCCTCGCTACGCACTTGTTTATCCTGTGCTTTTCGCAGATATCCACAAGAGATGGCGATCCTAATAAGAGATCTAACAGAAAGATCATACAAAGAATTAAGATCTTTTCTTTTAATACCTGTCGATCCCGCTGCTTTCACCTCAGCCATAATTTCAGTAGAATCCACGGCCCAGAGAGAACGATCTCTGACTATTCATCAACGAGGTACCACTTCATGTTTTATCAAGATCCTTTTGACGTCATCGTTATTGGTGGTGGTCATGCGGGCACGGAAGCTGCCATGGCAGCAGCCCGAATGGGTCAGCAAACCCTGTTACTGACCCATAACATCGATACGCTGGGACAAATGTCCTGCAACCCGGCCATCGGTGGCATCGGTAAGGGACATTTGGTAAAGGAAGTGGATGCCTTAGGCGGTTTGATGGCCGGTGCAATCGATCGGGCGGGTATTCAGTTTAGGATACTAAACGCAAGTAAAGGCCCTGCCGTAAGGGCGACCCGTGCTCAGGCGGACCGCGTACTCTATCGTCAGGCGGTACGTACTGCGCTGGAGAACCAGCCAAACCTGATGATCTTCCAGCAGGCCGTTGACGATCTTATCGTCGAGAACGATCGCGTTGTCGGTGCGGTAACCCAAATGGGCCTGAAATTCCGTGCCAAAACGGTCGTGCTTACCGTGGGTACCTTCCTCGACGGAAAAATTCATATCGGGCTGGATAACTACAGCGGAGGTCGTGCAGGCGATCCGCCGTCGATCCCTCTGGCAAAACGCCTGCGTGCTTTGCCACTGCGCGTTGACCGCCTGAAAACCGGTACACCGCCACGGATTGATGCACGCAGCATCGATTTTAGCGTACTTGCCCCGCAGCATGGCGATAACCCGATGCCGGTGTTCTCTTTCATGGGCAATGCCGGACAGCACCCACAGCAGGTGCCGTGCTGGATGACCTATACCAATGAAAAAACACATGATGTGATCCGTAATAACCTCGATCGTAGCCCCATGTATGCGGGGATCATCGAAGGGATCGGGCCACGTTATTGTCCGTCGATCGAAGACAAAGTCATGCGCTTCGCCGATCGCAACTCGCATCAGATCTTCCTTGAGCCTGAAGGACTGACCAGCAATGAGATCTACCCCAACGGTATCTCAACCAGCCTGCCATTCGACGTACAGATGCAGATCGTTCGTTCAATGCAGGGCATGGAAAATGCGAAGATCGTGCGCCCGGGTTATGCCATTGAGTATGACTTCTTTGATCCACGCGATTTAAAACTCACGCTGGAAAGCAAATTTATCGACGGCCTGTTTTTTGCCGGTCAGATTAACGGCACCACAGGCTACGAAGAAGCGGCAGCACAGGGATTGCTGGCGGGGCTTAACGCCGCGCGTCAGTCTGCTGACAAAGAGGGCTGGGCACCGCGTCGCGATCAGGCTTACCTCGGGGTACTGGTCGACGATCTTTGCACTCTCGGCACTAAAGAACCTTACCGCATGTTTACCTCACGTGCCGAATATCGCCTGATGCTGCGTGAAGACAATGCAGATTTACGTTTAACGGAAACCGGGCGTGAACTCGGCCTGGTGGATGATGCGCGCTGGGCGCGCTTCAACCAGAAGCTTGAAGCGATCGAGCAGGAACGCCAGCGACTGCGCGATATCTGGGTGCACCCTAAGTCCGAACATGTTGAGGCGGTGAATACCATTACCAGCTCTCCATTGACGAAGGAAGCCAGTGCTGAAGATCTGTTACGCCGCCCTGAAATGACCTATCTGAAGCTGATGGCACTTGATGCTTTTGGCCCTGCTTTGACGGATGAACAGGCTGCTGAACAGGTTGAGATCCAGGTAAAATACGAAGGCTATATTGCGCGTCAGCAGGAAGAGATCGATCGTCAGTTGCGTAATGAGAATACGCTGCTGCCAGCCACGCTTGATTATCGTCAGGTCAGTGGCCTTTCTAATGAAGTTATCGCCAAGCTTAACGATCATAAACCGGTTTCAATCGGCCAGGCATCACGCATCTCAGGCGTCACGCCTGCGGCCATCTCAATTTTACTGATTTACCTGAAAAAACAAGGTCTGCTGCGCAAAAGCGCCTGATCTGAACCGGGGCGGGATTTTCCGCCTCCGCTGACTGGACTGATGCTGTGATCAACAAACTCACTTCGCTGCTGCAAGCGGCCAAAATTTCCCTTTCCGATCAACAAAAACAGCAACTGGTGGCCTATGTAGGGCTACTGGATAAATGGAATAAAGCTTATAACCTGACTTCGGTACGCGATCCTCAGCAGATGCTGGTTCGCCATATCCTCGACAGCATCGTGGTGGCGCCACATCTTCAGGGTTCACGTTTTATTGATGTCGGCACCGGGCCCGGTTTACCTGGCATTCCGCTGGCCATTGTGATGCCGGAGGCACATTTCACTTTGCTGGACAGCTTGGGTAAACGCGTACGTTTTTTACGGCAGGTGCAGCATGAACTGGGACTCACAAATATCGAGCCGGTCCAGAGCAGGGTCGAAGCCTTTCCTTCCGAACCGCCATTTGATGGGGTGATCAGCCGCGCCTTTGCGTCGCTGGAGGATATGGTGAGCTGGTGTCATCACTTACCCGCGGAAAATGGCCGTTTTTATGCGCTTAAAGGCGTGCGGCCGGATGAGGAAATCGCCAGCCTGCCTGCGGGCTATGCGCTGGACAAGGTGATTTCACTTCAGGTTCCCCAACTGGAAGGCGAACGTCATCTGGTTATCGTTGCCAGGAACAGTACGCCATAGCGCATTCAGGCACCGTAAAGCGTATCAACGCGCGGTGCCATGTAACCAAAGATGCGATGGTCTTTGGGTCATCTACTCTGCTTTTCCGGCTCACGTTGTTAAATCCTGACGCGGAAATTATCTGAAAAACTTTTTCACATTTAACTTTTATTTCACAAAGTTTTATCAAAATAATCACGAGTTTTTGGCGTTTTACCGGTGCGCACCGCGATTAATCATATTTAAGGCCACCCGCCTTTCGGCAAGAGTAATAGGCTTTTTACGATTCTGAAGGAGACTTCGATGTCAATAGACCATTTTCATCGGGAACAAAAAAACGTTACGGTATATTGCTTTTTAACTGATTGATAATAAGGTTTTTTATCCCTTATTTTGCGTTCGGATAATTGGGTCTTAATAAAACATAACGCGGTGCGAATGCTTATTATGTGATCTAAAGCACGCTTTAAAACTGAGTTGCTGCGGAACTTTTTACGGCTTTATCCGAAACGGGCTGCTCAGTATCTTTTGAAAAATAGTCATTCGGAAAGAAATTTAGATAATTGTTCACCTTTTCGTTACTTAACGATTGAAATCACAGGTACGGCCCGTATAATTTGCACGGCTTTTGCTACTTGACTCAAATGCACAAAGGCAGTCTTATACGACACGCGACATACCCCTATAGGGGCAGGAGAGTATCAGCGTCATGTCAGTGTCTCTTTACAGTGTGAAATACGCCCGAACGGTGCTGGTGATTCAGCTAGTGACCATCGTCATCGTCGGTGCACTCTTTGCCCTGAAAGATGTCACCTGGGGCGGCTCTGCTCTTGCTGGCGGAATGGCAGCCTGGCTGCCAAACGTGTTGTTCTTGTTTATAGCCTGGCGCCTGCAAGGGCAAACTCCGGCTTCGGGGCGCGTCGCGTGGAGCTTCGCTTTGGGGGAAATAGCCAAAGTGTTCGCGACCATTATTTTGCTCATTGTGGCGTTGGGTGTATTCGATGCGGTCTTCTGGCCGGTCGGGATCACCTGGTTATCGGTGCTGGTCGTTCAGATGTTGGCACCGGCGGTAATTAACAACAAAGGGTAAGAGGCATCATGGCTGCAGGAGAAATCTCTACTCCGCAAGAGTACATTGGTCACCACCTGACTCATCTTCAGTTGGACCTGCGTACCTTCGAGTTAGTGAATGCTCACGACGCTCCCGCGACGTTCTGGGTATTAAATATCGATTCCATGTTTTTCTCTCTGGTGCTGGGAGTTATCTTCCTGGTGTTGTTCCGTAGCGTGGCGAAAAGCGTCACCAGCGGTGTGCCAGGGAAAATGCAGGCGGCTATCGAACTGGTTGTCGGTTTCGTTGATAGCAACGTGCGCGACATGTATCACGGTAAGAGCAAACTTATCGCCCCGCTGGCTCTGACGATTTTTGTCTGGGTCTTCTTGATGAACTTCATGGATCTGCTGCCAATCGATTTGCTGCCCTATATTGGTGAGCACTGGTTGGGGTTACCGGCGCTGCGCGTGGTACCTTCTGCAGACGTGAACATCACGCTATCCATGGCGTTGGGCGTATTTATTTTGATTCTGTTCTACAGCATCAAAATGAAAGGCATTGGCGGCTTCACGAAAGAGCTGACGCTGCAGCCTTTTAATCACCCGATCTTTATCCCCATCAACCTTATTCTGGAAGGTGTTAGCCTGCTGTCCAAACCGGTTTCACTCGGTCTGCGACTGTTCGGTAACATGTATGCGGGTGAACTGATCTTTATCCTTATTGCCGGTCTGTTGCCGTGGTGGTCACAGTGGATTCTGAATGTGCCTTGGGCCATTTTCCACATCCTGATCATTTCGCTACAGGCTTTCATCTTCATGGTCCTCACGATTGTCTATCTGTCGATGGCATCTGAAGAACATTGATTTTTTTCTCAACAATACGCGTTTAACTGAAACAAACTGGAGACTGTCATGGAAAACCTGAATATGGATCTGCTGTACATGGCTGCCGCTGTGATGATGGGCCTGGCGGCAATCGGTGCTGCGATCGGTATCGGCATCCTCGGAGGAAAATTCCTGGAAGGCGCTGCTCGTCAGCCTGACCTGATTCCTCTGCTGCGTACGCAGTTCTTTGTTGTAATGGGTCTGGTGGATGCAATCCCAATGATCGCTGTTGGTCTGGGCCTCTACGTGATGTTTGCTGTCGCCTAAAGCCCCTGTGTTCACTCCGTACCTGGTGCGAGAGTGAACGGATTCTGCCGTTTATCGTTGATAGCGGCAGAAAAGTTAAATACTTAATTAGAGGCATTGTGCTGTGAACATTAATGCAACAATCCTCGGCCAGGCCATCGCGTTCATCCTGTTTGTCGCGTTCTGCATGAAGTACGTATGGCCACCGATTATGGCTGCCATCGAAAAGCGCCAGAAAGAAATTGCTGAAGGCCTTGCTTCTGCTGAACGCGCGAAGAAAGATTTGGATCTCGCGCAGGCTAATGCGACCGACCAGCTGAAAAAAGCGAAAGAGGAAGCTCAGGTCATTATCGAGCAGGCGAACAAGCGTCGCACGCAGATTCTGGACGAAGCCAAGACTGAAGCTGATAACGAACGTACTCGCATTGTTGCACAAGCGCAGGCTGAAATTGACGCCGAACGCAAGCGTGCACGTGAAGAACTGCGTAAGCAAGTCGCGTTGCTGGCAATGGCTGGCGCCGAGAAGATCATCGAACGTTCCGTGGATGAAGCTGCTAACAGCGACATCGTTGATAAACTGGTCGCTGAACTGTAAGGAGGGAGGGGCTGATGTCTGATCTGATTACTGTAGCTCGCCCCTACGCCAAAGCAGCTTTTGACTTTGCTGTTGAGCATCAAAGTATTGAACGCTGGCAAAAGATGCTGGCGTTTGCCGCAGAAGTGGCTGCCAATGAACAGATGGCCGACCTGCTTTCAGGTGCATTAGCACCCGAAGCGCTGGCTGCCTCGTTTAATGCAGTCTGTGGTGATCAACTGGATGAACCCGCACAGAACCTGATTAAGGTGATGGCGGAAAACGGACGTTTGACAGCGCTTCCGGCTGTACTGGCGCAATTCATTCAACTGCGAGACGCTTATGAAGCGACTGCCGAAGTGGATGTTATTTCTGCCAGCACGCTGAGTGACGACCAGCTGACTAAAATCAGCGCCGCGATGGAAAAACGTCTGTCACGCAAAGTTAAGCTGAATTGCAAAATTGATAAGTCTGTGATGGCAGGCGTGATCATCCGTTCGGGTGATCTGGTTATTGATGGCAGCGTACGCGGCCGTCTTGACCGTCTGGCTGACGTCTTGCAGTCTTAAGGGGACTGGAGCATATGCAACTGAATTCCACCGAAATCAGCGAACTGATCAAGCAGCGCATTGCTCAGTTCAATGTCGTGAGTGAAGCTCACAACGAAGGTACTATTGTTTCTGTAAGTGACGGTATCATCCGCGTACACGGCCTGGCCGATGTTATGCAGGGTGAGATGATTTCCCTGCCGGGAAACCGTTACGCTATCGCCCTGAACCTCGAGCGTGACTCTGTAGGTGCGGTGGTGATGGGTCCGTATGCTGACCTGGCCGAAGGCATGAAGGTCAAGTGTACTGGCCGTATTCTTGAAGTACCGGTTGGCCGTGGCCTGCTGGGCCGCGTGGTGAACACCCTGGGTGCACCTATCGACGGTAAAGGCGCGATCGACAACGACGGCTTCTCGCCAGTCGAAGTGATTGCACCAGGTGTTATCGACCGTCAGTCCGTAGACCAGCCTGTTCAGACCGGTTACAAATCTGTCGATGCGATGATTCCAATCGGCCGTGGCCAGCGTGAGCTGATCATCGGTGACCGTCAGACCGGTAAAACCGCAATGGCTATCGACGCCATCATCAACCAGCGCGATTCAGGCATCAAGTGTGTCTACGTTGCGATTGGTCAGAAAGCGTCAACCATTTCTAACGTGGTACGTAAACTGGAAGAGCACGGCGCGCTGGCTAACACCATCGTTGTTGTTGCCTCTGCGTCTGAGTCTGCTGCACTGCAGTATCTGGCTCCGTATGCAGGTTGCGCCATGGGCGAATACTTCCGTGACCGCGGTGAAGATGCGCTGATCGTTTACGATGACCTGTCTAAGCAGGCTGTTGCTTACCGTCAGATTTCTCTGCTGCTGCGCCGTCCACCAGGCCGTGAAGCATTCCCAGGCGACGTGTTCTATCTCCACTCTCGTCTGCTGGAGCGTGCATCACGCGTGAGCGCTGACTACGTTGAGCGCTTCACCAATGGTGAAGTGAAAGGCCAGACCGGTTCTTTGACCGCGCTGCCAATCATCGAAACTCAGGCGGGTGACGTTTCTGCGTTCGTTCCGACCAACGTAATCTCGATTACTGATGGTCAGATCTTCCTGGAATCTAACCTGTTCAACTCCGGTATCCGTCCTGCTGTTAACCCGGGTATCTCTGTATCCCGTGTGGGTGGTGCTGCTCAGACTAAGATCATCAAGAAACTGTCCGGTGGTATTCGTACCGCGCTGGCGCAGTATCGTGAACTGGCGGCCTTCTCCCAGTTTGCATCTGATCTGGACGATGCAACCCGTAAACAGCTGAGCCACGGTCAGAAAGTGACCGAGCTGCTGAAGCAGAAACAGTATGCGCCGATGTCGGTTGCGCAGCAGGGTCTGGTGCTTTTCGCAGCGGAACGCGGCTATCTGAACGACGTTGAGCTGGCAAAAATTGGTAGCTTTGAAGCTGCTCTGCTGGCGTTCGCAGATCGCGATCACGCCGAGCTGATGGCTGAAATCAACCAGTCTGGTAACTTCAATAACGATATCGAAGAGAAGCTGAAAGGCCTCCTCGAAACGTTTAAAGCAACCCAGTCCTGGTAATGTCTGGCGGCTTGTCTGAAAGGGCAAGCCGCAAGGCTTTGAGGAGAAGCTAATGGCCGGCGCAAAAGAAATACGTACCAAGATCGGAAGCGTAAAAAATACGCAGAAGATCACCAAAGCGATGGAAATGGTCGCCGCCTCCAAAATGCGTAAAACGCAGGAACGCATGGCGGCCAGCCGTCCGTATGCAGATACCATGCGCAAAGTGATTGGTCACCTTGCACTGGGGAATCTGGAATACAAGCACCCTTACCTGGATGAGCGCGACGTTAAGCGCGTCGGCTACCTGGTCGTTTCGACTGACCGCGGGCTTTGTGGTGGTTTGAACGTTAACCTGTTCAAAAAATTGCTGGCAGAGATGAAGGCCTGGTCCGACAAAGGCGTACAGAGCGATCTGGCCATTGTGGGATCGAAAGGCGTGTCATTCTTCGGCGCTGTTGGTGGCAATGTTGTGGCACAGGTCACTGGCATGGGCGATAAGCCTGCGCTGTCTGATCTTATCGGCCCGGTAAAAGTGATGTTGCAGGCCTACGATGAAGGCCGCATCGACAAGCTGTACATTGTTAACAACAAGTTCAACAACACCATGTCTCAGACTCCGACCATTACCCAACTGCTGCCGTTACCGCCAGCGGAAGGTGAAGAAGAGATGAAGGCGAAGACCTGGGATTACCTGTACGAGCCCGATCCGAAAGCGCTGCTGGATACGCTGCTGCGTCGCTATGTCGAATCGCAGGTTTATCAGGGTGTGGTGGAAAACCTGGCCAGTGAGCAGGCCGCACGTATGGTAGCAATGAAAGCTGCAACCGATAACGGCGGAAATCTGATCAAAGAGCTGCAGTTGGTTTACAACAAAGCTCGTCAGGCCAGCATCACCCAGGAACTTACCGAGATCGTCTCGGGAGCCTCCGCGGTTTAACCAGGTTTGGAATTAGGTAGAGGATTCAAGATGGCAGCTGGAAAGATTGTCCAGATTATCGGCGCCGTAGTTGACGTCGAATTCCCTCAGGATGCAGTACCGCAAGTGTACAGCGCTCTTGAGGTTAAGAATGGTGATGCTCGTCTGGTGCTGGAAGTTCAGCAGCAGCTGGGTGGTGGCGTGGTTCGTACTATCGCCATGGGTACTTCTGACGGCCTGAAGCGCGGTCTGGAAGTCACCGACCTGAAAAAACCGATCCAGGTACCGGTTGGTAAAGCAACCCTCGGCCGTATCATGAACGTGCTGGGCGAGCCTATCGACATGAAAGGCGACCTGACAGAAGAAGACGGCAGCGCAGTAGAGGTTTCCTCTATTCACCGCCCTGCGCCTTCTTATGAAGATCAGTCTAACTCGCAGGAACTGCTGGAAACCGGCATCAAGGTTATCGACCTGATGTGTCCGTTCGCTAAGGGCGGTAAAGTCGGTCTGTTCGGTGGTGCGGGTGTAGGTAAAACCGTAAACATGATGGAGCTGATCCGTAACATTGCGGCTGAGCACTCAGGTTACTCGGTATTTGCCGGCGTGGGTGAGCGTACTCGTGAGGGTAACGACTTCTACCACGAAATGACTGACTCCAACGTTATCGATAAAGTTGCGCTGGTGTATGGCCAGATGAACGAGCCGCCGGGTAACCGTCTGCGCGTGGCACTGACCGGTCTGACCATGGCGGAGAAATTCCGTGATGAAGGCCGCGACGTTCTGCTGTTCATCGACAACATCTACCGTTATACCCTGGCCGGTACGGAAGTATCCGCGCTGCTGGGTCGTATGCCATCTGCGGTAGGTTATCAGCCAACGCTGGCAGAAGAGATGGGTGTGTTGCAGGAGCGTATTACCTCCACCAAGACAGGTTCAATCACCTCCGTACAGGCCGTATACGTGCCAGCGGATGACTTGACTGACCCGTCACCAGCAACCACCTTTGCTCACTTAGACTCAACAGTTACCCTTAGCCGTCAGATCGCCTCGCTGGGTATCTACCCGGCCGTTGACCCGCTGGACTCCACCAGCCGTCAGCTGGATCCACTGGTTGTGGGTCAGGAGCACTACGACGTTGCACGTGGCGTACAGTCACTGCTGCAGCGTTATCAGGAACTGAAAGACATCATCGCCATCCTGGGTATGGACGAGCTGTCTGAAGAAGACAAACTGCTGGTGGCACGTGCGCGTAAGATTCAGCGCTTCCTGTCTCAGCCGTTCTTCGTAGCAGAAGTGTTCACCGGTTCTCCAGGTAAATACGTAACGCTGAAAGACACCATCCGTGGCTTTAAAGGCATCATGGAAGGTGAATTTGACCACCTGCCAGAGCAGGCCTTCTACATGGTTGGCGCCATCGAAGAAGCGGTCGAAAAAGCGAAGAAACTGTAATAACGGTTTCCCAGGAGGAAAATTATGGCTATGACTTATCACCTGGATGTTGTCAGCGCAGAGAGCCAACTGTTCTCTGGTCTGGTACAGAAAATTCAGGTGTCAGGTAGCGAAGGTGAACTGGGGATTTTCCCTGGCCATGCCCCGTTGCTGACTGCCATTAAGCCTGGAATGATCCGTATCGTGAAACAGCACGGCGAAGAGGAGTTTATTTACCTCTCTGGCGGCGTGCTGGAAGTGCAGCCTGGCAGCACCACCGTTCTGGCCGATACCGCGATTCGCGGTACCGATCTGGACGAAGCGCGTGCGCTGGAAGCAAAACGTAAAGCAGAAGAGCATATGAACAGCAGCCACGGCGACGTGGACTACGCTCAGGCTTCTGCGGAACTGGCGAAAGCCATTGCGAAACTGCGCGTGATCGAGCTGACCAAAAAAGCGATGTAATCCGGCTTTGTGCGTCACGAAATGCCAGCCCATTGGGTTGGCATTTTTTTTGCGTGACGGTAAAGCAAAAGGATGCTGGCTAATTTCGGGCCGAGAAAAATGTAGTAATCTCAGTGCTAAATCGTTTAACTTTCTTCAATCTACAATCAGTCAGGATAGATATGTCTAACAGTGCGATGAGTGTGGTGATTCTTGCTGCTGGCAAGGGCACCCGTATGTATTCCGATCTGCCGAAAGTGTTGCATATGCTGGCAGGAAAACCGATGGTTCAGCACGTCATTGATGCCGCAAAGGGCGTGGGTGCAAAGCATGTGCACTTGGTATATGGGCACGGTGGTGACCAACTCAAAGCAACGTTAAACGACAGCACAGTAAACTGGGTGCTACAGGCAGAGCAGCTGGGTACAGGCCACGCTATGCAGCAGGCGGCCCCTCACTTCTCCGATGACGAAGACATCATGATGCTCTATGGTGATGTCCCGCTGATTTCTGAAGCTACCTTACAGCGTCTGCGCGAAGCAAAACCCGCGGGCGGTATCGGTTTATTAACGGTCGTCCTGGATAATCCCACCGGTTACGGTCGCATCGTACGCGAGAATGACACCATCGTAGGCATTGTTGAACAAAAAGATGCCACGCCTTCTCAACTGACCATTAACGAAATCAATACCGGTATCCTGATCGCCAATGGCGGCGATCTTAAGCGCTGGCTGTCCCAGTTGAATAACAATAATGCTCAGGGCGAATTCTACATTACCGATATTATTGCCCTTGCGCATGAAGAAGGTCGGGTGATTAATGCAGTGCATCCGGCCCGCAATAGCGAAACTGACGGTGTCAATAATCGCCTGCAACTGGCCACGCTTGAGCGGACTTACCAAAGCGAGCAGGCTGAAAAACTGCTGTTGGCAGGCGTCATGCTCCGCGATCCTGCGCGTTTCGATCTGCGTGGCACCCTGCAGCATGGCCGTGATGTTGAAATTGACACCAACGTTATCATTGAAGGCCAGGTGACGCTGGGCAACCGGGTCAAAATTGGTGCTGGCTGCGTCATCAAAAACAGCGTTATCGGGGATGACTGTGATATCAGCCCCTATTCGGTGATCGAGGATGCAAATCTGGCTGCAGACTGTACCGTAGGGCCATTTGCGCGTCTGCGTCCGGGAAGTGAGCTGGCTCAGGCCGCGCACGTAGGTAATTTTGTCGAGATGAAGAAAGCCCGACTGGGTAAAGGGTCCAAAGCGGGTCACCTCTCTTACCTGGGCGATGCCGAGATTGGTGCCAATGTGAATATTGGGGCGGGAACGATCACCTGTAATTACGATGGCGCGAATAAATTCAAAACGATCATTGGCGATAACGTCTTTGTAGGATCGGACACGCAGCTGGTCGCGCCGGTCAATGTGGCGGCAGGCGCGACTATCGCAGCGGGCACCACGGTAATGAAAGATGTCTCTGCAGCCGATCTGGTCTATAACCGTAAAGAACAGAACCATAAAGCCGGTTGGCAACGTCCGCAGAAGAAAAAATAATTTTACGGCCCGTGATAAACGGGCCGCTTGCAGTGCCAAAACTATAATCCCCACTCTCTACAAGGCTCGGGGAACCGGCAAAGCCGGACTATCAGGTCATATGACAACGCAATGGCGAACAGCCATGAAGTCAGGAAATAACTATGTGTGGAATTGTTGGTGCAGTAGCACAACGTGATATCGCAGAAATTTTGTTAGAAGGGTTACGCCGCCTGGAGTACCGCGGTTATGACTCAGCCGGTCTTGCCGTCGTCGATCAGCAGGGGCACGTAACGCGCCTGCGTCGTCTGGGAAAGGTTCAGATGCTGGCTGCTGCCGCTGAAGAACAGCCCCTTGTCGGCGGAACAGGCATTGCTCACACCCGCTGGGCAACCCATGGCGAGCCCTCAGAAGCCAACGCGCATCCGCACGTTTCTGAGCACATCGTTATCGTCCATAACGGCATTATTGAAAACCATGAGCCCCTGCGTGAAGCGCTGATGGCGAAGGGTTATCACTTCGCCTCAGAAACCGATACCGAAGTGGTGGCGCATCTGGTCCATCTGGAACAGAAACAGGGCGGCTCGCTGCGTGAAGTTGTACAGCGCGTGATCCCTCAGCTGCGCGGCGCCTATGGCATGGTGATTATGGACAGCCGCGATCCGTCGCTGCTGGTGGCGGCTCGTTCCGGAAGTCCGCTGGTCATTGGCCGTGGTGTGGGTGAAAACTTTATCGCTTCTGACCAACTGGCGCTGCTACCGGTCACTCGCCGCTTCATTTATCTGGAAGAGGGCGATATCGCTGAAATTAGCCGTCGTGATGTCACCATCATTGATGGCAACGGCAATAACGTCCGTCGTGAAGAGATTGAGTCCAGCGTGCAGTATGATGCGGGCGACAAAGGCCAGTATCGTCACTACATGCAGAAAGAGATCTATGAGCAACCGAATGCGATTAAAAATACCTTAACAGGGCGTTTTAACCACGGTGAAGTGGATCTCAGTGAACTGGGGCCAAATGCAGAAGCCCTGCTCAGCAAGGTTGAGCATGTTCAGATCATTGCCTGCGGCACCTCATATAACTCCGGTATGGTTTCGCGTTACTGGTTCGAGGCGCTGGCAAACGTCCCTTGCGACGTCGAAATCGCGTCTGAATTCCGCTATCGCAAATCTGCTGTGCGTAAAAACAGCCTGCTGATTACCCTCTCTCAGTCGGGTGAAACCGCTGATACGCTGGCTGCGCTGCGCCTGTCCAAAGAGCTGGGTTATCTGGGTTCGCTGGCTATCTGTAACGTCGCGGGTTCGTCGCTGGTGCGCGAATCCGATCTGGCGCTGATGACCAAAGCGGGCACTGAGATTGGTGTCGCCTCCACAAAGGCCTTTACCACCCAACTCACCGTGCTGCTGATGCTGGTGGCAAAACTCGGCCGCCTCAACGGCATGTCCGCAGAAAAAGAGCATGAGATTGTTCATGGTCTGCAGGCGTTGCCAAGCCGCATTGAGCAAATGCTGGCGCAGGACAAGTTGATAGAAGATCTGGCGGAAGATTTCTCCGATAAACATCACGCGCTATTCCTGGGCCGTGGCGATCAATATCCGATCGCTATGGAAGGCGCGCTGAAGTTAAAAGAGATCTCTTACATTCATGCTGAAGCTTATGCCGCGGGCGAACTCAAGCACGGTCCGCTGGCACTGATCGATGCTGACATGCCGGTCATCGTGGTGGCACCGAACAACGAGCTGTTAGAGAAGCTGAAATCGAATATCGAAGAGGTGCGCGCGCGCGGCGGTCTGCTGTACGTGTTTGCCGATCAGGATGCCGGTTTCAGTGACAGTGAGGGAATGAAGATCATTCCCTTGCCGCACGTTGAAGAGGCCATTGCGCCTATCTTCTATACCGTGCCGCTCCAGCTACTCTCCTATCATGTCGCCCTGATTAAAGGCACCGATGTGGATCAGCCGCGTAATCTGGCGAAATCGGTCACGGTCGAGTAAAGCCTCTCACGCGTGAATCCCACCAGGGATTCACGCGTTCCATTTATTTGATTTTGCTGCTGACTTGCTCAATTACGCGCTGCTGATCGCTGATTTTACGGTTAGCCTCATCGAGTGAGCGTTGCAGGTTATTGATCGTATCTTCATTTTTACTGAGCTTTTGTGTGAGCTGGTTGAGGGTATCAGTCTGGTTTTCTTGCGTTTTTAATAATTTCTCTACATTCTCCTTCGTTTTACTCACATCCTCAGCATTGACAGAAGCTTGTCTGACCGCGCCACCACTATCAATTGTGGCCAGAGTGCCTCTGTTATCTGTCATTGCAAAAGATTCATCCGAATGAATCTGCGGTACGTCGTACGCCTGGGCGCTGGCCAGCGTACAGAGGACGACGATATTGCCTACCAGAAGCTTCTTCATAAATTTCATCGAACATGTCCTTTTCAATAGTGGGCTTGTAAAAATTAGCAATAATTGTGTCTGTCATATAACTGTAATATTAACTACATTTTTCTGTCACTAAACTGTCCTATTTTCCCTCCTGCAGCAATCACTGACTCTTACTAAAAAGGCACTTAGCCTGACTTTTCTCCCCTGGAGGGAACATGACACTGATGCGTAGCACCGTAGCCCGAATCCTCGCCGCCTCTCTTGCCGTTAGTGCGGTTTCTGCCTTTGCAGCCACCGATCTGACTGGTGCTGGCGGTACATTCCCGGCGCCGGTTTATGCCAAGTGGGCAGCAGAGTATCAGCAAGCCACCGGTAGCAAAATTAACTATCAGGGCATTGGTTCATCTGGCGGTGTAAAACAAATTATCGCCAAAACCGTTGATTTCGGTGCGTCCGATGCGCCTATGAAAGACGAAGATCTGCAGAAGAATGGGCTGTTCCAGTTCCCTACCGTGATCGGTGGTGTGGTGCTGGCGGTTAACCTGCCAGGCGTAAAATCTGGCCAACTGACGCTGGACGGAAAAACCGTAGGTGATATCTATCTCGGCAATATCAAGAAGTGGAACGATCCAGCGATCGTTAAACTGAACCCGGGCGTGAAACTGCCAGACACCAACATCAACGTGGTGCGCCGCGCGGATGGTTCAGGTACCTCTTTCGTTTTCACCAGCTACCTGGCGAAAGTGAATGAAGAGTGGAACAGCAAAATTGGTAAAGGAAACACCGTTAACTGGCCAACCGGTCTGGGCGGTAAAGGTAACGACGGCGTTGCGGCGTTCGTTCAGCGTCTGCCAGGCTCCATTGGTTACGTTGAGTACGCGTATGCCAAACAGAATAACCTGACCTACACCAAGCTGATGGATGCAGACGGTAAGGCCGTTGCGCCAAGCGAAATCAGCTTCTCTAATGCCGCAAAAGGCGCAGACTGGAGCAAATCGTTTGCCCAGGATCTGACCTTCCAGAAAGGCAATGATGCATGGCCGATCACCTCAACCACCTTTATCCTGATTTACAAAGACCAGGCTAATGCGGCGAAAGGTGCCGAAGTACTGAAATTCTTCGACTGGGCTTATAAAGACGGCGGCAAAACGGCTAACGCCCTGGATTATGCCACCCTGCCTGAGAGCGTAGTTCAGCAGATCCGTGCCGCATGGAAAGCCAATATCAAAGACAGTTCAGGTAAAGCGCTTTACAAGTAAGTGAATGACCCTGGCCGGACATCAGTCTGGTCAGCCTTCAGGGGCGGCGTCTGCCGCCCTGATAACTTCTGAGGACTGAGACTTCTATGGCTGCAACGAAGTCGGCATTCAAAGCCCCAGGCAAGCAAGGTGACAGAGTTTTCGGTGCACTGGTAAAACTCTCTGCGCTGATCGTCTTGTTACTGATGGGCGGCATCATTGTCTCCCTGATCTTCTCTTCCTGGCCGAGCATACAGAAATTTGGTTTCGCCTTTTTGTGGACCAAAACCTGGGACGCCCCTAACGAACAATTTGGTGCGCTGGTACCGATTTACGGTACGCTCGTCACCTCAATTATTGCCCTGATTATTGCGGTACCGGTCAGTTTCGGTATTGCGCTTTTCCTTACTGAACTCGCACCAGGCTGGTTACGTCGTCCACTGGGGACCGCCATTGAGCTGTTAGCGGCGATCCCCAGCATTGTTTACGGCATGTGGGGCTTATTTGTTTTTGCGCCACTGTTCGCACAGTACTTCCAGACGCCGGTTGGCGATGTGATGTCGGGCATTCCTATCATTGGCGAGCTGTTTTCTGGCCCCGCATTTGGTATCGGTATCCTGGCCGCAGGCGTTATCCTGGCCATCATGATCATCCCCTACATTGCCTCGGTAATGCGCGACGTGTTCGAACAGACGCCGGTGATGATGAAAGAGTCGGCTTACGGCATTGGCTGTACGACCTGGGAAGTGATTTGGCGTATTGTTCTGCCCTTCACCAAAAATGGGGTGATCGGCGGTGTCATGCTCGGTTTGGGACGTGCACTGGGTGAAACCATGGCCGTGACCTTTATTATCGGTAATACCTACCAGTTAGACAGCGCTTCGCTGTTTATGCCTGGCAACAGTATCACCTCCGCGCTGGCAAACGAATTCGCTGAAGCAGAATCAGGCGTACACGTTGCGGCCCTGATGGAGCTGGGCCTGATTCTGTTTGTGATTACCTTTATCGTGCTGGCGATTTCAAAGTTAATGATTATGCGGCTGGCCAAAAGTGAAGGAGCGCGATCATGACAACGATGGAAGTGCAGGCTCGCGCTGAGCTGGAAGCGTCACGTCGTAAGATGCAGTCGTGGCGCAGTACCAAAAACAAAATTGCGCTGACGATGTCGTTACTGACCATGGCTTTTGGCCTGTTCTGGTTAGTGTGGATTCTGTTTACTACGGTAAGCCGTGGCATTGATGGTTTGTCATGGTCGCTGTTTACGGAGTCCACTCCGCCGCCAAACACCGCGGGTGGTGGCTTAGCCAATGCCCTGGCGGGAAGCGGTTTACTGATTTTCTGGTCTACCTTCTTCGGTACGCCGTTGGGCATTATGGCCGGCGTTTATCTGGCGGAGTACGGACGCAAATCAGCACTGGCAGAAGTGATTCGTTTTATTAATGACATTCTGCTGTCAGCGCCGTCGATTGTGGTTGGCCTGTTTGTCTACACCATCGTCGTGGCGCAGATGCACCACTTCTCCGGCTGGGCGGGCGTGATTGCGCTGGCGCTGCTGCAGGTTCCGATAGTGATTCGAACCACGGAAAACATGTTGCGACTGGTACCAGACAGCATGCGCGAAGCCGCCTATGCGTTGGGTACGCCGAAATGGAAGATGATCTCGGCGATTACGCTCAAGGCGTCGGTTTCCGGCATCATCACCGGTGTCCTGTTAGCGATTGCCCGTATCGCCGGTGAAACCGCGCCGCTGCTGTTTACTGCGCTGTCGAATCAGTTCTGGAGCACCGACATGATGCAGCCCGTGGCTAACCTCCCGGTCACCATATTTAAATTCGCCATGAGCCCGTTTGCCGAGTGGCAGAGCCTGGCCTGGGCTGGCGTATTGATTATTACCCTGTGCGTGCTGCTGCTGAATATCGTAGCAAGAGTGGTTTTCGCCAAGGGTAAACACGGTTAACTACCGACACTGCCCTGTGCGGTGTCGATTAAGAGAGAAAAACAATGAGTACTGCGACTGCGTCAGCCGGAAAAATCGAGGTTCGTAATCTGAATTTCTATTACGGCAAGTTTCACGCTCTGAAAAACATTAATCTGGATATTGCTAAAAACCAGGTCACGGCGTTTATTGGGCCATCAGGCTGCGGTAAATCCACATTGCTGCGCACCTTCAACAAAATGTATTCGCTCTATCCGGATCAGCGTGCCGAAGGTGATATTCTGCTGGATGGCGACAATATTCTGGCGTCGCATCAGGATATCGCACTGTTGCGGGCGCGCGTTGGCATGGTGTTTCAGAAGCCAACGCCTTTCCCAATGTCGATTTATGACAATATCGCTTTCGGCGTGCGCCTGTTCGAAAAGCTGTCCCGTGCCGATATGGATGAGCGCGTGCAGTGGGCCCTGACCAAAGCGGCCCTGTGGAACGAAACCAAAGACAAGCTGCACCAGAGTGGCTACAGCCTGTCGGGTGGGCAGCAGCAGCGTCTGTGCATTGCCCGCGGCATCGCTATCCGTCCGGAAGTGCTGCTGCTGGATGAGCCATGCTCAGCCCTGGATCCGATTTCCACCGGCCGTATCGAAGAATTAATTACCGAACTGAAGCAGGATTATACGGTTGTGATCGTGACCCATAACATGCAGCAGGCTGCACGGTGTTCCGACCACACGGCATTTATGTATCTGGGCGAACTGATTGAGTTCAGCGACACCGACACGCTGTTCACCAAGCCGGCACAGAAACAAACAGAAGACTACATCACAGGTCGCTACGGCTGATTTGACAGGAGATCGCCATGGACAGTTTAAATCTGAATAAACACATCTCCGGTCAGTTCAACGCTGAACTGGAGCACATCCGCACTCAGGTGATGATTATGGGCGGGCTGGTCGAGCAACAGCTGACCGATGCGATTACCGCCATGCATAACCTGGACGGTGAGCTGGCCCAGCGCGTCATCGATGGCGACCAGAAGGTCAACATGATGGAAGTGGAGATTGATGAGGCTTGCGTGCGCATCATTGCCAAACGCCAGCCTACTGCGATTGACCTGCGTCTGGTTATGGCAATTATTAAGACCATTTCCGAGCTGGAACGTATCGGCGACGTGGCCGAGAAAATCAGCCGTACCGCACTGGAGAAGTTTGGTCAGCAACATCTGCCTCTGCTGGTCAGCCTGGAATCCCTGGGCCGCCACACCGTACAGATGCTGCATGACGTACTGGACGCGTTTGCACGTATGGATCTTAACGAAGCCGTTCAGATCTACCGCGAAGATAAAAAAGTGGATAAAGAGTACGAAGGGATTGTGCGTCAGCTGATGACTTACATGATGGAAGATCCCCGTACGATTCCCAGCGTGTTAACTGCACTGTTCTGCGCCCGCGCCATCGAGCGTATTGGTGACCGCTGCCAGAACATCTGCGAAATTATTTTCTACTTCGTCAAAGGTCAGGATTTCCGTCACGTCGGCGGAGACAAGCTTGATGAGCTCTTATCCGGCGACGACGGCAGTAATAAACCTTCTTGATTCTGCACAACCGTGTGCTATTCAGGCGCACGGTTGCGGCTATTCTGCATAGACCTCATCAGCATCGCTCTTTATACTTGCGCCAGTTTTTTAACCAACGGGTGCTGATTCATGTCCTCTTCTTCCTCTTCTAAGCAGAGCGTTACGCCTGCCAAAGCGATGCTGGCTGCCGTCAGCGGTTATGCCATGGATGGATTCGACCTGCTGATTCTGGGATTTATGCTGCCTGCCATTAGCCTGTCGCTGGCGCTTGATCCCTCACAGGCGGGCTCGCTGGTGACCTGGACGCTGATTGGTGCCGTGATTGGCGGCATCGTGTTTGGCCATCTCAGCGATCGTTACGGGCGTATTCGTGTCTTAACCATTACGATACTTATGTTCTCCGTTTTTACCGGCCTGTGCGCGGTGGCTCAGGGTTACTGGGATCTGCTGGCGTACCGCACACTGGCTGGAATGGGGCTCGGCGGCGAGTTTGGTATCGGCATGGCGCTGATTGCGGAAGCCTGGCCGGCAGAGAAGCGCAACCGCGCATCGGCGTGGGTCGGGATCGGCTGGCAACTGGGGGTTCTGCTGGCGGCGTTTATCACGCCGCCGTTGCTAAGTGTTATTGGCTGGCGCGGGATGTTCCTTGTGGGGCTGCTGCCCGCGCTGGTGTCGTTTATCATTCGCCGCAGCATGGGCGAACCTGAGAGCTTTACCCGTCAGATCATACATGTTCCCTCGCTGTCTTTTCCCGCCCGACTGAAATTGCTGGTTAAAGACCGCGCCACCAGCAAGGCCAGTCTGGGGATCTTTATTCTCTGCTCCGTCCAGAACTTTGGTTATTACGGCCTGATGATCTGGATGCCGAGCTACCTCTCATCAAACTTCGGTTTCAGCCTGACAAAATCCGGCCTCTGGACGGCAGTAACCGTGGTCGGCATGACTTTTGGCATCTGGTTGTTTGGCGTGCTGGCGGACCGCTTTGCACGTTGGAAAATTTTCCTGCTTTATCAGTTCGGCGCAGTCGTGATGGTTGTGGTTTATGCGCAACTGCGCGATCCCACCGTTATGCTGTTTACGGGCGCCCTGATGGGGCTGTTTGTTAATGGCATGATCGGCGGATACGGTGCACTAATCTCGGATACCTTCCCACCGCAGGTGCGCGCGACCGCGCAAAATGTGTTGTTTAACCTGGGACGTGGCGTCGGTGGATTCGGCCCGCTGGTGATCGGCCTGCTGGCAGGCAAGTTTTCTTTCGTGGCAGCCATTACCTTACTGGCGCTCATCTACCTGCTGGATATTGTGGCAACGCTGTTCCTGCTGCCGAAGAAGCAGAGTCAGGACGATGCGCTGGGGGCAATTGGTTAAGTGAAAAGGGGGCAACACAGTTTGCCCCCTTTCTGGATTACGCCTGCATCAACGGCAGCAGCTGCTGATACAGCCGGCTGAACGTCTCACGTCTTGGCTGATAAAGCGCATGGCGCGCCGGGTCCGGCTGGTGGCGCTGCACCTGCTTCAGGGCAGGCACGGTCAGATTCTCATCCAGCGCCATTTGCGCCAGACGGGCTGCGCCCAGCGCGGGTCCGACATCGCCACCTTCGCAGTAATCCAGCGTCTGTCCGCTGATATCCGCCAGCATCTGGCGCCAGTAGCCGCTACGGGCGCCGCCGCCAATCAGCATGATACTGCTGGGCGTCACACCACATTCGTGTACCACATCCATGCCTTCGGCCAGTGCAAAACCAACGCCTTCCAGCACGGCTTGCGCCAGCTCTGGTCGTCCGTGCTGGTGGGTAAAGCCAAAGAAGCTGCCACAGGCGTGCGGATTATTATGCGGTGTGCGTTCCCCCGACAGATAAGGCAAAAACCACAGCGGCGGCGCATCCTGTTTTGCCCGCTCCGCCTCTGACAATAAATGGGGAACATCGTCGCAGCCGGTCAGCGCAGCCGCCCAGTCAAGGCAGGACGCAGCACTGAGCATCACGGACATCAGATGCCAGCGCTGTGGCAGGGCATGACAAAAGCTATGAACGGCACGTTGCGGATTACTGAGATAGCCGTCGCTGACCACAAAATAGACGCCGGACGTTCCCAGCGACAACATGCCTTGCCCCGGCGCAGTCATGCCGACACCCACTGCGCCGGCAGCGTTATCGCCCCCACCTGCTACCAGCGGCACCTGAGGCAGTTTCCAGCGCTGTGCGATATCCGCTGACAACGCACCGGTAATCTGATTACCTTCAAACAGCGCAGGCATGTGGTGACGCGCCAGCCCGCAGGCCGTCAGCATCACATCACTCCAGTCACGCTTTTCCACATCCAGCCACATTGTGCCCGCCGCATCTGACATATCGCTGGCAAATTCGCCGCTCAGTCGCCAGCGCAGGTAATCTTTGGGCAACAGCACTTTTGCGACCTGAGCAAAAACGTCAGGCTCATGCTCTTTCAGCCACAGCAGCTTTGGCGCGGTGAAGCCCGGCATCATCAGGTTTCCGGTGATCTGACGCGATTCAGGCACCCGCTGTTCCAGCTCACGGCACTGATCGCCGCTGCGTCCGTCATTCCAGAGAATGGCCGGGCGCAGCACCTGATGCTGTGCGTCAAGCAGCGTAGCGCCGTGCATCTGCCCGGTCAGGCCAATCGCTTTTACCCCACTCAGATCGTGCTGCTGGGCCAGTGCCTGTATCGCGCGGTCTGTCGCCAGCCACCAGCTTTCGGGATCTTGTTCGCTCCACAACGGCTGCGGGCGGGAAACCGTCAAGGTTGAGGTTTCCACCGCAACAACCACGCCTTGCTCATCCAGCAGCACAACCTTAACGCCGGATGTGCCGATATCGATCCCGATTACCATGTCGCGCTCCTTACGGATTAAAAATCATAGAGATAGTGATTCACCAGGTTTTCCAGCTGCTCCTGACGTCCACTATTGTGCTGCGGGTTAAACTGCTGCTGATGCGCATGGGCCGCCAGCGCGTCCAGAGAGAACTCGCCTTTCAAAATCTGCTGACCGAACTCACCGTTCCAGCCGCTGTAGCGCTGCGCAACGCGTTTATCCAGCTCACCGTCAGACAGCATGCGCGCCGCGACTTTCAACGCCAGTGCCATGGTGTCCATCGCGCCGATATGTCCATGGAACAGGTCATACTTATCGGTGCTCTGACGGCGCACTTTGGCATCAAAGTTTAGGCCGCCGGTCGTGAAACCGCCTGCTTTGATGATTTCGTACATCACCAGCGCGTTTTCTTCCACGCTGACCGGGAACTGGTCCGTATCCCAGCCGCACTGCGGATCACCACGGTTAGCATCCACCGAACCAAACACGCCAAGGGCAATGGCCGTTGCAATTTCATGATGGAAAGCGTGGCCAGCCAGCGTCGCATGGTTCGCTTCGACGTTCACCTTAATCTCTTTTTCCAGACCAAACTGCTTCAGGAAGCCATAAACCGTGGCGACATCATAATCATACTGATGCTTGGTGGGTTCCTGCGGCTTAGGTTCGATCAGCAGCGTGCCCTGGAAGCCGATTTTGTGCTTGTGCTCCACCACCATTTGCATAAAGCGGCCGATCTGCTCGCGCTCCTGGCGCAGGTCGGTATTTAACAGGGTTTCATAACCTTCACGACCGCCCCACAGCACATAGTTTTCGCCGCCCAGCGTCTGGGTGGCTTTCATGGCACTGCATACCTGGCTGGCTGCCCAGGAAAACACCTCCGGATCGGGACTGGTTGCAGCGCCTGCACCATAACGCGGATGGGTGAAGCAGTTCGCTGTGCCCCACAGCAGCTTAAGCCCGGTTTCCTGCTGCTTTTCCAGCAGTTTATCGGTCATGACGGCCAGGTTTTCGCGATAGCTTTTCAGCGAATCCCCTTCCGGTGACACGTCTACATCGTGGAAGCAGTAATAGGGCACGTTCAGCTTGTGAAAAAACTCAAACGCCACGTCCGCTTTGAGTTTGGCCAGATCCAGCGCCTCGCCCGCTTTCTGCCACGGACGATCAAACGCGCCCGCGCCAAACATATCGGCACCGTTCCAGCAGAACGTATGCCAGTAACAGGCGGCGAAGCGCAGATGCTCGGCCATGGTTTTCCCCATGATCACTTCATCCGGATTGTAGTGGCGGAACGCCAGAGGATTGGTGGTTTTTGTTCCTTCGTAGCGAACGCGATCAAGCTGGTCAAAATAAGCGTGCATGGTTTGCTCCTTAGCATCGGCCCCGAATGGGTTACCCAGAAGCGTTATTGTGCGTACCCGCTCTCAGCGCGCTCAATTACGATATTTCACACAGCCGGTAAGATAATTATTTATTGTGCACTTGCTCGCAAAAAAATATGAAGGCTTTATGACGCCCGACAGGTCTTATCTCGCAATCGGTGAGTCTGAAAATGTAAAATTTTCGATCGCGCTCATAAATACAGAAATAAACCAAAAAACGTAATAGCGGGATAAAAATCAGTAATTGCTGGCAGCAGAAAATAAGGTGAACAATTCATCCGCCTGGTTCATAGCCTTACAACGACAATAACCGTACCCTACAGGATGACCATGATGAAAATGAAACCTGCATTACTCGCTGCCCTTGCAGCGCTGGCCCTGTTCAGCCAGGCCAGTCTGGCAAAAGAAGTCAAAATTGGCATGGCAATCGACGATTTGCGCCTGGAGCGCTGGCAAAAAGACCGTGACATCTTTGTCAAACAGGCTGAGGCGCAGGGCGCAAAAGTCTTCGTGCAGTCAGCCAATGGCAACGAAGAAACTCAGATGTCGCAAATTGAAAATATGATCAACCGTGGCGTTGATGTGCTGGTTATCATTCCCTACAACGGTCAGGTATTGAGTAACGTAGTGGCAGAAGCCAAACGTGAAGGGATTAAAGTGCTTGCCTATGACCGCATGATAAATAACGCCGACATCGATTTTTATATTTCCTTTGATAATGAAAAAGTGGGTGAAATGCAGGCGGAAAGCCTGGTGAAAAAGGTACCAAAAGGAAATTACTTCCTGATGGGCGGCTCACCTGTAGATAATAACGCCCGCCTGTTCCGCGCAGGACAAATGAAGGTGTTAAAACCTTACATCGATAACGGCAGCATTAAAATTGTTGGCGATCAGTGGGTGGATGCCTGGCTGCCGGAAAACGCGCTGAAAATTATGGAAAATGCCCTGACCGCCAATAAAAACAATATTGACGCAGTTGTCGCCTCTAACGATGCCACTGCGGGCGGTGCCATTCAGGCGCTAAGCGCTCAGGGGCTGGCCGGTAAAGTGGCCATTTCCGGGCAGGATGCGGATTTGGCTGCCATCAAACGCATTATGAACGGCACCCAGACCATGACCGTGTACAAACCCATCAAAGAGCTGGCTACCGAAGCCGCGAAGATTGCCATCGAGCTGGGCAACGGTCAGACGCCAGCCAGCAACGCCACGCTCAATAACGGCCTGAAAGACGTGCCAGCGCGCCTGCTGACACCGATTGAGGTCAACAAAGACAACATCGACAGCACCGTGGTGAAAGACGGTTTCCACAAGAAAAGCGAACTCTAATCGCGCTACGCGAAGGAGAGTAAACGATGTTGCTGGAAATGAAGAACATCACCAAGCGCTTTGGCGCGGTGAAGGCGCTGGATAACGTCAGCCTGCAGCTGGATGCCGGTGAAGTGCTGTCGCTGTGCGGTGAAAACGGCTCTGGCAAATCGACGCTGATGAAAATCCTGTGCGGGCTCTATCCGCACGGGGATTTCGACGGGCAGATTCGCTTTGCCGGGGAGGATATTCAGGCGCAAACCATCCGCGATACCGAACGCAAAGGCATTGTCATCATCCATCAGGAGCTGGCGCTGGTGCGGCAGCTCACGGTGATGGAGAACATCTTTCTCGGCGCAGAGCTGGGGCGCTTCGGCATGGTAGATGATGAAACCATGACGCTGCGCTGCCAGCAGCTGCTGGAGCGCGTCAAACTCAACGTCTCGCCGGATACGCGCGTGGGTGAGCTTGGCCTGGGGCAACAACAGCTGGTGGAGATTGCCCGTGCCCTTAACAAACAGGTGCGCTTACTGATCCTGGATGAACCCACCTCATCGCTGACCGAGCAGGAGACGACAGTGCTGCTCAGCATCATCCAGAACCTGCGCGAACACGGCATTGCCTGCGTGTACATCTCGCACAAGCTCAACGAAGTGAAGGCTATCTCGGACACGATCTGTGTCATTCGCGATGGTCAGCACATCGCCACCCGGCCAGCGGCAGGCCTGAGCGAAGATGACATCATCACCATGATGGTCGGACGCGAACTCACGGCGCTTTATCCTCATTCGCCTCACGACATTGGCGACACGGTATTGCAGGTCGATAACCTGACAGCCTGGCATCCGGTTAACCGTCACGTGAAGCGGGTGAATAACGTCTCCTTCACCCTGCGAAAGGGCGAAATTCTCGGCATCGCCGGATTAGTCGGTGCAGGCAGAACCGAAACCGTGCAGTGCCTGTTTGGCGTCTGGCCGGGACGCTGGCAGGGCGACATCGCGATCAATGGCCAAAAAGTCACGATTCGCGACTGTCAGCACGCTATCGCGCACGGCATTGCCATGGTGCCGGAAGATCGTAAAAAAGACGGCATCGTGCCGCTGATGGGCGTAGGCAAAAACATCACGCTGGCCGCGCTGGACCAATTCAGTCACCGGCTTTCCACCCTTGATGAGGCCGAGGAACTGCGCGCCATCAACGCCGCCATTGCACGACTGCGGGTGAAAACCTCTTCGCCTGAGCTGCCGATTGGTCGCCTCAGCGGCGGTAATCAGCAAAAAGCGATTCTGGCGAAGTGCCTGCTGCTCAACCCGAAAATCCTGATTCTGGACGAGCCGACGCGCGGCATTGATGTTGGGGCGCGCCAGGAGATCTATGTGCTGATCAACGCCCTGGTAAAGCAGGGCATCTCGGTAATTGTGATTTCGTCTGAGCTGCCTGAAGTGCTGGGCCTGAGCGATCGCATTCTGGTTATGCATGAAGGGCAAATCAAAGCCGATCTGATTAACGACAATCTGACTCAGGAGCAGGTGATGGAAGCCGCCCTGCGGAGTGAACATTATGCTTAACAGCGAGAGTAAACCTGCCGTAGCGGCACCGGCTAACAAGCACGTATCCAGCAAGCTCGGCCTGCGTAACCTGCAGGTGCTGGTGATGCTGGGGGCGATTGTCTTGATTGCCCTGTTCTTTACCTGGACCACCGACGGCGCCTGGCTCAGTCCACGCAACGTCTCTAACCTGCTGCGCCAGACGGCGATCACCGGCATTTTGGCCGTTGGCATGGTGTTTGTGATTATTTCCGCCGAGATCGATCTGTCTGTTGGATCCATGATGGGCCTGCTGGGCGGCGCGGCGGCGATCTTCGATGTCTGGCTGGGCTGGCCGCTGCCGCTGACTATCGTGGTCACGCTAGTCCTGGGGCTGTTGCTCGGCACCTGGAACGGTTGGTGGATAGCTTATCGCAAGGTCCCTTCATTTATCGTTACCCTGGCCGGTATGCTGGCGTTTCGCGGCATTCTGGTGGGCATCACCGATGGCACTACCGTGGCACCGACAAGCCCGGCGATGTCGCAGATCGGGCAAAGCTATCTGCCCGGCGGTATCGGTTTTGGCTTTGGCTTTGCCGGCCTGGCGCTGTTTATTCTGTGGCAGTGGCGGCTGCGGCTGCGCCGTCAGCAACTGGGTCTGGCTCAGCCAGCCGCCACCGGCACCGTAGCACGGCAGGCCATTACCGCCGTTCTGGTTCTGGGCGCGATCTGGCTGCTGAATGATTATCGCGGCGTACCGACACCGGTCCTGCTGCTGGCATTGCTCATGCTGGTGGGGATGTTTATGGCCACCCGCACCGCCTTCGGGCGGCGTATCTATGCTATTGGCGGCAACATTGATGCCGCGCGGCTCTCCGGCATCAACGTGGCGCGCACCAAGCTGGCGGTATTTGCCATCAACGGCCTGATGGTGGCGATTGCCGGGCTAATCCTCAGTTCGCGCCTGGGGGCCGGTTCGCCTTCCGCCGGGAATATCGCCGAGCTGGATGCGATCGCGGCCTGCGTTATTGGTGGTACCAGCCTGGCCGGCGGTGTCGGTTCCGTCGCGGGCGCGGTGATGGGCGCGTTTATTATGGCCTCGCTGGATAACGGCATGAGTATGATGGATGTGCCGACCTTCTGGCAGTACATCGTTAAAGGTGCGATTTTGCTGCTGGCCGTGTGGATGGACACTGCAACGCGCCGCCGCATGTAATCGTGTGAACGATCACACTGTGGCGCAAACCATTTCTGTGGCGCATCCGGCTGTGCTATGCAATGCGCTGGGAGTTAAAGGGATGTGCCACTATGCATGAAAAACGATACCGCATTACCCTGCTGTTTAACGCCAACAAGGTTTACGATCGTCAGGTGGTAGAAGGCGTTGGCGAGTATTTACAGGCTTCGCAGACCAACTGGGATATTTTCATTGAGGAGGACTTCCGCTGCCGCATTGAGAATATCCATGAATGGCTGGGCGACGGCGTCATCGCAGATTATGACGACAGTGCCATTGAGCGTTCGCTGGCGGACGTGGCAGTGCCGATTGTCGGCGTAGGCGGCTCTTATCACCGTGAAGAGGATTATCCGCCAGTACACTACATCGCCACCGACAACAGTGCGCTGGTGGAAAGTGCCTTTCTGCACCTGAAAGCGCGCGGCATCAACCGTTTCGCCTTTTACGGTTTACCGGCTTCCAGCGGCAAACGCTGGGCGCAGGAGCGCGAACTGGCGTTTCGTAAAATGGTGATGCGCGAACGTTACATGGGCGTCGTCTATCAGGGCATGGAGACTGCCTCTGAGAACTGGCAGCATGCACAAAACCGCCTGGCCGACTGGCTGCAAACGCTTCCACCCCATACCGGCATTATTGCCGTCACCGACGCCCGCGCGCGTCATCTGCTGCAGGCCTGCGAATACCTGAAGATTCCGGTGCCGGAGAAGCTGTGCGTGATTGGTATTGATAACGAAGAGCTGACGCGTTACCTGTCGCGGGTAGCGCTGTCCTCCGTGGTTCAGGGCTCGCGCCAGATGGGTTACCAGGCCGCCAAACTGCTGCATCGCCTGCTGGATAAGCAAACCCTGCCTCTGCAGCGTATCTTAGTACCGCCGGTAAAAGTCATTGCCCGCCGCTCTACGGACTTTCGCTCACTGCACGATCCCGCCGTGATCCAGGCGATGCACTTTATCCGCTTCAACGCCTGCAAGGGCATTAAGGTAGAGCAGGTGCTGGATGCGATTGGCATGTCGCGCTCAAACCTGGAGAAGCGTTTCCGGGATGAAACCGGCGACACGATTCATGCCATGATCCACCGTGAGAAGCTGGAGAAGGCAAGGGAGCTGCTGGCGGGCTCGTCGCTGAGCATCAATGAGATCTCCCAGATGTGCGGCTACCCGTCGCTCCAGTATTTCTACTCCGTGTTTAAAAAAAGCTATGCCACCACGCCGAAGGAGTACCGGCAGGAGAATGGTGAGGTGATGTAGATGCTTAACGCTTGCCTGGATCGCTGCATGAGGCAATAAGGTTAACCGCATCATTCGATCTTTTCACGAGCAACACTCGCGTATTCTGCTGAAGCTGGATGGCAAGAAACGGACAAAGGCACAGTAAAAAAACGCTCACCAAGGGTGCCAGCTGACTCCCTTTCAAAAGGACAGGAAAACCGCCAGCGCGAAAATATCGTCTTAGTTTTTTGGTCACACCGTCTCACTTCTGCGCATCGGCTTGACGATGATCTTAGTGAAGATGCCCTGCTGATAGCACCTGTCGTTATCATTACTGATAGTGCACCAATGTGCCTGCAAGAGTCGGGTAAAGCTCACCCGCATTGTCATCGCTTAGTTGTTGTTTTAACCAAAAGGAATTTCCAATGCTCAAGGTCCGCAAAGCCATACCAGAGGATTACTCTGCCTGGCTAACCCTCTGGAAAGGTTATCTGCATTTTTACGGACAGAACCTGGACGATGCCGTCACGTTATCTACCTGGCAGAGAATACAGTCGCCCGAATCAGCGTTAATGTGTTGGCTGGCCGAATTTGATGGCAAGGTGACGGGCTTCGTGGTCTGCGTGATACATGAAGGCACATGGTTTACACAGCCCGTATGCTATCTGGAAGATCTCTTCGTTGAAGAAAATGCGCGTGGCGTGGGAGCGGGAAAAGCGCTCATCACGCGGGTCTGCGATGAAGCCCGTGAGGCGGGCTGGGCAAAGGTGTACTGGGTGACAAATGAAAATAACCCCGCGCGTAAACTCTACGACAAGCTAGCCCAGGTTGATGATGTTGTTCGCTACAACATCAGGTTCTGAAAACCGACCTCTCAGCACCTTCCCAATCGCACAGGATACTGCCCTTATTAAAATAATCAGGGCAGAGATTAATAACCCCTCTCCCCTTATTATTGGCATCTGCCAATAATAAAAATAATCTGTGATAAATATCTCAATATTATAGTATTAAGATTCATTGCGACCCTTATTCATTTTCCCTCTGTTTTCAACGGCGCAGGAAGGCTTCTCCAGCGGCTGACATTCCGAAAATAGAAAACCCCCCATTGAAATAAACTGTGCGCGATCACAAGATGGATGGGTTTACTAAAAAACAATAATCAGTAAATTTTGAGGCCAGTTATGCAACACACACTGTTACCGACCACCTTCCAGCTCCAGAAGGCATTTTTCCGTACTCAACCCGTAGAGATCGTCAAGGCAGCGGGGTGCAGCGCGACGTTATTTACCTATGAATCAGGAATCGAAGCCGTGCGGCTGAAAAATGCCCGCGGTCATCTGGTGGTGCTTCCTTATTTTGGTCAGATGATCTGGCAGGCCATGTTTGATGGCGTTGACCTGACAATGCAAAGCCGTTTTACCGAGCCACGTCCTGCCAGCGATATTGTCGGCACCTACGGCTGCTTTATGTATCACTCAGGGCTGCTGCGCAACGGTAACCCCACAGCGGAAGACACGCACGCTCTGCACGGTGAAATGCCTGTTGCACCTATGCAGCGGGCACGTATTGAAACGGGCGAGGATGCGCAGGGGCCATGGCTGGCGCTGGTGAGTGAGCGTGAATACCTGATGGGATTTGGTGACCATTATCTGGCCCAGCCGCGGGTGGTTATCCGTCCGGACAGCGCAACCTTTGAAGTGTGCATGGAGGTAGAGAACCTGTCGCGCAATCCCATGGATCTGATGTACATGTGCCATGCTAACTTTGCCTATGTCGAAGGCGCTCGCATCATTCAGCCTGCGGCCTTTACGGCGGCCGACACGGTGATCCGTTCGTCAGTACCGGCCATCGTGAAAGCGAATGATGCCTATCTGGCAAGGCTTGAGCAGCTCAGGCACGATCCCGCCAGCACAGAAGTGCTTAGCGCTGAGTTGCAGCCCGATCCTGAACTGGTTTTCTACATCAAAAATCTGCGTAAAGCCGAGGATGGTCAGGTCCATGTCATGCTCAGGCGGCCGGAAGGTGATGCCTTTACGGTGAACTATAACCCGGAACACTTCCCGTTTCTGACGCGCTGGATTCTGGCGAATAACATGCAGAAGGTGTGCGCCTTCGCGATGCCGGCGACCTGCGGCGTTGAAGGTTATCTGGCAGAAAAGCGTGCCGGGAATGTGCGGTCACTGGCCGGAGGGGAACGGGCCTGCTTCAGCATGACGCTCGGCTACCTTAACGCGCAGGAAAGCCAGCATGAAGAAGCCGAGATCCACGATTCAGTTTGATCGCTGCCGCGATTTTGTTAATGAAATGTGTGAGCTTTATCAAAGAAGGAATCTTTATTAGTGGCAGGTAATTTACTTTGCTATTCATTTAAGTAAATTCTTGAGTGTACCAGGACAATTATGCGGTTTGTTTTGGAAAACGGGAAAAACCCTTAACCGGTAGAACGGTTTATTTTCTCTTTTTATTACTACGAATACCCACTTTTCAGGGTTGATTATTTATTTGCTGTCGTCATTGCTGGCAGCTGACGCTTTATATCAATTTCTGACAAGAGAAGATTTCATCATGTTAATGATAACCAGGGGTAGCAAAATGAATCGCCGCAATATAATTAAACTGTTAAGCATCTCTACGCTGTTATCCGTCTCAGTAAGTTTAGCCTTTCCCATGTCCGCACTGGCCTCCGAAACCAAAACCATGGTGACCGTGGTGAAAGAAGCCGGTGTGCCCTGGTTCAATATCCTTAATCAGGGATTAAAAGAGGGCGGCGAAAAAAACAATCTTAAAACCTCAATGGTGGGACCCACGCGAGCCGATCCTGCGCAGCAGGTGAAGCTGATTGAAGATTTGATTGCCAAAAAAGTTGATGTGATTGGTTTGGTTCCGCTGGATACCAAAGTCACAGCGCAGGTCGTGAAGCGTGCGCGTGATGCGGGCATCATGGTGATCACTCAGGAAGGTCCAAACCAGGAAGGCAAAACCTGGGATGTGGAGCTCATGAGCGCGAAAGCTTACGGCGAAGCACAGATGAAAGCCCTGGCGCGCGAGATGGGTGAAAAAGGGGAATATGTCGTGCTGGTCGGCACATTGACGACCACGGGTCACAATCAGTGGGCCGATGCCGCTATCGCCTACCAAAAAGAGCACTACCCGAATATGAAACTGGCCGCCGACCGCTTTCCTGGCGCGGACTTTATCGATGAATCCGAACGGGTTACGCAGGATATTCTGAAAGCACATCCGAACGTGACGGGCATTATGTCGATGGGCTCGAACGGTCCGATCGGTGCAGGTAACGTGCTGAAAAAACGTCATCTGGAGAAAAAAATCGCCCTGGTGGGGACCACTATTCCCTCCCAGGCGCGGGCATACATTATGTCTGGTGTGATTCGTGAAGGTTTCCTGTGGAGTCCGAAAGAAGCCGGGCTGGCCATGACGGATGTGGCCCGCCTCGCGCTGGATAATGCGGAATTCAAAACCGGCATGACCATTCCGGGTTTGGGGGAAGCCACTGTGGATAACGAAAACAAGGTGATCATGGTGGACCGCATCCTTCAGATCACCAAAGCCAACGTTAACGATCTAGTCAAACTCGGTCTGTAATTCTCACCATCAATGCTGATGCTGGCCAGGTTCAACAGAACCCGGCCAGTTCCCCGTATTCTGATTAGGTAAGGGATAGTGCTATGCCTGCATTTTTACAACTCGATGGCATATCGAAAATATTCGGCGGCGTGCATGCACTTTCAGATGTCAGCCTCACGCTTGAAGAGGGCGAGGTACATTGTCTGTGCGGACAGAATGGCTGCGGTAAGTCGACGTTGATCAAAGTGATGTCTGGCGTACATCAGCCCGAGCCGGGTGGCCGTATTACGATTAGCGGAAATGAGGTTTCGCCGCTAACGCCAGTAGAAAGCACCCGTCTGGGCGTGCAGGTGATCTATCAGGACCTGTCTCTGTTCCCTAATTTAACCGTGGCGGAGAACATTGCCATCGGTCAGCATACCGGCCGCTTTAAACGGGTTAACTGGAAAAAGATTTATGAGATAGCGGCCGAAGCGGTTGCGCGCATTGGCGTTTCGCTCGACCTGAATGACAAAGTGGCTGATATCTCTATTGCTCAGCGTCAGCTGGTGGCAATTTGCCGGGCGATGGCGGCGAATGCCCGGCTGGTGATTATGGATGAACCCACATCCTCCCTGACGCGCCATGAAGTGGACGCCTTACTGAAGCTCACCCTGCAGCTTAAACAGCGCGGCATCACGATTGTTTTTGTCAGCCATCGTCTGGATGAAGTGCTGGAAATTGCCGATCGCGTGACCGTGATGCGCGATGGCGTGAAGCTGGGCACCTTTGATGCCCGTGAGATGTCAGACCGTAAACTGGCCACGCTGATGACGGGTAAAGAGTTCCATTATGAATCCGTTGCCAAAGACAGACCGCAAACCGAAACGGTGCTCGAAGTCAGCAACTTGTCCCGTAAAGGTGAGTATCGGGATATTTCGTTTGATATCCGGCGTGGCGAAATTCTCGGTCTCACCGGCCTGTTGGGGTCGGGACGCACCGAATTAGCGCTGAGCCTGTTTGGTCTGACGCGCCCACATCAGGGCGAAATAAAACTCCACGGTCATGCCGTACAAATGCGATCTAACCGCGATGCTATTGAACACGGCATTGCCTATCTGTCAGAAGATCGTCTGGGACTGGGCCTGGTACTGGAGCAGTCCATTAGCGCTAACATTACGCTTTCTGTAGTGGAGAAGCTGGTGAACAAAGCCGGACTCATTCGTGACGACCTGTATGAGCAAACGGTCAACGACGCGATTGCCTCCCTGTCTATCAAAGCCGGTAATCCCGACAACAAAGTCAAAACCCTGTCAGGCGGCAACCAGCAGCGGGTGGTGCTGGCAAAATGGCTGGCGACGCAACCCAAACTGCTGATCCTGGACAGCCCCACCGTGGGCGTCGATATTCATGCCAAAGACGGTATTTACGCCATCGTGCGGAAACTCGCCGCCAGCGGTATCGCCATCATCATGATTTCCGATGAGATTCCCGAGATTTATTATCACAGCGATCGGGTGTTAGTGATGCGCGGCGGCAGGCTTAATGGGGAATACTTCCCTGGCCGCTGCAGCGAAGAAGAATTAAAGGAGGCAGTAAATGCGTGATTTCCTCCCGCGTTTTATTCACACCCACGAATGTCGCCTGCTGGCGGTAATGACCCTGATGATTGTGTTCCTGACCGTATTCACCACGGAGTTCGCAACCTTACAAAACCTCCTGGACGTTTCAGGCGCAACAGCCTTTATTGGCATCATGGCTGCGGGCCTGCTGGTGGTGATTATTACCGGCGGCATCGATCTCTCTTTTGCGGCCACCGCCTCCATTACCCAGTATGTCGCCCTGACCTTAGCGAACAATATGGGGCTGGGCTGGGTGGGCATTTTTGCCGTTGCTATCGGCCTGGGCATCGTACTGGGTTTTATCAATGGCGTGCTGGTTAACGTGCTGCGGACCTCCGCGCTGATTATCACCATTGCAACGCTAAACGTTTTCTTCGGCATTCTGCTGACGGTGACCAGCGGCCAGGACATTTTCATGCTGCCGGACTGGTTTAACGCCGGGTTTGAACTGGTGTTCTATACCGATGCGCAAGGGGCTACCTATGCGCTGAACTTCCAGATTATCGCTCTGGTTCTGGCGTTTGTGTTGACGTGGCTGCTGCTCAACCGAAGTAACACCGGCCGACAAATCTATGCCACCGGTGGCAACCCGGATGCCGCGCAACGCGTAGGCTTCAACGTGTTCAAACTGAATATGCTGGTTTATGGCTACATGGGGGCGCTGGCTGGTCTGGCGTCGCTGGTTCAGGCACAACTTGCCCAGTCAGTTTCCCCGACGGCACTGGTTGGCAGGGAACTGGACGTGGTAGCGGCGGTGGTCATCGGCGGTGCCAGCCTGACCGGCGGTAAGGGAACCGTTCTGGGCACCGTACTGGGCGTGGTGCTGATTGCAGTGATGCAGAATGGCCTGATCCTGCTGGGTGTTTCATCTTACTGGTCGTTGTTCAGCACCGGCCTGGTGATCATCGCCGCTATGATCATGATGGCCAGAGAAACCCGCAAACAGAACAAGCTCGTCGATGAAGGAGCAGTATCATGAAGCAGACTGGCAACGTGTTGGAGCAGGTGGAAAAACGGCTGGGAACCACCAACGTCCGGCTGCTGTTTATTCTGATAGTTATGGTGATCGGTCTTGGGCTGCTTGAAGGCGACAAACTGTTTGCGGCGGCAGGTTTGCGATCGATGGGCTTCCAGCTGCCGGAACTGGGATTTCTTGCACTCGCCATGATGATTCCTATGCTTTCCGGCGGTATCGATCTTTCGATCATCGCCACCGCCAACTTGTGCGCGTTAACGGTCGCCTACACCTTGACCACCTTCATGCCTGAAATGCAGGGGGCATCAGGGGATCTGCTACAAATTGGCGCACTGCTGCTGGGCCTTGTGTTGTCAGCGCTGGTGGGTTTGCTGAATGGCGTGCTGGTGGCCTACCTGCGCGTGCCGCCGATGCTGGCGACGCTGGGCACGATGACGGCGGTGAAGGGCATTGCCATCGGATTCAGCCATGGCGATGTGATTTCCGGCTTTCCGGCGCCGATTGTGTTTATCGGGAACGGTACGGTGTTTGGCATCCCTTTTGCACTCATCATTTTTGCACTGGCGATTATTCCGTTAAGCATTTTCGTCAATAAAACCCCACTGGGCAAATCGATTGCCATGATCGGCTCCAATGAAAGAGCGGCCCATTATTCCGGCATTAACACGCGCAAAAGCCTGGTATGGGTTTATCTGATCTCGGGCTTATTTGCCGGTATCGCGGGCATTATCATGATGGCGCGTTTCGATTCGGCGAATGCGGCCTACGGTGAAAGCTACCTGCTGGTCGCTATTCTGGCTGCGGTACTGGGCGGGGTCGATCCGCTGGGTGGATTTGGCCGGGTCAGCGGCGTGATTCTGTCGCTGCTGATTCTGCAGTTGGTGTCTACCGCCTCGATTCTGCTCGATCTTAGCCAGTTCATCACGCTCGCGTTGTGGGGCGCGATTTTGATAGTGGCATCGGGCGGTGTTGTGCTTAAAGAGTGGCTCTCTGAGCGGCGGAAGCTCCGCAATAAAGCGTCTGCTGTCACACGAAAGGCGTAAGTTTTGTAAACCCTGTTGATGCATCGCCATGCCGACCATGGGGCGGCGTGGCGATCGGACCTCATGACATGATAGATTTAAAAAATAATCATCCAACAAGGTATGTCATGAGTAATCGAGCTGATGATGTCAGTGCTATAGGTCCCCGGTTACGACTAATGATCGCCTCATTAACTTCTCTTGAAGCCCGGTTGGTTCACGCCGTGTTATCAAGCGATTTTGATGAGAATGTCTCTATCAAAGCCATTGCCAGCCGTTGCGAAATGTCAGAGGCGATGGTGGTGAAGACAGCAAAGAAGCTGGGTTTCAAGGGTTTCAAAGAGTTACGCATAAAAGCAGCCCTGTATAACCGCCTGCCCATCACCGAAATGCATCAGGAGCTTTCTCCCAGCGATACCACGCGTGAGATCGTCAGTAAGGTCTTTCGCACCTCTGTTCAGGCCATTGAAGAAACACTGGCTATCCTGGATATGGCGGCCTTTGAAAAAGCCGCAGAGCTGCTGGCAAACGCCCGCCAGCGAGACTTCTACGGCTTCGGCGGCTCGGCGCAAATCGCGCGGGATGCGGTGCATAAGTTTTTGCGCATCGGCACGCGGTCGGCCGCCTACGACGATCCGCATATGATGTTGATGTCGGCTGCCTTACTGAACGAACAGGATGTGGTTGTCGCCATTTCACATTCCGGCCGCACTAAAGACATTATCGAAGCGGTGAAGGCCGCGCAGCTGCAAGGCGTCCCGGTCATTGCCATTACGAATTCCATTGGTTCACCACTGGCTAACCTTGCCGATACCGTTATCTGCTCGACCGCCCAGGGCTCGCCGCTGACCGGTGAAAACGCGGCTGCGCGCATCGCGCAGTTAAATATCCTGGACGCGCTGTTCGTTGTCGTCGCGCAGCGTGACTATGCCCAGGCCGAACGCCAACTGGGCCGCACGATGCTGGCCGTTGCCCATAAACGCAAATAGCGATAACCACTTTTCACAGGAGCCTCGAATGGCAACACGGGAGCATCATTATCAGGTCAACGTGCGCTGGACGGGTAATCGCGGCGCCGGAACGCAGTCTTACACGGCCTATGACCGAAACGGCGAACTGTCCGGTGAAGGTAAAGCCACGGTCGCACTTAGTGCCGATCCGGCATTTCGTGGTGATGCCGCGCGCTGGAATCCAGAGGAGCTCTTGCTGGCGTCAGTATCGGCCTGCCATAAGCTGTGGTATCTGCATCTTTGCGCCGATGCCGGCATTATTATTGACGCTTATGAGGATTCAGCTGAAGGCACCATGGTCGAAGGGGATCGTGGCCATTTTACCCGCATTACGCTAAAACCCAGAGTGGCGCTGCGTAATAAAGATGATGTAGCCCGAGCCGAAGCCGAAGCACTGCATCATCACGCCCACGAAGCCTGTTTTATCGCAAATTCGCTGAATTTTCCGGTGAGTTTTGAACCGATATTTGTTTAATGGTGGATGGGACAAGAAGTTCGCAATTGATAAAGGCCGGAGCTGAACAGGGTAAAATCAGGCGAAACAGCGCTTCGCCTGTGAATGTCCGAACATGATCAGAACCGATACTGCAAGCCTGCTGTCACAGTGTAGTTATGGTTAGCAATACCTGCCGCATCGCCGTCAATAGTCCCTGACTGGCCGCTGACGTTATCAAAAATTTGTGTGCTCCCTTTGCCTTCTTCGTATTTACTGTAGGTAAATTCAGCAAACACTTTGGCATTCGGCGTAACGTAATAACCTGCGTCAATGGAGGCACCGTAGTAACGCGAACTTGATGTTTTTTCACGGAACGTTAACTGGCGAACATAATGTTCGTCATTATCATAGGCGTTAACCCAGTCGCTGAATTTAAGCAGAGTACCGAATTCAAAGTTATTTATTCTGTAGCGCCCAGTCAGTCCTACATACGGCATTGAAAAGCGCTGACTGTAACCGATGCCAGTTTGATCGCGTGGAAAATCACCGACCAGAGTACCATTGTTGTAATCAAATGAGCCGCCAATAGCAGTCCAACTGAAACGGGTCTCCTGATAGCCAGCTACGGCGCCTACTCGATAGTTATCTCCCTGTAGGAACCACCCTTTCAGATTGAGGTCATACTCATTAGCATGATTCATGCGCGTATAAGGATGTGAAGAATGATCGGTCCAGTTCCCTTGATTACTGTCTTGCCAGTCGTAATCGTCCAGACGACCCGAACCAGTGGCAAGCGAAGTCCATCCCCGTGCATTAAGCGTCAGGAACGAGTATGCATCCCAGGAAATGTCGCCCTTCAAAATAGCCACATTTTTGATCTTCCAGTCCAGTTGACTGATTTTACGACCCGTATCGGGGTCGTAAACAAGCTCCCCAGCTTTTCCACCCAGCATACCTGTTGAGGCAGATACACTAAGACTCTCAGCGGAGAGATTAGGTGTAAATGACGTTTCTTCGGCCTGAACACCTACTGCAACCCCTGCCATCATCACTGCAAAAACACTCTTTATCATTTTTATCACCCTGTTTTTTTATTAAAAAACCCTGAAAATCAGTTCCAGAATAAAATAGAATTATCTGATTAAACAAGTGAAAAAATTATGAAGCTTCGTAGAATTTAATACCGCCTAAATGAGGTAAGTCATGATAAAATATCTGTACTAGCTCGTTATTTCACGTCCAGAATGAAGAGTTAAGGGTGTGAGTGTTACAATTCTATCCTGGTCTGGCTAAAGAGAAATACGCTGATTAATTGTCGGCGTTTTTCCCTAAGATCGCGAATCTTATTAGGCGCCCGGTTGTAGATTTACTCATGAAATGCAGTTTTCTTTGGTAAATTAATTTGCGGTAATCTCAGTTTTACTTCATTGATTTGAAAATAAACTTCACAAGCTCCCGTTACCTGGAAAAGATCTATACCCAATTGTTTAATATATGCATTCCTCATCGGTGCTCCTCATAGGCGCAGCGCACGTAAATGTGCAGTAACGACTGTCGCCATAAGCACCAGATTACACCAGGCCATGTTATCCTTATTGACTTGATTAAGTCGTCGAATGTAAGCGAATTTATTAAGTGATTACTCACTAAAATCTGCTTTGAGAGTCATTGGTCTCATTACGATTGTTGACGATAGCGGTTATCATCGTTGGCACCATGACATAATAAAATATAAACGGGGGTTAAACAGATGTGGGGAGAGATCTATTGATTCTCCTCTAATGATAGGTTTCTGGCGTTTGAACTTATCTATAGAGAGGTTTTTTTGTTGAATTTACACATTATCAAATGTCTTAAAATAAGTGTATTTTTAGCATGGCTATGGTGATTGAAATAAAAAATTATTTCTTATCTTCATTCAGAGGATTAACCTGTGAGTAAATGCTCAGCTTCGGTATGCATGGAAATATTGAACTCAGTAGTCATGTGAGTTTACTCAATAGTGTACGGGAGATACCTCGTGCTGCCTTTCCCCTTTACACTCCGATCCGGCAGACACCTTAAAGTATTAGCGCCTCAAGCCGATACTTTATGCGCAACTGGCGAAATCCGTCGCCGGTATTATGTGACCCCCATTCGGGGCTCAGTCAACATAAGGAGCAACTGCATGGATATTCAGCAACTCACAACGCTGTCTGCAGGGTTGGAGCAATGGCAGGCACGTGGTGAAGCCAATGCGACGCTGTTAAAGAAAACCCTGAACCAACAGGCAGATACCATCACGACATTGGTTGAAGGCGTCACCGCGCTTCCTGCTAACCCGGCGGTAGGGCGCAATATCAACACCACCGCCTGACGGATCCCCCGGGCGGCTTTTGTTGTGTCGCCCGTTTTAAATGCACCACGCAATCAATTGTTTTGCGTTGAGTGTGCCCGGCTAACCGCCTTCTCAACGCCTCCATGACAAGCAACTCATCCCTCATCCGCTTTCTAAAACCTGCTATGGCAACCATTACCCATGTTCTTCAGTCAATCCGGCAGAACCCAAAACAGCAAAGCGCTATCAGTGCAATAGATAGCATGATCACAATAACGGCACTTATTGTTAACTATGTATTAATAACATTGGTTATCATTATCCCCATCGAAAGCGAACCGCTTTCCCGCTTACAAGATAAGGAACAGGATTATGAAAACCATGAAAACACTTTCACTTGCCGCCGTTGCTGCGCTCTCACTGATGTCAGCTTCCGCTTTTGCGCAAACCGTTACCGCCACCGGTTCAACGCTCGATGGCACAGAAGCGAAAATTGCTGCCCAGGCTGAGCAGCAGGGCGCACAGTATAAAATCATCGAAGCCAATACCAACGATCGTGTTCACATGACTGCTGAGCTGTATAAATAACAGCGTTATGTTGAGCAAAGCGAAAGAGCTGCCTGATGGCAGCTTTTTTTTGGGTTTTTATCGCGGACGATGAGAACGTCTTCTTTCGCCGATAGCGCTATTGACCTGAAGTGCACATGTTTCTCAGCACAATGACAGTTTTCCCCTTTTAACGCGGTCATCAGGCAGCGCTGCGTCCGGTATTCAGCCCTGTATCGAAGTTATTAACCTTGTCACAATCTGTTGCTTGTTTATCCGCCATTGTCTCAAGCCCGTTCTTTATCCTGCCGATAACTCATCCAGACCACTCAATATGGCAGTATAAAAATGACAATATTAAAAAAACTATTTTCTGTTTTTCCTAAACACCAGCATAAACACGCCGCCGATTCGCTCAGAGCACTGGACGATGCGGTTCCGATCATCGAATTTACCCCAGATGGCATCATTCTTCGCGCAAATGCCCTGTTTCTGAGCAAGATGGGTTACGACGCGAAAGAGATTGTGGGTCGTCACCACAGTATGTTTTGCCCGCCATCAATGGTGAACTCAGCCGAGTACCGCCAGTTCTGGCTGCGCCTTGCCAGCGGCAAGAGCTTTAGTGGTAAATACCTGCGCCTGGGCAAAGACAGCCATCCGGTCTGGCTGGAAGCCAGCTATGTGTCAGTAAAAGACAAACATGGCCGCGTCATCAAGGTGATTAAGCTGGCAGCAGATATCTCCGAGCGTATCAGTGAGGCACAGCAGCAGGATGCGCTGGTGCAGGCCATCAGCCGTTCAATGGCGGTCATCGCGTTTAATAAAGCCGGTGAAGTGCTGGAGGTAAATGAAAACTTCCTCAAAGCAACGGGCTACAAGGCAGACGAGGTACTGGGCAGGCATCACCGGATGTTCTGCTCTGAGGAGCTGCGTAACAGCCAGGAATATCAGCAGTTTTGGCAGCGTCTGAATCAGGGAGAATTTTTCTCTGGGCAGTATCCGCGGCTCAATCGTAATGGCGAAACTATCTGGCTGCGCGCAACCTATAATCCGGTTTTTGATGCAGAGGGGCGGATGTACAAGATTGTCAAATTCGCCAGTGATGTCACCGAGCAGGTATTGCAGAACCAGCAGGAAAATGAGGCGGCTCAACACGCGTGGAAGATGGCGCAGCAAACCCGCGAAAGCTCGGTAACGGGCGCGGATGTGATTGAAGACAGCGTCAGAACGATGGCCGAAATTGCGAAAGAGATGAACAGCGTATCCGCAGATGTCTTTGGCTTAAACGGACAGTCGGATCGTATTGCTGATATGGTACATACCATTCGCAACATCGCCGAGCAGACGCGTTTCATCGCCCTGAATGCGGCAATTGAGGCGGCCAGGGCCGGCACGTCCGGACGCAGTTTCGCCATTGTGGCAGCTGAAGTCCGGACCCTGGCGGCCCGAATTAATGAAGCAACCGAAGAGATAGGGCGCGTGGTGTCCAGCAATAATCAGCTGGCCAAAAAGGTGCTGGAAGATATCGAAAATAACCTGAAAAACACGGCTCGCGGCGTTAATTTGATGCGTCAGGCCGGAGAGGTGATAGCCAGCATTCAGAGTAATTCAGCGCGAGCCGAGGAAGCGGTCAGAAACGTGTCTCGTTCAGCGTCACCGCGTGTCGCGTAGTTTTTGTTATGCCGGATCGCCTGTTTGCACGGGCGATCCCCCTTTTGACCTGCCGTTTTCTGTTACCCGTCCCGTCAACATTTCACTTTGTTTGCCGCCATTCGATAAGGCACTATGAGTTCCCTCTGTCTTTGCTTCTCCATCGTTGAAAGGAACGTCAGCCGCTATGCCCGTTAATTTCGATCTTAACGATCTCTATGCGTTTCGCGCATTGGTCGAATATGGCAATTTCCGTATTGCAGCGGAATCCATCTGCCTGTCTCAGTCGGCGCTGAGCCGCAGGATCGAGAAGCTGGAAACGGCACTGGGAATCAGGCTGTTTGACAGAACCACTCGCCGGGTCACGCTGACGCTTTATGGTCAGACGTTTGCCGCACGTTCAGAGCAGCTTCTGATCAACTTTGAAGAAGTTATGGCGGATATCAGTAAAGTCAGTCAGGACAGAACAGGCCTGGTGACGGTGGCCACAGTGCCGTCTGCTGCCTATTACTTTATGCCGGATGTGATCCGCCGCTTTCAGGCCCGCTATCCCAGAGTACGTGTCAAAATTATTGACAGTAGCGCAGGCAACGTCATAGAGGCCGTCACCAGCGGTCAGGCAGATTTTGGCATTTGCTTCTCGGGTAATCCGCCGCCTGACACTGAATTTTTACCGCTGGTTGAGGATGTTTACGTGGTTGCCTGTCGGCACGATCATCCTCTTGCCAGCCGTAAAAGTCTGACGTGGCAAGAGTTTTATCAGCAGGATTACGTGGGGCTGGATAAAACTTCAGGCAATCGTAACCTACTTGATTCCGCGCTGGGCCATGTCGTTCCCGCGCGTCCGAGTATCTGCGAAACCCGGCATGTCACAACCATGTTAGGGATGGTTGAAGCGGGAATCGGCATTGCTGCCGTTCCCGCGATGTCGATGCCGTCATCAGGCCATTCGGTGCTGGTTCATCTGCCGCTTACCGATCCGGTAGTGAAACGCACCGTTGGCCTGATCCGGCGCAGCGGACGCATTCAGTCCTACATTGCCGCTGAACTGGAAAAGCTAATTACTGAACGGTATCACTCTGCTTAGCAGGCTGCTGCGCTTTGACCGAGTGCAGGCCCGTGGCATGGACCACTTCCTGAGCCGGAGCTGACGCCAGGAAATCAAGTAGCGCTTTGCCTTCCTCTGGATGCTCAGCTTTGGCTGGCACGGCGCCGGCAAATCGGGTGATGTACTGCACGTCGTCAGGCAGTTCGCCTACAAAGGTCACGCCCGGCACCGGCAGGAGCTCACTCACCTGCTGGAAGCCCAGCGCATAGTGGCCTTTTGCCACTTCAGACGCCACCGGAATGCGCTCCACCTCGTGGGCTTTGCCTTTGACCTTGTCTTCAATGCCTAACTTTTTAAACAACTGATTGCTAACGTATTGACCGCTGGCGCTGTCGGAATAGGCAATGGATTTAGCATTCAGCAGGGTTTTACGCAGTGTGTCATCCGTTTTGATATCGGGTTTGGCATCTCCCTTCTTCACCACAATGCCGATCGGCGAATCGGCCAGCTCAACGCGTGAACCTGGTTTGATCCACCGGTCTTTTTCCAGCTGACTGAGCGCATCGCCCACCATAATCACCACGTCGGCTTTTTCCCCGCGCGCCAGTCGGTTGGGGATCGCCTGCGGGGTTTTGCCCATGGAAGGCCCGGACACCAGAATAATTTTATCGCCACTTTTCGCTTCAAACTGAGGCGTCAGTTTTTCCAGCGCGGCTTTGAAGCCGCCAGAAATCATCACGGTCACATCTTTTGCCAGCACCGCGGTGCTGACCGACGAAAGAACCAACGTGGCAAGGAGTGAACGGTAAATTATTTTCATTATGTAAGCCCTGACTTAATGTTTAACGGCGGTTTGCAGATTGACCGTGCTGCGACGGTACAGGTACAGCGTTGCCAGTAAGGCGCAGACGGCAGCGAAGCTCATCCAGTAACCCGGAGAGGCTTTATCGCCGGTGTACTCAATTAACGCTGTTGAAATCACCGGCGTGAATCCGCCAAAGATGGCGGTCGCGAGGCTGTAAGCCAGTGAAAAGCCTGCTACTCGCACCTCAGCTGGCATGATCTCGGTAAGTGCCGGAATCATCGCGCCGTTGTACAGGCCATAAATAAATGACAGCCACAGCAGGACAGTGAGCATCATGGAGAAGCTGGGGGCAGCAGCCAGCATCGTCAGGGCAGGATACGCGGTCGCCAGCGCGATCAGCGTCATGCTGACCAGGACGGGTTTACGTCCAAAACGGTCAGACAGCGCTCCGCCAACCGGCAGCCACAAAAAGTTAGAAATGGCGACCAGCAGCGTAACCAGCAGGCTGTCCGAGGCGCTGAGCATCAGCACTTTCTTGCCGAAAGTAGGCGCATAAACGGTGATCAGATAGAACGCGGTGGTGGTCATCGCCACCATCAGCATGCCGGCAATCACAACCTGCCAGTTGGCCAGAAGGGTTTTAAACACGTCGCGCATCGCCAGGTGATGACGACGGGCGTTAAATTCCTGGGTTTCTTCGAGCTTGCGGCGCAGAAAGAAAATGAAAGGCACAATCATGCAGCCAAACAGGAACGGAATGCGCCAGCCCCACTCACGAATCGCGCTTTCTTCCAGCACGGCATTCAGGGCAAAGCCCATCGCGGCGGCAACCATAATGGCAACCTGCTGGCTACCGGACTGCCAGCTGGTATAAAAGCCTTTACGGCCCGGCGTGGCGATCTCAGCCAGATAAACGGAAACGCCGCCCAGTTCGGCTCCGGCAGAGAAACCCTGTAACAGGCGGCCGGTTAACACCAGCATCGGTGCCCAAAGCCCAATGCTTTGGTAAGACGGAATCAGGACGATCAGGAAGGTGCCCGCCGCCATAATTGACAGGGTAACAATCAGACCTTTACGTCGGCCGACCTTATCAATGTATGCGCCCAGCACCACAGCACCAATGGGGCGCATCAGGAAGCCTGCGCCGAACACGGCAAAGGTCATCATCAGTGAGGCAAATTCACTGCTCGCAGGAAAGAAGGTGTGAGCAATATAGGTGGCATAAAAGCCGAACAGGAAAAAGTCGAACTGCTCCAGAAAGTTGCCTGAGGTAACACGTAATATGGCGCCGGTTCGGGCGCGGGTGGTCATAGGTGAAGTCGAGGAATGCATCGGTATCTCCAGTTTATCATTGACGCTTTTTGCCGCGTCTGTTGCTGAAGACTGGATCAGGAAAATAAAGTAAATAAGCGCAATAAACTCATCGACTAATGCGTACTGTGCATCAATAACCCTAAGCCATTACCTGAGGCTATGTGTAACAAGCCTTTAACAACATGGCGGGATAAACGGTCACCGGTAAACACGGAAAAACGGAATGCGTGTTTTGTGACAAGGTTCATACGGGTTTTTGAAGGCGACCGGGCAGCGTAACGCGATTGTCAGGTTTTATCGGGCGTGCCGGGCGCTGGCCTGGCAGGAGCTAAACTCGCAGCCCGTGGACCTGATCTCCCGCCCTTACCTGAGACCGCCAGACCACAGGGGATGACAACATGCCGTTTGCAAAGGGCCAATGCCGATCGGCCCTATACGGGAACCTCCGATCGGCAATGGGTTATCGTTGTTGGAGACAGAATGCGCGTCTGTCATCCGCAGGATGAGATCACTGTTCGGGTTGTGCCTAAAACCAGGCTTCCCACATCGCGCCCAGATTAAAGTCGTCCAGTATTTCGTTCTCCCTGCCGTTCACGCGAGCGGTGCGCGCATTGTCCACTTTGCCCCCGGTGACATAGAAGCGCAGCATAGGACGAAACTCCGGCCCCATGGCAATGGCGATATTTTGCGACAGAGTCAGCTTCCAACCATGGTTACTGCCGCCTTCATCGTAGTTAACGCGCTGATAACCGGCTTCCAGCCAGGTGGAATGGACGTCATTCCAGAAATACATTGGGCGGACAATTGCGGCGTAGTTCTTCCGGTTATCGCTTTTCAGCCGACTGCTATCGTAGTCGTGATAACCCAACAAATACTCGACCTGTGCCTGCGGGCTAAACAGATGCTTACCCTCAAAGCTGGTATACACAGTGCTGAGGCCCTCGGTTTTGCTGTAAACGCTGTTATCCGAATTGTCAGAATAGCGGGCAATCACTTTATTCACGCCATGGTCGTTAGTGTGGCTTAGTACAAACGCACCCTGCCAGGCTTTCAGGCGGTCTTCACTCTCTACGGCTTTAGAGTCGAAACCGTAATTAGCGTACAGCTCCAGATCGAGTGCGCCCAGCTTGATGCCGTGAATTTTAGAGGTGGCAGCGTAGTTGCCTTTATCCCCGGTACCTGAACCTCCCGTACAGGTGATGCGCGAGGGATTAGACTCATCGCTGAGCACTTCAGGGCTACAGGATTCCACGGCAGCGACGGCGGCCACGTCAAATTTTATCCCGCCCACATCGAAGTTCTTCACGCCCGCGCCCTGGCCATCATGGTTCATCCAGAAATAATCATTGATGTTCTGCTGCGGGCGCTGATGAAAGTCCCGTCCGGCCCAGAGGTAGGCATCAGGATTTGATGCCAGCACATTCGTCACGCCGGCATAGGCCTTTTTCAGATTCACCTCGTCGCCCCAGTGATCGATCATCACATTGACATCCCAGATAGCCCCACTTTGGCTTTTAAACGCCTTGGAGAGCTGGAATTCGCCACCGTTGCCTTCGTTGCCCAGACGGCCAATGCCGGAGGCACCGTTATAAGAACCGTCCACGGCTACATATTTCTGATCGCCGCTTTGATAGTGCGCACCGTAGCGCGCATAGCCGCTGAACGTGACGCCAAAGGGGATTGCCATATCCGGTGACTGGGCCGGGCTTTGCGGGTCGGTCACCACGTCCGTTTTTTTCGCTACGGCTGCATCCATCTTCGCCTGACGTTCGGCCAGGGCTTTATCAACGGCTTTGGCGACGATGGCGTCGATCTGTTCCTGCGTAAACTCCTGTGCAGCGGCGACGGCAGGGCACAGCGCGGCTATCACCGCCAGAGGTAATGGAAGTTTTCGAATAATATTCATGGCTATCTCGTTTGCACAGCGTTATTCGGGTTGATGATGTTCAACCCGAATAACGACGTGTGTTAATGATCAGACAATAACCATCCTGCGCGGGTTTATTGATGACCAGGGCAAGTTGATTTTTATATTATGTTATTTCCAGAGGTTTTTTGTTTTTCAGCCGATCTCCTGTCATGTTTTTTTATTAACGCTGGTAGAGATAAACAATTTCTTCTGCCAGTTCACGAGCCAGCATTGAGGTCATTAAATGATCCTGAGCATGGACCATAATTAAGGTCATTGGCTGGCGGGCTTCACCTGCGTCCTGCTCTATTAATCGGGTTTGCATTTGATGCGCGGTGCGGGAATAGTCGTCGGCCTCCTTTAGCCGGGCTTTTGCCTCATCAACGTCACCCTTTCGTGCTGCCTGAAGGGCTTCAAAGCACAGGCTGCGGGCATGCCCCGCATTGACAATAATCGTCATTACCGCGTCTTCAAGTTCAATCATGATCGTGCTCTCAATTAAAACCGTTATTTTCGGCAACCTCAGCAAACCATTTGCCACTCTTTTTAATCGTACGTTTTTGCGTGGCTAAATCTAACTGCACAAAACCGTAACGATTTTTATAACCGTTTAGCCATGACCAGTTATCAATAAATGTCCACATATGATAACCCAGGCAATGACAGCCTTCGCGAATCCCTTTATGCAGCCATTTAAGATGTTCGGAAACAAATTCGATACGATAATCATCCAGAATTTCACCGTTCTGAATAAATCGCTGTTCATTCTCAACGCCCATACCATTTTCAGAAATAAAACAGCGCGGGTTTCCATAATTAACCCGCAGGTTAGTCAGAATATCGTAAATACCGGGCGCGTAAATTTCCCATCCACGATACGGGTTCATCTGACGGCCTGGCATTTCATAGTGGTCGAATAACCACTCCGGCATAAAGGGCGCTTCAGCATTGACGGCGCTGTCCCGACACTTCACCCGGCGCGGCTGATAATAGTTCACGCCCAGAAGGTCGATAATGCCGTCGGCAATCAACGCAGCGTCGCCAGGCTGGCAGCGCGGAAGCTGGTGGTACTGACTCAGTAAGCTCAGCAGATCCACGGGATATTCTCCCTTCAGAACCGGATCCAGAAAGCTGCGGTTAAACAACAGGTCAGCATGATGTGCGGCTTGCACATCGGCCGGATTCGCCGATCGTGAATAGGACGGCGTGAGGTTCAGCACCACACCAATGTCACCGTCGTAGCCGCCGTTACGCCAGGCGCGTACTGCCAGCGCGTGTGCCAGGACTGTGTGCAAGGCCACGTTAGCCGCTCGTCTGAAGTCCACAACGTTGGGATAATGAAAATCGTAAAGATAGCCACCTTCGACCGGCACAATCGGTTCATTGAAGGTAAACCAGTGTTTCACCTTATGGCCGAACAGCGCGAAACAGCGCTGGGCATAGCGGCCAAACGCCTCCACAACCTCACGGTTCTCCCAGCCGCCTTTGTCCTGCATAGCCAGAGGCATATCAAAATGAAACAGGGTGATAAACGGTGTAATGCCCTGCGCCAGTAATGCATCGATGACCTTGTTATAAAAAGTCACGGCGTCAGGATTCACGGCGTCAGTGCCGTCTGGCATCAGGCGCGCCCAGCTCAGCGACGTGCGAAAGCTGTTGTGCCCTAACTGCTTTAGTAATGCGATATCGTGCTGCCAGTGCTGATAAAAGCCCGAGGTGTCTTGTGGGCCAATGCCTTGATGGAAACGGTGAGGCTGTTGTGCAAACCAGCGATCCCAGGTGGTAGGGCTTTTACCGCCATTCAGGCTGTCCCCTTCGGCTTGTAACGCCGAGCTGGCGCTGCCCCACCAGAAATTTTCAGGAAAACGGTAGTTCATTTTATGGGCTCCTTAAGCCTGTGGATGACCGGGCACGGGTTGGCCTGCAGGGGGCGCATCCTTGATTTTTTTCTCTTCTGCTTTAATCAGGCTGCGTTCATAGGCACGCAGGAAGGGTAAGTACATCAGCGCCGACATCAGCATACAAATCAGGCACATCACCAGCGGGCTTAGCGCCCAGTTAGCGGCCCAGGAGGCACCGATCGGGGCGGGCGTGGTCCATGGCGTAAGCGAAACCACCTGGGCGATCCAGCCGAGTTTCGTGGCGGTATAAGCCAGCACGGCATTAATCATTGGAACGCAGACGAAGGGGATAAACAGCAGCGGGTTCATGATGACCGGCGCACCAAACAGGATGGGCTCATTGATATTAAAAAAGCTGGGCACCACGCCCATTTTGCCAATGGTGCGTAAATGTAGCACCCGGCTACGCAGCAGTAAGAAGGCCAGCGGTAAGGTGGAGCCCACTCCGCCAATCAGCAGGTAGTGATCCCAGAACCCCTGTAGATAGACATGCGGCAGCGCGGCTCCCGCCGCCAGGGCGGCCTGGTTAGCAGAGAGGTTAGCCATCCAGAAGGGATTCATAATGCCGGTGACGATCAGTGCACCATGAATACCGGCAAACCAGAAAATCTGACACAGCAGGACGGAAAGCAAAATGGCGGGCAAAGAGTCCGAAGCCGAAACCAGCGGCTCCAGCAAATGCATGATCGCCTGTGGCATAATCATGCCGGTTTGCGCTTCGATAAACAGGTTGAGCGGATGTAACGTTGCGATAATCACCAGTACCGGGATCAGAATCTCGAAGGAGCGTGCCACGCCGGTAGGCACTTCTTTCGGCAGGCGGATCGTGACATTATTTTGTTTTAGCCAGGCATAAACCCGGGTGGCGTAAATGGCGGTAATCAAGGCAGTAAAAATTCCCTGACCGGAAAGATACTGGGTAGAGATCTTTTCATCCGCATAAGGCGCGGCCACCAGTAAAAACGCCATAAATGCCAGCAAACCCGACATGATGGGGTCCAGATTAAACTGGCGGCCCAGGCTGGCACCAATCCCGACCGAGATAAAAAAGGTCATAACGCCCATGCTGAGATTAAACGGCAGCATCAGCTGTTGGCGATAAGTGATGGAAAAGTCCAGCCAGGCACGGGCAACGCTGTTGGTGGTGTCCGCTGAAAACGGCGGGAAGATAAATACCAACATAAACGATCCAATAATCATAAACGGTAGCGCCGCCGTAAAGCCGTCACGAATCGCTATCACATACTTTTGCTGACCTAACTTTCCGGCGAGTGGCGTAATGGACTGTTCAATTACCGTCACCATCGACTGATATAACGAACTCATAATGACACCTTTCTAGTGTGCCGCTTCAATAAGCGACAGAGCGTAATCCAGCACCTTGTCACCGCGTTGCATGCCGTAGTCCGTCATATTGATGGCCTGGACAGGAATGCCGTGGGTGGCAGCTTTTTCTGAGAGCGTGGTTAACATGTACTTCACTTGCGGACCGAGCAGAACGACCTGATAGTTTGGAAACTGCGCATCAAATTCGGAAACGCCCCAGGCATCGATCTGCACACTCAGCCCGCGCTGGTTCGCAACGTCGACCATCTTGCGGACTAAAAGACTCGTGGACATTCCTGCTGAACAACACAACATAATCCTGATCATGAGTAACCCTCCTTTGCGTATAAAACGTGTTACAGACTTGATTTGATATGATACGGAAACCGGTTTCCATTTGATGCAAACGGAAGTGTGACAGGCATCATGATCCCCGTTAAATAAACATTTTTCTTACGATTCAGATCACGTAATTTCAAGTTATTGTCGATAATTGAGAAGAAATGGAAAATCGGTTTCCATGAAAAAACGAAAAAGCTATACTGCCGGTGATGATTATTTGAGCCGCAGGATTAGGGCGTTTTTCAGGGATTCAGCGGGGTTTTCAGGGGAAAAGAATGTCTACTATCAACGATGTATCGCGTCTCGCGGGTGTGTCAAAAGCCACGGTGTCGCGCGTGTTGAGTGGGTCACGCGGTGTAAAAGAAGCCAGCCGCGTTGCGGTATTAAAAGCGGTGGATGAACTCAGTTATCGTCCAAACGTGATCGCTCAGTCATTACTCAGTCAAACCACCGGCTGTATTGGCGTAATTTGCGCACAGGACAACATTAACCAGACCACCGGTTACCTCTATGCGCTGGAAAAACACCTCAGCCAGCACCAAAAACACCTCTTGCTCCGTTTCGCGAACAGCAGGATGGAAGTGATGACCTGCCTTGATGAGCTGACCTGTGGGTTGTGTGACGATGTGTTGATTATCGGCGCGCGCTTCCCGCTGAACCTGAATCAAAAAAACGTTATCCTGGTGGATTGTCTGGAAGCCGGGGACGACGTTAACAGCATTCAGTTCGATCACGCCTTTGCCGCCGAAACCGCCTGCAACTACCTGATAAGCCAAAATCGTCGACAGATTGCTCTGATTCATCCTGACAGAATGGGATTTTCCGATCGGGTTCTGTTGGGTTATAAACACGCGCTGGAAAAAAACTTTCTGCCGTTTAACCGCAACCTTGTGTTTATGGACGCCACATCCTCCTCGGTAGCACTCCAGGAGTTGCTGAATAACGCGTCCACGCTGAATTTCAGCGCATTGCTGGTGGCGGATGAACAACAGGCGCAGAAAGTCATTCCCCAGTTGCAGGCGTTCAACAAAAAGGTTCCCGACGACATTATGGTCTTCAGTCTGGCGGGCTCGTTGAACTTGCCCGGCATTCCGACTATTCCGGCGATTGAGTACTCGATGGACGCGATGGCAGCGCGCATCGTTAAGGCACTGACTGAACAGACGCGTAGCGTACTGGACTCTTATGTCATGCGGGGTGACCTGATTATCCCTGACTTTCGCCAGCGCTGAGCGCCCTTAGTCCGTTCGCTGCTCTTGTTGCTCAATAATCGCCAGCGCCAGTCCCGTTGCCGGTGCAAGGTGCGACGTCAGAAAATGTACCTGAGTGTGAGCGGCAATGAATGCCAGCTTGTTGGCCTGGGTTTGATTAAGTACGGCCTGACAAAATGTTGGGCTGACGCTCCAGGGGCAATCAATGATGATGTTGGCCGGATTGAGCAACAGCATGATCTGGCTGAGCGCGATACCCAGATAGTTTCCCGCCAGTTGCATCACTTCGTTTACCACGTTAGGCGCGCTGTCGCGGTTGTGCCAGGTCAGCCCTGGCTGACGCTGGGCCAGCTGTTGATTAATGGCAGGTTTACTGATCATGGCTTCCAGACAACCCTGACGGTTGCAGCTACAGCGAGGCCCGTTCGGCTGGACAGTGAGGTGGCCGGCTTCGCCCGCCGTCCAGCTGTTGCCGGTAAAAACGACACCGTGCTGTACCAGTGCGCCGCCAATTCCTTCGGCAATTCGTAAATAAAAATGCCCGCTTTCGGCGGGCAAGTTGAGTTGTTGCACAGACAGCAGCGCAGCGGCTTTAACGTTATTCATAATGCGAATCGGTAATCTGATCTGCTTACGCAGGTTGCTCGCCAGATCAACGTCCTGCCAGCCCAGATGGGTAGATAAATGCATCCAGCCCCGTCTGGGATCGACGACGCCAGGAAAGCCCAGCCCGATGCCCAGCAGGCCCGGCCAGGATTCGGTGAGTTTTTCACATAAGGCGGTCACCTCCGCTAACAGTGGCCCCGGTCGGCTGGTATCTGTCCGCAGGGTTTGTTCCGCCAGGGGTTGAGAGAAATAATCGCAAACCTGCCAGTGGATAAGGTTCTTTTCCACCATTATGCCGGCGCTGACCAGCTTTTCCGGACGCAGGGTAATCTGGATTTTAGGGCGACCTGCCGCAGAGACACTGGCTTTTCCCAGCTCCTGCACGAGATCCTGTTCCAGCAGATCATCAATAATCTGCGACACGGTATTTTTACTGATTGCCAGGATGTGCGCGAGGTCCTGCCGCGACGTGATACGGCGCTGGCGCAGTTGCGCCATGACCCGCTTTTGATTATTCAGCCGCATTAATGCAGGCCCTTTGCCAGTCACTTTCATGGCGGATTACCCCAGGTGTGGAAATCGGCAGCAGATTTGCCACCAACGATGAAGTCTTATTAGTTTGATGTCTAATCAAAACTTAGCATCGTGCAGATAAGCCTGCCAAACGGCGACGGCCTCAGGGCGAGAGAATTAAGTCAGAAATGGGTGCCAGGCCACAGGATTGTGTAACGGTAAGGTAAAGAGCTGGCCCGCGTTCGCGGGCAGCCAAATCAGTATTCATCACCGCGAACGCGGCTACGGTAGCTTTCCCAGTCAAAGCGAACCCACAGGCTATTGCCCAGCCGCATGCGATCCATAACGCGTTCACCCAGCAGCGCATTCATCCCGGCGTGATCGAGGTTAGACAGCATGCCCGTCGGGCGTTTCGAGGAGGAACGGCGGTCCACAATCTGGTTGATAATCACTTTCTCGTAGCGCGATTCACTCTGCATACCGATCTCATCGATCACCAGCAAATCAACGCTGCTGAGATCCTGAATCAGTCGTTCTTCCGTAATATTGCTGCTGCCGCTGAAAGTGCCCTTCATGCTCGACATCAGATCTGCCACCGTAACGATTAGCACGCTCTTGCCACGTAAAATCAGATCGTTACCAATGGCGGCTGCCAGGTGGTTTTTGCCGGTGCCTGGACGGCCAGAAAAAACAAAGCTGGCAATACTGCCATCAAATTCGGCCGCATACTGGCGAGCCAGTTCCAGCGCTTTGCGTTGGCCTTCGTTTTCAACCCGATAGTTATCGAACGAGCAGTTGATGTGTAGCTCGCGAATGCCGGAACGGCCCATGATGCGCTGCATTTTCATCGCACGATTTTCGCGCACGATAGATTCTGATCGCAGACGGCCCTGTTCCTGATTCCAGGCCAGTAATTCTTCACCGTTTGTGAACTTGGGTCGGGTACCCGCGGGCATCATTCGTTTCAGACGGTTAAACAGATCGTTCGGCGTTTTCATTATTCACCCCGGAAACCATCAGGAATTGTGCTGTCAGGATTTGGCAACTGTGTAATGTCACGTCTGGGTTGTCCGCCATTGGCCGCCCGATTCATTTGCAGGCTGCGTGCCAGCTTCTGCTGCCACTGCACATGATGAAACAAACGCCCTTCCGCCTGCCAGTAGGCCACAAAGGCAGCCAGTTCAGCTGGCGTCACCGGTTCGCTTAGTGCAACGCCCCAGATGGCCGCCTGTCGCGTAAAGTCAGCGTCCGGCTGCCAGCCATCATACATGGCGAATTTACCCACCGGCGTATGCAGCGTAGCAGAAACATCGTCATACAGGCTGTCGTCCAGCGCCACATCACTGGGTTGCTGGGCGGCGGCCTCAAGTGCCAGTAGCCGCGCGAGGCGCGCTGGCGTAATGGCATACATTACGGGCGTATAATTTTCCAGCACCGCCAGCGTGCCGTCTTCAGCCTGCTGCAAGGCGCTGAGCGGATCCTGACGGAAAGCCTCAAGACCAATAAGCGTTGACGTTAAGATTTTGACTGACATGAAAAGACCTGCGGTTAACTTACACCGAACACCGGATAAAATTTCCAGTGCAGAAGCGGATATTGTACCTTTTTTAACGCGCGGGATCGCTGAAAAAGCGTTGAGGTTTTCCACCCAACCGGATGCGTTCACACAATGGCTGGGCGGACGTGGCGTAAGCTGTCTTACGCTTTTAGCGACGGGTTTGCCACAGATAGCGGAGCCCGGCCAGCCAGCACAGGCTGTAGCCCAGTAATTCCACGCCTTCTTCGGCCATGTTTTTTACGCCACGATTGTAGTGATCGGGCATCAGGTGAGACCACAGCGTGTTCATCCCAAACAGTCGGGAAAAAACCAGCACGATCATCAATCCGGCAGCCATAACGGGCCAGCGGTTGTGCCTGAGGAGATCGGCCAGCGCGCTCAGGGTCTGCTTTGGGGTACGCATGGCCACCGCTAAACTGCCCAGCGCGATCGCCAGCGCAAACCACACCCAGCTACCATGACGGATGAGATCGAAGAAAAAATCCAGTTCACGAATAAGCATGCAACTGTAAAAACCGGCAATTAGGGTTAATCCACCGCGTTGTGCAGGCCGATGACGGGCGGCAATAAAAAACAGTGCGGCAAGACTGAATAACAACAGTTCCTGCGCGGTTTCGGTAAAAGACGCTTCGTGCAGCGCATTATTCATCCAGACCACATCGATATAGATGGGGCCGATCATGAAGGTGATAAACAGAGAAGCAAAAAGAAATACGGTGAGCTCACGCCCAATAAGGATGACATTGTTACGCATGGAGTTACCTGAAAATGACTATCGTTATCATTGTATTTACATTCGTTATCGCTGCCTTCGCTTTTTATGCGTGATCGGTTCAGCTAAATGCATGACTGCAGCGGATAACCGAAGCGGCCTCGCAATTTACTGTGACTCGGGTTCAAATGTTGGAGGATTCCCTCTACTATCGAGGCAATAAACATGGCCTGGCATAAAAGGAAAAACACGATGCAACGATGTGGCTGGGTAACGCAAGATCCTGTCTATCTGGCGTATCACGACGACGAGTGGGGCAGACCGCAGAGGGATAAGCAGGCGCTGTTTGAAATGCTTTGTCTGGAAGGCCAGCAGGCTGGGCTATCCTGGATTACCGTACTGAAAAAACGCCAAAATTACCGCGCCGCGTTTCACCAGTTTGAACCGCAAACCATTGCGCAGATGGACGATCAGGATATCGCCCAACTGATGCAAAACAGCGGCATTATTCGTCATCCCGGAAAAATTGCGGCCATTATTGCTAATGCCCGGGCGATGCTGGCAATGGAAGCAAAAGGGGAGGATTTTGCCCACTTTGTATGGCAGTTCGTTGATAATCAGCCTGTCGTCAATCATGTTGCCGATTACAAACAAAGCCCCACCACTTCTGCGCAGGCTATCGCGCTTTCAAAAGCGCTAAAGACCCGTGGTTTTAAATTCATCGGCCCGACAATTTGTTATTCATTTATGCAGGCCTGCGGCCTGATAAACGATCATCAAACCAACTGCTTTTGTCATCCTGACAACATTTAACGTCGATCCTTTACAAAATAAGACATTGTCTCAGGATTTTCCTCACTTTTGCGCGGCATAATCAATGCCAACCGGGGACAAGGTGCCTCGTTGTGATGAATCTAAGGGACAAATAATGCAGAAAAAGTTAATTGCTCTCACCGTGCTGTTGAGCGGTAGTTTGGTGGTATCAGGTTGTACAACTAATCCTTATACCGGTGAGTCTCAGGCGGGAAAATCCGGTGTAGGCGCAGGTTTGGGCGCATTAGTGGGTGCTGGCGTTGGCGTGCTTTCCTCTTCGAAGAAAGATCGGGGCAAAGGTGCGTTAATCGGTGCAGCAAGCGGCGCGGCGTTAGGCGGCGGCGTGGGCTATTACATGGATGTTCAGGAAGCGAAGCTGCGTGACAAAATGAAGGGAACCGGCGTTAGCGTTACGCGTCAGGGCGATAACATCGTGCTGAATATGCCGAACAATGTGACCTTTGATTCCAGTAGCAGCAGCCTGAAACCGGCGGGCGCTAATACGCTGACCGGCGTCGCTATGGTGCTAAAAGAGTATCCTAAAACCGCCGTGAATGTCGTGGGACACACGGACAGCACCGGCTCGCGTGCTTTAAATATGCGTCTGTCGCAGCAGCGTGCAGAGAGTGTGGCCAGCGCGCTGATCGTTCAGGGTGTAGCCGGCAACCGCTTGCATACCCAGGGGGCAGGTCCAGACAGTCCAGTTGCAACCAACAGCACTGAAGCCGGTAAGGCACAGAACCGCCGCGTTGAAATCACGCTCAGTCCGTTAAATTGATCATCTCGCCCCCGTCGCCGGGGGCAAAGTCAGACTCGCTGTCCTTTTTTCGACGGCTTTTGGTAATAAAATGGGTAAGGTTTCCAGTTGGGAACCTGCGCACGGTGCCTGTCAACGCTTTATGCAAGAATGGTTCAAATTGAACAATGGATAACGCATCATGTCACTTAAAGCCATTGCGTCAGTACTGGGTCTCTCCGTTACCACAGTGAGCCGGGCACTCAACGGCTATGAAGATGTGGCAAAGCAAACGCGGCAGCGCGTGGAAGAAGAAGCGCAGCGGCGCGGCTACCGTCCCAACGTTGCAGCGCGACGGTTGAAAACCGGCCGTGCCAATGCGGTTGGCCTGGTTTATCCAATGACCACACCCGCTTTCAACGATACGCACTTTAACAAGATATTACTGGCGCTCGATCAGCGTCTTTCCCAACACGATATCGATCTCGTGTTGTTAACAGATAAACTGCATGACGGGCAGCGTTCACTGATTCGCATGCTGCGCAGCCGGGCAGTGGATGCCATTGTTGTTACGCACACGTCACCTCATGACGCGCGCCTGCTCAGCCTGCAGCAGAAAGGCGTGAGTTTTCTTACGCTGGGACGCAGTGATTCAGAGCAGAATCATGCCTGGTTCGATGTTGATAACGCCGCAGGTTCGGCGCTGGCGGTAAAACACTGCCTGGCGCTGGGTATGCAACGCATCGCCTGGCTCGGGGGCAATACAACCTGCACCTTTGTGCGCGATCGTCGCCAGGGCTACCTCAACGCAATGGATTCCGTACCGCCCTATGCCACGGCGGTGGTTGCGCCGTCGCGCCGGGCGGGCTATCAGCAAACCACAGACTGGCTGGAACAGGGGCTGCAACCTCAGGCCATTATCACCGATTGCAGCGCCCTGGCGGAAGGCGCGCTCGTGGCCTTACAGCAGGCGGGCCGCCTGGAGGGTGATACTGCTGTTGCCTTAGTGGCATGGGATGGGCTACCGGTCGACGCCATTATCGATCATCCGGTTATCGCCATTCGGCAGGCCAGCGAGCAGCAGAGAGGCGAGCAGGTTGCGATGATGGTGATGCGGCTGCTGGAAGGAGCACCGCTGGCGGAGTTACAAGTACTGTGGCAACCCTGGCTGCAATTTCCCCAGTAACGCGAACGTTTTTGCCATGTTGTATGGCTGTGGTAGTCTCGCGGGATGCTTAATTTGCGGAATACTTTATGAAAATCAGGCCGCCTCGCGCCACTATCAGCGATGTTGCTCATGCGGCAAAAACCGGTAAAACCAGCGTCTCGCGCTATTTAAACGGCGAGCAACATCTGCTTTCTGCCGATTTAAAAATGCGCATCGAGCAGGCGATTAGCGATCTTAACTATCGGCCAAGCCAGATGGCACGTGGCCTGAAACGGGGGCGTACCCGACTCATTGGCCTGATCATCGCCGATATCACCAATCCCTATTCTGTAGACGTCATGTGTGGCATTGAAGCGGCCTGCCGTGAATGTGGCTTTACGTTACTGATGTGTAATACCAATAACGAAGTCGATCTGGAGCAACATTACCTGCAATTGCTGAGCAGCTATCAGGTTGAGGGCATTGTCGTTAACGCCGTTGGCATGCATGAAGCGGTACTGAGCCGACTACAACAGTCTTTACTGCCCATGGTGCTGATCGACCGAAAAATCCCTGATTTCCCCTGCGATGTGGTCGGGTTGAATAATGCCGAAGCGGCAGAAACGGCCACAGCCCATCTTATTGACAACGGTTATGAGTCGCTGCTGTTTCTCAGCGAACCCTTAGGCAGCGTGAATACGCGCCGGGAGCGACTGCAGGCGTTTCGGCAACGTCTTGCTGCACATCCCGCAATCGCCCATGAGAATGCGGAAGTCGCGCTGCACCAGCCCGGGATAATGGATAAGATTCTGCGCGACTTTCATCAGCGGCACGCGGGAAAACGCTGTGCGGTAATGGTAGCCAATGGCGCCCTGACCTTGCAGGTGGCTCATTCTCTGCAGCGTCTTGCCCTGCGCTGGGGTAGAGATATTGGCCTGTTAGGGTTTGACGAGCTCGAATGGGCTGCGTTGGCTGGCGTCGGTATTACCACCTTAAAGCAGCCCACCTGGCAAATCGGTTATCGCGCGCTCGAACGTCTTATATCCCGTATTGAGGGGCACGACCATCCACCTTGTGAACAGGTTTTTTCAGGCGAACTCATCGTGCGCGGTTCCAGCCAACGCCTCGGCTGATTTTCAGACTCTTCCCTTCGATTACGTGCTCGCTTCGTGAGCACGATCATACTTCCGCATTTTGCTACTTTGCTTTGGAACCGGTTCCATTTAACGTTTTTATAACGTTAATGCAGATTTTCACATCAGGAGTCGTAATGAAGCCCGAAATCATCGTCGTGGCCGCCGCGTATGGTCATCAACAGATTGCTGAGCTGGGCGGGCAGGCCGCGCTATTGCCCCTTATCCAGCAGGCGGGCGCCGACGGTGTGGAAATCCGCCGTGAACTGTTTGATGAGACCACGTTAGCCCATTTACCCGCGCTGGCGCAGGCAGCGCAGGTGCACCAGCTGCGCATCAGTTATTCGGTACCCGACACCTTGTTCTGTGAGGACGGCAAACTTAACCCCTTACTGGACGGTTATTTTTCCGAAGCACGTCAGTTGAATGCACAGCGGCTGAAAGTGGCGCTGGGTAACTTTACGGGCGCGCTGTACAGCGAAAAGCTACGTGGCTTGATGACAGAATATGGCGTGCCCCTGACTGTGGAAAACGATCAAACCCGCTTCGGCAAACAGCAACCGATGGTAGGGTTCTTTAAGGCCGCCGGTGAGGCGGCGCTGCCGATTACCATGACATTTGACATGGGTAACTGGTGCTGGACAGGTGAAGACCCGATCCAGGCGGCTGGTCTGCTGGCTGAGCATGTGGGTTACGTGCATGTCAAAGCGGCGGTGCCGCAGGGGACAAGCTACCGCGCCATCGCGCTGGATGATGCCGGCCCTGGCTGGCAAAGCCTGTTACACAGGTTGCCAGCAGCAGTGCCTCGCGGCATTGAGTTTCCGCTGGAAGGCGACGATTTGATTGCGGTGACGCGCCATTATGTGACGCTGCTGCGTAACGTCTGAGGAGTACATATGACTACCCATCCAAACGGCACGCTTGATGTAATCACCATCGGTGAGGCCATGGCCATGTTTGTCGCCCGTGAAACGGGCGATTTGGCCGCAGTAGACACCTTTGTGAAGCGCGCCGCTGGCGCAGAGCTGAACGTCGCTATTGGTCTGGCGCGACTGGGGCTGAAAGTGGGCTGGGTGAGCCGCGTGGGGCAGGACGCCTTTGGTCGCTTCATCTGTCAGGTGCTGGATAAGGAAAATATCGATCATCGTCAGGTGACCGTTGACCCGCGCTATCCAACCGGCTTCCAGCTGAAATCCAAAGTCGACGACGGTTCAGATCCGCTGGTGGAGTACTTTCGTAAGGGCTCCGCCGCCAGTCATCTGTCGCCAACAGATTTTGATCACGACTATTTTGGCGCTGCACGTCATCTGCACCTCAGCGGGGTGGCAGCAGCGATTTCAGACAGCTCACTTGAGCTGACAAAGCATGCTGCGAAAGAGATGCGGGCGCGAGGCAAAACGCTTTCGTTTGACCCCAATCTGCGTCCAGTACTGTGGCGCAGCGAAGGCGAAATGCGCAAGCAGCTCAATCTGTTAGCAGAATACGCGGACTGGGTACTGCCTGGCGAAAAAGAGGGCTATATCTTAACTGGCTATCGCCAGCCGCAGGATATCGCTGACTTTTATCTTGATAAGGGCGTAAAGGCGGTGATCATTAAAACCGGCTGTGAGGGGGCCTGGTACAAGACGGCCAGCGGTGAACAGGGCCAGGTGGAGGCGATGAGAGTGGATAACGTCGTCGATACTGTAGGGGCAGGGGATGGCTTTGCCGTGGGTGTGATTAGTGCGTTGCTGGAAGGGAAGCCACTGGTGCAGGCGATCCGCCGGGGTAACAAAATAGGTTCACTGGCGATTCAGGTTATTGGCGACAGCGAAGGGTTGCCGACGCGTCAGCAGTTAGGCGATGCATAGCCCAGCCCTCAAACACAGACAGAGGAGTTCCCGATGAAAACGCAGACGATCGCGCCAAAACGCTGGTGGTTCATCATGCCCATCGTGTTTATTACATACAGCCTTGCCTACCTTGACCGTGCCAATTTTAGTTTTGCCTCAGCAGCGGGCATTAACGACGATTTGGGCATCACGAAAGGCATGTCGTCACTACTGGGCGCCTTGTTCTTTCTGGGATATTTCTTTTTTCAGATACCCGGCGCGATTTATGCCGAACGCCGCAGCGTAAAAAAACTGATCTTCTGGTGCCTGATTCTGTGGGGTGGCTGCGCCTCACTGACCGGCGTAGTCAGTAATATTCCCATGCTGGCGGCCATTCGCTTTATCCTCGGCGTGGTTGAAGCGGCCGTAATGCCTGCGATGCTGATTTATATCAGTAACTGGTTTACTAAATCTGAACGCTCGCGGGCTAATACCTTTCTGATCCTGGGCAATCCGGTCACGGTATTATGGATGTCAGTGGTCTCCGGTTATCTGATTGAGGCCTTTGGCTGGCGGGAAATGTTTATTTTTGAAGGCATTCCTGCGGTTATCTGGGCCGTAGCCTGGTGGTTTATGGTGCAGGACAAACCCTCACAGGCACGCTGGATGAGTGAGGTCGAAAAAGCCGCGCTGCAGGCCGAGTTGCAAAAAGAGCAGGAAAGTATCAAGGCCGTGCGTAACTATGGGGAAGCCTTCCGTAACCGCAATGTGATCATTCTTTGTATGCAATATTTTGCCTGGAGCATTGGCGTTTACGGTTTCGTGCTGTGGCTACCTTCAATTTTGCGTAACGGTACGCAAATGGGCATGGTGGAGGCGGGCTGGTTATCGGCAGTGCCTTATCTGGCGGCGACCATTGCAATGGTGCTGGTGTCCTGGGCGTCAGACAAAACCCAAAACCGTAAGTTATTCGTCTGGCCTTTATTGCTGATTGGGGCGCTGGCCTTCCTCGGCTCCTACCTGGTAGGATCGGGCAATTTCTGGCTATCCTATACGTTGTTAGTGATCGCCGGGGCTGCGATGTACGCGCCATATGGCCCCTTCTTTGCCATTATCCCGGAAATGTTGCCACGTAATGTTTCAGGTGGCGCAATGGCCCTGATTAACAGTATGGGTGCGCTGGGTTCCTTTATCGGCTCATGGATTGTGGGTTATCTGAATGGCGCGACCGGGAGTCCTTCTGCCTCCTATATCTTTATGGGAGGGGCGTTACTGCTGTCAGTGGTACTGACGCTTATCGTCAAACCTGCACAAAATAAGGCGCCGTCGCTTCATGGGGCGAAACCGGCCTGAAAGCGTAAGCGTTAGCCTCTTCTCCGGGCGACCTTAGCGTTGCCCGTCATCTATTTACAGGAAGCTATCTGATGAAACCCGCCGTCATTCTATACAAAAAATTGCCTGACGATCTGCGTGCGCGTCTTGCTGAACATGCCACGGTGACTGAAATGAAGGATCTGTCGCCAGAAAGCCAGCAGCAGCACGAAAAAGCGCTACAGGAGGCAGAAGGATTACTGGGCTCGGGCGGCAAAGTTAATCGCGATCTGTTGGCAAAAATGCCCAGACTGCGGGCCTGCTCAAGCGTGTCTGTGGGCTATGACAACTTTGATGTGGATGCGTTAAATCAACGAGGCGTGGTGCTGATGCACACGCCGACGGTGCTGACTGAAACGGTCGCCGACACCATCATGGCGCTGGTGCTCAGCAGCGCGCGCCGCATTCCGGAGCTGGATGCCTGGGTCAAGGCTGGCAACTGGCAAAAAAGCATCGGACCGGCGCATTTTGGTATTGATGTACACCACAAAACGTTGGGCATTCTGGGGATGGGCCGCATAGGCATGGCGCTGGCCCAGCGGGCGCATTTCGGTTTTGGCATGAAAATTATTTATCAGGCTCGCCGCCAGCACGCGCAGGCTGAGTCACAGTTCGCCGCAGAACGGTGTGAACTGGAAACGCTATTGAAACAGAGCGACTTTGTATGCATCAGCCTGCCGCTGACTGAAGAGACTTACCATTTGATCGGCGCGGAACAGCTGAAACTGATGAAATCCAGTGCGGTACTGATCAATGCCGGCCGTGGGCCAGTGGTGGATGAAAACGCCCTGATTGCCGCCCTGCAGGAGGGCACTATTCACGCCGCCGGGCTGGATGTCTTCGAAAAAGAGCCTTTACCCACTGACTCGCCGCTGCTGTCGTTACCGAATGTTGTGACGCTGCCGCACATTGGTTCAGCGACCCACGAAACCCGATACGGAATGATGCAGGATGCGGTTGAAAACCTGATTGCAGCCCTTAACGGCAATGTAGAGAAAAACTGCGTTAATCCGCATGTCCTGACGTAATCCCCACGGCTTTCCATTGCGCCCGCCGGGAGCGGGCGTTATGGTGGTTCTCCCATTATTCATTACAAATTTTTAACCGCTATGGCCTTTTCTCAGTTCGGCGACAAATTTACTCAGCATTCCGGCATCTCACGTCTGATGGAAGACATGGGTGCAGGCTTACGCACGCCAGGCACTATCATGCTTGGCGGTGGCAATCCCGCGCAGATTCCGGAGATGAACGACTATTTTCAGCAGTTGCTGCAGCATATGCACGATGAAGGCAAACTGAGTGAGGCCTTGTGTAATTACGATGGCCCTCGCGGCAAGGCGGTGCTGTTGGATGCGCTGGCGACGATGTTGCGAGAGCAACTGGGCTGGTCTATCACTGCACAGAACATCGCCCTGACCAACGGCAGCCAGAGCGCGTTTTTCTATCTGTTTAACCTGTTTGCAGGGCGCCGCAGTGACGGCAGCAAAAAACGCGTGCTGTTCCCTCTGGCCCCCGAATATCTGGGCTATGCCGATGCGGGTCTGGATGACGATCTGTTTATTTCGGCCAAGCCGAATATTGAGTTACTGCCGGAAGGGCAGTTTAAGTACCACGTCGATTTTGAACATTTGCCCATGAATGATGACGTCGGCCTGATTTGTGTATCACGCCCGACGAATCCAACCGGTAACGTGATTACCGATGACGAACTGCTGAAGCTGGATGTGCTGGCGCAGCAGCATGAGGTTCCGCTGCTGATCGACAATGCCTATGGCGTCCCCTTTCCGGGCATTATTTTCAGCGATGTCCGGCCTTTGTGGAACCCCAATATCATTCTCTGCATGAGCCTGTCCAAACTCGGCCTGCCTGGCGCGCGCTGCGGAATTATCATCGCTGATGAAAGTACCATCACGGCGATTAGTAACATGAACGGCATTATCAGCCTGGCACCGGGCAGTATTGGGCCCGCTATCGCCTGTGAAATGATCCAGCGTGGCGATCTGTTGCGGCTGTCTGAAGGGGTGATCAAACCCTTCTACCAGCGCAAAGTCATGGAGACGATTAACATTATTCGTCGTTATTTGCCCGCAGAACGTTGTCTGATACATAAACCCGAAGGGGCGATTTTCCTGTGGTTATGGTTCCGCGATTTGCCGATCAGCACGGAGCTGCTGTATCAACGGCTTAAGGCGCGAGGCGTACTGATGGTGCCCGGGCACTTTTTCTTCCCGGGGCTGGAACATGACTGGCCGCACACGCATCAGTGCATGCGTATGAACTACGTGCCGGATGCGGAAAATATTGAACGAGCCGTACAGATTCTTGCAGAGGAAGTGGAGCACGCCTGGCGGGACAGTTAGACCTGCTCCCGGTCTGAACACGGACAGCCCTATGTGAGGTTACCTGGTTATACGCCACGCTGCCTCAACCTGATATTGAGGGGCTGCCGAGACCTGTTTTTGCATTATCGATAGATGCGATTGAGCTCAGCGCTATTGTGGCCTGAGACGGGCAAAAGGAGTGTGCTGTGTCGGGAAAAGATATGCTGTTGGCCCTGTGCGTGGTGGTTGCCTGGGGCGTGAACTTTGTGGTGATCAAACTGGGCCTGCAGAATATGCCGCCCTTCCTGCTGGCCGGGCTGCGTTTCGCCCTGGTCGCCTTTCCTGCCATTTTGCTGGTGCGTCGTCCTGCCGTGCCACTGCGCTGGATTTTACTCTACGGGATGACCATCAGCTTTGGACAGTTTGCGTTTCTGTTTTTGGCGATCAAGCTGGGCATGCCCGCAGGTCTGGCCTCGCTGGTGCTACAGGCCCAGGCGTTCTTTACGTTGCTACTCGGCGCGCTGTTCCTGGCAGAGAAACTCCGCTGGAACCATATCGCGGGCATTATTATCGCCACGCTGGGCATTTTTTTGTTAGCGACCTCAGGAATGGTGGGCCAGAGTGCGGCTGGTATTACGCTCACTACGATGATGCTTATGCTGGCAGCGGCATTCTCCTGGGGGCTGGGGAACATCACGAATAAGATCATTACGCGTCACTATCCGGTGCCGGTGATGTCGCTGGTGGTCTGGAGCGCACTGGTCCCGGTTATCCCCTTTATTGGCTGTTCGCTGCTGTTCGACGGTAAAGCCGCGATAGTCAGTAGCCTGGCGCAGATTAACCTGCAGACGGTACTGGCGCTCGTTTATCTGGCCTTTATCGCGACTATTTTGGGCTATGGCATCTGGAGTACGCTGCTTAGCCGTTATGAAACCTGGCGCGTGGCACCGCTTTCTCTGCTGGTTCCGGTTGTTGGAATCGTCAGTGCAGCCTTGTTGTTGAACGAAACGCTGTCACTCCAGCAGGTTGTCGGCGCTGCGGTCATTATTGTCGGCCTGCTGGTGAATATGTTTGGTGGCATGATCAGGCAGCGGTGGTTTATGCGCCCGCAGATCTAAAGTATCAGGCTGAGGTTGCAGGCCTCTGACGAGCATACAACCTCATTTTCTGATTGTTTATCCGTGGGCGTGATGATCAAAGCCATAGAGATCTGATGGATTATCGCGCAAAATCAACAACCTGTCCGCAGACGAAGGTGCCCAGTGCGCCAGTAAATCGAGCATAGCGGCATCATCGGGCTTATCATTTTCTGCTTTTGTCGGATGGGGCCAGTCACTTCCCCATAACAGGCGGTCTGGCCGGCGCCTTACCAGTTCCGCAGCGACCTGGCCGACATCCTCATAACCCGGTGGTCCGATGCGCGACTTGATATAGGGTCCAGACAGTTTTATCCAGGTATTACCCGCGTCAAGAAGACGGGTTAATGTCTGGAAACACGGCGCTTTTGTCCCCTCGGGTTGCGGAACATGTCCCATGTGATCGATAACCAGCTTTGTCGGCAATGCTCTCAGGCGCGATGCCAGCTCAGCCAGTTTTTCACCGGGCGCAACAACCTGAATATGCCATCCCAGTGGTGCGATTCGAGAAGCAAGAGGCTCCAGACTGTCCAGAGAGGTTCCCCCTCTGCTCAAATTAAAACGGATACCACGCACGCCCTGCCGGTCCATTTCTTGTAGCTCTGCATCACTCACCGAAGCGTCGACAACGGCCACGCCCCTTGCCTGTCCACCACTCTGCCTGAGACCCTCAATTAAAAGCCGGTTATCTGTGCCGTAGGTCGAAGGTGTGACAATGACCATGCGGTGAAGTCCCAGCCGGGTTTGTAACTGGTGGTAGTCGGCAAGAGAGGCATTGGCGGGCCGTAAGCTGGCACCGGGCGCAGCAGGGTATTTATCGTTATAAAGGTGCATATGGCAGTCCACGCTGCCTTCGGGAACGCTCAATACAGGTTGTTTTTCTCCTGAGCTAAAAGGTGTGCTGCTGAGGGCGTTAAAAACCGTTAGCGCACTCAGCGCACCGCCGGCCTGTAATATAAAGCGTCGGGTTATAGCCATTAAGAGACTCCTTACATGTTGGAAAGAGTATTTAATGCATCGTCGTGTAACGTTATATTCTAATCTGTCGTTACGGTTAAGTTTATCGCTAAGCGTTTTTGGTCAGCATGATTTATAAAAATAAATTTAATCCTGTGTGAGTGTATAGGTGATGAAATGTTATAGGAAAATTTTTAAGGAAAATAAGTGATGAGAATGGCCAGGGTTGAAGGGGATGTTATTGCATGCGTGTTTTTACGTGAAGCATATAAAATGATTGGTTATCACACATGAGTGGTCATTATTTTCATTGGTAGGGCGTTTAAATATAGAAGTCGGCGCGGCATTATATTTATTAACGACAGGTCAGCAGGCATAAATATGGAACGCACTCCTCAGAAAAGATAATTAGCCTGGACAGCCCTCCGGGGAGATGAAAGTATCAATCCACCAAGGCAATGAAAAACCAGAAAAATTGCACGATTTCCTCAGCCTCAAACGTTACTTCCGGGCCGTGGAGCTGTGCTTATTATCATTCACAGGCCGGATGTGATGAAAAAAAACACTACGCCAACACCGCACGATGCGACTTTCCGGCAATTTTTAACCCAGCCCGAAATTGCCCGCGATTTTATGGATATTCATCTCCCTGAAGAGCTGCGCGCTGTTTGTGATCTCAATACGTTAAAGCTGGAGTCAGGTTCTTTTGTCGAAGCGGATCTTCGTCAATATTTTAGCGATGTGCTTTACAGCCTGAAAACCGCAGGCGGTGAGGGTTATGTTCATGTGTTGATCGAGCATCAGTCTTCACCCGATAAACATATGGCGTTCAGGCTCCTGCGCTACGCGGTAGCGGCAATGCAGCGCCATCTCGAAGCTGGCCATAAAGCCTTGCCGCTGGTGATACCCGTACTGTTTTATATGGGGAGACGCAGGCCATATCCTTATTCCACCTGTTGGCTGGATGAATTTACCCATCCCGCGCTGGCCGGTAAATTGTACAGCACGCGCTTTCCGCTGGTTGATGTCACGGTAATATCGGATGACGAAATAGCGGGCCATCGCAGTATGGCTGCGCTGACGCTGTTACAAAAGCATATCCATCAGCGCGATCTCGCCGATCTGATGGACAGGCTTGTTCCTGTGCTGCTGTCAGGTTATCTTTCATCATCACAGGTCGTATCATTGGTACATTATATCATGCAGGCGGGGGAAACCCCGGCTGTCGAGGCTTTCATTCAGGAACTCGCCCTGCGGGTGCCGCAACATGGAGACGCGCTAATGACCATTGCACAGCAGCTTGAACAAAAAGGGATTCAGAAAGGCCTTGAGCAAGGTATTCAGAGAGGCCGCGATGAAGGGAAACGTGAAGTCGCGCGAACCATGCTACAGAATGGTCTCGATCTTTACACCATAATGAAAATGACAGGCCTGAGCGAGGAAGAACTGGCGCAGATTCAACACTGATTTCTGTGCAGTTGGTCGTTCAGGGCGGTTGTATTCCTGCCTTATTTAGCGCGTTCTCCTGTTTTTCAGTCAGTTTCCCTGACCGCGGCGCTTCTCAGTGACGCGTTATTGCCATCGTAGCTATAAAAAACGGCCACAGCACGTAGGCTGTGGCCGTTCTCAAAATGACGTAGCCATTACGGCCGCTTTATTTCAGAATTTCAATCCGGCGAGGTTTCGCTTCTTCAGGCACCAGACGCTCGAGATCGATGCTTAACAGACCATTTTCCAGACGCGCATCGCGTACGACGATATGGTCAGCCAGCTGGAACTTGCGCTCGAAATTACGCTCGGCGATGCCCTGGTAGAGATACTTACGTTCAGTCTGCTCTTCTGGGTGGGCACCGCGCACGATCAGCACGTTGTCGTGGGCAGTAATATCAAGTTCACTCTGGGCAAAGCCGGCCACCGCAATGGTAATGCGATAATGGTTTTCATCAACCAGTTCGACATTATAAGGAGGATAACCGCCATTGCTCTGATTTTGATTGGACTCAAGCAGGTTGAACAGGCGATCAAAACCGATAGCAGAGCGATAAAGTGGAGACAGATCAAAGTTACGCATAAAAATACTCCTGAATGTCAGCAAGTTTTGGCAACCTTCCACCATTGGACAGGTTGTGTCGTACCGCATTGCCCCTTACGGCGGCAACCTTAACGGCCTGCTATAAAAATGGGTGCGGACAACATCCTTTCAAGGGCCTGTGCGTAATTTTTTCGCCAAATCGGTGAAATGACATACACTCAGGGGTAGATTGCCGGACCAGAACGGACTTCACTATCAGGTGGGAAGGTACGCTGGCGAGCAAACTCAGCCAGGTGTGACCAGGACTGAAGGGATGACGATATGAAAATGATGAAAAGGTTACCGCTGGCTGGCGTTATGTGCTGCGCAGTCGTTTCAAGCGGCTGTTCGAGCGTGATGTCGCATACCGGAGCAAGCCAGGGCTATTATCCGGGCACGCGCGCCAGCGCGGATATTCTGACCGACAGTAACACCAGTTGGGCGCTTAAGCCGCTGGCCCTGGTTGACCTGCCGTTTTCTGCGGTCATGGATACGCTGTTATTGCCATGGGACTACTATCGCAGTGACAGCGACCAAAGCCTGGATTCTCCGCGCGCTCGGGTGCTGCAGAGCGAAAAGCTGGCGCACACTGAAGAAAATCTGGCGCATGCCCAGCCCATGCCCACTATGCAACCGCAACGGTAAACAACTGTCGCCAGCCCTCAATCTCACGCATGAAGGCAATCTGCTTCCCGTCTGGTGACCAGACGACCGCATCACCATACGGTGCTTCACTGCTTCGCACCGTTAAACGCTCACACTCGCCCGTTACCACATGGCAGCGCATAACGCTGTTGTCGCTGATAAAGGCAATGGCTTCGCCGCGAGGCTGCCAGCTAAACGCCGACTGAATACTGTGGGTAAGCCGGGTCACCTGATGTGGTTCGCCGCCATTGGGCGACACGACCCAGAGCTGGATGACCTGCTGGTTATCCGCCATCAAAAACGCAATTTTGCTGCCGTCTGGCGAGCTGCGCAACCAGTGACGAGGCTGTGATGCCAGGCCCCGGGTAGTCGTTATTCGACGTTGCCGGACGCCAGCGGGTGGAGCCGGTAAACGATCGCTGCTACCTTCCAGCGGGAAAAAGCCGGGTTTTGCGAAGTCTTCCAGCTTCTCTGGCAGATCGACCACGAACACCTCAGGGCACTTTTCGCCTGAAGCGGAAAGGGTATCGCCTGTAAAGGCGATGGCCCAGCGCTGCCAGCTACCGTCAGGTTTTTGATAGCCTTGGTTACCAATCCATCCCTCTTCATATGCCCGACTGATCTGATCGCTGCCCGGCTGCGGATTGACGTGGGTTTCACTGACCAACACACAAAAATGGCTACCGTCATATTCTCGTGGGTGCTGCTTTTCTGGCGTAACCGCCCGCAGGGGAACGGCGACGCCAACGTTACGCAGGTCGAGGCGCCGATCCCGTTCGTGCATCACATGATCGTTATAGGTGAAACTGAGACGTGTCCCATCCGGGCTAAAAACATGTACGTGGGAGCCGCCCCGCAAGGCTCCGGCAGTAAAGGGCGGAGTAATGTCACATGCATCCAGATTTTCTGCCTGACCCTTATCAACGATCACGCCACGGCGATGATGAAAATCGTACTGCCAGTTGTCATCGGGATGTTCAGGCCCATGAATACAAACGTAACGTGGGGGCAATGTCGGACTCACGGTGACAACCCCAACGTGCGCGCCATCCCTTGCCTGATATAACACCTCCACGTCGCCGGTGTTGACATTGACCCGCTCAATGGTCTGGCTGGTAAAAGAGGCACCGGAGGGCCGCACATCAAATGCCAGCCACTGGCTGTCGGCTGTCCAGACGTTGATGTTAGTCAACTGATGATGGCGTGATGCAAATGTGATCTGTTTTTCAGACATGACAAAATCCAGTGAGCGGTAATATTCAGACAAGTTACGCGCGTATTTACCGATGAAACGGCCGCGTCAGGTGCTTTCACTCGCCGTTTCATCCTGCGTCAAAAAAGAATTAAAGTACCCATTTTTCAATCGCGTGCGCGACGCCATCTTCCCTGTTGGTTTTGGTAATAAACTGGGCAATTTTCTTCACCGACTCAATTGCATTGCCCATCGCCACGCCAGTGCCCGCGTAGTCAATCATGGCCAGATCGTTTTCCTGATCGCCTATCGCCATGACGTCTTCCGCTTTCAGGCCCAGTTTTTCTGCCAGCATTTTTACGCCATAGCCTTTGTTCACCCTGCGATCGAGAATCTCCAGGTAATAAGGCGCACTTTTCAGGATGGTGTAAGTCTGATGCGCCTGCTCAGGCAGTTTTGCAATCGCCGCATCAAGCAGGCCGGGTTTATCAATCATCATCAGTTTCGGGAAACGCGTGGCGGGATCCATCTCTTCTACTGCGCGATAACGTACCGGAATACCGGTCAGGCTGGCTTCGTGAATAGTGAATTCGCTGATGTCTTTGTTTGGCGTATAGAGGTGGGATTTATCAAAGGCCTGAAAATGTACGCCCAGTTCTCGCGCCAGCTTCTCGACATACAAATAATCGTCAAAGCCCAGCGTCACATCCGCCACGACCTCGCCATCTTCGGCCTGATGAACCAGTGCGCCATTATTGCTGATGCAGTACTGTCCGTGAGCCTGCAGATCAAGCTCCTTCAGATAACGCTCAATGCCAACGAAAGGCCTGCCGGTCGCTAACACAATGGACACCCCTTTTTCCCGGGCGCGGTTCAGGGCGGTTTTTACCGCAGGTGTGATCTCATGCTGCGGATTAAGCAGCGTGCCGTCCATATCAATTGCGATCAGTTTTATAGCCATAGCATCCTCGTTGTGTCGGGTTTACTGCAATGCTAGCGCGATTCAGCTCACATTGACCAGTTTGTCGACGCTTTACAGCACGCGTAAACCATTATCGTGTTGCAGCGGGTTCTGCCCCGCGCAGGGCAGTCAGACGTATCGGGCAAAAAAAAACCCTTCCGGTGGGAAGGGTTTTGTCTGTCGCAGGGCGATTAGATATCAATATTTGCAGCTTTCAGCGCATTCTCTTCAATGAAGGCGCGGCGCGGTTCAACCGCGTCACCCATCAACGTGGTGAACAGCTGATCGGCGGCAATCGCATCTTTGATGGTCACGCGTAACATACGGCGGCTGTCCGGATCCATGGTGGTTTCCCACAGCTGCTCTGGGTTCATTTCGCCCAGACCTTTATATCGCTGCACTGACAGGCCGCGACGTGACTCTTTCTCCAGCCAGTCAATCGCCTGTTCAAAACTGCTGACAGGCTGACGGCGTTCGCCACGTTCGATATAGGCATCTTCTTCAAGCAGGCCGCGAAGCTTGCCGCCCAGTGCACAGATCTTGCGGTATTCGCCACCCTGCAGGAACTCGGCATCCAGAGGATAATCCGTGTCCACTCCATGTGTACGAACGCGTAAAACCGGCTCAAAGACATTCTGCTCACGGTTCTCACGCACCTGGGCCAGATAGGTACTGCCGTGCGCCTCGCGTGCAGTCAGGTAGCTAACCAGACCGTTAATCCAACTGGTCACCTGCGCTTCGTTGCTGATATCGCTCAGTGTGTCGTGATAAATCAGCGCACGCAGCATGGCCATCGGATAACGACGCTCCATGCGTTTGATCATCTTCTGAGTGCTGTTGAATTCAGCGACCAGTGTTTCCAGCGGTTCGCCGCCTAGCGCGGGTGCGCTGGCGGTGGTATGCAGCGAGGTACCGTCAAGGGCGATAGCAATCTGGTACTGCAGCATGGCTTCGTCATCCTTGATGTATTGCTCCTGCTTACCTTTTTTCACCTTATACAGCGGCGGCTGCGCGATATACACGTGACCACGCTCGATAATCTCTGGCATCTGACGATAGAAGAAGGTCAACAGCAGTGTACGAATGTGGGAGCCGTCGACGTCCGCATCGGTCATGATGATGATGCTGTGGTAACGCAGTTTATCCGGATTGTATTCATCGCGGCCGATGCCACAGCCCAGCGCGGTAATCAACGTGGCGACTTCCTGAGAAGCCAGCATCTTATCGAAACGCGCCTTCTCAACGTTCAGGATCTTACCTTTCAGCGGCAGAATGGCCTGATTCTTACGGTTGCGGCCTTGCTTGGCAGAACCGCCCGCAGAGTCACCCTCCACCAGGTAAATTTCTGACAGCGCCGGGTCGCGCTCCTGGCAGTCCGCCAGTTTGCCTGGCAGGCCAGCAAGATCCAGCGCGCCTTTACGGCGGGTCATCTCACGGGCACGGCGTGCGGCTTCACGAGCGCGTGCGGCGTCAATAATTTTGCCCACAACGATTTTTGCATCGCCCGGATTTTCCAGCAGATATTCAGCCAGCAGTTCATTCATTTGCTGCTCAACGGCCGATTTCACTTCTGAAGAAACCAGTTTGTCTTTGGTCTGTGAAGAGAATTTCGGGTCCGGCACTTTGACCGACACGACCGCAATCAGACCTTCACGGGCATCGTCACCGGTCGCGCTGACTTTGGCTTTTTTGCTGTAGCCTTCTTTATCCATGTAGGCATTCAGCGTACGCGTCATCGCGGCGCGGAAACCCGCAAGGTGTGTACCGCCGTCGCGCTGTGGAATATTGTTCGTGAAGCAGTAGATGTTCTCCTGGAAGCCGTCATTCCACTGCAGTGCGACTTCCACGCCAATGCCGTCTTTCTCGGTTGAGAAATAGAATACGGTTGGGTGAATAGGCGTTTTGTTTTTATTCAGGTACTCAACAAAGGCGCGGATACCACCTTCGTAGTGAAAGTGGTCGTTTCTTGCATCACGCTTGTCTTCCAGACGAATCGATACGCCAGAGTTCAGGAAGGACAGTTCGCGCAGGCGTTTCGCCAGAATGTCGTATTCGAAATCGGTAACGTTGGTGAAGGTGTCATGGCTTGGCCAGAAACGAATGCGGGTACCGGTTGCATCGGTATCTCCCGTAACCGCCAGCGGCGCTTCAGGTACGCCGTGCAGATAAATCTGCTGATGCACTTTGCCTTCACGACGAATGGTCAGTTCCAGTTTCTGGGACAGGGCGTTCACAACGGAAACACCTACGCCGTGCAGGCCGCCAGACACTTTATAGGAGTTGTCGTCAAACTTACCGCCAGCGTGCAGCACGGTCATGATAACTTCAGCCGCCGACACACCTTCTTCTTCGTGGATACCGGTAGGAATTCCGCGTCCGTCATCCTGAACGGAAACCGAATTATCGGCATGGATTGTCACGACAATATCTTTACAGTGACCGGCGAGCGCTTCGTCGATTGCGTTATCCACGACCTCGAATACCATGTGATGCAGACCGGTTCCGTCATCGGTATCGCCGATGTACATGCCCGGGCGTTTGCGTACCGCATCAAGCCCTTTCAGGACTTTGATACTTGAAGAGTCATAAGAATTCGACATCAACGTTTCTCGCTCATTTAATCTTTAGGTTGAACCGCTATTTTACCCTGTTCCACGCGGAACATCTTGCCCTTTTCGTCAGTCATGTCGATTACATGCTCTGACGAGATGGCGCTGACAAAAACCTGTGCCTGGGTTGCTTTAAGTCGTTCCGCCAGCAGGCGGCGACGGCTGTCATCCAGTTCAGAAGCAAAGTCATCAATGAGGTAAACACAGCGGCGTCCGCTCTGGCGGGTCAGGAACTCGCCCTGTGCCAGACGCAATGCGCACATCAGCAGTTTAAGCTGACCGCGTGAGAGTAAATCTTCCACCGGCGTGCCCTCGGCACGAATACGAAAATCCGCTTTGTGCGGGCCGCTGGCGGTATAAGTCAGGGCGCGATCGCGTTCGAAGTTGCGCTCAAGCAACTCGGCATAATCGCTTTCTTTGTCCCAGCCGCGCTGGAACGAAAAACGCAGATCAAATTCGGGCAGGAACTGTGCACAGGTGGTGACAATTTCGGCCGAGATGGCTGCGCTGTAGTCGGCGCGCCACTGGCTGATTTGCTCCGCCAGCGGCACCAGTTCCTGATCCCAGGGACGAATCTGGCTGTAGCGCGTTACCTGGCGCAACGCCGCATTGCGTTGCTTAAGCAGGCGTCGCAGATTGCTCCAGGCATTAAAAAAACCGGGTGTGTTATGAAAGCAGCCCCAGTCGACATAGGCTCTACGATATTTGGGACCGCCGTTGAGTAAGGTAAAACCTTCCGGGGTGATCAACTGCATTGGCAGCAACTGTGCCAGCTCAGCGACTTTGTGGCCATCGCTGCCATCAATACGCACTTTGCTTTCGCCAGCGCGATTTTTACTGAGCCCGACCGAAAACTCACGTTCCTGGCCTTCCAGCCTGCCGTGCAGCACAAATGCAGCCTGATCGTGGCGAATTACCCGGCCGGCCTGCAAACTGCGGAAAGCACGGCCGTGACCCAGTGTGTAAATCGCCTCCAGCACGCTGGTTTTACCGCTACCATTCGCCCCTACCAGAAAGTTAAATCCTGGCGCTAACGCTAAGTCGGCCTGTTCAATATTACGAAAATCTTTTATCAGCAGGCGGGTTAAAGCCATGAATCAATCCAGCGTGAAGGGCAAATGAGGTTTATCGAATCTCAGTGAGTAAGGACGTCAACGGCACCGCACCTTTTCGCACGGGCAGTGAGCCTGACGCATACAGCGTACGTGACAGGTGCACTGCCCGAATAAAGCCCGTGTGCTACAGACGCATCGGCATGACGACATAGGCCGCTGCCGGACTCACCACATCTTCAATCTGCACGCTCGAAACGGAATCCGTCAGCAGCAGGCGGACATTCTCGCACTTAAGTGCATTCAGCACATCCAGTACGTAACTGACGTTGAAGCCGATTTCCAGCTCGCTGCCGGTATAGCTGACATCCAGCATCTCTTCCGCTTCTTCCTGCTCAGGATTATTAGCGGTAATTTTTAGCTGATTTTCGGTGATATGGAGACGAACACCGCGGAATTTCTCATTAGAGAGGATCGCCGCACGGGCAAAAGCCTGCTTGAGCAGATCGCAGCCTGCTTCCAGCGCTTTATCCGGATTTTTTGGCAGCACCCGACGATAATCCGGGAAGCGACCATCCACCAGCTTAGAAGTAAAAATATAGTCGCCAACGTGCGCGCGGATGTTGCTGCTGCCAATCTGCACCTGAAGCGGTGTATCACCGCCGTCCAGCAGGCGTAACAGCTCGATAACCCCTTTACGCGGCACAATGACTGAATGGCTGGGAAGCGCCTGGCCAATGGGCATGGAGCAGACCGCCAGACGGTGACCGTCGGTGGCGACCGTACGCAGCTCTTCGCCTTCCGTCTCAAACATCATGCCGTTCAGGTAGTAGCGTACGTCCTGATGGGCCATAGAGAACTGCGTGGCTTCGATCAGGCGTTTTAGCGTGGCCTGAGGCAGGGTGAATTCCACCTCGTTCTGCCAGTCATCCAGATTTGGGAAGTCGCTGGCGGGCAGGGTAGAGAGCGAAAAACGGCTACGGCCGGAACGCACTAACATGCGCTCGCCTTCCAGCGTCACGTTTATCTCCGCCCCTTCCGGCAGGCCACGGCAAATATCCAGGAATTTGCGTGCCGGAACGGTCGTCGCACCCGTCTCGTGCGGCTGGGTTAAGGCAACCCGTGCAACCATTTCCATTTCCAAATCGGTGCCGGTCAGTAACAACGATCCTTCATTAACCTGCATCAGCAGATTGCCGAGGATAGGCAACGTCGGGCGACCGCCTAGCGGACCGCTGACTTGCTGCAGCGGCTTTAGCAACTGTTCACGTTCAACAATAAATTTCATAGCGTCACGAAGATAATGTTCTGATGAGATTTGAGAAATCTTCTTTGATGTCGTGGCTTTCTTCACGCAGTTGCTCAATCTTACGGCAAGCGTGAAGTACCGTGGTATGGTCGCGACCACCAAAAGCGTCGCCGATCTCCGGCAAACTGTGGTTAGTCAGCTCTTTAGCCATCGCCATCGCCATTTGACGCGGACGCGCTACCGAGCGCGAGCGGCGCTTAGAAAGCAGGTCAGCGACTTTAATTTTGTAGTACTCAGCAACGGTCTTCTGAATATTATCAATAGTGACCAGCTTCTCCTGCAGGGCCAGCAGATCCCGCAGTGCTTCACGAACGAAGTCGATGGTAATTGCCCGGCCGGTAAAGTTGGCGTTGGCAATAACCCTGTTCAATGCCCCTTCCAGCTCACGGACGTTAGAGCGTAAACGCTTGGCAATAAAGAAAGCCACTTCGCCCGGCAGGCGGATATCGTTTTCATCCGCCTTTTTCATCAGGATCGCAACGCGTGTTTCCAGTTCCGGCGGCTCGATCGCCACCGTTAAGCCCCAGCCAAATCGCGACTTCAGACGATCTTCAACACCGTTGATCTCTTTTGGATAACGATCCGAGGTCAGGATGATCTGCTGATTGCCTTCTAACAGCGCATTAAAGGTGTGGAAAAACTCTTCCTGAGAACGCTCTTTGTTGGCAAAGAACTGAATGTCATCGATCAGCAGGGCGTCAACCGAACGGTAATAGCGCTTAAACTCTTCGATAGCATTATTTTGCAGCGCTTTAACCATGTCCTGCACAAAGCGCTCAGAGTGCATATAAACCACTTTGGCATTGGGTTTACGCGCAATAATGCCGTTGCCGACTGCATGCAACAGGTGGGTTTTCCCCAGGCCCGTACCGCCATAAAGAAACAGTGGGTTGTAGGCGCCGCCAGGGTTATCAGCCACCTGACGTGCCGCCGCGCGTGCCAGCTGGTTCGATTTACCTTCAACAAAGTTATCGAAGTTATGACGATTATTAACGTTAGAGCGATAAGTGACATCCGCAGGCGCAGGGACGTTGTCCCAGCTTGGGCGGACAATTTGTGCCGGTGCCGGACGGTTTTGAACCGGTGCAGCCGGCGCGCTGACGCTGGCCATCGCTGGCTGACTGACCGCTGCGGCTTGTTGAACCGGGCGCGTGCCCACCTCAAAACGCAACAGAGGTACATTCGCACCGCAGAACTCATTCAGTAGTGCATTGATGCTGTTGAGGTATTTATCCCGAACCCAGTCGAGTACGAAGCGGTTAGGAGCATATAAGGCAAGCGTATTGTCGTTTAATTCAGCCTGAAGTGGACGGATCCACATGCTGAATTCGGTGGCAGGAAGCTCATCCTGCAAACGGGCAAGACACTGTTGCCAAAGCGTAAGTGACACGGCGGACTCCACTCGTACAAATTCGATAAGAAAAGTAGGTGCTAATCTAAGAAACGTTCATTTTGACACAGACGAAAGAAAGCGCCTGCGACCGCTATCAGCGGTTTTCCATCCTGCAATCATTAGAGGATCGTCAGAGGAAGGGCGGATCATAGCGCAAAGCGCGACAGAGATCTTCCCTTTCTACACAGTTTTTATCCTTTTTATCCACAGGACATGAACGCGAAGGAAAGTCTACGCCTGTGGCAGAAAAAACCACCTGGGATCGCGCTGAATGATTCAATTTTTCGGACGATCTCTCGTTTTTGTCTGCGCCTGCGGCAGGTCGATCGCAATAAGATCCTGCGCGATCCTTGCGCTTTAACGCAGACCCCGTATAATTCTTCCCCCGGCGTTGTCGCGTAAAGCTCAATGCCCGGACTCAGCGGGCTGTATCCGGGTTATCTGGTACCGCGACAAGCGAAGTAAATTGACTCGGGACTGTACAATTATTACAATCCCGCCTCTTTATTAAAGACACATTGAGGCGTCGGTCTGTTTTTTGGTCCGGAAACGCGTCACCCAGTGAAAATTTTCAAGTTTAGGTAGAAATCGCCATGAAACGCACTTTTCAACCGTCCGTACTGAAGCGCAACCGTTCACACGGCTTCCGTGCTCGTATGGCTACTAAAAATGGTCGTCAGGTTCTGGCACGTCGTCGTGCTAAAGGCCGCGCTCGTCTGACCGTTTCTAAGTAATAAAGCTAACCCTGATGGGTAAGCTCGCATTTCCCAGGGAGTTACGTTTGTTAACTCCCACTCATTTCACTTTCGTCTTTCAGCAGCCACAACGGGCTGGCACGCCGCAAATTACTATTCTCGGCCGCCTTAACGCGCTGGGGTATCCCCGCATCGGTCTGACCGTCGCGAAAAAACATGTGAAACGCGCTCACGAACGCAACCGGATCAAGCGATTGACCCGCGAAAGCTTTCGCCTGCGTCAACATGAATTGCCGTCGATGGACTTTGTGGTGGTTGCGAAGAAGGGTGTTGCCGATCTCGATAACCGTATGTTGGCGGAAGCGTTGGAGAAATTATGGCGTCGTCACTGTCGCCTGGCGCGCGGTTCCTGATCGTCCTGATACGCGTCTATCAACGCGGCATCAGTCCATTACTGGGGCCACACTGTCGGTTTCATCCGACCTGCTCTCAATACGGAATTGAGGCCTTGCGCAGGTTTGGGTTGATAAAAGGCAGTTGGTTGACTTTAAAACGCGTATTAAAATGCCACCCTTTGAACCCGGGTGGTGACGATCCTGTGCCGCCAAAAACCTTTGATACCAGAGAACATTAACGATGGATTCGCAACGCAATCTCTTTCTCATCGCTTTTCTGTTCGTGTCTTTCATGATCTGGCAAGCCTGGCAGACGGACCATGCTCCGAAGCCTTTGCAGACCCAGACCACGCAGAACACAAACAGTGCAGCCGGTGATGCTGCAGGCCAGGGTGTACCGGCCAGCGGCCAGGGTAAAACGATCACCGTTAAGACTGATGTCCTGTCATTAACGATCAACACCCGCGGTGGCGATGTTGACCAGGCTCAACTGCTGACTTACCCGGATAAGTTGGGTTCTGACAAGCCGTTTGAGCTGCTGGAAACCACACCGTCGTTTGTTTACCAGGCGCAAAGTGGTTTAACCGGGCGTAATGGTCCGGACAACCCGAATAATGGTGCGCGTCCGCTGTATAACACGACTCAGGATCACTTCGAACTGGCTGAGGGTCAGAGCGAACTGCGTGTTCCGATGACGTTCACCGCTGAAAACGGCGTTGTTTACACCAAGACATTCGTGTTCAAGCGTGGCGACTATGCGGTTAACGTTGACTACAACATTAACAATACCAGCCAGCAGCCGCTGGAATTGTCGATGTTTGGTCAGTTAAAACAGACGATCGATTTGCCTAAGCACCGTGATACCGGCAGCAACAACTTTGCGTTGCACACCTTCCGCGGAACGGCTTACTCCACCAGCGAATCGAAATACGAAAAGATTAAGTTCGATACCATCGCCGATAACGAAAACCTCAATACCACCACCAGCAATGGCTGGGTGGCAATGTTGCAGCAGTATTTCGCGACCGCATGGGTACCGCGCACGCAGGGGACAAACACGCTTTATACCAGCAATCTGGGTAATGGCGTTGCTGCAATCGGCTATAAATCTGCGCCGGTAACCGTCGCACCAGGTGCGCAACAAACGCTGGATGCCACGCTGTGGGTAGGGCCGGAAATCCAGGACAAGATGGCCGCGATTGCGCCTCACCTTGACCTGACGGTTGACTACGGTTGGTTATGGTTCATCTCTCAGCCACTGTTTAAACTGTTGAAGTTCATTCACAGCTTTATCGGTAACTGGGGCTTCTCCATCATCATTATCACGTTCATCGTGCGTGGCATCATGTACCCGCTGACAAAAGCGCAGTACACCTCGATGGCGAAAATGCGCATGCTGCAGCCGAAGATTCAGGCGATGCGTGAGCGTTTAGGTGACGATAAGCAGAAGCAGAGCCAGGAGATGATGGCGCTGTATAAGGCAGAAAAAGTGAATCCGCTGGGTGGCTGCTTGCCGCTTGTCATTCAGATGCCTATCTTCCTTGCCCTGTACTACATGCTGTCTGGCTCGGTAGAACTGCGTCATGCGCCGTTTATATTGTGGATCCACGATCTGTCAGCACAGGATCCGTACTATATCCTGCCGATTCTGATGGGTATCACCATGTTCTTCATTCAGAAGATGTCACCGACCACCGTGACCGATCCGATGCAGCAGAAGATCATGACGTACATGCCTGTGATTTTCACCGTGTTCTTCCTGTGGTTCCCGTCAGGTCTGGTGCTGTACTACATCGTCAGTAACCTGGTAACCATTCTCCAGCAGCAGCTGATTTATCGCGGCCTGGAAAAACGTGGCTTACACAGTCGCGACAAGAAGAAAGCGTAAGACCGTCGCGGGAGGTTTCCCGCGATAAATACGGTTATGCTCAGGCGGTCAAAGCGACCGCCTTTGTTTTTTGTAGTGAGAGAGAATTTATGAGCCATAGCGATACCATTGTTGCGCAGGCAACCCCGCCCGGACGGGGCGGCGTTGGCATTTTGCGCATTTCCGGTCCGCGAGCCGCAGAGGTTGCCCAGCAGATACTGGGTAAACTGCCCAAACCGCGTTACGCCGACTATTTATCGTTTAACGATAGTGACGGTAGCGTGCTGGATCAGGGAATCGCGCTATGGTTTCCCGGCCCTCACTCTTTTACCGGCGAAGACGTGCTGGAGTTACAGGGCCACGGCGGCCCGGTGATTCTGGATCTGCTGCTGAAACGTATTGTGGCGCTGCCTGGCCTGCGCATTGCCCAACCGGGCGAATTCTCTGAGCGTGCTTTCCTTAACGATAAACTCGATTTAGCCCAGGCAGAAGCGATTGCCGACCTGATTGATGCCAGCTCAGAACAGGCGGCACGCTCGGCGGTCAACTCGCTGCAGGGAGCCTTCTCTGTTCGCATTAATCATCTTGTAGAAGCCCTGACGCACCTGCGTATCTATGTTGAGGCGGCCATTGATTTCCCCGATGAGGAGATCGATTTTCTGTCTGACGGCAAAATCGAAGGGCAGTTGAATACGGTCATCAGCGATCTTGATGCCGTGCGTGCCGAAGCCAAACAGGGCAGCCTGTTGCGCGAAGGCATGAAGGTGGTGATTGCCGGCCGCCCCAACGCAGGAAAATCCAGCCTGCTGAATGCGCTTGCCGGTCGTGAGGCGGCCATCGTGACGGATATTGCCGGCACAACGCGCGACGTGCTGCGTGAGCATATTCATATTGACGGTATGCCGTTGCATATCATTGATACCGCAGGGTTGCGTGAGGCCAGCGATGAAGTGGAACGTATTGGTATTGAACGCGCCTGGCATGAAATCGAACAGGCCGACAGGGTGCTGTTTATGGTGGACGGCACAACGACGGACGCAACCGAGCCCGCGGAGATCTGGCCGGATTTTGTCGCGCGTCTCCCGCCTCAGTTGCCGATTACCGTCGTACGCAATAAGGCGGACATCACCGGTGAAACACGGGGACTGACCAACGCGAATGGCCACGCGCTCATCAGGCTGTCAGCCCGAACCAGCGAAGGCCTGGATACACTGCGTGACCATCTGAAACAGACCATGGGCTTTGCCGATAATATGGAAGGCGGTTTCCTGGCTCGTCGCCGCCATTTGCAGGCACTGGAGCTTGCCGCTACGCATCTTGAACAGGGCAAATCCCAACTGTTGGGTGCCTGGGCTGGCGAGTTGCTGGCAGAAGAACTGCGTCTTGCGCAGCAGGCGCTTAGCGAAATCACTGGTGAATTTACGTCAGACGATTTGCTGGGGCGAATTTTCTCCAGTTTCTGTATCGGCAAATAACACAGCACATGGCCCGTAATCGGCCCGGTAAAACGAAGCCGCCGCCGTTTACGGGCCAACGCGTCATGTGTTGCTTATTGGTTGTTGTGGCGTAGATTATTGTAGAGTTGGATGTTATGACGCCGTGTTTTCAGCTGGACGTCGACAAGCACATCACGCAATGAGACGGGCTGAAACGCATCCAAAAACGTGAACTCACCGTATAGGTTGAATACTGGATGTTTTCCCTGGAGAGTTATATGACTACATCGCTTGATAATGCCGCGCTAGACACCCTTTTTTACCACGCCCGCACCCATAATCACTGGCAGCAAAAACCCGTCGAACAGGCCCTGCTGGAACAGCTCTACCAGCTCGTTGCCCTGGCCCCAACTTCAGCAAATTGCTCCCCGGGACGCTTCGTTTTTGTCACCTCCGCCGAGGGGAAAGAAAAGCTGAAACCGGCGCTGGCGTCCGGCAATCTTGAGAAAACCATGAGCGCACCGGTCACCGTTATTATTGCCTGGGACAGCGAGTTTTATCAGCATCTGACGATGCTGTTTCAACATGCCGATGCGCGTAACTGGTTTACTAACACGCCAGATTTAGTCAAAGAGACGGCGTTTCGCAACAGTAGCTTACAGGCAGGCTATCTAATTCTTGCAGCCCGAGCGCTGGGGCTGGATGCGGGACCCATGTCGGGCTTCGATCCGCTAAAAGTTAACGATGCCTTTTTTGCCGATACCACCTGGCAGGCGAATCTGTTAATTAATCTGGGCTATGGCATCCCGGATAAACTTCCTCCCCGTCTGCCCCGCTTGAGTCTTGAGCAAGCCTGCCAGTTCGTCTGATATCCCAGCGCGTTACGACTTTTTCGTAACGCCCGTTTCTGCTGGTGACTTCTGCCTGTAGTGAGGGCTCCAGCCTGCTGCTTTTCTGAAAAAAGGGCAAGCTGTATGCGGTAGCCTGGGAAAGCGCTTATAATGGGATTGATGATTATTTGACCATTTTCATGGAGAGACAGATGGCGGGTCATTTTGTTCGTTGGACAGGCAATCCCGGGCAGTTGGTGGCTGATAGCGCCATCCCGCAGGACATCATCGACAGCGCGCAGCATCTTGCGGATAAACGTCGAGGGCGATTTCTGGCGGCCCGTATCCTGCTGGCACAGCTCATGCAGCGTATTTACGGCCTTCATCGTCTTCCGCCTATCGTTAAGCGTCATAACGGCCGCCCGGCCTTTGCGGATCGCGATCTTCCTGACTTCAATATTGCCTACGCGGGGAATACCGTGGGCGTCCTGCTGGCTGAAGAGCGCAGTCAGGTCGGCCTGGATATGGATATCGTGCGGGCACACAGTCGTCAGACGCAGGCGCTGATGGTACAGGGGTTAAGTTCAGGAGAAATCGCCTGGATCAATGCTCAACAAGATGTGCCTGAGGCCGTGACGCAGATCTGGACGCTGCGCCACAGCGTAATGAAACTGCAGGGCGCAGGTGAAGAAGGGCTGCGTTCGCTACAGCTATTGCCCGGCGCCGGGCGCCTGCGTACAACGCTGCCCACCGACCTGCAGATTCTGTGCGATGCGGAGCCCACGCTGGTGTGGTCCTGTGCTTTATCACCCCATGTGCGGCGCCTTTACTTATGGGAAATCACCGGCGGCGGCCAGTGGTCTGCACTGCGTGATATCGCGTTAGATAAGCCGGATGACGGGACAAAAATGATGCGTCTGACGACGCTGCATGGACGCGCGCTGGCCTCATACTGACCCAGTAACAGGCCGCCAGCGCACGACTTCCCAGGGCGCTCAGTGTGCGTCGATAAACGCGATTTTAAGCACAAACAGTAACGCGACAATCACCACGCAGGGGCTGATTTCACGCCAGCGCCCGGTGCCAAGTTTCATGACACAGTAAGCAATAAAGCCCAGCGCGATGCCTTCCGTAATGGAGAAGCTAAACGGCATCATCGCGGCCGTAACAAAAGCGGGAACGGCCTCCGTCAGATCGTCCCATTTAACCCGCGACAGGCTGGCGGTCATCAGCACGCCAACGTAGATCAGCGCGCCCGCTGCGGCATAGGCCGGAACCATGGCTGCCAGCGGTGATAAAAATGTGACCAGCAGGAACAGAAGGCCGGTGACGACCGCCATCAGTCCGGTACGACCACCAACGGCGACGCCAGACGTACTTTCAATATAGGCCGTAACGGAAGAGGTCCCTGCCAGCGCGCCAGTAACGGAACTGATGCTGTCGACATAGAGCGCCTGTTTCATCCGTGGGAAAGTCCCTTTTTCATCGACCAGGCCGGCTTTATCGGTGACGCCAATCAGCGTACCTGATGAGTCAAACAGATTGACCAGCATAAAAGAGAAGATGATGCCGGCCATGCCAATATTGAACGCGCCTTTGATATCGACCTGACCGACCACAGAGGTGATGGACGGAGGCGCAGAGAACAGACCCACAAACTTCACGTCGCCCAGCATCCAGCCAATCGCCGTGGTGACGATCATCGAAATCAGCACGGCGGCGTGAATATTGCGTGACGCCAGAATGGCGATAATAAAGAAACCCAGAGCACCCAGCAGCACGTTATGCGAGCTGAGGTTGCCCACAGTGACCAGCGTATCCGGGTTGGCCACAATAATGCCGGCGTTTTTCAGGCCCATCATGGCAATGAACAGGCCAATACCGGCGGTAATGCCCACGCGCAGGCTAAGTGGAATATTGGCGATCATCCAGTAGCGAATACGCAGCAGCGTCAGGATAAGCAACCCCAGCGCGCCCCAAAAGATGGCGCCCATACCGACCTGCCACGAGTAACCCATAGCACCCACGACGACGAAGGCAAAAAAGGCATTGAGGCCCATTGCCGGTGCCAGTGCGACCGGAAGATTGGCGAACAGGCCCATCAGGATGCTGCCGAATGCGGCAATAAGACAGGTCGTTACGAACACCGCCTGGGCGTTCATCCCTGCCACACCCAAAATTTGTGGGTTTACAAAAACGATGTATACCATGGTTAAAAACGTGGTAACGCCAGCAATGATCTCGGTACGAACCGTTGTACCGTGTTCCTGCAATTTAAATACGCGCTGAAAAAGGCTTTGTTTGTTCATGCCGTTTATCCGGAAGAAAATTTCACCGGCGCGTATCCTGGCGATTTTGCCCGGGCAATACAATGATTTTTCGCAACCGATTGCCATTATCACAACGCGTCAGGCTTAGGGTAGAGTGTAGGGGCACCCAACTAAAAGGATGGAGTCAGATGTCAGCAGAATGCGTCTTTTTCGATTGTGATGGTACCCTGGTAGACAGCGAAGTGCTTTGTACACGCGCTTACGTCACCACCTTTGCCCGTTACGGTATTACGCTCTCCCTGCAGGAGATGTTCGAAAAGTACAAAGGGGTGAAACTGTATGACATCATCCGTGACGTTAGCGAGTCGCATGGGGTCAGATTACCGCTGGACGAACTTGAACCCGCCTACCGGAGTGAAGTTGCCCGACTTTTCGATCTGGAGTTGAAGCCGATAGCCGGGGCGAAAGCGTTGGTGGCGCAGATGAACGTCCCGGTGTGCGTGGTATCCAACGGTACGGTCAAGAAGATGCAGCACTCGCTGGGATTAACCGGCATGCTGGACTACTTTGCCGAGCGCCTTTACAGCGGTTACGACATTGGTCACTGGAAACCCGAGCCTGAGCTGATGTTTCACGCCGCAGAGCAAATGCGAGTGCCTGTTGAGCGTTGTATTTTAGTGGATGATTCTGAAGCGGGCGCGCGGGCCGGAATCGCCGCTGGCATGCCAGTGTTCTACTACTGTGCCGACGCGCACAACCCGGAACTGGATCACCCGCTGGTCACGGTGTTTACGGATATGGCGGCGCTGCCTGAACTGTGGCGTGCGCGGGGCTGGAACCTGACAACCTAGCCTCAGGTTACCCAGTGGCGCCTGTCCAGCCGACTGAGCAGCATCGCCAGAAGCAGGCTGCCTGCCAGGGTGACCATAAAGACGGCGGGCAGATCCAACCAGGGACGCGTCATATCGTCATAGTGATTTGTACGGATGAAATGGATAAACAGCGCGTGAAAACCGTAGATGGGCAGCGAGTAGCGCGAAATCGTCGCCAGGCCAGGCAGGGTGCGTTGATTAAAGGCATTTTTGAACACCAGCAGGGCGCTGATGGCCGCAATAAACACCAGCGGTCCACAATAGAGATACCAGGTATCGTTAAATGCGCCGTTGACGATTAATGCCCGTTTAGTGCCCAACATAATACCGGTCACGCAGGCCAGGAAGGCCAAGACCGCCAGCGCAGTTACGCCGCGCCTGTCTGTTTCCATAGTGCCGATAGCACGCCCTAACAGCGCGTAGAGCAGGTAATAAATACTGTCTCCGCTCAGATAGAGGTTGATCGGTAACCAGTGAAACCGCCCCCATGACTGATCCATGGTATTGGGATTAGCCAGCACCGCCACAACCAGCACCAGCACCGCCACATAGCGGGGGCGCACGCTTTTGACCTGAATTAAGGGCGATAGCAGGTAAATGCCGATCAGCGCGAAGAAAAACCACAGATGATAAAACACCGGTTTCTGTAGCATTTTCAATATTGAACGGCCTTCACCGATGGGCGTTAGCAGGCTGATATAGACCAGCGCGACGGCGCTGTAAAACAGCAGGCATCCGACGAGTCGCCATAGATGACGGGGTTGTGCGCTGCGTTCGCCAAAGAACAGGTAGCCGGAAATCATAAAAAACAGCGGCACACAGATGCGTGACGTTGAGTTGAGCAGGTTGGCGATGTCCCACCAGTGACCTTTTATCGCCATCGGCCCGGCCAGATACCAGGTGGTGGTATGGATGACGATGACCATCAGGCAGGCAACTGCCCGCAAATTATCTATCCAGTAAATCTTTTGCGACATGGTTTCCTCTGGCGCAGTGCGTCCCGGTGCAAAGCGTAGCCAGTCGCGTTGCAGTCAACAAGCGCGCCGACAGGGTTTCAGAACCCTCTGTGCGCAAGATCGCATGAAAAAAGCCAAACGGCACAGGTTAATTTTGCCGTTCAGCATCGCTGTGGCGCTGAACGTCATCCTAAAATCCACTCTCCAGGCTGCGCGGCAGGATTTCCGGCTGCACATCGCGCGGTCAAAGGGTATACTGTCGCACTCTTTTTTTATCTAGCCGAACCGCGTGCGAACTCATCATGCAAAAGTTTGATACCAAGACCTTTCAGGGCCTGATCCTGACATTGCAGGATTACTGGGCGCGCCAGGGCTGCACCATTGTTCAACCACTGGACATGGAAGTGGGCGCTGGTACTTCACACCCAATGACCTGCCTGCGCGCACTTGGCCCGGAGCCGATTGCCGCCGCCTATGTGCAGCCGTCCCGCCGTCCTACCGACGGCCGCTACGGCGAAAACCCGAACCGCTTACAGCACTATTACCAGTTTCAGGTGATCATCAAGCCATCGCCGGACAACATTCAGGAGCTGTACCTTGGGTCGCTGAAAGAGCTGGGTATGGATCCCACGGTGCACGATATTCGCTTTGTCGAAGATAACTGGGAAAACCCTACGCTGGGTGCCTGGGGACTCGGCTGGGAAGTGTGGCTTAACGGCATGGAAGTGACGCAGTTTACCTATTTTCAGCAGGTAGGTGGCCTGGAGTGCAAACCGGTAACCGGTGAGATCACCTACGGTCTTGAGCGCCTCGCGATGTACATCCAGGGCGTTGACAGCGTTTACGATCTGGTCTGGAGCGACGGTCCGTTAGGTAAAACAACCTACGGCGACGTGTTCCACCAGAACGAAGTCGAGCAGTCTACCTACAACTTTGAATACGCCGACGTGGATTTTCTCTTCACCTGTTTTGAGCAGTATGAGAAAGAAGCGCAGCAGCTGCTGGCGTTGGAAAAACCTCTTCCGCTGCCTGCTTACGAGCGCATTCTGAAAGCCGCACACAGCTTTAACCTGCTGGACGCGCGTAAAGCGATCTCGGTGACGGAGCGTCAGCGCTACATTCTGCGTATCCGCACCCTGACTAAAGCCGTGGCTGAAGCCTATTACGCTTCTCGCGAAGCGCTGGGCTTCCCGATGTGCAATAACAAAAAGTAAGAGGCAGCCATGACTGACAAAACGTTCCTGGTGGAAATCGGCACCGAAGAGCTGCCACCGAAAGCATTACGCAGCCTGGCGGAAGCCTTTGCTGCTCAGGTGACTGCCGAGCTGGATGCGGCTAATCTGAACCATGGCGAGGTAAGCTGGTTTGCTGCCCCGCGCCGTCTGGCGTTGAAAATCGCCAGCCTGAGTGCCTCCCAGCCCGATCGTGAAGTAGAAAAGCGTGGGCCTGCGGTCGCGGCGGCCTTCGATGCAGAAGGCAATGCCACTAAAGCAGCGGAAGGCTGGGCACGCGGTAACGGTATTACGGTTGAGCAGGCTGAACGCCTGAGCACCGACAAAGGCGAATGGCTGGTTTATCGTGCCCAGGTTAAAGGTGAGGCTGCTCAGGCATTGCTGCCAGGAATGGTTGCCACTGCTCTGAGTAAACTGCCAGTACCTAAACTGATGCGCTGGGGCGACAGCGACGTGCAGTTTGTGCGTCCGGTGCATACCGTCACCCTGCTGCTGGGCGATGAACTGATTCCCGCCACGATCCTTGGCATTAAGTCAGATCGCGTTATTCGTGGTCACCGCTTCATGGGCGAAAGTGAGATCACGCTGGAGAACGCCGATCAGTATCCGGATGTGCTTGAAAAGCGCGGTCAGGTCATTGCTGACTATCAGGTTCGCAAGGCCATGATTAAAGCCGATGCAGAAGCCGCGGCGCGTCGTTTAGGTGGGGTCGCTGACCTCAGCGACAGCCTGCTGGAAGAGGTGACGTCGCTGGTGGAATGGCCGGTCGTATTGACCGCCACCTTTGAGGAAAAATTCCTTAAGGTGCCGTCTGAAGCGCTGGTTTACACCATGAAAGGCGATCAGAAGTACTTCCCGGTTTATGATGCGGAAGGCAACCTGCTACCAAACTTCATTTTTGTGACCAACATTGAGTCCAGCGATCCGCAGCAGATCATTTCCGGTAATGAGAAGGTTGTACGCCCGCGTCTGGCGGATGCCGAATTCTTTTTTGATACCGACCGCAAAAAGCGCCTTGAAGATCACCTGCCGCGCCTCGAAACCGTGCTGTTCCAGAAAGAGCTGGGTTCGCTGCGTGACAAAACCGATCGTATTCAGGCCCTTGCCGGTTGGGTCGCAGCGCAGATTGGTGCTGATGTGAATCACGCCACGCGCGCGGGCCTGCTGTCCAAATGCGACCTGATGACCAATATGGTGTTTGAGTTCACCGACACGCAAGGCGTGATGGGCATGCACTATGCGCGTCATGACGGCGAAGCCGAAGATGTTGCGGTGGCGCTGAACGAGCAGTACCAGCCGCGTTTCGCAGGGGACGATTTGCCGTCCAGCCCGGTTGCCTGTGCGCTGGCGATTGCCGATAAAATGGACACGCTGGCCGGGATTTTTGGTATTGGTCAGCATCCAAAGGGCGATAAAGATCCCTTTGCACTGCGTCGTGCCGCGCTGGGCGTGCTGCGCATTATCGTAGAAAAAAATCTGCCACTCGATCTGCAAACGCTGACCGAAGAAGCCGTGCGCCTGTATGGCAGCAAGCTGAGCAATGCCAATGCGGTTAATGACGTCATCGACTTTATGTTGGGTCGCTTCCGCAGCTGGTATCAGGAAGAAGGCCACAGCATTGATACGCTGCAGGCGGTACTGGCACGTCGTCCAACCCGTCCGGCCGACTTTGATGCCCGCATGAAGGCGGTCTCACACTTCCGCACGCTGGATGAGGCTGCCGCGCTGGCCGCTGCCAATAAGCGCGTCTCTAACATTCTGGCTAAATCGACCGAACCGCTGAATGACAGCGTGCAGGCGTCGTTGTTAAAAGAGAATGAAGAGATTCAGCTGGCCACCTTCGTGACCGCTCTGAGCAGTAAACTGCAGCCTTACTTTGCAGAAGGTCGCTATCAGGATGCGTTAATTGAGCTGGCGCAGCTGCGCGAAGCCGTAGACAACTTCTTCGATAAAGTGATGGTTAATGCGGAAGACGAGGCGGTGCGGATTAACCGTCTGACGCTGCTGTCGAAACTGCGCGAACTGTTCCTGCAGGTCGCTGATATTTCGCTACTGCAGTAACCGGCCTCGACGACGTTGAAAAGGGACGAGAAATCGTCCCTTTTTTATTCTGTGTGTCCCGTCTTGAATAATCGAGGTACGTTGCCCATCGACAGGGCGATATGTGAAATCTCATCTGTAGAGCATGTTTATATTCAGGCGCTGCAGCCGGTTACCGGCACAGGCGGCGCTATCCGCGAGTCTATCTCAAGCCGCCAGGCATCGTGGCGGCACAGCCCGAATGCCCGCTTTAAAATGTCCAGGTAACGCCTGAAGAAAGCGTCCAGTAATACTGTTGATCCGTCATCGGACTGTCGCGAAGTGCGCCAGTCAGGAAGGTGACTTTGGGCTGAAGATAAATATGCAACGGCGTAACCGGGTGCCAGTCAAACGCCAAAGCAAGCCACGGCGTAATGCCCTGATGACGCCAGGAAGGTAAACCGCTGCGCTCGGATTCCTGAGCGTTCACGCCGTAGTAATAGCTTGCCTGCTGCTTATTCAGCCAGTCCACCCCAACCTGCGGATAAACGTCCAACTGCATGAACGACACCTGGCCCGCCCATGCGACCGTTCCCAGTAATCCCCGGCTTTCATTCAGCGTATCCGCAGAGAGTTCCGTTCTGAAAGCACCGACGGGGGTTATCTTTTGATAGCTGATGCCGCCCATCATGGTGCTGTGGCGGATGTCTAGCTGTCGAAGCGCCGGGTCAGATGACTGGCCGGGATCGAATTCGTTATCCAGATACCACCAGCGCGCCTTTAGCTGTGTGGTGTCATCTTTGATCAAATAGGCGCCGACTTCGGTGCCGTCAATATAGACATGGTTGTTGTCATATCCTACATAAGGCAGACCTGAAAACTGCGTTTTGTACTGGCGATAAGGCGTAAAGTTCGCCTCGCCCTGGGCGCCCAGCGTCAGCCCCTCAGCCCAGGCCTGTGTGATATTACCGACCAGGAGGCAGCACAAGGCCATTCTGAAGTGTGATCGCATGATAGTGATTTGTCCGGTTTTCGTCTGTCTGAGGCAGTGGGCTGCCAGGTCTCACAGCCCATGACGAGGCCGGAGCGTAAATAAAAAAACTGAGCGTGGTAATGAACTGCCTTTTACCCTGGCTTACGGCCCGCGCGCGCCGGGCCGCTTCAGGACAGGGCCTGAGCGAAAGATATAGCGGACTCGCTGCAGCAATGCAAGGCGCGGCGATGCTTATTCTTACCGGGTTCATCCCCTGATTACCGCTACCTTCTCTGACTACTGGGACGTAACATCAATCAATCGTCAATCGGTCCTGAATTCCGTCAATGTTATCCCTTTATTTATTGTGGGAATAAGGTGTTTTTGTTAAGGTCCCGTTCCGCCAGATAACCGTTAATTTCGCAGGTTTACCGCGATCTAATGATGTTTTTCCCGTGAGTGGCAAGGCTTAAAAAGAAAATATCTGGCGCAAACAGGCTGTTTCATTTCGGATGAGACAGGGCTGAATAATACTGAACTCACAGCCCTGTCTTGAAAGGATAAGGCTGTCTGTATCAGAGAATTAACAGGGTGCGATGCGCCACCTGTTTTTTATTATCAGGACTGTTGTATGAACAAGGTGATTATTTCCGCTATTTTCTGTGCGCTGCTGAGTGGTGCGGTGCCCGCAGTGGCAAGTCAAACGCTGTCTGTAGGCTATGCGCAGAGTAAAGTTGAAGATTTTAAAAATATGCCCGGTATGAATCTGCAATATCGTTATGAGTGGGACTCGCCGGTTAGCGTAGTGGCCTCTTTCACCACTCTGGAGAACAGTGAGGACAGCAACAGTTCTTTTTTTCAGCGCCATACGTCCGATCACGTAAGCGCAAAATATTATTCTTTACTGGCGGGGCCGGCATATCGTCTGAATCAGCGGGTCAGTGTTTATGCGCTGGCCGGCTTTTCCCATGCCGCGATGAGCCGCCAGTATCACGGCTATGATTCTCAGGGAATGCCTCAGGACATCCAGTTTTCGGAGACGACCAATGCGTTGGCTTACGGGGCCGGTATTATCATTAACCCGGTTGATTATCTGTCTGTAACCCTGGGTTACGAAGGTTCCCGCACCCGGGTTGAAGGAGAGCAACGCGCTGTTAACGGCGTTAATCTGGGGGTGGGTTACCGTTTCTGATTGCACGTTTATGCAGATTTGCTCTGCATCCTTCGCGGCGTGCCTCTCACCGCTTCAGAATACGCATAACGCCGCTGGCCCTTCAGAAACCCGGCGACCGGCATCCTGGCGGGCAACTTGCTGCGCCGAGTGATCAGGATGCGGGCGGCGTGGTTCGGGCAAAGCTTTCGCGCTGAAACAGGTTTTCTGCCAGCTTGACTAACGCCGGGCGGCCAACGCACCAGTTCGGCACGACGCGACGGAAATTCAGATAACCGATCATGCAGCCCGTCGCAATATCCGCCAGATTAAGTGCGCCAGTGTTGATCCATTTTCCTTCGTTCACGGAGGCTTCCAGGCTGTCCAGGCCACGCTGAATCTTTTCACGATTACGCAGTAAAACCTCTTCTGACTGCATATCGCCCGGACGTAACTGCTCACGCACAATCACCAGCGCCGCGTCACTGATACCGTCAGCTAACTTCTCGAGCTGACGAACGTTTAACGATGCGAGGGAAGTGTCAGGCAATAAAGCAGGCGTCGGGCTGCGCTGTTCCAGGTACTCAGCGATGATGCTGGAATCGAACCAGATCTGATCGTCCTCCGCGACCAGTGCAGGCACTTTTCCCAACGGATTATATTGCGGAACGTGGCTGTCATCGCTGTAAGGCGAAGCATTAACGAATTCAAACATCATACCTTTTTCCAGCATGATGATAGATATCTTGCGTACAAAAGGGCTGGTATAGCTGCCAATCAGTTTCATTGCGTAGCTCCGTTTAGCGAGGTTTTTTAGCAATAGCTATTCACCAGGGAACATAAAGGGATTCAGACTGCTTCGTGTAAAGCCTTCCTGCTCCATACGGGCATCCAGCACCAAAGAAGCGAGATCGTCCGCGACGGGTTCAATTGCCGGATTCTTTTGCTGGTACAAGATTTTCAGATAGCTACCACAGTCACCACAGCTTTCAGCTTTTACTGCTGCATGTTCACTGTCCAGCGACCAGTAGTGAAGATCGCGGGATTGTTCGCAGTTTGTGCACTTGCTACGCACCACGTACCACTCACTTTCGCACAGATTGCAATGCAGGTAACGTGCGCCTTCGTCGGTGCCCATATGAACCATGCTGGCAACGGGCATACTGTTGCACACCGGGCAGTACTGGCGTTGATTGCCCATCTCTGCCTGTGCTTTACCCGGTATCAACGCCGCCATTTGCGCCCAGTAAATCGACAGTGACGCCCAGATAAAAGGCGCTTTGTCGCTACTGACCTGAGCATACTCGCCCGCAAAGAGTGCGCTGGCCATCGTTTCCAGCTCGCTGGCAGAGGCTTTTTCCAGGTTCTCCAGCACTGCCAGCGCCTGGCCGCTCATCTCGGGTTTAAGTTCCGCAATCAGCGAATGCAACAGGCGGTGCCAGTGCGTATCCCGCGGTAAAGTATGAATATCCAGCGGCGGTTTGCCTTCCTGAGCACTCTGTACCAGGCGGGCATGAAGATTCATCTGCAGCGGATGGTCATACAGCACAATTTCCTGCGCCTGGGCTATGACGGCGGCAAAGCGTAAATAATCGCCCAGTGGATTTTTAGCGGCCAGATCACGCAGTCGCGCGGCGCGGCGGCTGTATAAACGCTTCAACTGGGGGAAAAGTAACGGCGGGATTGTCTCCGCTGGATTTTTTTCGCTCTTCTCCAACTGATCTTGCGGGATAATGCGGATGCTCATAGAGGGCATTTTCCTGTTTTGTTGGCTGATTACGCGATTCACGACACCAGCAAGAATAGGTTTTCAGTCGTGGCTCAGGCCATTCGGACGGTGGCTTTGTCGCCGGTTTTACGTTTTTTCTGTTGCGGTTATCTCCATCATGACAGGACTCGTCGTCAGTCAGAAGATTGCAGCATTTCAGGATCTCATCAATGTTCCCGACAGGCTGATCATAGCAGTCCAAATCCCGTCCTTGTGGATGAAATGTATTTTTCCCGAGGCTGGATGATTTCATACAGATAGACATCGAGCATGCCAGGCCAGCCGCGCGCCATTTCACGCTTTATGCTGTCAGGGTGCCATGCGCTTGTTGCTCTCTGTCAGCAGGTTCAGAATAGGCACTATTCAGCATAACGGAATACTATTACCTTTCAATCATTGCGGAATCAGCCAGGATCAGAAAAAAGTGAATAAAAACGAGGCGAGAAGTGATGCTGATGTAATCGGGAATGCCGGTCTACGTGAAACTCTGGTGTGGCAACGTGACGATTTACATCACTCCCGGGCTGACTGGCTAGCGGAAGAGGTTCCCGTGGCGCTGGTTTATAACGGCATTTCCCACGTCGTGATGATGACAACGCCCAAAGACCTGGAGGCTTTTGCCATCGGTTTTTCTCTCTCTGAAGGCATTATCGATGCGCCGGCAGATATCTTCGGTATGGATGTGGTCGCGGGTTGCAATGGCATTGAGGTACAGATTGAGCTATCCAGCCGTCGTTTTATGGCGCTGAAAGCGCAGCGACGGGCCCTGGCGGGGCGGACCGGCTGTGGCGTTTGCGGGGTTGAGCAACTGGACCAGATTGGTAAGCCGCTTACGCCGTTGCCGTTCACCCAGCGGTTTACGTTAGCGCATCTGGATCGCGCACTGGGGCAACTTAACCAGTTTCAGCCAGTGGGGCAAAAAACGGGCTGTACCCATGCAGCGGCCTGGATACAGCCTGATGGTGTGCTGATTCACGGCTGCGAGGACGTCGGTCGTCATGTGGCGCTGGATAAGCTGTTGGGCTATCGCAGTCAGGCCGCCTGGGGCGAGGGCGCCCTGTTAGTTTCCAGTCGCGCCAGCTATGAGATGGTGCAGAAATCTGCAATGTGCGGCGTGGAGATTCTGTTTGCCGTCTCCGCTGCGACCCGACTGGCTGTTGAGGTTGCAGAACGCTGCAACCTTACCCTTGTCGGTTTCAGTAAGCCGGGCCGGGCGACCATTTACACTCATCCACAGCGGCTGATGTAAATGCTGAGCAGCGCGAATGAGTGCCTGCAGAAGCGGTTATCAGGCCGTCACGGGCTCGCTGACTGCGCCTGCGCGAAGCCCGTTTTGCGGTCAGCATCAAACGAAAAATGCGCAGTCTTTGCATGTTTTTTCAAAACCTTATGTTTAATAGGGCATTGATTACGCTTTTACCGATCATGAATTTAACTATAATGATAAGACTGCTTACGCGGCACGTGCCGACATTGTCGTGCTGCTCAAACACTAAATGGAGAGGAAGAACATGAGTTATTCACTGCCATCCCTGCCTTACGCCTACGACGCACTGGAACCGCACTTTGACAAGCAGACGATGGAAATCCATCACACCAAACATCATCAGACCTATGTCAACAACGCCAATGCGGCGCTGGAAGGCACTGAATTTGCTGATCTGCCCGTTGATGAACTGATCACTAAGCTGGATCAGCTGCCAGCAGACAAAAAAGGCCCGCTGCGCAACAACGCAGGTGGTCATGCTAACCACAGTCTGTTCTGGAAAGGCCTGAAAACCGGCACGACCCTTCAGGGCGAACTGAAGGCGGCTATTGAGAAAGATTTTGGTAGCGTTGAGAAATTCCAGGAAGAGTTTGAGAAAGCGGCGACCACCCGTTTCGGTTCAGGTTGGGCCTGGCTGGTTAAAAAAGGCGACAAACTGGCCGTGGTTTCCACTGCTAACCAGGATAATCCACTGATGGGCGAGGCCGTCGCTGGCGTTTCTGGCTATCCGATCATTGGTTTGGATGTGTGGGAACACGCCTACTACCTGAAGTATCAGAACAAGCGTCCGGACTACATCAAAGCGTTCTGGAACGTGGTTAACTGGGACGAAGCGGCAGCCCGCTTTGCATCGGCTAAGTAAGCGATAACCCAAGAGACCTGACCGGCAGAACCTGTTCTGCCGGTTTTTTTTCGCCCGAACATCAGGTTTTCGTCCTTTTCCGGTCTGAATGTTGCCATTGCGATAGCTGATGCTGCGCTGCCCGCACCGCTTCCCACCTTTAAAGCCCAACGTTCGAAGTCAGTTAAACCAGAATTAAACGAAGCGTCAGTTTATCCCGGTAAGTTTTTAACAATTTGAGTCATTAACCTGTCGTTGATGTCGCTCGTTTTATCATCAGCGCCACTATCAAATTAATAAGAACTTATGCCATGTCTATTTATACTACACACGAGCCGGTTGCTGATTCGTATGCCTCTCTTTTTTTTCAATTGGTCAGCGGAAAGTACGTGCCAAATAAACGTTGGCTAAGCCGTCAATTCCGTTTTAAATTTGCCTTAAGGACGCTGATTGCGCCCGTGACCACATTGCGCTATTTACAGCAGCTCTCAGAGTTACCCCGGTTTTCGCAATTAATGCGTGTGCAGGGAGTCTTACCCGCGAAGTTACATCGCCCTTATCTGCGTGCCGGAATGGGTGTAGCTGCACGCGCCCAGGCTATTCTCGACCATTATCATTTAATGAACAGCCTGGATAATCTTCAACTTCGCCAGGTTTTACAAAGTGGCGAAGAGAGCGTGCTGGCCAGGCTGAAGGGTAAAAATGATGAAGATTTTGTTATTGCCTGTAGCTCAGGTTATTACGATCGTGAAGGTGAAATAACCTTAGTCTTGCGTTATCAGGGAGAAGGCTTAGCCTCACTTTCATTCACGATCTTGAACGAGGATAACGCGCGCACACTCTTAATCGGTGGCTTACAGGGACCGCGTAAAAGTATCAGTAATGATGTTATTCGTGATGCAACCAAAGCGGCACATGGTTTATTTCCTAAACGCTTATTGATGGAAGTCGTCTTTATTTTATCTCAGCAATGTGGTGTCAGGAAAATAGCGGCGGTAGGGGATGAAACGCATGTTTTTCGCAGCCTGCGTTATCGCCAGAGTAAAGAGGATAAATTCCATGCCAGCTACAGCGATTTCTGGCTGACGATCAACGGAAAGGAGCGTGCTGACGGCGTCTTTATGCTGCCGCTGGCGCTGCCGCGTAAAACGCTGGAAGAGATTGCCAGTAAGAAGCGTGCGGAATACCGCCGTCGTTATACGCTGCTGGATACGCTGGCAGAGCAGGTTGGGACTGCTACTGGCCAGCAAAACAGCGATCGGGCCGCTGCCTGAAACATGATCAAAAGGCGTTTTTAGCAAATCCGGTCATAACGCTAAGCCCCATTTCTCGTCCCAGCGCGGTCATAGGATGCACCACCACCAGGCCGCGCACGCTTTTCTTCAATGCGCCTAAATTTGCCTGCTCTTTTTTCGTAATTTCGCGGCTGAACGGCAATTTTTGCAGTTTTTGCGCTTCCTGGCTCAGCTTAACGTCACGCTGACTGCGAAGGCGCTCAATTTCCGTTACCAGCGTTTCTTTCTCTTTCAGCAACGCGCCCAGCTTTTCAGCATCACCTGATTCGAGTAACTGAGGCTCTTTACGATTCAGCGCGTCAAGTTGATCGCTGAGACGTTTAATTTCGTTTTTTTCTTGCTCTTTCATGACAACAACTCGTTGAGGAAAACAGGCTAAGGATACACCAAATTTAACGTAGATTCTCGGTGGTTAGCGTGAAAAGGGGAGCCTTGAGGCTCCCGGCGGGATTTAGCTGACTGACTTTTTAAACGCCTGTTTCATACTAATGCGGGAAATCAGTTCGGTGAGTGACAGGACCATAGTGGAGCGTACCATCTGCAGATAACGTTGCTGCTGCATCGCCTGTAGTGCTGCATCTTCAGCATGAAATGTGGGAACGGGGGGCCAGGCCGCCACGCAGTGCAATTCACCAAAGGGTCCCAGAATTTCATCATCAGTAAAACGGTAATCGCCCGCGTCATGATTGAGTTCTTCACGCAGCGCCAGCAGTAACTCACAGTCTTCATATTCATGCCGACTAATCACGCCAAGGCCATAGATCAGCTTGAGCCTGACGGAGAGCTCACCTAACGGACCGTCACCCAGCAGCAAGGGCTCTACGGCGTATTTCACCGCGTAGTCATCTTTACGGAATACCTGCAGCACCAGCACATTGACGGCTTCAGCTAACAACTCGACAGCGGCGAACAAAAAGCTTCTCACCGAGCGTCCAGCGTTCAGGCGTTCAAGCACCCGGTTTTCAAAAGCCTGCTTTTCTTCCATTCTTGCCTGCATCAGTGTAGTGCTGCTGTCGGGGGCCCGTTTATTGCCCCCGATCTGGGTCGCTAACATGGGGCTATTATGCCATGGCGTGCCAGGCACTCACGGCCTCTTTTATTATTTCACTCTCAGCATCCAGTCCTGAAACCTGCGCTAAGGTTGCCTGCGGACCTTTTTCCGCCAGCAGCGCGGCTAACTCCTGCGCCTGGGGATCCTGATCGCTATGATAATGCATTGCAGCAGCAATGCCCTGAACCAGGTTGGCATGCGGCAGGCCATATTCCAGCGTGCCGAGTGTCGGTTTAATCAGGCGGTCGCCTGCGCTCAGCTTGCGGATTGGCTGACGACCTACGCGTTCAACGTCATCTTTCAGATAGGGATTTTCAAAGCGGCTAATAATTTTTTGAATATAAGCAGCATGCTTGTCTGCTTCGAAGCCGTAGCGTCTAATTAGTACCGCGCCACTTTCTTCCATCGCACCCTGGACGACCGCGCGAATATTCTCATCGAGAATGGCATCGCGAATAGTCTGGTGCCCCGCCTGTTGCCCCAGATAGGCCGTAATTGCGTGGCCGGTATTCAGGGTGAAAAGTTTACGTTCCACAAAGGCCATCAGGTTATCGGTCAGTTCCATGCCCGGAATGGTGGGCAATTCGCCTTTAAACTGGGTTTTGTCCACAATCCATTCGCTGAAGGTTTCCACCGTGACTTCCAGCGGATCCTGACTGCCTGCTTCAGAAGGGGGAACAATACGGTCTACTGCTGAATCCACAAAGCCAACGTGTTGTTCGAGCCAGACATGATATTCAGAAGGCAGCGCCTGTAGCACGTGCTGCTTAAGCTGGCTGGTTCCACGCACCATATTTTCACAGGCGATAATATTTAACGGCCGAACATTGCCGTTATCACTGCGTTTGGCCAGACCTTTTGCCACGCTGGCAGCGATGCGCTCAAGGATTTGCGGACCAACGGCAGTGGTAACGAGATCGACATCCGCGATCAGTCCAGTAATGTCGTCGCTGGTGCTGTTCACGGCGCTAACGCCCTTAACCACTTCAACTTTGGCCTGTTCACCTACCACATGCACGGGATATTCATGAAGTGCATTAAGGGCATCCAGCACTGCCTGATTCACATCTGCAAAAATCAGCTCAATACCGGCATCTGCCAGCAGTTTGCCGATAAAACCACGACCGATGTTGCCTGCTCCAAAATGTAACGCTTTCATAAAATTGACCCATATCAAATAACGATGGGGCGGGCATGTCCGCCCCCAAAAAATGGGACGGGCACAACCGCCCCAGGGAAATGTCGGACCCGATTATGCTACAGCGGGTTTGCCTGATAACAGATCCAGAACATCCTGTACACTTTCTGTACGTGCCAGTTGTTCAATGACCTGCTCATCATCGAGCGCGTTCGTCAGGCTGGTAATCACCTGAATGTGCTCGTTATTGCGGGCAGCTATACCAATCACCAAACGTGCCACTTCATCAGGTTCCTCGCCAAACTGAACGCCGGCAGGGTACTGGCAGAAAACCACACCCGTTTTCAGTACACGGTCTTTCGCTTCAACGGTACCGTGCGGCACAGCAATCGACTCGCCAAGATAGGTTGGCGTCAGCTTTTCGCGCGCCAGCATGGCATCAATGTATTCGGGTTCTACGTAGCCGCCTTTGACTAACTGCTCACCGGCAAAGCGAATCGCCTGCTCTTTATTGCTGGCACTCAGCCCCAGGAAAACGTTGCTCTGGCCGAGTTTAAACAGGTTGGCATGGCTGTCATCGTAGCTGTCACCCAGCGTCTTCTGTACGGCTTCGCGGTTAGCTTCACTGCGATTAGCCGCCACCAGGCGCTCGGTCAGCGTGCTATAAAGTGCACTATCCAGGAAGTTATTTAAGGAAATGTGCTGGGCATGAGGCGCCTGACGGATGGCTCGTTCAGTAAGATCGCGATGGGTAATCACCAGATCAACGTCACCCGGTAAGGCATTAATCGCGCTGTTGGTGACCGACACGTTACTCAGACCTGCATCATGGACCTTCTTACGCAGGACACCAGCGCCCATGGCGCTTGAGCCCATACCTGCATCGCAGGCCACAATGATTTTACGCACATGGTCCAGATCTACGCTCATCGCGTCGCTCGCAACCGGCGCACCTGTCAGACTCTGACCTTTTGACTGCGCTTTCATATCACGCATACGCTGCGTCGCCGCTTCGATATCGTCATCTTCTTTCACTTTGCTGGTCTTCAACAAAATGGCAGAAATCACAAACGACACCGCAAATGCAGCAAAGATGGCGGCGATATTGGCAAAGTAAGCTCCTTTTGGCGTCATGGCTAATACGGCCAGGATAGAACCTGGTGAAGCAGGCGATACCAGACCACCGTGCAGTACGGTCAGCGTAAAGACACCGGTCATTCCGCCAAGGATGACGGCCAGCAGCAGGCGTGGTGCCATCAGCACGTAAGGGAAGTAGATCTCGTGAATGCCGCCCAGGAAGTGGATGATCGCCGCGCCCCCAGCAGACTGTTTAGCACTGCCGCGACCAAAAAACATATAGGCCATCAGCACGCCCATCCCCGGACCCGGGTTAGCTTCGATCAGGAAGAAAATTGATTTCCCTGCTTCACTTGCCTGCTGAATACCCAGAGGTGAGAAAATCCCGTGGTTAATCGCGTTGTTCAGGAACAGGATTTTTGCAGGTTCAACGAAGATTGACGTCAATGGCAGCAGGTTGTTCTGCACCATCAGGTTAACGCCCGTGGCAAGAATGTGTGAAAGACCTTCAACCAGCGGACCAATCGCCATAAAAGCCAGCATGGCCAACAGCATACCGATAATACCGGCAGAGAAGTTGTTCACCAGCATCTCAAAGCCGCTTTTGATTTTACCGTCAACCATACGGTCAAAGGATTTGATCGCCCAGCCGCCAAGTGGGCCCGCAATCATTGAGCCGAGGAACATCGGCATATCAGCACCGACAATTACCCCCATCGTAGTGATTGCGCCAACCACCCCACCGCGATCGCCACCGACCAGGCGTCCACCGGTATAACCGATCAGGAGTGGCAGCAGGTAAGTGATCATTGGGGCGACCAGTTTCGCCAGCGTTTCGTTAGGGATCCATCCTGTTGGAATAAACAGCGCGGTGATAATACCCCAGGCGATAAATGCGCCAATGTTAGGCATCACCATATTACTCAAAAAGCGACCAAAGCTTTGTACTTTGACCTTTACTGATGAGGACATAAGCCCACCCCTTGTTGAGACGCGCTGCAACAGGAGCGCGCGTTTGTTTTTGTTTAGCCACTACGGCGATTAGCCGTCAGTATTACTGTATGCAGGCGGACTTTATCACGCGAATAGTGGACTGCGTAGTGCACGAGGCTTAGTGTGATTTAGGTCACATTTATGTCGGGGGGATGGGGGGTTATTAAGTGACTTTTATCACAGAAATGAGCCATTACGGCGATAAGACGACGGATTTTTAGCCATCGAAATCGATTTATAGTGATTGCGATCACATTTATGGCGTTGAGCTTTGTTTGATAAATGAGACTAAGATCACAATTTAATTTAATGAAAAACGGGCCGGATCACATTTTGATCAGGCCCGTTTGAATGCGGAATCATGATTTCACGTGGCTCAGGTTAGGCGGTGAATGATCCGTCCCCTGCACGCCGATTATTGCAAATTACCCTGTACTGCATTTTTAGCCTGGCTCAGCGCTTGCACATTAGCTGATAAGCTCGTCATTAAGTCATTATATTGCGTCGCCTGTTCCTGAGTTGGGAACTGAACGCCACCGTTATTGAAACTGACGCGTGTTCCCTGAGCCTGCAAAAACTCACCTGTCTTTACAGCATCCTGGCTAAGTGCCTGCAGTTTGGGTAGCAATGGGATCAACTGGCCAGCAGGCTGCGTCACCACTTTGTCATACGCGGTATCGAAGACTTTTTTCAGGTCGTCGTTTTGCTTAAGCGCGCTTTTACTTTTATCTGCCTGCATTTTTGCGGTTTCCAGTTGCTGGGTAGCCACCGTCAACGCGCTGTTGGCCTGGGCCAGTGAGTCGTGGCGGCTCAGATAGTCCTGCGGCACATGAATAGCAGAAAGTTCATCCACCACCGGACGCATCCCCTGATCCACAGCTTTGTTCGCCTGCTGCGAGAAGCCATAAAGAATGGCGTAATCACCGGTGAAAGGACCAAAACTTTGTTTCTGATTTTCACTCAGGCTGGGTAGATGTTCACCGCTACGCATAACGGTATTTTGCAGAAAATCGATAAACGCTTTGCGCTGTTCGCCCTCTTTATCACCACATGCGGTAAGTTGCAGCACAAGAAGCACGCCAGTCAGCAAAATGCCGCTGCGTGCCAGGATACGGGAAATGCCTGAAGCCATGGGTTCAACTCCTGTCGGTAAAACTGGCTGATGTCCGGATAAGCAGTGGCCTAAAGAATAGAACAAAGGATAACGGCCACACAATGCGAAAGCGCGATGTAAGGCCATAACCTGTAAGAAAGTTTGCCTTAAGCGTGTTTAAGATGATGTTACAGGCTTATGGTGTCAGAAAAGAAGGCCAGCGCATCCGCGACTCAGGCTTTTTTGCACCGATAACGAGCCCGCGCGAAGGGAAGCTAACGGATCCGTAAGTATAGGTCATAAATAATTAATTCCATCTTATGTTTCGAGCGACACAGATGTTCCATCTGAATCGTTAACGTTAAACGTCCATTAACGAGTTGCCCTAAAATTGTTCGTCTGCATTAAAGTGGTGCAAACGCCTGCATGAACGCAATCACTGGCACGAATCGCACAAATTATCGTGTTCACTATAATTAAAATGTCATGTTGTCCTTCGATGATAAAGCTGACTCCCTTTTTAGCGCTTCCGGCGCCACCTACGTCAGGGCTGGCAAGTGTTTTTTTATTTTGGCAGCAAGAAAGGCGTGATGGCTGACAGCACTCTCCAGCCAGTATGTGTTCAAAAAATGAAAGTCTGGCGCATATTTTGCAATCAACTCACAGAGCCGGTGCGGTTATCCTGGCCAGTTCATCACCTGATTGCCGGCCATAAAGAAAACGCGACCAGCGCTGTTGACAGACGCTGTGGTAACAAAACCAATCGCTTCAAAAGGTTAAGTTGCTTAACCATTTTTCAGAATTGTAAAGTTAAAAAAAATGTCTAATTTGCGCTGCAAATTGTCAGGTATCTATCCATACTTAGTCTCCCGGCATTTGTGGCATTGTGTTGACATGTTTAACAGCAATGCAGGTCAGGCTGTGTCCCATAAGGGTTTTCTTACAATAAAAACAAACTCTTAAGGGATGCAGCTTGCTTAATCCGGTTTCTGAGCCTGATTTCAGGTTCTTGTACCTTCTTTCACGTGATTCATAGTGAGTTTTAAGGAGTTCTCTATGGAGTTAAAAGACCCAATGTTTGAATTGCTCAGCAGCCTTGAGCAGATTGTTTTGACACGTGATAACAGCCCTGTAGCGCTGCAAACTCAGCGTCAGCCAGCCGTGCCAGAGCCACAGCGTTTACGCGAAATGGCAGGAATGCAGGTAGATGAGTTTGCCAGGATTATGGGCGTTAGCGTTTCTTCGGTTAAAAGCTGGGAAGCCCAGCGTACGCGTCCTTCCGCAACTGCACAAAAATTGATGAAATTACTTCACGCCAATCCTTACCTTGGGCGTCAGTTACTCGATTAAGTCACTAAGTCGTATCCCGGCTTTTGTTGGCGCCGGTCACGTGAGTGACCGGCCGTTCAATACCTCTCCCTGTTGACAGGCTTCGTTAAACCCGTTTCCAGTCCGTCCTGTCGGTCAGCTAAACTTTGGCAAGATGTTAAGCACATTGCCAAACCAGCAGATGATGACGATAACACCAAATAAAATGACCACAGCCGGAATAACCTTTCCGCCCCAGACAGTGAATGTTTTATCGGGAAAGCGTTTTCTCGATTTTAATGCCAGCAGGGCAGGGACGATAACTGCCCAGATTGTTGCGCACAATCCTGCGCCACCGATACCGTAAATAAAACCATTCGGGAAGAGCAAATATAAGATGCCGGGAGGTAGAAAGGTTAACAGCACTGTTTTAAATCGTCCAAAGTGGGAATTATCGATTTTAAACAGATCCGCCAGATAGTCGAACAACCCCAACGTGACCCCAAAGAAAGAGCTGGCCACGGCGAGATTAGAAAAAACCAGTAAGAAAAATTCAATGACGCCGCCAGGATGCGTTCCCATAAAAGACTTCACCAGCGCGTCAACATTTCCGCCCGAAGAAATGATTTCTTTGAATTTTTCACGCGGGATATTCCCCATGGTGCAATACAGCCAAAAAAGATAGATAAACAGCGCCAGCAGTGAACCAAGAACAATGCTTTTAACCAGCTTATCTTTTCGTTTTCCATAACAAATAATCAGACTGGGGATATTACCGTGAAAGCCAAAAGAGGCAAGGCAAACCGGAACGGCCATAAATATATAGGGAAAATAACGATTGCTTTCACTGATACCGCTAACATCGCTGAGGATTGAAAAATCAACTTTGAAAAATAAAGAGCCAAAAACAATGACGAAGGCTAAGATTTTAATACCCAAAAAGAGCGAGGTGATTCTGCTGGCTGCCAGAGAGCTAATCCATAACACGCTGGCAACGAAAACCGCTGTACCGATGCCGATAACACGTGAAGGTATCGTCGTGCTGGAATGCATGGACAGGGTTTCGCTAATAATCGCGCCGTTAGCGGAGATATAAGCGTAAGTCAGTATATACAACACAAAAGCAACGGTAATACCGCTTATTACATTCCATCTTTTGCCCAGCAGATCTTTGGTCAATGTATTGAAGCTTGAGCCTGTTGGATAGTTCAGGTTAGCTTCCAGTAACAGCAGACCGGAATGAAGCATGGAAAACCAGGCGATGATCAAAATGAAAGCGCCCCAGAAGAACCACGCGCCCGCAAGATCGACAGGGAGTGCAAACATCCCCCCACCGATTACGGTTCCAGCGATAACCATCACGCCCCAAAAGGCGGAGTGTTTCTGATCTGTATTTTCTTCCATGGTGTCCTCTCAACAATATTCTTCGCTTTTATCGTTGTTATAATTTTTATGCCTGACAGGCAGGGTAATGGAGCAGCCGTGGCCAAAACAGCTGCTCACTGTACAGGTATGACTATGAAATCTCTTTAAGTTTTGCGGTGAAATGGCGCAAAACCTTAGGCTCATAGGTAAAGGCTAAGCCTTTTATGTTGCTCGCATTCTCTTTCACATGCTCAAAAGCTTCGATGATGAAGTCCATATGCGTTTGTGTGTAGGTGGCTCTGGGAACGGTTAACCGCAACAGTTCGGCCGGACAGGGCAGTTGTTCTCCTGATTTAGGATCGCGGCCCAGCAAAAACGAGCCGATCTCCACTGCCCGGATACCGGCCACTTTATATAACTCGCAGGCGAGGGCCTGAGCCGGGAACTGATGCGCCGGAATGTGCGGCAATAATTTTCCGGCATCCACAAAGGCAGCATGGCCACCGGCTTGCTGGCAGGTCACACCAATCGATTCAAGGCCATCAACCAGGTATTGAATTTGACTGATACGATAAGCCAGCCAGTCTTGATTCATGCCGTCATAAAGGCCTACCGCCAGGCGTTCCATTGCGCCGCCTTCTAACCCACCATAGGTGGGGAATCCTTCCTGAACAACGCAAAGTGTTCTGCAGTCGGTGTACACATCAAAGAAGCTGTCATCTTTGAAAGACAACAAGCCACCCATGGGGACCATCGCATCTTTTTTTGCCGACATGGCCAGCATGTCAGCATATTTATAGCTTTCCCGGGTAATCGCTTCGATTGTCCAGTTTTTGTACGCTTTTTCCCGCTGCTGAATAAAGTACGCGTTTTCAGCAAAGCGGGCTGAATCCATGACCACCGGAATGTCATATTTTTTTGCAATCTGGTACATGGCTTTTAAGTTTGCCAGTGACACGGGCTGCCCGCCGGCGGAATTGCAGGTAATAGTGGCAACAATATAGGGCACATTCTCCGCGCCGACATCCTGGATGCCTTTCTCCAGGCGCTCAAGATCAAAGTCGCCCTTGAAGTCGTGGCGAACCGCCGTATCGAAAGCCTCTTTGATATAAACATTCCGCACGGTACAGCCATTTATCTGGCTGTGGCCCTGTGTGGTATCAAAAAAGTAGTTCGAGAAGGCCACCATTTTTGTTCTGTCCAGACCTTTTTCTTGCTCCCGTTTTTTTATTAATACCGGAATATAAATTTGTTCTGCGCCACGGCCCTGATGTGTTGGAATAGTATAGGCATAACCAAAAATAGCTTTTACCGCTTCCGCTAACGCGTAATAACTGCGGCTGCCACTGTAAGATTCATCGCCTCGCATCATAGCAGCCTGCATATTTTGCGTAACGGCGCCGGTTCCGCTATCGGTGAGAAGATCAATAAAAACGTCTTCGCTATCCAGCAAGAATGGATTCATTCCGGCTTTTATCATCGCTGCATTACGATGCTCTCGTGTAGTGCGTTTGACGGGTTCAATAACACGAATACGGAATGGCTCAGGTAAGTGTCTAAAGTTATTCATCATCATGTCCTTTTATTCAGACGTGCCGATGCCGTAGGTTTTTTAATGAATGAATTAAAAACCCGGGCAAATGTTTTTATCCTGTTTCAGCCGATAAGAAACGTGACTGCATTGTATGTTGCATCGCGTTTTCAATAGCCAGTTTTGGGCAAGTAAACGGATCGCACCCATAATGCAGGGTTTTTAAAGTCTGAATGAGTGAAAATGCGCCCGATAAATTACGACCCTGTCAGTCGAAAGAGATGGGCGATTGTAAAAAGAAGACGTTAAGGCAGGTGATTGACAATAACATTATCAATATTAAACCATTTGGATATTACACTGCTGCTGTTTAAGATGATCATAATATTTCAACTCTCATTAAACATAGTGCCACCCTATTATATTAATTATTTATGTCTAGCATTACGTTTAGTTATCGTGACTGATATCACATGAAACCTTCTTTCTGTCTTAATAGTTATTTATTTTTTATTTTAAAAATACATTTTTTTGACAGTTTCCCTGCTTGCTAATTACTTTTTAAAAACCCGATTTTTTCTACACATTCATATGCCCTCTCTGATCGCTGTAAAAGAGAAAGCCGTGCTGATCGTAATCGATTGGGGATCCCCAGGTCGGGCTTATCGTTGCCTGTAAGCCTGTAAGCCTGTAAGCCTGTAAGCCTGTAAGCCTGTAAGCCTATAAACCTGTAAACCTGTAAACCTGTAAACCTGTAAACCTGTAAACCATATAATCGGTTCCTGATGACTGGCTTACCCTGTGCAGTTTACTTCAAAGGCGACCACATGCAGCGGCGGGTTTTAGCTCAACCCACCGTATTTCGCGGCTTGCTTCACAAACCACTTTTCGGGCACGTTATAGGGAGCCTCAGCCAGTTGCGCAATGCCATTTTCAATATTGGCAGAAGCCTGACGCCAGAGTTCTGTGTTGCCCTGTCTGAGTAATTGAATTTGCACCCTTTTTTCAATCAGATAAACACGGGCGAAATGGGGATCGAAACGAACAATTGAACGTGTATTGTCAATAATGTCAGCCAGCTTTATCGTTTGTGCCTCTGGGCTGGCCTGAGCCGTATGGCGAAAATCGGCCACTTTACGTGCCGCACGGTTCTTTGCACTCTGTGGTGCCGTGTTGGTCAGCATCTCAACCAGCTTCGCGACCTCGTCACCAAAATGCGTCTGGATATCATTGAGGGTGGTCGCCGTATCTTCCACGGTATCATGCAGCCAGGCGGCGGCCAGCATCACAGGATTATCGGTAATGCTTCTGACCAGTTCCACAACGGCAGCGGGATGCACGATGTAGGGCTCATCGGTATATTTGCGTCGTTGACCCGTTTCGGCATGGGCTTGTGTGGCATAGCGACGCGCCCGTTCTTCCAGAGAATCCTGCATGCACTACCTCATTTCATAAATTGCTTGCAATTAACTAGCGCGCTATTTATATTGCGTCTATGAACAGTAATCAAAATGACAAAAAAGTGAAAGCTGCGCCACTGTTGCTCGATCAGCAACTTTGTTTTGCACTTTATTCCGCCAACCTGGCGATGCATAAAGTATACCGTAAGTTGCTCACGCAGATGGATATTACCTATCCGCAATATCTGGTGATGCTGGTACTGTGGCAACAGGATTCACTGACCGTATCAGAAATTGGTGAACGCCTCTTTCTGGATTCTGCAACGCTGACGCCGCTGCTGAAACGGCTGGAAAATGCGGGCTTACTTAATCGCCAGCGTTCCCGTCAGGATGAACGTCAGGTCGTCGTGAGTTTAACGGATGCAGGGCGTTCGCTGCGCCAGCAGGCTGAAAGCATTCCTGATGAGATTCAGTGTGCATCTGACTGCAGCGAAGATGAAATGAATTCGCTCAAACTGCAGTTGAACCAGTTACGTGACAAACTCATGGTGCCGCGCTAAATTTTTAATCTGGATGTAGAAACGAGTCAAACTTCGCAGCTCGGTGCTTATTGATAAGTCGCGAGCGATTAAATAGTGTAATGGAGAGCAGATATGTCTTTAGAACAAGTGGTTTATCGTGCAAAAGCTAAGGCTACCGGTGGTCGTGATGGTCGTGCAACCTCATCTGACGGCGTTCTGGATGTGAAACTGGGTGTACCGAAAGAGATGGGCGGTGCAGGTGGCGAAGTCACTAACCCGGAGCAGCTTTTTGCCGCGGGATACTCAGCTTGCTTCCTGGGGGCAATGAAGTTCGTTGCTGGCCGTGACAAAATTGCGATGCCAAAAGATGCATGGATTGAAGGTGAAGTGGGTATTGGCCCTATCCCCAATGGTTTCGGTATTGAAGCAACGCTGAATATTCACCTGCCTGAAATGGACGAAGCCGAAGCGCAGAAACTGGTTGATGCGGCTCATATCGTTTGTCCCTATTCAAATGCCACACGCAACAACATTGATGTCACGCTGAATATCATTCGCTAAACGCTTAAGGGCCTGAATACAGGCCCTTTTTTCTCTCTGCGCCTTTCTGAGTGACGTTTTTGAAACGTCCTGTCCGGGAATATTTTCTGGTCTAATTTGTTGCCGCATGGTTAACTGTGCCACTTCGCATTATGACGTCTAAAAACGTTCAGAATACTCTTCTTATTTATCCGGCCCGCTTAATTCGCGAACTCTGCCGAAATATGGCAGTCAGATTAACGTTTAGTTAAGCGCTTCGCTCCGGGGAAACACCATTTTTCATGAATTACATAAAATCATTAACACAGCAAAAGCTGTCGCTCTTGCTGGCTCTGTATCTCGGTATCTTTTTGAATTTACCAATCTTTTATCGCCGATTTGATGGCTTTCTGACCCGATCAACCGTGACAAACTGGCTGACCGCGTTTACCGAGGTCGTCGCTATCGTGCTGCTGACGTTTTTCCTGATGCGGTTGTTATCGCTAGGCGGAAAATGGTTCTACCGGATTCTGGCCACCCTGATTGTCCTGATCTCTGTTGCTGCTGGCTATTATATGGCCTTTTTCAATGTGGTCATTGGCTACGGAATCGTCGCCTCAGTCATGACGACAGATACCGATTTGTCAAAAGAGGTGGTGGGTTATCACTTTATCCTGTGGATGGTGCTGGTCAGCGCGCTGCCACTGTTCATGATTTGGCGCAACAACCTCAGTATGACGCTCAATGAGCAGTTACGTACGCCAGGACAGCGCCTGAAACCCACTTTGATTATGCTGGCCTGCGTTGCGCTCGTGTGGTTACCCATCCGTTACTTCGACAAGTTGCAAAAGGCGAATGAGGAAGTGACCAACGTCGATCTGCCAAGCTATGGCGGAATTGTCGCGCACTCATATCTCCCCTCTAACTGGCTGGCCGCGCTGGGTTTGTTTACCTGGACCAAGATTGACGAGACGCTGGAAAATCAGGAACTCCTGGATCCTGCCCAGAAATATACTTATGTTGCTCCTCCGGGGTTAGATGATACCTATGTGGTGTTTGTTATTGGCGAAACCACTCGCTGGGATCATATGGGCTTGCTGGGCTATGAGCGAAACACCACCCCTAAACTCTCTAAAGAGAAAAATCTGGTCGCATTTCGTGGCGAATCTTGTGATACCGCGACCAAGTTGTCTTTGCGTTGTATGTTTGTGCGCGAAGGCGGCACTATGGACAATCCCGGGCGAACACTGAAAGAGCAAAATGTGTTCGCAGTGATGAAAGAACTGGGCTTCACTTCTGAGCTGTTTGCGATGCAAAGTGAGGTTTGGTTCTACGATAACATCAACGCCAATAATTTCTCTTTCCGCGAGCAGATTGGTTCTGAGCCACGTAACCAGGGTAAATCAGTAGATGATATGCTGCTGGTGCCTGAGTTACAGGCCTCACTGCAGCGCTACCCGAAGGGTAAGCATCTGGTTGTCCTGCACACGAAGGGCTCACATTATCTCTACTCACAGCGCTATCCGCGCAGTTTTGCACGCTATCAGCCAGAATGCATGGGCGTGGATGAAACCTGTAGCAAAGCGCAACTGATCAACGCTTACGATAATTCCGTCCTTTATGTGGACAGCATGCTGGACAGCGTTCTGGATCAGCTGCGTGATAAAAAAGCGATCGTGTTTTATGCATCGGACCATGGCGAATCGATCAGCGACAATATGCATCTGCATGGTACGCCGCGTGAAATGGCACCGCCGGAGCAGTTCCGTGTTCCTATGATGGTCTGGGCGTCAGATAAATATCTGGCTGACCCGACAAACCGTGGAAACTTCGAACGCCTGCAGGCGCAACAGCGCGTCGGCAAAACCCATCGTCATGTCGAGCTGTTTGATACCATTATGGGCTGCCTGGGTTACACCTCGCCAGATGGCGGGATTAAGCAGGCTAATAACTGGTGTCAGGCACCTGCCGGGACAGCGTCAAAAGCGCTATAGCGGTAAGGCAATTTTTCGCGACAAGGCATAAAACTCGCTGGCCGCCTGCTTTCCAGGCGATTGGGCGGGAAAGCGCAAAAAGCGGTTGACGCTTCCTGGGGGGAGCAGTAACATGCGCCCCCATCGGCGAGTAGCGCAGCTTGGTAGCGCAACTGGTTTGGGACCAGTGGGTCGGAGGTTCGAATCCTCTCTCGCCGACCATATTTAAGAAACCTGTCTGCAAAGACAGGTTTTTTTTCGCCTGAATAAAAGAGGATGAGAACCTCCGAAGGAGGGTTGCGCCGAGCGCAGCGAGACAACGTTGCGAATGCAACGGCCCGAAGGGGGCTTACGCAGTAAGCCTAATCCTCTCTCGCCGACCATATTTAAGAAACCTGTCTGCAAAGACAGGTTTTTTTTCGCCTGAATAAAAGAGGATGAGAACCTCCGAAGGCGGTTTGCGCCGGGCGTCAGCGAGACAACGTTGCGAATGCAACGGCCCAAAGGGGGCTTACGCAGTAAGCCTAATCCTCTCTCGCCGACCATATTTAAGAAACCTGTCTGCAAAGGCAGGTTTTTTTTCGCCTGAATGAAAGAGGATGAGCACCGCCGAAGGAGGTTCGCGCCGGGCGTCAGCGAGACAACGTTGCGAACGCAACGGTCCAAGGAGAGCTGGGCCTGTCGCAATCGATTCAGGCAGACAATTTGACCGGCGCAATTCGTATAAAAGGAGGCCGTTTCTCACAGGCATAAATAACACCTCTGCCAGACGCTATTGCCCCGCCTCGGTTATTAGAATATCTCATGTCACACTTTTTTCGGGACCGCCATAATTCCTCCTTGAAATCAATTTCTGCTCCAGACAGCCTGTTTTATTGTCTCATCGCTATGCAGGCCTTCTCATCAGAGGGTTACAGAGGGATAAAAGATAAGTTTTGGTTATGCCACAAAATGGCAAATTGGTCATTTTCAACCCAAAGTTAACAGCATTTTTCGCTGTGTGAACGTCATAACGCACAGTAAATCGTTCAGATATCCAACATTTGGCGCTAAATGATGTCTGTTTTTTTTTAGCGCAAATCACTGCTCATTTATGACCTGTGTAGCAGAATACATGGCATATAAACCCATGCCGCTGTGCATTATATGGCATTGCGTCTGTATGGGTTTTTTTTATCGTTGCTTGCTATTCCTCACACTCTGTGTAAATAAGTAACCGTTGTATTGACGTTCTTTGCAACTGTTGACAAATTGATGCGTCAATAACAGTGCAGATACAGATTTTTCTGATGGGTGCTTATCAATTAGGATTATCCAAACAAACTATCTCACTCTTATCACACCCGCAGGGTGGACCGCCTGAACCGCATAAAAAAACCAGAGGTCGGGCAATGCACACAACAACACATCACAATGGAGCAAAAGCATGATCAACTCCCTGGCCAAATCCAGGATGCTGAAGGTCGGTCTGAGCCTCGTCGCCATGACCGTAGCCGCAGGTGTTCAGGCAAAAACCCTGGTTTATTGTTCGGAAGGTTCTCCGGAAGGGTTTAACCCGCAGCTCTTTACCTCGGGTACAACCTATGATGCCAGTTCTGTACCTATCTATAATCGCCTGGTTGAGTTCAAAACCGGTACGACCGAACTGGTGCCGGGCCTGGCCGAAAAGTGGGACGTCAGTGCTGATGGTAAAACCTATACCTTCCATTTACGCAACGGCGTGAAATGGCAGACGACGAAAGATTTCAAACCTACGCGTGAGTTAAACGCTGATGACGTGGTGTTCTCTTTTGAGCGTCAGTTAGATAAAAACAACAAGTACCACAACGTCTCTGGCGGCAGCTATGAGTACTTTGAAGGTATGGATATGCCAAAGCTGATCAGCAAAATCGAAAAAGTGGACGATCATACCGTACGCTTCGTGCTGACGCGTCCTGAAGCGCCTTTCCTGGCTGACCTGGGGATGGATTTTGCTTCCATCATGTCTAAAGAATATGCCGACAACATGCTGAAAGCCGGTACGCCAGAGAAAGTTGACCTGAACCCGGTTGGCACGGGCCCATTTGTGCTCCAGCAGTACCAGAAAGACTCGCGTATTCTGTATAAAGCTAACCCGGATTACTGGGGAACCAAGCCAAAAATCGATCGGCTGGTTTTCTCAATCACTCCAGATGCCTCAGTGCGCTACGCCAAGTTGCAGAAAGGCGAATGTCAGATCATGCCTTATCCGAACCCGGCTGATATCGCCAGCATGAAAAAAGACAGCAAAATTAATCTGATGGAACAGCCTGGTCTGAACGTCGGTTATCTGTCGTTTAATACTGAGAAGAAGCCGCTGGATAACGTGAAAGTGCGTCAGGCACTGACTATGGCGGTTAACAAACAAGCCATCATTGATGCGGTATATCAGGGCGCGGGCCAGCCAGCGAAAAACCTGATCCCACCGACAATGTGGGGCTACAACAACGACGTTAAAGATTACGCCTACGATCCGGAGAAAGCCAAAGCCCTGCTGAAAGAAGCTGGTATGGCTGACGGTTTCTCAATCGACCTGTGGGCGATGCCGGTTCAGCGTCCTTATAACCCGAACGCACGCCGCATGGCTGAGATGATTCAGTCTGACTGGGCCAAAATCGGCGTTAAAGCCAAAATCGTGACCTATGAGTGGGGCGAGTACCTGAAACGCGCCAAAGCGGGCGAACACCAAACTGTGATGATGGGCTGGACCGGTGATAATGGGGATCCAGATAACTTCTTCGCGACGTTGTTCAGCTGTGCGGCGGCCAAAGACGGTTCTAACTACTCCCGCTGGTGTTACAAGCCGTTTGAAGATCTGATCCAGCCAGCCCGTGCAGAATCCGATCACAACAAGCGTATTGAATATTACAAGCAAGCTCAGGTAGTGATGCACGATCAGGCGCCTGCACTGATCATTGCGCACTCAACCGTTTATGAGCCTGTGAGTAAGAAAGTCACCGGCTATGTGGTTGATCCATTAGGTAAACATCACTTCGAAACCGTCGATATTCAGGAATAACCTTTCGGATTATTGCAGTAAGGGCCGGTTTTTCCGGCCCTCAGGCGATCGCCACCGATCGCCTGTTGCCTGCTCTTTTTTTCCGGCTAATTACTTTTATTAAAGAAGCGCTTCTTGCGTCGCGTCCGGCTGTCGCCGGGTGCGGTTAATGAGCAATGTTATCTCTGGCCAGGGCCAGGGGAAAACGACTGAGAATTACGCCTATGCTGCAGTTCATACTCCGGCGTCTGGGGCTTGTCATCCCAACGTTCATCGGTATTACATTATTGACCTTCGCGTTTGTGCACATGATTCCGGGCGATCCGGTGCTTATCATGGCAGGCGAGCGCGGTATTTCCCCTGAACGCCATGCTGAATTGATGGCGATGATGGGGCTCGATCAACCGCTGTGGAAGCAGTATCTGCACTATATCTATGGCGTTCTGCATGGGGATTTAGGCATTTCACTGAAAAGCCGCATTCCTGTGTGGACCGAATTTGTTCCGCGCTTTAAAGCTACGCTGGAACTGGGCATCTGCGCCATGATGTTTGCCGTATGCGTAGGGATCCCGGTCGGCGTCATGGCTGCGGTGAAACGTGGCTCGGTGTTTGATCATACCGCGGTGGGCATTTCACTGACCGGCTACTCAATGCCGATTTTCTGGTGGGGCATCATGCTGATTATGCTGGTATCTGTTCAGCTTAATCTCACGCCCGTTTCCGGACGTGTTGCAGATACCGTGTTCCTGGATGACAGCCATCCGCTCACCGGTTTCATGCTGATCGATACGTTAATCTGGGGTGAGCCTGGCGACTTCAAAGATGCGGTCATGCACATGATTCTGCCCGCTATCGTGCTGGGTACGATTCCGCTGGCGGTCATCGTACGTATGACGCGTTCTTCCATGCTGGAAGTGCTGGGGGAAGACTATATCCGTACGGCGCGTGCGAAAGGCCTGACGCGTATGCGCGTCATTGTCATTCACGCGCTGCGTAATGCGATGTTGCCGGTTGTCACCGTTATCGGCCTGCAGGTCGGTACGCTGCTGGCAGGCGCAATCCTGACTGAAACCATTTTTTCCTGGCCGGGCCTTGGCCGTTGGTTAATCGAAGCGCTGCAACGCCGTGACTATCCCGTTGTGCAGGGCGGTGTGTTACTGACGGCTATTCTGATCATCCTGGTCAACCTGCTGGTTGATCTGCTGTATGGCGTGGTGAATCCGCGCATACGCCACAAGAAATAAGGGGGCATCATGTCTGTTGTTGATCCCGCAAGCGTAAATGTTGCACCCAAGCCGATGACCCCGATTCAGGAATTCTGGCACTATTTTAAACGTAATAAAGGCGCAGTAACGGGCCTGGTTTATATCGTGTTAATGCTGTTGATCGCCATCTTTGCTGACGTCCTGGCGCCGCACGGGCCGGCGGAGCAGTTCCGTGACGCTCTGCTGCATCCGCCTGTCTGGCAGGAAGGCGGAAGCTGGAGCTATATCCTTGGCACTGACGACGTGGGTCGCGATATTTTGTCGCGTCTGATGTATGGCGCCCGCCTGTCATTGCTGGTTGGCTGTATGGTGGTCGTACTGTCGCTGATTTTTGGTGTCATTTTTGGTTTGCTGGCCGGGTATATCGGCGGGGCGGTCGATGCCACCATTATGCGCCTGGTCGATATTATGCTGGCTTTGCCCAGCCTGCTGTTGGCGCTGGTGCTGGTCGCCATTTTTGGCCCGTCGATTGTTAATGCGTCCATTGCGCTAACGTTTGTCGCGCTTCCCCACTATATCCGTCTGACGCGCGCAGCGGTGCTGGTTGAAGTGAACCGGGACTATGTGACGGCTTCCGGTGTAGCGGGGGCAGGCATGTTGCGTCAGATGTTCGTCAACATTTTACCTAACTGTCTGGCACCGTTGATCGTTCAGGCTTCATTAGGCTTTTCCAACGCCATTCTCGATATGGCGGCGTTGGGCTTTCTCGGAATGGGTGCGCAGCCGCCAACGCCGGAGTGGGGCACCATGCTCTCCGACGTCTTACAGTATGCGCAAAGTGCCTGGTGGGTGGTGACTTTCCCTGGATTAGTCATTCTGCTTACCGTGCTGGCATTTAACCTGATGGGCGATGGTTTGCGTGATGCCCTCGACCCGAAACTCAAGCAGTAAAGAGGCACCGAGATGGCATTATTAAATGTAGATAAATTATCGGTGCATTTCGGCGACGATAAGGCACCTTTCCGCGCAGTTGATCGCATTAGCTACCAGGTTGAGCAAGGCCAGGTTGTGGGCATTGTTGGCGAATCCGGCTCGGGCAAATCCGTGAGTTCTCTGGCCATCATGGGATTGATCGATTTTCCCGGCAAAGTCATGGCGGAAAAACTCGAGTTCAATCAACGCGATCTGAAGCGGATTTCTGAAAAAGAACGTCGTCAGTTAGTGGGCGCCGAAGTTGCAATGATTTTTCAGGACCCGATGACCAGCCTGAATCCATGCTATACCGTGGGCTACCAGATCATGGAAGCCATCAAGGTGCATCAGGGCGGTAATAAAAGCACTCGCCGCCAGCGAGCAATTGACCTCCTGAATCAGGTGGGGATTCCCGACCCCGCTTCGCGTCTGGATGTTTATCCTCATCAGCTTTCGGGCGGGATGAGCCAGCGCGTGATGATCGCCATGGCTATCGCCTGTCGTCCAAAGCTGCTGATTGCTGACGAACCCACAACCGCGCTGGACGTCACAATTCAGGCACAGATCATTGAGTTGTTGCTGGATCTGCAAAGGCAGGAAAACATGGCGCTGATCCTGATTACTCACGATCTGGCGCTGGTAGCGGAAGCCGCACACCACATTATTGTGATGTACGCCGGGCAGGTTGTGGAAAGTGGCAAAGCGACGGATATCTTTAAAGCGCCGCGTCATCCTTACACCCAGGCACTGCTCAGGGCGTTACCGGAATTCGCGGCGGACAAAGCACGGCTGGCCTCGTTACCCGGTGTCGTGCCTGGAAAATACGATCGTCCGTCAGGCTGCCTGCTTAATCCGCGCTGCCCTTATGCCAATGACCGCTGCCGTAAAGAAGAACCTGAACTGCGGACGATTCCGGGACGTCAGTCCAAATGTCACTATCCGCTGGACGATGCCGGGAGACCAACTTATGAGTCCTGATAATACAAAGCACGAGTATCTGCTGCAGGCTATCGACCTGAAAAAACACTATCCGGTGAAGAAAGGATTGTTTGGTCAGGAGCGCCTGGTTAAAGCGCTGGATGGCGTCTCTTTTAATCTGGAGCGCGGTAAAACGCTGGCGGTTGTCGGAGAGTCTGGCTGCGGTAAATCCACACTGGGCCGTTTACTCACCATGATTGAAACGCCAACAGAAGGACAGCTTTACTGGCACGGTCAGGATTTGTTAAAACACGATCCCCACGCCCAGAAGCTGCGTCGGCAGAAAATTCAGATCGTCTTTCAGAATCCGTATGGTTCTCTGAATCCACGCAAAAAAGTCAGCCAGATCCTGGAAGAGCCGCTGGTTATCAATACTTCACTCAGTAAAGCGGAACGTCGCGAGAAAACGCTGGAGATGATGGCCAAGGTAGGATTGAAAACCGAGCATTACGATCGTTATCCCCATATGTTTTCGGGTGGCCAACGTCAGCGTATTGCCATTGCCCGTGGCCTGATGCTTGAGCCAGACGTGCTGATTGCTGACGAGCCGGTTTCAGCACTGGACGTGTCCGTACGGGCACAGGTGCTTAATCTGATGATGGATCTGCAGCAAGAGATGGGGCTGTCCTATGTGTTCATTTCTCACGATTTATCCGTGGTCGAGCATATCGCAGATGACGTGATGGTGATGTACCTGGGGCGCTGCGTGGAAAAGGGCAGCAAAGAGGCGATTTTTGCCAATCCACGTCATCCTTACACCCAGGCGCTACTTTCTGCCACGCCGCGGCTCAATCCTGATGAGCGTCGTGAACGTATTAAGCTGACCGGGGAACTCCCCAGCCCGCTGAATCCACCGCCCGGTTGCGCATTCAATGCCCGCTGCCGGCGTCGTTTTGGCACCTGTGTCCAGCTGCAGCCCCAACTCAAGCAGTATGGCGACCAACAGATAGCCTGCTTCGCGGTTGACCAGGATGAAAACCAGCTAACGGCATCAGTTGAGTCTGCCAGCCAGCCTTAATCAGTGACAGGCGGAATCCTCGTGGGGTTAACCACAGGGATTCCGCCATCACCGCCGTACGTTCATTTCGTTATTCTGTCTGTTTAACAACACAACGTTTTCATTCGCCTTCGCCTGTGAAAGTCCAGCAACGTGCGATGTGCGTTCCAGATTCCGTGCCACATCCTGCCGGTGAAACGTCCTGCCTGGGCTCTGCTGCTGCGCGTCCGAAGCCTGTTCATCAGCGTTCGCACCGGCACAATCATTAGCGGGTCGTCATAAGGGAAAACGAGAGGTCTTCACCCTAATTGATACATTAGCGACATGAACAGGGGCGTTTTCAGTGCCAGCGTTCTACTGTAGCAGGATGAAGTCGCTTTATTTTTTTACCCCGTGGATGGATTAAACAAACCGACCCCTGAGATAAATGTCCTAAAAGATAATGATTTCAACAGCGATCGGTTTTTTAATTAGCGATAATTAGCAGGGTAATACTTTACCAGCCGTAATTTGAAAACACGGAATCTGTCCAGGGAAAAGGCACACCAGCCGGTAAAATGCCGAACCGAACGAAATTTTTTTTGCCTAAAAATACAAAGGGTTGGAACAGCGGCTATCCTGATGTAAGCGATCGCTAAGATGTTAATCACCTGTGAAAATATTTAACTTAAGATGGTCTCAACAATTTTTACGGATATATGTGAAATAGTACTCATTTTTTGCTAAAGAGTAGTGATTAGTATTAAGCTTTCTTATTGAATTCGTCGGTTTTGTAATCAGAATTATCTCACTGTGTTTAAATTATTATGATATATTCCTGGAAAAATCCCCCCTTAGTTGTAGGCCAGGGTCTATGAAAAATTACGACGACTTGCAGCGTTTTAAGGAAAAGACAAAAACGCTCGACATCGCCTTTCAGGATATGTCAGGCCAATCGCAGGAAGCGGCGGATAAAAGCAAATGGTCTCTCATTCGTCAACTGGCGAGCGAAGACCAGCACATGCCTTTTAGTGGGGGACAACGTATTGATCTGCCTCAGCCCCAGCCGATTCAGGGTGACGAATTCAGCATGCCTGAGGTGACGGAGCGTTCTCAGCCTGTCACGCAGCCTGCTGCTGTGTCTTCGCATTCTATTATGGATAGCCTGACCAATAGCGAACCCGATGTTGACGTTGTGGCGCCCGTTGCCCCTTCTTCTGCCTCACCTCTCTTCCCGGCTCCCTCCGCGCAGTCTGTTGCACAGGATGCGGTGAGGGTTTCGCCCGTAACTGAGAAAGAAACGCGGATACCACAGGTAACGGCGCAGCCGAATACTGACGTTCCTGCCACAGATCATAGCCGTTTTAGCGGGCTCTTCCGCGCGCGCAGCAGTGGGTCAGAAAATTTACCAAAAGAAACGTTATTAAAACCGCTACTGGAGAAGATTGCCTTATGCCGTTAGTTTGTGTGTGCTCGCCCAAAGGTGGGGTGGGGAAAACGACGTTGGCAGCGAATCTGGCCTGGAGTCTGGCCCGTTCAGGTAGCAAAGTGTTAGCAATCGATTTTGATGTTCAGAACGCCCTGCGCCTTCATTTTGGCGTGCCGCTGCATGATGGACGCGGCTTTGTTGCGCGCTCGGAGGAACAGGCGGACTGGAGCCAGTCTATTCTGACTACCGGCGGAAATATTTTTGTCCTGCCCTACGGCAACGTGACCGAATCCCAGCGCGAACGGTTTGAAGAAAACCTGACCAAAGATCCTCACTTCATTAAGCGCGGCCTCGACACGTTACTGAACTATCCCGGTCTGGTCATGGTCGCGGATTTTCCGCCGGGCCCCGGCCCTGCGCTTAAAGCGATAAAGACCTTAGCCGATATGCATCTGGTCGTGATGTTGGCCGATACCGCCTCAGTATCGTTATTACCGCATATTGAAGAAAATCGCCTGATTGGTCAGCCGCTGAACAGTAAACACGGACATTATTTTGTTCTGAATCAGTGCGACAATCGCCGGAATATTAATCGTGACGTGACGGCTTTTATTCAGCAACGTCTCGGCGATAATCTTTTGGGCCAGATTCATCGCGATGAAAGTGTGGGTGAAGCGAATGCCTCACAGCAATCTGTTTATGATTTCAGCCCGTCATCCGCCGCTGCCTTTGATATTGAACTGATCGCTAAACGCGTCGCCAGTATTCTGAATGTCAATGTAGGGAATGGCGAAGTTCAGGCACAGATTCACACCAGCAACTATTAAATGTAATGACCTGGCCAGGCCAGGTTTAAAAAAACAGCTCTTTCAGGGTGGAACATGGGTAAAATCGGGTTTTACCTGCTGCTGCTGGTGCTTGCACCTGTTGCTGCGGTGATCATTATCACGCCAATGGATAGCCAAAAGCAGTATATTTTTGGCTTGATAAGCATCGGTATGGTGTTTTTATTGGGGGTCAGTAAAAGCCGTAAAATAACGGTCGTAATGGTTATTCTTTCCGCCCTGATGTCGTCCCGATATATATGGTGGCGAACAACGGAAACCCTGTATTTTAATTCTGAAATCGAAGCGATACTTGGCATCGGCTTATATATTGCTGAGCTGTACGTCTGGCTGATTTTAATCCTGGGTTTCCTGCAAACCACATGGCCATTAAAACGTACTATTGAACCCTTGCCAGAAGACACCCACTTATGGCCAACGGTCGATGTCTATATCCCGACATATAATGAAAGCCTCGACGTGGTGCGCGACACGGTTCTGGCTGCCCAGTGCATCGACTATCCACGCGATAAAATTAAGGTTTACCTGCTTGATGATGGTAAACGCAGAGAATTTGCCGTTTTCGCTGCCGATGTGGGAGTGGGCTATATCACTCGTGATGATAACAGCCATGCTAAAGCGGGTAATCTTAATCACGCGATGAAGATTACCAAAGGGGAGCTGATTTGCGTCTTTGACTGTGACCACGTCGCCACCCGGACTTTCCTGCAGGCAACGGTGGGGCCGTTTTTGAAAGATCCTAAGCTGGCACTGTTGCAGACGCCACACTACTTTTACTCGCCGGATCCGTTTGAGCGTAACCTGAGTGCCGCTCGCAGTATTCCTAATGAGGGATCGCTGTTCTATGGCCCGGTTCAGCAGGGTAACGACAACTGGAACGCGACCTTCTTCTGTGGTTCCTGTGCTGTAATTCGTCGTTCAGCTCTGGAAGAGATCGGCGGCTTCGCAGTAGAAACGGTTACCGAAGATGCGCACACCGCGCTGAAAATGCAGCGTCTGGGTTGGGGATCCGCGTTTCTGGCGATTCCGCTGGCTGCTGGCCTGGCGACCGAGCGCCTCGGGCTGCACGTTATTCAACGTACACGCTGGGCCCGTGGTATGACGCAGATTTTTCGCGTGGATAACCCGCTGTTCGGCCGTGGCTTAAAATGGCAACAGCGGCTGTGCTACCTGAATGCCATGTTGCATTTCCAGTTTGGTCTGCCGCGAGTGGTCTTCCTGACCGCGCCGCTTGCCTATCTGCTGTTTAATCTGAATATCATCCATTCGTCGGCGTCGCTGATTTTCGCCTACGTTTTGCCGCATCTTGTCCTCTCCTTGTATGTTAACTCACGCATGAATGGCCGTTTCCGTTACACCTTCTGGGGTGAAATCTATGAAACGGTCATGTGCTTTCATCTGGTCATCCCGACTATCCTCACGTTGCTTTCACCCAAACACGGAAAATTTAACGTGACGGATAAGGGCGGCGTACTGGATCAGGGATTCTTTGATTTCCATATCGTTCGTCCTCACGTCATCGTTGCATTTCTGCTCAGCATCGGCATTGTGGCGGGCATCGTGCGCGCCACCATGCATGACTATTTTGGCGTGGATCCCTACGTGATTGCGCTCAACGTCGGGTGGGCAGTCTTTAGCTTAATCATTTTGATGGCAGCCATTGCCGTGGCACGCGAAACCAAGCAGGTACGAAAAACGATTCGTATCGAGGTACAGATTCCGGCCATTATCCACTATGCCAGCGGCATCTCATCCCGCACGATGACCAGCGATCTGTCGATGGGCGGCGCGAATCTGGATGCGCCAGATAATCGTCATGAGCACGATACGATTGAAGAGATCGATCTGATACTGAAATCAGGCACCATTACTATTCCGGCGACCAAAATATCGGGCGATGAAGAAAGCATTCGTCTGAGCTTTGGTGCCATGCCGTTGGCACGTCGCCGCGAACTGGTGCGCGTGGTACTGGCGCGTGCCGATGCGTGGATCCAGCCTGAATATAAGCAGGACAATCCGTTAACCTCTCTGGGCACCATCATTCGAACGGTTTTTGAACTGTTCTGGCTGACCTGGCGAGATCGTCGTGAGAAGCGTAAGAGCGGCCCAGACGTTGCGGCGAAAGAGGACAGCGCAGTATGAGGATCTTGATACAGTCGATGCTGGCCGGTTCTCTCTCGGCGGTGCTGTGGGTCATTCCGGCCTCGGCTGAAACGCCCCTTGCAGACAACAGTGTGATGCCAAACAGCAGTGCGGCACCAAATAACAGCGCGGCTCCGACCGACAGTGCGGTACCGCATAACAGTGCGGCTCCGACCGACAGTGCAGTACCGAATAACAGTGCGGCTCCGACCGACAGTGCGGTGCCAAATAACAGTTCGGTACCGAATAACAGTGTGGCGCCAAATAACAGCGCGGCCCCGGGCAGCGACCCTGCACTTAGCAGCCAGATCACGCCTGCGGACAGCAGTGCGGCGGATAACCGCTCGGCATCGAGTGTTGCGACTGGCGCGCCTGAGAACAGTACGGTATCTGCCAGCCCGACGGCGCCCGTTAAGGGTGCCGCCGTTGCCGATTCGGCCACACAGATCGGAGAAAAGGTTCCCGCAACGTCGGATGCACAGCCTGCCGGCAGCGCTTCGCCCGTCACTCAGGACAGCAGCGCGTTATCCAGCGTGCCACCGCCAGCCGGCCTCGGTAATGCGGAAACGGGTCTGGAGGCCGCCGCAGGCGAAACGCCCTACAGACCAGGCCAGGCCGCTTCCTCCGTCGACACAACCTCAATGGTCAGCAGCATGCTCAACCAGCCGGTGAGCAGCACGCTAAACGTGGCACAGATGGGACAACGTCAGGGCATTACGCTGACTGGCGGACAACTGCAGTCAGGCATCATTTTTACCCTACCGGGCGACGAGGTGGTGACCAACGCGCGTCTCAACCTGTCCCTGCGCGTTTCCCAGGCGCTCGCCGCGCGCAATACCTCATTGCAGCTGATGTTAAACGGACAGCCGCTTGGCACGCTGCCGCTGGGGTCGGGTGACAGCGATGAAAGCGATTATCAGCTGGACATTCCGGCAGCGATGATTGTGTCCAGTAACAATTTGAGTTTCAAAATTAACGACGCGGACAAGCTGCTGTGTGAAAAAGACAGCGCAGAGCAGTACCAGGTCACTATTCTGCCTAAAACGATGCTGAGCCTTGAAGGCCAGCAGTTAAATATTGGCACCAGCCTGCGTAATTTCCCGCGTCCATTTATCGATCCTCAGCGTATGACTGCGGCTGACGTGACGTTTAGCTTTGCCGACAATGTCACGCCGGATACGGTGACTGCGGCGGTGCTGGTGGCCTCCTGGTTGGGTATTCAGAGTGATTATCGTGGCATCCATTTTCCTGTCGTGCGCGGTAATCTGCCGGAAAAAAACGGCATCCTGTTTGGTCATCCTGGTGACAGGATCGGTACGCTAACCTTCCCAGCCAGTCGTGGTCCATCCCTGCAGATGGTCGATAATCCGGGTAATCCGGTTTATAAGCTCCTGCTGGTCAGTGGCGAAGATGAAAGTCAGCTGCGCCAGGCCGCTTATCGTCTGACCACCCAGCCACTGGCGACCGATAGCAACAGCATGCAGGTCAAACCGCAGTCCATTGTCCTGCGCAGTCCTTACGATGCGCCGCACTGGATCAATACGACGCATCCCGTGCGACTGAGTGAACTGCTGCGTAAAGATCAAAGCCTGACGGCGACCGGCATCTGGCACGATGCTATGCGGGTGAATTTCCGCGCTGCACCCGACCTGTTCCTCTGGGATGGCGATACGGTCCCACTCTATTTGCACTACCGTTTCCCGTCGGAAAACTGGATTGACGAGAAAAACTCGCTGCTTAACGTCACGTTGAACGGCACGTTTTTGCGCAATCTGACGGTGAATAAAGTGGGCTTACTTGAAAGCGCCTGGCATCGCTTAGGGGGAGATGCGCGTCAGGAACATTACCAGATTAACCTTGATCCCTATTTGATTTATGGCGACAACCAGTTGGCGCTTTATTTTAACATCAAGCCTAAAGCCGATGCGCCCTGCGGCGTTTTGCTGAACAACAATATCAAAAGTCGAATCGAAGACGATTCCTGGATTGATCTCAGCCACACGCGGCATTTCAGTATGCTGCCCAATCTCTCCTATTTTGTGGGTGCCTCTTTCCCGTTTTCCCGGCTGGCTGACTTTTCGCAAACCACGCTGCTGTTGCCTGAAAATCCAAGCGATGCGGAGATCTCAACACTGTTAAACCTGTCTGCCAGGGCAGGAAATGCTACCGGCGTGGCGCTGGCACAAAATCAGGTTCTGTTTGGTCTGCCAGTCGGCGGCAATAACCTGGCTCGCGTTCAGCAAAGTGACATACTGGCAGTGAGCACGACAGGCAACAGTGCGTTTAACCAGGCGATGCTGGCGAACTCCCCGTACGAGGCCAACGGCAGTGCGTTAGGGGTTAAAGAGCCGTCTGCGCTCGAAAAATTACGTAGCTGGCTGGTGGGCGACTGGTATCGCCAGCCGCTGGATGCCGATCGCTACTTCTCTTCGAATGAGTCCTGGCGTGGGTTTCTGAGCTACCGCTCAATGTGGAATCCGGATCGTCTGGTGGTCATGGCAGTGGCGACCAGCGACGATCAACTGCTGCGCCTGCACGGTGATTTAGGCTCGGCCCGCATCAACGCGGCGGTACGCGGTGATACGGCGATTATCACCGATGAGAACGGTATCCGGAGTTTCCGGGTGGGGCCACAGTTCCCTAGCGGCGAGATGCCGTGGTACATGATGGTGGTGTGGTACGCGAATCAGCATTCGGTATTAATGGCGCTGGCTGCACTGCTGTTCTCCGCCATCGTGGGGAGTGCCGCGTGGGTGATGCTGAAACGACATGCGTCGCGGCGTCTACAGTCAAAACACAATCGCGATGCCGGTAAGAAGTAAGGGTCATCATAATGAATAAAAACCAAATCAGTGCCGGTATCTGTCGTGCGTTGTTACTGGGCGGGGCGCTCTCGCTGTCTTTGCCATTGCAGGCGGCGGAGAGCAGCAACCCGGCCTTGCAGGCGCTCTTTGATCAGGCGGCCTACTGGCATCAAAAGGCTCATGACGACCTGGCGAAAGCGTCACTGCAAAAAGTGCTCATGGTTGAGCCGAACAATACTCAGGCGCTTTATCTGCTGGCGCTCTATTCGCAACAAAGCGGTGACAACGCAGGAGCGATGCAGTATCGCACGCGTCTCAGTCAGGTTTCACCTGACAATCCGCACCTTGCTGAACTGGATAATGCCCGTCAGTTGCAGACGATTCCCCAGGCGCAACTCTCGCTGGCCCGTCAGCAGGCCAGAAGCGGAAATATTGCGGCGGCCTTGCAGACCTGGCGCAATACCTTTAGCGGCAACGAACCGCCCGCCAGCGTGGCTGCCGAATATTATCTGACCATGGCCGGCGATCGCACGTTGCTGCCACAGGCGATTGAAGCGTTGCGCGAGTTTTCAGCCCAGCATCCTCAGGATACGGGGGCCAAACTGGCGTTGGGCAAGGCGCTGACTTATCAGGACTCGACCCGACGTGAAGGCATTGACTTGCTGAGTACGCTGGCAAGTGGCAATCAGGATGCCGATCGTTCTCTTCGTCAGGCGCTGTTGTGGCTGGGTCCACAGGCATCGGATGCCTCGCTTTACCAGACCTGGCAGCAGCGACATCCCCAGGATAATGCGGTAATGGACTATTACCGCAAGAACGTGGGCGGAGCCGAAAAAGGCGCGGGATTTAGCGCGCTTAACAGCGGCGACGTGAACACGGCAGAAAGCAATTTCGGCAAAGTGTTACAGGCTAACCCGCAGGATGCGGATGCGCTGGCCGGGATGGGATACGTCGCGCAGCGAGAAGGCCGTTATCAGGACGCAGCGGATTATCTGCAGCGCGCGGCGCAACTGGGTGGCGATCAAAGCGCCGATCGCCAGAAGCAGGCTGCTGATGCGCGTTTTTATGCGCAGTTAGCCAGCGCCCAGCAGGCCTTTAAAAATGGCGACAGCGCGCAGGCACTGGCGCTGAGCGAACCGCTGACGCATGCCGAAGGTGAGAAGGGCGTTGCGGCCGGCTTATTCCGTGCCGATATTTTGCGCCGCAGTAATCAGCCCGATCAGGCAGAGCAGGCTTACCGCGCGATTCTGAAAACCGATCCCGATAACCGGAGCGCACGCGAAGGATTGTTCTACGTGCTGCGTCAGCAGAACCGCAGCGCTGAAGCCAATACGTTACTGGCCTCATTGCCGGAAAGCGTCAGGCAAAGTGTGGCGCCGCGAGGCAGCAGCGTTGATCCGATTCGCCAGCAGGCGAAACGTCAGGTCGCGGCAGGCAATATCAATGCCGCGATTGCCACCCTGCAGCAAGGTATCCAGCGTTATCCGCAGGATGGCTGGTTACGCCTCGACCTCGCCCGCCTTTATCGCCAGCAAGGGAATACCCTGCTGGCGGCAGGCGTCATGCAGCCGGTGATGCGGAGTGGTGCCAGCACCACGGAACGCTATGCGGGCGCTATCAACGCCAGTGAAAGTGGAGCCTGGCAGCAGGCAAGTTCCCTGTTGGCGGGTATCCCTGCCCGCGAGCAAAACCGTGATATGCGGGAACTGGCGCAGCGTGTGAATTTCAATTTGCAAATGGCCACGGCCGACCAGTATCTGGCGCAAGGATCGAATGCCGCAGCGGCAAACACGCTGAAAGCGCTGGCGGTGAATCCGCCTGATAATCCTGTTGATGCCGGGAACCTGGCACAAAAGCTGGCCAAGGCCGGCGATATCAACAGTGCGGTGGCGGTGGTTCGCGGAAATATGCAGCGCGGTGTTCAGGGGAATGCCGGAGATTATGCCGCTCAGATAGCCGTACTGAATCAGGCCGGGCTGGACAATGAGGCACAACGTTTTCTTAGCCTGCCCGAACTGCAGACACGCAGTACACCAAAGCAGCTGGCAGAGATACGTGAAGGTTACCTGATTAACGACGTTGATCGGCTGCGACAGCAGAAGCAGTATGCAGCTGCCTACGATAAGCTGATTGGTGCACTGCAGCGCGATCCGCAGAACCGTGATTTGATGTTCGCCATGGCCCGTCTGTATCAGGACGGCAAAATGAATAAAGACGCGGGCGTCGTCTACGACTATTTGATGACCCAGGATACGCCATCCCAGGATGCGCGCGTTGGCGCAATCAATGTCGCGCTGGCACAAAATAACGTGCAGCGTGCCAATGAGCTGGCAAAAGGACTGACGTCTAGCCAGACGCCACAGCGTCAGTTGCTCCTGGCGCAGGTCGCCGAGGCCAATGGCGATCACATGCAGGCCATGCGCTATCTACGCTCGGCGCGCGGTCAGATTATTGGTTTGCAAGGCGCACAGCCGGGTGCCACGCCGACCATTGGCGGACTGGCCCTGGCCGACAATCCCTTTATCAATCGCAGTACCTCGCCCGTGGGGCGCACGCCGTCCAGCTATGGCACCGTGCTGCCGTGGCAGGTTGCGCCGGTATCCGCAGAGGGCGCGCAGGAGGGCACCCTGGCCAGTGCCAACACGGTTTCCTCTCAGCAGGCTCAGACGCTGCACGATGTTGACGCCATGATGGAGAGGTTGCAGGAAAAGACCGGCACCTGGGCGCAGGGCACCGTGCAGGTGCGCGGGCGTGACGGTGAGTCAGGGTTGAGTCAGTTAACGGAAGCCAAAGCACCGCTGACCTTCTCTACCGTGCCCTTTGGCGATGCGCGTTTCAACTTTACCATGACACCCGTTTCACTCACGGCGGGTAGCGGTGCAGGCGATGCCTGGCGTCGCTTTGGCACGAATGCGCTGGAGCAGGGCAAAGTGGTCGCGGCCGGTCTTGCCAAAGTTGACGATGTCCCGACTGCCACAACTGATTCGCAAAGCGCATCCGGTGTGGAGCTGAATCTTGCCCTTCAGGGCGACAGCTATAAAGTCGATCTGGGCAGCACGCCACTGGGCCAGGATCTCAATACGCTGGTGGGAGGGGTGCAATGGTCGCCGAAACTCACGGATTTCCTGACGCTGATTCTGACCGGTGAGCGCCGGGCTATTACCGACAGCCTGCTGTCTTACGTTGGCGCGGAAGACAAATCCAGCGGCAAACGTTGGGGTAATGTCACCAAAAACGGCGGCAATGCGCTTCTGAGTTATGACAACGGCGATGCCGGATTATTTGTCGGGGCAGGCGCTTACAGCTACGTGGGGAATAACGTGGCCAGTAACAATAACCTGCAAGCCAATGCGGGTGTTTATGTCCGTCCTTTCTATGCTGACGATCGTGAACTAAAGGTCGGCATGAGCCTGTCCTGGATGAATTTCTCGAAAAACCTCAGCTACTTTAGCTATGGTCAGGGCGGTTATTTCAGCCCGCAGGACTATGCGTCGATTTCTTTCCCAGTCGACTTCTCACGCACGTTTGACGATCTTAAAGTTAACATTGGCGGCGCAGTGGGTTACCAGAGCTACAGTCAGGATAAGAGTGCTTATTTCCCGGGCGATGCGGGCCGTCAGGCGCAGCTGGAGCAGCTGGCTGCCAATGGCAATGTGAAAAGCGCCTTCTATGAAGGCAACAGTAAAAACGGTGTAGGTTATAACCTGCATGCGGGCGCGGATTACAAAATTGATAAAGATGTCACGATTGGCGGACAGCTGGGTTATGACACCTTTGGTGACTATAACGAGAGCACGGCGCAGCTCTATTTCCGTTATTTATTCGGAGAGAAGTAATGAGTGAAGCATTTAGCGGGATGACCCACCCGTATCAGCCTGGCTGGTTTGATCTGGTCAGCGTTATGGTCGAAGGAATGATCGCCAACGCAGGCCAGGAGCAGGCGGAGGCGTTTCTGCACAGCATGGGCGAATCGCTGGCGACACGCTATCCTTTACCTGAATCGCGTACGGTGCAGGATTTCGAACGAGAAGTGAACCTGCAGCTGGCCCGGTTCAGTTGGGGATTTGTGCAGTTACAGCCGCAGGAAAACGCCCTGTTGATTAAGCATCATGCTCTGCCTGTCGGCGACAGCACACAGTCGGTCGCTCACTGGCAGGCGGCATTGAGCGCCATCCTGGCGGGGATGTTTTCTGGCTGGCTTCAGGGCCAAGGCGGCAGTAAAACCGTACCGGTTGTGCTGGAGCTGAACGATGGTCATACCATGCATTTTCGATATCAATAAGGTGCTCTGATGAGAGTTAAGCCAGTGTGGTCCGGTATTCTGGTCTTGTTTATGATGTTTTTCAGCACCCAGGCGATGGCAAGTGGTTGGGATACCTATAAAAGCCGCTTTCTTCAGTTAGACGGACGCATTATTGATACGGCAAATAATAATGTCAGTCACACGGAAGGCCAGGGTTACGGCATGTTGCTGGCGGTTGCTTATAACGATCGCGCGACCTTCGATAAACTCTGGAAGTGGACGCGCACGAACCTGCGCAATCCGCAAAACGATCTGTTCTACTGGCGCTACATTCCTGATGCACAGGATCCTGTCGCGGATAAAAATAACGCGTCCGATGGCGATGTGCTGATTGCATGGGCGTTGCAACGGGCTGCGCAAAAATGGAATGCAAGCGATTATCAGCAGGAATCGGACCGCATTCAGCGTGCGATAGTCAAACTCGATGTGACGAACTTCGGTGGCTACACCGTAATGATGCCGGGCGCGCAGGGATTCAATAAGAACAGCTATGTGGTTTTGAATCCCTCTTATTTCCTGTTTGTCGCCTGGCAGGAGTTCGGCCAGCGCAGCCATTTGCAGGTCTGGAACAAGCTGATTGACGGCGGGATGGCGCTGCTGGGCAAGATGCATTTTGGCAACAGCGATCTGCCGCTTGACTGGGTCGCGCTGAACGCCGACGGCTCCGTCGCGCCCGCGGTGGGTTATTCAAATCGCTTTAGTTACGATGCCATCCGCGTGCCGCTGAATATCTGGTGGTACGATCCGCAAAGCCTGGCGCTGGGGCCTTTCCAGCGACTCTGGCAGGGCTATGGTCGTATGAATACGCCGGCCTGGTTTGATGTGCTGGCCAATACGGCGGCGCCTTACCATCTGGAAGGCGGCTTGCTGGCGGTACGTGATTTGGTGCTCAACGAAACAGGCTACCTGAGTGACAAACTGTCTCCTGAGCAGAACTACTTTTCTGCCAGCCTGCAGTTACTGACCTGGATGGCTTATCAGGAAAAGCGTTGATCGTGGCCTGAACACAGACGGCAGCATTCCTTCACGGTTCCACATTGAGGGGATGCTGCTGAGGCAACTCTCTTTTTGTTACTTCCTCCTTTCTGAATCGTCTGCTTCAGCCCCCTTAAGCCACAAAATAACACTGCAATAGGATATACTTGACGCGCTTTTCCAGACGGATATCTACGCTCTTAGCGAGCCGGGAGTAAAATTTTTGCGCGTAAGCCGATCACTGACGATAAAACAGATGGCAGCCGTTTCTCTGATTGCGACGGTCACCATCAGCATTTTTATCGTTATTCAACTGTTCCATTTTGTGCAGCAGCGCAGGATCGACTACGCCCAGCAAATGGAGAATATCGCGCATACCGTGCGTCAGCCGCTGTCTGAAGCCGTCCTGAAAGCCGATATTCCCCAGGCCGAACGCATTCTTCACTCTCTTAAGCCGGCAGGCATCTTATCGCGCGCGGATGTGGTGTTGCCCAATGCTTTTCAGGCGCTCCACGCGAATTTTGAAAACGAAAAGCCGATTCCCAGGCTGGTGGCCCGTCTGTTTGAGCTGCCGGTGCAAATCACGCTACCGCTCTATTCGGTGGAACATACTGGCTTACCTAAGCCGCTGGCCTATCTGGTGTTACAGGCCAATTCAACGCGTGTTTATCAGTTTATCCTGAGCACGCTCTCGACGATGATCATCACCTACCTACTGCTGGCGCTGATACTGTCGGTCTCGATCAGCTGGTGCATCAACCGGTTAGTGGTGCATCCACTGCGGCGAATTTCGCGTGAGATCCAGGAGTTGCCGCCCCAGTCAATCCTGACGCACAAACTCACCCTGCCTGCCGATCATCGCGACGATGAAATTGGTATGTTGATTCGCAGTTATAACCGCAATCAACACGTGCTGGAGTCCATCCACGATGAGATGAGCCGGTTAACGACGCACTTTGCCGTTACCGATCTGCCTAACCGGGCATTGTTTTTAGCACTGTTGGACCAGTTTATCTCTTCCCGGAGACAGCCTTTTAGTTTGATGGTCATTCGCATTGAAACGCTGCAGGAAGCCAATGGCGTATTAAGCGACGAGCAGCGCGATACGCTGATGTTGACGCTGGTCGAGAAAATTCGCAGCACCATTGATGACCACACTGTCTTAGCGCAGACCACAACCAGCGATTTCGTTCTGTTGATGAAATCGGCCAATAACCCGTTTCGCGCCCTGCGTCTGGCCCGTAACCTGATGATTCGCCTAAACCAGCCCGTCAATCTGCATCAATTGCAGCTACGGCCTAACGCCAGCATCGGCCTGGCATTAGGTGAAGAGGGCGAGTCGATGGGCGCCGGTGAGATGCTGGACAGAGCGACCTCGGCCATGATGTCAGCACGCCGTCAGGGCAAAAATCAGATCCTGTTTTTTGATGCCGCGTTAACCGAGCGTGCGCAAAAACGCTTGACCCAGGAACATGATATTTTACAAGGCCTGCACGACGAACAGTTTGCCCTTTATCTGCAGCCTCAAATCGATATGCAGACCGGCAGGTTAGCCGGTGCGGAAGCGCTGTTACGCATGCGTCAGGGCGACGGCAGCTATGGCTTACCCGAAGAATTCATTGCCAGTGCTGAAGAGATCGGGGTGATTTCCGCCATTGGCCGTTGGGTCGTTGAGGAAGCCTGTCGCATTCTGGCGGGCTGGCAGCGTCACGGCGTAACGGTGCCGCTGAGTATCAATATTTCTGCCGTACAGTTACGCGATGCCAGCATCGTCAGCCATCTGCACGCTCTGCTTGAGCGGCATCGCATTGCGCCCGGTTCTTTGGTGCTGGAGATTACCGAAACCGCGCAGATTGGCGATGCCGAGCAGGCTATTTCTCTGCTGAGAATGTTGCAAAAAACCGGTGTTGCCGTCGCGCTTGATGACTTTGGGATGGGCTATTCCAACCTGAACTACCTGCACCAGTTTAAGTCATTGCCAGTCAATAAGCTTAAAATGGACCGCAGCTTTGTGGCCGCCTTACCTGAAGATGACACCATGGTGCGCATCGTTGCGGCCATTGCGGATATTATCGATCTGGATGTGATTGCTGAAGGGGTGGAAACCTGTGAGCAGCGTGACTGGCTGCTTGCGCGTGGTATCACGATTGGTCAGGGTTATCTCTACTCTGAAGCCCTGCCGCTGGCTCAGTTCAATGCGCAATGGGTTCCCTCACCTCAACCGGAGGATTAACCCTCTGATTCCTTGATTTTGCAAGAATTTTAGTTACAAAACCCCTTGCTGAAGCGTTTCAGTTCAGAATTACGCTTGTATCATTTCCCCTGACTTTGCAGCCCTGTATTAATCACGTAAACAGAGTGTTATTTTCTGTCCACTGTCTGGCCCGGCCTGCCTCGCCAGCCAGTCACAATAAAAAATCCGACAACATTACCCTATTCGTTAGTGGATACCTGTTTATGAAACTATTTAAAAGCCTTTATTTCCAGGTTCTGGTCGCCATTGCTATCGGCGTACTTATGGGCCATTTCTATCCAGATTTAGGTACCCAAATGAAGCCGTTAGGGGATGGCTTCGTTAAATTGATCAAAATGATCATCGCGCCTGTGATTTTCTGTACGGTGGTGACCGGTATCGCCGGGATGGAAAGCATGAAAGCCGTCGGCCGCACGGGTGCGGTTGCGCTGCTCTATTTTGAAATCGTCAGTACTATTGCGCTGATTATCGGTCTGATCGTGGTTAACGTTGTACAGCCTGGTGTGGGCATGAACGTTGATCCCGCGACGCTGGATGCGAAAGCTGTGGCCATTTATGCCCAGCAGGCCGAGCAGCAAGGCATCGTTGCCTTCCTACTGGATGTGATTCCGGGCAGCGTGATTGGTGCTTTTGCCAGCGGTAACATTTTGCAGGTCCTGTTATTTGCCGTCCTGTTCGGTTTTGCACTGCATCGTCTGGGCAACACGGGCACGTTAATTTTCAACGTGATCGAAAGCTTCTCCAAAGTGATTTTTGGCATCATCAACATGATCATGCGCCTTGCGCCTATCGGGGCATTTGGTGCCATGGCCTTTACCATCGGTAAATATGGTGTAGGTTCACTGGTCCAGCTTGGACAGCTGATTATCTGCTTCTATATCACCTGTATTCTGTTTGTGGTGGTGGTGCTGGGACTCATCGCTCGCGTCTTCGGTGGCTTCAGCATCTTTAAATTCATTGCCTATATCAAAGAAGAGCTGCTGATTGTACTGGGCACCTCTTCATCGGAATCTGCACTGCCACGTATGCTGGATAAGATGGAACGGCTGGGTTGTAAGAAGTCCGTGGTGGGGTTGGTGATTCCAACAGGATATTCCTTTAACCTGGACGGAACCTCAATCTACCTGACGATGGCGGCTGTCTTTATCGCCCAGGCCACCAATGCCCACATGGATATCTTCCATCAAATTACGCTGCTGGTCGTGCTACTGCTGTCTTCCAAGGGCGCAGCCGGGGTAACGGGCAGTGGGTTTATTGTGCTGGCGGCAACGCTTTCAGCAGTAGGACATTTACCGGTTGCTGGCCTGGCGCTGATTTTAGGTATTGACCGCTTTATGTCCGAAGCGCGTGCGCTGACCAATCTGGTCGGTAACGGCGTCGCCACGGTGGTGGTGGCAAAATGGGTTGATCAGCTGGATAAAAAACAGCTGGGTGACACGCTGGCGGGCAAAAATAAGGCAGAAAATCCCTCAGAATCTGCGATTTAACCTTTGAATGTGATTTAATCCTCTCAAATGCCCGCTGTCACTTGCCCTGACAGCGGGCATTTGGATAATAAACCCCACTTGTTTTTTTCAACGTTTTTCACTTCGTTGCGTGACATCCCGGTCTTCCTGTGGTCAAACCTGTTGTTAATGATCGGCAGCGCGAATCGGCCATGTCCGGTTTGCTTATAAACGCGGCTAAACGCGCCAGTGATAACGATTTTTGAATTGTTTGAGTAGGGGTTCACATGCAGGGCACCAGAATTCGGCTTTTGGTTGGTGGATTAGTACTGGCAGCGACCAGTTACGGTGCGCCGGCAGAAACGCTGCAACCTGATCCAGCCTGGCAACAGGGAAGACTGGACAACGGATTTAACTGGCAACTGTTGGCAACACCGCAACGGCCAAGCGATCGCATTGAGTTACGCATGGTGGTTAATACCGGTTCACTGGTGGAAAGCGCCCAGCAAACCGGTTTTAGCCACCTTTTGTCACGCCTGGCGCTGGTACACAATACCGCCCTGGATACGAATCAGCAGCGCGCATTATGGCAGCAGAGTATCGATCCACAGCGGCCTCTGCCGCCGGTTATTTCATCGTATGATTACACGCAATACAATTTAAGCCTGCCCAATAACCGCCCTGAGTTACTGAAAGAAGCCCTGAACTGGCTGGCGGCCACGGCGGGTGATATGGCGATTACCAATCAGGTTGTCGATACAGCCCTGTCCGCTTCCGATCCGGTAAGAACCTGGCCTGCGGATACTCAGGATGTCTGGTGGCGCTATCGGCTGAAAGGATCGGCGTTGCTAGCGCACGATCCGGCTGAGAAGCCGCGTGCCCCCGTTGACGTCGCGCAGCTGAAAAGTTTCTACCAGCAGTGGTATACACCAGATGCCATGACACTTTATGTCGTCGGCAATGTCGACAGCCGTAACCTTTCCGAACAAATCAACAAAGCGTTTTCACCGCTGGAAGGCAAGCGCAGCGCCCCTGCATCCATGCCCACCTTGTCTCCTTTACCGCATGATCCGGTTAATCTGGTCAGCGGCACGTTAGCGCAGGATCGCCTGTCCCTTGTCTGGGATACGCCGTGGCAGCCCATCCGGGACTCACAGAACTTGCAGCGTTACTGGCGTAGCGATCTGGCGCGCGAAGCGCTGTTCTGGCACGTGCAGCGCGCGATGAGCAATAAAAAAGTTCAGGGTGTGCAGGTGGGATTTGACTGTCGGGTGCTTTACCAGCGCGCGCAGTGTTCCATTAATATGGATACGCGCAATGACAGCCTGGAACAGAATATGAACCTGGTTGCCCGCGAGCTGGCTGCCGTGCGCGATAACGGTTTGCCACAGGAAGAGTTTGATGCCCTGATGGCCCAAAAACTTCTGGAGCTGAATAAGCTGTTCACAACCTACGCGCGCACAGATACTGACGTGCTGATTAGCCAGCGTTTACGATCGCAGCGCAATTCAGTGGTAGATATTGCCCCGGAGCAGTATCAAAAGCTGCGGCAGGATTTTCTCTCCGGCCTGACGCGCGATCAGCTCAATCAGGAGTTGCGGCAGCAACTTAGTCAGGAGTTAATGATGGTACTGATTCAACCGGAAGGTGAATCAGAAACCAACGTTAAGAGCCTTAAAACGGGCTGGGATAAGCTGATGACGTTGCCTGCGACAGCATCTGCACCAGCGGCCGGCGGGGACGTCAGCCAGCCGGACAGTAACGCTGCCGGTGATGCAGCGCCACCGACCTCCTGATCCATCAGGTTTTTGCCCTGAGCCATTCGGTCACTAACATTGGCCAACTGGCGAGGGGCAAATCCGCGACGCCACGGATGCCAAAACCGTGCCCGCCTTTCTGGTAAAAATGCACTTCGACGGGAACATTGTGTTCCCGTAATGCGCTGAAAAACACCATGCTGTTATTCACCGGGACGGCATCATCATCGGCGGCATGAATCAGCAAGGTCGGCGGCACCTGGTTGTGCACCCGGGTTTCGAGTGAATAGGCATCAATCGCTTTCTGGTCAGGCCATGCGCCTAATAAACGGGTGCGCGAGCCTTCATGGGCCAGGCCATCACGCATACTGATCACAGGATAAACCAGCACCATGGCGTCCGGACGAGGCGAAAAATTCTCTGCGTTGTCCTGAACGGGATAAATCTTCTCCGCAAACCGCGTGCCGAGACTTGCGGCAACGTGGCCGCCAGCCGAAAAACCCATCATAACAATGTATTTGCCGTTCAGCCCACGCTGCGCCCGCTCACGCAGGACGCGCACGGCTCGCTGCGCATCGGCGAGCGGAGCATCTGGTCCTTCATGATGTCCGTCATAGGGCAGGCGATAGGTCATGACGGCCAGGGTGTAACCCATAGAGGTGAAAAAGGTTGCCAGCGCGCTGCCTTCACGGTCAATCATGATGCGATGGTAGCCTCCGCCGGGCGCGACCAGGAGCGTAATCCCGTTGGATTCCACAGGATGCCAGATAGCCATTTCCGGGCAGCGAACGCCGGTTGCCACGCGATCGTAGGGTTCGTACTCTTTTGCCGTATCGACTATTTGTGGCTGAGCGCGAGAATCGCTGGCACCGGGCGCATCACCATTAGGCCAGATATTAATGATTTCAGTATTCATAGCTGTGTCCTGATGCGAGAGATGTTGTCGTTGTTTTGTTCGCGGCCGTGAAAACAGCATCCTGCTGTCGCTGTTTAAAAGATGGCCTCTTTTGGCCTAATCGTCCAACTCAAAACCGCTAAAATGCCGAGATTCAGACTATGCCTGGCATGCTGGGTATGGTGCTAAGCCGATAATTTTAAAGGAATAAAAATGAATTAAGATTAGCCAGCATTAACGGACGAGGGCAGGATAAAGCAGGAAGGAAACGGGTTGGCTGACTTAAGTAAAATGAATGGATTTTCCTTTTGCCCTGACGGAAACGGAGGACATATTTATCGTGTTTTTATTTAAAGAAAGTGATGTGTTGCTGCGCGGTTAACTGTTGTGCATGCGGGAAGTCTGGCACGGGCTGCGCCGCGCCAGAGCGCGATGGCTATGGCTATGGGCTTTCATCGATAATGAGCATATCCCGATCGTCAAACTTCCAGAATGATGCCCAGGCAATCTCCCAGTAATAGCCGTCGGGATCGCGGAAATAGCCGCTATAGCCACCCCAGTGAACGGTTTGCGGCGGTTTTACCTGGGTTCCACCTTGGCTTTGTACCAACTCCATGAGATCGTCGACCTCGTGTTTCGACTTAACATTAATGGCAAAAGTAATGCCGTTGAATCCGTCGTCGGCTAGCCTGGGTGGATGGGTTTCATTGATATCTTTTGCCAAATTATCGAGAGGAAAGAGTTCGAGTTTGGTGCCGGAATTATTGAAAAATACGATGGGCGGATTCTGCTCAGTCACCTGCGTTTTAAAACCGATGCCTTTATAAAAGGCCAGGGATTTTTCCATATCACGCACGCCCAGGCAGACCAGATTGATGCGATTCATACTGACTCCGTTTACAGTCAGGCATGGCCAGGATACTCGTCTCATCCTGGCCACGCGACAGAGCAATTATGCAGGCATATCTTCCTGCGGAATAATCGCCCCACGAAACTGAATAACCGTGCTGGCAGTGAGATGACCACGCTGGGCGGCCTCCTCGACCGAGGCGCCAACCAGACGCTTAGCCAGATAGCCCGCACTGAACGAATCGCCCGCCGCCGTGGTGTCAATGATCTTTTCTTTAGCCAGCATGATTGACGGAACCTCTCTAACAGGCTGGTCTTCCGCGGCAATCAGGCAGGATTCCGCACCGCGCTTGATGACGATCTCGCTAACGCCTGCCTGACGTGCCCGGGCAATGACGTCTTCGACAGGCTGCACGCCCCATAACAGATGCTCGTCATCCAGCGTCAGGAAGGCAATATCCGTGTTATCGAGCATCTTTTGATAGGCCTGGCGAGTACTGGCATTGTCTTTCCACAGGCGAGGCCGGTAATTATTATCGAAAATCACCTTGCCTCCGTTTTTGCGGCAGTTTGCCAGCACCTGCATGAGCTTTGCACGGCTGGCGTCAGTCAGGATAGCAAGACTGATACCGCTGAGATAAAGGTAGTCGTAATGTTCCAGCTGCTGGCAAATGTCTTCTGCCAGAGGGCCATTAAGCCAGTAGCGTGCCGCCGCGTCATTGCGCCAGTACCAGAATGTGCGCTCGCCCTGGTCGTCTGTCTGGATCATGTACAGACCGGGCATTTTATCCTCAAGGCGTTGGATCAGGTCGGTATGCACGTTTTCCTGCTGCCAGCGGGCGATCATCTGTGCGCTAAAGGGATCGTTTCCCAGCGCCGTCACGTAATCCACCCGGATTTTGTGTTGATCGACCTGTCTGGCAAGGTAAACGGCCGTATTGAGCGTATCACCGCCAAAGCCGCGTTTAATGTTGTCGCCTTTTTCGGACAGTTCAATCATGCATTCACCGATAACGGCGATTTTTTTATGCGTCATGGTTTAAGGCCTGTAGTTTACATTTGCTTCAGTCTCGCGTTTGTTAGCGTCATCGTCAACTTTTTAAAACAGCGTTTTAATTTAATTTAGGGTGAGGTAAAGCGATAATTAACCCGATAAAGCGGCTTGTTTCGGCGATTGTCGCACTAAAAGAGGCGTAGACTCGTTGCTTCAACGTGGCCGGGTTTTCACTAAGTTGTCGAATGTTAAACGATAAACGCTGCCAGGCCGCCAGATGAAGGCGCTTACTATCAACCAGGAAAAGACCATGGTTATGGAGAATTTTAGTCAATGGCTACCTTCTTCAATTGACATCAACCCGCAGCAAAAAAAACGTCTCATCTGGCAACAGTGTCAACGCAGCTATACCTTTCAGCCCATCTATAAGGTTTCGGGGCAACTGCTGGCGATTGAACTGCTGACGGCCATCACACATCCGTCTGAACCAGAGAAGAAACTGTCTCCTGAAGCCTATTTTTCTGAGCTGGAAATAGCACAACGCCTTAATATTGTTCAGGAGCAGTTAGAATTACTCACCCAGTGGGAATCGTTCTTTGGTCGCAATAACGTCATGGCATCAGTGAATATTGACGGCCCTTCGTTGTCGTTGATACAAAACCATGTACCGATTCGCAGTCTGATTACCCGTTTACCCTGGGTTCGCTTTGAGCTGACCGAGCACCATGTCCTGCCTCAGGAGGAGATGGTCGCGCAAATGCCTGAACTGGGGCCGTTGTGGCTGGATGATTTCGGTTCGGGCATGGCGAACTTCTCTGCACTGACCGAGCTTAAATACGACTACATTAAGCTGTCACGTGAACTTTTTATTCTCTTACGTGCGTCAGATGAAGGCCGGATACTTTTTCCCATGCTGTTGTCGCTGATAAATCGTTACTGCAACGGCGTGATTGTTGAAGGCGTTGAGACGCAACAGGAGTGGGATCAGGTTAAATCGTCCCCGGCGATGGCGGCTCAAGGGTATTTTTTTTCTCGTCCTGCTCCCTTTTCCGAACTGGAAAGCCTTCCTGTGCAGCTTGATTGATCCCTTCCCGCGCGCTCTCGACTATCTTTAACGGAGACCGTGAAAGAGCAGGGAGGAAGCCTAATGTCACGCGCCGGAAAAATTGTAAGCTGGATTGGCGGGATTGTTGTATTGCTGATCGTCGTTGTAGTGATAGTCATTGCAACATTCGACTGGAATCGCCTGAAACCCACTATTAATCAGAAAGTGTCTGCGGAACTTAACCGTCCCTTTGCCATTCGGGGGGATTTGGGCGTCGCATGGCAGCGTAATCCTGAAGAACCCGGATGGCGCGGCTGGTTACCCTGGCCTCATCTGCACGCCGAAGACATTATGTTGGGCAATCCCCCTGATATTCCTGACGTGACCATGATCCACCTGCAACGCGTGGACGCCACACTTGCCCCTCTGGCCCTACTGCACAAAGAAGTCTTTATCCCGTGGATAAAACTGCAGCAGCCTGATGCCCGCCTGATTCAGACCGCCGATAAGAAAAACAACTGGACCTTTACCCTCGCTGACAGCGACAGCAAAGATGATAATGCGCCACCTTCAGCCTGGTCATTTCGTCTCGATAATATTCTGTTCGATCAGGGCACCATTCTCTACCGCGATGCCGTTAACCAGGCCGATGTCACGCTGAAGGTTAACCCGCTCGGCAAGCCTGTGCCCTATTCACAAATCGCGGGCGGAGACGATAAACAACAAGGCGCGGGTGATTTTGTCTTTGGCTGGCAGGCAAGCGGCAGCTATCACAATGAAAAACTCACGGGTCAGGGCAAGATTGGCGGCATGTTATCCCTGCGTAGTCAGACCACAGCGTTCCCGATTCAGGCAGACGTCCGGAACGGTAGCACGCGCGTACAGCTGACCGGCGGCGTTCAGGATCCCCTGAATCTGGGCGGGCTGGACGTGCGTCTACGTTTTTCTGGCGATACGTTGGCAAACCTCTATGGTCTGACCGGCGTTCTGTTACCGGATACCCCGCCTTATGAAACTGATGGCCGCCTGATTGCCAAATTTACCGGCAAAGACGGTGCCGTTTTTCGTTACCAGGGATTTAATGGTCATATTGGCGACAGCGATATTCATGGCTCTCTGACCTACAGCCAGGGCAAGCCACGGCCAAAACTGGTCGGTGAACTCAGATCGGATCAGTTACGTATGGCGGATCTGGGCCCGTTGATCGGCGTTAACTCGGGCAAGGGCAGCGAGAAAACCGAACAGGCCAAGGCAAAACGCGGTGAAAAAACCGTACAGCCTGCGGATCGCGTTCTGCCTCACGACAGGTTCGACACCAAAAGCTGGGACGTTATGGATGCGGATGTGAAGTTTAGCGGCAAGCGCATCGAACACAGCAGTTCACTACCGTTGAGCGATCTTTATACCCATTTGCAGCTCGATAACGGAAACCTGCTGCTTGATCCACTGCGTTTCGGTATGGCGGGCGGTAATCTGAACAGCACCATCCGCCTGGAAGGGAATCGCTCACCGATGCGGGGCCGGGCCGATATTCATGCCCGTAAACTTCGCCTGCGCCAGCTGTTCCCCGACGTACAGGCAATGCAAAACAGCCTTGGGCAGCTGAACGGCGATGCCAGCCTGACCGGCACCGGCAACTCCGTTGCTGACCTGCTGGCAACCAGCAACGGTCAGTTGAAACTGCTGATGAACGACGGACTGATCAGCCGCAACCTGATGGAAATTGCCGGACTCAACGTCGGCAACTATCTGGTCGGTAAGCTGTTTGGTGATGATGAAGTTCGTATTAACTGTGCGGCCACCGATCTTAAACTGCAAAACGGTCTGGCCACGCCAAACCTGTTCGTGTTCGATACGGAAAATGCCGTCATTAACGTGTCAGGCAACGCGAACTTTGCCAACGAGCGGCTGGATCTTTCAGTCAATCCAGAAAGTAAAGGCATCCGAATCGTGACCCTGCGCTCGCCCTTGTATGTTCGGGGCACCTTCAAGCATCCGGACGCTGGCGTGAAAACCGGTCCCTTACTGGCACGCGGGGCGGCGGCGGTGGCATTAGGTGCTGTGGTCGGGCCTGCGGCAGCGCTGTTGGCGCTGATTTCACCCAGTGATACTGACGAGAATCAGTGCAGCCGGGTCCTGCAGCAAATGAAGAAGAAGTGATCAGTTGCGATAGAGCACTTTGATAATGTGATAACCAAAAGCGGTTTTCACCGGCCCGAAAGGTTGTAGCAACGGGCAGGTGAATACCGCTTTATCAAAAGCCGCGACCATTTTTCCCCGACGAAACTCGCCTAAATCTCCCCCGTTCCGACCAGAAGGGCACACAGAATGCTTGCGGGCAAGCTGCTGGAAGTTTTCGCCTTTTTGCAGTTTTTCCAGCAGGGCGATAGCCTGCGCCTCGTGTTTCACCAGAATATGTAAAGCTGCGGCAGTTTTCGCCATGATAATGTCTCTGTTGTGTATAATCGTCCCCCATTATAAACCTGTCTTTTCAAATCGCAGATGCGTTTACCGCACCTGTTCACTGAGCCTGTACATGCCGGCTTGCGGTTTGAAATCGGTATCTTATTTCAACAGAGCGATGTCCCGATGCGTTTAAACTCCAGCCAACAACGAGCCGTCGAATTTGTTACCGGTCCCTGTCTGGTGCTGGCAGGCGCTGGCTCGGGAAAAACCCGCGTAATCACCAACAAAATCGCGCATCTGATTCGTGAGTGTGGCTATCAGGCCCGCCATATCGCCGCCGTGACCTTCACCAATAAAGCCTCACGCGAAATGAAAGAGCGCGTGGCGCAAACGCTGGGGCGCAAAGAGGCGCGCGGCCTGATGATCTCCACGTTTCACACGCTGGGTCTGGAAATCATCAAGCGCGAATATGTGGCGCTGGGCATGAAGTCCAACTTTTCCCTGTTCGACGATCAGGATCAGTTGGCGTTACTCAAAGACCTCACCAGCGAGTGGCTGGAAGAGGACAAGACGTTACTGCAGCAGCTCATTTCTACCATTTCGAACTGGAAAAACGATCTGGTCGATCCGCCGCAGGCGGCCGCGCTGGCCCGCTCGGAGCGGGATAACGTGTTTGCCCATTGCTATGCCCTGTATGACCGGCATCTCAAATCCTGTAACGTGCTGGATTTTGACGACCTCATTCTGTTGCCTACGCTTCTGCTACAGCGTAATCAGGACGTCCGCGAGCGCTGGCAACAACGTATTCGCTACCTGCTGGTGGATGAATATCAGGACACAAACACCAGTCAGTACGAACTGGTGAAGCTGTTGGTCGGCACCCGTGCGCGTTTTACCGTGGTAGGAGATGACGATCAGTCGATTTACTCCTGGCGCGGTGCCCGGCCACAGAATCTGGTCCTGCTTAATGAGGATTTTCCGGCGCTGGAGGTGGTCAAGCTTGAGCAAAACTACCGCTCTTCACAGCGTATTCTCAAAGCCGCGAATATTTTGATCGCCAATAATCCCCATGTGTTTGAGAAGCGTCTTTTTTCTGAACTGGGTCTGGGCAGTGAACTCAAGGTGCTGAGTGCCAATAGCGAAGAACATGAGGCCGAACGGGTAACGGGCGAACTCATTGCCCATCACTTTATTAATAAAACGCAGTATAAAGATTACGCGATCCTGTACCGCGGTAATCATCAGTCCCGCGTGTTCGAAAAATTCTTGATGCAGAACCGCATTCCCTATCGCATTTCAGGCGGGACCTCGTTTTTCTCTCGTCCTGAGATCAAAGACCTGCTGGCTTATCTGCGGGTGCTGACCAATCCCGATGATGACAGCGCTTTCTTGCGTATTGTGAATACGCCACGGCGCGAGATTGGTCCGGCAACGCTGCAAAAACTCGGTGAGTGGGCCAATATCCGCAATAAAAGCCTGTTTAACGCCAGCTTTGATGTGGGCCTTGGGCAAACGCTGACGGGGCGCGGCCTTGAACATCTGCAGCGCTTCACCCACTGGCTCAACGACATTATCCAGCTCAGTGAGCGTGAACCGGTTAATGCCGTGCGCGATCTGATTCGCGGCATCGATTACGAAAGCTGGCTGTTTGAGACATCGGGCAGCCCCAAAGCCGCTGAAATGCGGATGAAAAACGTCAATACGCTGTTTCAGTGGATGACGGAAATGCTGGAGGGTAGCGATCTGGATGAGCCGATGACGCTGGCGCAGGTTGTCACCCGCTTTACGCTGCGCGACATGATGGAGCGCGGTGAGAGCGACGAAGAGCTTGATCAGGTACAGCTGATGACGCTTCATGCCTCAAAAGGGCTGGAGTTCCCCTACGTGTTTCTGGTCGGCATGGAAGAAGGGCTGTTGCCGCATCAGAGCAGTATCGATGAGAACAACATTGAGGAAGAGCGCCGTCTGGCCTACGTTGGCATTACCCGCGCGCAGAAAGAGCTGACGTTTACCTTGTGTCGGGAGCGCCGTCAGTATGGTGAGCTCATCCGCCCTGAACCCAGCCGCTTTCTGCTGGAGCTGCCGCAGGACGACGTAGTGTGGGAAACCGAGCGCAAAGTGGTTAGTGCAGAGGAGCGCATGAAAACCGGCCAGAGTCGGGTGGCCGGGTTGCGTGCAATGCTGGAAAAGGCGAAAAAGAGCTAATCCGTCGCAGACGGGATCAGGAAAGCGTTAACGACCAGTGAACATAGGACTGATAGTGGCTTTCCTGTTCGAGCAGCTCGGCCCGCAGAGGATGTGCTTCCAGCCAGCCCGCCGGTAACGTAACGTGCAGTGCTTCATCATCCGCCTGCATACGAACGGCGGGTAACGTGTCATCACGACGCCGAGTCGAGAAGATAATGGACAGCCGTAGCAGACGGCACAAACGCTCGGCCAGCCGCGGCGGCAGGGCGTTTTGTTGCGTGAGTAGCGCAAGGTCGATGCTGCCACTTTGATTTTGCAGTAAACAGGCCAGCAATTTTTTCTGCGCTGGGGTGAAACCCGGAAGATCAAGGTGGCGGACCAGATAGGCCGCGTGCTGCGGTGCCTGACGGAAATCGACGCTCAGCCCGATTTCATGAATCGCACAGGCGCTTAGCAGAAGCTCCCGACAGCGCTGATCCAGTTTCCAGTGAACACTGACCTGGCGAAAAAAACTTTCCGCTAGCTGCCGGACCCTGTCTGCCTGGCAGACATCAATATTGAACCGGCGCTGCACATTTTGCAGCGTGCGGCTGCGAATATCGCGATCGACAGGCAGGTGCAGCATTCCGTACACCAGCCCTTCGCGCAGCGCGCCGCCGGCCAGCGTCATGCTGTCAATATTGAGTTCCTGAAAGATGGCAATAAGAATGGACAAACCGCTTGGAAACACTAACGCCCGCTCCAGCGTCAGGCCTTCGATTTCAAGCTCTTCAAGTTTGCCGCACTGAATGGCCCGCTGTTTTAACTGCTGTAGCTTACTCAGGGTGATGCGCTCATCCATGCCTTGGGCGACCATGATTTCCTGCAGGGCCTGAACGGTTCCGGACGCACCAACGCACACCTGCCAGCTCTGTTTGCGCAGTTCTCCGGCAACAGGTTTCAGCATCGCTTTGGCAGCCTCTTCAGCCTGGTCAAAATTCTCTTTAGCCAGGTGGCGATCGCCAAAGAATCGCTCCAGCCAGGTGACACAGCCCATCTGCAGGCTAAACAACACGTTGGCATGGGAGCCATCGCCGGTGGCTAACTCTGTGCTGCCACCGCCGATATCCACGACCAGGCGTTGATCGGAACCCCCGGTAGTATGTGCTACGCCTTGATAAATCAGACGCGCTTCTTCTTCGCCGCTAATCACATTGATGGTGCAACCCAGAATCTGTTGCGCCTTATCAAGAAACGCTTGCGCATTAGCGGCAATGCGTAACGTGGCGGTTGCCACTACCCGAATTTGATCGGGAGGAATATCCTGAAGCTGTTCAGAGAAAAGCCGCAGACATTGCCAGCCCCGGGCCATGGCTTCGGCGGACAGGCAATTGGATTTATCCAGGCCTGCTGCCAGGCGCACCTTGCGCTTGATTTTGGCGATGGTCTGGATACTTCCTGACACTTCGCTGACGACCAGCATATGAAAGCTGTTAGAGCCTAAATCAATTGCAGCATAGAGAGTCGATGCGCTTAGCATGGTCAACTTAACCCGAACGTTTACGGTTGCTATGACGGGGTGCACCGCGACGGCCGGTATTGTTGCCTCCGCGACGCTGACCGTTGCCTGAGCGATTGCGCGTCAGACGTTTCGGTGGCGGTAATTCAGTTAACAGCGCGTCGCTGTTGTATTTACTCACCGGAATGCTGTGACCAATGTACTCTTCAATACCGGGCAGGTTTAATGCGTACTCTTCACAGGCCAGGCTGATGGAGTGACCGCTTGCGCCTGCACGTCCCGTACGGCCAATGCGGTGAACATAGTCTTCGCGATCGTCCGGCAGGTCATAGTTAAATACGTGCGTCACCGCAGGAATATGCAGGCCACGAGCCGCAACGTCGGTCGCGACCAGAATATCAATATCGCCTTTGGTAAAGTCATCCAGGATACGTAAACGCTTCTTCTGTGCCACGTCACCCGTCAGCAGGCCGACCCGGTGACCGTCTGCAGCCAGATGGCCCCAAATGTCTTCACAGCGATGCTTGGTATTCGCAAAAATGATTGCTCTGTCAGGCCACTCTTCTTCTACCAGCGTCTGTAACAGGCGCATTTTCTCTTCATTCGAAGGGTAGAAAAGCTCTTCTTTAATGCGATGACCGGTTTTTTGCTCAGGTTCAACTTCAACGTATTCGGCGCTGTTCATGTGCTCGAATGCCAGCTCACGCACGCGGTAAGAGAGCGTGGCGGAGAACAGCATGCTCAGGCGTTGCGTGGCAGCAGGCATGCGACGGAACAACCAGCGGATATCTTTTATAAAGCCGAGATCGAACATGCGATCGGCTTCGTCCAGTACCATGACCTGAATGGCACCGAGATTGACGTGATTCTGCTTGGCGTAATCGATTAAACGGCCGGTGGTACCCACCAGAATGTCGACACCGTTTTCCAGTACTTTTAACTGTTTGTCGTAGCCATCGCCACCGTAAGCCAGACCTAATTTAAGGCCGGTTGATGCCGCCAGTGGTTCAGCATCGGCGTGAATTTGCACCGCAAGTTCACGGGTTGGGGCCAGAATTAAAGCGCGAGGTTGGTTAACCTGGCGGCCCTCTGGAGCAGGGTGAGAGAGAAGATGATGAAACGTTGACGTTAAAAACGCCATCGTTTTGCCGGTACCGGTTTGCGCCTGACCTGCGACATCACGCCCTGAAAGCGTAAACGGCAGTGCTAACGCCTGGATAGGCGTGCAGTTATGAAACCCTTTTTTATCAAGGGCTTCCACCACCAGAGGGTGCAGGGCGAAGTCGGAAAACTTCTGTTCAGTTAAGTGTGTTTTGCTCATAGTGTGGTAGAATATCAGCTTACTATCGCTTTACGAAAGCGTATCCGATGAAATAAAGTCAACCAACATTGGTTTATATTACGCCAATTCGCCAGGCACAATCTTGTGGAGTAAAACATGAGCAGCGATAAAATCGTTCATCTGACCGATGACAGTTTCGACACCGACGTGCTAAAAGCCGACGGCGTTATACTGGTAGATTTCTGGGCTGAATGGTGTGGTCCTTGTAAAATGATCGCGCCAATCCTTGATGAAGTTGCAGAAGAGTATGATGGCAAACTGACCATCGCTAAGCTGAATATTGACGATAACCCAGGCACTGCGCCTAAATACGGCATTCGCGGCATCCCGACGCTGCTGCTGTTCAAAAACGGTGAAGTCGCTGCGACAAAAGTGGGCGCATTGTCCAAAGGTCAGTTAAAAGAGTTCCTGAACGCCAACCTGGCGTAATCGGGCCGGGCGTCCGGCAGTGGTTAAATTTTTGCCTGCTGCTGGACGTTCGCTTTTAAGCGTGCTAACTTATTTTCACTGCACTATGAACATACCTTGTAGTTAGCATTCAAAGTTTTCTCTTGTTAGACCCTGTCATACTGTACCTACCAGCGGTTTAGCAATCTAACGACTAGCTCTACTCTGACTAAGTCGACCGTCTCCTCGCTCCCAGTCATTATTCAAGACGATGATCGTTGAGAAGAGTTGAAAAAGTCATTAACAGAACAGGCATGGACTAACTGCCATACCATTCACGACAAACATTTCGAGTATTACCCCGAGTTTAAGAACCCATCAATATGAATCTTACCGAATTAAAGAATACGCCGGTTTCTGAGCTGATTACCCTCGGCGAGAATATGGGGCTGGAAAATCAGGCTCGTATGCGCAAGCAGGACATTATTTTCTCAATCCTGAAGCAGCACGCGAAAAGCGGCGAGGACATCTTCGGTGATGGTGTGCTGGAGATATTGCAGGATGGATTTGGATTCCTCCGCTCTGGAGACAGCTCCTACCTCGCCGGTCCTGATGACATCTACGTTTCTCCCAGCCAAATTCGCCGCTTTAACCTCCGCACTGGTGACACCATCGCCGGCAAAATCCGTCCACCAAAAGAAGGTGAGCGCTACTTTGCCCTGCTGAAAGTTAACGAAGTTAACTACGACAAACCAGAAAACTCGCGTAACAAGATTCTGTTCGAAAACCTCACGCCGCTGCACGCTAACAGCCGTCTGCGTATGGAGCGGGGTAATGGCTCAACTGAAGACTTAACCGCTCGCGTACTGGACCTGGCGTCACCGATTGGTCGTGGTCAGCGTGGTCTGATTGTGGCACCGCCGAAAGCCGGTAAAACGATGCTGCTGCAGAATATCGCGCAGAGCATTGCTTACAACCATCCAGACTGTGTGCTGATGGTGCTGCTAATCGATGAGCGTCCGGAAGAAGTGACAGAGATGCAACGCCTGGTGAAAGGTGAAGTGATCGCGTCCACCTTCGATGAACCGGCTTCGCGTCACGTTCAGGTGGCCGAGATGGTGATCGAAAAGGCCAAGCGCCTGGTCGAGCACAAAAAAGACGTCATCATTTTACTCGACTCCATCACGCGTCTGGCCCGTGCCTACAACACCGTCGTTCCGGCCTCCGGTAAAGTACTGACCGGTGGTGTGGACGCCAACGCCCTGCATCGTCCTAAGCGTTTCTTCGGTGCGGCACGTAATGTGGAAGAGGGCGGGAGCCTGACCATCATTGCGACGGCACTGGTGGATACCGGTTCGAAGATGGATGAAGTGATTTACGAAGAGTTTAAAGGCACCGGTAACATGGAGCTGCATCTCTCGCGTAAAATTGCCGAAAAACGTGTCTTCCCGGCGATTGACTACAACCGTTCAGGTACCCGTAAAGAAGAGCTGTTAACCTCTCAGGAAGAGCTGCAGAAAATGTGGATCCTGCGTAAGATTATCCATCCAATGGGTGAAATCGACGCGATGGAATTCCTGATTAACAAGTTGGCCATGACCAAAACCAACGACGAATTCTTCGATATGATGAAGCGTTCTTGATCCTTTAGAGCGTCATCTGACTATGATGGCGTTTTTTTCTTTAAATGGTCATAAAATAGCCCCGACGCCACGTTCTGACGTGGCGTTTTTTATTTTCGGGCTATAGGATTGAATGCTGGCAGACGTAATAATAATGACGGTGGCAGTGGTGGACGATTAACCGTTCGTGCACCTCTTCATGCCGAATTCGGAATCTGGAACGGTAACAGGCGCGATTTTTGACGTAATGTGAGTTCCAGGATGATAGCTGAGAGCGTTTAACGTGAATTTACTCACTATGAGTACTGAGCTTGGTTTAGTTTTTATCTTTTCCTTGGTATTTCTTTTCCTTGCTCGCAAAGTAGCAGAAAAAATTGGATTGGTAGACAAGCCAAACATGCGCAAGCGCCATCTTGGCGTTATTCCACTGGTTGGCGGAATATCCGTGTATGCAGGAATTTGCTTCGCCTTCTTCATCACTGACTACTACTTGCCGCACGCTAAGCTTTACCTGGGTTGTGCAGGCGTACTGGTGTTGGTTGGTGCACTTGACGATCGCTTTGATATCAGCGTGAAGATTCGGGCAACAGTACAGGGTATTGTGGCGCTGGTAATGATGTTTTGCGCCAAACTGTACCTGTTGAGTCTGGGATTCATCATTGGCCCGGTAGAACTGATAGTTGGGCCCTTTGGTTATGTGTTGACGCTTTTTGCCGTCTGGGCAGCGATTAATGCTTTTAACATGGTTGACGGTATTGATGGTCTGCTGGGTGGCCTTTCCATGGTGACGTTTGGCGCCATGGGGATCATTCTTTATCTTGATGGGCAGCACAGTCTCGCAATGTGGTGCTTTGCCATGATAGCTGCCACGATCCCCTATATTTTACTTAATCTTGGTTTTCTGGGACGCCGTTTTAAAGTATTCATGGGCGATGCAGGCAGTACCATGATTGGTTTTACGATTATCTGGATTTTGCTTGAAACCACGCAAGGCTTAAGCCATCCCATCACACCAGTCACAGCATTATGGCTGATTGCAATTCCTCTGATGGATATGGTCGCGATTATGTACCGTCGGTTACGCAAAGGAATGAGCCCTTTTTCTGCCGATCGCCAACATATACATCACTTAATCATGCGAGCGGGTTTTACTCCTCGTCAGGCTTTTGTACTGATTACCGCTGCTGCTGCTCTGCTCGCGGGCATAGGCGTGCTGGGTGAATACCTGGCCTTTATCCCTGAATGGGTGATGTTAGCCCTGTTCTTGATTGCCTTCATGGGCTACGGCTATTGTTTGAAACATGCATGGCGCGTCGCGAGAAAGATCCGACGCTTCAAACGACGCCTTAATAATCTCAGCAATGCCAGAAAAAATGTACCCTGATAAGACTTAACAAAGGATAACGCTCTGATGCGCGCTAACGTTGTGGAGAACGAACTGGATATTCGCGGCCTGGGCTGCAGCCTATGGCGTGGAAAGCGCTGGATAGTCGGCTGTGCAGTCGTGTTTGCATTGGTAGCCTGGATAGCAACGCTGCTGATGAAACAGGTGTGGAGCACGACCGCGATAACAGGGCGGCCTACGGTGAATATGCTGGGATCCTACTATTCCCAGCAACAGTTCCTGAACAATCTGGATATGCGCAATAACGCTTTGACGTTAAATACGGCGTCACCTACCGTGATGGACGAGGTGTATCAGGAGTTCCTGATGCAGCTCTCATCCTGGGATACCCGCCGGGAGTTTTGGCAGCAAACCGATTATTATAAAACGCGAAAAAGCGGCAATGCCCACAATGATGCTGCCTTGTTGGACGATATGATTGATAACATTCAGTTTACGCCAGCGGATAGCGCACGAAATATTTTCGACAGCGTCAAACTTAAGGCAGAAACTGCTGCGGATGCGAACAATTTGCTGCGCCAGTATATTGCCTATGCCAGTGAACGCGCTGCACGCCATCTCAATGCAGAGTTAACGGGGGCGTGGCAGGCACGGACCAGCCAGCTTAAGGCGCAGGTCAAACGTCAGGAAGACGTAGCGAATGCGGTATTCCTGCGACGGCAACATCGGCTGGAACAGGCGCTGAAAATTGCCAGCCAGCAGGGCATTAATGAGAAGCAGACGCGTGAGGTGAGCGAAAACCTGGCTGACAGCGATCTGTTTCTAATGGGCCAGCCTTTATTGCAGGGGCAGTTAGAAACCCTGAGAGCGACCGGGCCGAGCTTTGATATCAGCTACGACCAAAATAAAGCGATGCTGACCACACTGGATGCAGGCCCGACGCTTAACAGCAAATTCCAGACCTACCGTTATTTGCGTACGCCGGAAGAGCCGGTTTCACGCGACAGTCCCCGCCGGGCATTTATGATGGTGATGTGGGGCGCGATAGGTGCGCTGGTTGGTGCGGGCGTGGCGCTAGCGCGTCGTCAGCGTACTATGTCAGATACACAAGATTGAGAGAAACAGTGTGAAAGTTCTGACAGTTTTTGGCACCCGACCTGAAGCCATTAAGATGGCACCACTCGTGCAGGCACTGGCACAGGACCCTGCTTTTGAATCACGGCTGTGCGTCACTGCGCAACACCGTGAAATGCTTGATCAGGTGCTGAGCTTGTTTCAGCTGCAACCTGACTACGACCTCAACGTTATGCGACCCGAACAGGGATTAACGGAGATAACCTGCCGTATTTTACAAGGCATGCATACCGTACTGCTCGATTTCAAACCCGATATTGTGCTGGTCCACGGGGATACGACGACCACGCTGGCGGCCAGCCTGGCGGCTTTCTATCAGCAAATCCCCGTCGGGCATGTTGAAGCAGGTTTACGCACGGGCGATCTGGCTTCGCCGTGGCCTGAAGAGGGGAATCGTAAGCTGACGGGACATCTTGCCCGTTTACACTTTACGCCCACACTGCGTTCCCGACAGAACCTGCTGGATGAAAATCTCGCCGACGACAGTATTGTTGTCACCGGTAATACGGTAATTGATGCCTTGCTATGGGTGCGAGATCGGGTGCTGGACGATAATGAGATAAACGCGCAGCTGGCTTCACGCTATCCCTTTCTTGACGACAGTAAAAAGCTGGTACTGGTGACGGGTCATCGTCGTGAAAGCTTCGGCGAAGGTTTTGAGCGCATCTGTAGCGCTCTGGCCCAGATTGCGCGCCAGCATCCTCATGCGCAAATCGTTTATCCGGTCCATCTCAATCCTAACGTACATGAACCCGTTAACCGCATTCTGCGCGGCATTGATAACATTGTGTTGATTGAACCTCAGGAGTATCTGCCGTTTGTCTGGTTGATGAACCGGGCGTGGCTGATTCTCACCGATTCTGGCGGTATTCAGGAAGAAGCGCCTTCACTGGGTAAACCCGTTTTGGTGATGCGTGAAACCACCGAGCGTCCAGAGGCCGTCGAAGCTGGAACGGTGAAGCTGGTTGGTACGGACACGGCAAGAATTGTTAATGAGGTCAGTACATTACTTAACGATGATGAGGCCTGGCAGACCATGAGCCGTGCCCATAACCCTTATGGGAATGGCGAAGCCTGCGGGCGAATATTGCAAGCCTTAAAAGATAACAGAGCCAACTTATGAGTTTTGAAACCATTTCCGTTATTGGACTGGGTTACATTGGGCTGCCAACCGCAGCCGTTTTTGCCTCAAAGGGAAAGAAAGTGGTGGGCGTCGATATCAATGCCCACGCGGTTGACACCATCAATCGTGGTGCCATTCATATTGTCGAACCCGATTTGGATCGGGTGGTTCAGGCTGCGGTCGAGCGTGGAGATTTACGTGCTACGACGCAACCCGAAGCCGCTGACGCTTTTTTGATCGCCGTGCCCACGCCCTTTATGGCGGAGCGCCAACCGGACTTACGCTTTGTGCGTGCGGCTGCGCTGTCGATTGCGCCGGTACTGAAAAAAGGCGATCTGGTGATTCTGGAATCGACTTCTCCGGTTGGCAGTACAGAGCAGATGGCCGACTGGCTGGCCGCGGCGCGACCTGATTTGCGTTTCCCACAGCACGACGGGGATCCTGACGTCTTTGTCGCCTACTGTCCCGAACGCGTTTTACCCGGTCAGATCATGACTGAGCTGATCAGCAACGATCGCGTGATTGGCGGCATGACGCCAGCCTGTTCTGCCCGAGCGAGTGATTTGTATCGTATTTTTTTACAGGGCGAGTGCGTCGAGACAACTGCACGCACCGCTGAAATGTGCAAGCTGACAGAAAACAGCTTCCGCGACGTAAACATCGCCTTTGCCAATGAGCTGTCACTAATTTGTGCTGCGCAGCAGATTAACGTCTGGGAGCTTATTGCACTGGCGAATCGTCATCCGCGCGTCAATATCCTGCAGCCTGGGCCAGGCGTCGGCGGGCACTGCATTGCGGTCGATCCCTGGTTTATCGTGGCGCAGAATCCGGACTTAGCACGCCTGATTCGTACCGCTCGCGAAGTGAATGATGCCAAGCCGCACTGGGTGCTGGACCAGGTAAAAAAAGCGCTGGCAGACTGCCTGATGCAGACCGGAAAACGTGCCAGCGATCTGACCATTGCCTGCTTTGGCCTGGCGTTTAAACCGAACATTGATGACCTGCGTGAAAGCCCAGCCATGGAAGTGGCGCACCTGATTGCCGACTGGCATCAGGGCCGCACGTGGGTAACCGAACCGCATATTCAGCAGATTCCCGACATCCTGGCGACACAGGCCACCCTGGTTTCAACCGAGCAGGCGCTGCAGGAGGCGGATATTTTGGTGATGCTGGTCGATCACCATGCATTCCGCCGTGTTGATGCAGCGCACATTACTCAGCAATGGGTTGTTGATACGAAAGGTGTCTGGCGCTAAAAACCTCTGGTTAACAAGGACCCGATTAACTTATGTCTGTCCACGTTAAGGTTAATCCACTCACCTGGGAGAGCCAGTTCTTCGGCTTTGACGCCGTGAGGCTGGAAACCGGGGGGGATCTGTCGCTCGAAAACGCGCTTCGGCACGCCTGCGCGCTGTTTCAAATCAAAGTGTCAGCGGAACAAACCGACATCATCGATGCGTTAAATCAGCATCAGTTTCACCTGGTGGAAGGTGAAGTGGATTTGTCGTTGACGATCAAACGCACCGAACGCCAGACTGGCATTCGTATTGCGCGGGAAACACAAATCCCAGCATTACGCGAAGCCGCATCTCTGGCCTTCCGTCAAAGTCGTTTTCGCACGCCGTGGTTTGCGCCTGATGACAGTGCCCGCTTCTATGCGCAGTGGATCGAAAATGCGGTCCGCGGCACCTTCGATCACCAGTGCCTTGTCGCCAGTGATGAACGCGGCGCGCTTCAGGGCTTTGTCTCTTTACGTGAGGTCGAAGGCGATGCGCGTATTGGCCTGCTGGCGGTGGTGCCTGAGGCGCAGGGACAAAGTATCGGTCAGCGCCTGATGCTGGCTGCAGCGGACTGGGGCCGTGCGCGTCAGCTCGAACGTCTGCGGGTTGCCACGCAAATCAGTAATCTTACGGCGATGCGTCTTTATCTACGCAGTGGCGCGCGTCTTGAAAGCACGGCGTACTGGTTTTACAGGAGAGGTCATGATTCCCTTTAATGCGCCCCCGGTTGTGGGAAGCGAAATCGAGTATATGCAGTCTGCCATGAGCAGCGGCAAGCTGTGTGGCGACGGCGGTTATACTCGCCGCTGTCAGCAGTGGATGGAGCAGCGCTTCGGTAGTGCGAAAGTGTTACTGACGCCTTCCTGTACCGCCTCGCTGGAGATGGCCGCGCTGCTGATCGATATCCAGCCAGGTGATGAAGTGATCATGCCGAGCTACACCTTTGTTTCAACCGCCAACGCCTTTGTATTACGTGGCGCGAAAATTGTGTTCGTGGATGTGCGCCCCGACACCATGAACATGGATGAAACGCTGATTGAAGCGGCGATAACCGATAAAACCCGCGCTATCGTGCCGGTCCACTATGCGGGCGTTGCCTGTGAGATGGATACGATTATGGCGCTGGCGGCACAGTATAAGCTGTTTGTTATTGAGGATGCTGCGCAGGGCGTGATGTCAGCGTACAAAGGCCGGGCATTAGGCACCATTGGTCATATCGGCTGTTTCAGCTTCCACGAAACCAAGAATTACACCGCAGGTGGAGAAGGCGGCGCGACGTTAATTAACGATGCCAGCCTGGTAGAACGCGCAGAAATTATTCGCGAAAAGGGCACCAATCGCAGTCAGTTTTTCCGGGGACAGGTAGATAAATATACCTGGCGCGATATGGGGTCCAGCTTTCTGATGGCTGACCTGCAGGCGGCCTATCTCTGGGCGCAGCTGGAGTCCTCTGAACGAATTAATCAACAGCGCTTGCGCTTGTGGCAACGTTACTACGATGCCCTGAAGCCGCTGGCGGAAAACGGCAAGATTACATTGCCTTCCATCCCGGCTGATTGTCAGCACAACGCCCATATGTTTTATATAAAGCTGCGTGATGAGAAGCATCGTCAGGCCCTGATCAACTGGCTTAAAGAGGCCGAAATCCTGGCCGTTTTCCATTATATCCCTTTGCACAGTTCGCCCGCGGGCCAGCGTTTTTCACGTTTTGCCGGTGAGGACCGTTTTACTACAGCAGAGAGTGAGCGCTTATTACGTTTACCGCTGTTTTATAATCTGTCGGATAACAATCAGAGCACCGTGATCGGCTCGCTACTGAGCTTTTTTTCCTGATGTCATTAGCCAAAGCATCGTTATGGACCGCCTCATCGACGATAGTAAAAATTGCGGTTGGGCTGCTGGTCGTCAAGTTACTGGCCATCAGCTTTGGTCCGGAAGGCGTGGGCCAGGCCGGTAACTTTCGCCAGCTCATCACCGTGCTGGGCGTGCTGGCCGGAGCGGGTATCTTTAACGGCGTTACCACATATGTTGCACAATATCAGCAGCAGCCCCGGCAACTCCGCGCGCTAATCGGCACCGCCTCGGCAATGGTAACGGGCTTCTCAGCGCTACTGGCGCTGGTCTTTTTATTGGCTGCGGCTCCCATCAGCACTGCGCTGTTTGGTCACGATCGCTATCAAAACGTGATACGTATCGTTGCCTTTCTTCAGTTTGGTATCGCGTGGGCAAACCTGCTTCTGGCGTTCATAAAAGGCTACCGTGATGCGCGCGGTAATGCGCTGGCCCTGATTTGCGGTAGCATAACGGGCGTGCTCGGTTACGTGCTGTGTTGGTGGCTGGGGGGCTATGCGGGCGCATTGACCGGGCTGGCTTTGGTACCCGCGTTACTCGTTTTTCCAGCGCTGGTGATACTGAAACGTCGTGTCCCGCTCCCCTTAGGCTGGCTGCGGCCCACCTGGCAGCCGGAAATGGCGCGTCATCTGGCAAAATACACGATTATGGCGCTGATCACCGCCGTCACCCTGCCGGTTGCCTGGGTGATGATGCGAAATCAACTGGCGGCCAGTAACGGCTGGGCGCAGGTAGGATTATGGCAGGGCGTAACCAGTATATCTGATGCTTATCTGCAGTTTATCACCGCGACCTTTAGCGTCTGGCTACTGCCGACACTGGCCCGGTTAGATAACAAAAAGGATATTGCGCGTGAGATCGGCCGGGCGTTACGCTTTGTGTTACCGGCGGTCGCGGCGGCCAGCCTGAGCGTGTGGATGATGCGTGATATCGCCATCAGCCTGTTGTTCTCCGCGGCATTTCACGACATGCGGGATTTGTTTGTCTGGCAACTCTGTGGCGATGTTTTCAAAGTCGGCGCCTACGTTTTCGGCTATCTGGTCATCGCGAAAGCCTCATTACGCTTTTATGTGCTGACCGAAATCAGTCAGTTTATTTTGCTGACGCTGTTCTCGCGCTGGCTTATCCCGTTACAGGGGGCCAGTGGGGCAGCGCAAGCCTATATGTTCACCTACGTTACCTATTTCGCGCTCTGCTGTGGCGCATTTATTCTTTACTGCCGAAAAAAATGACTTTAATTCACGTTTTGGGATCCAATATTCCCCATCACAATCTGACGGTGTTGCGTTTTTTTAACGACGTGATGAGCATCGAGCAGCCTGTTTCTGCACCGCGTCACTTTATGGTGGTGACATCGCAGCCTGAAAACCTCACCGGTTTTGGCGCTTTGCACATTGAAACCTTTAGCAGTAAGAAAGCGCTGGCTGAGGCGCTGTTGCAGCGGGCGAAAAATCGCGACCAACGCTTCTTTTGCCACGGGCAGTTTAACCCCTGGCTTTGGCTGGCGTTGCTGAGCGGCAGGTTACGCCGTTCTCAACTGTTCTGGCACGTCTGGGGAGCGGATTTGTATGAAGATTCACGCAGCCTGAAGTTCCGGCTGTTTTATTTCCTGCGCCGTGCTGCGCAGGGGCGCATTGCACACCTGTTCGCCACCCAGGGCGATCTGTATCACTACCAGCAACGCCACAAGTCTGTACCGCAGTCTTTACTGTATTTCCCTACAAAGTTACCTGCAGTCGCCATTACGCCCCATCCAGACAAGACGTTTACCGTGCTGCTGGGTAATTCTGGTGACGCCAGTAACCGCCATATTGAGGGGCTTGCAGCGATCAAGGCTCAGTTTGGCGAAGATGTGCGCATTGACGTGCCGCTGGGTTATCCGCCTGACAATGATGAGTATATCGGACAGATTCAGAACGCCGCCGACAGACTCTTTCCGCAGGGGCAGGTAAGGTTACTGCGGGATAATCTTGCTTTTGACGACTATCTGGCGCTGTTGGCACGCTGCCATTTGGGCTATTTTATGTTCGAACGGCAGCAGGGCGTGGGAACGCTATGTTTGCTGATTCAGGCTAATGTGCCTTTCGTCCTGACGCGTAAAAATCCGTTCTGGCGGGATGTTACCGCGCAGCAGCTTCCTGTCTTGTTCAACGACGATGCGCTGACGCCTGATATCGTCGCAGAGGCGCGTCGGCAACTTGTGGGATGCGATAAACAGCGCATTGCTTTCCTGGCCCCAGGCTATCTGGAAGGCTGGCGAACAGCGTTGCGCCTTTGCGAAGGAGAGCCCTCATGAGTCTTATGGCATTTAGTGGTCTGCTGATCGTGTATGTGCTGTCACTGGTGACCATTGTGACCCTGAACATGCGCGAACTTAAACAGGAACGATTTAACTTCCACCTGTTTTTTACCTTATTGTTTTTACTGACCTTCTACTTCGGTTTCCCGCTAACCAGTATTCTGGTCTTTCGGTTTGATACGCAGGTGGTTTCGGCGGATTTTCTGCTGCAGGCGATGCTGTCGGCCACGGCGTTTTATGCTATTTACTTTGTCAGTTACAAGGTGCGCCTCAGGCCGGCATCCGCAGCGCCGGCCCGGCCCTGGCTACAAATGAACCGGGTCGAAACGCATCTGACCGGTGGGCTACTGGCGCTGGTGGCGGTTGCAACCGTAACGGTGTTCTTTATCCATAACGGATTTTTGTTATTCCGGCTGACGGCCTATAACCAGATCTTTTCCAGTGAAGTGTCTGGCGTTGCACTGAAGCGGTTCTTTTATTTCTTCATCCCGGCGATGCTGATTCCCTATTTCTTGCATCCCACGCGCCGTAACTGGCTGCTGTTTCTCATCATCACGGTCAGCTTTGGCTTACTGACCTACGCGCTGGTTGGTGGCACGCGTGCCAATATCATTATCGCTTTTGCGTTATTTCTGTTTATCGGTATTACACGTGGCTGGATCACATTGTGGATGCTGGCCGCTGCGGGCGTGATGGCGATTGGGGGAATGTTCTGGCTGGCGCTGCGTCGCTACAATCTGGCTGTCATGGGCGACGAGGCTTTTTACACCTTTCTGTACCTGACGCGCGATACGTTTTCGCCATGGGAAAACCTGGCTTTGCTGCTGGAGAATTACCATAAGATAGACTTTCAGGGCTTAGCGCCCATGTGGCGCGATTTCTATGTGTTTATCCCAACCTGGCTGTGGCCCGATCGTCCTCTGTCAGTACTGAACAGCGCTAATTACTTTACCTGGGATGTACTGAACAACCATTCCGGACTGGCGATTTCGCCTACCTTAATCGGTTCGCTACTGGTGATGGGCGGCGTCTGGGCCATTCCGCCAGGCGCTGTGGCCGTTGGGCTGATCATTAAAGCTTTCGACACGCTCTATAAGCGCGGACGCAATGAATCGAATCGTTATACCGGGGCGATTCTGCAAAGCTTTTGTTTCGGTGCCGTATTCAACATGATTGTGCTGGCGCGCGAGGGGCTGGATGCGTTTGGCTCACGTGTTGTGTTTTTCTGTATTATTTTTGCCGCCTGTCTGGGGATGGCGAAATTGCTTTTCTGGTTACTGGATCATGTCGGCCTGATTCGCAGCCGACGTGAGCGGGCGCTTCATAGCCCATCCTGATTAACCTCTGGGATCTAAGGGAAGAATTAAAAAGAGATGAGTACAGTTTCCGAAACGCCACGCTATGTGATTCGCGGCATCACGCTGTACGGCTTTGACAGCATGGCTTCTTTTGTGGATTTCCTGATGCCGCATTCCGCTGTCCGGAGCGGCACGCTGGTGGCCATCAATGCGGAAAAAGTGCTGAATGCCGAACAGGATGCAGCGCTGCGTGCTCAAATTCAGCAGGCTGAATTCAAATATCCGGATGGCATCAGCATTGTACGCTCTGTTCGCAAGAAATATCCGCAGGCCTCAGTACAGCGGATTGCAGGGGCCGATCTGTGGGAAGCCTTAATGGAACGTGCCGGACGCAACGGAACGCCGGTGTTTTTGATCGGCGGTCGGCAGGCAGTGTTGGACGAAACCTGCGATAAACTGCGTCGTCAGTGGAACGTGAATATTGTGGGTGCACAGGATGGCTATTTTGTCCCGGCGGAACGCGATGCACTGTTTGCCAGGGTTGCGGCCAGCGGAGCCAGGCTGGTAACGGTAGCGATGGGCTCTCCGCGTCAGGAACTTTTAATGGCCGAGTGTCAGAAGCACTGGCCTGATGCGTTGTATATGGGCGTAGGTGGTACCTATGACGTGTTTACCGGTCATGTAAAGCGCGCGCCTGTAATCTGGCAGAAGCTTGGACTGGAATGGTTTTATCGCTTAATCAAACAGCCCAGTCGCCTACGCAGGCAGTTGAAGCTGGTGAAATATTTGCGTTATCACTGGCGTGGCGATCTGTAAGATCGCTGATTAACGCCAGGTTTTTCGCACGAGTAACGGCATAAATGCGTTAATTGTCGACGAAATGCACAAAGCGTAATCAAACGCGCTATTTTCTTTAAAAAGCACTAGACAGCGTGGGCGCTTATCTCTAGTATGCACATCCGCAACGGCGCTACGCGCCCGTAGCTCAGCTGGATAGAGCGCTGCCCTCCGGAGGCAGAGGTCTCAGGTTCGAATCCTGTCGGGCGCGCCATTTAGTTTGTGCGTAAGAGCTTCGGTGGTTTGAGTACCGCGTTAGTAACAAAGATTTAAATGCTGTGGGTTTGACTTGCAACATTCAGTACAGTGGTGGCTATAGCTCAGTTGGTAGAGCCCTGGATTGTGATTCCAGTTGTCGTGGGTTCGAGTCCCATTAGCCACCCCAGATTTTGCTGGGATACGCGAAGGTGGCGGAATTGGTAGACGCGCTAGCTTCAGGTGTTAGTGTCTTAACGGACGTGAGGGTTCAAGTCCCTCTCTTCGCACCAGGCAAAACAAAATAAAAAAATCGGCGAGTAGCGCAGCTTGGTAGCGCAACTGGTTTGGGACCAGTGGGTCGGAGGTTCGAATCCTCTCTCGCCGACCATTTTTAGAAACCTGTCTGCAAAGACAGGTTTTTTTTCGCCTGAATAAAAGTGGATGAGAACCTCCGAAGGAGGGTTGCGCCGAGCGCAGCGAGACAACGTTGCGAACGCAACGGCCCGAAGGGCGCGTCCCGCAGGGGCGCGTAATCCTCTCTCGCCGACCATTTTTAGAAACCTGTCTGCAAAGACAGGTTTTTTTTCGCCTGAATAAAAGAGGGTGAGCACCGCCGAAGGCGGTTTGCGCTGGCCGTCAGCGAGACAACGTTGCGCAGGCAGTGTCGTCTTTCAGGGGCGAAAATCCGCTCAGACGGGCACGTCATTTCTCCCGGAAGTGAGTCAGAGCGGAGTCATAGTAATGGCTGTCGCAAAAATGAGACGCTTAAATTACTGTTTTAACACGGATTGACAAGTCTTTACCTTGTTTGTCGCCTGTATGCGACATCCATTGTCTGGTTTGTCGTAATAACACGACGCTCATCGCAAAGAGAAAGAACCCCAAAAAAAGCATTAAGATATAAGTGACTGATTTATAAAAATAATTAAAATAATAATAACAACTGGCATGGATTATGCAATAATTAACGCGTAGATGCTCATTCCACCTCTTATGTTTGCTTCGGCTACATAAACCTGGGAATGACGCAGAGCCAATTTTGGGTACCTGTTGTCTGCCTGCCTGTATCGCGAAAGTCTTACAGGGTTATCAGACACCACGTTGAGTCGGGTACCTCTCGGTTGTCTAACCGACCTGATCTTACACCTGCTTTTAGCAGGTGTTTTTTTTTGCCTGAAAGCGCAGACACAAAAAAACCGGGCGAGCCCGGTTTTTTACTTAACGCGATGCTGTGCTATCAGGCATCAGGGTTATTTTTCAGCGTCAGCAACAGGCCTTCACGACGCATTTTTGCCGCCTCTTCCGGACGGCGAAGGCGATCGTAAACGTCCGCCAGCCACGCGTAGTCAAAGGCGTCAGGGCGCTGAGCCAGTGCCTGCTGAAGTGCTTCCGCTGCCTGCTGCCATTCACCGTGGCGCATTAACAACTGCCCCAGGGTACTGTGCAACAGGGGCGTCGCGCCATGCTGTTTGATTTGCTGACGTAAGGCTTTTTCCAGTGCCTCTGGGTTGCCGCTCTTAATACGTGGCATCAGCAGCACCAGACGATCATCGTAATGACGTTTAAGCCCATCCAGCAAGATGTCCTGCGCGGTATCGTGGTCGTCACACTCAATCAAATGGTCAATCATCGCTACCTGCAATGATGTCTCATGGCGAGTTTTACGGCTCAGATTGCCCCACCAGCGCTTCAGTCCCTCGCTGCCCTGATCGGCCATCGCCTGGTTCATCAGGCCCAGCCAGGCCTGTTGCTGCAGCAGGGTGCGTTGCTCTTCTGTCCCGACCTCGGATTTTTCCATGGCGGGAAGAATATCCAGCAGTGCGCTCCAGGCGCTGGTGCGGACATATGCCTGCTCAGCCAGACGAAGTACTTCCGGATGACGAGGCGCGACTTCGAGCAGGCGATCGATGCTGTGGCGCGCTGCATGATCTTCATGACGCGCCAATTGAATGCGGGTACGGGTAATTTCGACCGGAATCACATCATTGCCAGCCAGCTCAGCCGCCCGTTCTAGGTGCTGGTTGGCCCGCATTTCATCTCCACGCTGTTGTGCGGCTTCTGCAGCTAGCAGGTAGTTAGCGACAGGCACATCAGCATGCTCTGCGTCTTTAGACAGCAGTTTTTCTACCTGTCTGAAATCCCCTTCCGCCAGTTTCATCAGGGCATTTTGCGTATGGCGCTGGGCACGACGACGCTTACGGCCAGTGAACCAGCCGCGGGTACGCGCGCCGGTGCGAAATAAACGGCGCAGTATCCATTCCACAGCCAGGATCACAAGCAGGCTAATAATCAGGATGATGGACAGGCCCGTCACGCTGGTTTCAACGTTCCAGTTGTCGGTCTGAATCAGCACGTAGCCCTGATGACCCGCAATCATCGGCCCCAGTACAATGCCGGCAATCAGCAGAACAAAGAGGATAAATACCTTAAGCATGATTAGCCTCCCTGCTGATTAGCGGCGGCAGAAGGCTGTGCCATCAGATTACGAACGCGGGTTTGCATCAGCTTTTCAAGCAGCGGCTGGCTCTCCAGGCTGTCGGGCAGATCCATATTGATGTTCTGCTGGCTTAATTCATCCAACTGGGCCAGAAACGCTTTGGTTGAGGCATCATTGGTGTCATACCACGCGCGTACCCATGTTGAGACGGTTTCAAGCGACTGCTTGTAAATCTCTTCCTGGTGACGTGGTACGGCCTGAGCAGCGATGAGCAGGCGCGAGCGGATGTTCTCACGCAGATAAACATCCTGATTCGGTGCCAGCAGCGGCTGTGCGGTATTATCGCGACGGCGGATGGTAATAAAGTCATCCATAAAGTTATGCCAGCTCTTCACCAGATTCTGACGCCATTCACGAATGGAACTGGAAAGTTCACCGCTGTCGCTGTCCATAGGCGCATCATCGCTGTCGTTATCTGCCAGCCGCAGATTATCCACACCGTTTGATAACTGATTAAGTTTCAAAATGATGCCGTCATAATCCACCTGGGAGATGGCGGAGAGCGTACTGATATCCTGAGTTAACGCACGACGCACGTTCATGACGCTGGGATCGTTCATGTCTGCCAGGCTGGCATCTGCACTTTTCAGCAGCGCTGCAGCGGTGGTCACGTCCTGATCGCTCCACAATTTACGTCCGGCCAGCTTCACCAGGTAGTCAGCCTGGGCCACTAACCAACTGCGCACGTCATTACCTGAAATTGAAGCCATTTTTTCACGCAGCGTTTCCAGCTCTTTGGCCGATGCCGCCTGCTGTGACTGAGCGGTCTCTAATGCTTTTTCTGTCGCGCTCAACTGTTGGGCCAGCTGCTGTTTGTCGCTGTTTGCCTGTTTCTGCAGCGTGGACAGCTGATCACTCAGTTCCTGGTTGGTTTGTGCCTGCAGTTCGGCCTGGTGTTTATCGTTCAGGTATAACCCTGCGCCAATCGCCAGTGCGATGACAATCGCGACTGCTCCCAGCACCATGCCACCATTATTGCGATTGCGCGGTGATTTTTCCTGGGTAGAAGAGGGGCGATCAACCGCTGGTGTGGTTTCGTCAACCACGGCGGAGGTGTCTTTTTGTTCCGTCATATCTGGCACATCCCATTGTTAAGTTCAACATAACGCGCGCAACAGCGCATCGTTATCGGCACCATCGGCTACCTGAATAGTCTGCCAACCAAGATCGGCGGCCAGGGAAGCCAAACGTTCGCTGACGACGACTAGTCGACAGCGGAGCAGCCATTCCTCACGATCGACCTCGGGGAACAGCGAATACAGCTGATGCAGCATCTCACCGCTGGTCACGACCAGCGTGTGAATATTACGATCGCGCCAGCGACGGCCTTCGATGGCGCCGTCATAGTGTTTTTGGCAACGTTGATAGCACTCTGCATAGGTGACCTGCGCGCCACGTGCCACCAGCGTTTCTGACAGCAGCTCGCGGCCCTGATTCCCTCGAAGGATAAGCGCATGCTTACCCGCTATTTGCTGCAATGTCGCCAGTTTTATCAACTCTTCGCTGGTTTCATGCGCGTGAGGGTAGGTCACCTGCAGGCCGCTGATCGTATGAAAAGCCAAAGCGGTGCTGCGACCAATTGCATAATAGTCTACGTCAGCGGGCCATGCTTTGATGGCGTGCTGTGCAAAGTGAATAACCTGCTGCGAAAGGAGGAAAACGAGATCGCCGCGTTTCAACGTGGCAAGGGTGGCCGGTAACTGCAGGAGATCGTTACCCGGCGCGAATTCTATCAGCGGCAGGCTCCACGCCTGTTTACCCTGGGCGTGCAGGCGCGAGACCAACTCCGCCGCTGCGGGTTCCGGGCGCGTCACCAGAATCGTCATACGGGAGGTTGCCCCTGATAAACGTCGCGCAGAATTTCACGTGCGCCACCGTTGAGCAGCTCGTCTGCCAGCGAAATGCCCATTTGCTCTGCCTGATCGCGAGGCCCACGGCGTTCACCGCTCACCATGACGCTCCCATCGGGTGCACCCACCAGACCTCGAAGCCAGAGTTCGTCGCCTTCAAGTACGGCAAAGCTGCCAATCGGAACCTGGCAGCCGCCTTCAAGTCGGGTATTCATGGCGCGTTCCGCTTTCACACAGACCGCCGTATCATCGTGATTCAATGCCTGTAACAGCGCAATTAACGTGCTGTCGTCTAACCGACATTCGATGCCAACTGCGCCCTGACCCACGGCGGGTAAGGAAATATCCGCAGGCAGCGGTTGGCGAATACGATCGGCCAGGCCAAGTCGATTCAACCCGGCGGCGGCAAGAATAATGGCGTCATATTCGCCAGCATCAAGCTTACTTAATCTTGTGCCCACGTTCCCGCGTAGCGAGCGAATCACCAGATCGGGACGTCGCGCGCTAATCTGGCACTGACGCCGCAGGCTTGACGTTCCAATGACAGCGCCCTGTGGAAGTTCATCAATTGACGCGTAGTGATTGGAGACAAACGCATCGCGCGGATCGTCCCGCAGGCAAATCGTGACCAGGCCCAGGCCTTCCGGAAATGCCACGGGCACATCTTTCATCGAATGTACGGCCAGATCGGCACGGTTTTCTAACATTGCCTGCTCGAGCTCTTTAACGAACAGCCCTTTCCCCCCCACTTTCGCGAGCGGTGTATCAAGAATGATATCGCCCTTTGTCACCATAGGTACCAGCTCCACGCGCAGGCCAGGATGGGCACTGATCAATCGTTGCTGTACATATTGTGCTTGCCACAGGGCAAGTGGGCTTTGTCGTGTAGCAATTCTGAAAATTTTGTTTAACATGCCGTTAACCATTTAGATCGTTCATCGAATATCCTATCATCGTTGAGGGAATGCTGTCAGTTTCAACGGATTGAAAAGAACCGCCTGCGGATTAAACCTGATATATCAGACAGTAATCTCAGGCCAGGCGCAGAGTGAGCGAAAAGTAGACGAAACCGTGCTAAAATGCAGGTAGCGTAACTTTCTTTACGGTCAATCCAGCGAGTGATAGATTGATCACGTTTCCAGCAATTATCTGCACGACATCTCTCTTATTAAGCGGCAGAGACTGGAAACAGGGTGCTTAAACTCCAGGACAACCAGGCGAAACGTCTTGTACCTCTATATTGAGACACTAAAACAGAGACTGGATGCAATTAACCAGCTGCGCGTTGATCGCGCACTCGCTGCCATGGGGCCCGCTTTTCAGCGAGTCTACAGTCTGCTTCCGATCTTACTACATTATCAACATCCGCTGATGCCGGGTTACCTCGAAGGTAGCGTTCCCCACGGCATCAACGTCTTCACGCCTGATGAAAACCAACTGCAGCTGCTTGCAGAGTTAACGGGCAAACAGGAACTCTCCCTGGTCGAAGCCCCTAAAGGTGAACTGCCTATCACTGGCATCTACTCAATGGGCAGCACCTCTTCCGTTGGGCAAAACAGCGTGTCCGATTTGGATATCTGGGTTTGCCATCAATCCTGGCTGGATAATGAAGAGCGCCTGAATCTGCAGCGTAAATGTGCGCTGCTGCAAAAATGGTGTGCCTCGCAGGCCATCGAAGTCAGCTTTTTCCTCATTGATGAAAACCGCTTCCGCCACAACGAAAGCGGCAATCTTGGTGGTGAAGACTGCGGTTCTACCCAACATATTTTGCTGCTGGATGAGTTCTACCGCACGGCGGTAAGAATGGCCGGTAAACGTATTCTGTGGAATATGGTGCCAGGCGAAGAAGAGCATCACTATGATGACTACGTGATGTCGCTGTATGCGAAAGGCGTGCTCACGCCAAACGAGTGGCTGGATTTGGGCGGCCTCAGCACGTTATCAGCAGAAGAGTATTTCGGTGCCAGCCTGTGGCAGCTGTATAAAAGTATCGATTCGCCCTATAAAGCGGTGTTGAAAACGCTGCTGCTGGAAGCTTATAGCTGGGAATACCCGGATACCAAACTGCTCGCGATGGATATCAAGCAGCGTCTGCACGACGGAGAAATCGTCTGCTTTGGCCTTGATCCTTACTGTATGATGCTGGAACGCGTTACACGCTATCTCACCAGTATTGACGATCAGCCCCGCCTTGATTTGGTTCGCCGCTGCTTCTATTTAAAAGTTTGCGAAAAACTCAGCAGTGACGATCACCCGCAGCGTAGCGGCTGGCGCCGTGAGATCCTGTCGCAGCTGGTTAAAGCCTGGGGCTGGGACGACGAAAAGATTGCTATTCTGGACAACCGTGCCGAATGGAAAATCGAGCGCGTGCGCGAAGCGCACAATGAGTTGCTGGATGCGATGATGCAAAGCTATCGCAACCTTATCCGCTTTGCTCGTCGCAACAATTTAAGCGTCAGCGCCAGCCCGCAGGATATCGGCGTGCTGACCCGTAAATTGTACGCCGCCTTTGAGGCCTTGCCGGGCAAGGTGACGCTGGTTAATCCGCAGATTTCTCCCGATCTGTCCGAATCCAATCTGACCTTCATTCACGTGCCGCCGGGCCGTGCCAACCGGCCAGGCTGGTATCTGTATAACCAGTCGCCGGACATGAGCTCAATCATCAGCCATCAGCCGCTGGAATATAACCGCTATCTTAACAAGCTGGTCGCCTGGGCCTGGTTCAACGGACTGCTGACCAGCAAAACGCGGCTGCACATTAAGGGCAATGAGCTATGCGATCTGGCGCGCCTGCAGGAACTGGTCGACGATGTCTCCAGCCATTTCCCGCTGCGTCTGCCTGCGCCCACGCCCAAGGCGCTCTACAGCCCGTGTGAAATCCGCCATCTGGCCATCATTGTTAACCTTGAGCACGATCCCACCTCGGCGTTTCGTAACCAGGTGGTGCATTTCGATTTCCGCAAACTCGATGTGTTCAGCTTTGGTCAGCAGCAGCAGTGTTTAATCGGCAGTATCGACCTGCTGTACCGTAACTCGTGGAATGAGGTGCGTACGCTGCACTTCAGTGGCGAACAGGCGATGATCGAAGGCCTGAAAACCATCCTGGGTAAAATGCATCAGGACGCTTCCCCGCCTGATACCGTTGAGGTGTTCTGCTACAGCCAGCATTTACGTGGATTGATTCGTACCCGCGTACAGCAGCTGGTGTCAGAGTGCATCGAACTGCGCCTTTCCAGTACGCGTCAGGAGCCAGGGCGGTTCAAAGCACTGCGTATGGCGGGCCAGACCTGGGGGTTGTTCTTTGAACGCATGGGCGTATCGGTTCAGAAGCTGGAAAACGCCGTTGAGTTTTATGGCGCCATTTCCAACAACAAGCTTCACGGCCTGTCGATTAAAGTCGAGTCTAATCAGACGCCACTGCCGCCTGTGGTTAACGGCTATGCCAGCGAAGGGATCATTCAGTTCTTTTTTGAAGATACTACCGACGATCGCGGTTTCAACATTTATATTCTGGATGAAAGTAACCGCGTCGAGGTCTATCACCATTGTGAAGGCAGCAAGGAAGAGCTGGTGCGGGACGTCAGCCGTTTTTACTCCTCGTCGCACGACCGTTTTACCTATGGCTCAAGTTTTATCAATTTTAACCTGCCGCAGTTCTATCAAATCGTGAACACAGGTGAACGTTATCAGGTCATTCCATTCAGAAATCAGGTCCTCACCGATCTCTGTGCCTCGCAGCCTGATAACGACAATAACGATTATCAGCCACGCTATCAGGTACATTGAGTTCGGTAAGCCCGCAATGATGCTATCTTCAGGGCTTGCCACAGCGCTCACGTGATTAGCTGGCATTTCCTGTTGCTTTTCCAACTTCAACTGCGATGATAAGCATCCAGGTCACAGGACATGAAGAGCATAAAGAATGAAGAAAGCGATAAGCCTGTTAGCAATGACAATGGCATTAACAAGCCTTGCAGGCTGTGGATTAAAAGGACCGCTCTACTTCCCGCCGCAGGACACGCCAAAACAAGCTGCGCCAACGTCAGCACCCACGCAAAAACAGAAAGCCGACGCGTCTAAAGCGGATGTAGGTGGTCTGGTGACGGGTGGTTCAAGCTCAAGCTCACAAATGAAATAACACTTATGGCGCATCCGGCGGAGCAAAAAATGCAGTTCTCCAAAATGCACGGTCTCGGCAATGATTTCATGGTTGTGGATGCCGTAACGCAAAATGTCTTTTTTTCGCCGGAATTGATCCGCCGGCTGTCCGATCGCCATCTCGGGATTGGCTTCGATCAGCTGCTGGTCGTTGAGCCGCCTTACGATCCCGATCTCGACTTTCACTACCGCATTTTTAATGCAGACGGGAGTGAAGTCGCGCAGTGTGGGAATGGCGCCCGCTGCTTCGCCCGTTTTGTTCAGTTAAAAGGGCTGACGAATAAAAGCGATATTCGCGTGAGCACCCAGGCTGGTCGCATGGTTCTGAGCGTGACACCAGACGATCTGGTACGTGTGAATATGGGCGAGCCAAATTTCGAACCCCAGCAGGTGCCTTTCCGCGCCAATAAAGCCGAAAACCTTTACCTGTTACGCGTGGCGGAACAAACGGTGATGTTTGGTGCCGTCTCCATGGGCAACCCTCACTGCGTAATCCAGGTGGAAAGCACGAAAACGGCCCAGGTTGAGCTTCTGGGACCGGTCCTGGAAAGCCATGAGCGTTTTCCGGAGCGCGTCAATGTGGGCTTTATGGAAATTATCAGCCCTGAACACATCCGGCTGCGTGTTTATGAACGCGGTGCAGGGGAAACCCAGGCGTGCGGTAGCGGTGCCTGTGCGGCGGTTGCCTGCGGTATCCAGCAGGGTATTTTAAGTCAGAAAGTACGCGTTGATTTACCAGGCGGCACGTTACATATCGCCTGGAAAGGCGTCGGACAGCCGCTCTACATGACCGGTCCGGCCACACATGTCTACGATGGGTTTATTCACTTATGAAAAATATCGAAGAGCAGGTGGAAAATACTGTCCTGCTGGACGATCAGGCCGTCAGTGATTATCTGCGTCAGAATCCTGATTTCTTTATGCGCAACGCCCGTCAGGTGGAACAGATGGCGGTACCGCACCCGGTTCGCGGCAGCGTATCGCTGGTGGAATGGCACATGGCGCGCCAGCGCAATCACATCCAGCGTCTGGAAGAAGAAATTACGCTGCTGATGGAGCAGGCGACCGCAAATCAACAGTTATTCTCACGTCTGCTTTCACTGCAAAGTCACCTGGCCGCCGCCAGCTCACTCCAGGATATGCTTAATCGCCTGCATCGCTGGGCGCGCGATCTCGGACTGGCGGGAGCCAATATCCGCTTGTTTAACGACAAGTGGCGACTGGGTGCGCCGTCTGACTTTGTGCAGCTTGGCCTGGCCCGTCAGGCTTTCGAACCGTTACGCATTCAGCGCTTCGGTAATGAGCAGCACTATCTGGGGAATATCAATGGCCCGGAGCTGCTGCTGCTGCTGCCTCAGGCAAAGGCCATTGGTTCAGTCGCCATGTCCCTGATGGGTGATGAGGGCGAGCTTGGCATCATTATCTTCAGTAGCCGTGACAGCCTGCACTATCAGTCGGGCATGGGCACCTTACTGCTTCAGCACCTTTCGCAGATGATACCTGCGCTGCTGGAACGCTGGGTGGAGCGCGCATGAGCAGCGTGTTGCAGGAGACCGTTGACGGCTTTCTGCGCCACCTGAAGGTTGAACGCCAGCTCAGCCCGCTTACCCTGAGCAGCTACGCGCGTCAGCTTGCCGCACTGGTGACAATTGCCGATGAGATGAAAATCAGCGCGTGGTCACAGCTCGATCCCGCCATGGTGCGGAGCATGGCGGCCCGCAGCCGTCGTGCAGGTCTGGCTGCAAGTAGTCTGGCATTACGTCTTTCCGCATTACGCAGTTTCCTTGACTGGCAGGTGAGCCGCGACATGCTGGCGGCTAATCCGGCGAAAGGGATCGCCACGCCGCGCAACGGTCGTCATCTACCGAAAAATATCGATGTTGATGACGTTAACCAGTTGCTGGAGATTGATCTCACCGATCCGCTGGCGATCCGCGATCGTACGATGCTGGAAGTGATGTACGGCGGAGGGTTACGTCTTTCCGAGCTGGTCAATATGGACTGCCGCCATGTCGATCTTGAGGCGGGAGAGGTTTGGGTTTTAGGTAAAGGCAGCAAGGAGCGGCGCGTGCCGATCGGTCGCACCGCCGTCAGCTGGATCCAGCAGTGGTTGCCGCTACGCACCGCGTTTAACCCTGGGGATGATGCGCTGTTTCTCTCCAGCCGTGGCTCTCGTATCTCTGCGCGCAACGTCCAGAAACGCTTTGCCGAGTGGGGAATTAAGCAGGGTATTTCCAGTCATATACATCCCCATAAGCTGCGCCACTCTTTTGCCACCCATTTGTTGGAGTCGAGTGGCGATCTGCGCGCGGTGCAGGAATTACTGGGCCATGCGAATCTGTCGACCACCCAAATTTACACCCATCTTGATTTCCAGCATCTGGCATCGGTGTACGATGCTGCGCATCCCCGCGCCAAACGAGGAAAGAGTGAATGAAGTTTTATCGCCCTCTGCGTGACATCAAAGCGATCACTTTCGATCTAGACGACACGCTCTACGACAACTATCCGGTGATCCGTAAAACTACGGAAGCCTCTCATGCTGCGCTGCAGGCTTTCCACCCGGCGCTGCGAGCCATAACGCCGGAAGACGTAGCCGCCTCGCGCAGTCAGTTACGTGCAAGCGAACCTGAGATCTACCATGATGTCTCTGAGTGGCGTCGGCGTTCAGTAGAACATGTCATGTGCCAGGCCGGGTTAACGCCATCCGAAGCCGCGGCGGGCGCGACGCAGGTTATGGATGTGTTCCATCAGTGGCGCAGCCAGGTCGATATGCCTGCTGAAACCCATGACACGCTGAACGCCCTGGCGAAGAAAGTGCCGCTGGTGGCGATCACCAATGGCAACGCGCAGCCTGAAAAACTCGGGCTGGCACACTACTTCCAGTTTTCACTCCGGGCGGGGCCAGACGGGCGCGCTAAGCCGTGGCTGGATATGTACCAGCTGGCCGCGCAACGTCTTAATATCGCCCCGGAACACATTCTGCACGTTGGCGACGATCTCACCACCGATGTGGCAGGCGCGATTCGTTTTGGCATGCAGGCCTGCTGGATTAACCTTCGTGAGGGTAATCTCATGCAGATCGAGGATGCCCGTCTGCTGCCACACGTTGAAATTTCCCAGTTGGCATCACTCACCTCGCTGTTATAATGGCTGTAAATTTATCCAGTCTTGTGCTTCGCATTTTCTGACTTATTGGTGCTTATGGACGTTTCTGAACTGCTCGACGGTTTGAATGACAAACAGCGCGAGGCCGTTGCGGCGCCGCGCAGTAACCTGCTGGTGCTGGCGGGCGCGGGCAGCGGAAAAACACGCGTTCTGGTGCACCGCATCGCCTGGCTGCTGTCGGTAGAAAACTGCTCGCCGTACTCCATTATGGCCGTGACCTTTACCAACAAGGCAGCCGCAGAGATGCGCCACCGTATTGAGCAGCTCATTGGTACCAGCCAGGGGGGAATGTGGATAGGCACGTTCCACGGTCTGGCACACCGCCTGCTGCGCGCGCATCATCTTGACGCAGGCCTGCCGCAGGATTTCCAGATCCTCGACAGTGAAGACCAGCTGCGCCTGCTCAAGCGCCTGATTAAGGCGATGAACCTGGATGAGAAGCAGTGGCCAGCGCGCCAGGGCATGTGGTACATCAACGGCAAGAAAGATGAAGGTTTGCGGCCCAAGCATATTGAAAGCTACGGCAATCCGGTCGAACAAACCTGGCTGCGGATATACCAGGCCTACCAGGAAGCCTGCGATCGCGCCGGGCTGGTCGACTTTGCTGAACTGTTGCTGCGTGCTCACGAGCTGTGGTTAAACAAACCCCATATCCTGAATCATTACCGTGAGCGCTTCAGTAACATTCTGGTGGATGAGTTTCAGGATACCAACAATATTCAGTACGCCTGGATTCGCATGCTGGCGGGCGACAGCGGCAAAGTGATTATCGTGGGTGACGACGATCAGTCAATTTATGGCTGGCGCGGTGCGCAGGTCGAAAACATTCAGCGCTTTTTAAAGGATTTTCCCGGCGCGGATACCATTCGCCTGGAGCAAAACTACCGCTCGACCAACAACATTTTGAAGTCAGCGAATGCCCTGATCGCCAATAACAACGGCCGACTGGGGAAAGAACTGTGGACTGACGGCAGCGATGGTGAGCCCATTTCGGTTTACTGCGCCTTTAACGAGCTGGATGAATCCCGCTTTGTGGTCAACCGTATCAAGGCCTGGATGGAAAACGGCAATGTGCTGGCGGATTGCGCCATCCTGTATCGCAGCAATGCCCAATCGCGTGTGCTGGAAGAAGCCCTGCTACAGGCCAGCATGCCGTACCGTATCTATGGCGGTATGCGCTTTTTCGAACGTCAGGAAATCAAGGACGCGCTGGCTTATCTGCGACTGATGGCCAACCGCAACGATGACGCCGCCTTTGAGCGCGTGGTGAATACGCCAACGCGCGGTGTGGGCGACCGTACGCTGGATGTGGTGCGTCAGACGGCTCGGGAAAAGCAGATGACCTTATGGCAGGCAACGCGCGAGCTGCTTCAGTCGCGCGCCCTGGCCGGTCGTGCGGCCTCTGCGCTGCAACGCTTCTGTGAGTTAGTGGATTCGCTGGCAAGCGAAACCGTGGATATGCCGCTGCACGTGCAGACCGACAGAGTCATCAAGGATTCTGGCCTGTGGATCATGTACGAGCAGGAAAAGGGTGAAAAGGGCCAGGCCCGTATCGAAAACCTGGAAGAACTGGTGACGGCAACGCGCCAGTTCAGCTACCAGGATGAAGACGAAGATTTGATGCCGCTGCAGGCATTCCTTTCTCATGCGGCTCTCGAAGCCGGGGAAGGCCAGGCGGACAAATGGCAGGATGCGGTGCAGCTGATGACGTTGCACTCCGCGAAAGGCCTGGAGTTTAGCCAGGTGTTTATTGTCGGGATGGAAGAGGGCATGTTCCCGAGCCAGATGGCGCTGGATGAAGGCGGGCGACTGGAAGAAGAGCGTCGCCTGGCTTACGTCGGCGTCACGCGTGCCATGATGAAGCTGACCCTGACCTATGCGGAAACCCGCCGTCTTTACGGTAAAGAAGTCTACCATCGACCTTCACGTTTTATTGGCGAACTGCCTGAAGCCTGTATTGAAGAAGTCCGTTTACGCGCCAGTGTGACGCGACCGGTCAGTCATCAGCGCATGGGCACACCGATCAGCAAAAACGACACGGGATTCGCCCTAGGGCAACGCGTTCGCCACGCCAAATTTGGTGAAGGCACTATTGTGAATCTCGAAGGCAGCGGAGAACACAGCCGCTTGCAGGTGGCGTTTCAGGGCCAGGGGATCAAGTGGCTGGTGGCCGCCTACGCTAAACTGGAAACCGTCTAGGCGCTGGTTGACGACTTTTTCGTCTCAGCGTAACATGCGCGCACTATTATCATGAGAGGACAATGCCTTGGACACGCCCAGTCGATGCTGGCTCATTAACCTGGTTTTCAGGAATAACATCTAAGGCTATCTCATTACGCTGGTAGCCTTAGCGGTTATCAGCGACCTCCCTTTTTAATCCGTCGCACGAGTCAGCACTGATTTATCCTTTATCCGTGTTCAGGTTCGCGGGTCTGCATTCAGACCGGCCGACAGCGTTGTCCCATAAAGTCTGCAATGGGGAGTCTTGCTATGCTGAGCGCATTTAAACTTGATAACAGTCGCCTGACGCGTCTGGAACTGGAAGATGAAAGCGATAAACTGACCACGTCAGTGTGGGTTGACCTGGTCGAGCCTGAAGAAGGCGAGCGCGACCGCGTGCAATCTGAACTGGGCCAGAGCCTGGCAACGCGCCCTGAACTGGAAGATATCGAAGCCTCGGCGCGTTTCTTCGAAGATGAAGACGGCCTGCACATTCACTCCTTCTTCTTTTTTGAAGATGCCGAAGATCACGCCGGTAACTCCACCGTTGCGTTTACCATCCGCGAAGGGCGTTTATATACGCTGCGCGAGCGCGAGCTTCCCGCTTTTCGTCTTTATCGAATGCGTGCCCGTAACCAGACATTGATCGATGGCAACGCCTATGAGCTGCTGCTTGATCTGTTCGAGACGAAAATCGAACAACTGGCAGATGAAATTGAGAACATTTACAGCGCACTGGAAAAGCTCAGCCGCGTCATCATGGAAGGCCAGCAGGGTGAGGAATACGACCAGGCACTCTCGCGTTTAGCCGAGCTGGAAGATATCGGCTGGAAGGTGCGCTTGTGTCTGATGGATACGCAGCGTGCGCTTAATTTTCTGGTCCGAAAAGCCCGTTTGCCGGGTAATCAGCTGGAGCAGGCGCGCGAGATCCTGCGCGATATCGAATCTCTGCTGCCCCACAATGAGTCGCTGTTTCAAAAGGTCAACTTTCTGATGCAGGCGGCGATGGGCTTTATCAACATAGAGCAGAACCGCATCATCAAGATCTTCTCGGTGGTATCCGTGGTTTTCCTGCCACCGACGCTGGTGGCATCCAGCTACGGCATGAACTTTGAGTTTATGCCTGAACTGAAGTGGAGCTTTGGCTATCCTGGCGCCATTTGCCTGATGATGCTTGCAGGCCTGGCACCTTATCTCTATTTCAAGCGTAAAAACTGGCTTTAATCATCAGCACGGGCTGTTAATACGGCCCATTTTGCTGGCCTGCCGCCTTAATTCTGCTACTCTAGCCGCTCAATTTTCATAATTGATTAATCATTCTATGGACGCTCTTTCGTTGCGCTGGCAATGGCTGCTGCTGTTAGTGTCATCTGTATTACTTGGCGCAATCTTCCAGTATTTTCACGTGCCGGCCGCCCTGTTGCTGGGACCCATGATCGTTGGCGTGGTCATGGGCCTGTCCGGTGCCACACTGCGTATTAACAAGCGGTTATTTCTGCTGTCGCAGGCGGTGCTGGGCTGCATGATTGCGCAAAGCCTGTCACCTTCTATCCTGACGCCGCTGCTGCAGGACTGGCCAGTCGTGTTAGCGGTCCTGCTGCTGACGCTGGCCGCCAGCGGGCTGTCGGGTTTTCTGCTGGTGCGTTTCAGCCAGCTTCCGGGCCCGACGGGCGCATGGGGATCTTCCCCTGGTGGTGCCTCTGCGATGGTCGCGATGGCGGGCGAATTTGGCGCGGACGTCCGGCTGGTTGCGTTCATGCAGTATCTGCGGGTGCTGTTTGTGGCGGGCGCGGCGGCCATGGTGGCGCGGATCGGGCTGGGCGATGGCGGTCATGCCGGCTCGCTGGTGTGGTTTCCGGCGCTTAACAGCGGTTTCCTGGTGACAATGTGCCTGGTGGTTTGCAGCGCATGGCTTGGCCCATGGCTGCGTATCCCATCTGGCGCGTTACTGATACCTGCGCTGATCGGTGCAACCCTGCATTCAACCGGTACGGCGGTGCTTCAGATGCCAGAATGGCTGCTTGCCCTGGCGTACGCCATGATTGGCTGGAGCGTGGGGTTACGTTTCACCCGGCCGATCTTCAGGCTGGCGTTAAGCACGCTGCCGCAGATGCTGCTGTCCATTTTTGGCCTGATGCTGCTGTGCGGTGGGCTGGCATGGATGTTAACCCGCGTGTTGCATATTGACCTGATGACGGCGTATCTCGCCACCAGCCCAGGCGGGCTGGACACGGTGGCGATTATCGCTGCCGGAAGCCGGGTAGATATGGCTTTTGTGATGGCGATGCAGACCCTGCGATTATTCACCATCTTACTGACCGGGCCGGCAATGGCGCGCTTTCTTTCACGCTTTGCGCATTCGGCTCCGCGCTGAAAACGTCACGGCATCCAGAATAAAGACCAGCAGAGCCAGCCAGATAAAACCAAAGGTTACCATTTTATCTGGCGTAACGGTTTCACCATAAAACAGCACCGCCAGCAAGAACATCAGCGTAGGGCCCAGATACTGAAAGAAGCCCACCGTTGACAGGCGCAGTCGGGTACAAGCCGCGGCGAAGAACATCAGCGGAATCGTGGTGACTATGCCTGCGGCGATCAGTAACAGGTTCAGGCTCATGGGGTTCGCGCTAAGGTGGCTGGTGCTGCTGTCAGCAAAGCCAAACAGATAGAGCGCGGCCAGCGGAAACAGCCACAGCGTCTCTATCAGCATGCCGCTCTGAGCATCGACCTGGATTTTCTTCCTCATCAGGCCATAAAACGCAAAGCTGAACGCCAGCCCTAAGGCAATCACCGGCACTGAGCCAAATTTCCACAGTTGCAGAAGCACGCCGCCAGCCGCCAGGGCGACCGCCAGCCACTGCAGGCGACGGAAACGTTCACGCAGGAAAATCATGCCAAACACAACGTTAATCAACGGGTTGATAAAATAGCCCAGGCTGGCTTCAAGCATATGCTGATTGTTCACCGCCCAGATAAACAGCAACCAGTTTCCCCCTACCGTTACCGCCGTAAGGGCCAGTAGCAGCACTTTTTTTGGCTGGCGCAGCACGCTTCTGACCTGTCCCCAACTGCGACTCAGGGTAATCAGTAACACCATGAACAGTGCTGACCAGATCACCCTGTGGGTCATGATTTCAGTCGCCGGTACGGCCTTCACTAATTTGAAGTAGGCGGGCGCAATGCCCCAAATAAAGTAAGCGCCAAGCGCAAAGCCGATGCCCTGACGGGTGTGCTGGGTATCCATAATTCATCCTGAAATTTCGTACTGTACCGGAGGTCACTGAAATACAGCGGCGTGACAGAGGGCCGCAATGGTAACGCAGTCCTCGTTATCTCTGTAGCCCGATCTGGCGATAATGCTGGGTCAGTCTTTCTCCTGCTCCAGCGCGCGCTGGCGAGAAAGGCAGATGGCCTGATGATTGTTATCTGCCCATGCAATTAATTGCTGCATGGGTTCGAGAAATGAACGGCCTAAATCCGTCAGGCTGTACTCAACGCGCGGCGGCACTTCCGGATAAAGTGTGCGCAGGATATAGCCATCCATTTCCAGCCGTTTCAGACTGCGTGACAGCACCTGACGGGCAACATCGCCAATATGACGGTGAAGTTCATTGAAACGTAAGGTCTGTTCGGCCAGCGCTTCGAGAATCAATAAACTCCATTTGTCGCCTATCCGGTCAAGCACATCCCGGATGGGGCACGGTTGTTGATACGTAAAGGTTGCGGGTGAAGATTTGGGCATCGGGTCGGTTCCTGTGCATCGCTAAGCGTCACTTTCAGGTGATTAAGTCACTCTGGTGTGACTTCTTGTTATCCATTTTGCGCGAATGTAACATCCGTCACGACGTCAGTCTATTTTTGTGACCAGGTGTCCGAGCGAAACCCTGTATCGCATTCGACAGACGTCAGGCAATCCCTGTGTACTCAAAATCTGGTGCCTCGCGACCAGCGCTATGACGAACGATCAAGGAGAATAATGATGGTAGCTTTTCTGAAAACCCTGTTGCTGGCGGCAGGTATCCTGACCGCGGGTGCAGTTTACGCGGCACAACCTGGCGAAGGCCGCGATATCAAGGTGGAAGAGGCCAATCGTGCACTGGTGATCCATTTCTATGATCAATTTTTTAATCACCACAAGGTCGCTGAAGCGGCCCGGGTTATCGCGGATAATTACCGTCAGCACAATCCCGGCGTGCCAAACGGCAAGGCACCGCTTGTTAACTTTTTTACCGACTATTTCAGGAAAAACCCGCAGTCAAAAGCACGCATCGTCCGAAGTGCGACCGATGGCGATTTGGTCTGGCTGCATGTTCACTCCACCAACGGTGAACACGATCGTGGCCAGGCCGTTACGGATATTTTTCGCGTGAAAAACGGCAAAATTGTCGAGCACTGGGATGTGATTCAGGCTGTACCGGCGACGTCGGCGAACACCAATACTATGTTTTGATTCAGGCAGGATAACGCGTGGCAGTACTCAAACGCTGCCACGCGTTCAGTTCTGTGATCAACCTGTCAGATAGGTGGCTGTGGCGGTCGCGATGTAAACGCCCTGATCATTGTGTAACTCCACCCGCGCCACAGAGACTTTATTGCCGGCACGCAGTAAACGACTGGTGGCGATAAAACGCTCGCCGCGACCGGGACGCAGATAGTCTACCCGCATATCAATCGTTCCCATGCGAGACAGTCGCTGGCGGAGCATTTCCTCACTGATTGTTTCCTCACGCGTCAAGGCATGACTGACGCACACCATGCCTGCCGCCACGTCCAGTACGGCGGCGGTGACCCCACCGTGGAGAATCTGTTGAGCGGCATTTCCGACCAGCATGGTTTTGTTCACAAAACTGATTTCAGCGTAGTCGGCGTCAAGGTGATCCAGTTCCAGACCAAGTGCCTGGTTAAACGGCATATGATAAATAAAAATTTCACCGACCAGGCGGCGAGCGTCCTGCTGAGTCAATAGCACGGATGACATGGTGTTTAGTCCTGAACAGCTGACAAATGAACTGTAGATGTTAATGAGTTGTTTATTCTATGCTTCGCTCGACAGGGTTTCCAGTTTAGGAAATCAGCGCTGATGTTCGCTCACATTTGTGTGTAGAATGTCCTGCTTTTTACAACACCCATTCGCTTTTATGAATACGCAGTTTCCATTGGAGAATCCTATGCGTAAGCATCGCGCCTTGCTGGCGGCAATGTTACTTCCTGCTTTGGCGCAGGCGGACGAAGCCACGATCAAACACGTTCACGATGCACCCCAGGTTCGTGGCAGCATTATTGCCAACCTGCTGGAGCAGCATGACAACCCGTTTGTGCTTTATCCTTACGAAAATAACTATCTGCTTTACACGTACACTAGCGACATTAATAAAGAGGCGATTTCCTCTTATAACTGGGCGCAGAATGCCCGTAAGGACGAAGTGAAATTCCAGCTTAGTCTGGCATTTCCACTGTGGCGCGGCATCCTGGGTGACAACTCCGTGTTAGCCGCGTCCTATACTCAGCGCTCATGGTGGCAGCTATCCAATAAAAAAGAGTCGTCGCCCTTCCGCGAGACAAACTATGAGCCGCAGATTTTCCTGGGCTGGGCGACCGATTATTCGTTTGCCGGCTGGACGCTACGTGATGTTGAAGTGGGCGTGAATCATCAGTCCAATGGCCGTAGCGATCCCACGTCACGCAGCTGGAACCGTGTTTATACCCGCCTGATGGCGCAAAACGGTAATTTCCTCGCAGAGATCAAACCCTGGTTCCGTATTTCTGAGAGCGCCAGCACGGACGATAACCCGGATATTACAAAATACATGGGCTACTATCGGGCGAAAGTGGGCTATGCGATGGGTGACAGCATTTTCAGCGTGGAAGGCAACTATAACTGGAATAGCGGTTACGGCGGCGCTACGCTGGGCTGGAGTTATCCCATCACCCAGCACGTGCGTTTTTACACCCAGCTGTTTAGCGGCTATGGTGAATCTCTCATTGACTATAACCACCGTCAGACTCGTTTAGGCGTAGGTGTGACCCTTAACGATTTGTTCTAACCAACCATTAAGTCAGGAATACAGTGGCAACCTCGGCAGTTCTTAATCAGGAAGCGTTGGCGCAGCAGGTATTGCAGGATACCTTCGGCTACCAGCAGTTTCGTCCCGGTCAGCAGACAATCATAAATGAAGCGCTGAGCGGGCGGGATTGCCTGGTGGTGATGCCGACCGGCGGCGGTAAATCACTCTGCTATCAGATTCCGGCGCTGGTGCGCGAGGGGCTGACACTGGTGGTGTCGCCACTCATCTCTCTGATGAAAGATCAGGTGGATCAGCTCCTGGCAAACGGCGTGGCCGCGGCCTGTCTGAACTCGACCATGACGCGCGAGCAGCAGCAGGTTGTCATGGCCGATTGCCGCAACGGGCGCGTGAAGCTGCTCTATATCGCGCCAGAACGTCTGATGATGGACAACTTTCTTGACAGTCTGGCGCACTGGCAGCCCTGTATGCTGGCCGTTGATGAGGCGCACTGTATTTCCCAATGGGGACATGATTTCCGACCGGAATATGGCGCGCTGGGACAGATGCGCCAGCGCTTTCCCGATCTGCCCGTCATGGCGCTGACAGCGACCGCTGACGAAACGACCCGTCTTGATATCATTAACCTGCTGCATATGCAGGATCCGCTGATTCAAATCAGCAGTTTTGACCGCCCCAATATTCGTTACACGCTGGTGGAAAAATTTAAACCCACTGAGCAGCTGCTGCGTTACGTACAGGATCAGCGCGGTAAATGCGGCATTATTTACTGTAACAGCCGGGCAAAAGTTGAGGATACCGCCGCACGTCTGCAAAGCCGGGGGTTAAGCGTTGGGGCATATCATGCCGGAATCGACAGCGCCCAGCGCGCCCGCGTACAGGAAGCGTTTCAGCGCGACGATTTGCAAATCGTGGTGGCGACCGTGGCATTTGGGATGGGCATCAACAAGCCGAACGTGCGTTTTGTGGTGCACTTTGATATTCCACGCAACATTGAATCCTATTATCAGGAAACAGGACGTGCCGGACGTGACGGCCTGCCGGCAGAAGCCATGATGCTCTACGATCCTGCTGATATGGCCTGGCTGCGCAAATGCCTGGAAGAGAAGCAGCCTGGCCCGCTACAGGATATTGAACGTCACAAGCTGAATGCGATGAATGCTTTTGCCGAAGCGCAGACCTGCCGTCGTTTGGTGCTGCTGAACTACTTTGGTGAAGGACGTCAGCAGCCCTGCGGGAACTGCGATATTTGCCTCGATCCGCCAAAGCGCTATGACGGCCTGGTGGAAGCCCAAAAGGCACTCTCCAGTATTTATCGCGTCGGCCAGCGCTTTGGTATGGGCTACATTGTTGAAGTATTGCGCGGTGCCAATAATCATCGCATCCGCGAACAGGGACACGACAAGCTGCCCGTTTATGGGCTGGGTAAAGAAAACAGCCACGAGCATTGGGTCAGCGTCCTGCGTCAGCTGATTCATCTGGGGCTGGTGACGCAAAACATCGCCATGCATTCTGCGCTGCAGCTAACTGAAGCGGCCCGACCGGTATTGCGCGGTGAAGTTCCGCTGATGCTGGCGGTGCCAAGACTGATTACCGCCAGACCGAAAAGCAGCGGGTCGGCCAAAGTGTATGGCGGCAACTACGACCGCAAGCTGTTTGCCAAGCTGCGTAAACTGCGTAAAGCGATAGCCGACGAAGAGAATATTCCGCCCTACGTTGTGTTTAACGATGCAACCTTGCTGGAGATGGCAGAGCAGATGCCGGTGAGCGCCTCAGAAATGCTCAGCGTGAACGGCGTGGGGCACCGCAAACTGGAACGTTTCGGTAAGCCGTTTTTGCTGATGATTAAAGAACATCTCGATGAAGAGTAAAGAGGAGTTACCATGTTGATTTTGTTCGGCACGATTGCCCTGGTCCATCTTGTTGCCCTGATGAGTCCCGGCCCGGATTTCTTTTTTGTCTCGCAAACCGCCGCCAGCCGTTCGCGCAAAGAAGCGATGTTGGGCGTTCTGGGCATTACCCTGGCGGTCATGATCTGGGCCGCGGTAGCGTTGATGGGCCTGCATCTGATTTTGCAAAAGATGGCCTGGCTACACCAAATCATCATGGTCGGTGGCGGACTCTATCTACTATGGATGGGTTGGCAGTTAATTGGCTCAGCCCGTCAGCGCCACAAACAGCCCGTGCAGCAGGAACCTGTCGTCGAACTGCCCAGGAAAGGCATGAGCTTTATTAAAGGCCTGCTGACCAACCTGTCGAATCCCAAAGCGGTTATCTACTTTGGTAGCGTCTTTTCCTTGTTTATCGGTAACGATGTGGGGGGGCTGGAACGTTGGGGGCTGTTCGTCCTGATAAGCGTTGAAACCTTCGCCTGGTTTTCTCTGGTCGCGGCTGTTTTTGCCCTGCCGTGGATGCGGGATAAGTATCAACGTGCTGCGAAGTGGGTAGACGGTGTTGCGGGCGTGCTGTTTGCCGGTTTTGGCATTCATCTGATCCTGTCGCGCTGATAGCGGGTTACCGGACACGTCAGTCGTTACGGCAAGCCGCCGACAGCGTCACTGTCGTGCGGCAGCCTCCGCCGGGTCAGGCGATACGTCTGGCGCTGGCCAGCAGTCCTCCAATCGCGATGAATAAGCCGCCGAAAATGCGGTTCATTAGCTTCATCTGCCTGGGCCCTTTGATCCATCCTGCAATGCGCGTGGCTAATGTGGCATAGCCAATCATGACGATGATATCCACCAGAACGGTTGTGACGCCCAGCACCAGATACTGCAGCATCAGCGGCTGGTGAGGCAGGATAAACTGGGGAAACAGCGCCGCCAGAAACACAATGCTTTTGGGATTCGTCAGGTTCACCATTACCGCCCGCTTGAACAGGCGACGACGCGGCATGGCTTTCGACATAGCGTTGAGGTCAATCGCGCCCGCAGTGCGCCACTGTTGGATGCCCAACCAGACCAGATAGCCTGCACCGGCCCACTTTAAAATCTCAAATGCCAGCAGCGACTGGGAAAAAAGCGCCCCAAGACCGATCCCCACCAGGGCGATATGCAGGGCAAGACCAACCTGCAGGCCTGAAATAGACGCGACCGCACCACGATAACCGTGGCTGATGCCCGTGCTCATGGTGTTAATGGCACCAGAGCCGGGTGAAAGGCTAAGAATTGTGGTGGTAAGAAGATAAGTCAGCCACCATTCGATGGTCATGGGTTGTACTCCCTGTCACGTCTGAAGTGTGACACAATACGCCAGAATGCTGCGCAGGGCTATGGACATCATGCGGCCGTTCAGACTCTTTTTTTCCGGCAATCAGGAGGGCGGATGAAGCAACACAGAGCAAGCTGGCTGCAACGCGAAAAGGCCTTCGCTGCCTTCGCGACCGGCCCACTGCTTGATTTCTGGCACAGCCGTGAAGAGTGTGAATTTACCGGCGTTGAGAATCTGACCTTACGTTACGTTCGGTTCATTTCACCGCAACACAAGCGCGTGATTGTAATCGTTCCCGGGCGCATTGAGAGCTACGTTAAATATCCCGAGCTGGCCTACGATCTGTTTCACTGTGGGTTCGATGTGATCGTGCTCGATCACCGTGGTCAGGGGCGATCCGATCGGCTGCTGGATGATTCGCATCTTGGACATGTGGTGGAGTTTTCCCACTATGTCGATGACCTTGAAACGCTCTATCTGAAAGAGATTGTGAGCCGTCATTATCAACAACGTTATGCGTTGGCGCATTCAATGGGGGGCGCAATTCTGGCCCTGTTCCTGGCGCGTCAGCCTGGCGCGTTTCACGCTGCGGCTCTGGTTGCGCCGATGTTTGGCATCGCGCTGCCGTTACCCTCTTTTCTGGCGCATAAGATCCTCGACTGGGCAGAGAAACGACCTGCCGTTCGCGATGGCTATGCATTAGGCACGGGGCGCTGGCGGGCTCATCCCTTTGGCATTAACCGTCTGACGCACAGTCATGAACGTTATCGTCGCAGCCTGCGTTTTTATGCGGACGACCCGGCGATTCGTGTTGGCGGTCCCACCTATCACTGGGTACGGGAAGGCATTCATGCTGGACGCAACATATTCAGTCAGGTTGATAAAATAACGACGCCGCTACTGCTGCTACAGGCAAGCGAAGACAGCGTGGTGGATAACCGCTCACAAGATCTGTTTTGCGCCGCCATGGCGGCAGCCGGTCATCCCTGTGAGGGCGATAAGCCCCAGGTTATTAAAGGTGCACGCCACGAGATTCTGTTTGAAAAAGACAGCATGCGCGCCGAAGCATTGAATGGGATCGTCGATTTCTTTTTATCGCATCACTAGTTATCCGTTTACATTACCGGCTACGGCCAACCGACACAGATACCCGAGGTTTTCATGTACCACATTGTTGTGTCCGACCTGGACGGCACACTGCTCTCTCCCGAACACCGCCTCACGCCTGATGCCCGAGAAACGTTGCAGCAGCTGGTGGCAAAAGGCATTCACTTTATTTTCGCCACGGGCCGCCATCACATTGATGTTGGACAAATGCGCGACAAGCTGGGGATTCCGGCGTATATGATTACGTCAAACGGTGCCCGTGTGCATAATCCAGCCGGCGAACTGATTTTTAGCCATAACCTGGATTGGGATATCGCCCAGGACCTGTTCGGCCTGCAGTACCATCATCCGGAAGTGCTGACCCATGTTTATCGTGACGATGAGTGGTTTGTCAGCCGTTGCAGTCCGGCAGAGAAAGATTATTTTCGCGAATCTGATTTTCATTATCAGGTTTATGAACCGGGCATATTGCCCACTGACGGCATCAGCAAAGTCTTTTTCACCTGCGAAGAGCCTGAACACCTTATTCCAATGGAGCTGGCGATTGAAGCGCGTTGGGGAGACAGGGTCAACGTCAGTTTTTCACTGCCCACCTGTCTGGAAGTGATGGCGGGCGGCGTCTCAAAAGGCCACGCGCTCGAATCTGTGGCAAAACAGTTAGGCTTTACGCTGAAAGATTGTATTGCCTTTGGTGATGGTATGAACGACGTTGAAATGCTGAGTATGGCGGGCAAGGGCTGCATTATGGCTAATGCGCATCAGCGTCTGAAAGATACCTTGCCAGAGCTAGAAGTGATTGGCAGCAATGTTGAGGATGCCGTGCCGGCGACGCTCAGAAAGTTGTATTTATCGTAGTGCGCCGGAGCAGAAGGCCGGTTAACCGGCCTTCTGACGGCTAGGCCAGTTTTTGCTTGTGTTTATGCTCGCTGACCATAGTGAGCAGCAACAAAATCACTGCCAGCACACAGCCCACAATCATGACTAAAAATCCGCCATCCCAGCCAAAATAGTCCACCGTGTAACCCACAATGGCGCTGGCTGCAACCGATCCTCCCAGATAACCGAACAGCCCGGTAAAGCCCGCGGCCGTCCCGGCGGCTTTTTTCGGCGCCAGCTCCAGCGCGTGGAGTCCTATCAGCATCACCGGCCCGTAGATCAGGAAGCCAATAATAATCATACAGGCCATGTCCACACCGGGATGACCCGGCGGATTTAACCAGTAAACCACCGTTGCGATGGTCACCAGCGTCATAAAGAACACGCCCGTCGCGCCACGGTTTCCGCGAAACACCTTATCGGACATCCAGCCGCACAGTAGCGTGCCAGGGATCCCCGCATACTCATAGAAGAAGTAAGCCCAGGATGACTTATCCAGCGTGAAGTGTTTCACCTCTTTGAGGTAAGTCGGTGACCAGTCCAGAATGCCGTAACGCAGCAGATAAACAAACACGTTTGCCAGGGCGATATACCAAAGTAATTTATTCGGCAGAACATACTTCATGAAGATTTGTTTCGCCGTGAACTCTTCTTCATGGCTTTCGTTGTAGTCAGCCGGATAATCGTTTTTGTAGGCCTCGATGGGCGGCAGACCGCAGGACTGCGGCGTATCCCGCATCAGGGCAAAGGCCAGGATGGCGATGACAATGGCGCCAAAGGCCGGCATATAAAGGGCCGCCCTCCAGTCGTTAAACCAGGCCATTCCCAGCAGAAACAGCAGGGGAGGAATGCCGCCGCCGACGTTATGGGCACAGTTCCACACCGAGACAATGCCGCCGCGTTCCTTTTGCGACCACCAGTGCACCATAGTGCGTCCGCAGGGTGGCCAGCCCATTCCCTGAAACCAGCCACAAATAAACAACAGCACAAACATCACCATGATGCTGGAGGTCGCCCAGGGAACAAACCCCATGAACAGCATCACGAAAGCGGCCAGGATCAATCCTGCGGGTAAAAAGACCCGTGGATTAGAGCGGTCGGACACCGAGCCCATAATAAACTTGGAAAAGCCGTAAGCGATGGAGATACCGGAAAGCGCAAACCCCAGATCGCCTCGTGAGAAACCCTGTTCAACCAGATAAGGCATGGCCAGGGCAAAATTCTTTCTGACGAGGTAGTAAGCCGCATAGCCAAAGAAAATACCGATAAAGATTTGCCAGCGCAGGCGGCGGTAGAGTGGATCGATACGATCCTCTGCCACCTGAGGCTGGTGTGGTGCAGGTTTAAAAATACTTAACATTAGGGTGGCCCTCCGGGCGCATTATGGTTTTGATTCCCCAGCAGGTTGGGTCGAAAGAAAAAAGGGTGCTCGCAATGCACCATTTCGCGCAGAGAATAGACAGAGGCGGACTGGGTTACTGTGATGAATGACAAATTTGTTACAGTTTTATTACAGTAAAGCGCGAAAATGCCAGGCAGATGCGCTTTTTCGCCCATTTTTAACCTCATGCATGCTCTCCTGAGCGGATAAACGTCGGGCTGAGGAGGTGTTGCCTGATTGCCTGGTAAATAACCAGATGTCAACCAGATAATGCAGCTCTGATTCAGGACATTGTTTACACTGACGCTCTGTTTATTTCGGGGTTGTTACCGTGCTTTTATTGATTGTTACTACCATTCTGTGGGCATTCTCCTTTAGCCTGATCGGTGAATACCTTGCCGGGCAAGTGGACAGCTGGTTTTCAGTGCTGATGCGCCTGGCGCTGGCGGCCATTGTGTTTCTGCCGTTCCTGCGCTGGCGCGGCTATCGGCCTTCGACGCTCTTGCTCTATATGCTGGTAGGGATGTTGCAGCTGGGCATTATGTATTTGCTGAGTTTTGAAGCCTATCTGTATCTGAGCGTGTCAGAATTCCTGCTGTTCACCGTGATGACGCCGCTGTATGTCACCTTAATCTACGACCTGATAAGCCGAAGGCCCCTGCGCGTGGGCTACATTTTCAGTGCGCTGCTGGCCGTTGCTGGCGCGGCAATCATTCGTTATGACAAAGTCAGCGATAACTTCTGGTTTGGTCTGCTGCTGGTCCAGTTGGCGAATATCTGCTTCGCGGCGGGGATGGTGGGCTACAAACGTTTGCAGGAAACCCGTCCAATGCCGCAACATACGGCGTTTTCATGGTTTTATCTGGGCGCGGTTCTGATTGCGATCGTTGCCTGGGCAGCCTGGGGCAATCCCCATAAATTGCCTACCACGACGCTGCAATGGGGCATTCTGGTCTGGCTGGGCGTCGCGGCTTCGGGGCTGGGCTACTTTATGTGGAACTACGGCGCGACGCAGGTCGATGCCGGCACGTTGGGCATTATGAATAACATGCACGTTCCGGCCGGCTTATTGGTGAACCTGGCGATATGGCAGCAAAAACCGCACTGGCCAAGCTTTATCGCAGGAGCCATCGTGATTATGGCGTCGCTGTGGGTCCATAAGCGCTGGGTGGTAGACAACAGCGCAAGATAGTCCGTGGCGGGCCTTGCCAGCGAGTAAACCGTTGCGGGAGAAATGCAGGGCATCTGGGCTGGAAACAGGCTGTGAACGCCCCTGAGCCTGACCGGAAGCAGACCGCATGACAGCGAGCTGCTTCCGGTCAGGGCGTTTCTGATTAAGCGGGTTTACCTGTGGCGGGGCGATGAATCATCGTCAGCCCTTTAAGAAAATTACGCAGAATCTGGTCACCGCACTCGCGGTAGTTTTTATGATCCGGTTTGCGGAAGATTGCGCCAATCTCAGCCTGAGAGACCGTAAAGTTGGCTTTTTTCAGCACGTCAGGAATGTCGGTAGTTTTCAAATCAAACGCGATGCGCAGCTTTTTCATAAAGATATTGTTGTTCATCTTGCGCTCGATGGAGGGCGCAGGCGCGTCTTCACTTTTTCCGCGGCGATGAAAAATTAAACCGTTAAGAAAATATCCCATCACCACATCGGGGCAGGGGCGAAACGCCGCATCCTCATCTTTCTTCAGCCAACTGGTAATGTCCGCCTGAGCCACTTCACATTCAGCCAGCGCAAAAATCGCCACCATTTTGGCATCGTTCAGATCGAGCATATAGCGCACGCTGCGCAGAATATCGTTGTTAGTCATGGTGAGATCTTCTCATGGTAAATCGACAGGCTGCGCATTATAGGGGATTTTGCCTGCTATCGCGCAGCTTTGTCACTCACGCGATAAAACCTTCGCAGGATGCGCGGCGTCCCTGACAAAGGGCAAATGCTCGCAGGCATGCTGACGGGCAAAACGCATAAACGCTTCCAGTACCGGCTGGCGCTGTTCACCGTCGCGTACAGCGGCGTAAAGACGACTCCATAACCCTTCGCCCAGCGTTTTGGTGATCACCAGGCCCTGTTTTTCAAAACTTTCAACGACCCAGTGCGGCAGCGCAGCAATCCCCATGCGCGCCGAGACCATTTGAATCATCAGCAGCGTGTTATCGACATTCTTGAGCGCCGGACTGATCCCCGCAGGTTGCAGAAAGTGGCGCCAGATATCCAGGCGCTGGCGCTGTACCGGATAAATCATTAGCACTTCATCCGCCAGGTCTTCAGGTGAAATGTGTTCAACCTGCGCCAGAGGGTGATCTGGCGCCAGTACCAGGCGGACTTCGAAATCAAACATAGGTGAATAGAACAAGCCTGAGCGCGGCAGGATATCCGACGTCAATACAATATCCAGTTCGCCCTGCTGCAGCGCGGGCTGCGGATCAAAGGTTACGCCCGATTTAAAATCCATCATCACCTGGGGCCAGCTCTGACGAAACTTATCTAAAGCCGGTGTCAGCCACTGAATGCAACTGTGGCATTCGATCGCGACGCGCAGCGTGGTCTGATGCGGTTCGTGGCAGGCCTGAAGCGCCTGCTGAATTTGCGGCAGTATCTGCTCTGCCAGCTGCAATAAAATTTCGCCCTGCGGGGTAAAACGCAGTGGCTGACTTTTACGAACAAACAAACGAAATCCCAGCCGCTGTTCCAGATCGCTGAACTGATGTGATAACGCCGACTGTGTCTGATGAAGCTGAGCCGCAGCAGCAGCCAGCGAGCCCGTATTCTGCAGAGCCTGAAGCGTCCGGAGGTGTTTGAATTCGATCATGAGAGTCCTTCACATCGAAGCTGAATAATTTGCGCTTGAGCAACATACAGTACCCGCAGAATATAGCGGTGTAAACATCTGGACGGCTAAACATCTTTGGCGACCCGCCAAAGCCGAAGACTTTCTGGAGAATAGTGAATGACTATCTTAAATCATACTCTCGGTTTTCCACGTATTGGTCTGCGTCGCGAGCTGAAAAAAGCACTTGAAAGCTACTGGGCTGGCAACAGCACGCAGGAAGAATTACAGGCGGTGGGTCGCGAACTGCGTGCGCGCCACTGGCAACAACAAAAAGCGGCCGGCGTCGATAAAGTGCCGGTGGGCGATTTTGCCTGGTACGATCATATTCTGACGACCAGCCTGATGCTGGGCAACGTGCCTGCTCGCCATCGAAATCAGGACGGATCGATTGATCTGGATACGCTGTTCCGCCTGAGCCGGGGGCGTGCACCGACGGGTGAGCCGGCCGCGGCGGCAGAAATGACAAAATGGTTCAACACGAACTATCACTACATCGTGCCAGAATTCACGCAAGGCCAGTCGTTTTCTTTAACCTGGACCCAACTGCTGGATGAAGTGGACGAGGCGCTGGCGCTGGGTCATAACGTTAAGCCTGTGTTGTCAGGACCGTTAACCTACCTCTGGCTGGGTAAGGTAAAAGGAGAACCCTTTAATCGTCTGTCACTACTGAACGATATTCTGCCCGTTTATCAGCGGGTCCTGACCGAACTGAACGCGCGCGGCGTTGAGTGGGTACAGATTGATGAACCCGTCCTGGCGCTGGAACTGCCACAGGAATGGCGCGAGGCCTTCAAAGCGGCTTACGCTGCGTTAAACGGGCAGGTCAACCTGCTGCTGACCACCTACTTCGACAGTATCGGCCAGAATCTGGATATTATCCGCACGTTGCCAGTGCAGGGCCTGCATGTGGATCTGGTGCAGGGGCAAGATGATATCCAGCAGGTGAACCAACAACTGCCCGCAGACTGGGTGTTATCTGTCGGCGTGATCAATGGCCGCAACGTCTGGCGTGCCGATCTCAGCCGTTGGTTTGAGCGTCTGCAGCCGCTGATCGCCTCACGTGAACACCTGTGGATTGGCACATCCTGCTCGTTGCTGCACAGCCCCATTGATCTGAGTGTGGAGACCCGTCTGGACGAGGAGGTGAAAAGCTGGTTTGCCTTTGCCTTGCAAAAATGTGATGAGCTGTCGCTACTGAGTACGGCGCTTCGCCGCAACGATCCCGCATCGCTGAAGGAATGGAGCGCACCGGTTCAGGCACGTGCGCATTCCCGCCGCGTCCACAACGCGGCTGTCGCACTGCGTCTGACAAATTTTCAGGCCAAAGACACCGAACGTGCCAGCCCTTACGCCGGGCGTGCCAGCACACAACGTCAGCGTTTCAACCTGCCCGCCTGGCCAACCACCACCATCGGTTCCTTCCCGCAGACCACTGAAATTCGTGGATTACGACTCGACTTCAAAAAAGGCGCGATTGATCGCGCGCATTACCGTACCGGTATCGCGGAACACATTAAGCAGGCGATAGCTGAGCAGGAGCGTTTGGGACTGGACGTGCTGGTTCACGGCGAGGCGGAACGCAACGATATGGTGGAATACTTTGGCGAGAACCTGGACGGCTTCGTCTTTACACAAAATGGTTGGGTACAAAGCTACGGTTCACGTTGTGTTAAACCGCCGGTCATTATTGGTGACGTCAGCCGTCCTGAAGCCATTACCGTGGCGTGGGCAACCTATGCGCAGTCCCTGACTGACAAGCCGGTAAAAGGTATGTTGACCGGCCCGGTGACCATTCTCTGTTGGTCATTCCCGCGGGAGGATGTATCACGTGAAACGATCGCCAAACAGATTGCACTGGCGCTGCGGGATGAAGTTGCGGATCTGGAACACGCCGGCATTGGCATTATTCAGATTGATGAGCCTGCATTGCGTGAAGGATTGCCGCTGCATCAGTCCGACTGGGCAGATTATCTGCGCTGGGCCGTGGAGGCGTTTCGGTTAACCGCCGCTGTCGCGAAAGACGAGACGCAGATTCACACGCATATGTGTTACTGCGAGTTTAACGACATTATGGCATCCATTGCGGCACTGGATGCGGATGTGATTACCATCGAAACCTCACGTTCCGATATGGATTTGCTGGATGCATTCAACGCATTTGAGTATCCGAATGAAATCGGGCCCGGCGTGTACGATATTCACTCCCCCAATGTACCCGACGTCGAGTGGATAGAAAATCTGTTACGCAAGGCCGCACAACGTATCCCTGAGGAACGTCTGTGGGTGAATCCGGACTGCGGCCTGAAAACCCGCGGCTGGCGCGAAACCCGACAGGCGCTGGCTAACATGGTCAAAGCGGCAAGAAACCTGCGGGGCGAAACCGCCTGATTTCCTGGTGTTGTGTCAATACGTTGTCAGTATGTTGGGGCGCCTGAACGCCCCTTTTTTCAGTCACTTCGCGGGGGCAACACCGTATTGCGCAAACCAGGCTAACATGCGCGCCCAGCCATCGGTGGCCGATTCGGCGTGATAGCTTGGACGATAGTCGGCGTTAAAAGCATGTCCGGCCTCGGGATAAACAATGATCTCAGCTTTGGCATTGGCCGCGTGCAGTGCCTGGCGCATCTGCTCGACGCTCTCCAGCGGAATGCCGTCATCCTGACCTCCATACAACCCCAGCACGGGCGCGTTCAGATCAACGGCGATATCGATAGGATGTTTTTGCTGCTTCATGGTTTTTTCACCCACCAGGCGACCATACCAGGCTACGGCGGCGCGCAGTTGCGGGTTGTGCGCGGCATAAAGCCAGCTGATGCGTCCGCCCCAGCAGAAACCGGTAATCCCCATGCGGCGAATATCTCCCCCGTTACGGGCAGCCCAGTTCGCCGCGTGATCGAGATCTGCCAGCACCTGGCTGTCGGGCACTTTACTGACCAGCTCTTTGAACAGGGTAGGGATGTCGTTGTAATCGTTGGGATCGCCTTCACGGAAGTACAGTTCTGGCGCGACGGCCAGATAGCCCTCCAGCGCCAGCCGACGGCAAATGTCGCGAATATGTTCGTGAACGCCAAAAATTTCCTGTACCACCAGCACGACCGGCAACGGACCTTCTGCTGACTGCGGCTTCGCATAAAACGCCGGCAGGTTTTCACCCTGGCTCGGAATGGAGGTTTCCCCCGCATGGATGTTGGCGCTGTCGGTAATAATGGTGGTCGCTGCTGTGGGCTGAACTGCCGGAGCAAACGCGCCTGCAGCTGATTTTTGTGTCATATTATCTTCGGTTTTCATCGTTCTCTCCGTGCAAGCATAGGCGCAATCACGTAACTATAGCCTGGCCACCCATGACAGGTACCGGGCATTGAGTAACAGAGCTGTTAACCAATAAAATTACACTTCTCTTTAACATTCCCGCGATAGCTTCCACATCACCATATGTAGCAATACGCAAGGCGAGAGATGGATGTGTGATCTAAATCACCTTATTTTTCTTTGGGAATGTAACTTTCATTTTCTTAAGTGAATTTAGTCACATATTTACCTCGCCCGGTGACGTAAAGTGGCGTAAAAATTTTCCTTAACCCGGAGTCTGATATGACACAGTCTGACGTATTCCATCTTGGCCTGACTAAAGCTGACCTGCAGGGGGCAACGCTGGCCATTGTTCCTGGCGATCCAGAGCGCGTGAAAAAGATTGCCGGACTGATGGAAGATGCACAGCATCTTGCTTCCCATCGCGAGTTCACCACCTGGCTGGCGAAGCTGGATGGCAAACCGGTTGTTGTGTGTTCGACAGGTATTGGCGGACCTTCTACATCGATTGCCGTTGAGGAACTGGCACAGCTTGGCGTGCGTACGTTCCTGCGCGTGGGAACCACTGGGGCGATTCAGCCCCATATCAACGTCGGCGATGTTTTGGTCACCACAGCATCAGTGCGCCTGGACGGTGCCAGCCTGCATTTCGCCCCCATGGCGTTTCCGGCAGTGGCGGACTTTACCTGTACGACGGCATTAGTCGCGGCGGCGGAAGCCTGTGGCGCTAAAACCCATATCGGTATTACGGCCTCTTCTGACACCTTTTACCCGGGTCAGGAACGATACGATACCTTTTCAGGCCGTGTCGTAAAAAGCTTCCAGGGCTCTATGCAGGAGTGGCAGCAGATGGGCGTGTTGAACTACGAGATGGAGTCGGCGACCCTGTTAACCATGTGTGCCAGCCAGGGGCTGAGAGCCGGGATGGTAGCGGGCGTTATCGTCAACCGCACCCAAAAAGAGATTCCGGATGCCGTCACGATGAAGCAGACGGAAAGCGACGCGGTGAAAATCGTGGTGGAAGCCGCGCGCCGTTTACTGTAATTCCCCTGTTTTAACAGACAGGCCCGTGATCGGGCCTGTCTGTCCTGCCACTCACAAGCCTTTGCGTCGCCTCTTCCAACGCCAGCAAATATATCTGGACATTCATACAGTGCGAATTTACCTTTTCCTTCATTAGCCTGACCAGCGGGGAAAATATGGATCAGCACATCATTATCTACATCTGCCTGGCGCTTGCCGGCCTTGGTGTGGGCTGGATACTGGCGCAAATGCGGGTCGGCCATCAGCTGGCCAGCTTTTCTACAGAACGTCGCCTGCTAAACGAGGGGCAACAGCGTCAGCAGCTGCATATCGACCAGCTCCAGCAAGAGGTGCAGCAGCGTGAACAGGAGCTGAGACAGCTTCATGGTGCGTTAAGCGGGGCCAATGAGCGCCTGCAACAGCTCGACTACTGGCGCAACGAGAGCGAACAACTCACCCGTGAACTTCGTAATCAGCTCGAAGTGAACAGCGCGCAGGAAGCAGAGCTGCGCGAGGTCACGATTCGTCTGGAAGAAACCCGCTTTGCAGCAGAAGAAAAACAGCGACTGCTGACAAACAGCGAGCAGCGACTCAGCGCGCAGTTTGAAAATCTGGCCAACCGTATTTTTGAAAACAGTGGACGTCGGGTTGATGAGCAGAATCGTCAAAGTCTTAACAGCCTGATAGGGCCGCTCCGGGAGCAGCTTGACGGGTTTCGCCGCCAGGTGAATGAAAGCTTCGGTGCCGAAGCCCGTGAGCGCCACACGCTCACTCACGAGATTCGTCAGCTGCAGCAGTTGAATGCCCAGATGGCTCAGGAGGCGCTTAACCTCACGAAGGCGCTTAAAGGCGACAATAAAATTCAGGGCAACTGGGGCGAAGTGGTACTGAGCCGGGTGCTGGAAGCTTCTGGGCTGCGTGAAGGCTATGAGTACGACATTCAGGTCAGCATGCAGAATGAACAGCAAAGCCGGATGCAGCCGGATGTGATTGTTCGCCTGCCACAGGGAAAAGATGTGGTTATCGACGCTAAAATGACGCTGGTGGCCTACGAGCGTTATTTTAATGCCGATGACGATGTGGAACGCGAGCAGGCTATTCAGGAACATGTCAGCGCCATGCGCGGGCACATTCGCCTGCTGGGCCGCAAAGATTATCAACAATTGCCCGGTTTACGCTCGCTGGATTATGTGTTGATGTTTATTCCTGTTGAGCCGGCCTTCCTGTTGGCTATCGATCGTCAGCCCGAACTCATCAGTGAAGCCCTGCAGCAGAACATCATGCTGGTCAGCCCAACTACGCTGCTGGTGGCGCTGCGGACGATTAATAATCTCTGGCGCTATGAGCACCAGAGTCGTAATGCACAGCGCATTGCAGAGCGGGCCTCCAGACTGTATGACAAAATGCGGCTGTTTGTAGACGATATGAGCGGGATTGGTCACAGCCTTGATAAGGCGCAGAACAGCTATCGCGAGGCGATGAAGAAACTGGCAGAGGGGCGGGGCAACCTTATCGCCCAGGCTGAAGGTTTTCGCGATCTGGGTGTAGAAGTAAAACGCGCCATTAACCCGCACCTGGTTGAACAAGCTATGCCTGAGAATGAGCACGACAGTGAGCAAAATGACAAGGACAACGCAGACGAAAGTCATGAGCGGATTCGGCACCTCCGCGAATAAGCAGGTCACCAGCGTGCCTGACCTCTATGACTCTGATACACTTCAGTGAGTATTGTTTGTGGAGCAGGTAAAACCGATGGCAGATGAATCACAGCAGGAAACTACCCATTTTGGCTTTCAGACGGTCGCCAAAAGCGAGAAAGCCGGTAAAGTCGCGGACGTGTTTCACTCCGTAGCGGCAAAATATGACCTGATGAACGATTTAATGTCGTTTGGCGTCCATCGAGTCTGGAAGCGTTTTACCATTGACAGCAGCGGCGTGCGCCGTGGTCAGCGCGTGCTGGATCTGGCGGGTGGAACCGGCGATCTTACCGCGAAATTTTCGCGCCTGGTGGGTGAAACCGGTCAGGTTGTGCTGGCTGACATTAACAGCTCAATGCTGAAAATGGGCCGGGAAAAACTGCGTAATCTGGGCGTGGTAGGCAACGTCAGCTATGTGCAGGCCAACGCCGAAGCATTGCCGTTTCCTGATAACTATTTTGACTGCATCACTATTTCGTTCGGTCTGCGTAACGTGACTGAAAAAGAGAAGGCACTGGCCTCAATGTTCCGCGTGCTGAAGCCAGGTGGACGTTTACTGGTGCTGGAGTTTTCTAAACCTGTTATCGAACCCCTTAGCAAAGCTTACGATGCTTACTCGTTCCATATTTTGCCCCGTATTGGGCAACTGGTCGCCCAGGACGCAGAAAGCTATCGCTACCTTGCTGAGTCAATTCGCATGCATCCCGATCAGGAAACCCTGAAAGCGATGATGAATGACGTGGGATTCGAAAACACGACCTATTCCAACATGACGGGTGGGATTGTGGCGCTGCATCGTGGGTTTAAATTTTAACCATTATGGCGATGACCTTAACACCTGTAATGACCGCCGGTATTGAAACGGCGTTAAACCGCATACTGTATCGCGATCGTAGCCTGAAAAGCGCACGTCAGCGCCTGGTCGGCAAGGTACTGATGCTGCGTTTAAGTGAGCTATCCTGGCCGCTGGTGCTGGTGTTCAGTGAGCAGCAGCTTGACGTGCTCAGTGACTGGCAGGACAGCAGTGACTGCACGGTCATTACCCAGCTTAAGTCCCTGCCAAAGTTACGCGATCGCCAGCAGCTGACGACCTTGATTCGTAGCGGTGAGCTGCAGGTTGAAGGTGACTTGCAGGTGGTTCAGCAGTTTTCTGCGCTGATGGATTTGGCCGAGCTGGATCCCGCTGAATACCTTGCTCCCTGGATCGGTGATATCGCCGCTCAGGGGATGAGCCAGGGCGCGCAGCGTGCATGGCGTTTTTTCAAAGCAGAAACGCAACGGCGTCAGGACTATCTTGGTCAGGCATTAACCGAAGAGTGGCGGGTTGCGCCGGGCGCCCTGGAATTTGCCTGGTTCTCTGAGGAGGTTAGCGCGATGGAACGTTCGCTTGAGGCGCTTGATGCGCGTCTGGCACAGCTGGAGGCGAAATGAGTTTTGGAGAGATCCGCCGGTTATATTTTATTATTAAGGTGTTTTTGACTTACGGCCTTGATGAACTGATTCCGCAGATGCGCCTGACTCTTCCGCTCAGGCTATGGCGACGCTGCATTTTCTGGATCCCCAACCAGCACAAGCAAGAACTCCTTGGCGTGCGTTTGCGTATGGCGATGGAGCAGTTGGGCCCGGTGTGGATCAAGTTTGGTCAGATGCTGTCGACGCGCCGTGACCTGTTTCCCCCGGTGATTGCCGATGAGCTGGCTGTCCTGCAGGACCGCGTTGCCCCCTTTGATGGCGTTAAAGCGAAAGCGCAGATCGAAGCCTCAATGGGCGCACCGATTGAATCCTGGTTTGATGACTTCAATATCATTCCACTGGCCTCGGCCTCTATCGCTCAGGTACATACCGCAACCCTGAAATCCAATGGCAAGAACGTCGTTATCAAGGTAATCCGCCCGGATATCCTGCCGGTCATCAAAGCGGACATGAAACTCATCTACCGCATTGCCCGCTGGGTGCCACGATTGCTGCCGGATGGCCGCCGTCTGCGCCCGGTTGAAGTGGTACGGGATTATGAGAAGACCCTGCTTGATGAATTAAACCTGTTGCGTGAAGCCGCCAATGCCATTCAGCTTCGCCGCAACTTTGAAAACAGCCGCATGCTGTATGTGCCAGAGGTCTATTCGGACTATTGCAGTGAATCCATGATGGTAATGGAGCGCATTTACGGCATTCCCATTTCTGATGTGGCGACGCTGGAGCAGCACGGCGTCAACATGAAGCTGTTAGCAGAACGCGGTGTGCAGGTATTCTTTACCCAGGTTTTCCGCGACAGCTTCTTTCATGCCGACATGCATCCGGGCAATATCTTTGTCAGTTACGATCATCCTGAAGATCCTCAGTATATCGGCATTGACTGCGGTATCGTCGGTTCGCTGAATAAAGAAGATAAGCGCTATCTGGCCGAGAACTTTATTGCCTTCTTCAATCGCGATTACCGCAAAGTGGCGGAACTGCATGTCGATTCGGGCTGGGTGCCTGCCGATACCAACGTTGAAGACTTCGAGTTCGCTATCCGTACCGTATGCGAGCCCATTTTTGAGAAACCGCTGGCAGAAATCTCGTTTGGGCATGTGCTGCTGAACCTGTTTAACACGGCGCGTCGCTTCAATATGGAAGTCCAGCCGCAGCTGGTGCTGTTGCAAAAAACCTTGCTTTACGTTGAAGGCATCGGTCGCCAGCTCTATCCACAACTGGACCTTTGGAAAACGGCAAAACCCTTCCTTGAGGACTGGATTAAGGATCAAATCGGGATTCCGGCGATTATCCGTGCGGTAAAGGAAAAAGCCCCTTACTGGGCAGAAAAACTGCCAGAACTGCCAGAATTGTTTTACGACAGTATGCGGCAGCATAAGCAATTACGCCTCAGCGTGGATAAACTCGCGAACGATTTAAGTGTCCAACGTTCACGTCAGCAGCAGGCGCGTTACCTGTTTGGCGTAGGCGCGACGCTGTTGATTAGCGGAACGGCGGTGCTCCTCAGCAGGCCTGAGTGGGACCTGTTTCCAGCGGCATTAATGGCGGCGGGCTTTGTCAGTTGGTTAATCGGCTGGCGTAAGACAAACTGATTGTCACCTGCGCCAGAAACGCGGTAATGTCGCTGATTCGGACCCGAATAAACACGGGTTTCGTGGTGCATGACCCCGCAGTTTTTAACAATAAAATCGAGGCTATCTCATGGGCGGTATTAGTATTTGGCAGTTGTTAATTATTGCCGTGATTGTGGTTCTTCTGTTCGGTACCAACAAATTACGTAATCTGGGTTCGGATTTGGGTTCTTCTATCCGTGGGTTTAAGAAAGCCATGAGCGACGAAGACGATAAAAAGGATCAACCGAAAGAGCAGGATGCTGATTTCCATGCCAAAACGCTGGCGGATAAACAGCCAACGTCGGCTCAGAAAGATGACGTCAAGAACGACAAGCAGGTGTAAGCCGTGTTCGATATTGGTTTTGGTGAATTGGTATTGGTGTTCGTGATCGGGCTGATCGTTCTTGGCCCGCAACGTCTGCCCCTTGCGGTAAAAACGGTCATGGGCTGGATCAGAGCGATCCGCTCGCTGGCCGCCAATGTCCAGAGTGAGCTGGCGCAAGAACTCAAGCTTCAGGAGCTGCAAGACAGCCTGAAAAAGGTGGAAGAAGCCGGCCGGGGCACGCTGTCCCCCGAGCTTAAGGAATCCATGGAAGAGCTGCGGAAAACGGCTGATTCAATGAAACGCTCGGTCAAGCAGAGCATTGATATTGAAAGAGACGAAGACGAAGCCAATACCATCCATTCTCCTCACCCTGCATCGACCACCGAAACGCTGCACCCCGTTACACCTGCCGCCAGCGAACATCAGGCGCAGGCACCTGTGCAGGCTCCGCTGGCGACGTCTGAACCTGCGGCTTCTCAACCGGCCGACAGCCGCGTTGAGCCCTCCCCGGTTCAGCCGCGACCTGCCTCAGGGCATGCCAGTGCACCGGCACAGTCGCCTGCTCATGCCGATGCACAAACTGCGGCTAAGCCCGTTAGCGCTGTGCCGTCGGCAGGTTCAGTTTCTACTCCTTCTGCAAGTGATGAGCGATAATGGCCGTTGAAGATACCCAACCCCTGATCAGCCATTTGATTGAGCTGCGTAAGCGTCTGCTGAACTGTATTGTTGCCGTGTTAGTCATCTTTCTGGCGCTGATTTACTTTGCCAATGATATCTACCATGCGGTGGCGTCGCCGCTCATTAATCAGATGCCCGCGGGCGCCAGCATGATCGCCACGGATGTCGCGTCACCGTTTTTTACCCCGATCAAGCTGACCATGATCGTATCGGTATTCCTTGCCGTTCCGGTTATCCTCTACCAGGTCTGGGCCTTTGTCGCGCCAGCCCTCTATCGCCACGAACGCAAGTTGGTCATGCCGTTGCTGTTCTCCAGTACGTTGCTGTTTTACGTGGGCGTCGCTTTTGCTTACTTCATCGTCTTTCCGCTGGCCTTTGGTTTTTTCGCCAAAACCGCGCCCCAGGGCGTCACTATTGCAACGGACATTACCAACTATCTTGATTTCGTGATGACGCTGTTCATGGCCTTTGGCGTGGCATTTGAAGTGCCGGTCGCGATTGTGCTGCTCTGCTGGACGGGCATTACCAACCCCGATGATTTGAAAAAGAAACGCCCCTATATTCTGGTTGGCGCGTTCGTTGTTGGGATGCTGCTCACACCACCAGACGTTTTTTCCCAAACTTTGCTCGCTATTCCGATGTACTGCCTGTTTGAAGTCGGCGTATTCTTCTCACGTTACTATGTGGGAAAAGGCCGCCAGGCAGAGGATGAGGAACATAACGCCGATTCCTGATGTCTGATTGGGCACAACCCGCAAGGCGGGAGAGGAAAGTCAAAAACCGCCGCCAGGCGGTTTTTGTTTAGGGTGTTATTGATAAAGAGTGGAAAAAATATGTTTGATATCGGTGTAAACCTGACCAGCACGCAGTTCGCCTCCGATCGGGAAAAGGTGATCTCACGCGCGCGCGAAGCGGGCGTCACCGGCATGTTGATTACCGGCACCAACGCACTTGAAAGTCAGCAGGCGCAGAAACTGGCTGAGGCCCATCAGGATTATTGTTGGTCAACCGCTGGCGTGCATCCCCATCATGCCAGCGAATGGTCAGCGGACGTTGCTAACACGCTGCGCCGTCTGGCACAGAAAAAAGACGTAGTGGCAATAGGTGAATGCGGTCTGGATTTTAATCGTAACCTGTCCGCTCACCAGCAGCAGGAGTATGCGTTTGACGCTCAGTTGGCACTGGCGGCAGAGCTTAATATGCCGGTGTTTCTTCACTGCCGGGAAGCCCACGAGCGCTTTGCGGCAGTTCTTGAACCCTGGCTGCCCAAATTGCCTGCTGCAGTGATTCACTGCTTTACCGGCACGCGCGAGGAGCTAACCGCTTGCCTGGACATGGGGCTGTCGGTAGGGATTACGGGCTGGGTATGCGATGAGCGTCGAGGTATCGCGTTGCGTGGGATGCTGCCACTGATTCCGGCAGAGCGGTTATTACTGGAAACGGATGCACCTTACCTTCTGCCGCGTGATATGCGTCCCCGTCCCACGTCGAGACGAAATGAACCCTGCTTCTTGCCGCATATCCTGCAGCAGGTCGCAAACTGGCGCGGGGAGAATGTCGAGATGCTGGCACGTCAGGTGGATCACAATGCGCGTAAACTGTTCGGGCTGATTTAGGCTTTACGGAACTGCCGGTTATCCACGCTGCGTACGACCTGCTTGTTGAGCAGATTCAGCAACAGAATTGAGCGTGCTTCGCCATCCGGTTCAGAGAATATCGCACGCAAGCCCTCGAACGTGCCTTCGGTGATGATCACTTCATCACCGTTTTGCGGCGTTTCGGGATCGAGCAACGTCTGGGGGACGTCGGTTTGCAAGGCATCAATCACCAGGGCGGGCACGGTTGCCGGTGTTGTACCAAAGCGCACAAAATGGCTGACGCCACGCGTACTGCTTATGGTCGTGGTATGAATGGCTTCCGGATCAAATTCGATAAACAGATAGTTTGGAAACAGCGGCTCACTAACGGTCGTCCGCTTACCGCGCACGATCTTCTCCATCGCGATCATTGGACTCAGGCATTTTACCTCTTGCCGCTCAAGATGCTCTTTCGCACGCAATAGCTGCCCACGTTTGCAATAGAGTAAATACCAGGATTCCATAACTGCTCCCAATGAATGGACGCTAAGAATAGCAAACCTCCAGCCAGAGTTATAGCGCATTGGGGCCTGTAACGCGGCGTTGCCTGGAAAATAAACTAAGATTGTTCTGAATGATCAGTGCCACCGCATAAAGTGAGTAAACGTGAGTCATTCGCAACCCACGGGGCAATAACGATCGCCGTACCCAGCCTGACCGTTGTAAGTTACAGGCCAGGTAAAAGATGGGGCGCATAAAGCTCAACACATCCCCACAATCAGCCCTATAATGGCCCATTCACTCTGGCCGGAAAGTTGAAGCCGCATGAAATATCAGGATTTAAGAGACTTTATTGCGCTGCTTGAACAGCGTGGTGAACTGAAGCGTATATCGCACGAGATCGACCCCGAACTGGAAATGACGGAAATTGCTGACCGCACCTTACGTGCAGGCGGCCCGGCATTATTGTTTGAGAACCCTAAGGGTTACGACATGCCCGTTCTGTGCAACCTGTTTGGCACGCCAAAGCGCGTGGCGATGGGTATGGGGCAGGAAGAGGTTAGCGCACTGCGAGAAGTGGGCGAACTGCTGGCCTTTCTCAAAGAACCCGAGCCGCCAAAAGGCTTCCGTGACCTGTTCAGCAAAATGCCGCAGTTTAAGCAGGTGCTGAATATGCCCACCAAAAGGTTGCGCAATGCACCCTGTCAGGAAGAGGTCTTCAGCGGCGATGAGGTCGATCTAACGCGGATTCCGGTCATGAAATGCTGGCCAGGCGATGCAGCACCCTTAATTACCTGGGGGCTCACGGTAACCCGCGGTCCGCATAAAGAGCGACAAAACCTGGGCATTTATCGCCAGCAGGTGATTGGTAAAAACCGTCTTATCATGCGCTGGCTTTCTCATCGCGGCGGGGCACTTGATTATCTGGAGTGGACGAAAGCCCATCCTGGCGAGCGTTTCCCGGTATCTGTTGCGCTGGGTGCCGATCCGGCGACAATTCTTGGCGCGGTGACCCCGGTACCGGACACGCTGTCAGAATATGCCTTTGCGGGCCTGCTGCGGGGGAATAAAACCGAAGTGGTCAAATGTATTTCCAACGATCTGGAAGTGCCTGCCAGCGCGGAAATCGTGCTGGAAGGCTACATTGAACCCGGCGATATGGCCCCGGAAGGCCCCTATGGCGACCATACGGGCTACTATAATGAAGTCGATAGCTTCCCGGTTTTTACCGTAACGCATATTACTCAGCGGCATCAGCCTATTTATCACTCGACCTACACCGGACGTCCGCCAGATGAGCCAGCTGTCCTTGGCGTGGCGTTAAATGAAGTGCTGGTGCCGATTCTGATTAAGCAGTTCCCGGAAATCGTCGACTTTTATTTACCACCCGAAGGATGCTCCTACCGGCTGGCGGTCGTCACGATTAAAAAACAGTATGCCGGTCATGCCAAGCGCGTAATGTTTGGCGTTTGGTCGTTTCTTAGACAGTTCATGTACACCAAATTTGTTATTGTGTGTGACGACGATGTTAATGCCCGTGACTGGAACGACGTCATCTGGGCAATTACTACGCGTATGGACCCGGCGCGCGATACCGTATTGGTAGAAAACACGCCAATCGATTATCTTGATTTTGCGTCACCGGTGTCAGGACTGGGTTCTAAAATGGGCCTGGATGCGACGAATAAATGGCCGGGCGAGACACAACGAGAGTGGGGCACGCCGATTGTTAAAGATCCGGCAGTCACTGCGCGTATCGACGCTATCTGGGATGACCTCGGTATTTTTAAACAGCCATCACAGCGTTGATGGCGCGCAATAACCATAAAGACGACCCGACAGAGGGAACGCATGACAACGTTAAGCTGTAAAGTAACTTCAGTTGAAGCGATTACCGACACGGTGTATCGCGTTCGCCTGATTCCGGAAGCGGAATTTAGCTTTCGTGCAGGACAGTATCTTATGGTAGTGATGGATGAGCGCGATAAGCGTCCGTTTTCTGTAGCCTCTACGCCAATGGAAACCGAAATCATTGAGCTGCATATCGGCGCGTCGGAGCTTAACCTGTATGCGATGGCCGTGATGGATCGCATCCAGCAAGACGGGCAAATCGTTGTTGATATTCCCCACGGCGACGCATGGTTGCGCGAAGAGAGTGATAAACCGTTAATCCTGATTGCGGGCGGCACGGGCTTTTCCTATGCGCGCTCAATCTTACTGACGGCGCTTGCCCAACAGCCTGATCGAGACATTGCGATTTACTGGGGCGGCCGTGAGCTGAAACACCTGTACGATATGGATGAACTGGACGCGCTGGCCATTAAGCATCCTAATCTCAAAGTAATTCCGGTAGTAGAACAGCCTGAAGCAGGCTGGCAGGGTCGTTCTGGCACCGTATTAACGGCCGTCATGCAGGACTTTACTACGCTGAGTGAGCATGAGATTTATATCGCCGGGCGCTTTGAAATGGCAAAAATTGCGCGCGATCGCTTCTGTTCTGAGCGTGGCGCAGTGGAATCACAGATGTATGGCGATGCCTTTGCCTTTATCTGATTTCGCGCAGCAAGAAAAAACCCGCCCCTGACAGGCGGGTAAATCCCACAATAACGTCCCAACGTATCAAACGCGTTCGATAACGGTGGCGATGCCCTGACCCAGGCCAATACACATTGACGCCAGACCAAACTGCGCATCGCGGCGTTCCATAATATTCAGCAACGTCGTACTGATGCGTGCGCCTGAACAGCCCAGTGGATGACCCAGTGCGATAGCACCGCCATTTAAGTTCACCTTCTCATCCAGTTTGTCTGACAGGCCCAAATCCTTAATGCAGGGCAGAACCTGCGCTGCAAAAGCTTCGTTGAGCTCGAAGATGTCAATGTCGTTCACGCTCAGCCCAGCGCGTTTCAACGCCAGCTTGCTGGCGGGCACCGGACCGTAGCCCATGATTGAGGGATCGCAGCCCACCACCGCCATACTTTTAATACGGGCGCGGGGTTTCAGCCCCAGCTCCCGTGCGCGGCTTTCACTCATAATCAGCATGGCGGCTGCCCCATCTGACAGGGCTGAGGATGTGCCTGCGGTCACCGTCCCGGTCACGGGATCAAATGCAGGTCGCAGTGCCGCAAGGCCTTCCAGGCTGGTATCTTCACGGATCACTTCATCAAAGTCATAGCGTTTCAGCACGCCGTCGGCGTCGTGGCCGTGTATCGCAACAATTTCATTTGCGAAATCGCCGCGCTGTGTCGCCTGCCAGGCACGTTGATGGGAGCGCAAAGCGAATGCATCCTGCTGCTCGCGGCTAATGTGGTGCATGCGCGCCAGCATCTCTGCGGTTAATCCCATCATTCCTGCCGCTTTCGCAACGGTACGCCCTAAGCCGGGATGAAAATCAACGCCATGGTTCATGGGTACATGTCCCATGTGCTCCACACCACCGATCAAACAGGCATGTGCATCTCCCACCATAATGGCGCGTGCGGCATCGTGTAGGGCCTGCATTGAGGATCCACACAGACGGTTGACCGTTGTGGCGGGTACGACATGCGGGATTTCGGCCAGCAGCGCGGCGTTGCGGGCAATATTAAAGCCTTGCTCCAGCGTTTGCTGTACGCAGCCCCAGACGATGTCATCCAGGGTGGCAGCATTGACTGCCGGATGCCGACTTAACAGTTCACGCATAACGTGCGCTGACAGGTCTTCAGCACGTACGTGACGAAAGGCACCGCCTTTCGAGCGGCCCATTGGCGTGCGCACTGCGTCAATAATGACTACATTTTCCATTTTTTATCACCTCAGGCGCTTCTGAACGCGGCTTCATCAATCGGTTTGACGGCGGGATACCAGCTTTCATGTTGGCGCGCTTTTTCTGACAGCAGGGCAGGCAGCTCATACAGGCCGCCCAGTGCCGTATAGCGTTTCGCCTGATCCACGACATTACTGTTACCCAGCGTGTCGAGATAACGGAAAGCCCCACCACGGAATGGCGGGAATCCCAGGCCGTACACCAGCGCCATGTCTGCCTCGGCAGGTGAAGCAATAATCTTCTCTTCCAGACAGCGGACAACTTCATTCAGCATTGGCAGCATCATGCGGTTCAGGATTTCTTCATCACTGAAGATCCGCTTAGGCTGGCAGGCAGGTTCAAGCAGCGCATCGACCTCGGGATCAGAGACTTTTTTAGGTTTCCCTTTTTTGTCTTCTTCCCAACGCCAGAAGCCTTTACCGTTTTTCTGACCAAAGCGTTTTGCTTCAAACAGAATATCGATAGCATCGCGATAGTCCTTTTTCATACGCTGTGGGAAACCATCCGCCATCACGCTTTGTGCATGATGTGCGGTATCAATCCCCACGACATCCAGCAGCCAGGAAGGGCCCATCGGCCAGCCAAACTGTTTTTCCATCACTTTATCGATTTGGCGGAAATCCGCACCATCGCGCAACAACATGCCGAACGCGGCAAAGTAAGGGAACAGAACACGGTTTACGAAGAAGCCTGGGCAGTCATTCACCACGACAGGGGTTTTGCCCATCTTGCTGGCCCATGCCACGACTTTACCCAACGTCGCTTCACTGGTTTTCTCTCCGCGAACCACTTCTACCAGCGGCATACGGGGAACCGGATTAAAGAAGTGCATACCGCAAAAGTTTTCGGGACGCTGCAGTGCCTGCGCCAGCTGGCTGATGGGGATCGTAGAGGTATTCGAGGCCAGGATGGCATCACTGCGCATATGCTTTTCTGTTTCAGCCAGCACACTGGCTTTGATCTGCGGGTTTTCCACCACGGCTTCGACCACGACATCGGCCTGATCAAATCCGGCATAATCCAGCGTGGGTTGAATGGTGGCAATGACGGCAGCCAGCTTATTCCCGTCTATCTTACCTCGCTCCAGCTGCTTGTTCAGAAGCTTACTGGCTTCGTTCATGCCCAGGGTCAGCGCCTGCGGATGAATATCCTTCATCTTGACCGGCACACCTTTCCACGCCGACTGATAGCTGATGCCGCCACCCATAATCCCGGCGCCCAGCACGGCAGCCTGCTTCGGCGCACCATTTTCGCTGCTGCGTTTTTTTGCCAGCCCTTTAATGTACTGATCGTTGAGGAAAATTCCGACGAGCGCGCGGGCCACATCCGATTGCGCCAACGGAACAAACGCCGCCGTTTCCAGTTTTAACGCATCGTCACGTCCTAATGCGGCTGCGGCCTCGATCGTCTTCACGGCGGTGAGCGGCGCAGGATAATGTTTTCCGGCCGTTTGCATGACCATGCCTTTAGCGATTGTAAAGCTCATTGCGGCCTCGACAGGGCTCAGCTTTAACGGGGCTAATTTAGGGGCGCGACGTGCCCGCCAACTGCCATCACTGGCTGCCGCTTTAAGCATCGTCAGCGCTGCATCGCGCAGTTTATCAGGGCTGACAACTGCATCGACCAGACCCAGCCTGAGCGCAGCCATACCATCAATATCTTTACCTGCCGCAATGATTTCCAGCGCGCTGTCAGCACCCAACAGGCGAGGCAGGCGAACGCTGCCGCCAAAACCCGGCATGATGCCCAGCTTGGTTTCAGGTAAGCCCAGGCGGGCGGTCGGCGTGGCAACCCGTAAGTCCGTCGCCAGAACACATTCACAGCCACCACCCAGCGCGTAGCCATCGATCGAGGCGATGGTGGGAACGGGTAAATCTTCCAGACGATTAAAAATACTGTTTGCGAAGGTCAGCCACTGGCTCAGCTTTTCCGTTGGCGCGTCAAAAAGCGCAAGGAATTCGGTGATGTCAGCCCCAACGATAAAGGCGGGTTTGGCTGAGCTCAGAAGCACGCCGTGCAGATCGGCGTGTTGCTCCAGCACAGCAATCGCTTCGCCGAGGCTGGCAACGGTTTGTGTATCCAGCTTATTAACGGAGCCGGGGGCATCAAACACCAGCTCGACAATGCCGTCGTCCAACTGATTAAGAGTGAGGTTAGCGCCTTGGTAGAGCATGTACGTCTCCTGAAACCGCGAAAGGTGATCTGGTCATACCAGATGATCGTGAGTTTGGGAGCGATGTTAATTTTTTGCAAACAGCTCTTTGTTTATTTGCTAACAAGATCACAGCCTCCCTGAACCCGGCATCCGTATTTCGGCTGTGATAAACTGCGGCTTTTCCGGACACTGGAGAGGCGGCAATGGATTCATTAAAAAGCTTGTATCACGCGCATATTACGACCTTGCAACAACGTGCTCAGCAGGTATTGGCACGTCATAAACTGGATGCCATGCTGATCCATTCCGGCGAGTTGCTCACCGTGTTTCTGGACGATCATACTTATCCGTTTAAGGTTAACCCGCAATTTAAGGCCTGGGTGCCCGTAACCCAGGTGCCAAACTGTTGGTTGTGGATTGACGGTGTGAACAAACCGAAGTTGTGGTTTTACTCTCCGGTGGATTACTGGCATAACGTTGAACCGCTTCCGCACAGTTTCTGGACCGATGACGTTGAGATTATCGGCCTGGCAAACGCGAATGCCATCGGCGATCTTCTGCCAGCCCAACGTGAAAACGTCGCCTACATTGGCCCGGTGATCGAACGTGCGGCGCAATTAGGGATTAAGGCGGGAAATATTAATCCAAAAGGCGTGATCGATTTCCTGCATTACCATCGCAGCATAAAAACCGATTACGAGCTCAGCTGTATGCGTCAGGCGCAAAAAATTGCCGTGGCCGGGCATCGTGCGGCGAAAGAGGCCTTTTCTGCCGGCCTGAGTGAATTTGATATCAATCAGGCTTACCTGACGGCAACCGGACATCGCGATACCGATGTGCCCTATGGCAATATTATCGCCCTGAATGAGCATGCCGCCGTGTTGCACTACACCAAACTGGACCATCAGCCACCGGCTAAGCGTTACAGTTTTTTGATTGATGCCGGAGCGGAATATCAAGGCTATGCCGCCGATCTGACGCGCAGTTATGCCGCACAAAGCGGCACGCTGTATGCCAAAATGGTTGAAGCGATGAATACGGAAGAGCTGGCGTTGATTGCTACGCTGAAAGCGGGCGTGCGCTACACCGATTATCATCTGCAAATGCATCAACGTATTGCGAAATTGCTGACGAAGTTTGATTTGGTCCACGGGATAAGCGAAGAGGCGCTGGTAGCCGAGGATTTGACCGGCCCCTTTATGCCACACGGTTTAGGCCACCCGCTGGGCTTGCAGGTCCACGATGTCGCGGGCTTTATGCAGGATGAAACCGGTACGCACCTGGCCGCGCCAGAGCAATATCCTTATCTGCGCTGCACCCGGGTTATCCAGCCTGGGATGGTGTTAACCATTGAGCCAGGCTTCTATATTATTGATTCACTGCTGGCCCCGCTGCGAGAAGGCAAATTCAGCGCGCATTTTAACTGGCAGGCACTGGATGCGCTTAAGCCTTATGGCGGTATCCGCATTGAGGACAACGTGATTATCCATGCGAACCGCGTCGAAAACATGACGCGCGACCTGCATCTTGCCTGATGGAGGCGTTTGATATTCCTGCGCAGGCGCTCAGCGTCAGCGAGGAGACGATCAAAAAAAGCCGGTTTATTACGCTGCTGGCTCACACCTGTGGCGTGGACGCGGCGCGGGCTTTTGTCCAGCAGGTAAAGCAGGATCATCCCACTGCCCGTCATCATTGCTGGGCCTGGGTAGCAGGTGCGCCCAACGACTCACAGCAGTTGGGCTTTTCCGATGACGGTGAGCCTTCCGGGACGGCAGGTAAACCCATGCTCGCGCAGTTAATGGGTGCCGATATCGGAGAAATTACGGCAGTGGTCGTGCGCTACTACGGCGGCATTATGTTGGGGACGGGGGGCCTGGTTAAGGCTTATGGCGGCGGTGTCCAACAAGGATTGAAACAGCTTGAGCGCCAGCGAAAAGTTCCGGTAAAACTGTTCACGTTACAGTGCGATTACGCCCAGTTGAGCGATATTGAGCGCCTGGTGCAGCGCTTTGAAGGGAGCATTTCTGAAAGTCAGTATCTTGACCGTATCACTATGACGCTGGCATTGCCTTATGGACATATTGATGGATTTAAGCAAAACCTGTCAGACTTCAGCCGGGGTGCGTTAACGCTTCTTCCGCTTACACCATGATGTTCTTCTCTTTAATTAAAGGAACGGCTTAATGCACTTTCGCGCCATTACCCGCATTGTCGGTCTGCTGGTGATCCTCTTCTCGGTAACGATGATTTTACCCGGCCTCGTTGCGCTGATTTATCGGGATGGCGCGGGCCGCGCCTTCAGCCAGACGTTTATGATGGCCCTGGTGATTGGTTCGTTATTGTGGTGGCCAAACCGCAAGAAGAAAACGGAACTCAAGCCGCGCGAAGGGTTTCTGATAGTCGTATTGTTCTGGACCGTGCTGGGCAGCGTCGGTGCCATGCCCTTTATCTTTGCTGAACAGCCGCACCTGTCCGTTACGGACGCGTTTTTTGAATCCTTTTCCGGATTAACTACCACGGGCGCAACGACGCTGGTGGGGCTGGACTCCTTGCCTAAAGCCATTTTGTTCTATCGTCAGATGCTGCAGTGGCTTGGCGGCATGGGGATCATTGTGCTGGCAGTTGCGATTCTGCCGATTCTGGGCGTCGGTGGCATGCAGTTGTATCGTGCTGAAATGCCTGGCCCATTGAAAGACAACAAAATGCGCCCGCGCATTGCAGAAACGGCCAAGACGCTCTGGCTCATCTATGTGTTACTGACGATTGCCTGCGCGCTGGCCCTGTGGTTTGCCGGGATGCCTGCCTTTGATGCAATCGGCCACAGTTTTTCAACTATCGCCATTGGCGGTTTTTCAACGCATGATGCCAGTATCGGCTATTTCCAGAGTGGAACGATCAACACCATCGTGGCGGTGTTCCTGCTGATCTCCGGTTGTAACTACGGCCTACACTTCTCATTACTCAGCAACCGCAATCTGCGAGCCTACTGGCGCGATCCCGAGTTCCGGATGTTTATCGGGGTGCAGCTGACGCTGGTGCTGATTTGCACCATCGTCTTGTGGCTCCACAATGTGTATGACAGTGGCTGGCAAACGCTGAACCAGGCCTTTTTCCAGGTGGTATCCATGGCAACCACTGCGGGATTCACCACGGACAGTATTGCGCGCTGGCCGCTGTTTCTACCGGTGTTGCTGTTGTGTTCTGCATTTATTGGCGGCTGTGCGGGTTCTACGGGCGGCGGTTTAAAAGTGATTCGTATTCTGCTGCTGTGCAAACAGGGTAACCGTGAGCTTAAGCGGCTTGTCCATCCCAATGCGGTTTACACCATCAAACTGGGCAATCGTGCGCTGCCGGAACGTATCCTTGAAGCCGTATGGGGATTCTTTTCGGCATACGCGTTGGTGTTCCTGATCAGCATGCTGGCCATTATTGCTACCGGCGTTGATGATTTTTCTGCGTTTGCTGCGGTTGCGGCAACGTTAAACAATCTTGGCCCGGGCCTGGGCGTAGTTGCCGATAACTTCACCTCAATGAACGATGTAGCTAAGTGGATTTTGATTTCTACTATGCTGTTTGGTCGCCTTGAGGTTTTCACGTTGCTGGTGTTGTTCACGCCGACCTTCTGGCGGGAATAACGAATAAGGATGAACATAATGAAAGCGTTAATTCTCTTTTCCACCCGCGATGGTCAGACGCAAAAAATAGCCTCGGCTATTGCTGATGAGATTAAGGGCCAGCAATCTTGCGATGTCATCAATATCCAGGATGCAAAGACACTCGACTGGCAGCAGTACGATCGGGTGTTGATTGGTGCTTCAATCCGCTATGGTCATTTCCAGCCTGTCGTAAACGAATTTGTTAAGCACAACCTGCTTGCACTGCAGCAGCGCGTAAGCGGCTTTTTCTCCGTTAACCTGACGGCGCGCAAGCCTGAGAAGCGCTCGCCGGAAACGAATGCTTATACCGTCAAGTTTTTAGCACAGTCGCCCTGGCAGCCTGATTGCTGCGCCGTCTTTGCTGGCGCACTCTATTATCCGCGCTATCGTTGGTTTGACCGGGTCATGATTCAATTCATTATGCGGATGACTGGCGGTGAAACGGATGCATCTAAAGAAGTGGAATACACGGACTGGCAACAGGTGCAGCGTTTTGCCAGGGATTTTGCACAGTTACCAGGCAAATCGTACTGAAATAACGCGATTTGGCGAAATTTGAGACGAACAGTAATCTTTTTGCAATTAACCCTTGTCAGGCCGCGCGAACTCCCTATAATGCGCCTCCATCGACACGGCACAACGGCTTACGGAATGCGGTGTTGAGAGGGTCAGGCAACTGAACCGCCGGAGAAAAACTTCTGAAAAAGAGGTTGACTCTGAAGGAGGAAAGCGTAATATACGCCACCTCGCGACAGACGGTTAACCCGCTGTTCGCACTGCTCTTTAACAATTTATCAGACAATCTGTGTGGGCACTCGCAGGATTGATATCAGCGTCTCCGGACGTAAAAAATATCAAAGCCTCACGA